>CAVPTU010000046.1:0-132189 GCA_963708565.1 uncultured Alphaproteobacteria bacterium
AACGACCGACCGGCTTTTATTCCAGCGCGGTGAACAACGGCTTCATCCAGGAACTGCGCGAGCGGAACGAACGCCAGGCGGCCTACACCACCGAGGCGATCGGCGAGCACGTCGCGGAATACGGCGTCGGGCCGCGCAGACGCGTTGTCTATCTGACCCCGGCCGATCTGGGGCGCACGCGTGCATGGGAGGCGGAAGGCTACACCGAGGCGCTGCGCACGCCCGACAGCACGCTCATCTTCGTTACGCCGCAGAAGGCCAAGGAGCTGCTGGCGGATCAGGTCGCCTGCATGGGATGCCTCAGCCAGTGCCGCTTTTCCAATTGGGAGCAGCAGGAGCCCGACTACAGCACCAGCAAGCGACCGGACCCGCGGAGCTTCTGCATCCAGAAGACGCTACAGAACATCGCACACGAGAGTGACGATCCGTCAGCGCTGGAGCGCAACCTGATGTTCAGTGGGCACAATGCGTTTCGCTTCGCCAAGGACCCGTATTACTCGAACGGCTTCATCCCGTCGGTGAAGCAGCTCGTGGAACGCATCCTGACGGGGTGGTGAAGACTGCCTACTATGAGATATGCAGCGGTATGATGGTTCCGGCGCCGCCGGGTTGCAGGAAATCACCCAACCCTTGCGATAGCATCACGCCCTGACTGTTCTGTTCCAACTGCAAGCCACTGCCTCCGCTGAGCCGCGTCGTCTCCACCAGTTTGTCGCCGTCGAACATTTGCAACACGCCGTTGTGGAGGTCCGCGCTCGTTGCATGGAGACCCATCAAAGCCACGAACCCGAAGGCGCCGGGAGAAGGTGGCGGGTCGAGGTGAATGGCCCCGTGGAACTGGCTCGGTCGATCGATCTGAAGCTCCGTGAGCGGCGGACCGTTTGAAGTGAGGTTGAAGGTGAGCCCGCTGCCGACCGTGCCATTGATCTCCATCTGTTCGGAAAGGTGATCTGCACTATTCAGGCTAAGCGTTCCCGATCCGCCAAGATTATTGTTGAATACCTGATGCAATCCAGTGAACGTGCTGGAACCGATGAAGTGTATTGTCCCGCCGGAAGTGGTAAGTTGCGCCAGTCCCACGATATCCGCGGTGAATGTCGCCATCCCATGCACGTTCAGCTCGACGCTTGTGGACGGCTCGGGTGGCAGCGACGCCTTGAGGATCAGCGTCGCGGCCGTACTTGTGTTGATGTCGATCGTTCGTGTCGCCGATGGTGGGATGGAGGCACCAACAAGGAGCGTATCGCCCGCCAGGGCGTTGCCTGACACATTGATGACGCCTTGCGTAATGTTCAGGTCATCGCCCGGCCGCGGAACACCGCTGGGCGACCAGTCAATCGGATTGCGCGCAGCGTTGCTGCCGCCACCCTTCCACGTGCGCAGCGTCATGCCGCTTCCCTTCTCCGCCGTCGTTTCGTACTCGATCAGGCGTGCCTAACCCGCGAATCGTGATCGATGCAAATAAATAATGGATGCCTGGAGGCTGCGGCCGCGGCCCCGTTCGGTATTTACATTCGTGTTGGCATAAATCCATCCAGAAACGCTGCAAGATTGCCGCCCAGCCGCTCGACGATGTAGCCGCCCTCCTGCACCAGCAGCGTCGGCAGGCCCAGGCTGCCGATTCGCTGGCCGATGGTGTGGAACCCCTCGGCGGTGACCGCGAGATTCGCGGTGGGATCGCCGACATGCGCGTCGAAGCCGAGCGAAACGATCAGCGCCGAGGCGCCGAACCTCCGGATCGCCGCCAGCCCCGCCTCGACCGCCTCCACGTAGCCGGCGTTCTCGGTTCCCGCCGCCAGCGGCAGGTTCAGATTGCAGCCCAGTCCCTTCCCCGCGCCGGTCTCGTCCGGATAGCCGGCGTACCACGGATACAGCTCCGCGCGGATCGCCGTGCACCGAGCAGAAGAATACATCGTCCCGCTGGTACAGGATCGACTGCGTGCCGTTGCCGTGATGCACGTCGACATCCAGCACCGCCGGTTTCGCGCCGCCATCCACCAGCACCTGCGCGGCAATCGCGGCGTTGTTGAGATAGCAGAAGCCGCCCGCCAGATCGGCATAGACATGGTGTCCCGAGGGACGGCACAGCGCATACGCCTCGCGCGCGCCGCCAAGGATGCGCTTCGCTCCCTCCACCGCGACATGCGCCGAGGTCTTCGCCGCCTGCCAGGTGCCTGCCAGCACCGGCACGCCCTCGCCGCTCAGGTAGTATCCCGCCTGCCCGACGATGGCGTCCGGGCGCCGCTGCATCGGCCGCACCGCATAGCTGGACGCCCGCACCGCGGGTCCGGCCAGCGGCGTCGCCTGCCAGCGCTCGAACACGGTTTCCAGGAAATGCAGGTATCCCGCATCGTGCACCGCCGCGATCGGCGCCATGCCATGATCGGGCGCCGGCGTGGTCGGCAGGCCCAGCCGACGCACCGCCCCCAGCAACTGGTCCACCCGCGCCGCGCGGTCATAGAATGGCCGGCCGCTCGGCGAAGGCGCCATGGTGGCGGGATCGTGCGCGGCGTGCGCATCGGTGGTGATGACGATCATGAGCGTGTCCGAGGGGTTGGCATGAAGCGCGTTGTCCTGGTGATCCTCGACGGTCTGCGGCGCGATTTCGTCGATGCGGCACGCACGCCGCACCTCGCCGACTTCGCCGCGCGCGCCGAATGGTTCCCTGCGTATCGTACAGCCTTTCCGTCGGCCACCCGGGTGGTGACCGCGACCTTCGCCACCGGCTGCCATCCGGCACGTCACACGCTACAGGGCAACGCGATGGCGCTGATCGAGGATGGCGTGCTGGTTGCCGCACGATGTCGGCCGGCCCGACTTCCTGCGCCATAAGCGCGCCGTCACCGGCCATGCGCTCGCCGTGCCGACGCTCGCCGAACGCCTCGCGTCGCACGGCGGAGCCATCGTCTACAACAATGTCTCACCGGGCGCGGCCTATGCGCACGATCCGGACGGCTATGGCCACGTCTATCATCGCGCCGGCTCATTCGCGCCTGGTGCGCATCGCCATCGCGTCGCTGCCTGTCACGCTGGATTCGTCCGGAGATCGGATGATGACGGCTCGCTTCATCGCCGATGCGCTGCATGCGCGCAGACCGGCGCTCGCCGTGCTGTGGCTGGCCGAGCCGGATCACTCGCAACATGAGCTTCCGCTCGGCTCGCCGGAACATCTCGCGGTGCTGCGCGGCGCGGACCGTAACGCCCGCAGCGTGATCGCCGCGGTGGACGCATTGCGTGCCGCCGGGCGACGACATTCTGCTGATCATCGGCTCCGATCATGGCCATGAGACGGTGTCCGGCGTCGTCGACATCGAGGCGGAGCTGATCGCTGGCGGACTCAAGGCCGGTCGCGACTCGAACGACGTGATCGCCGTGTCCAGCGGCAACGCGAGTCTCATCCATCTGCATCCGGACGCCGAACAGCGGCGCGGCCGGCTGGGCGACTTCCTGGCATGCCAGCCGTGGGTCGGTCAGGTTTTCGGCGCTGACAATCTCGCGGCGGTCGGCCAGGCGCCACACAATGGCCTGGCCTTCGCCGTATCGCTGAAGGCCGATGGCCGGGAGAACGAGTTCGGCGTGCCGGGGCGGTCGCTCGCCGCCAGGCCACGCTGGGGCAAGCAGGACCGGGTAGGCTGCGGCCAGCACGGCGGCCTCGCCGCGTTCGAGCAGTCACCCACGTTGCTGGTCGACGGCCCGGGCTTCGCCGCCGGCAGCGTGCGCGAGGAACCGGTTCACATCGTCGATCTCGCACCCAGCATCATGCGGCATCTCGGTGTTCCGGCGGCCGGGATGGACGGCGGGCCGCTACAGCGAGTGCCGTAGCGACGCGGTCGATCACCGGCGCCCATTCGCCACTCTGCTGCTGGCGGAAGATGCGTAGGGTCGGATACCAGGGGCTGTCCTCCCGCCCGCTCAGCCAGCGCCAGCAGTTGTCGTAGCGGTCGAGCAGGAAGGTCGGTTTCCCCATCGCGCCCGCGAGATGCACGATCGATGTATCGACGCTGATCACCAGGTCCAGATTGGCGACGATGGCGGCGGTGTCGGCGAAATCCGTCACGTCCGCCATCACGTCGACCAAATCGAATCCGCCGGCGTGCGCCTCGGCTGCCGCGGGGCCCTTTTGCAGGCTCACGAACCGGGTGCCCGGTACCGAAGCGAGCGGCGCCAACGTGGCCAGACGGGTGCTGCGACGCTGGTCGAGCGCGACGAAGCCGGCCAGCCATGGCCGCGCCTGACCGGCCCAGCAGATGCCGACCCTCAGCGCATCTCCGGCCGGCAGCCGCGCGGCCCAATGCCGAACCAGCGCTGGATCGGCCGCCAGGTAAGGCACCGCGCAAGGGATGGTCTCCAGCGTCGTCTCGAAGGCGCGGGGCAGGCCGTTGAACGTGCAGTGGAAGTCGTATTGCGGCACCGGGGCGTCGCCATCCGGCACCGCGGCGATGCCCGGGACCGTGCGCAGCAGCCGGACCAGCGCCGGCGGCACGGCGACGGCCACACGCGCGCCACGCTCCGCCAGCAGTGGCAGATAGCGCATGAACTGGATCGTGTCGCCGAGACCTTCCTCCTGAAGGACCAGGACCGTCCGCCCGCTCAGGTCCGGCAGAGCCGACAATGGCGGCAGCCGGCGCTCGAAAGGCAACCTGGCGCTGCCCGGCTGGGCAAAGACCAGATCCGCACCCGACCATGCCTCGGAGAACCGCCCGGCGAGCAGCCGCGCGACGGCACGGTTCATCCTGATCAGCCGGTCGTGCGGAGCCCGTGACAGTGCCTCGCCGTAGGCCTGAAGAGCTGCGTCGTGCTGCCCTTCCACCTTCAGCATCATGCCGAGATTGGCCCAGAACGCCGCCGGCGCCGGATCGCAACCGATCGCCAGGCGGAACTGCGTCGCCGCTTCGGCAAAGCGTCCGCTCTCGGCCAGCGAAAGGCCCATCTGGTCGTGCGTCTCGGCGTCGCCGGGGCGGGTCCGCAGCACCGGGACCAGAAGGTCCACAGCACCTGCCGCGTCGCCCGTGTTGCGCAGGAACTCGGCCAGACCGTAGCGCAGGCGCCGATCGTCAGGCGTCAGCTTCAGGCACGCGCGGTACTGCGGCTCGACGAGGGCTGCCTTGCCTTGCGCGACCAGCATGCCGGCGAGATCGCCGCACGGATGGGCATAGCCACGCCTCGCGCGTCCGACACGGTTCAGCAACGGCGCAGCTGCCGCGGCCTGGCCTTGCATGCCGACCGCGAGGCCCAGCAGGAACAGAGCCTCGGTGTCGCACCGATCATGGACGACCAGATGGCGACAGATCCGCTCCGCCTGCTCGGGCCGAGCGCTCTCCAGCAGGTTCAGTGCTTCACGCAGTCCGTGCAGCCGATGAGCTGCCTCCACGGTCCGACCTCCCGCGCGGCAATGGGCACACTATTCGCCGACGGGATTAAGGCCGCGTTATTGCCCCTCGCGCCGCCACGCCAGGACCATCAGGCCAAGCATGAGCGGCAGGGCGACCCAGGAGGGCAGCAGCGCCAGCGAGGCGATCCCGGTCACCACGTGATCATGCCGCCGCTCCAGCCCGATCCACGAACTGCCCGCGGCCGACCGGTCCGGCTCGGTGCGGCGCAGGTCCGGCACGTCCGGCGGCGCGCCAGCCACGCCGGTGCCAATGAAATGCACCCCGCCGCCCGACGCGCGCGACCAGCTTGCGCAGCAGCGTCGCGGTGGCGCGCAGATCGGCGAACTCGAGCGGGTTGGCGGCGCCCGCCGCGGCATAGGCGGTGCGCGCTCCATCGCTCACCTGCCAGACACCCGGCGTGGGAGCCGGCAGGTTGGCGGTGCCCTTGCCGGGGCTGGTCGCGGTCAGGCCCAACGTCCGCGTCTTGCCGTCCGGATCGGTCACCGTCACCTGGCCGGGCGGTGCCGGATCGGTCGAACGGCGCTCGATCGTCAGCCGCCCGTCGGCAACATGCGCGGTCAGCGCGTTCTCCTCCAGCTCCGGCTCCTGCATCAGCCAGTGCGCGACCCGGCGCAGCAGTTCGGCCTGCGGGCCGCCGCCCTGGTGGCCGCGCGACCACAGCCAGATCTGGTCCGACAGCAGCAGCGCGACGCGGCCCTTGCCGACCCGGTCGAGCAGCAGCAGCGGCTGGCCGTCGCGCGTGCTCAACAGCGCCTCACCGCTGACGTCGGTCGGCTGGATGCGGCGATACCACGATCCCCATTCCGGTGCCGCGTCGGAATTGCCGGGCGCGTTGGCGCCGGCCAGTCCCTCGGTGACCGGATGGCGCTGGCCGAGATCGGTGACACGCGGGCGGAACTGTCCCTCGACCACGGCGTTCACCGACGCCGGCATGCCAGGCAGAATCTGGCCGATCGGCGTGGCGGCGAGACTGCTCGCGCCGGAGAACTCCGGCCCGACGCTCAGCAGCAGGGCGCCGCCCTCGCGAACATGCTCGGCGATGTTGGCGATGTAGGGCATCGGCAGCAGGCCGCGGTTCTGGAAGCGGTCCAGGATGATCAGGTCGAACTCGTGGATCTTGTCGAGGAACAGCTCGCGCACCGGGAAGGCGATCAGCGCCAGTTCGTTCAGCGGCGTGAGGTCGTCCTTTTCGGGCGGCCGAAGGATGGTGAAGTGCACCAGATCGACCGACGGGTCCGCCTTCAGCAGCCGCCGCCAGGTGCGCTCGCCGGGATGCGGCTCGCCCGAGATCAGCAGAACGCGCAGCCGGTCGCGAACGCCGTTGATCTCGACCACGGCGCGGTTGTTGATGGTGGAGACCTCGCCGGGCAGCGTGCTCGCCGAGAGTTCCACGACCGTGGGACCGGCGCGGGTGATCGGCACCTCGATGTCGCTGCTCCGCGCCGATCGGCACGCTCTCGACACGCGGCGGCTCGCCGTCGCGGCGGATCGTCAGATCGGCGGAGGGACCGGGATGCGCCACACCGAGATCCTCGATGGCGACGCGCAAGGTGACGGTCTTGCCGACGATGCCGTAACTCGGCGCCTCGATGACGCGCAGGCGGCGGTCGGTCTCCTCGCCCTTCGCCGGGATCAGCACGTTGAGCGGCGCGCCGCCCGGCGCCGTTTCCGGAATGTCGTGCACCTGCCCGTCGGTGATGGCGATCGTGCCGGCCAGTCGCGAGCGCGGAATATCCGCCAGCGCGCGGTCGATCGCGCCGAACAGGCGTGTGCCGGCATCGCCGCTCTCCGGCACGGTGATGGTGCGCAATTCGAGGTCCGGCAGCTTCGCCGCCTGCTGGGTCAGCGCGGCCCGTGCCGCGTCGGCCAGGCGCGCGCGTTCGCCGACCTGCATGGACGCCGTCTGATCGACCACCAGCAGGCCGATATCGGGCAGATTGTCCCGGCTTTCCTGCACCACGCGCGGGCCGGCCAGCCACAGCAGCAGAATGGCAAAGCCGGCGACCCGCCACACCGTCCCGCGCGCCCGGCGGAAGGCGGCGACCGCGACCACCAGCAGCGCAATCACGCCGAGTATTGCGATCAGCCACAAAGGCAATAGCGGCTCGAAGCGGAGTGCGGCGATGACGTCTTCGGGGTGCATCTAGATCCCCTCCCTCCAACGCGCTCCCGCAAGGGGAGGGGGTAAGCACCAATCGACTCCCCCTCGCCTTGCGGGAGGAGGCAGGAGGGAGGGGGCGGCTGCCATCACTGTCCCAGCCTTTGGAGTATCGCCGGCACGTGCACCTGATCGCCCTTGTAGTTGCCGGTCAGCGCATACATCACCAGGTTCACGCCGAACCGGTACGCCATGGTTCGCTGTCGCACGCCACCCGGGATCACCGCGTACGGATTGCGCCCGCTCTCATCCACGGCCCAGGCCGCCGCCCAGTCGTTGCCGCCGATGATCACCGGGCTGACGCTGTCGTTGGTGCGGTCCTGGTCGCGCTGCACCCACACCGAGTCGCCGGTGTATCGCCCCGGGAAGTCCTGCAGCAGGTAGAAGGCATGCGCGAGCACGTGCTCGGTGGTTAGCGGCGCCAAAGGCGGGATCACGAGGCCCTGTGCCACCCGCTGCAACGCCGATCCGGTGCCCGGCGCGAAGCCGGCGCCGGAGCCAGAATCCCGGGTGTCGATCAGGATGATGCCGCCGCGGCTCATGTAGTCGTTCAACGCCGCCGCCTGATCCGGTGCCAGCGGTTGCGCGTCGGCGCTGATCGGCCAGTAGAGCAGCGGATAGAAGCTAAGGTCGGTCCTGCCGGGCTCCACCGCGTCCGGTTCCACCAGCGTCGCCGCGGTGCGCCGGTTGACGTAATCCGACAACCCCTCCAGCCCGGCGCGCGACACCGCGTCCAACTGGCCGTCGCCGGTGGCGATGTAGCCGAGCCGCGTGGCCAGCGCTGGATTGGGGTTGCTGTCGAGCGCGTGGGCCGCTGGCGCCGCGAGCAGTCCGAGCAGCAGCGCGGCCGCCACCCTGCTGGGCCGCAGCAGGCCGCGCAGCCCGAGCGCAATCAGCAGATCGAGCGCGAGAAGCACCACCGCGAACGCCAGCAGCGCCGGTCCGAACGCGCGTTCCGGCACGGCGTTGGCATAATCCTCGATGCGGGCTCCAGGCACCGGCGCCGCCGCTTCGGGCTTCGGGATATTGGTGCCGAGGTTGAGCGCGCGCCTCCCGTTCTCCGGGCCGTACAGCCCAGGCGGATGGCGCGGCGAGACTGCCTCAAGGCCGATCTGGTTGGCCGGCAGACCTGTCGCTGCCTGGGGCGGCGGGGACAGCAGCCCGTAGCCGTCCAACGTTTCGGCCGGCGCCAGCAGGCTGTTGTCGGCGATCGGCGCCACACCCGCCGACAGCGCGACCAGGCGACGCAGCATCTCGACGAACAGCCCCGACAGCGGAAGGTTGGACCAATCGGCATTGGCGGTGACATGGAACAGCACCACCCGGCCTGCGCCGCGGGTTGCCTGGGTGACCAGCGGCGTCCCGTCGGCCAGCGTTGCCCAGGTATGGGCGGTGAGGTCCGCCGACGGCTCCGCGAGCACCTGGCGATTGACCTTCACTTCGTCGGGCACGGTGAGACCGGTGAACGGTGAACTGGCGCTGAACTGCGCCACGCCGGCGGGTTCCGCCCATGACAACGCCCCGCCAAGCTGGCGGTCGCCGCCGAGCAGTTTCACCGGCATCAAGGGGTCGGTTTCACCGAGCGGCTGTTCGGCGGTGCGCGGGCCGGCGAAACGGATCAGCAGCCCGCCTTGCTCCACCCATTTGGTCAGAGCGTCGCGCTCGGCGCCCGCCGGCAGCGGCCGATCGGCCAGGATCAGCACCGAGAGCTCGCGTTGCAGCAGGGTCGCGAGATCGGCCTCGCGCACCTCGGTATATGGCGACAGCGCGCGGCGCAGATAATACAGCGGGCCGGCAAACGGCGTGTCGGCGGTCGCAGATCGCCGGCGAGAAGCCCAACCGGCCGCCGGCGCCAGCGTTCGTCGAGCAGTACCACCGAGGCGGCGCTGGGCGGCCCCTCCAGCACCAGCCGGCTCAGCCGGTTGCGCAACTCAGGCGGCAAAACGATCGCTGCCGTGGCCTGGCTTGTGCCGGCGGGCAGATCCAGCGTGGCGCGGGCCAGGGTGCGGCCATCGCCGCTTTGCGCCAGGACCACGGCCTTGCCAGGGAAGGGCTGGGGCACCTGGGCGATCCGCGCGACCAGGCGATCCGCTTCGTTCTCGGGTGGCAGCAGCAGGCGGGCCGGCGTCTCCTGGCTGCGCAGTTCGGTCACCGCGCCCGCCTCGCGCAGGGCCGCGGCGAATTGCGTGAAATCGCCACCATGCGTCAGGCCGTCGCCCAGATAGACCACCGCCGCGGCGGGGCGATGCCAGGCGAGCAGCGCCTTCGCGGCCGCCGCGCGGTCTGGCGGCCAGGGTTCGGGGTGCAGCGCCGCCACCCGCGGACGCAGATCGGCGACCGGCAGCGGCACGGTCGCCTCGGGGGCGGCGGCCGAGCCATCCGGCGCGGTGGCCAGCAGTGCCACCTCCCGCCCGGCGCGCTCCGCACGGTCCAGCACGGTGTTGGCGGCCTGCATGCGACGCGGCCAGTCGCCGGCCGATGCCCAGCCGTTGTCCACCACCAGCAGCACCGGCCCTGAGCCCGCCAAAGTTGCGCCGGCATCGATCACCGGCCGCGCCAGCGCCAGGATCACCAGCGTCGCCGCCACCATCCGCAACAGCAACAGCCACCAGGGTGTGCGCGCCGGCGTTTCCTCCCGTGCCTGTAGCCCCATCAGCAGGCGGATCGCCGGGAACGATTCGCTGCGCGGCGCCGGCGGCGTCACCCGCAGGAGCCACCACAGCAACGGCAAGGCAGGCAGCGCGAGCAGGGCCCAAGGCGCGGCAAAGATCATGCATTGCCCCGGGCGTCGGCCCGGCCTTCAACCGTCATGGCCGGACTTGTTCCGGCCATCATCGCGCGGTCAGTGCCGTGAAGAGGCTCAGCAATGCGGCCTCGGGCGGATGGTCGGTGCGATGGATGGCGAAGCCAAAGCCGGCGGCGGAGCAGATCGCCGCAAGCCCATCCTGCTGCGCCTTCATGCGCCGCCCGTACTCGTCGCGCACGCCTTCGACCCGCGGGATCAGCGTGTCGCCTTCCCGCTCCAGGCCACGGAAGCGGATACGGCCGCTATACGGCAGGTCTGCCTCGGCCGGGTCGAGCAATTGCAGCAGGTGGCCGCTGACCGGAATCGCCGACAGCCGCCCGATGACCGCCTGGATCTCATCCAGCGGCGACAGGAAATCTCCGAACAGCACGACCCTGGCGTGCCTCGGTAAGGGCACGCGCGGCGGCAGCCCTGTTTCATCATCGGGGTCGGCCGCCAACGTCTCAGCCAGTCGGTCCAGCCCGACGCGGCCGGAGATCGGTCGCGCATTCGGTGTGATCATCGTCACGCGCTCGCCGCCGCGCAGCAGAAGCGAGGCCAACGCCAACAGCAACAGGCCTGCGCGGTCGCGCTTTTCCACCGGCCCGCCGCGCGAGCGCCAGCGCATCGACGCGGAGGCGTCGCGCCAGAGACACACGGTCTGCGCTGCCTCCCACTCCGTTTCGCGGATAAACCAGCCGTCCGGCGCCGGACGACCGGATTTTGCCGCCTGCCGCCAGTCGATGCGGGATATCGGATCGCCCGCGACGAAGTGGCGGAACTGCCAGAAGCTGTCACCCTGTCCCACACGGCGCCTGCCGTGCACGCCCTGTGCCACCGTGGCGGCGACACGCTCGGCTGCCACCAGCAACGGCGGCAGGCGCGCGCCTAGGGCCTCGGCCCGCCTTGCGTCCGCCGCGGCGCGAACGGAGCCGCTAGGCAAGTCGTGCGACCAGTCGGTCGATCACGTCGGCCAATGCCACACCGTCGGCGCGCGCCGAAAAGTTCAGTGCCATGCGATGCCGCAGCACCGGGCGCGCCAGCGCCACCACATCGTCGATGCTGGGCGCCAGCCGGGCGCCGAGCAGCGCACGGGCGCGCGATGCCAGCATGAGCGACTGCGCCGCCCGTGGCCCGGGACCCCAGGCGACATGCCGGCGCACCGTGTCGTCATCGGCGGTCTCCGGCCGTCCGCCCCGCACCAGCGACAGGATCGCGTCCACCACCTTCTCGCCCACCGGCACGCGCCGGATCAACGCCTGGGCGGCGCGCAGTTCCTCGCCGGTCATCGTCGGCTCGGGGGGCGCCTCCGCCGTTCCCGTCGTGGCGAGCAGCATGGTGCGCTCCGCCTCCAGCGCCGGGTAGCTGACATCGACCTCGAGCAGGAAGCGATCGAGCTGCGCCTCGGGCAGCGGATAGGTGCCTTCCTGTTCAATCGGGTTCTGCGTTGCCAGCACGTGGAATGGCTGCGGCAGCACGTGCTCGATGCCCGCGACCGCGACACGCTGCTCCTGCATCGCCTGCAACAGCGCCGATTGGGTGCGCGGACTGGCGCGGTTGATCTCGTCGGCCATCAGCAACTGACTGAACACCGGCCCCGGAACAAAGCGGAAGCTCCGGCGGCCCTCCGTTTCGTCCAGCACCTCGCTGCCGATGATGTCCGCCGGCATCAGGTCTGGAGTGAACTGCACGCGTTTGGTCGCCAATCCGAGCACGACGCCCAAGGTCTCGACCAGCCGGCTCTTGCCCAGGCCGGGCACACCGACCAGCAGCGCATGGCCGCCCGAAAGCAGCGTGATCAGCGTCTGGTCCACCACTTCGTCCTGGCCGAAGATCACGCGCCCGATGGCTGCGCGCACCCTACCGATCCGGGCGCCAAGTGCTTCGACCTCCGAGAGGATGGTGGTTGCATCGATCGCGCCTTGTTGCGTGGCAGCCATACTCACAGACATAGCGCGGTGCACCTCTGATAAAACTTACCAAGCCGTCATATAGGCACTTTCACGCGCGGGGGGATGCTCCCTATATCGGCCCAAGGTTGAAAGTTCGCGAGGGATGGAGACGTGAACGAGGCCAGCGCTCCAACGCCATTTGCCGGTGTCCTCGGTCGCAACCCGGGCGCGCCAACGGCTGCCGCGGCGTTTGCCCAGCCAATCCCTTCTGTTGCATGCCCCTCCTCGCGTCCGCGCCGCAAGCCGGTGGACTGCGGTGATCTGCCATTCCTGATCCGCCGGGACGGCACCTGGCTGTACCGCGGCAGCCCGATCGCGCGGAAGGAGCTGGTGTGCCTGTTCGCCAGTGTGTTGAAGCGGGAGGCTGACGGCTCATTCTGGTTGGAGACGCCAGCCGAGCGTGGACGGATCGAGGTAGAGGACGCGCCTTTCGTGGCCGTCGAGCTCGATTGGATGGGCGATGGGCGGCAACAGACCTTGTCCTTCCGCACCAATGTCGACCAGGTCGTGACGGCGGGTCCGGATCATCCGATTCGGGTGGCCCACGATGTGCTGACCTGCGAGCCGACGCCCTACATCCTGATGCGTCCAGATGCCGGCGATCACGGCGTCGAGGCACGCATCAATCGCGCGGTCTATTACGAGCTGGTCGCGCTGGCGGTGCCGGAATGGGTCGGTTGCCGTCGGATGCTGGGCGTCTGGAGCTGCTGCCGGTTTTTCCCGCTCGGCGAAATGCCCCCAGGCGAAGATTGACTCCACCGCGATGACGGCTGCCGAGCTGCGTGCGCGGCTCACCGCGATTGCCGCCGAACCGCTGCCAGGCGATGTCGCGCATGGTGACGATGTGCTGGCGATGATGGACCAGGCGCCGGTGCCGGCCGCGGTGCTGGTCCCGGTCATCCTGGGGCCCGCGCCGGGCATCCTGCTCACCAAGCGCAACGCGCATCTGAACAAGCATGGCGGGCAGGTGAGCTTTCCCGGCGGCCGTATCGACACCCACGATGAGGACGCCACGGCCGCGGCGCTGCGCGAGGCTGAGGAGGAAATCGCGCTCGACCGGTCGAAGGTCGAGGTGCTCGGTCCGATGGCGGACTACGTGACCGGCACAGGCTATCGCATCACGCCCGTGCTCGGGTTGCTGCCCGCTGGCCTGAAGCTGCGGCCGGCGCCCGAGGAGGTTGAGTCGGTGTTCGAACTGTCGATCGACGTGCTGCTCGATCCCGATGCACCGAAGCGGCAGCGCCACCACGTCCGTGGGGTTTGGCGCGAATACTGGGTATGGCCGCATCCGGATCACTACATCTGGGGCGCCACCGCCGCCATCCTGGTGCATCTCGCGCAGAAGCTGCGGGCGATGGAGCCGCATGCTGCGGTTGGTTGAACTGGCGCTGTTCCTCACGCCGTTCGTTCTCTTCGCCGTCTGGCGCTTCGCCGCTTTGGAGGGCAGCGCCTCGATCCGTGTTGTCGTCGCCGCTGCCTGTGTCCTTGCGGTGCTGGCCGGTCTGCTGATCTGGCTGAGCCAGGAGGATGCGCTGCCGCCGGGTGCCCGCTACCAACCGGCGCGGCTGCAGAACGGCAGGGTCGTCTCCGGGCACGCCGCTCCCTGATGAGCGACTCACCCGCCCTGCGAATCCCGCCGCCTGCCTTTCTGGCGGAGCCCGCACTGGCAGCGGTGTTGGCGGCGTTGCCCGAGGCCCGCGTGATCGGCGGCGCGGTGCGCGACACGCTGGCAGGCCGCGGCGTAAGAGAGATCGACCTGGCCACGCCGCGCACGCCAGAGCAGGTGACCGAGGCGCTCGAGGCGGCCGGTATCCGTGCGGTGCCCACCGGAATCCAGCACGGCACCGTGACGGCCGTGATCGGCGGGCGCAGCTTCGAGATCACCACATTGCGGCGCGACGTGCAGACCGACGGGCGCCACGCCGTGGTGGCATTCACCGATGACTGGCGGGCGGATGCCGCACGCCGGGATTTCACCATCAACGCCATGTCGCTGACGCCCGCCGGCGAGGTGTTCGACTACTTCGGCGGTGCCGGCGACCTGCGTGCCGGCATCGTGCGCTTCGTCGGCGATCCGGCGATGCGCATCGCCGAGGACTATCTGCGCATCCTGCGGTTTTTCCGCTTCTTTGCGCGCTATGCCGGCGGGGCGGCCGATGCGCAGGCGCTGGCGGCGATCCGCTCCGGCGTGCCGGGTCTGGCGAGACTGTCGGTCGAGCGCGTGTGGAGCGAGCTTGCGGGAATTCTGGCGGCGCCCGATCCGCGAGCCGCCGTGGCGCTGATGGCGGAGTCCGGCGTGCTGGGCGCGGTGCTGCCAGAGGGTGCCGATCCGGCGCGGCTGGCACGTCTCATCGCGGCCGGCGCGCCAGACGATCCGCTGCTGCGGCTGGCGGCATTGCTGACCGGCGATGCCGGTGCGCTGGCTGCCCGCCTGCGTCTATCGGCTACTGAGCGCGATCGGCTGGCGGCATTGCGCGGCGGTCCCGTTCCGCGGCCGGATCACGACGACGCGGCGCTGCGCCGCCTGCTGGCGGATGAGACGCATGAGTTGCTGGTCGATCGGGCCTGGCTCGCCGGCGGTGGCGCGCCGGAATGGGCGGTGCTGCGCGCAAGGCTGGCGGCACTGCCGCGTCCGGTGTTCCCGCTGGAGGGCAGGGACCTGCTGGCACTCGGCGAGCCCGAAGGCCCGCGTGTCGGTGCATTGCTGCGTGCGGTGCGCCAGTGGTGGCTGGACGGCGGTTGCGTCGCCGATAGGGAAGCCTGCCGCGAGGAACTGGCGCGGCGGATGTCCTCGTTTCCCTGAACCCCGATGCATTCCCGCCGATCCTGTTCTAAGGTGCGCGACGAGTCATCGGCCGGGGCAACTGCGTGAACCTGATCATGGGCTTCTGCGGCAAGCTTCCGTTCCACCGGCTGGAACCATTCATCGCGTCACTCCGCAACGCGACATTCGCCGGCGACGTCTGCCTGCACGTCCATGACACCGCGGCGGAGACGATCGAACAGCTGCGCGCACACGGCGTCATTGTGGAGCGCGTCGGCCCATCGGCGCAGCCGCGCATGTCGGCGATGGCGAACCGCTATTTCAGCTACCAGGATTTTCTGCTCCGCAAGGGCGATGCCTACACCAACGTGTTGCTGACGGACCCGGCGACGACCGTGTTCCAGGCCGACCCGTTCGCCGTGCCGCTGCCCGCGGACATCCTCTATACCGCCGAACGCCGCCGGATCGATGACGCGCCGACGGTGCACGACGCGGTGGTGCAGGCCTATGGCGAGGCCGTCGCCCACAACATCCGCGACTGCGCGGTCTCGAATGCCGACATCGTCGCAGGCACGCGCTCGGGCACGCTGCGTTATCTCGCGGCCATGGTGCACCAACTGGCGGGACGGACCACGCCGATCACCGGCGCGATCGATCAGGGCGTGCACAACTATGTCGTTCATATGCACCCGTTGCGCGGCGCCTGGCTCGATGCGACGGACCAGATCGCCGTCGCGATCGATGCGTTGCCGGACGACGCGGTGGAGATCGCCGCACGAGCGGTGGCGATTGGCGGCAGTGCGACGCCGGTGCTGTCCCACTGGGATGCCAGCGCAAGGTTGACGGAGTACGTCGGGGCGTCGCCGCAGTTTCGCCTGCACCGGTCGATGCGGGGCGAGTGGCCGGCGCCGCCGGACGAACCCCCGCCATCGGCCGCCGAGAGGGAGTCGCCGGCGACCGACGCCGTGGTTGCCTTCTACCTGCGCCAGCGCGATGCGGGCTGGCTCGAGGTTTTTTTGGGCAGTCTGCACTGCGTCAATGATACGACAACCGTGTATTGCGTCGGCGACTTCGACCAGGATGACCAGGCAATCCTGGCGCGTTACCGGTGCACGGCCTATATCGTGCCCGCCGCGGAACTCGAGATCGCGGACAACGTCGGGCATTTCTACCTGAGCCAGATTCTCGACCGCATATCGTCCGAAGGTGCGGCGCAGCCGGATCATGTGCTGGTCATCGACACCATGCGCGCGATATTCCCGCGCGATCCGTTCCTCACCAAGACCATCGGTCTGTCGGTGTTCTGCGAGGGCCCGATGCGCATCGGCGAGTCGGATTACAATCGCGCCAGGCTGGGATTCTTCGTCTCGCCGCTGGACGACTGGCTGCGCGAACCCGTCGTCTCATCGATGGCGCTGCGCGGGCCGCTGCCGCTGGTGCGCGAGTTCTATCGCCGGATGTTCGTCGAACTGGTCGGCCGCGCCGAGCTGCTGCGGGTTCAGAAGGTGGTCCAGGGCCTGGTGAACAAGCTCTGCCGCGCGAGCGAGCTCGGCTTCCCGGTGGTCGCCCACCCGAACGGGGCAGAGGTGCATTTCGACTTCCTGGAATCCCGGCTTGGTGTCGATACCCGGTACGGCGTCCGTGTCGGCGGCGCAGTTCCGGCGGTCGTGCTGGCCGACCATCCGGAGACGCCGCTGATGCTCAAGCTCAAGATCGACCTGAACCTTCCCGCGAGTTGAGCGCCGCTGGCAACGGCGCCCGACCGCTGGTAATGCTGGCTGGCCATGGACGCTGTCTCACCCGGCCTGGACTCCGCCGCCGGAGGCAATTCCACGCACCTGCTGCTGGCGCGGTTGTGGCGCGAGCACATCAGCCATCATAAGCCGCGCCTGCTGCTGGTGCTGGTGCTGACCTGCCTGATGGCCGGCACCACCGCGCTGTACCCCGTGGTGATCGACCACGCGTTCCAGATGTTCTCCGACCGTGACCGGCGCATCCTGTATCAGGTTCCCGCGCTGGTCGTCGCGATCACCTCGATCAAGGCGGCGGCACAGTATTTCCAGAACGTGCAGGTGCAGCAGATCGTGCTGCTGGTGATCCGCGAGCTGCAGGGCCGCATGTTCTCGCATCTCACGCGCGCCGACCTGGCGCGGCTCGAGCGCGAGGCTCCCGCGCAGCTCGCCGCCCGCTTCACCACCGATGCGGCGATCATCCGCGACGCGCTGACCCGCGCGGTGAACGGCATTGCCGATGCGGTGACGGTGGTCGGGCTGGTCGCTTCCATGCTGTATCTCGACTGGCTGCTCAGCCTGATCGCGGCGGCGCTGTATCCGCTGGCGGCGGTGCCGATCCAGAACATCGGCCGGCGCATCCGCCGCGCCTCGGGTGGCATGCAGGAGCGGATGGGCGAGGCCGCGGCGATGCTGAACGAGAGCTTTGCCCAGGCGCGGACGGTGCGCGCCTATCGCCTGGAGGCGGCCGAGACCGATCGGGCGGAGAGCGCCTTCGCCCAGCTCTACCGGGCACTGATGCGCATGGCCAAGGGACGCGCGCGCGTCGATCCGGTGCTGGAGGTTCTGGGCGGCGCAGCGGTGGCCGCGGTGATCGGCTTCGCCGGCTGGCGCGCCGCGGTCAGTTCGCAGACGATCGGCAACTTCAGCGGTTTCGTCGCCGCGCTGCTGATCGCCTCGCGCCCACTGCGCGCTCTCGGCTCGCTGAACGCCGCGTTGCAGGAGGGACTTGCCGGCCTGGTGCGGGTGTTCCGTGTGGTCGATGAACGGCCATCCATCGTGGACTCGCCGGATGCGGCGGCACTGCCGGCCGGTCGTGGCCGGGTTGTGTTCGACGACGTGCATTTTCTCTACCCCGACGGGCGAGTCGGCCTCGCCGGCCTGAGCTTTGCGGCGGAGCCCGGCACGATGGTCGCCTTGGTCGGGCCGTCCGGCGCGGGCAAATCCACCGCCCTGGCCCTGATCCCGCGGCTGCACGACGCGACCGCCGGCCTGGTGCGGATCGACGGCAGCGACGTGCGCCGCGTCATGCTGGCGAGCCTGCGTGACGCCATCGCCTATGTCGGGCAGGACGCGCTGCTGTTCGACGACACGGTTCTGGCCAACATCCGCATGGGGCGACCGGGTGCCGCGGAGGCCGAGATTGTTGCCGCCGCGGAGGCCGCAGCGGCGGCGGGGTTCATCGCGGCGCTGCCGAATGGGTTTGCCACCAGGGTCGGGCCGGGCGGCCAGCGCCTGTCAGGCGGCCAACGCCAACGGGTGGCCCTGGCGCGCGCGCTCCTGCGCAATCCGCGAATCCTGCTCCTCGACGAGGCAACGAGCGCCCTCGACACCGAGAGCGAGGCGGCGATCCAGGTGGCGCTCGCGCGATTGCGGCAGGGCCGTACCACCATCGTGGTCGCGCACCGGCTTTCCACGGTACGTGACGCCGATCAGGTCGTGGTCATGAATGAAGGCCGCGCGATAGAACGCGGAAGTCACGCTGAATTGCTGGATCATGATGGCCTGTATGCCAGATTGGTCCGCAGTCAGGCTTTGGTGGATCCCGGGATGGCCCAGTAGCGTTCGATTAACCTTTCGGGCGCCAAAATTAATTGTTATCCCTGGGATAAGGTGTCGGCCAGCCAACGGGCGAGGGGGCATGGACGATTACACGACACACGAGATCCCGCCATCCGTGCGGGCGCATCCCCGCTCCGACCAGCGGGATCTGCGGTCATCGCTGCGGAGAAGCAGGCGGTCGTTGCACGCCAGGTGGGTGGTGCTGCTGATCGCGATGGTCGCCGTAGGGGCGGCCGCAGGCCATTGGTATCTCACCAGGGACGAAGCGAGCACCGATGATGCCTACACCGACGGCCGCGCGATCGCGGTGGCACCGCAGGTGGCGGGCACCGTCGTCGCCCTGCACGTGACCGACAACCAGCGGGTCAAGGCTGGGGACGCGTTGCTCGAGATCGATCCGCGTGCCTATGCCGCGGCGCGCGATCAGGCGCAGGGCAACCTCCAGGTGGCAGAGGCGCAGCTCGCCAACGCACGCATAAATCTGGAATGGGCGAAGCAGGAATATCCCGCCAAGCTGGCCGCGGCGCAGGCGGCGCTGTCGGCTGCCGACGCCGGCCACTTCAAGGCGCAGGCCGATGCGCGCCGCCAGCGCAACCTGCCGCAGCAGGCAACCACGCAGCAGGAGATCGACACCGCGGACGCCGCGCTGCGCACCGCCAATGCGCAGATCGATCAGGCACAGGCGGCGCTGCGGCAGGCCGAGCTGGTGCCGCAATATGTCGGCGAGGCCGAGGCCAAGGTGCGGGAACTCGAGGCGCAGGTGGCGCTCGCCCACGCCCAGCTCGACCAGGCCACGCTGAACCTGTCCTGGACCAAGGTCACCGCGCCGCAGGACGGCTGGATCACCAAGCGGAACGTCGAGCAGGGCAACTATGTGCAGGCGGGCCAGTCGGTTCTGTCGATCGTCACCCCGGACATCTGGATCACCGCGAACTTCAAGGAATCCCAGCTCGACGAGATGCGCCGCGGCCAGAAGGTGAACATCGAGATCGACGCCTATCCGCACCTGAAGCTGGTCGGCCATGTCGACAGCATCCAGCTCGGTTCCGGGTCGCGCTTCACTGCCTTCCCGCCGGAGAACGCCACCGGCAATTTCGTGAAGATCGTTCAGCGCGTGCCGGTCAAGATCCTGATCGATTCTGGCATGGACCCCAAGATGCCCCTGCCGCTCGGCCTCTCCGCCATCCCTACGGTCCATCTCGCCGATGCGGAGCACGGATAGGGCCCAGGGGGATCGGGCTCGGGGGGATAGGGCCCAGGGGGGCCGCGTCCCTCCGGCCTTACGGGATGGCCCATGAGCGATTGGCAGGATACGGCGTGGCGCCCAAGAGGGAATGTCTGGCTGGTGGCCGGCGCGGCGACATTGGCGCCGTTCATGGAGATCCTGGACACCACGATCGTCAATGTGAGCCTGCCAAACATCGCGGGTGCGCTGTCGGCCAGCAACGATGACGCAACCTGGACGCTGACATCCTATCTGGTCGCCAACGGGATCGTGGTGCCGGTTGCGGGCTGGCTGGGCCGGTTGATCGGCCGCAAGCGATACTTTCTGATGTGCATCGCGATGTTCACGGTGTGCTCGTTCCTGTGTGGCATCGCCACCAGCCTGCCGGAGCTGGTCGTGTTCCGGCTGCTCCAAGGGCTGTTCGGCGGCGGACTTCAGCCCAGTCAGCAGTCGGTGATGTTGGATACGTTCGAACCGTCTCAGCGCACGAAGGGTTTCTCGCTGGTAGCGATTTCGGTGATCTTCGCTCCGATCGTCGGGCCGGTGCTCGGCGGCTGGATCACCGACGACTACTCCTGGCGTTGGGTATTCCTGATCAACGTGCCAGTGGGCATCTGCGCCTTCATCGCCGTGTCGCAACTGGTGGAGGATCCGCCATGGGTGCGGCGTGACCGCGCGCACCCGCGGGACATCGACTATGGCGGGCTGGCGTTGATCGCGCTCGGACTGGGATCGCTTCAGATCATGCTGGACCGCGGCGAGGACGCCAACTGGTTCAGTTCACCCACGATCCAGCTCTTCGCACTGCTTGCGGCGGTGGGGATCATCGGCGGCATCGCCTGGCTGCTGATGGTCGAAAAGCCGGTGGTGGATCTGCGCTGCCTGAGGGACCGGAACTTCGCCGTCGGCGTGGTGATGGTGTCCGGCATCGGCGCGATCCTTTATTCGACCAACGTGATCATCCCGGTTATGGCGCAGCAGTGGTTCGGGTATACGGCGCTGCTCGCCGGGCTGCTGCTGTCACCCGGGGCGGCGGTGATGATCGTGTTGATCCCGATAGCCGCGCGGCTCGTTCTGCCGAATGTACAGACCCGGTATGTGATCGCGTTCGGCTTCTTCGTACTCGGTTGCTCCGCGGCGTTCGCCTATCGGTTGACCCCCCAGATGGACTTCTGGACGCTGGCGTCGTTCCGCGCATTTCAGACGGTGGGGCTGGCATTCCTGTTCGTGCCGAACAGCACGCTGTCCTACTCCTCGCTGCCTCGGTCGCTGAACGCTGACGCCACGGCGCTGTATTCCATGTTCCGCAACATCTTCGGCTCGATCGGCATCGCGGTGATCACGGCGGTGGGAGCGGAACGTCAGCAGGTGCATCGCGCCTATCTCGCCAACCACCTGTCGCCCTACGACCAGCCGTATCAGGACCTGCTCGGGCGCTACACGCAAACGCTCCGGTCGATGGGTCATACCGCGACCGGTGCACACGATGCGGCGATGGGTCTGATCAATCGGACTCTCAACCTCCAGGCAGCAATTCTGTCCTACATGGACCTCTACGCCTACATCGCGGTTGGCGCTTTCTGCCTGGTGCCGCTGACGCTGCTGTTCCGCAGTGGTGTGGTGGGACGGTCCGGGGGGCGCTGACACTTCACGACAACGTCAATCATCCCAATGCCTCGGCAACCGATTTATGTATCGGCACGCTTTATTTTTTGCTTCGCCGTGCTCGCCGGTTCGGTCGGCACAGCACTTTCGATCGTGATGCGCGCGCCCGGCATGACGATGCACGAGATGCCGCTGTTCGCCTCGAGCATGCTGGTGACCGCTTTCCTGTTGTTGCTGGCGATCCCGGTGCTGGCCGGTTCCATCACCATGCTGATCTGCGATCGCGATTTCGGCAGGCTGACGTTCATCGGCGTGAACCTGACGTTTTTCCCGCAGCACTTCCTGGGCCTCGCCGGCATGCCGCGGCGCTACCCGGACTATCCGGCGGCGTTTGCCGGCTGGAACTTTGTCTCCTCGATCGGTGCCTATATCGGCGGCGCCTCGCTCTTGGTGTTCCTTTATGTCGTGTTCCGGACGCTGCTTGCCGGCGAGCCTGCGGGCGCCAATTACTGGGGGGAGGGCGCAACGACGTTGGAGTGGACGGTTTCCTCGCCACCGCCGGAGCGCACCTTCGCGGAGCTGCCGCGTGTAGGATGACGACAGAAGGTTGCGAAGGAGTTGGGACGCATGAGTGGCACCAGCGACACCGACATTGAGAACCTGATCGATGCCGCGAGGAACTCCGGCACGGTCGATCCGGAGCAGGAGATCGCGGCGTTGCAGGATCTGCTGCGCACCGCCTGGGGCCTGATGGCGGAGGCGCAGCAGGCGGCGCTACTGGAAAGCGACGAGGCGCAGATGCTGCTCGCGTCTGACGAGAATGAGGCGGACGAGGCCGGCGAGGAGTGAACGTCCTCGCTACGGCCACCTCACCTCGGGCGGCAGGCTCATCAGGATCGCCTCGACGTTGCCGCCGGTCTTCAGGCCGAACAGCGTGCCGCGGTCGTAGATCAGGTTGAATTCCGCATACCGGCCGCGCCGTACCAATTGGTGCTCGCGTTCCTCGGCCGTCCACGGCTCCGCCATCCGCCGTCGCACGATGCGTGGGAACCCGTCGAGAAACGCCAGCCCGACATCGCGGGTGAACGCGAAGTCGGCATCGGCGTCGCCGCTGAAATGATGGTCGTAGAAGATGCCGCCGGCGCCGCGCGGTTCATTGCGATGCGGCAGGAAGAAATAGCGGTCGCACCACGCCTTGAAGTCGGGATAGTAGCTCGGGTCGTGGCGGTCGCAGGCAGCCTTGAACGAGGCGTGGAAGTCGGCGGCGTCTGCCATTGCCTCCGGCGTGTCCAGGCGCATCGGCGTCAGGTCCCCGCCGCCGCCGAACCAGCCTTTCGTGGTAACCAGCATGCGCGTGTTGAAGTGTGCCGCGGGCACGCGCGGGCTGCACATGTGCGCGACGAGGCTGATGCCGCTCGCCCAGAAGCGCGGGTCGGTCTCGGCGCCGGGGATCTGCGAGCGGAATTCGGGGCTGAATTCGCCCCATACGGTCGAGACGTTGACGCCCACCTTTTCGAAGACGCGCCCTCGCATGACGCTCATCGTGCCGCCGCCGCCGCCTGGCCTCGGCCAATCCGTACGGACGAAGCGGCCGGCGGGCTGCTCGGCGGGCAGCGCGTCCTCGATCGCCTCGAACGCCGCGCAAATCCGGTCGCGCAGCAACTCGAACCAAGATTGCGCCGCTGGCTTCAGCGCATGATGCGGAGGCATGGTGTCCCGTCCGTTGCGGCCACGCTATCTTGCCGGCGCCGTCACCCCGCGTCCAATCAGGGTGTCGGACGATCGCGCATCTTGTGTCAGGATCGGGATGATGCGATCCGCCATCTCGATCGTCGAGCGCCGGTGCGCGACGATGACCCGCGGGATGGTCAGCGAGCAGATCGCTCGGTTTATCGCACTCTCGTTCTGCTCGTCCAGATGACTGGTTGCCTCATCGAGCAGCAGCAGGCGGGGGCGCCGGTATAGCGCACGCGCCAGGACAATTCGCTGTAACTGTCCGCCAGAAAGCGAACTCCCCATATCACCGACCAGGGTTTCATAGCCCATCGGCATATGCAGTATCTCCTCATGAATGGCCGCGAGGCTGGCCACCGTTTCCACCAGTTGGCGATCCACGTTCTCGGTAAAGCCTGCAATGTTGGCGGCGATCGACCCGGCGAGCAACCGGTCGTCCTGCAAGACGCAACCGATCTGCGCGCGGTATTCGCTCAGCCCGAGTGTGTGGATCGGTAGACCGTGGAGCGCGACCGTGCCACTCTGTGGCCGTAGCAGTCCTGCCAGTATCTTGAGGAAGGTGGTCTTGCCGGCACCGGAAGGACCGATGATGGCGACGCACTCGCCCATCGCGAGATCGAGATTGGCTCCGGCGATTATATCCGGTTCATTGGCGGCATAGCGAAAGTGAATCTCGCGGGCGCTCAGCACCGGGTCCGACATCGGCATGGACGAGCGAAAGATGGCGGGTGCTGCAAGAGGCTCAGGCTCCGCCAGGGCAATATCGGCAATGCGCTCGCCGTGCATGGACAGCATGGCCAGCTTGGCAAGCGTATCAAGAAGCTTGCTTATCCGTTGCGAGAACTGATCCTTGTATGCGAGGAACGCCACCAGCATGCCTACCGTCAGGGTATTATCCATCACGGCATGCGCACCGATGACGATGATCAGAATGCGATCAATTCCAAACAGGCCGGTGCTCAGAGTGCTGAAAACGAGATCGATCCGAGCGACCCGCACATCGGCGCTCACGCGTTCGCTCAGGTAGTTCGCCCAGAGGCCCTGCCGGCGCCGTTCGATGCCGAGTGACTTGATGCTTGGCATGCCGCGTAGAGTTTCGATGAAGTGGCTGTTCTCTTGCGCGGCGAAGACGACCGCCTCTTCGTTGGCCCGCCAATAGAGGCGATGCGCCACCGTGCGGGCAACGGAATAGAGAGCAGTCGTCGCAAGGCAGACCGTGGCCAGCAGGGGACTGTAGAGGAACATCATCACGATCAACAGCGGACCCATGATTCCATCGACAAGACCGGATACCGGGCCGGTCGTGAAGTTTTTCTGAATTGTGTCGATCGAGGTAAACCGCGAGGCAATGTCACCGACATGTCGTCGTTCGAAGAAGTCGAGCGGCAGCTTCATCAGGTGGCTGAACAGACTCATCTTCCATTGCAGCGTGACCTGCGCGCCGGCTCCCAGTATCGCCCATGAACGGACATACTCAGTCAGCACTCGGAACCCGAGGAGCAAGCCCAGACCGATTGCGACAAGCGTCAGCAGACCACGATCCATCGCGACTATAACGTTGTCGAGCACAAGTTGAAAGCCGATCGGCATGGCGATGATGACTGTCTCGACCAGGAGCGAGAGCAACAGGACCTGCGCCAAGGCCTTGCCATAACCCACGGTGCTGCGGAACAGATGCGTGATCTGCACGCGGCTTCGTTCACTGCCAGGCCGGAAGTTCTCGTCAGGCCAGACTTCCAGGACGATCCCGGTGAAATGCCTCGCCGCTTCGGACAGCGCTATGCGGCGCTGCCCGACGCGTGGGTCGTGAATGATCAGATGGGCTGCGGCACGCGTCAGCACCACAAAATGATTGTGTTCCCAATGCAGAATGCACGGCAATCGCAGTTGCTTCAGATGATGCAGTTCGGCTCGTATAGGGCGCGTGTTGAGATGGATGTCGTGAGCGACATTGATCAGGTCGCGCAAGGTCGTGCCCTTGAGCGACACATCGTGGTGGCGGCGAATTGCGGGAAGGTCCAGCCGACGACCGTGGGCGCCGGATACCATCGCCAGACAGGCGATGCCGCATTCGGCGGCCTCAGATTGAAGGACAATCGGCGTCCTGCGCATTCGATGTCCCCTCGTCAGAGGCTGTGGCGCAAACCGTAGACCGGCTCGAGAATCCATTGGTAGAGACGACGTCGATCCAGCAGAACATATGCTTCGACCTGCATGCTGGCACGCAGCGGCTGCTCGCGGCCATCGACATTCACGTAAGGTTCGTCTGGCCGGACATCGACCCGGTAATAGGTGACCTTTTGCGCCGCGATCGGCAGCGACTTGATTTCCTCGTCCGTCAATGCGGCCCGTGACACATCGATCACCGTCCCCAAGTACTGGCCGAAGCGCTGGTAGGGGAAGGCATCGTAGCGCAACAGCACGCGCTCTCCGGGCGCGATAAACCCAACCGCGCTGCTCGGCGCAACCAACTCGGCCAACAGAGGACTCGTTGGCACAATCGTCAGCAAGGGTGCATTGGCGGCGATCGACTGTCCTACATGACCGTCGATCGCGGTGACGTACCCGTCACTTGGCGCACGGATTTGCACCGAGCGGCTGGCCTCGCTGTTGGCGATTCTCTGGTCGATGTCCAGTATCCGACTGTGCACGGCATTGATGTCGGCGTCGGTTCGTGGGCCATCGGTGCGAAGCTGATATTCGGCGTCCGTCAACTGCGCCTCCAGCTTCAGCCTGGTGTTCTTCAGGTCCTCCAGCTCCGTCTTGGCGTGCATCCACGCCTGTTCACGAACCTGAAGATCATTCACCGATGTAATACCTTTGGTCACGTAGCTGCTGAAATCGCTATACTGACGCTGAAGCACATCGGTGAACGATGATTGCACGGCGATCTGCAAGGTAGCCTGGTCGATTTGCGCATGCAGATTGGTCAGCTTGTCTTGCAATGCGCGGTCCTTCAACATACGCAGCTGTAGCTTCGTCTCGATCTGCCGCACCAGCACATCACGCTGATGTCTCAGCGACACCAGTATTTTCTCCTGGGTTGCTCCGTCACTGCTCGTGGTATCGGTGTCCAGCACGTACAGCACGTCGCCGGCGTGCACCTCTTGGTCGTTTGCAACGCTGGTTGATCGGATAGCGCCGCTCTGTGGTGCGAATACCTTCACCAGTCCAGATGACGGCAGCATCAGTCCGCGCAGGTTTGTCCGCCGTGCGTAGCTGCCCAATATGACCATTGCGACCATGACGGCCGCGAGCACACACGATGATATCGAGACAAGGCTGACGGGTGGCGCCAAAGAGATTGTTGGCTGGCCGAGCCACGCGTTTTGCCGCGCCGCGATCGATTTTGGACGGAACAACGCCGGTCGCATTGGCACGACCTCGAATCTCCCCCGGGTGCGCCCGGGGGAGACCCGTCACGCAATCAGAGGCCTACGAGGCTCAGGATGTTGTTGCCGTTCAAGGCGCTGACATTCAAGAGGCCAAACTGACTGGTGTTGCCCTGGTTGTAAGTTACCCCACCCCATCCGCCTGCGACGAGGTCAAGGTCACGGTCATCCAACTCTGTCGGGGTGTCGATGATCTGGTTTTCCGTCATCTGATCTTCCATCAGGAGTCTCCTCAACGCGTTATCGTCACCCCGACGACGACAGTCCAGACGGGGCACTTTTATAATCCGCGTGCGTTAGAAGACCGTCAATGAAAATCTAATGGCGCAAAACACATGGGCTTGATAACTTTAATACCTGAACAGCGGACCGCAGGTCCAATTCTCAACTGAGAACGACTATATTACTGTTGTATTACTGTCTAGTTAGTAATGGCGAGAGTAAAATGGTGTCGTGTGGCCGCCGCTGGGAAAATTATCGGCGTTGGCCTGCTGTGCACAGACAAATGTGCTATAGAAGGTTGGAATTGACGTTTGATACTTGAACTGTTGTGTTGCTATGGCCCCAATCAGGAACCGCCGCGTCCTTGCTGTTCCTGGGGATCCACTGGGTCTTCCCTGAGCTGTCGGCAGCGCCAGCGTCCATCCAAGTAGGTAAGCAGGCTGTCCATCATCCGCAGGTTTGCGGCATAGATGACATAGCGGCTGCGCCGTCGCTGGGTGACGAGCCCGGCGCGCACCAGCTGCTGAAAATGAAAGGAGAGCGACGCGGGTGCGATTCCTAGCCGGGCCGCGATGACGCCGGCGGGCAGGCCATCGGATCCGCTGTCAGCCAACAGGCTGACCAACTCCAGTCGAACCTCCTGCGCCAGCGCCCCCAGCGCGAGCACTGCCGCATCACGCCGCACTATCGAACTGCGTCGGCTGGTCGCTGTCGGTCATGGTCCCCTGCCCTCCGGAACTGCCATGCTCGCGATCGGGTGAGTTGAACTCGCTGTCCCGGCGCTGGATCGATCGCTTGGTGCACCGTGTTCCACCCGCGGCGCGGATCAATTGTCTACGCATCCGCTTTGACATGGCTGCACTTCGAGGCGGCTGGAAAAACCTGCAATCCTATAATTGTTGGAATCCAATCAATATCTCGCGATACACACGTTATAATTGCGTAAATCCCTTTCCGGTTGCCGCGCGCCGCTGCGGAGGGCGGCGTGTTGCAGGTGGCGTGGCGCCCCCCTAGTATGCCGCGCGTGGCCGCAACCGACGGTGGGTCCGGGCAGATCTTCGGGTCAGTCCGCGGCGTAGCGCGTCCGGTGGCGGCCGGGAGTTCTTATCGAGGGGAAAGATGGCCGACCCGTCCGCCGCCGCAATCGCCCACGGTCATCCAGGTGACGTCTCCAAGCGTGATTTTCTGAGGTTGGTCACCGGCGCGACCGCCGGCATCGGTGTTGCCGCGGTCGCCTGGGCATTTGTCGACTACATGAACCCCTCGCAGGACGTTTTGGCGCTGTCCGCGATCGACGTGGACCTCGCGCCGATCGCCCTCGGCCAAGGGATCACCGTGCTCTGGCAGGGCAAGCCGGTCTTCGTGCGCCACCGCACGGACAAGGAGATCAAGGAAGCCGAGGGCGTGCAGCTGTCCCAGCTCATCGAGCCGCAGCCGGATCAGGCGCGGGTCAAGCCGGGCCACGACCAGTGGATCGTGCTGATCGGCATTTGCACCCATCTCGGCTGCGTGCCGCTTGGCAACAAGCAGACCGATCCGCGCGGCGACTGGGGTGGTTGGTTCTGCCCTTGCCACGGCAGCCAGTACGACACGTCGGGGCGCGTGCGTCATGGGCCGGCTCCGGCCAATCTGGCGATACCGCCCTACGCGTTCGAATCCGATACCAAGGTCAAGATCGGCTGACGAAGGAAATCGCCTGATGGCCGAGACGCACAAGAGCGAGTTCAGCAACCCGCTGATCAACTGGATCGACACCCGTCTGCCCATCTTCACGATGATGCAGAAGGAATACGGCACCTTCCCGACGCCGAAGAACTTCAACTACTTCTGGAATTTCGGCGCACTGGCGATGGTGACCCTGCTGGTGATGATCGCCACCGGCATCTTCCTGGCGATGAACTACCAGCCGAACTCGGCGCTGGCCTTCGACTCCGTGCAGCACATCATGCGCGACGTGAACTACGGCTGGCTGCTGCGCTACATCCACCAGAACGGGGCGTCGATGTTCTTCATCGTCACCTACGTCCACATCTTCCGCGGGATGTACTACGGCTCCTACAAGTCGCCGCGCGAGCTGCTGTGGATGATTGGCGTCGTGATCCTGCTGCTCATGATGGCGACGGCCTTCATGGGCTACGTGCTGCCCTGGGGGCAGATGTCCTACTGGGGCGCGACCGTCATCACCAACCTGTTCTCGGCCTTTCCGATCGTGGGCAAGCCGATCGTGACCTTCCTGTGGGGTGGGTTCAGCGTCGCCAATCCCACGCTCAACCGTTTCTTCAGCCTGCATTACCTGCTGCCCTTCGTGCTGATCGGGGTGGTGTTCCTGCACGTCGCCGCGTTGCACATTGTCGGGTCGAACAATCCCCTCGGCATCGACGTAAAGTCGCCGCAGGACACCGTGCCGTTCCATCCGTACTATACTGTGAAGGACAGTGTCGGCCTGTGCGTGTTCTTCCTGGTATGGGCGATCCTGGTGTTCTTCGCGCCCAACTTCCTGGGCGATGCGAACAACTTCATCCCGGCCAACCCGCTTCAGACGCCCGCCGACATCGTGCCCGAATGGTACTTCCTGCCGTATTACGCGATCCTGCGCTCGGTGCCGAACAAGCTGCTCGGCGTGTGCATGATGTTCGGCTCGATCCTGATCCTGTTCGTGCTGCCGTGGCTCGACACGTCGCGGGTGCGCAGCGCGCGGTTCCGGCCGATCTATCGTCAGGTCATCTGGGTCTGGGTCCTGGCGGTGATCGTGCTTGGAGTCTGCGGCGCGCACAAGCCGGAGGGCATCTGGGTGGTCCTCGCCCGCGTCGGCACACTGTACTACTACCTGCACTTCCTGGTGATTCTGCCGATCCTCGGCAAGTTGGAGCGACCGCTGCCGCTGCCCGAAAGCATCAGCCGCCCGGTGATCGGCGGCGGAGGGCCGATGCCCTCGGGAGCCACTGCCAAACCGATGGAGAAGGCTTGATGCGCGCACTCCGCTCGGTCCTGGCCGCGGCGCTGCTCGGCGCAACGGCCGCCGTCGTGGCCGCCGCGCCTGCCGTCGCGCAGGAAGAAACCCCAGCGCTGCCCGCGCAGCGCTGGAGCTTCGCCGGTCCGTTCGGCAGCCTCGACCTCGCCGCCGCGCAGCGCGGGTTCCAGGTGTATTCCGAGGTCTGCTCGGTTTGTCATTCGATGGACTACCTGCACTACCGTGACCTTGCCGGCATCGGTCTTACCGAGGATCAGATCAAGTCGATTGCGGCCGCCGTCACCGTGCCGAAGGGCCTCGATGACGAGGGCAATGTGAAGGAAGGCCCGGCGACGCCGGCGGATCAGTTCAAGTCGCCGTATCCGCTGTACGATCCGACGCTGAATGTCGTCCGCACCAACGAGCAGGCCTCGCGCGCAGCCCACAACGGCGCCCTGCCGCCCGATCTGTCACTGATCGTCAATGCCCGCGAAGGTGGCCCCGACTACGTCTACGGCATTCTCACCGGCTTCTCCGACCCGCCGCCGAGCATGCACATGCAGGAGGGGATGAGCTACAACAAGTATTTCCCCGGCCATCAGATCGCCATGCCGCAACCGCTGCACGACGGTCAGGTGACCTACGCCGATGGCACACCCGCGACGATCGATCAGATGGCGCACGACGTGGTCACCTTCCTCGATTGGGCGGCCAATCCCGAGATGGTGCAGCGCAAGCAGATCGGCTGGCGCTGGGTGCTGTTCTTCCTGATCATGGCGGGCTTGACCTATGCGGTGAAGCGCAAGGTATGGGCGGATGTGCACTGATCGCCATGACAGCTTCTCGCTGAGCGGCCGGGCCACATGATCGACCCGGTCATCGGCGTCATCGGCGGCTCGGGCATCTACGATATCGAGGGACTCGAGGATAAGGCATGGCGTCAGGTGGCAACCCCCTGGGGCATGCCATCGGACGCGCTGCTGTTCGGACGGCTTGGCGGCGTGCGCTGCGTGTTCCTGCCACGGCACGGACGCGGCCATCCGCTGTCGCCGACGCATCTCAACTACCGCGCCAACATCGACGCACTGAAGCGCTCCGGCGTCACCGATGTGCTGTCGCTCTCGGCGGTCGGCAGCCTGAAGCCGGAACTGCCGCCCGGACATTTCGTCATCGTCGATCAGTTCATCGACCGCAGCTTCGCGCGCGAGAAGAGCTTCTTCGGCGAAGGCATCGTGGCGCACGTGTCGATGGCGCATCCGGTCTGTCCGCGTCTCGGCGACGCGCTGGAAGGCGCGGCACGCGGCCTGGGCCTGCCGGTGACACGCGGTGGCACCTATCTGGTGATGGAAGGACCGCAGTTCTCCACCAAGGCGGAGAGCGAGCTGTATCGCTCCTGGGGCTGTAGCGTGATCGGCATGACCAACATGCCGGAGGCGAAACTCGCGCGCGAGGCCGAGCTGAATTACGCAACCGTGGCGATGGTGACCGACTTCGACTGCTGGCATCCGGAGCACGACCACGTCACCGTCGAGGCCGTGGTGCGCGTGCTGCTGGACAATGCCGACAAGGCGCGGGCGCTGGTGCAATGCGTCGTGCCCGAGCTCGGCAGGCCGCGAGACATATGCGCTGCGGGCTGCGACCGTGCGCTGGACAACGCGGTCATCACCGCCAGCCACATGCGCGATCCGCAACTTGCGGCGAAACTGGACGCGATCGCCGGACGGGTGCTTCGGAAGCTATAAATGCCATCGCGAGGAGCGCAGCGACGAAGCAATCTCGTTGGATTGCGCGCCACCGCGCTTCCTCTCAACGACAGTGGTTCGCCGTCAGTGCGCAGGTGACGCCTGCGTCGACTCGGTCGCTGCGGTGACTTCCTCAGGACTGACTTCCGCGGCCCCAGCGCCGAGCTTCACGGCACCGTCCGGTTGCGGCACTGCGATAGGCGCCACCACGACAGGGCTCACGCCGGCCCGCTTCATCTCGAGCTGTTCCGCCACCTTCGGCGCCAGATCGACGACGCGGCCGTCGATATATGGACCGCGATCTTCCACCTTCACGGTCGCCGTCTTGCCGTTGCGAAGATTGGTCACCTTCGCAACGGTGCCGAGAGGCAAGGTCTTGCTGGCGGCAACGTCCGAGTTCGGATCGAAGCGATTGCCGTCAGCCATCTTCCGATTGGTGAAATGCGACGCATAGTACGAAGCGCGCCCCTGCTGCTTGCGGCCCGAGTGATCTATCTTATGCGGCTCCACAGGGGGAAGCCGCGCCAACTCCTCCGCCTCCTGCGCAGCCGCCCGCAAATCGGGTGGTGTGGTCGGCTGGCTCGCGGCCTCTGGGGCAGGTTGCGGGGCGGTCAGGTTCGACGTGGGAGCGCAGCCGGTCGATGCGACGAGCAGTCCCCACAGGCCGGCGAGGCCGGCGAATTGCAAATTTCTCATTTGCCGATTTACCGCAGCGGTATGCGGCCACACCGTGGCGCTGCGTGCTTCCGCGCGGGTTTGTGTGCACTGCGCGCCGTCTTGTGAACGGCGCGCAGATTGGTGGACTAACCGAGGTGCTTGGCGAAGAACTCGAGCGTGCGCTGCTGCGCCAACTCGTAGTCGGGCTTGCTGAAGCTGCCGCGTTCGTCGCAGCCGAAACCGTGACCGGCACCGGCGTACACGTAGGTCTCGACCTTCGGTTGCGCGGCACGGATCGCTTGCACGTCCGTCATCGGGATCGAGGCATCCGTCTCACCGAAATGCATCTGCACCGGGCAGCGCGGCCTTTCATCCTTGGTACCGGCGATGCCGCCGCCGTACCAGCACGAGGAAGCGGCGAACTTGTCGGTGCGCGTCGCACCCCACCAGGCGACCGTACCGCCGAAGCAATAGCCGACGATGCCGAGTTTCTTGCCTGCGAGATGTGTGGCGGCGGCTTCGACGTCCAGCATCACCTGCGCATCGTTCAGTTTCATCCGGTATGCGCGGCCCTTGTCGATATCCGCCTGGGTATAGCCGAGTTCGACTCCCTTCTCCGCGCGGTCGAACAGACCGGGCGCGCAGACCGCGTAGCCCTGCGCGGCAAATCGGTCGCACATGTCACGCATGTGATGGTTGACCCCGAATATCTCCTGAATGACCACGAGACCCTTGGTGCCTCCGGTCGATCCGGCGGTGTAGGCGGAAAGCGTGAAACCGTCAGACGCCTTCAGGTTGATCGTGTTGCCCATGGGTACTCCCTCCCGATTGTGCATGCGGCCGAGAATGCGCAGGATGGCGATATGGGCGAGATCGTCAACCTTCGTCGCGTGAAGAAAAACCGTGACCGTCAGGCCGCCGCCGTGGAGGCGAAGCAGAACCGCGTGCGGCATGGCCGGATGAAGGTAGAGAAAGCCAACGACAAGCGATCCGAGGAGCGGCGTCAGGCTTTGCTCGACGCGCTCGAGCGCTACAAAACCTAAATCACGGCTTGGCGAACCGCGCGAACGCCTCCGCCAGCACCTGATAGATCGCACGCTTGAAGCCGACTGCCAGCGTCGGCAGTTCCGCAAGATCCGCCCAGCGCCATGCGTCGAATTCCGGGTCCGGATCGGTATCCAGCCTGATGTCGCCGTCCTCGCCGGTGAAGCGCAGCGCGAACCAGCGTTGCGTCTGCCCGCGATATCGGCCGCCCAGCGCGACGCCGACCAGTTGGGGCGGCAGGTCGTAGGTGAGCCACTCGGGATGCTCGCCGATGATCTCGGTGCGGTCGGTGCCGATTTCTTCGGCCAGTTCGCGCAGCACCGCCTCACGCGGATCTTCGTCCGGATCGATGCCGCCCTGCGGCAGTTGCCAGCCGCCGGGGGGCCCTTCCGCGTTCGGCAGGTCGGCGCGCCGCGCGACGAACACGCGCCCATCCCGGTTGAACAGCACGGCGCCGACATTCGGCCGGTAGGGCAGCGTGCTCATCGTGCCGGCGCCGGCTGCACGAGGGCGCTGACCGGAGCCAGCACCAGTCCGTCCGCCGGCAGACCGATCGCCCAGGCGGCAAGCCGCTGAACGGTGACCGGCCGAACCGCTCCGGCAAGACCGAGCGCGCTGCCCTTCTCGCGCGCCAACTGCGCCAGTTCCGCCAGCTTTGCGTCGATGTCGGCCGCCGCGCCCGGTTCATCCACCACCAGATCCACGGTCCTGCTCCACACCAATGGCAATGGCGCCGTGCCAGGCCGCGGATCGACGTAGAGCAAGCCACGCCGCGCCAACTCGGCCAGCACCGGATTGATCTCCTCCGGCAACGAGGCGAAGCGCTCGCCGCGCAGAGCGCCCTCCGCACCAATCGCGCCGACATAGCCGCCGATGCGCGACAGCAGCCATTCCAGCCGCGTGTGGTTCTGCTCCGGGGAGAGGTTGGTCATCAGCGCCTGCTTGCCGGGATCATTCAGCGGGAACCCCTGCGGTTCCATCGGAATCGACAACAGGTATTCGTGCTCGGCCAGCCGTGCGGCACTCAGCAATTTCGCGGTGTTCTGCGCGTAGGGGGAAATGGCGAGCGTGATACCGCCGGGCAGGGCATGGATGGCCGCCTCGCTGTCGTTCTGATTGAGCCCCACTCCCGTCAGCAGAACGCCGACCCGAGGCCGCCGCGTGCTGCTGTCGAAGCCCGCGGCATAGACCTGCATCGGCATGCGCCCATCGGCGGCGACGCGCGGCAACAGGTCGGTCGTGGACCCGGAAACCGCCACCTCGAGAGCCGGATCGGGATCGGCGACCGGACCAGGCGTGTCGCGGCCTGCTCGCTGTGTCGGTATCGGCTTCGCTACCTCGGACTGGACCATCTGCGCCGGCGCCGGCGCAGGCGTTTGCCTCGCCGGCGGCGCGACGGAAGCCTCGCGCGGCGCCGGAGGGACCAGAGGTCCGGCAAGCTGCAACGCTATCCCGCAGGCGGCCAACGCGCTGGCAACCAGCAGCCAGAACCGGGCCAGGCCACGCCAACCGGCGAAGAACTGCCGTGGCCCCGCCAGCACCGGGAAGTCAGTTGGCGGTGACGCGGCTCTGCGCCGCCATCGCCTTGGCCAAAACGAGCGCCTGTTGCAGCTGGAAGTCGGTCTCATCCGGCTTGGCCGGATCGAACTTCGGGAAGCCCTCCGGCGGCTTGGCCGGGATCTGCTTGGCGATCGGCGGCAGATCGGTGCGTGGCGCGGGTGGGGTATCCGGCGTGCCGCCCTCGTTCTTCAGCACATGGTTGAGATCGGCCTCGCGCTCCGGCCCGAAGCGAGCAGTATCTTCCCGCGAACTCGGCCACCGTCACGTCCGGCGTGATGCCCTCGCCCTGGATCGAGCGGCCGGACGGCGTGTAATAGCGCGCCGTGGTCAGCCGCATGGCGCCGTTGCCCGGCAACGGGATCACCGTCTGGACCGAACCCTTGCCGAAGCTGCGCGTGCCCAGCAGCACGGCGCGCTGGTGATCCTGCAGCGCGCCGGCAACGATCTCGCTGGATGAAGCGGACCCGCCGTTGATCAGCACCACCAGCGGCACGCCGTCGATGATGTCGGTGCCCTTGGCGTCCCAGCGCTGCGCGTCCTCGGCATGCCGCGCCCGCGTGGAGACGATTTCGCCCTGGTCGATGAAGTCGCCGGAGACCGCCACCGCCTGGTCGAGCAGTCCGCCCGGATTGTTGCGCAGGTCCAGGATCAGCGCCCTCAGCTTGCCGCCCGCCTGCTGCTTCAGCGCCTTCACCGCCTGCTTCAGGGCGGGATCGGCCTGCTCGGTGAACTGGGTCAGACGCACATAGCCGACGTTGTCCGGCTCCATCCGGTCCTTGACCACCTGGATGTGGATGATCTCGCGCAGCATCGAGACCTCAATCGGCTTGTCGATGCCCTCGCGCTTGATGGTCAGCGTGATCTTGGAGTTCGGCGCACCGCGCATCCTGTCCACCGCGTCCTGCAGCGACAGCCCCTGCACGGTCTTGCCGTCCAGCGCCGTGATGATGTCGCCCGCCTTCACCCCGGCCTTGGACGCTGGCGTGTCGTCGATCGGGCTGATCACCTTGATGAAGCCGTTATCCTGGGTGACCTCGATGCCGAGACCACCGAACTCGCCCTTGGTCTGCACCTGCATGTCGCGGAACGCCTTGGCGTTCATGTAACTGGAATGCGGGTCGAGCCCGGTCAGCATGCCGTTGATCGAATTCTCGATCAGGTCCTTGTCGCTCACCGGATCGACGTATTCGGCGCGCACGCGCTCGAACACGTCGCCGAACAGCGTGAGCAGCCGATAGGTGTCGGTGCGGTTGCTGTCCTGTGCGGCGAGCGCCGAAAGGCCAAGATCATAGCCGAGGTGGCGGCTGATCAGGCCGGAGGCCGGGCCGATGACGACGCCGGCGAGGAAGGCGGTGCCGAGGAGCAGGCCGGAGCGCAGACGCCGGGGGCGATAGTCCATGCGTTTCATCCTTCGAGCGCGATCGCCGAGCTGGCGGACGCAAACATAACCAATATCATCTTTTCGCGCGCGGACGGCTCCCCCGTCCAGTATTCAAATCTTACGTGTATGAGAGCTTAACCGCTTGCCTTCAGCCAGGGCGCAGGGTTCACCGGCTGGCCATTGTGGCGCAACTCGACATACAGCGCGGGCCTGTTGCCTGTCGTGCCCGGCTGCCAGCCTGGCATGACCCCCACCGGTTCACCCGCCGCGACGGGCTGTCCCACCTTGGCATCGAGCCGGTCGAAGCCGGCGAGCACGGCATGATAGCCGCCGCCGCAGTCGATGATGAGCAGCAGCCCGTAGCTGCGGAACGGTGCGGCGAACGCGATCCGGCCGCTGCATAACGACACGACTCGGGCTGCCGGCGCGGCGCGGTATGAAATGCCCGTGGCGGGGCCGGCGTCCGTGGCATCGCCCCAGGCATGCACGACGGTTCCCGCGACCGGCGCGGTGAGCTGACCGTGCGGTTGCGCCGCGCTTGCGATGGTGCCAGCGCCGGTCGGCCGCTCCAGTTCGGTCTGACGTAGCCGCGCGGACCGGCATCGTCGGTGCGCTTCTGGCGCTCCGCCCGGACGGCGTCGTCCCGCGCCTGCGTCTGCTCCGCCAAGCGCTGGGTCTCCAACTCGGCCAGCATGCCCCGCAGCGTTTCGGCGCGCGCAGCCTGGTCGGCGGCGCGCTGTTCCGCTGCGGCGGCTTCGTCTTCCGCGTGCCTGCGTCCGGCGTCCGCCAGCGGCAATGCGCCGATCCAGCGCGGCGGCTTCCGCCTGCTGCGCGCGCCTGCGCTGCGGCCAGTTGCGGCGCCTCGGCCTGGAGCGCGGCGGTCGACGCCGCCAACCTGACCTGCTCGCGGCGCAGCACGACCGCGTCCTGGCCGAGCTGGCTGGCCAGACCGCGCAGCACGAGCACGCCGCGCAGCGTGTCCTCCGTCTTGGCTGGCACGGCCAGCAGAGTCTCGGCCGGGAACAGCGACAGCCGCTCGATCAGCGGCAACAGCGGCTGCATCGTCTCGGCGGTAGCCGCCATGCTCGCCTTTGCCCTGCGCTGCTCGGCGGCCAGTGCGTCCATCCGGGCGGCCACCACTGCCGTGGCCGCCTCCGCCTGGCGCAGCCGAGCGACCGCGGCGATCCTGTCATCGGCCAGGCGCTGTTCCTCGGCGGCAGCGGCGACAGCGCGGGCGGCCGCCTGGCTTTGCGCAGCCAGCTCGGCCGCGCGCGCTTTCTCAGCCTGTTCCATGGCGCGACGGGCAGCCTCTTCCTTGGCCGGTCGGGCCGGATGAGCGGCGACCGCGATCAGGGCGATCAGGGCGAGCGAGCTATTCCGCAGCGCGCGCCGCATGGGCACGGATCAACGAACTGCCGGTCATCTCGCGCGGCTGCTCCAGGCCCATCAGCTCGAGCAGGGTCGGTGCGACATCGGCAAGCCTGCCGTCCTTGAGCACGGTCGCACCACCGCCCATCAGCACCACCGGCACCGGGTTGGTCGTGTGTGCCGTGTGCGGGCCGCCGGTCGCCGGATCGCGCATCAATTCGCAGTTGCCGTGGTCGGCGGTGACCAGCAGCGCGCCGCCCTGCTTCTCCACCGCAGCGGCGATGCGACCGAGGCCGCTGTCCACCGTCTCCACTGCCTTGATCGCGGCGGGCAAGCTGCCGGTGTGGCCGACCATGTCGGGGTTGGCATAGTTCAGCACGATCAGGTCGTACTTCTTCGAGTTGATCGCCGCCACCACCTTGTCGGTGAGTTCAGGGGCCGACATTTCCGGCTGTAGGTCATAGGTCGCGACCTTCGGCGACGGCACCATGATGCGGTCCTCGCCTGGGAACCTGGTCTCCTGACCGCCGTTGAGGAAATAGGTGACGTGCGGGTACTTCTCGGTCTCCGCGGTGCGGAGTTGCGCGCGCCCGGCCTCTGCCGCTACCTGCCCCAGAATGTGGTCCAGCTTCTCTGGCGGGAACAGCACCCCGAGATACGGCGCGAGTTCATCGGAATAGCGTGTCATGCCGGCGGCGGCAGCGAACTTGATCAGATGCTTGCGCGGGAAGCCGTCAAATTCGGGCTCCAGCAGCGCGCCGAGGATTTCACGCACGCGATCGGCACGGAAGTTGAAGCACAGGATGCCGTCGCCGTCCCGCATACCTTGGTAACCACCGATGGCGGCGGGCAAGATGAATTCGTCCGTCACGTCGCTCTTGTAGCCGTCCTGGACGGCCTTGACCGGGTCGTCAAACTTCGCCCCCTCGCCATCCGCCAGTGCGGCGTAGGCCTTCGCGACGCGATCCCAACGCTTGTCGCGATCCATCGCGTAGTAGCGGCCGATGACGGTGGCGATGGACACACCCTGCGGCAGCGCACCCCTGAGCCACGCGATGTCCTCGGCTGCGGAGCGAGGCGGGGTGTCGCGGCCGTCGGTGAACGCATGCACAACTGTCTTCACGCCCGCCTTGTTCAGGATGTCGGCCAGCGCGACGGCGTGATCCTGATGCGAGTGCACGCCGCCCGGCGACATCAGGCCCATCAGGTGGCAGGTGCCGCCCGACGCCTGCATTTTCGCAATCAGTTCGGCCAGCGCGGGCGCGCGGGCAAGGCTGCCGTCCTTGGCGGCCTGGCTGATGCGCGGCAGCTCCTGCATCACCACGCGGCCGGCGCCGATGTTCAGATGGCCAACCTCCGAATTGCCCATCTGACCGTCCGGCAAGCCGACATCGGTTCCTGACGTGTGCAGAAGGGCGTGCGGGCAGGTCTGCCAGATCCGATCGAAGTTCGGCTTGCGCGCCAGGCGCACCGCATTGTCCGCCAACTCTGCGCGCCAGCCGAAGCCGTCGAGGATCACGAGCATCACCGGCCGAATCGCCTGCGTCATGGATCAGCTCCTCCCGCTGGACGAGCAGTGGGTAGCGCCGGAGCGATGACGAAACAAGTGCGGCTCACGCGACCGTTCACGGTCGTGCCTTTGCATCGCGCCGAGCTGTTCCCCAGCTTGGGTGGGTGCCACCCAACGAAGAGGAGCGAACCATGGCGGTCAAGGCCAAACCCGACGGCTATCACGCCGTCACGCCATATCTTGTCGTGGACGGAGCGGCCGGGCTGATCGAGTTCCTCGAGGAGGTGTTCGATGCGCAGGAGACGGAGCGGCTCGCCGCGCCCGGTGGTCGCGTCGGCCATGCCGAGGTGCGGATTGGCGATTCGGCGGTCATGATGGGCGACGCGCGCGGCGAGCATGCGCCCACGCAGGCGATGCTCTACGTGTATGTCGACGACGTGGATGCAACGTATCAGCGGGCACTGGCCGCCGGCGCCACCACGGTGCAGCCACCGGCCGACCAGTTCTACGGCGATCGCAGCGGCGGGGTGAAGGACGCGTTCGGCAATCTCTGGTGGATTGCCACACGCATCGAGGACGTGACGCCGGAGGAACTGAGGCGGCGCGCCCAGGCGGCGATGGGGCAGGCCGGCGGCGACTGACCGCCCGCGGATTGCGGCGTCAGTGCAGGCTCACCGCGTCAAGCCCTGCCTTCGCCGTCACGCCGTCCTGGGTCGCGATGCCGCCACAGGCCCCGATCGCCCCGATCAGCCTGCCGTCCACCACGATCGGAAAGCCGGCCTCCGACGCCGCGCCCCGCGACAGCGCCAGCAAACTCAGCGTGGCCGGTGAGCCGACACGGGTGCGGGCGCCTGAGCGTTCGCGGCAGGGCCCGCCAGCAGGATCGCGGCGCAACAGATGCGCGGAATACCGCGGCGTGTGGACACGACGTTGTCTCCCCGGTTGGCGGGCTATTCCCGATGCGCCAACGCCAGGCCGATGCCTGCGCCGATCAGGCACCCTCCTGACAGACGATTGCGCAGCCGGCCACGCATCGCAAGCAGGCCGCGGACGCGTCCTGCCAGCAGTGCCCAACAGCAGTCCAGTCCGGCGGCGATCGTGAAGAAGGTCAGCGACAGCAGCGCCACCTGCGGCACGATCGGCGCATTGGGCACCAGGAATTGCGGGAAGAACGCGCCATAGAACAGCAGCGTCTTCGGATTGGTGAGCGAGATCAGGAACCCGCGCAGCGCGATGGCGCGGATCGAGCGCGGCTGCGGGCGAATGCGCGTGAGGTCGACGGGCGCCGCGATCCATTGCCGCACGCCGAGAAAGAGCAGATAGGCAACGCCGATCCAGCGGACCCACGCGAACCACCCGGCGAGCATGCCCAGCGTCGCGGTGAGGCCCAGCGCGGTCAGCGCGATCTGCAACACGATCGCCGAAGAGGTTCCGGCCACGGTCAGTAGACCGTAGCGCGTGCCGTAGGCGATGGCGTTCGCCACGATCAGCGACACGTTCGGGCCGGGGATCAGGATCAGGATGACGGAGGCGGCAACGAAGCCGAGATAAAGGTCGAGGTGCATGGGCTGGCTTTATCGAGCCGATCGGCCCTCCGCGGCAACCGTTGCCTTCAACCCGATTTGGCTCCGATCAGGATGCCCAACCCGTCATGCAGGCCAGCCGCAACGTCGCCGCAACGCGGCCATCGGTTTGCGGCATCACTGCCAGCGCCGCCGGGAACAGCGCGCGCGACGGTATCCGCCGGTCACGCTCGCGCAGCGCATTCGCCTCGCCTGCCGCCCGCAGATCGCGCAGCAGCGCCAACGGATCGGCGTAAAGCAGGCGCACGTCCTCCACATCCGCGACCGGCAGCGCAAAGCCCGCGCGCTGCAGCAGGGCCGCGCAGTCGCGCAGTTCGGCGAACGGCGAAACGCGCGGCGCGGCGCCTCCTGTCAGCGCCGCCTCCGCCTCGGTCAGCGCCTGTCGCAGCTCCGCCAGCGTCCCTAGAGCCGGCAGGCTTGCCAGCAGCAGGCCGCCCGGACGCAGCGCCAGACGCAACTGGATCAGCGCTCCGGGCAGGTCGTTCACCCAATGCAGCGACAGGCTCGCCACCACCAGATCGAAGCTGGCCGCCGCAAACGGCAGGAACTCTTCGTCAGCCGCCACCGCGAGGCCGCCATTCAGCGCCGCCATCGCCGGCGAGAGGTCGCAGCTCACCACCGCGATGCCGCGCGCGCGCAGCAGCGGCGCCACCACGCCGCGTCCGCCGACATCGAGTGCCTGGGTGAACCGCTGGGTCGTATCGTCCAGTCGATCGAGCAGACGTTCTGCCGCATCGCGCAGCACGTCGGCGACGCTGCCGACCGTCCGCACGGCGCGGTCGCGGTGGCGGCGCACTGCGCTTCGGTCGAACACCTCCTCGTCCATCACCTCCCTGTGCTCTCGTCACCCGTCGTTGCCAAGCGTTCACCGGCGCGCCTAGGCTGACAGCGGAGGCCGCCATGAAACGCATCGACGCAAAGACGCTGCATGCCTGGCTGCTCGACGGCCACGAACTTGCACTGCTCGACGCCCGCGAGGATGGCGAGTTCGGCGCCTCGCATCTGTTCTGGGCGGTGCCGTGTCCGCTGTCGAAGCGCGAGATGCGCGCCCGCGCGCTGCTGCCGCGCCTCGCCGTTCGCGTCTGCTGCGTCGATGACGGACGCGGGCTGGCCGAGCAGCTTGCCGGCTGGCTGGAGGGCATCGGCTGCACCGATGTCGCCGTGCTGGACGGCGGCACCAAGGCCTGGGAGGCCGCCGGCTACGAGCTGTTCTCCGGCGTCAACGTTCCCTCGAAGGCGTTCGGCGAGTGGGTGGAGCATCACTACGGCACCGAGAGCGTCGATCCGCCGGAACTGAAGTCGTGGATCGACGCGGGGCGGAACATCGTGGTGCTGGACAGCCGCACGCACGAGGAGTTCGTGCGCATGTCGATCCCCACCGGTATCAGCGTGCCGGGCGGCGAACTGGTGTACCGCATCGGCGACATCGCCCCCGATCCGAAGACGCTGGTGGTGGTGAACTGCGCCGGGCGGACGCGCAGCATCATGGGCGCGGAGAGCCTGCGTCGCGCCGGCATTCCCAACAAGGTGGTGGCGCTGCGCAACGGCACGATGGGCTGGGAGCTGGCCGGTTTCCGCTGCGACCGCGGCCGCACCGAACGCTTCGCGCCCGGCACGCCGAAGACCGCCGCGACCGCGTTGCAGCGCGCGCAGGCCTTCGCCGAACAGTCGGGCGTCGGCGTGATCGGCGCCATCGACCTCGCCCGCTTCGAGGACGATGCGGACCGCACGCTGTATGTGCTGGACGTCCGTGATCCCGCCGAGTACCGCGCGGGCCATCGGCCGGGAAGCATCAGCGCGCCGGGCGGGCAGCTCGTGCAGGCGACCGACCAGTGGATCGGCGTACGCAACGCGCGCATCGCGCTGATCGATGACAGCGGCGTGCGTGCCCGCATGGCGGGCGCCTGGCTGCGCCAGATGGGCCATCGCGACGTGTTCGTGGTGGAGGGCGGCCTGGACGTCGATCAGCACCACCGGCCGCGACAGAATCGCGGTGCCGGAGCTGGCCGCCGCGACGCCCATGATCGACGTGACCGGCCTGGTGGCGCTGCTGGACAGCGGCGACGGCACGGCGGTGATCGACCTCGCGCGCAGCATCGATTTCCGCGAGGGCCATATCCCCGGCGCGCTCTGGGGCGTGCGGACGCGCCTCGACGCGCTGAGGCCGCAACTAGCTGCGGCGAAGCACGTGGTGATCACCTCGCCGGACGGCGTCGCGGCGCGGCTGGCGGTCGATGAGGTGAAGGCGCTGTGCAACGCCGATGTGCGGGTGCTGGAGGGCGGCACCGACGCATGGCACGCGTTCGGCCGGCCGCTGGTGAAGGACCGCACCACGCCGCCCGACGAAGCCTGCATCGACAGCTACCTGCGTGCCTACGACCGCAACTCCGGCGTCGAGGAGGCCATGCACGCCTATCTCACCTGGGAGATCGAGCTGGCGAACCAGATCAGGCGCGACGATACGGTGGCGTTCGGTGTCGGCGAGGCAATCTGCCGCTCACTGAGCTTGGTTGGCGGGCCGGCCGCGCACTGCTCGATCTGGTGCTGCCGCCGCACTGCGCCGCGTGCGGCGCGCCGGTGGATGCGCCCGGCCTGCTGTGCGCCGATTGCTTCCGCCAGACCGGCTTCATCACCGAGCCGTTCTGCGCACGCTGCGGCGTGCCGTTCGCCAACGCCGCGCTCGGTGGCTTCGAGCACCTTTGTCCCGGCTGCCGCAGCGCGCCGCCTGTGTTCCGCCGCGCCCGCGCCGCGTTGCGCTACGACGCGCAGGGGCGGCGGCTGATCCTGCCGTTCAAGCACGCCGACCGCACCGAGCTTGCCACGGTGCTGGCGCCGCACATGGCGCGCGCCGGCGCGGCGTTGCTGCGCGAGGCGGATCTGCTGGTGCCCGTGCCACTGCATCGCGGGCGGCTGTTCCGCCGCCGCTATAACCAGGCGGCGCTGCTGGCAAGGGCGGTCGGACGGATCGCCGGGCGCCCGTGCGCGCCTGACGTACTCCGTCGCGAGCGCGCCACCGAATCGCTCGGCGAGAAGTCGGCGACGGAACGCGCCGCGGAGGTCGCGGGCGCGTTTGCGGTGCGGCCGTCGCGTGCGTGCGGCGGATCGTCGCCAGACAGGTGCTGCTGATCGACGACGTGATGACGTCGGGTGCGACCGCCAACGCCTGTGCCACCGCGCTGCTTGCCGCCGGTGCGACTTCGGTCGATGTTCTGGTGGCGGCGCGCGTGCCGGACCCGAGACTGAACTGAGGAGGACGCGTCAATGGATGCAGTCGTCGATCGTATTTGGCCCGCGGGCCTCACCCGCATCCCCTACTGGGTCTACACGGATGCCGACGTCCTCGCCCTCGAGCAGAAGCGCCTGTTCGAAGGTCCCGTCTGGAATTTCCTCTGCCTCGAGACCGAGCTTCCCAATGTCGGCGACTATCGCACCACATTCGTCGGCTCCATGCCCGTCGTGGTGGCGCGCGCGGAAGATGGGGAACTCGTCGCATTCGAGAACCGCTGCGCGCATCGTGGCGCACTGATCTGCCTGGACGACAGCGGCTCGGTGAAGGACTTCCAGTGCGTCTATCATTCCTGGCGCTACGATTTGCGCGGCAACCTCCGCTCGATCGCGTTCAGCCGCGGCGTCAACGGCAAAGGCGGCATGCCGGCTGACTTCGACATGACGCAGCACGGTCCGCGCAAACTGCGCGTCACCACCTTCTGCGGCATGGTGTTCGGCACGTTGTCGCCTGACGCACCAAGGTTCGAAACCTGGCTCGGCCCCGAGATCGCGGGCCGCGTCCGCCGCGTGATCGGCAATCGGCAGCTGGAGATCATTGGCCGCTTCACCCAGGCGCTGCCGAACAACTGGAAACTCTATTTCGAGAACGTACGCGACACCTATCACGCCAGCCTGCTGCATCTGTTCTTCGCCACATTCCGCATCACCCGCCTCAGTTCCGGCGGCGGCGTGCTGGTGAGCGAAACCGGCGAGCACCATGCTTCGACCACGCTCGCTCCGCCCGAGGGGAAGGACAGCAGCTATCAGGGCCTGCGCTCGGACAAGGAGAGCTTCCGCCTCGCCGATCCGAGCGTGCTTGGCATGCACGACGAATTCCACGACGACATCCAGTTGCAGATTCTGTCGATCTTCCCGGGCTTCATCCTGCAACAGGTGCACAATGCTGTCGCGGTGCGTCAGATCGTGCCGCGCGGTGTCGATGCGACCGACCTGAACTGGACGTATCTCGGCTTTACCGACGACGCGCCGGAACTGCGCGCGCATCGGCTGAAGCAGAACAATCTGGTCGGGCCGGCGGGCTATGTGTCGATGGAGGATGGCGCGGTTGGCGGCTTCGTGCAGCGTGGCATCGCTGCCGCGGCGGACGAGTTGTCGGTCATCGAAATGGGCGGCGCCGGCGCCGCGACGGATGAGACGCGCGCCACCGAGGCATCGGTGCGCGCCTTCTGGAAGGCCTATCGCATGCACATGGGCCTGTGATGCGCGGCGCGGAGACGCTGTTCCGCCTGTCGGCGCTGAACACCGAGTACGCGAACTGCATCGACGCCGACCGGCTGGAGGATTGGCCAGGGCTATTCTTCGAAGACTGCGTCTACAAGATCACCACGGCCGACAACCACCGTCGCGGCTACGCAGCCGGCGTGGTGTATGCGGATTCGCGCGCGATGCTGACAGACCGCGTGGCGGCACTGCGCGAGGCCAACATCTACGAACGGCAGAGCTACCGCCACATCGTGGGAATGCCGGCCCTGCGCCAGGGTAAGGACATCACAGCCGAGACGCCGTTCCTGGTGGTGCGTACCATGCGCGATGGCCGGATGGATCTGTTCGCCGCAGGTGTGTATCTCGATCGTGTCCGCGAGGACGGCGACGCACTGCGTTTCGCAGAGCGCATCGTAGTGTGCGACAGCTCGCGCTTCGACACACTGCTGGCGATCCCGCTGTGAAGATCACCGAAGTTCTCGCCCATCCGCTTTCGGCGGCCTATGCCAAGCCGCGCTGGACCGCGCATGAGCGCATGGAGCGCGATCAGATGGTGCTGGTCGAGGTCCGCACCGACCAGGGTCTGATCGGCTTCGGGGAAATCGCCGGCGGCGCGCAGAAAACGATCTGCGATCTCGTGCACACCTTCGCCGGCGTGATCGCCGGCATGGACCCGCTGGGCCACGCCGAGATCTGGCAGAAGCTGTTCTCGCTGACCTCGCCACGACCGGGCGGCATTGGCGGCTGGGATGGCATGCCGGCGCCGCTGCCGCGCAACCAGCGTCCGCAGATCATGGCGGCGATCGGCGGCATCGACATCGCGCTGTGGGACCTCAAGGGCAAAGCGGTCAACATGCCGGTGTTCCGCCTGCTCGGTGGTACGCGCACCGAGGTCTTCACCTACTCAACCGGCGGTTACTACCGCGAAGGCGAGCCGCTGGAACGCTGCGCCGAGGAATACGCGCGTTTTGTCGCCGATGGGTATCGCGCGGTGAAGCTGAAGACTGGTGCGTTGTCACTGGCGGACGAGGTCACGCGCATCCGCGCCGTGCGCGAGGCGATCGGGCCCGACGTGAAGCTGATGCTGGACATGAATGCGCCCTACGATGTTGCCGGCTGCATCCGCTTCGCCGAGGCGGTTGCGCCGTACGACATCTTCTGGCTGGAGGAGCCGCTGCACTGGTACCTGCAACCGGCCGACTACGTGCGCCTCGCCGCGGCATCGCCGATCCCTCTGGCGCATGGCGAGCGCGAATGGCACCGCTACACGGTGCGCGACTTCATCGATTCCGGCGCGATCCGCTTCGTGCAGTTCGATTCGACGCGCGCGGCCGGCTTCACCGAATCGCTGCGCATCGCGCACTACGCGGAGCAGAAGGGTGTGGTGATCGCACCGCATTCGGCGCTGCATATCCACGCGCATCTCGCATCGGCGTTCGGTGACGCGGCGTTCGGCGCGGAATCCCATGGAGATCCCACGCGCCATCCGATTCACCACGCCATTCATCGCGGTGGCGCCCATACCAAGGACGGGATGGTGCATCTGACCGAGGCACCTGGCTTCGGCATGGAACTCGATTGGGCCAGCGTCGAGAAATACCGGTCGGCGACCTAGCGCGTCGCGGGTCAGATGCTGCTTTTGGCCTTCGCACTGGTGTTGACCGCCGCGCTGTTCGGCAGCGTTCTGATGGCGCTGCATCTGCGGGCAGAGCGCCTGCGCCGGGTCCGGCCCTCGGCGTGATCCACGGGCTCGTCGGCATCGCGGGCTTCATCGTGTTGTTGCTGGCGCTCCGTGGACCTCCCCGCGGCGAAGCCATGGGCGTCGGTGAATTCGGACGCGTCGCCACGGCGCTGTTGGCGATGGCGCTCGCCATGGCAATTCCGATCGTCCTTGTGCGCCTGCGCCGTCGGCGTATCCCCGGCCTGGTCGTCGGCGCCCACGCCACGATCGCAGTCAGCGGGGTCGTGATCCTCGCTGCCTACACTCTGGTTGGATAGCAGCCACCCTCGTTGGAGCGCGATTAACTCCGCAGCAACAGTGTCTCGCAGTTCTACGATTACCCCACCGTGTACCGCGCGAAGATCTGCCCGGCTCGCTTGAATGCCTTGTCGATCGCGGCGGTCGGAGTCATGCCGTTCTTGATGACGTCGGCATGTGCCTGCCCCCAAAGCTGCTCGGCGCTGAGTTGACCCCACGCCGGCGAGTAACCCTCATACACCGGGATCGTCGGTCCAAGCACCGCTTCCTGCACGTATGGCGCCAAATGCGGGTCCGAGGACTTCAGCCAGAACGGATCGCTCTTCACGAGTGATGCGATAGCCGGCACCCATCGGCCCAGCCCGCTCTTGAGGTTTTCGTTCATGACCTCTGGCTGCATCCAGTACTTCATCAGATCCTTGGCGACCTCAACGCTCTTGGCACCCTTCGGAATATAACCGCCACCCGCGCCGACCTGCGCCGGGATAGGCTTGCCGTCGTTGCCGAGCGGCAGTCCGAGCGTCACGATGTCGTGGTAGAAGGCCTGCTTGTCGTCGATCATCGCCAGCTCGGTCGACAGCGTGCCGTCGAAATCCATCAGGATGGCCTTCTCATGAAAAGCATTGTTGTCGTCTGCGTCATTCCAACTCAGCGCCTCAGGCGGGATGTAGCCCTGCTTGTAGGCATTCGTCACGTACGTGCACGAACGGATCGCTGCCTCGCGGACCTTCGGGTCGTCGGTGTGCAGCTTGCCGTCCGAAGTGACGATATCCTTGCCACCGTTGGCAATCATGAATGCCTGGAACAGGCCGTTGCCGTCGTTCGGCCCAACCGTGGTGATCTGCAGGCCGAGCGCATAGATCTTCCGCAGTCCCTTGGCACGTAATTCCTTCTGCATCGGCTTGAAGAAATCCCAGAATGCGTCCCACGTCTTCGGCGCATCCGAGAGTTTATAGCCAGCCTCCTCAACCAGGCTCCCCCAGATATGAAACGGGACACATGCCTGCTTGACGGGACATAGATAGTAACTGCGCTTGTTCGTGGTCTTGTTGAAGAAGGTCGAACACAGCTTCGCGGTTTCGGTGAGTTGCAACTTGTACGGCGCCACGACGTCGCTTACGTCCAGGATCTTATTCTCCCAGGCATTCTGCGGCAGGATCGTCGCCGGCGCATCCATAAAGATCAGGTCCGGGACGTCGCCGCTGGTCAGCGCCGATATCGTCTTCTGATTCTGTGCCATGAACGGCATGATGCTGTAGTCGAGCTTGTTGCCGCTCGCCTTCATGTAGTCTTCGGCGACCTTCTTGAAGGCAGCGTCTTCCTGCGGGACGAAGCCTTGGTTCACCCAGACGGTTGCGGTCTTCGCCTGCGCGTTGGCGATGTATGGCCGCCCCAATGTCCCGGCTGCCGCCACGCCCAGAGTTGCGCCAAGCACTGAACGCCGGCTCATGCTCGCCATGGCCGTGATCCTTCCCTGTTCTGAAGGGCGCTGAGCGCCACTCGTGTTTGCGCGGCACGCTAGTCTCAGCGGGTTGGCCGGTCACCTGAAGCAGGCTTAATGATTCTCACATTGAGGTGCGAACCGCTCAACGGGAAACGGCACGGACAGATTGTTCTCGAACTCAGCGATTTTCCAAGGTTACTAATGCATCGTGCATTCCGCTGAACCGGCCTCCGACTCTGGAGAGCCGGCCCTTGGTCGTTGGCACTGCGGGAACCCGCAACTTTCCAAGACCGGCGCTCGGACACCGTCCGCACAAAACAGGGAGTCTCCATCGTGGCACCTTCAGGAATTGAATCTCGGGTTGTTCCAACGACAGGAGGGGCGGCGCAGTCTGTCCCATGGTGGAGGGAACCCACCAAGGACCAGTGGTACGCGTTCATCGCAGCGTGGCTGGGCTGGACGCTCGATGCGTTCGACTTCACCGTCTTCCTGCTGATCATGCATCCCATAGCCCAGACATTTAACGTGTCGATGACCGCCGTTACGTTTGTCTTTACGATCACCCTCTGGATGCGGCTGCTCGGCGCCACCGCCTCGGGTTGGGTCGGCGATCGGATCGGCCGCAAGAAGCCGCTGATGATCGCTATCCTCGGCTATTCGCTATGCAACTTCGCCGCGGGCTTTTCGCCGACCTTCCTCTTCCTGTTCGGCGCACGCGCGATCCTTGGGCTCTTCATGGGCGCCGAGTGGCCCGCTGGATGCGCGCTGGCGATGGAAACCTGGCCGCAGCGTTCGCGCGGGTTCATGGGTGGCGTGCTACAGGGCTCGTGGGGCCTGGGCTTCCTGCTGTCCTTCGCCATATACGGCCTGTTCTATGAGTCGATTGGCTGGCGCGGCATGCTGTGGGTCGGCGTACTGCCCGCCTTGGCAGTCGTCTACGTGCGCTTCTTCGTCAAGGAGCCCGAGGTCTGGGTCGAGAACCAGCGAATTCAGAAGACCCAGAAGCGCGAAGTCAGGGCGCCACTCATCACAATCTTCAAGCGCGGCATGATCCTCAACACACTGAATGCCTGCTGGTTCTTGGCGAGCGGTTTTGTTCTTTACTATTCGATCAACGTGCTGTTCGCGACCCACTTGCAGGTTGACCTGGGACTTTCGCCGGGAGCGATCGGCGAAATCGGGGTGGCTGCCAACCTTGTTGTCTTCGTTGCCAGTGCCGGCTGGGGATGGGTGGCCGACAGATACGGCCGCAGAGTGGCGCAGATCCTGCCCGCCCTGATCGCGATCCCGATCGCCCCGCTCTATTTGCTGACCAGCAATTTCACGTTGATCTGGTGGGCCTTCGTGATCCAGGGCGCGTTCGGCAGCGGCGGCTTCGCAAGCCAGGCGCCGAGTTATCTGTCCGAGCGCTTCCCGACCGAGGTACGCGCCACGGCGGCGGGCTTTTGCTACCACCAGGGCGCGGTCTGGGGCGGTCTGGTTGCGCCGATCCTGGCCTGGTGCGCCACGACGTATCATCTCGGCTACGCAATCCCGATGCTCGTCGGCACTATCGGCGCAGCGCTGAGTTTCGCCGCTGCGATAGCGCTGGGCCCGGAGACACGCGGCAAGCAACTCGTCGCGGACGTCGTCGTCGCCTGATCCTGGTCGAACCCGTGCTCCGCCGGCGTCACTGCTGACGGAGCATTGGGCTTCGCCCGCTTGCACCGGATGTGCCTCCGAGGCCTGATAGCGTGACACCCGAGGGACGCAGCGGTGCCATCTGCCCACGCCGCCGGCGAAGCGCGCTTCATCACCGGCAACATCATGCGCCACGTCGTGGTCATGGCGGGCACCGGCGCGATCGGGCTGACGGCGGTGTTCGCCGTCGATCTGCTGAACCTGTTCTACATCTCGCTGCTCGGTCAGCCCGCGATAGCTGCCGCGGTGGGGTTCGCCGGCGTGGTCGGCTTTTTCCAGGCCTCCGTGATGATCGGTCTGACCATCGGGACCAGCGCCGTCGTTGCGCGCAGTATCGGTGCCGGCGAAGCACGGGCGGCGCGGCACATCGCCGGCAGCAGCCTTGCTCTGATGGTGCTGGCCGGCCTGATCGTCGGTCTCGGCACCGTCGCCTTGCTCCGCCCGATCCTGGACGTACTCGGTGCCGTCGGTGAGACCCGGAGCCTTGCCGAGATTTTCCTGATGATCTCGTCGCCCTTCCTGCCATTGCTCGCGGCTGGCATGTGCTGCTCCGGGCTGCTGCGCTGCGTCGGCGATGCGAGGCGGGCGATGAACGTCACGCTCTTCGCCGCCATCGCCACGGCGGTGATGGACCCGATACTGATCTTCGGTCTGCATCTCGGCCTGCCGGGGGCGGCGATCAGTACGGTGTTGTCCCGCCTGGTGCTGGCCACACTCGGCTGGATTGGCGCGGCACGACGGCACGATCTGGTCGCCGCCCCATCGCTCCGGGCGCTGTCAGGTGACATCGCCGCCGTCTTCCACGTCGCCGGCCCGGCTTTGCTCACCAACCTCGCGACGCCGGTCGGCGCCGCCTACGTCACCCGCAGCATGGCGGTCTTCGGTTCCGATGCGGTAGCCGGCCAGGCGACGATCGATCGGATCTCTCCGGTGGCGTTCGGACTGATCTATGCGTTGAGCGGCGCGGTCGGACCAATCCTGGCGCAAAATGTCGGCGCCGGCCGGCTCGACCGTGTCCGTGAGACATTGCGCGACAGCTTTGCCTTTGTGCTGGTCACAGTGTTCATCGCCTGGGCATTGCTTGCGCTGGTGCAAGATCTGGTGGTGCGCGCCTTCTTCGCCCGCGGCATGGCGGCGGAGATCGTGCATCTGTTCTGCTCCTGGCTCGCCGCCGCATTCCTGTTCACCGGCGCGCTCTTTGTTGCCAATGCCGCGTTCAACAACCTGGGCTATCCGGTGCTTTCGACGCTGTTCAACTGGGGTCGTGCCTCTCTCGGTACGATCCCCTTCGTCGCCTACGGCGCGCATTTCGGGCCGGTCGGCGTGTTGGTCGGACAGGCCGCAGGCTCGGTCGTCTTCGGAACGCTGGCGGCGATCGCAGCCTTCCGCGTCGTCGGCCGGCTGGGCACCACCGTCCGCCAGCCCGGCAACGCCACGGCGATACCCCCCGGCACCGGCAATGCCGCCCTTGCCGCCCTTGCCGTGCGCCCGTGGCGCAACTGGCACCTGCCCGTGCCGCATCGCACGCGGGGCGCGGGGTGAGGCGAAGCGGCCAAATGCCGGGTGCGGCGGCGGCGTGTGCGGTCGGCCGCTGGAAGGAGCGCAGATGATGCTTCGGGGCGCCCCGCATTCCGCAGGCTGCACCGCCTGAACGGAGCTACCCAGGATCGGCGAGACTTCGAGAAGTATTCAGCTACGTGGTGATCAAGTCCATGTTCGCGGAAGCGGCACTATCCGCCGGAGAAGTTCTTCACCTCGCAGGACTGATGGCCACGCCGCAGAGACCTGTGTCGCCACCTGCCAACCCCGCGGCATCTGTGGTCGGGATCGGCGCGAACGGCCTCCAACCCTGACCCGGCCGCAGTGGAATGAGTACAGCCGTTTCTCTGCTATTGTTCCCCGCCAAGGACAATTCTACGCTCGATTCGGCTTCTTTTGCCGCGTCGCGCCGTTATCAGCAGGTGGAGTTCGGCGTTAGCATGCTCTGGCACGGACGCAGGGTGGCTCTGGACCCTCGCAAGCGGCGCCTGCTGACCTACCTGTCGCTCGCTCTCGCGTATGTTCTCTCAGGGCGCCTGGGGCTGCTGTTGGCAGTTCCGCCGGGATACGCGACTGCGATCTTTCCACCCGCCGGCATCGCCGTGGCCGCGGCGTTCATCGGCGGACGTGCGACCTTGCCATGGATATTCGCCGGCTCGTGTGCCCTCAATCTTTGGGTCGGCGCCACGACAGAACAGCACAGCGCGCGGCTCGCGCTCGCCGTGGCGGCGACGATCGGCGCGGCCTCGGTCGCCCAAGCCGCCGCGGGAGGCTGGGCGCTGCGCAGGCTCATCGGCTACCCGGCCGCCCTGGACAACGTCAGGGATCTGGGCCGATTCCTGCTGATCACGCCGGTCCTGTGCCTGACCAGCGCCACGCTGTCGCACATCGGCATGGCGGCGTTCGGTCTGGTCGACACATCCGAAATCGCCCTGAGCTGGCTCTCCTGGTGGATCGGCGATACGCTCGGCGTCCTGCTCTTCCTGCCCCTCGTCATGGCGGCGGCGGGCGAGCCGCGTGCCCTCTGGCGCGCCCGCGCGCGATCCGTCGCGCTGCCGATGCTGCTGTTCTTCGCTCTCTTCGTGGCGATCTTCGTTCGCACCAGAGGGTGGGAGCGCGATCAGTCCCTGGCTGAGTTCCAGCTTGTGTCACAGGGTTTCACCGACAAGCTCCAGTTCCAACTGGAGGCACAGGAAGACTTTCTCCGCCAGCTCAGTGGTTTCTGGAGCGGACCATCGCCGCTGTCACCGAGCGACTTCACCAGGCTTACCAGCCATCTCTTGCAGCGGTACCCTGCGATCCAGGCGATCGAATGGGCGCCCGAGGTCGCGCGAGCCGCTCGCGACCAATTCGTCGCAGCGCAGCAGGCGGACAAGCCTGGCTTTGCGATCCGCGAGCGCGATCGGGCCGGCGGGACACGTCAAGCCGGCGATCGAGGCGAATTCTACCCCGTCACCTACGTCGAGCCCCTGCAAGGCAATGAAGCCGCCGTGGGCTTCGATCTGGCCTCCGATCCCGAGCGGCGTGCCACGATACTTCGCACGATCGCCAGCGGAAATCTGGCCGCCACGGCTCCCATCAGGCTGGTCCAGAAGCCGGTCGATCTCGACGGCGTTCTGTTGACCTTGTCGGTCCCGCGCGGGCCGAACGGGCCCGGCGTGCTGCTGGTCGTGCTGCGCATGGATAAATTCATCGCGGCCGCGCTGGGTGCGGCAAGCCGGCAGCTTGGCGTCGAGTTACTCGATCAGGCGGCCGGCCAACCGCTGTTCGACACCCTCACGGGCGACACGGCGATAACACCCTACGACCATGCGATCACCTTCGGTGGACGAAGTTACGCGCTCAGGACGGCGCCCACGCCGGTCTACTACGCCGGACATCAGGGATGGCAGAGCTGGGCCGTGTTGGTCGCGGGCGTACTGAGCACCAGCCTGCTCGGCGCCTTCCTGTTGCTGAGCACGGGTGAACGGCAACGCTTCAGGCGCCTGCTGTCGGAGCGGACGCGCGAGCGCGATCGTATCTGGCAGGTGTCCGAGGACCTGCTCGGCGTCAGCAATTTCGCCGGCTATTTCACCAGCGTTAACCCCGCCTGGACCAAGACGCTTGGCTGGAGCGCGGACGAGATCAAAGCGCTGCATGTCAACCAATTGCGCCATCCGGACGATGCGCCGGTCGGTACCGAAGGGCGCCGACGGCTCGCCGAGGGTGCCGGCACCGTGCGGATGGAGAACCGGTTTCGTCACCGGGATGGCTCGTATCGCTGGATCTACTGGACGATGACCGCCGAACAAGGCCTGATCTACCTGATCGGGCGCAATGTCACTGCCGACAAGGAAGCGGCACAGGCGCATCGGCAAACCGAGGAGCAGCTCCGCCAGCTTCAGAAGATGGAGTCCGTGGGCCAGCTTACCGGCGGCATCGCGCACGACTTCAATAATCTTCTTACGGTCATCGTCGGCAATCTCGAAATCCTCGAGCGATCGCTCGATGCCGCTCCCAGCAGAGCGCTCAGGGCGGTCAAGGCAGCGATGACCGGCGCGACACGAGCGGTGACATTGACCCAGCGCCTGCTCGCCTACGCGCAGCGACAGCCACTGCGGCCGCGCGCCGTGGATATGAACGAGCTGGTCGTCGGCATGGGCGATCTCATCCGCCGCACGCAGGGAGAGATCATCCGCTACGACTTTGCACTCGGCGCGAACCTGCCGTTTTGTTTCTGCGACGCCAACCAGCTCGAGACGGCCCTGCTCAATCTGGTGATCAATGCGCGTGATGCGATGCCGCAAGGCGGAGGGGTGACGGTCGAGACTGCCTACGTTGCTTTCGATGAGACGCGTGCGAGGGTTCGCCGCATTGCCCCGGGCTCCTACGTGATGCTCGCGGTCAGCGATACCGGGGTCGGCATGTCGCACGAAACGGCAGAGCGTGCGTTCGAACCGTTCTTCACCACGAAAGGCGCGGGCAGAGGCACCGGCCTCGGCCTCAGCATGGTGTATGGCTTCGTCAAGCAATCCAATGGTCATATCGAAATCGAAAGTACGCCCGGATGTGGCACGACGCTTCGGATCTTCCTGCCCGCCCTGCCGGCTGGCGAAACGCCGGACATTCGGGCGGCCGAGAGCCCGCCGCCTGCTGCCGCACGCGGAACAGGCGAAACGATCCTGGTCGCCGAGGACGATGCGGGCGTGCGCGGCTTCGTCGTGGAGGCCCTGCGGGAGTTGAACTATTCCGTCATGGAGTCAGAGAACGCGGCCGCGGCGCTGGCGATCCTCGCGCGGAGAAACATGCGGATCGACCTGCTGCTCACCGACATCATGATGCCGGGCATGAATGGCCGCGAGCTCGCCAACCAAGCAAGGACACTCTTACCCAACATCAGGGTCCTGTTCATGACCGGATATTCGCAGGACGCCATCCTCCATCAGGGCCGTCTCGACCCCGACATCGAGCTGCTCGAAAAGCCGTTTCGTGGAGAAAAGCTGGCCATCCGGGTGCGCGCGATGCTCGATGCGGAGATCGATGCAACCTGAATGTCTTGCACATTGCAACAGGAAGCGATGATGCCGCGTCATCCCGTGAGGTTTTGCCCCGGCGCCCATAGCGCATCGCCCGCGCCGTTGCCGTTCAGCACGCGCGCCAGCACGAACAGATGGTCGGACAGACGGTTGAGGTAGCGCAGCAGCGCCGGCGTGACCGCCGCTTCCGCCATCAGCCGTACCACCTCGCTTTCCGCGCGCCGGACGATTGTGCGTGCCATGTGCGCATGCGCCGCGCCCGGCGTGCCCCCCGGCAGAATGAAGCTGGTGAGCTTCGGCACCGCCGCGTTCATCGCCGCGATCTCCGCCTCGAGGCGCAGCACCGGCGCATCGCTGAGCCGCAATCGGTCACCGCTCTCGCCGGGCACCGACAGGTCGGCGCCGACATCGAACAGGTCATTCTGGATGCGGGCGAGCATGGCGTCCTCTACCGCCATGGCGCGCGTCGCGAGTCGCAGCATGCCGATCGCTGCATTCGCCTCATCGACCGCGCCGATCGCGACGATGCGCTGCGCATCCTTGCGCAGCCGAGCGCCGTCGCCGAGCGAGGTCTCGCCTGCATCGCCGCCGCGCGTCACCACCACATCGATCCGCACCATGCCGGCCTCCGTCATTCGAGGTGAAACACCACGCGCAGCTGCATGGTGAACGGGATCGGCTGGCCATCGCGGACCGCCGGAAGAAAGTGCCAGCCCATCACTGCATTTCGCGCTGCGCTGTCGAGCGACATGAAGCCCGAACTCTGCTCGATGTCCGCGTCGTCCGGCAGCCCCTCCGGCGAGACGTGGATCAGCAGGATCACCGCGCCCTGCTCGGCGCGGCGGACCGCGTCGGGCGGATAGACCGGCTCGCGGTTACGGAACTTCGCGTCCACGCTGGCCGGTATGATGTCGGGACCGCTGGCAATGGCGTTCGTCTCGCTGTCGTTGCCGCCGAGATTGATCTCGGGAACCTCCTGCGCCTGCTGCGCGGGAGGCTGCGGCTGCGGCGGCGATGCGCTCGGCGGAATGGGCGGGGTCGGCAGCGGCAACGCCTCCTCCGCGGTCGCGGCGTCGGGCGGCGGCGGCACAGGCGGTGTGGGGGGTGGCGACGGCTCCGGGACGGCAACCGGCGGCGACGGCTCGGGGCGGACCACGGTTGCACCTTTGCCCTTCTGCTCCACCATCACCAGCTCCACCGCGCCGCTGGTGTCGGGCGCTTCGGCGGGCCGCGGTGTGCGGTAGAACAGAGGCACGAAAGCGGCCAGCAGCGCTCCATGCAGGCTGAGCGATAGGGCGACGGACAGCCGCAGGCGCGATCGTCCGGCAGAATCCCTGCGGCGGTTGCGGGCGGCCAGCAGACCCGTATTCGGGACCTGCATCAGCATGGCGGCAGCAGCCGCGGTTCGGGATCGCACCCGAACGGCAGCCCGAACGCCGCCGCCGCGGCAGGCAGCGCCGCATCGGCAGGCAAATCCGCGGTCACCCGGCCGTCCGCAAGAATCACGGCGCGATGGGCATAGCGCAGCGCCAGATCGAGCGCGTGCAGCACCACGACAACCGTGCGGCCGGAATCCGCGGTCACGCGCAGCAGGCGCATGATCGCGTGCGATGCGGCGGGATCCAGGTCCGCGGTCGGTTCGTCCAGCAGGAACACCTCAGGCTCCGTGGCGAAGGCGCGGGCCAGCATGGCACGCCGTGCCTCGCCGCCCGAGATGCGGTCCACCCGCGCCTCGCGCAACGTCTCCATACCGCAAAGCTGCAACGCTTTGGTTACCGGCCCTTCCGCCTGATCGCGATGCGGAATGCGGCCGAGGGCGGCCACCTGCCCGACCGTCAATCCCCAGGAGGAGCGCGCGCCCTGCGGTAACCAGGCGACACGCTGCGGGTTGGGCGGCCCGGTGTCCGGCAAAAGCCCCGCGAGCGCACGCAGCAGCGTTGACTTGCCGGCGCCGTTCGGGCCGCACAACGCGACCAGCTCACCTGGCGCCACGGCAAGACTCACGTCCTGCAACACCATGCGGCCACTCAGCGCCACCGACAGGTGCGACACGCCGATCATGGCGCGGTCCGCCGGGCGACCACCACGAGGAAGGGCGCGCCGAGCAATGCCGTCAGCACCCCGACCGGTGGAGCTGCGGACAGCGGCAGCAGCAGCGGCGCGAGCCGCACCAGCATATCGGCGGCGAGCAGCAGCGCGGCGCCGGCCAGCGGCGCGGCGGGCAACAGGGCGCCCGGCCGTTCGCCAAGCCAGGGGCGCAGCAAATGCGGCACCACCAGCCCAATGAAGCCGATCGATCCAGCCACCGCCGCACCGGTGCCGACCGCGAACGCCGTCCCGATAGCGGTCAGTTGCAAGGTGCGTGTCACAGGGACGCCCAGGCTGCGGGCCGTGTCCTCGCCCAGGCTGAGCGCATCGAGGCCGCGGCCGAGCGACAGCAAGATCGCGCCGCCCACCAGGATCGCCGGCGCGGCCAGGGCGACCTGCCAGAGCGGACGGTCGCCAAGACCTCCCATCAGCCAGAAGGTTATCTCGGTCAGGGCGAACGGGTTCGGCGCGAGGGTCAACGCCAGCGCGAGCAGCGCCGCCGCGATCGCCGATACGGCGACGCCCGCGAGGATCAGCGACGGACCGGAGGGCGCGCGGCCGGCGAAACTCAGCAGGAAGCCGGCGCCGATCGCGGCCCCCAGCAGACCACCGGCCGGCAGCGCGGGAGCGAATTCCGCCGCCAGGCCCCAGTAGAATGCGATCACCGCGCCAAGGCCGGCCGCACCGGTGATGCCGAGCAATCCAGGATCGGCCAGCGGGTTCCGCAATGCGCCTTGCAGCGCCGCACCGGACAGCCCCAGTCCGCCGCCAACCAGCACGCCCAGGAGCGTGCGCGGCACACGAAGCTGCCAGAGGATCAGTCCATCCGGCAGGGCGAAGGTTGCATCGCCGATGAACAGGGAAATCGCGGCCAGAACGGCGAGCAGCAGCACCAGCCAGCGGATCATCGCGCCAGCAGCGCCGCGGCCTCGGCACTGAACGGGCCCGCGCAGATCGTCAGCGCCGGCGGAATTTCGCGACGCGCCACACCGGCGAGCGCGGGATTGTCCAGCAGCGTGGTGGCAAGCGACGGGTAGGCAGGCGCGGTCTGCACCACCAGCAGGTCGGGCGGATGCCGCAGCAGGAACTCGAGGCCGATGCGGTTGCCATCCGAGGCATTGTTCAGTCCGGCGGCGCGCAGCACCGCAGCCATCAGCGTGCCGGGTCCGGCCGTCAGCCCGCGCGGTTCCCACACCAGGGCGCGTGCCGCGTGGTCCGGATGCGGCAGCGCCGTGAGCGTCGCGTCCATCGCGGCAAGCAGCGCCTCGCCACGCCGCGGCACGCCGAGCGCGGCCGCCAGCAGACGCGTCATCGCGCGGATGCCGGCAAAGTCCTGCGGCAGGGCGATGCGCAGGATGCGCACTCCTTCCTGTTGCAGCAGGGCAAGGGTGGTCTGCGCCCCATACGGCGCCGCCAGCACGAGATCCGGATGCAGGCGCAACACCGCCTCTGCGGAGGCACGTACGATCGGCAAGCGCTCCGCCTGCGGCGCGACGAAGGACAGCGAGGGGTCGCGGGCGAGCGGCGATAGTGCCGCGATCTGCTCAGGCGCCAGCAACACCAGCATCTGATCAGTGCACAGATTGAGCGATACCACCCGCGCGTCGGCGGGGGCGACGCTCATAAGCAACAATGACAGCAGCACAATCCTCCCCCTCCCCTTACGGGAGGGGGTTGGGGGGAGGGGGCATCGGCCTCTCACAGCACCGGCACTCCATGCTGCTTCGCCTTCTCCTCGGGCTCGACGTGGATGGTCACGATGAGATGCTGCATCTCCGCCTGAAGTGCTTCCTCCACGGAGTCGCAGATCGCATGCGACTCGGCCACGGTCATCGACCCTGGAACGACCAGATGGAACTCCAGGAACGTCACCTTCCCGGCATGGCGCGTGCGCAGATCGTGTGCCTCGATCGCTCCGGCGGCACTCTCAGCCACCAACTCGCGGATGCGGTTCACGACGGCGGGCTGCGGCGCCGCGTCCATCAGGCCGCCGACCGACAGCGATATCATCGCCATCCCGGACCACAGGACATACACGCCGGTGGCCGCGGCGAGGATCGGATCCAGCAGCAGATACCCGGTCAGCACGGCAAGCGCGACGCCGATCGTGATGCCGATGGACGTCACCACGTCGGCGAGCAGGTGGCGCCCGTCGGCCAGCAGCGCGGGCGAGCGGACACGCTTGCCGGTGCGGATCAGCACCGCCGACCACGCGCCGTTCAGCACCGTGGCGGCGGCATTCAACGCAAGCCCATCGCCCGGCTGCGCGATCGGCGCGCAGAGCCCACCAGGTGTCCCAGGCGTGACGGAAGATCGACAGCGCGGCGATGACGATCAGCACGCCCTCGATCACCGCGGCGAAGAATTCGACCTTGTCGTGGCCATAGGGGTGGTTGGCATCGGCAGGGATCGCGGCGAACCGCAGGGCCGCCAGCGCGATCAGGCCGGCCGCGACGTTGACGATGCTCTCAAGCGCATCCGAATAGAGCGCCGCGCTGCCGGTGACCCACCAGGCTGTCGCCTTCATGGCAAGCACCAGGCAACCGACCGCGATGCTGCCCGCCGCAATGCTTTCCGCTCGGCTCACCCGCCGGAGATAGCAGACGGAGGCCGGCGCGTCAGCCTGTCGCTCGGTCGGCGCCCATGCCCGGCTCTGAGCAGCCGGTGGTGACGCACGCGGATCGGCAGCAGCGCGAACAGTGCCAGCAGCACGACCAGCATGTTCATTCCCGCCGCCACCAGGAACACCGCCTCCCACGAGCCCGTCGCCGTCTTCAGCACGTTGGCGAACGGCACCAGGAAGGCGGACGTGCCCTTCGCGGTGTACAGCATCATCGAATTGGCGGTGGCGTATCGCGTGCCGAACAGATCGGTGCAGGTGGACGGAAACAGGCTGAATATCTCGCCCCAGGTGAAGAAGATCAGCGCGGCGCAGATGACGAACGTCCACGGGCTGGAGCCGAACAGCGCCAGCAGCCAATAGCTGAGCGCGCCGAGCGTGAACGCCAGAGCCATGGTGTATTCGCGGCCGATGCGATCGGACACCGCGCCGAAGAACGGCCGCGCGAGGCCGTTCATGACATTGTCCACCACCAGGGCGACACTCAGCGTCGTCGCGCCGAACAGGATCGCGGTGCTCGACAGTCCGAAGTCCCTGGCGATCGGCGCGAGCTGCGCGGTCGCCATGAGGCCGCTCGACGACACCAGGAGGAACATCAGGTAGAGCAGCCAGAACGCCGGCGAGCGCAGCACCTCCATGCTGGTGTAGCTCCGCGCGGATTGCGGCACCGCGGCGCTGACGGCGGTCGGCAGCACCGTGCCGGGCGACGGGCCGCGCAGCATCTGCGCGACGATCAGCAGGATGATGCCCTGCGCGACGCCGAACCACAGGAACGCGGAGGCATAGCCATAGGCGTCGATCACCAGCCTGATCGGGATCACGGTGAGCGCCGCGCCCGCACCGAAGCCCGCGGCGGTGAGACCGACGGCAAGGCCGCGACGATCGGGGAACCATTTCACCGCGTTGCCGACGCAGGTGGCGTAGATCGCCCCGGCGCCCGTGCCGGAGATCGCCGCGCCGACATAGAGCAGGGTCAGCGAATTCGCATAGGCGTTGATCACCCACGCGATGCCGACCAGCACGCCACCGAAGGTGACCATCAGCCGCGGACCGGTGCGCGCTCCAAGGCGATCGACGATGTAGCCCTCGATCGGCGTGAGCCAGGTCTCCGTGGCGATGAAGATGCTGAAGGCCACCTGGATCTCCGCGATGCTCCAGCCATGCGCCTGATGCATCGGATTGACGAACAGCGTCCAGGCGTATTGCAGGTTGGCGATCAGCACCATGCACAACACGCCAAGCCAGAGCTGTACCCAGCGGTTCGCTCCGCCGCTGTCCGTTCTGTTGTCGGACATGGATGACCTCCCAAATCGTCATGCGTCTGATCAGGTCTTCTCGAAGTCGATCCGCTCGACCACCGGCAGGCGCTGCAGATAGCGGCGCAGGCAGTCGAGACCCAGCTCGACGGCGCCCAGCCGCACCCACTCGCGTCCGCCAAGGATGCGCGACCGCCGAAACGCCACGTCTTCCGCGGTGGCGATCGCGATCCAGATGGTGCCGCCGAAATCGATCCGATCCGGACCCTCGTCAAGATCGATCAGTACCACCAACGCGTGGGTCGCGCCGGCGTGAACGCGCGCCGCACGCGCCACCGCTTCCGTCGTCTCCTGCGTGAGGTCGCCGGCCAGCGGCATTTGCGTGAAGTCAAGCGCCGTATGCAAAGCGGTGCGATCGCGCACCGTGGTGCCGACGCGCAGCACATGCTCGGCGCCCGGCAGGTGGCCGATGCGTGCGGCGATCTGGCCGCTGGTGAAAGTCTCGACCAGCGCGAGCGTCCGCGCCTGCCGCGTCAACTCGGCCAGCACGACGCCTTCCAGCGTCTGGTCGTCCTCGGCCAGGATGAAGTTGCCGAGCCGCTTGCGCACCTCCGCCTGGACCGGTTCCAGCTTGCGGCGCACATCGTCCATGTCGGCGCCGCGCACCGTCAGCTTGGTCTCGAGCTGCGGATAGTGCGCGCGGAAGCCGAGTTTCACGCTGCCATCGGGCACCAGCTCCTCGACGCCGGCGAGCAGCGCATCGACATGGGATTCGCCGAGCCCGTAGGAGTGGAAGCGCTTGAGATGAGATCGTGGCGGGCGCGCCGCCGCGGGCGAGCAAGCGCGGGATCACCTGCTCCTCCAGCATGCGGCGCAATTCGCGCGGCACGCCGGGCGTGAAGAAGAAGCGTGCGCGGCCGATATCGAGCGCGAAGCCGCAGGCAGTGCCGATCGGGTTGTCGATCATCTCGGCGGTGGCAGGCAGCATCGCCTGCTTGCGGTTGTTCGGCGGCATGATGCGGCTGCGCTTGGCGAAGAACGCTCCATCTTCGTCAGCCACTCTTCGTTCAGCACGAGCTCGACGCCGGCCGCCTGCGCCGCGACCTCCTGCGACAGGTCATCGACGGTGGGGCCGAGACCGCCATTGACGATCACCGCATCGGCCCGCTCTCCGGCGAGGCGGAAGGCGGCCAGCAGGCTTTCCCGGTCGTCGCCGACGGTGGTGCCCCAATGGACCGAGAGGCCGACATCCTCGAGCTTCTGGCTCATGTAGCTGAAGTTGGTGTTGACGATCTTGCCGGTGAGGACTTCGTCTCCGGTGCAGATGATCTCGATGCGCATGGCGTTTCCTGTGCCGGGATGGGGGGCATCCTGACCGTCATTGCGGTCGGCGCGTCCAGATCCCGGCGATCCATCCGGCCAGCCCCGATCCAGCGTGGCCAGCGGGACACAGCTCCTGAGATTAGGTGCCAACATCTTATCATAATATGCGGATCGGGCGTGCAGGTTATTGCGCAGCCAGGCCGTCCTGCCTTATGTCGGACCACGGCCGATTCCCGGAGGAAGCCCATGCGTCGTCTGCTGTCCAGCCTCGCCGCCGTGTCGCTGCTGACCGCCCAGCAGGCACACGCGGAACTCGACTGCCTGCGACCGCAGGAGCGGTCAGTGGTCGAGGTGGCCGCGCTGCGCAGCGAGCTCATGGTGCTGGCGACCGGCTGCCATCAGGACGACCGCTACAACGCCTTCATCCGCAAATATCCAGCCCGACCTGATGGGCAACGAGCAGGCGGTCGGCGAAATGTTCAAGCGCATGTACGGCAAGCGCGCGCAGTCAGGAACACGACCGGTTCACCACCGACCTGGCCAACGGCAAATCGTCCGCCGGCATGCATCTCGGCACCGACTTCTGCGCACGCAACAGCGTGCTGTTCTCCGAGGTGATGGCGCTGACAGAGCGCGGCGGAGCTCCCGGCCTATGCGGCAGGCAAGGACCTGGTGCCGGCGACGCTGGATATGTGCCCGCAGGAGGCGCACGCGCCGGTGCGCAGGCAGGTCGCCGCCGCAGCGAAACACCACTGAGTCACTGGCGTCACGGTCGCGTTGACGCGGATCGTCGCGTCGCCCGGCAGCAGTCGCACGCTGAATGCATCGGCGCCGGCGTAGCGCGGGCTAGGCGTGTAGTCGATCCGCGTATCGTTGCCGACCGTGTGGATCAGCACCTTGCCGTGCTCCGGCGCGGTGGCGAGCAGACCCGGCTTCGAACGGCCTGCCGTTGTCGTTGACCGTGATGGCGCACCAGCCGCCGTCGTTGCCGAGCTTGATCGCCGCATCGGTCGTGTGTCCTGCCGTGGGGGTCACGGGCGGGGCGGTGCAGACCTTCGCCGCACCGGTCATGTCGGCGGCGAACACGCGAGGCGGCGGCCCCGATGGCTGCTGCGCGCACGCCTGCAGCAGCAGTGCCGTTGCCGCGGTCGCCAACCAAAGCAGCCGATGGTGCATCGCCGTAGAGCCTCCTGTCGGGCGCATCTGATGTAGCGCAATTGCGGCCGCGCGCAAGGCATCGATTCGGACCGAACTGCCTCATGCGAGGCGCGAAGCTTCGCTCCGTGGGAGGACAGTGGGGGCGGCTACACCGAGAAGTACTTCGCGTGCGGGTTGAGCACCACGATCGCGCTGGTCGATTGCTCGGGATGCAACTGGAACTCGTCCGACAGCGACACGCCGATCCGCTCCGCGCCGAGCAGCGACAGGATCGGCGCCTGGTCCTCGAGCCTCGGGCAGGCCGGATAGCCGAACGAATAGCGCGAGCCGCGATAGCCCTGCGACAGCATCTTCTCCATGTCGCGGTCGTCCTCGCCGGCGAAGCCGAGTTCGGCGCGGATGCGCTTGTGCACGTACTCGGCCATCGCCTCGGCCATCTCCACCGACAGCCCGTGCAGGTAGAGATAGTCCTGGTAGCGGTTGTCCTCGAACCAGTGCGCGCGCGACCTCGGACGCCTTCTGGCCGACCGTGACGACCTGCAACGCGATCACGTCGCGCTCGGCGTCATCGACGTCGCGGAAGAAGTCGGCGATGCACTCGCCGTCCTCCTTCGGCTGGCGCGGCAGGGTGAAGCGCGCGAGTTCGGTGCTGCCGTCGGTATCGAAGATGATCAGGTCGTTGCCCTGCCCGGCCGCCATCCAATAGCCGTACGCGGCCTGCGGCTTCAGGATGTCCTCCGCCTCGCACAGCGCCAGCATGCGGCGCATCACCGGGCGCAGCTCCTGCTTTGCCCAGCCGAGGAAATCGTCCAGCGAACGGCCCTGTTTCCGGAAGCCCCACTGGAACTGGTACAGGCTGCGCTCGTTGATGAACGGCACGATCGCCTTGGGCGCCGCCTCGATCACGCGCGCGCCCCAGAACGGCGGCGCCGCGACCGGCACATCGCGCGTCAGCCGCCGGCGGCGCTCCTGCACGGCGCCGACATCCACCGGACGGAACGCGCGCGCATCCGCCTGGCCCAGCGTGCGCGACGGGTTGCGCGTCTTGCCGACGCGCTTCGCCTGCACCGCGGCCAGGTAGTCGTCGAACGCGTTGCCGGTGACCTTGTCCATCAGGTGCAGCCCGTCGAACGCATCGCGCGCATAGGCGACGCGGCCGCAGGCATAGGCGCGGACGCAGTCGTCCTCGACGTAGCCGCGGGTCAGCGCGGCGCCGCCCAGCAGCACCGGAATCTCCAGTCCCTGGCGCGACATCTCCTCCAGGTTCTCGCGCATCACCACGGTGGATTTCACCAGCAGCCCCGACATGCCGATGGCGTGCGCGCGGTGCTCCTGCGCCGCCGCCAGCATGTCGGCGAGCGGCACCTTGATGCCGAGATTGACCACCCGGTAGCCGTTGTTGGTCAGGATGATGTCGACCAGGTTCTTGCCGATGTCGTGCACGTCGCCCTTCACGGTGGCGAGCACGATGGTGCCCTTCTCCTGGCCCTCGACCCGCTCCATGAACGGCTCGAGATAGCGCCACCGCCGCCTTCATCGTCTCGGCGCTTTGCAGCACGAACGGCAGCTGCATCTTGCCGGCGCCGAACAGCTCGCCCACCACCTTCATGCCGTCGAGCAGCACGTTGTTGATGATGTCGAGCGGCGGCAGCGTCTTCAGCGCCTCGTCCAGCTCGTCGGTCAGCCCCTTGCGGTCGCCATCGACGATGCGGTCCTTCAGGCGGCCTTCCACCGTCTCGGCGCGCTGCTTCTTCGTCGCGTCCGCGGCCTTGCGGTCGGCGAAGATCTCCAGCAGCCGCTGCAGCGGATCGTAGCCTTCCGCGCGGCGGTCGAAGATCAGGTCCTCGGCGACCTTCACCTCCTCCGGCGCGATCAGGTGCAGCGGCCGGATCTTCGACACATGCACGATCGCCCCGGTCATTCCGGCGCGCACCGCATGATCGAGGAACACGCTGTTCAGCACCGCGCGCGCCGCCGGGTTCAGCCCGAAGCTGACATTGGACAGGCCGAGAATGATCTGGATGTCGGGGAATTCCGGCGCGGATCGCCGCGATGCCCTCCAGCGTCCACTGCGCCAGCTTGCGGTCGTCCTCGTTGCCGGTGGCGATGGTGAAGGTCAGCGGATCGATCAGCAGATCGGATTGCGGCAGGCCGTGCCGGTTGCAGGCGAAATCCACCAGCCGCCGCGCCACCTCGAGCTTGCGCTCGGCGGTCTTCGCCATGCCGGTCTCGTCGATGGTCAGCGCGATCACCGCCGCGCCGAACTGCTTCGCCAGCTTCAGCCGATCGGTCGCGTGCGCCCTCGCCGTCCTCGAAGTTGATCGAGTTGATGATCGGCTTGCCGCCATGCAGCTTCAGCGCCGCCGCGATCACCGGCGTCTCGGTGCTGTCGATCACCAGCGGCGCGTTCACCGACGAGGTGAAGCGGCGCACCACCTCGGTCATCTCGCGCGTTCTCGTCGCGGCCGACAAACGCGGTGCAGACATCGAGCGCGTTGGAGCCTTCGCCCAACTGCTCGCGCCCCATCGACGACGCAGCCGTCCCAGTCGTGCTTCTCCTGCAGCCTCGCGCCACTTCTTCGAGCCGTTGGCGTTGCAGCGCTCGCCGATGGCGAAGAACGCGTTCTCCTGCCGCAGCGGCACCGCCTGGTACAGGCTGGCGACCGACGGCATCCACACCGGCTTGCGCAGCACCGGCGTCGGGCGGAAGCCGCCGCGCCGGCGCAGCATCGCGTCCAGCGCGGCGATATGCTGCGCGTTGGTGCCGCAGCAGCCGCCGATCAGGTTGACGCCGTCCTCGCTCGACGAAGCGCTCCAGCCAGCTGCGTCAGCTCCGCCGGCCCGAGCGGATAGTGCGTCTGGCCATCGACCAGCTCCGGCAGGCCGGCATTCGGCTGCACCGACAGCAGGCCCGGCCAGTTGGCCGCCAGCCAGCGCACGTGCTCGGCCATCTCCTGCGGCCCGGTGGCGCAGTTCAGCCCCATCAGCGGCACATCGAGCGCGTGCACGACGGCGGCGGCGGCGGCGATGTCGGGGCCGACCAGCAGCGTGCCGGTGGTCTCCACCGTCACCTGCACGAAGATCGGCATGTCGCTGCCCGGCCTCGGCGCGCGCGATCTTGGCGCCGTTCACCGCCGCCTTGATCTGCAGCGGGTCCTGGCAGGTCTCGATCAGGATCGCATCGACGCCGCCGGCGATCAGGCCGCGGCACTGCTCGGCCAGCGCCGCCTCCAGCGGGTCGTAGGCGATGTTGCCGAGGCTGGGCAGCTTGGTGCCCGGGCCCGACGCTGCCGATCACCCAGCGATGGCGGCCGTCGGAGAACTGCTCCGCCGCCTCGCGCGCCAGTTCGCCGCCGCGCTTGTTGATCTCGAACGCGCGGTCGGCGAGGTCGAACTCGCCCAGCGTGACCGGCGAGCCGCCGAAGGTGTTGGTCTCCACCATGTCGGCGCCGGCCTCGAAATAGCCGCGGTGGATGTCGCGCACGAGGTCGGGGCGCGAGAGGTTCAGCACGTCGGTGCAGTTCTCCTTGCCGTGGAAGTCGTGCTCGACGTCCAGCGTCATGCCCATGCACGCGGGTGCCGATGCCGCCGTCGCACAGCAGCACCGTGTCGCGCAGCGCATCGAGCAGATGAGGACGGGACATCGCAGCGTTCCTTCAGACGGCGAGTTCGTGCGGCTGCGTCAGCGGAGCATCGGCGGTGCGCGTGGCGGGCCACAGGCGAATGGCGAGCGGGCCGGCGATCGCCAGCGGAGCGCCCTGCTGCATACCGGCGCCGGCCAGCAGGCCGCGCATCGCGTCATCGCTGAACCCCGGCCAGCGATGCGCCAATCTGGTTAGCAGATCGTCGCGGTCGTGCTGCGCGAGGTCGATGACGATCAGCCGCCCGCCCGGCCGCAGCACGCGCGCCACCTCGGCCAGCACGCCCGGCGGCTCCTCGGCGTAGTGCAGCACCATCTGCATCACCGCGACATCGAACGAGCTCTCGGCCAGCGGCAGGCGGTACATGTCGGCGAGCCGCACCGAGCAGTGGGCGAGCCCGGCGCGCGCCAGCCGCGAGCGGGCCAGCGCCAGCATCGCGCGCGACGCATCGACGCCGACGCCCTGGCTGATCGCGCGGCGCCAGCAGTTCCAGCACCCGCCCGGTGCCGGTGCCGATATCCAGCAGCCGGCCGGCATCGTGCTCGCGGCACCAGCGAAAGCAGCGCGGCCTCGACCGCGGCGGCCGGCAGGTCGAGCGCCCGCATCTCGTCCCAGTCGGCGCCCTGGCGGCGGAAGCTCTCCGAGGCCACGCGGGCGCGTTCGGCCAGCACGCGGGCGGCCTGGCGGCGGTCGGCCTCCAGGATCGGGTCGTCCTCCGGCAGCCGCGCGACCAGTTCGCGCGCCAGAGCGCCGCGGCTCGCCGTGCGGGCAGGGCGAACCAGACATTGGCGCCCTCGCGCACGCGGTCCAGCAGGCCGCAGTCGCACAGCAGCTTCAGGTGGCGCGACAGGCGCGGTTGCGACTGGCCGAGGATCTCGGTGAACTCCGAGACGCAGAAGGCGCCGCGGCCGGCCAGCGCCAGCAGGCGCAGGCGGGTCGGTTCGGCGGCGGCACGCAGGCTGGCGAGCAAGGCTTCCATGGGTTATGGATTACATAAACATATCCTTATGTCCAGCCTATGAATCAATCTCCTGACGACCGGGTGACGGTTCGCTTCGGATTACCGGCTCGCGGATGAGGCTGTGCTGATCGAGGGCGATGCGCGGCGCTGCCGGCGGCCGGCCGGTCGCGCGGTTTCGCCTGGCGCCCGGCTTGGCGGGGCATGCGCCGGGCTGCGCCTGTTGCGTGCCGCGCGGGCCGGTGGCGGAGGCGCTGGGCCGGTTGTTCCTGGCCAGGGCCCGCGGCGAGGTGGCATGGTTCCGTTCCGTTGCGGTTCTGGCCAGCCTGGCAGGCGAGGCCGCTGTCAGGGCGGCGCTGGCCGAGGATCAGGTGTCCGCGGGCCGCTTTCGGCTGGCCGAGCCGCCGTGAGGAAAGGCGCCGATATTTCTCCCCGTTGATGACGGTCTCATCGGGCGAGGAGAAGTGGCAATGCTGCAACAACAGCTTGACCAGTTGATCCCGACACCGATTGCGTGCCGGCCTTCCACGTCTCTTGCCCTGCGGGTTCAGCGCCCAGACTGCTTCCATCTCTTTAGAAACGACATCTAGGTTGTCGATCGCAGCCTCTGTCGCCTCGCATCGACTGCGCTGGAACGCGAGTGATATTTCCAGTTGGCCGATGTTCTCGGTGCACCGAACGTCGGCGAGCTGGACCCTCACAAGGTAGCGATTACTCATGGTGGAACGCGCCGCAGGGGTTATGCAACCAGCCGCTCGGCTTTACGTTGACGCAGCAACGGGGAAGCGAAACCCGCAATGGGGCGGCAGTCGTGTTTGGCAGTGTCTTTGCTACGAGAAGGACGATACGCATGCCGTGGTGGCAGTGGACGCTCGTAAGTCTTGGTATCTGGGCCGGTCTGGCATGGCTGGTCTTGTGGCTCTGGAGCGCATTTGGCACCCTCACGTCCTTGCGCCGACGATGATCCGGCTTTCCGCACGATGGATATGGTAGCAATCCGGCGTTGGGACAGCGCCTATCTTGTTGTGGACGGCCCACCATGACCGTATTGGGTCGCGGTCACTGGGAATAGGTATAAGGTCCGCGGAGGTTACGCGTAGGCGTAGGTGAACTCGCTCTCCGCCACGCCGACCTGAACGCTGGCGACCTCTGCGCCCTCCAGCATCCGCTCGAGCATCGCGGCACTGATCGCTGGCAGCATCGTGTTGGTCAGGATCGCGTCGATCATGCGCCCGCCGCTCTCGGGTTCCGTGCAGCGGCTCGCTATCAGCTCGACCACGTCCTGGTCATAGCTGAACGCCGCCTCGTGGTGCTCCGCGATACGCGCGGCGATGCGCTCCAGTTGCAGGCGGATGATGTCGGCCATCACCGCGTCGCTCAGCGGATAGTACGGCACCGTGATCAGCCGCCCCAGCAGTGCCGGCGGAAACACCTCCAGCAGCGGCGCGCGCAGCGCCCGGGCGACACGCTCCGGCTCCGGCCGCCGCCCAAGGCCGCACCCATGGTCGCGCCCGGCCGACATGATCAGCTCGGTGCCGACATTCGACGTCAGCAGGATCAGCGTGTTGCGGAAATCGATCTGCCGCCCCTCGCCATCCTCCATCACCCCCTTGTCGAACACCTGGAAAAAGATCTCGTGCACGTCGGGGTGCGCCTTCTCCACCTCATCCAGCAGCACCACGGAATACGGCCGCCGACGCACTGCCTCGGTCAGCACGCCGCCCTCGCCGTAGCCGACATAGCCGGGTGGCGCGCCTTTCAGCGTCGAGACGGTGTGCGCCTCCTGGAATTCGCTCATGTTGATCGTGATCAGGTTCTGCTCGCCGCCATACAGCGCCTCGGCCAGCGCCAGCGCCGTCTCGGTCTTGCCCACGCCCGACGGACCGCACAGCAGGAACACCCCCACCGGCTTCGACGGGTTGTCGAGCCCCGCCCGCGCTGTCTGCACCCGGCGCGCGATCATCTCCAGCGCGTGGTCCTGGCCGATCACCCGCCGGCCGAGCGTATCCGCCAGCCCGAGCACCGCGCGCACCTCGTTGGTTACCATCCGGCGCACCGGGATGCCGGTCCAGTCCTGCACCACCGCCGCGACCGTCTGCTCGTCCACACTCGGCAAAATCAGCGGCACCTCGCCCTGGGCGGCGGCAAGCTCCGCCTGGAGCGGCGCCAATTCCTCCAGCATGCGCCTCCCGGTCGGCACCTTCCTTCCGCAACGCAGCGCGCAGTGCGAGCACCCGGTCGACCAACGCCTTCTCGGCCTCCCAGCGCGCCTCCAGCTCCGCCAGCGCCGCCTGCTCGCGCCCCAGCGCCTCGCACGCCGAAGTCTCACGCGAAGCAACGCCGATGCCGATCGCGCTCTCCCGCCCGATGATCGCAAGCTCTGTCTCCAGCGCCTGGATGCGCCGGCGGCAGTCCTCCACCGCCGGCGGCACCGCGTGCTGGCTGACCGCGACGCGCGCCGCCGCCGTGTCGAGCAGCCGCACCGACTTGTCGGGAAGCTGGCCGGCCGGGATGTAGCGATGCGACAGCCGAACCGCCGCCTCGATCGCCTCGTCCAGGATCTGCACCCGATGGTGCTTCTCCAGCGGCAGCACGATCTCGCGCATCATCCGGATCGCCTGATCCTCCGCCGGCTCCTCCACCTGCACCACCTGGAAGCGGCGGGTCAGCGCCGGGTCCTTTTCGACATGGCGCCGGTATTCCGCCCGGGTAGTGGCCGCGATCGTGCGCAGTGTGCCGCGGGCGAGCGCCGGCTTCAGCAGGTTGGCCGCGTCCCCGGTGCCAGCGGCACCGCCCGCCCCGATCAGCGTATGCGCCTCGTCAATGAACAGGATGATCGGCCGCGGCGAAGACTGCACCTCCTCGATGACCTGGCGCAGCCGGTTCTCGAATTCGCCCTTCACGCCGGCGCCGGCCTGTAGCAAGCCGACATCGAGCACCCGAACGCTCACGTCCCTGCAGCGGCGGCGGCACGTCGCCCTGCGCTATGCGATGGGCAAAGCCCTCCACCACCGCGGTCTTCCCGACGCCCGCCTCGCCGATCAGGATCGGGTTGTTCTGCCGGCGCCGCATCAGCACGTCGATCACCTGGCGGATCTCCGCGTCGCGGCCGATGATCGGATCGATTTCGCCCCGCCGCGCCTGCTCGGTCAGGTCGATCGAGAAGCGTTGCAGCGCCTCCTGCCTGCCCATCATCGCCGGGGCCGGAGTGTCCACGCCCGGCGCTTCGGCTGTGGCCGGCGAGGCCTCCGGCGAGCCGTGCAGGATGCCGCCAAAATCCTCGCTCAGCACCTCGGCCTTCACCCGCTCGAACTGCCGGCTGATCGCGGTGAGTGCGTTGCGCAGCGTCGGCGTCTTCAGCGCGCCCAGCACGAGATGCCCGGTGCGCACCTGCGTCTCGCCGAACATCAGCGTGGCGAACACCCAGCCGCGCTCGACCGCCTCATCGACCTGCGGTGCCAGATCGGAGATCGCGCTCGCCCCGCGCGGCAGTCGGTCGAGCGCCGCGGTCACGTCACCCGCCAGCCGTGCTGGGTCGAGTTCGAAATGCCGCACGATGCGGTGCAGGTCGGAATCCTGCGTGGTGAGGATCTGATGCACCCAGTGCACCAGCTCGACATACGGGTTGCCGCGCAGCTTGCAGAACACCGTCGCACCTTCGATCGCGCGGTACGCCACGGGATGGAGCTTGCCGAACAATGCGGCGCGGCTGATCTCGGTCATGGGACTTCCTCTCCCAACTTTGCATCGATGGTGCGCGCGTGGCTGTCGGCACTCGCATCCAGGTAAAGGTCGGCCGCGTCGGCGGGCTTGCCTCGCGGCATGAGCCAGGTGGTCCAGCCGAGCGCGCCGCCGCCGGTCTTGCGGTCACCGAGCCGCGTGGGCGGCACCTCCTCGCGCTTGAGGATGATGTTCACGTCCCAGATCAGTGTGTCGCCGGCGTAGTTGCGCACGATCGGGATCAGCCGGTGAAAGCTGGTGCCACCCGGCAGAAGCCGCAGGTAGTCGGCGAGCGGCAGCGGTCCGATGACGATGCGGAACTTGTGCTGCCGGCTCCAGACACGCCCGCCAAGCAGGGCGGTCTTGCCCAGCGTCCCGGTCTCCGGCGCGTGTGCCAGATGCGTGCGGTCGCCCGGCTGCAAGCCAAGCCAGGCGCCGATGAAGCCCTCGATCCGCACCGGCGTGCGGAAGAAGCTGGAGAGGATGGCGCCAAGCCCCTCCGCATGCCGCGTCTGGCCGGCGAGATGCCCGGCGAAATGCAGCTTCGCCAGGTCTGGCATGGCGTCGCGGTCGCGCAGGCTGTCCATGCCGAGCCCGATCAGCGCGCCCAGATAGAGTGCGAAGCGGTCCTGTTCCGGACGATCGAGGCTGACGGTCGGCCGTGCGTTGGCCCAGGCGCGATAGAACAGCGACAGCGCGCGATGGTGGAAGATGTCGGCGAAGCGCTGGAAGGTCGGGTCGCGATGATTGCGTCGCCGGTCGCGCGCGTACTCCGTCAGATGCAGGGGCAGCGCGCCGTCCGGGCCGAACAGGCCAAAGAAATGCACCAGCAGCCGCGCCGCCCTGTGGTCCTGCGCGGGGCCGTCCTGCTCCGGTTCCAATGCTGCGAGCGTGGCAGGGGCGAACACGACCGAGGGTTCCTGCGCCAGCCGCACCGCATCCTGCGCCGGCCGCACGCTGTCGCCGAAGCGCGGGCGGTCGCGATACTGTGCCTCGAGCTGTCGCATCGCCTGGTAGAAGCCGTGCTCCCACGGCGCCTCCGCGAGCTGCGCCAGCAACTCTGTCGCGAGGTCGGGAGCGGGCGCGGGTGACGTGTTGTTGCTCATCACAGCACCGGCCGCTGGCCGAAGCGCGGTGGCCAGCGCATCACCTCGCCGCGCTCGGGGCTGCGCAGCACGGTCTCGGTGAAGGCGTTGATCGAGACGTATTTCGCGAAGAACCGGTCCAGCACGCTGGCAAGCAGGATGCCGCCAGCGCCGCCGAACGGCGCCTCGTCGACGGTGAGCGTGATCTCCAGACCACGACCCACCGCGATGGGGCCCGCGCCGGGAATGCGCCGCACGATCGGATGGGACGCGATCGAGGTCAGCCCCTCCAACTGCCGCGCCGCGATCGAGGTCGCCGACGGCACATAAAGCCGCAGCATCTCACGCAATGCGGATGCGCCCTGGCGCGTATCGGTATCGACCAGGCTCAGATAGTTGAGCCCCAGATGACTGATGAAGCGCCAGGCATACTCGCCGCCGCTGCGGCAGGGACGCGGCGCGACCGGGCCGACCAGGCAGCGGACCGAGGCCACCGGCGCGCTGACCGCGATGGTCAGATCGGTGTGCTGCTTGCCCACCGGCATCGACAGCGGCAGGTCGCGGTTGGTGCACAACAGGTCGAGCCCAAGCTGGCGCAGCGAGTGGTTCACCGGCGCCTGCTCCGGATCGACCAGCGAGACGTAAACCTCGTGCCCGAGATAGCTCGACCGCGGCCCGCGCTGACGCGCCCGCGCGGAGAGTTGCCGCGGCTCGCGGCGCAGCATGTAATAGGCCTGATGCCCCGGCGTACGGGTCAGATCGTTGGCCGCGTAGAACGGCAGGAATGGCTGCGGCGCGCTGCCGTCGGCGGCATAGCCTTCGACCGAGGTCACGCCGAACACCTCGAAGTCGAGCGGTCGCACGCGGTCGGGCACCACGTGGTACTCGGCCTCGCGGTTATTGAGGTTGATGCGGTCGGCGCGCCTGGGAAACAGGTTGATCGCCGGCGTGCAGAACAGCCCCAGATGATCGGGACCGAACGAGGCCGCGAGCACCGGCTCGCTGCGGTTCAGCAGCAGGACGATCTCCAGTTCCTGCCCGGCGCAACGCGAGACCGCGCGATCGAGCCTGCCGAGTTCCACGAACAGGAACCGCTCCGGCATGGCGAAGTATTCCTGCAGCAGCCGGTAGCCTTCGAACGAGGCGGGTGTGCGCGGCAGCAGCGCTTCCTCTGGCGCGAACCCGAGCGGGCGAACCGCGGCGGGCGGCAGCCGCTCCTGCCAGGGCAGCGGCCGCTGCGCCGGGCGCACATAGACCGCGGTGAGGTTGGCAACCAGCTGCTCGTAGAGCCGCACGCGCGCGCCTTCCGGTCCGGCGAGAAACAGCGGCAGGCGCTCGAGCGCCATCCGCGCGAACGGTGCCTCGCCGGTCGCGCGCAGCCTCAGCCGGATCGCCGCCTTCACCCCTGGCTGCTCCGGCAGACCGAGCGCGGTGAGAGCGGCGGGCGAGGCAATGTATTCGGCCTCCGTCAGCTCGATCGGCAAGAGCTGCACGGGATGGGCGGTGCGGAATTCGCAGTTGGTCTGGTCCTCGGTGCCAAGCAGGCTGCGCAGCTCGGTGCCGGGCGGTAGCGCGACACCTTGCGGCACACCGCGCAGGCTGGCCTCGGGTTGGAACTGCACCACAGCCATCGACGGCGTAGGCGCCAGATAATGCGGATAGACCATCTGGAGCAGCGACTGCGTGAAGGTCGGAAACTCCGCGTCCAGCTTGAGCTGAATGCGTGCGGCGAGCAGTGCGAAGCCTTCGAACAGCCGCTCGACATAGGGATCGGCGACATCGAAGCTGCCCAGGTTCAATCGCGCGGCGATCTTCGGGAACTCGCGTGCGAATTCCCCGCCGGTCTCGCGGACAAACGCAAGCTCGGCTTCGTAGTGATTGAGCAGCGATGGATCCATCAGCCGCGTCTCCTTGCGTCGGTGACAACCGCAAGCCGCGTTTCCAGCTCGATGGAGGTTTCCAGGAAGAGCTGTTGCGGTACCGGCTGCGTCCAGAGTTCGCCCTCGATCTCGAACACGATCGCCGGCGTCGGCCTGTCCTCCTGCGGCGGCCGCATCCGCACCTTCAGCGTCTCGGCCCTGATGCGCGGCTCGAACGCACGGACCGCCTCTGCGATGCCGGCACAGAGCGAGGCGATGCGATCGCTGGTGCCGACCAGTCCGGCGAAGCCACGAACGCCGAAGTTGATCGTGGACTTTGCCGCCAACGGTGCGGCCGAGAGATCCTCGGTTGCCGCCAGGTTGGTGGTGTTCAGCAGCCAGGCGAGGTCGCGCAGCACCGCCTGACGAAGCTGTTGCATGCCAAGCGTCTGCTGTTCGAAGGTCTCGCGTGTCTGCTCCGGTGCGGCATCGGTGAGCCGGTCGAGGAGCGACGGCTGCAACCTCTCCCGGCTCGCGATCTCATGCATCGTGCTAAGCCTTGTCGGCGATCGGATTGGTGTTGTGGTCCTGGACGTTCCTGATGCCGTTCCAACCGCCGGGGATCGGAGGCGCCAGCGTACCGTCGGGGTTCTGCTGGCAGTAACGGATCAGCAGGCCGCCATATTCGAACGTCACAGTCTCCTTCGGGCTCTCCTCGTCATGCTCCCACTGGATGGTCTTCACACCGACCAGCTTGAAGTCGAAGCGCAGGAATATTTGTCCCGTGGTCATGCCGCCGGAACTCTTGCGCAACGCCAGCACCACCTGTTTGAACGCGGTTCCCGAGCAGGCCATGTCGAACAGCGTCGGCGAGGCGCGGTCGATCTTGCGCGTGATGGAGAATGCGTTGAACTTGACCTTGCCAGCGCCCAGGCCACTGCTGTGGCTGCCGATGTTGAGCACCTGCTCGATATCGAAGCTGTATTCGTCAAGCTCGAAGAGTTGCTTGTTCGCGGCAAAACCTTGCAGGTCAGGCTGCGCCAGCGCTTCGGAATTGTGGCTCATGTCCACCTGCGATTCGGCGAGCAGCGGCGAGCCAGAGTACGGCACGAATGCCACGTAGGAGTCGATAGCCATGGTATCCTCTCTTCACTCTTGGGGTTGCGTGTTGATGTCCGGTTGGCGCTACTTCGGCATGCGGGAGACGAGCCGAAGTGAGACGGTCAGGCCCTCAAGCTGGTAGTGCGGCTTGAGGAAGAACTTGGCGCTGTAGTAGCCGGGGTTTTCCTCGTTCTCCTCGACATCGACCCTGCCCTCGGCCAGCGGGTGCGAGGCCTTCCAGTCCTCCGAGGAGGTGTCCGGCGATCCGTCCACGTAGCGGTTCAGCCAGGTTTGCAGCCATTCGGTAAGCTGCTTCTTGGTCATCGAGCTGCCGATCTTGTCGCGCACCATGCATTTCAGGTAGTGCGCGAAACGGCAGCTCGCGAACAGATACGGCAGGCGGGCCGAAAGGTTGGCGTTCGCCGTCGCGGTCGGATCATCGGTACTCCTGCGGCCTCTGGAGCGACTGCGCGCCGATGAAAGCGGCGAAGTCAGAGTTCTTCTTGTGGATGAGCGGCATGAAGCCGTTCTTCGCCAGCTCAGCCTCGCGCCGGTCGCTGATCGCTATCTCGGCCGGACACTTCATGGCCACGCCGCCATCGTCGCTCGGGAAGGTATGTGTCGGCAGCGACTCCACCGCGCCGCCGCTCTCGATACCGCGGATGCGGGTGCACCAGCCGTACAGCTTGAAGGCGCGCGTGATGTTGGTGGCCATTGCGTAGGCCGCGTTGGCCCAGCAGTACTTCTCGCTGTCGGCGCCTTCGGTGTCCTCCTCGAAGGCGAACTCCTCGACCGGATCGGTCTTGGCGCCGTACGGCAGGCGGGCAAGAAAGCGCGGCATGCACAAGCCGAGATAACGTGAGTCCTCGCTTTCGCGCAGGCTGCGCCAGGCGGCGTATTCCGGCGTCTGGAAGATCTTGGTCAGATCGCGCGGATTGGCGAGCTCGCTCCAGCTCTCCATCTGCATCACCGAAGCCGCCGCGGCCGCGATGAACGGCGCATGGGCCGCCGCCGCGATCTGCGCCATGTCGCCCAGCAACTGCACGTCCTGCGGACCGTGATCGAAGGAATAGTCGCCGATCATCACGCCGAACGGCTCGCCGCCGAACTGGCCGTATTCCTCCTCGTAGACCTTCTTGAAGATCGGGCTCTGATCCCATGCCGTGCCACGGAACTTGCGCAGCGTGCGCCCGAGCTCCTTCTTCGAGATGTCGAAGAAGCGGATGCGCAGCATCTCGTCGGTCTCGGTGTTCTTCACGAGATGCTCGAGACCGCGCCAGCTCGAACTCCATGCGCTGGAAATCTTCGTGATGCATGATCGCGTTGACCTGTTCGGTCAGTTTCTGATCGAGGGCCGCGACGATCGCCTGGATCGTGCGCAGCGAGTCATCGGCGATCAGCGTGGTGTGAGCCAGCGCCTGTTCCGCCAGCGTCTGCACCGCCGCCTCGACCGCCTCGCGTGCATGGTCGGTCTTCGGCTTGAACTCGCGCATGAGAAGGGCGGAGAAGTCGCTCGGGCCTTCGGTGACGACGTTCGCGGCCGGGATGGAGGTCTGGGTTTCGCTCATGACTATTCCTCCACGCCGGACGACATCGCATCGTCGGTTGAACTGGTGGGTTTGGGTGCGGTGACGAGGGTCCGCAGCAGTGCGGGATCGCCGAGGATGTTGCCGATCAGCTCTTCGGCACCGCTCTTGCCGTCCATGTAGGTGAGCAGGTTGCAGAGCTGGGTGCGTGCCTCGAGCAGCTTGCTCAGCAACTCCACCTTGCGTGCCACGGCCGCGGGGCTGAAGTCATCCATCTTCTCGAAGGTGATATCGACGGCGAGGTTGCCTTCGCCGGTCAGCGTATTCGGCACCATGAAGGCCACGCGCGGCTGCATCGCCTTCATCCGATCGTCGAAGTTGTCGACGTCGATCTCCAGCATCTTGCGGTCGGCGACCGGTGGCAGCGGCTCTACCGGCTTCCCCGAGAGGTCGGACATGACGCCGACCACGAAAGGAAGCTGAACCTTCTTCTGCGACCCGTAGGTCTCCACGTCGTACTCGATCTGCACGCGTGGCGCCCGGTTACGGGCGATGAACTTCTGACTGCTCGCTTTGACCATGACTGCCTCGCTCGGTTAGGGCGTGGCGCGAGCATTACCGGCAGTGGGGTCGGAAGCCGTATGACTCCAATCACTCGTCCCGGGAGCCGACGATCGTCTGGGCCTGGGTGAGCCCGTCGGGTGCCAGATCGCGCAGGATTTCCAGGAAGTTCTTGTCCACCAGGCGGCGGGCGCGCTGGAGCAGCATCGGCAGCGGGCTCGAAGGCTCGTAGCGCTCGTAGTACTCACAGACGAGGTCCAGCAGCCGGATGACCTCGGCGCGCGATCTGACCGGCGCGAAGCGCGCCGCTTCGCCCGAACTCGCCGGCCTGGAACTGCGGAGCGGCCTGAGGAGCAGCTGGCGTCATTGCGACCATGGGTTCCGATACCTGCGCGGGGATTTCATCCTGGGAGGTGGTGGGAAACACGACATAGCGGTCGATGTCGCGGATCACCTCGCTCAACAGCTTGGTGAGCGGCAGGAAATCGGGGCCGGTGCCGTAACCGGTGCGGTCGTCGAAGATTGTCGCGATCGCCGTCGCCTGCTCGGAGGCAACGAGCATATCGGCGCGCAGCTCCGCGAGCCGGATCATGTCGCTATCCTGGAAGGCCGAGCGGATCATGGCTTCGCTCGGCCGTTCCTGATCCGGTTCGGCCTCCAGAACGCCGGTGGCGAGCGCGATGTCGCGCCAGGAGAACCGGCCCAGGCGCGGCGAGCTCGCCAGCGGCAGGTCACGGATGTGACGGAGCACGAAGCTCGGATGCGCCAGCCGGAGCAGTGCGTTGGCTCGCAGCGTGGGGTCGTTGTTGTCCTCCGGGTCGAGCTGCGGATGGACTTCCTGCCAGGCCATCACCAGGAGTTGCCGGATCGATGCCAGCATCGCGGCGAATTCGGCAAACCCGGCTAGATATAGACGCGCCACCGCAAGGTGGGTGAGCACACGCAGATCACGCGTGCGGTCGAGCAGCGCGAGCGCCTGCTCCTCGACGTCCTTCCAGTCCGGATCGGCCGCGGCGATGATCGTGTCGCCGTACTGCTGCTCGGGCTTGCCCTGCGCGGCACGTTCGAGCGCTCCGAACTCCGGGTCGAGTTCCAGGTTGGGGCCGGCCATCGAACCGTCGGCCAGGGGGGCGTTCCAGGCACCGTCGTCCGGCAACCCCATGCGTTACTCCCACCAGTCAATCGTCGTCGCGCACCGCACGATTGCCGCAGCGACGGAAAGGCACGTATGCGACCAGTCGTCGCGTCAGGCAACGCGTCACCGGCCGAACATCGCACGGGGCCGTTCCGGCATTGCATTCGCTCCGCGTCCGTCTTTTTGGTCTTTGGCCTCTGTTGCTCGCCGCTTGGGTCGCGGTGGCGATTCCGCTGTTGCGATGCCGCGTGGTCGGCAAGCGGATCAGCCTGGCCGCGCTCGTGCTGCCGTTCCGCCTCTGATCATCACGTCCTAAACCAGGTTGGCCTTGCGAAATCCTTCCAGCAGATGCTCGCGGTCGTCAGGACGCAGTTCGCGCAGATCGTCCAGCGGCAAGGCCATGAGCGTCCGGAAGGCGTCGCCGAACAGAGCCAGCCCATCGGTCATCACCGCGTGCGCATCCGCCGCGCGGCCGACCTGTCCCAGTGCGGCCATCAGGGTGTTGCAGGGCTGGCGGAAGGCGGGAAACGACTGGCGGATCTGGCTGGCGACGGCGATCGCCGCCGCATAGTCCCGGCTCCAATAGTGCGCCCGCGCCATGAAGTGCAGCCACAGGGGCGTCAGCGGATCGAACGGGCTCAGCCGCATCGCTGTTTGCAGCGGTTCGATTGCCTTGCCCGGGAAGCCACCCCAGACGCGGGCACCGCCGAGGGCGCCGTAGGCTGCCGCGGAGTTTGGCTCGAGACTGACTGCGATCTCCGCCGTGGCCAGGCTTTCGGCGTGGCGTCCCGACATCCAGAGGGCGCGCGCCAGCGCCGCGTGGCCTGTGGCATCCGTCGCGTCGATCGTCACCGCGCGCAGAGAATGTTCGAGCGCGAGCGGCAGATTGACGGCGCGGAGATGCGGGCGGAACAGCGTGATCTCGCTCAGATACGTAAGAGCCAGGGCGGCGACCGCGCGGGCGAACTGACGATCGAGTTCGATCGCGCGCTGGAAGAAGAGGCGGGCCTTTTCGGTCTCCGTCGCCTCGACCTTGGAGAGGTGCCACATCCCGCGGTGGTAGCTTTCCCAGGCGTCCAGGCTGTCGGCGGGCTTGCGCACGACGCGTTCGCGCTCGCTGCGCTCCAGGGCCGGCTGAATGGCGGCGGAAACGCTGTTGGTGATCTCATCCTGGACCGCGAAGATGTCGGCGAGCTCGCGGTCGTAGCGTTCGGCCCACACATGTCCGCCGGTGGTGGCCTCGATCAACTGGGCCGTGACGCGCACCCGGCTGCGGGCGTTCCGCACGCTGCCTTCCAGGACATAGCGCACGCCGAGTTCGCGGCCGACGTCCTTGATCGCGACCGGCTTTCCCTTGTAGGTGAAGCTCGAATTGCGGGCGATCACGAACAGCGAGCGCGATCTGGACAGTTCGGTGATGATGTCCTCGGCGATGCCGTCGGCAAAGAACTCCTGTTCCGCGTCGTTGCTCATGTTGGTGAACGCCAGGACGGCGATCGAGGGCTTGTCGGGCAGCGCGAGCGCTGACGCATTTTCCCCACGCGGGGTTTGGCCCCGTGCGGCCGCAGCGGGCAGCACGCGGTAGGTCCGTACCGGCCGGGCGATGTTCTTGAGGTTCTGCTCGCCCATGTCCTCGAACGCGACGTCGAGCCGTCCCGCCGCATCCTCCTGGACCCGCGCCGAGACGCAGATCCCGCCGGCGCCGGCAAGCGTCTCGAGCCGAGCGGCGATGTTCACGCCGTCGCCGAAAATATCCCCGTCCTCGGCGATGATGATTTCGCCGACGTTGATGCCGATCCTGAATTCGATGCGCTCCAGTGCCGGCAGGCCGCTGTTGTAGGTTGCCATCAGCCGCTGCACTTCGCTTGCACAGCGGACCGCGTCGATCACACTGGCGAACTCTATGAGCAGCCCGTCGCCCGTGGTCTTGACAAGCCGCCCATGGTTCGCCGCGATGGTCGGCTCTATCACCTCTGCCTGGATGGCCTTGAGCCGATCGAGCGTCCTTTCCTCGTAAGCGCCCATCAGGCGGGAATACCCCGCCACATCGGCGACCAGTACGGCCGCCAGCCGACGGTAGGTCGGCACGACCCCGGGCTCGGTGCTCGCGAGACTTGGCCGCTCTGTCTGAGTTCCAGGCGCGGACCGCTGCGCCCTCCCGGCTTCCGGATCGGATGGCGGCGGCTCACGCGACATGGCGATCGCGTCGATCAGCGATGCCGCGCGTGCGGGTAACTCGACTGCCCCCGTGCGCGCGTCAGGAACCCGGCCGACATCAATCCCCCCGATCATGCAGCCCGTCGCAGCCCGAGCGCTCGACCTGCTGCGCGAGAGAAGGAGTTTTAGCCAAGCGGTCCTGGAACGCAACCGAGATGGCCTCCGGGACTCGCGAGGCCGCCGGCACGCCGTACATGTCGCGCATCGGCAGACCGCGCTGCACGAGCCGCTGTGAAATCGTTGGACGAGCTGCCTGAGTGCCGCGTCGGATTTATCGACCACAGGCCGCGTAATGTAGTGTCCTGGCCGCTCTATCGCTCTATGCGAGGTAATGATGCACGACGTCGTCATCGTCGGTGGCGGGCACAACGGCCTGGTCTGCTCGGCCTATCTGGCGATGGCGGGGCTCAAGGTGGTTGTGCTCGATCAGCGTCCCGTGGTCGGCGGCGCGGCCGTCACGGAAGAATTCAGCCCCGGTTTTGTCAATTCAGTCGCGTCCTACACTGTCTCGCTCTTGAACCCGAAGGTCATCCGGGACCTCGATCTTGGCGCCTACGGGTTGCGTATCGTCGAGCGCCCGATTGCCAACTTCCTGCCTCTGGATGATGGACGTTTCCTGAAGGTCGGCGGCGGCCAAACGAAACGCGAGGTCGCGAAATTCTCCGCCCGCGATGCGGATCGTCTGGACGATTACCAAATGCGCCTGGCGGCCGTGGCCGAGGTGTTGCGCGGCGCCGTGCTCGAGACGCCGCCGAATGTCGTCGAGGCGGCGCCGTTCGCCGCAATCGGCGAATTGTTCAAGCTGGGCCGGCTGGGGAACAGGATTCGTGCCCTCGGGCTCGATCTACAGCGGGATCTGCTCGAACTTTTCACGGCGTCCGCCGGCGACTTTCTCGACGGCTGGTTCGAAAGCGCGCCTATCAAGGCGGCATTCGGCTTCGACAGCATCGTCGGCAACTATGCCAGTCCCTACGCACCGGGCTCGGCCTATGTTCTCCTGCACCATAACTTTGGCGAGGTGAACGGCAGGAAGGGCGTCTGGGGTCACGCGATCGGCGGCATGGGTGCCATCACGCAGGCCATGGCGAAGGCCGCCACAACGCACGGCGTGGACATCAGGCTGGCCACGCGGGTGCGCCGGGTGCTCGTCGAGAATGGCCGCGCCGTCGGCGTCGAGACCGACACGGGTGAGACCGTTCGTGCGGCGGCCGTGGCGGCAGGGATCAATCCCAGGCTCCTCTACCTCGATCTCGTCGATCCGCTTGTCTTGCCCGAAGGATTTCGCCGGCGCATGGAGAAATGGCGCTGTGGCTCCGGCACGTTCCGCATGAACGTCGCACTTTCCGAGTTGCCGGATTTCACCGCCCTGCCCGGACGCGAACGCGCGGAGCACCATGCATCGGGCATCATCATCGCCCCGAGTCTCGGCTACATGGAGCAGGCTTACTTCGATGCGCGTACTTTCGGATGGTCGCGCCGCCCGGTCGTGGAGCTGGTCATTCCTTCCACGCTCGACGACACGCTCGCGCCGCCCGGACAGCATGTGGCGAGTCTGTTCTGTCAGCACGTCGCGCCGACGCTGCCCGACGGCACGTCATGGGACGACCATCGCGAAACCGTCGCCGATCTCATGATCAAAACAGTGAACGACCATGCGCCGAACTTTCGCGACTCGGTGCTGGCGCGCCAGATCTTTTCGCCCCTGGATCTCGAAAGAACCTTCGGTCTCGTCGGTGGCGATATCTTTCACGGTGCGCTGGATATTGGGCAGATATTCTCGGCGCGACCGATGCTGGGCCACGCGGATTATCGCGGTCCGATCGCTGGTCTCTATTTGTGCGGCTCGGGAGGCCACCCAGGGGGCGGCGTCACGGGGGCGCCAGGTCACAACGCGGCTCGCGAAATCCTGCGCGATTTCAAGCGCCGGCGCATCGCCCGGGTGTGACAACGTACCGTTTTAGGCGAAGTGTCGCGGGACATCATGATTCCAGACGCGACGACAGACTTCCGCGTCGCCCTCGTATGCCCGCATCGTTGCGTGCAGCAGGAATGCGTCGTGGGTGCACGACATTCGCATCTCGGTCTCGATCCGGATGCGCCATGTGTCGCGCGATATGGTCTGCGACTGGCGCATCTGGACCGCGGCACTCAGCGGATCGTCATCGTCGATGTCGGCGCCGAAGCTGCCTTGCGCGCCCAGTTCAAGTCCCAGTCTGTCGATCCGCACCACGCCTTCGCCGATGCGCGTGGTCGGTTCGGGTGGCGCGGTCTCGGGTCCTGGGAGCGGCAGCAGATTCGCATCCGCCGCACTCTGCGCACGCATTGGCAGTTCAAGGCTCCCCCCGAACACCGTCACCGTTGCCTTCTCCGCGCTCGGCCAGATCATCGGCCAGTAGGTGGTGGAAAGCGCCAGTCTGATCCTGTGACCGGCGGGAAACGCAGCGCCCGCGTCGTTCAGTCGGATGCGCACCTGATAGCGTTGCCCTGGCACCAAAGGCGCCGGCGCCTCATGCCCGTCGCGATGGGTGAGGTTCAGTATTCCGTAGCTGACCCGCAGCGACGTTGCGTCAGGGCGCACATCGCAAAGCCTGACCACCAGGTTCGCGAGCGGCCGGTCGGAGGCGATATCGAAGGTGACGATCGGAGCCCCGAGGATCTCCGTGCGCGTGACGAGCGGCGCGGTCTCGAATACGAGCGAACGGGCATCGTCCTCCTGCTGGTCGTCCGCCTGGTCGGCACCGCGGCCGAACGGACACCAGGAACCGGCTTGTTTCCCGACTGTCTGCGCCGAGCACATTTCGCGCGGCGTCAGCTTCGCGCTGCCCTCCTGCAACCCGTCGTCGGTGATGAACAGGCGATGCGGCGCGATGTTCGGCGACGGCCAGGATGGTTCGGCAATCCAGCGTCCCGGCAGTTCCTCGTGATAAGGCGCCGGCGTCACGCTCTCTGTCATCCAGGCGCGCAGCATCGGTTCATTCATCACGCCGGTGTCAATGTTCTTCAGCCAATGATCCCACCACCGCAGCGCCTCCTGGAGAAAGCCGATCTGCGGGCCCGGTAGCGCAAAATACGGATAGGCATGGGCCCACGGTCCGATGAGGCCCTTGCGCGGCACCGTCAGATGCGTGAGCAGGCGTGGGATCGCGTTGGTGTAGCCATCGGTCCAACCGCCGACTGCATAGACCGGACACTCGATGGCGCCGTAGTCCTCGCACACCGAGCCGTGCTTCCAGTAAGCGTCCCGCCACTGGTGGCGTAACCAGGGCTCGAGGAACATCGGCAGATTGTTCAGGCGCTCCAGCCACATGGCGCGCCATCGGTCGCCGACCAGCGCGGGATCCGGCGGATGACACATCGCGCCGAACAGGAAGCCGGCCCATCCGAAGCCGGCGCGGAGCGGCACGCCGCCCATGTAGTGCACATCGTCGCGATAACGATCGTCGGTCGAGCAGAGCGTGATGATCGCCCGCAGTGCCGGCGGCCGGCGTGCGGCGATCTGCAAGGCGTTGAACCCGCCCCATGAGATGCCCATCATCCCGACCGCGCCACTGCACCAGGGCTGTGCCGCCAGCCACGCGATAACCTCGAGCGCGTCATCCTGCTCCTGGGGCGCGTACTCGTCGGACAGCAGCCCATCCGATTCGCCGCAGCCACGGATATCGACGCGGACGGCGGCATAGCCATGACCTGCAAGATAAGGATGCATCAGCGCGTCGCGATCATACGTGCCGGTCCGCTTGCGATACGGCAGGTACTCGAGGATCGCGGGAACCGGGTTCTGCGCGGCGTCCGTCGGCAACCAGATACGCGCGGCCAGTCTCGCGCCGTCACGCAGCGGGATCAGTGCGTGCTCGATCTCGCGTATCTCGTGGGGAAACCGTGTGGCGATCAATCGTGCGATCCGCTCAGTCGAGGGAAATCCCGTTTGTCTCCCGCATCTTCAGGAAGGTGAAGGCGCCGATTGCGGAAATGACCATGATGTACACCGCGATCAGTCCCGGAACCTGGCGGCTGAGCAGCCACGCCGCGATCAGTGGCGCGGTACCGCTGAAGATCGCCGCGCATACCGCATACGGTAGACCGATCCCCGACGTGCGCACCTGCGTGGGAAACAACTCGCACAGAGTGGCCGACAATACGCCGTCCACCATGGCCAGCAGCAGACAACCGACGATGTCCACCAGCAGGAACGTCATGAAATCGCCGTTCTGCAGAAGATGCAGCATCGGCCAGGCAAGCACGAAGAAGCCGACGGCATAGGTGATCAGGACCGGGCGGCGGCCGATCCGATCGGAGATCGCGCCGGCCGTCGGGGTGGCGACACAGAACACGGCCAGCGAAACCACGCCGCCGATGAACCCCTCGCTGAGCGGCAGGCCGCCCGCGAGATGCGCGTAGGTCGGCAGGAACACCGTCCAGATATAGAACTGCACCGTGCCCATCTGCATCGCGAACACGACGAAGGACTCCCACGGATGATCCTTCAGGGCGCGCAGGATCGGGCGGCCTTCGAGCGCGCGTCTCTGCTCCACCGCGACAAAGGACGGCGTCTCCGGCAGACCGTTGCGGATATAGAGGCCGTAGAGCGAGACCGCGGCGCCCAGCAGGAACGGAATGCGCCAGCCCCAGTCGCTCAGGGTGGGTTGCGGGATGAACTTGGTGATCAGCGCGGCAACGCCGGTGGCGATCAGGATCGAAAAGCCGATGCTGGCGATATGCAGCGATCCGATGAAGCCGCGCCGGTTGGCGGGCGCGTGTTCCACCAGGAACGCCGCGGCACCCTGGAACTCGCCACCGGCCGAAAACCCCTGGAGCAACCGCGCGAACAGCAGCAGTAGCGGCGCGGCAAAGCCGATCGTGGCATAGGACGGTGTGACGGCCACGATCAGGCTGCCGGCGCCCATCAGCAGGATCGTCAACGACAACATGCGGCGGCGACCGTGGCGGTCGGCCAGCGGCGACAGCACAATCGAGCCGACCGGCCGCATGAGGAAGCCGAGTGCGAAAGTGGCGAGCGTCGCGAGCAGAGAGGTGGTTGCGTTGCCGGATGGGAAGAATTGACCGGCGAAGACGCTGGACAGCAGGCCGTAGATTGTCCAGTCGTACCATTCGATGATGTTCCCGATCATGCCGCCGGCCACGGTTCCGCTGATCGACCGGCCATTTGATTCGGCCCAGGACAGGCCTGCGGATGACGACGGGCTGTCACTCATGCCGGGGCCTCCCCACGCTGGCCGGCAGCGCCGCCGCGGCGCCCCGAATCGCCTGCTCGGTCGCGCCGCCGTCGTACGGGCCGGGTCCGGATTGTCGCAGGCAGCGATAGACTTCGGCTTGCGCGTGGCGGCGCACGCCCTCCGGCAGCGTGGCGAGCCAGTCGGCGATGCGTTCCACAGCGGCGCCGTATGTGGCTTCCCAGGCGCTGCGGCCAGGCCCGAAGTCGAACGCGGGCAGAGCGCCGCGCGATGCTGCCATCTCCTGCCGCAGCGCCTGCGTCTCCGCCATTCGCGGAGCACCCAGCGCGATGGCCACGCCATAAGCCGCGCGGGCGCGTTCCTCCGAGACAAGTCCGGCGGCGACGTCATTGGCCACGGCTTCGGGATCGCGCTTCAACGGATCGCCCCAACCGCCTCCACCGCCGCTCCAGATGCGGATCACCTCGTCCATCGAGGCGCGATAGACGGTCTGCTTGCCGAGATCGCGCGGCGGCTCGCCGGGACGCTCGCAGGAATTGCCGCTGGTCGTGGCAGCCTGGCCGCCGGCGGCGCCCCAGGCGCAAAAGCGGTGGCGGTCCTTGCCGCGCATGACCACCACGGCACTCGGATGGCGGATCTGCAGATCGTATTCGGTGCCAAAGCCGCCGCGGAACTGACCGGCGCCCTCGGTGTCCGGCAGCAGTCCGAAGCGCCGCACCAGCACGGGGGCCTCGGACTCCAACACCTCCACCGGCACGTTGCGAAGGAACGCGACAGAGAGTTCCGAGCCGGAGATACCGTCCCGATGCGCACTGCCGCCGGAGCCGCCGGATACCGGATTGGCCACCACCACCCGCCCGGTCGCTCCGAGCTCCGACGTGGAGATGTAGGTGATGACAACGGCGCCCGATCCGCCGACCGGCGCAAGCCCTTCAGCGGCCTGAGCGAGCAGGCCAAGGACGAGATCGTGGATGCGCATCGCTGTGGTGAAGCGCATGCCGCACGCGGCCGGGAAGCGAGCATTCACCACGGAGGCCTGCGGCAGCACGAGATCGATGCAGCGGATGATGCCGGCATTGATGTGGATGGACTCGGATTGCGTGACCACCAGATTGGTCAGCGCCATGCACAGGAACGGATGATGCCGCATCGATCCCGTGGGCAGGTTCAGCGCGGCGCGGACCTGCGGGTCCGAGCCGGTGAAATCGAGACACGACAGTGCCATCGCCACGCGAGACGAGTTTGGCGGTGATGCGGACCGGCAGGTCGCTGACATAGTCGTCCTCGAAGTATTCGTCGAAGCGATATTCGCCCGGCGGAATGCGCGCCAGGACCTGGCGGGCGAGTTGCTCCGTGCGGTCCAGCGTGGCGTAGATCGCCTGCTGTACCGTGGCGTGGCCATAGCGTTCGATCAGGCGCGTCAGCCGTGTCTCGGCCTTGTCGAGCGCGGCGATGCAGGCGGTGATGTCGCCCCAGTTGAGCGCGGGGATGCGGCAATTGTCGGAGAAGATGTCCCACAGTTCCTGATTGAGCACGCCCTGCCGCATCAGCCTGACCGGGCGCAGCCGCAGGCCTTCCTGGAACACCTCGTTGTTCCGCATGTCGATGCTGCCCGGCGCGTAGCCGCCGACATCGGTGCAATGGATGAAGGTCCAGGCGAAGCAGAGCAGACGGCCTTCCACGAACATCGGCTTGAACAGGTAGATGTCGTTGAGGTGCATGACCATGCCACCCGTGGTGTACGGGTCGTTGGTCATCATCACGTCGCCGGACTGCCAGTCGTCGAAGGCGCGGGTGCCGGCGTGCATGGGAACGCCCATGATCGGCGTGGCGCCGCTGCCATAAGGATAGGCGAAGATCTCGCCCTCGTTGGTCACCAGGGAGACCGCGAAATCCTGCGTCTCCTTCACGAATGTCGTGTGCGAGGAGCGCAGGACGATCCATGCCATCTCATCGACGATGGCCTTGAAGAGGTTGGCGAAGATCTCGACGCCGATTGCGTCCTGCCGAACGGTGGCATCCATCATGGCGTTGGTCTTCCTTCAGTCGCGGTGCGCTCGAGAACCAGCGCGCCGGCTGCGATGCGGCGGGCCTGCCAGCCCGGCGGGACCAGGGTTGTCGTGTCCATCTGGTTGATGATGGCCGGTCCGGCGATCGTTGCGTCCGTAGCCATCGCGGAGCGATCGATGACCGCGGCGGAGAAGGTCCGCCCGAGCAGCCGAACCGGGCGCGTTGCCGTGGCGGCGCCGGCGATCGGCGCCAGAAGCGGCGCCAACCGCGGCTTCGGTGTCTCGCCGACGACATGCGCGCGAAGTTCCTTCAGCCAGATCTGCGCCTCTTCGTTCGCGTGGCCGAAGGTCGCACGATGCGCCGCGTGAAATGCCGCGCCGACGCATGCGATATCGCCGTCGGCGAGCCATGCGCGGTCGAGCGGCACGGTGACGTCGTAGCCCTGGCCGTCATAGCGCATCTCGGCCGCGATCTCGGTGCGTGTTGCCGCTGACGGGATATGCTCGGTCTGGGCAGCGATCCATTGCGCGGCTGTCGCCTCAAGCTCGCCCAGCAGTTCCGCGAGGCGACCGCGGCGCGAGTTGGCCCAGCATCGTGTAGACCGGCTGCACCAGGTCGCCTTCGAGGTCGGCGCGCGCCGCACCCAGCGCACTGAGCGCGCCCGGATGCGACGGAATCAGGATCGTATCGATTGAAAGCTCTTCGGCCAGCAGCGCGGCGAGCAACGGGCCGGCGCCACCGAACGCCACCATGCGAAAGTGGGGCGCATCCACGCCGCGGCGCGCCAGAACGTTGGAAGCCTCCGCCGTCATCATGGCGATCGCGATGCGGATCGCCCCGTCGGCGACCTCCTCGACCGAGCTGGTGAGCCGCGCTGCGATCATGCCAAGCGCGTCGCGCGCCGGGGACAGCAGCAGCGGCAGCTTGCCGCCGAGGCGCTGTCCGGGTTCGAGCAGACCGGCGACCAGGAACGCATCGGTGAGGGCAGGGATCAGCGAGCCTTTCGTGCCGTAGCATGCCGGACCGGGATCGGCGCCCACGCTGCGTGGCCCAACCTTCAGCGACCCGGTCGGATCAAGCCAGATGATCGAGCCGCCGCCGGCACCGATACTGGAAACCGCGACGGTCGGGATCAGTACCGGGAAGTCCGCGATGTGCTCTTCCGAACTCAGCACCGGCCTTCCGTCGCGGACGATGCCGATATCGGCGCTCGTGCCGCCGATATCGAGCGTCATCAGATCAGCCGCCTCCCACCCGGCGTCGCGCGCGACCTCGGCCGCCCCGCTGACGCCGGCGGCGGGACCCGACAGCAGCGCGACAACGGGACGCTCGCGCAGGCTGCTCGCCAACTCGGCGCCGCCATTCGAGCGCGCGATACGGGCGGGCGTCAGGATGCGATGATCGCCAAGACCGGCGACGAGCCGATCCACATAGCCTTCGACCAGCGGACGAATGCTGGCGTTGATCGCGGTCAGCACGCCGCGCTCGTATTCGCGCGCCTGCGGCCACACGTCGCTGGACAGTTCGACCCGCAGCTTCACGCCGCTGCGAGCGATGGCATCGCGCGCGGCCCGTTCGTGCGCCGGATTGCGATAGCTGTGCAGAAACACGACGATCGCAATCTCGGCGCCGGCCTTCTGGAGTTCATCGGCGGCCTGCGCCACCGCGGCAGTGTCCAGCGGTTCGACCTCCTGGCCGTCGCCGTCCATACGGCCGTGGATCTCGCGCACCAGGGCACGCGGCACCAGCGGCTGCGGCCTTCGGGAATCGAAACGCATCGGATGCGGCACGGCCAGGCGCTGTAATTCGAACAGATCGCGAAAGCCGGCCGAAACGAGCAGCCCGACGCGGGCGCCCTTGCGCTCGATCAGAGCATTGGTCGCGACCGTGCTGCTATGGGTGTGAACGATTCGTTGCCAGGCGGAGCCGTCGAGTTCGATTGACGCCTGGATCTCGGCGACGCCGCCAAGGATGCTGGCACCGGGACGCGACGGGGTGCTTGGTACCTTGAAGCAATGCAGCTCGCCCGATTGCGTGATCAGTGCGAGATCGGTGAAAGTGCCGCCCACATCGGTGCCGAGAGAGCCGGATAGAGCGATCATATGGTCCTTTGTCGATGCGCGTCGGTCGGTCGGGGTACGTCAGTGCCAAGCTTTGGCCAGTTCGCGCCGAATGCCAACCCTGGTGACACTTTCAGGCGGGACAATGCGGCGGCATCTTGAACCGCGGCATCACCTCGTGACACCAGAGGCGCAGCGACTTCATGACCCGCGCGTGGCTCAGCATGCTGACGACCTGATCTCGCCCGAGATCCCGTCGAGCCCGGTGGTTTCCTGCCGCACCAGCAACACTCGAGAGTTAGCAATGCCATCTTGCCTTTTTCTGATGAACTCCTTGATAAAGCCACCGTAATCAAGTCCCAATTCGGGGGCGAATGCCTCGTTCTCCCTTCTGCTCGGCTCCGCTGTTGATCGTCCTGGGCTGCCTCTCCGCCTGCGCCTCGGGTGGTTCCGGTGCCGGGGACTATGTCGGCGGCTCTGTCCCGCTGGACTGCGCCCCTTTCGCGCGCGAGTTGAGTGGCATTCGCCTTTCCGGCGCGGCCGCGGACTGGTGGTCGCAGGCGGACGGACGCTACGCCCGCGGCGTCAGCCCCGCGGTCGGCAGCGTTCTCGTGTTCCGCCGCTCGGGGCGTTTGCCCAGTGGCCACGTCGCCGTCGTGTCGCAGATACTGGGCAGGCGGCAGATCCTGGTGACCCAGGCCAACTGGGTGCACCACCGCGTCAGCGAGGATCAGCCGGTGATCGACGTCTCGGCGGACAACGATTGGACGGTGGTGCGCGTCTGGTGGCCGCCGAGCGACGGGATGGGCATCACCGACTATCCGGCCTACGGGTTCATCCGCGCCGATCGGCCGGCGACGCACGACCAGCTCATTGCTGCCACGCCACGGGCGATCCGTCTGGCGGCGCGTGACTGATGCGCCCGAGGGCGGAAAGACGTCAGGCCGCGTCTTCGCGGCGGTCGCGCACCTTCACATACGCCAGCTTCGCATGCTCCGTGCAATACGGCTTTCCCGGTTCCGAGGCATCGTCACAGAACCGGAAGCTCCGTGTGCCTGGCTCGCCGAGTGGCCAGCAACAGGTGACGATGCGGCCATAAGGCCGCGGCGCCGGAGGTGCCACACGAACCGGCGGCGGTGCCGGAACCGGCCTGGGCGCCATCGAAGCCGCATGCGCCATTATCGACGGCCCACTGCCCGAAGCGGCAATCGGCCCGGTGCTGGACAGCGGCGGCAATGTGGGCCCGGCCACACGGCGCGGGGTGGACCGCCGTGGCGTCCCTCCGCCGGAGCCGTCGCGCCGGATCGGCGAGGGCCGCGCCGGCAGATCCAGCCGGTGCGCCTTGCCGACCACCGCATTTTTCGAGACACCCAGCCGCCGGCCGATTTCGGCGGTCGACAGCCCCTCGTCCCATAGCGTCCGCAGCCGGACGATCGTCTCTTCGGCCCACTCCATCTCGTGGTTCCCCCGATGGTGCAACCACAAGATACGGTAGACTTCTGGGGCGCGGGGTCAACAGATCATTGCCGGATGACCACAAAAACTTGTGGAAAACCGGTCATGCGACCCCAATCCCTTGGGAATCGGTCGCTCGGTCAGTGCGCCGCGGTATGCTCGCGGCTGCTCGCGGCGCTCGCCTGGCCGCCCGGACCGGAAATCGTGCCGGTCGGCTTGTCGTCGCCCGCCTCCATCGAGGCATCGTCGCCATCCGCCATATTCTTCTTGAAGGCCTTGATGCCCTTGGCGAAGTCACCCATCAGGCTGCTGACCTTGCCGCCGCCGAACAGCAGCAGGACGACCAACAGCACCACCATCCAGTGCCAGATGCTGAAGCTACCCATAAATCCTCCGAGACGCGGGGCATTTTAGCGGCGCCGGCGCCAGTACCCGCCGCACCACGACATGGCGCGATGCGGAAGCGGATGCAAGCGGATTTCCCCGGAGCGGCGGCGTGCCGGTTTCTGCGGCGGCGATCGCAGGATCGATTGCGGGGAGAGATAGGGCCGCGTATCGTCATCCCTGGCGAGGCGATACCGTTTGCTCGGTAACTATAAAGACGGGGGCCTTGCCGCAGGGGCGGGAGCGTCGCGGAGCATCTGTTGCGCTCCTGTACAATTGGACGTCCGTCTCCCGCGCCGCGGGAGCGGTAAGTCCGCAGGCAGAAAGGCAACACGTCGATGCCCAAGGGCACCGTTAAGTGGTTCAACCCCACCAAAGGGTATGGCTTCATCGCTCCTGATACGGGCGGGAAGGATGTCTTCGTGCATATCAGCGCCGTGCAGAAGGCTGGCTTCAGAAGTCTGAGCGAAGGCCAGAAAGTCGACTTCGAGGTCGAGCAGCAGCAGAACGGCCGAACCGCGGCCGTCAATCTGTCGCAGTCCGAATAGGCTTTGGGACGACCGGCGGACTTTTCCAAGGTCCGTCCGGCTGATAAATGGCAATGGAGCACCCGTACCGCTCCGGTCGGGAGCGGGTGGCTTGTACCCAATCGTGAGCGGGCGTTCCGAATGTCGCAACCAGCCACCCTGTTCCTTCGCCAGTTCCTCCAGTCGCCGCGGACCGTCGGTGCCGTCCTGCCGAGTTCGACCGCACTGGCGCGCGCCATGCTGGCACCGGTCGATTTTCAATCGGCCCGGGCGGTCGTTGAGTTCGGACCCGGAACTGGCGCCTTCACACGCGAGATCGCCCCGCGGCTGGCGCCCGGCTGCCGCTACCTTGGCATCGAGCTCAATCCAACATTTGTGCGTGATCTGACGGCAAAATTTCCCCGTCTCGCCTTCGTCCGCGGCAGCGTCGCGGATCTGGAGCGCGTCCTCGTCGCACACGGCATTGCGGCAATTGACGCGATCGTGTGCGGGTTGCCGTGGGCATCACTGCCTATTTCGCTCCAGGAGCAGGTGTTCGCCGCGATCGACCGCACGCTGGCCCCTGGCGGTGTTTTCGCCACGTTTGGCTATCTTCAGAGCATGATTCTGCCGGGCGCCCGGTCGTTGCGTCAGCGACTTGCGCCGCAGCTTCGCCGAAGTCAGGCAATCTCCCGTGGTCTGGGGTAACGTCCCGCCTGCCTTCGCGTATATCTGCCGAAAACGGCAATGAACCCGCCGCACGGGGCATGGTGGGCATCTGCTCGGGATCGGGTTACAAGTCGGTAACGCTAATCAAATCGGCCCCGCCCTGCTACCTGCACGGTCACGGGAGGACAACAATCGACCATGAGTGACATCCTGGACCGCCGCCCTCGACCGGGGGCAGCCATGGACGCCGATGCTGTGCGCGCGGCTTACCGGCGCTGGGCCGGTGTCTACGACGCGGTGTTCGGCGGCATCTGCCTGCTGGCGCGACGGCGCGCCGTGGCGCTGGTGAACCTCCTCCCCGGCCGCGACGTGCTCGAGGTGGGGGTCGGCACCGGCCTTGCTCTGCCCTACTACGCCGCGGATCGCAGGATCACCGGCATCGACCTCTCCGCCGAGATGCTGGCGCAGGCTCGCAAGCGCGTCGCCGACCGCGAGATCGCCAACGTGGCGGCGTTGCGCGAGATGGACGCCGAGGCGACCGACTTTCCCGACGCCTCGTTCGATATCGCCGTGGCGATGTTCGTGGCCTCCGTGGTGCCGCATCCGCGCGCGCTGCTGGCCGAAATGCGCCGCGTGGTGCGGCCGGGTGGCAACCTCCTGTTCGTCGGCCATTTCGCTGCCGACAAGGGACCGCTGTGGTGGATCGAACGCGCCATGGCGCCTGGCTCCCGCGCCCTCGGCTGGCACCCAGACTTCGCCCTGGAAGCGCTGTTCGCGCCCGAAGACCTGCCGCACATCACCACCACGCCCGTCCCACCGGCCGGCATCTTCAAGCTGGTCCGCCTCGCGGCCTGACCAGGCGCGCTGCCCCCGCCAAGGGCGGAGCGCCCTGGAACCCGTCATCTGGATGGATTGCAAGGACGACGCCCCTGCCGGGGCAGGCGGTAAAGCCCCCTGATCGGGTTTCGCGGCAATGCCCGAGCACTCCCTTGATCTCGTGCACGCGGTCCGGTAGGCCAAGCTATTGAGAGAGCTGGGTCGGACGGGGAACCAAGGCGGGATGATTCGGCTGATATTGCGCTACTGGCGAGCGTTCGACCGCGCTGCCGTTCGTTGTCGCAGCCCCGTGTGGCGCCGCCCTCGCCCAGGCGATCGGCGCACCGCGCCCATGGGAAATGAACATGCAGCCCGCCGCCGGGCCGGTGAAGGCGCACCAGATCGCGCTCCACGACCTGGTGCTGGTGATCATCACGGTGATCACCCTGTTCGTCGCCGCGCTGCTGGTCTGGGTGATGTGGCGCTACAACGCCCGCCGCAATCCGGTGCCGACCCGCACCGCGCACAACACCGTACTCGAGATCGCCTGGACGGTGATCCCCGTGCTGATCCTCGTGGTGATGGCCATCCCGTCGTTTCGCCTGGTCTACTACGAAGACCGCACGCGCGACGCCGACCTCACCATCAAGGTGACCGGGCATCAGTGGTACTGGGAATACACTTACCCCGACAACAATAACATCGACTTCTCCAGCTACATCATTCCAGATGACCAGCTGAAACCCGGCCAGCTCCGGCTGCTCACCGTGGACAACGATCTCGTCGTTCCGGTCGGCAAGAACATCAGGGTCCTGCAGACCAGCACCGACGTGATCCATAGCTGGTTCATCCCGGCTCTCGGCGTGCAGCGCTATGCGATCCCCGGGCGGACCATCGAGACCTGGTTCAAGGCGGACAAGCCTGGCACCTTCTACGGCGAGTGCAATCAGATCTGCGGCACCAATCACAGCCGCATGCCGATCGTGGTGCGCGCGGTGCCGGAAAAGGAGTTCGAGGCCTGGGTGACCGAGGCGAAGACCAAGTTCTCGGATGCGGCACCGGTCCCTGCCCCGGGGCAATCGAACCCGGGGGCCCAGGAGATCGCGACGGCAGAGGTTCGGCACTGACCCGCCCGGTCAGCGCCTGAAGGAGACGGACGAATGTCGGCAACCACCCACGATCACGCGCACGATCATCACGACCACAAGCCCGGCTTCTTCCTCCGCTGGCTGTGCAGCACCAACCACAAGGACATTGGCACGCTGTATCTCTGCTTCGCGGTGGTCGGCGGCGTGGTGGGTGGTATTCTGTCCGAGATCATGCGCGCGCAGCTCAACTTCCCGGGCAACACGATCGTCACCTCCGGGCAGGAGTGGAATACGATCATCACGTCGCACGGCCTGCTGATGATCTTCTTCTCGGTCATGCCGGCGACGTTCGGCGGCTTCGGCAACTGGTTCGTCCCCCTGATGATCGGCGCGCCGGACATGGCCTTCCCACGCCTGAACAACATCAGCTTTTGGCTGCTGCCGCCGGCGTTCCTGCTGATCATGACCGGCTTGTTCCTGGGTGAGTCAGGGACCGGCTGGACGCTCTATCCACCGCTCTCGAACATAACCTACGAGCCAGGCATCGGCATGGATTGCACGCTGTTCGCGCTGCATCTGGCAGGCATCAGCTCGCTGCTTGGCGCCATCAATTTCATCACCACCATCTTCAACATGCGCGCGCCCGGCATGACGCTGCACAAGATGCCGCTGTTCGTCTGGGGTGAATTGATCACGGCGTTCCTGCTGCTGCTCGCGATCCCTGTGCTGGCCGGCGCGATCACCATGTTGATCTGCGACCGCAATTTCGGCACCGCGTTCTTCGATCCGACCGGCGGTGGCGACCCGGTGCTGTTCCAGCATCTGTTCTGGTTCTTCGGCCATCCCGAGGTCTACATCATGATCGTGCCGGGCTTCGGCATCATCAGCCACGTGATCTCGACCTTCAGCCGCAAGCCGATCTTCGGCTATCTCGGTATGGCCTACGCTATGGTGGCGATTGGCGTGATCGGCTTCGTGGTGTGGGCGCACCACATGTTCGTCTCTGGCATCGACGTCGACACGCGCGCCTATTTCATGGCGGCGACGCTGGTCATCGCGGTGCCGACCGGCATCAAGATCTTCTCCTGGATCGCCACCATGTGGGGCGGGTCGATCGAACTCAAGACGCCGATGCTGTGGGCGATCGGCTTCATCTTCCTGTTCACCATCGGTGGTGTCACCGGGGTTGTGCTGGCCAACGCCGGCATCGACCAGATCGTGCACAACACATACTATGTGGTGGCGCATTTCCACTACGTGCTGTCGCTGGCCGCGGTGTTCTCGATCTTTGCCGGCTTCTACTACTGGATCGGCAAGATGTCGGGCCATCAATACCCGGAATTCTGGGGCAAGGTGCATTTCTGGCTGACCTTCATCGGCGTCAATCTGGCGTTCTTCCCGCAACACTTCCTCGGCCTGTCGGGCATGCCGCGGCGCTACCCGGACTATCCTGAGGCGTTTGCCGGCTGGAACTTCGTTTCATCGATCGGTGCCTATATCAGCGGCGTTGCGCTGCTGGTGTTCCTCTACGTGCTGTACCGGACCTTCACCTCCAAGGAGCATCTGGCCGACAACTACTGGGGCGAGGGCGCCACGACCCTCGAGTGGACCGTGTCTTCCCCACCACCGTTCCACACCTACGCGGAACTGCCGCGCATTCGCTGATGAGCGAGGCGGTCACAACGCAGACAGCCGAGCTCGGCGACTGGTTCGCCCTGCTGAAGCCGCGCGTGATGACGCTGGTGGTGTTCACCGGGCTCATCGGCCTGCTGATCGCCCCCGGCCATCTGAACCCAGTCCTGGCGTTGACCGCGGTGTTGTGCATCGCGGTCGCCGCGGGGGCGTGCGGCGCAATCAACATGTGGTACGACCGCGACATCGACGCGGTGATGCGACGCACGCGGAACCGGCCGGTTCCCGCGGGCCGCATCGAGCCAGGTGCGGCGCTGGGCTTCGGCGTCACGCTTGCGATCGGCGCAGTCATCATGATGGGCCTGGCCGTGAACCTCGCCGCCGCCACGGCGCTGGCCCTGTCAATCCTGTTCTACGTGTTTGTCTATACGATGTGGCTGAAGCGGCGCACCCCGCAGAACATCGTCATCGGCGGCGCGGCGGGCGCGTTTCCGCCGGTGATCGGTTGGCTGGCGGTGACCGGTTCGATGGATCCGCTGCCGCTGATCCTGTTCGCGATCGTGTTCTTCTGGACGCCGCCGCATTTCTGGTCGCTGGCGCTGTTCGCCAATGCCGATTATCAGCGGGCCGGCGTGCCGATGCTGCCCGTGGTGGCCGGGGCCAAGGAGACGCGGCGGCAGATCGTGATCTACACGCTGTTGCTGGTGCCGCTGTCGCTGCTGCCGTGGCTGATCGGCTTCTCGGGGCTTGTATATGGGCTCGCGGCGCTGGCGTTGGGCGGCGGCTTCATCGGCAGCGTGTGGCGCGTCGCGACCGACCGGCAGGACGCATCGGGCGTCAGCCTGACCAACGATGCGCCGGCACGGATGGCGTTCAAGTACTCGATCATTTATCTGTTCGCCCTGTTCGCCGCGCTTGCCGTCGATCGGCTGGCGGGGTGAACGGGTGGGACTCGATCCGGATGACATGCGGCGTCGGCGCGCGCGCAACTGGGCGATGCTCGTGGTGCTGGTCGCACTGTGCGCGCTGTTCTACGCCATCACGATCGTCAAGATGACCAAGTCATGAGAATCAGCAACCGCGCCATCGGCGTTGCACTCTCTACCATCGTCGTCGGGATGGTCGGCCTGTCGTTCGCCTCCGTGCCGCTGTATCGCGTGTTCTGCGCGGTCACCGGCTACGGCGGCACGCCGCAGATCGGCAACGAAGCCGCACCTGGCGCCACACGTACGCTGATCACCGTTCGCTTCAACGCCAACACCAACCCGAACCTTCCCTGGGATTTCCGTCCGGCACAGGAGGAAATCCGCCTGCCGCTTGGCGAGGATCACCTCGCCTTCTACACCGCGCGGAACGAGGCCGGGACGCCGATCACCGGCGTGGCGCTGTACAATGTGACCCCCGATAAGGTGGGCAAGTACTTCCACAAGACCGCTTGCTTCTGCTTCAATCAGCAGACGCTCGCCGCCGGCGAGCAAAAGGAATTCCCGCTTAGCTTCTGGGTCGATCCGGAGATCGCCAAGGATCCCGACACCGCGGACGTCCACACGATCACCCTCTCCTACACCTTCTATCGTACGCTCGAGGACGCCGCGAAGGCTGGCGCGCTCGCCCAGGCCGGGCCGCATGTCGGCCCGCTGAAAACCCAGACCCCTTGAACACGCGGGCGAATTCGCGATGATGCGGCAGCCGCCCCGGAGAACAACCACGGCATGAGTGACTCTCACGGCACCACCACGATCGAGAATTCCGGCCTCCGGCAGCCGTATCATCTCGTCGATCCCAGCCCCTGGCCGATCATCGGTTCGATCGGTGGCCTGCTGACCGTTCTCGGCATCATCTTCGCCGCGCATTTCGGCAGCTACATCATGCTGGTCATCGGCGCGATCGTTGTTCTCAGCACGATGTTCTTCTGGTGGCGCGACGTCATCCGCGAAAGCCGCACGCCCGGATTGCACACGCCCGTCGTTCGACTGGGCCTGCGCTACGGCATGCTGTTCTTCATCTCGTCCGAGGTGATGTTCTTCGTCGGCTTCTTCTGGGCGTTCTTCAACTTCGCCCTGTTCCCCGAACTGCAAGGCAACGGCCAGACGGTATGGCCACCCTCCAACATCCACTCCTTCGATCCGTTCCACGTCCCCATTCTCAACACGATGCTCCTGCTGCTGTCCGGCACCACGATCACCTGGGCGCATCACGGGTTGCTGGAGAACGATCGCAAGACGCTGGTGACCGGTCTTGGCCTGACCATCGTGCTCGGCCTTAGCTTCACGCTGTGCCAGGCGATCGAGTATTCCGATGCGCCGTTCAAGTTCGTCGGCGGCGGGATCTATCCGTCCACCTTCTTCCTCGCCACCGGCTTCCATGGTTTCCACGTCATCGTGGGCACCTGTTTCCTGATCGTGTGCTGGTTCCGCGCCCGCGCAGGACAGTTCACGCCGGAGCGCCACTTCGGTTTCGAGGCCGCCGCGTGGTACTGGCACTTCGTCGATGTCGTCTGGCTGTTCCTCTTCACCTGCATCTACTGGTGGGGCGCCAGCCCGGTCGTCGCGTCACACTGAGGCCCCGTGGCGCAGCCCGCGCCATCGCTCTTGCGCGTCGCACTGGCCTGCCGCTGCCCGCGCTGCGGCCAAGGCAGGCTGTTCCGCAACCTGCTCGACGTGCGCGATCGTTGCGAAATCTGCGGGCTCGATCTTCGTGCACACGACGCCGGCGACGGCGCCGCTGTCGGCGTGATCCTGCTGCTCGGTGCCATCGTGGTCGCGCTGGCATTCTGGGTGGAGTTCCGCTTCTCGCCGCCGCTCTGGCTGCACGCCGTGCTGTGGCCGGTCGTGACGATACCGCTGGCCGTGTTGATGATGCGGCCGGCGAAGGCAGCGCTGGTGGCGTTGCAGTTCCGGCATAGGTCGACCGAGATGGGATTGTGAACGTCAGGCTGCGTCGTCTGCTCTGGCCTGGCGTGATGACGGTGGCGATGCTGGCGGTGCTGGTGGGTCTCGGCACCTGGCAGGTCGTACGCCTGCAATGGAAGCGCGGCATACTGGCGCAGATCGCGCGCGCCGAGGCCGCTCCGGCGGTGCCGTTGCCGGAGGCGCCGGGCCCCTACACCAAGGTGCAGGTCACCGGCCAGATGCGCGACGATCTGTCCGCCTCCTATGGCGCCGAAGTGCGCGACACACCGGCGGGGACCGAACTCGGCACGCAGTTGATCGTGCCGCTGGAGATCGCCGATGGCGTCGTCGTCCTGGTCGATCGCGGCTGGGTGCCGGACAAGCGGCCGCGTCCGCTCGCGCGCGCGGAAGGCGACGTGACGGTGCAAGGCTATGTGCGGCCGAGCGATAAGCCTGGCCTGTTCAGTGCCACCGACAATCCGGCGGCCCGGCTGTTCTACACGCTTGACGCTTCGGCGATCGGATCGGCGCTCGGACTGCACCATGTCGCGCCGTTCGTCCTGGTGGCAATGGGCCCGTCGCCGCCGGAACGCTTCCCCGATCCCGCGCACCACTTGCCAAGGCCGCCAAACAATCATCTTTCCTATGCGATCACTTGGTATGGCCTCGCCGTCGCGCTCGTGGTGATCTTCGTTCTTTGGGCAAGGAAGGTGCTGGACGCATGATAACCGGAACAAGTCCGGCCATGACGATGGAAGGCCGGGCTGGCGCCCGGGACCATGCATGACTGCCTATGACCGGCTGGCCGCCCGCTTCGCCCGCATCGCGACGATCGGCGAGGCGTCCTCGGTACTGGGCTGGGATGCTGCCACCATGATGCCGCCGGGTGGCGGTGCCGCACGCGGCGATCAGCTCGCCGTGCTTGCCGGCATGTCACATTCGCTGCTGGTCGCTCCCGTTGTCGGCGAAGATCTTGATGCGGCCGAGGCGGCAGGAGATACGGACCCGTGGCGCGCGGCGAACCTCCGCCTGATGCGCCATGCCTACACGCGCGCCACCGCGATGCCGCCGGACCTCGTCGAGGCGCAGGCACGCGCCAACTCCGCCTGCGAGAAAGTGTGGCGCGAGGCGCGCCGCCAATCGGATTTCGCCATGGTCCACCCGCATCTCGCGGAGGTCGTTCGCCTGATGCGCGAGGCCGCGGCTGCATTGGCACCCGCGCTGCAACTCGATCCGTACGACGCCCTGATGGATGGCTTCCAGCAAGGCATGCGCGCCCGCGATGTCGCCAAGGTGTTCGCCGAGTACGAGGCCTTCCTGCGACGCGCCCTGCCCGAGGCCGAGGAACGCCAGGCGCGCCATCCGCCGCCGCTGCGGCCTCAGGATCCGTTCCCTGTCGACCGTCCAGGAGACGCTGTGCCGCCGTCTCTCCGAGCGTTTGGGGCTCGACTTCGCCCATGCGCGGCTGGACCGCTCGGCGCATCCGTTCTCCGGCGGCACACCCTCCGACGTGCGCATCACCACGCGCTACGTCGAGACCGACTTCACCCAGGCGGTGCTCGCGGTGGTGCACGAGACCGGCCACGCGCTTTACGAACGCGGCCTGCCCGCCGCCTGGGCACGCCAGCCGGTGGGCGAGGCGGCGGGGATGGCGACACACGAGAGCCAGTCGCTGATCGTGGAGATGCAGGCCTGCCGTTCGGACGCCTTCCTGAGCTGGCTTGGTCCGGAATTGCACGCGGCATTCGGCGGCGATGCGGCGCCCTATCAGCCGGCGAACCTGGCGCGGCTATGGCGGCGCGTCGAGCGTGGCTTCATCCGCGTCGACGCCGACGAAATGACCTATCCGGCGCATGTCATCCTGCGTTTCCGGCTCGAGCAGGCGCTGGTGGCGGGTTCGCTGACGGTCGCCGACCTGCCGGGCGCTTGGAACGACGGGTTCCGGGCGCTCCTGGGCATCGTGCCGCCCGACGACGCGCGCGGCTGCCTCCAGGACATCCATTGGTACGATGGTGCGTTCGGCTATTTCCCCAGCTACACGCTGGGCGCAATGGCGGCGGCGCAACTGATGGCCGCTGCACGGCGCGACGTGGCCGCCCTCGACGCGGCGCTCGGCCGCGGCGACCTGGCACCTCTCGTCACGTGGCTCCGGGCCAAGGTGCACCGCCAGGGCAGCCTGCTCGAGTTCAATGCGCTACTGTCCGAGGCGACCGGCAAGCCGCTCGACCCGACCGACTTTGAGGCCCATCTGACCGCCCGCTATCTCCATTGAACGAGCAATAATGCACAACCCTCGCGCCACTCTGTGCGCGGCACTCTGCGCCGCGCTGACGGCCTGCGCCGCGCAGCCGCCGCCGCAAGCTCCGGCACCGCCGCCAAAGCCCGCGCAGACGATCGAGGGCGAATATCTCGGCACCAGCACGCGGTTCCAGGCCGGCAGCCGTGCCTGCCCCCATCCGGGCCTCGTGCGCCTCGAGGTGACCGGCAACGCGTTCCAGTTCCGTTGGAACTACGAGACGTGGGTGGACGCCACGATCGCGGCGGACGGCACCGTGACCGGCGGCGCCGAAGGCATCACGCTGGTCGGCAGGCAGGCCGGACCGAAGATCGAAGGTGACGTCACCAACGGCAATTGCGGGCTGCACTTCACCGTGACCAAACATTCGTAAGGCCGTCGTCGAAGCCGGAGCTGACACCGCGGGAAATGCTGCGGCTGAGCCTACGACAGCCGCAAGATCCGACAGCATTCCAGCCGGCCGGCACGCGGACTACTCTGGGGCCATGCGTTACGTCTCCACCCGCGGCCAGGCGCCGATCCGCGACTTCTCCGGCGTGCTGCTGGCCGGGCTGGCCGAGGATGGCGGGCTCTATGTGCCCGAGACCTGGCCGCTTTTTTCCCCCGCCGACTGGCGCGCGATGCGCGGGCTGCCCTACCACGCGCTCGCCGCGCGCGTGATCCAGCCGTTCGTCGGTGAAGCGATCCCATCCTCCACGCTGGCGGCACTGTGTCGCGATGCATATGCCGGCTTCGGCCATCCCGCCGTCGTGCCGCTGATCCAGCTCGACACCGGCCTCTTCGTGCAGGAGCTGTTTCACGGCCCGACGCTGTCCTTCAAGGACATGGCGCTCCAGCTCGTCGGACGCCTGTTCGATCACGTCCTGGCGGCGCGCAATGCACGGGTGACGATCGTCGGCGCCACCTCCGGCGACACCGGTTCGGCCGCCATCGAGGCCAGTGCCGGGCGTGACCGCGTCGATATCGCTTTCCTGCATCCGCACAACCGCATCAGCGACGTGCAGCGCCGGCAGATGACGACCGTCGCCGCGCCCAATGTCAGCAACATCGCCATCCAGGGCACGTTCGACGACTGCCAGGATCTGGTGAAAGCGATGTTTGCCGACGCGCCGTTCCGCCAGGAGCTGCATCTCTCGGCGATGAACTCGATCAACTGGGCGCGCATCGCCGCACAGGTTCCGTATTATGTCGCCGCCGCATTGGCGTTCGGTGCGCCGGACCGCGAAGTGGCGTTCAGCGTGCCGACCGGCAATTTCGGCAACATCCTCGCCGCCTGGGTCGCGCGGCGGATGGGGTTGCCGGTGACGCGGCTGATCGTCGGTTCCAATCGCAACGACATCCTGACGCGCTTCCTGGCCTCCAACGATATGTCGATCGCGACGGTTGAGCCGAGCCTGTCGCCCAGCATGGACATCCAGGTGAGTTCCAACTTCGAGCGCCTGCTGTTCGAGCTGCTGGATCGCGACCCGCGCGCCACCGCCGATGCGATGGCGGAGTTCCGCCGCACCGGGAAGATGGCGGTCCCCGACGCGGCCTGGCATCGCTGCCGCACCGTATTCCACGGCTTCCGCCTGGACGATGCCGGGATTGAACAGGAGATCGCGCGCTTGCACGAGGAGAGCGGCTACCTTGCCGACCCGCACACCGCGATCGGTATCGCCGCCACGATCGCCAATCCGCCGGGACACGGTGTGCCGACGATCGCGATGGCGACGGCGCATCCGGCGAAATTTCCCGACGCCGTCGAGCGCGCCACCGGCATGCGTCCTGCTCTGCCACCGCGGCTTGCCGATCTGTTCGATCGGCCGGAGCGGTTCAGCGTGCTGCCGAACGACCTGACGGCGGTCGAGACTCAGGTGCGTGCGCTGGCACGCCGCAACGCATGAAGATCCTCGACGCCGCGCGGACTGCGGCCGCACTGCCGTTCGATCGGCTGATCCCTGCGCTGCGCGACGCGTTCGTGGCCGGCGCGGAAGTGCCGCTGCGTCATCGCCACGACATAACGCAATCCGATGGCACAACGGCCGCGCTGCTGCTGATGCCCGCCTGGCGCGCGAATGGCATGCTTGGCGTGAAGGTGGTCTCGGTATTTCCCGGCAACGGTGCGCACGGCCTGCCTGCGGTGTCCGCGAGCTATCTGCTGTGCGATGGCGCGACCGGCCGGCACCTCGCGCTGATCGATGGCGGCGAGATCACCCGGCGCCGTACCGCCGCCGCATCGGCGCTCGCCGGTTCGTTTCTTGCCCGTGAGGATGCGAAATCGCTGCTGATCGTCGGCTCCGGCCATGTCGGCGGGTTGATGGCGGAGGCGTACCGCGCGGTACGCCCGATCGCGCGCGTCATGATCTGGAACGTCCGTCCGGTGGGTGCCGAACGTCTTGCCTCTCGGCTTGGCGGTGATGCGGTGACAGACCTCGCCGCGGCGGTGCAACAGGCCGATATAGTTTCGTGTGCAACCTTATCGCGCGAGCCACTGGTACGCGGCGAATGGTTGCGGCCCGGCGCGCATCTCGACCTGATCGGCGGCTTCACACCGGCGATGCGCGAAGCAGACGACGACGCGGTGCGGCGCTCGCGCGTGTTCATCGACACCGACGCGGCGCTGGCCGAGGCGGGCGATCTGATCGATCCGATCGCGCACGGGGCGCTGCGCCGCAGGGACATCGCTGGCGACCTGTTCACCTTGTGCCGCGGCGAAACGCCCGGACGGCGCGACCCCGCCGAGATCACGCTGTTCAAGTCGGTCGGCAGCGCGCTGGAGGATCTGGCGGCGGCGGAGCTGGCCTACCGCGCAAGCGTTCCTTGACCAGGATTGCTTCGTCGCTACGCTCCTCAACAATGACAATGGGGAGGTCGTCATGAGCCTCAGTCTCGACGGAGTCCGCGTACTCGAACTGGCACGCTATCAGGCGGGTCCGCGCGGCGGGATGATCCTGTCGGATCTCGGCGCCGAGGTGATCAAGATAGAACGGCCGGGCGGCGAGGAAACACGCAAGCACGCGCCGATGGTGCGCGGCCAGAGCATCTATTTCACCGTGTACAACCGCGGCAAAAAGAGTATCTGCCTCGATCTGCGCAATCCGCGCGCCAAGGAGATCTTCGCCGGACTGGTGAAGACCGCCGACATCGTGCTGGAGAACTTCCGGCCCGGCACGATGAAGGCAATGGGCTTCGACTACGACGTGCTGCGCACGATCAATCCCGGGATCATCCTTGTGTCCGTGTCCGGCTTCGGTCAATACGGCCCTTACACCGACCGTCCGGCATTCGATCCGCTCGGCCAGGCAATGAGTGGGCTGATGTCGTTGACCGGCAAGCCGGTCGGCCAGCCGCTGGGAACCGCATCATCGGTGGTCGATCGCTATACCGCTCTGCACGCCACGATCGGCGCGCTCGCCGCGTTGCGCCATCGCGACCGCACCGGTGAGGGACAGCTTGTCGATGTCTGCCTGCTGGATTCGGCACTGACCATGGTGGAGATTCCCACGTCCTATTATCTTGCCACTGGAGAGGAAGGCGGCGAGGGCGGGCGGCCGCCGTATCGGGCGAAGGATGGTTACGTGGTGATCTCGGCCGCGGGTCGCGATATGGCGGGACGCCTCGCGCGACTGGTTTCAGGTGAAACGTCCGGCGGCGGCGAACCGATCACCGCCGGCCAGGGCAGCGGCGATGCTCGACGCGCCCTCGAAGCGTGGTGTGCCGAAAGGCCGGTCGAGACGATCTGTTCGGCACTGATGGAGATCGGCGTGCCGGTGGCGCCCGTGCGCACGATCCCCGAGGTCGCCAAGGACCCGCATCTGTGGGAACGCGAGATGCTGGTGAAGATGGAGGATGCGGTCGCAGGCGAACTCTACGTGCCAGGAGTCACGGTGAAGATGTCGAAGACACCTGGCCATGTCGGCCCTGTGCCGACACCGGGACAGCATACCGACGAAGTGCTGGGACGCCTGCTGGGCTATGACCGCGACACGCTCGCTGCGCTCCGTCAGGCGGGCGTCATCGCGTGAGTACTTGTCATTGCGAGGAGCGCAGCGACGAAGCAATTCCCATCGTGAGTGCGCACCCTGCGGTAGATACAGGAGCCGATTAGATGCTGTTCAGTTGCCTGCCTGCCGATGCACGCATCCCCGGCCGGTTCCCCGGACCGCCGCATCCCCGCGGCAGGCACTTCACCGTCGACATCCATTGCCACGTGCTGACCGCAGTGGCCGAAGCGATGTTCCGCGCGGCGGGCGCCGTCGATCGCCGCCCGCGCGAAGTGTTCGCCAATGCGCGCACCCGCGAGGTGAACCGGCAGCAGGTGGAGCGGACGCGCGTGCAGTTCACTTCGGTCGAGAAGCGGCTCGCCGACATGGATGTGATGGGGATCGACATCCAGGCGCTCACGCCCGCACCGAACCAGACCTACTACGACACGCCGCCCGATCTCGGCATCGCCACCGCGCGCGCGATCAACGACAACATCGCCGACATCGTGGCGCGGCATCCCGATCGCTTCGTCGGTCTTGGCACGGTGCCGTTTCAGGCGCCTGAACTGGCGGTTGCCGAGCTGGAGCGACTGCATCGATCGCTCGGACTGCGCGGCATCGAGATCGCCACCAACGTCGCCGGCGAGGACCTGTCCGCCGACCGCTTCCGCAAGATATTCGCCAAGGCCGATGAACTTGGCCTGACGATCTTCATGCACGCCACCGGGTTCACCGAGGCGCGGCGTTTCGCTGATCATTACTTCACCAATGTGATCGGCAACCCGCTGGATACCACGGTGGCCGTGCATCACCTGATCTTCGGCGGCGTGCTGGAGCAATGTCCGGACCTGAAGCTGGTGCTCGCCCATGGCGGCGGCTATCTGCCGGCCTATTCGGGCCGCATAGACCATGCCGCCAGCGCGCGCCCCGATTGCTGCGAGCAGATCCACGTGATGCCGACCGAGTATCTCAAGCGGCTATACTTCAATTCGCTGGTCTACACGCATCCGCAACTGGAATATCTCGTCCGGCAGTACGGCGCCGATCGTGTTCTCATGGGCACGGACTATCCCGCCGACATGGGCGAGATCGACCCGGTCGGCTTCATCGAAGGCGCGCCCGGATTGAGCGCGGACGAACGCGCGGCGATCCTCGGCCTGAATGCCGCTCGCCTACTGGGGATCGCAGTCGATCAGTTCACGAATCCCATCGCCTCGTCATAGGCGCGCCGCACCGCCTCGGGCTGTCCCACCAGGAACGGGAACTCGCGGCGAGGGGCGATGCCCGGACGTTCTCGCTCGATCTCGTCGCGTGTCAGACCCTCCACGAACTGCTTGCGTCCGATGATGGGCAGCGTGATGCAGCGGTTCACCTCGGGATCACGCACGATCGCCGTCGGCTCACTGCCGGCGGCGATCGCATCGAGGTCCCGGAAAAAGCGCTGACGCATCATGATGATGCCGCGGTCGCTGCGTCCCAGATGTTCGCGCTTCCGATCGGTGATCGCTCCCTGGCCGACCCAGCCGACAAAGTCCTGGTTCATGATATGGCTGGTGATCCAGCGTCCGGTCTTCTCATCGGCGATCGGCGAGTACCAGTAAGGAATGCTGTTCTGGACGTAAGGTTCGCGATCCTTCGGCACGCGCGTGAAGAACCAGCCGACACTCAGCGTGTTGGTATCGTCGATCGGCACCCGCCACTCGAAGTGATTGCCGGTGAACAGCGCGTTCGGCCACAGGCAGACACGGCCGACCGTCCATAGCTGATTGGTCTCGTCGGAGTCCTCGCGCACGCGGCGATAAACCAGGCCATAGTCGAATTCGTCGAATGCCAGCTTGAGATGGCGTGGCGCATAGGGTCCGTTGCGCCCCGCCAGGCGGCTGCCCCAATTGTCATGCATCCATTCGAAATGCACCGGATCGATCGAGTTCTCCTGGCATTGGAACCAGTTGCAGGGAACCGTCGAGAACACGATCCGCACGAACCCGTTGCCCCAGCAGAAGGGCTCCCAGTTTGGCACCAGCGGCGCGGGCTCCGGACCCAGATAGGCCCACAACAGCCCTGCCTTCGCCTCCACACGATACGCGCGGATACGAATCTGGTCGCGGAAGCGGATCTGCGGTGCGTCGATGTCCTCGAACGGCTGCTCGCGGCAGGCACCGGTCGCGTCGAACATCCAGCCGTGATAGTTGCAGCGCAGGCCGCACTGCTCGACGATGCCGTAGCTGAGATCGGCGCTGCGGTGCGGGCAGTGGCGTTCCAGCAAGCCGTAGTCGCCCGAAAGATCCTTGTACAGCACAAGGTCTTCGCCGAACAGGCGCACCGGCTTGGTGGGGTTGTCATCCAGTTCGGCGACCGCCGCGATCGGCTGCCAGTAGCGGCGCAGCAGCGCGCCCATATTCGTGCCGGGGCCGACCTCGGTCAGCAGCCGGTTGCGTTCGTCGCTCAACATCAGGCGAGCTTCACCAGTTTCTGCATGCAGCGGATGTCCTCTTCCGGTGCGATCGGCGTGCCCCGGTTGCGCATCGCGGTGCGCGCCACCTCGCCCACATAGATATCGCCGCGTGAGTCGATCGCCACGCCATGCGGCGCGATGAACTGGCTGGCCCGCTCGCGCGTTGCGTCGCCGAGACGCGCGATCGGCTCGCCTTCATGCGTCACGATGCTGACGCGCGGACCGATACCGGGCGACTTCGCGTTCACCGCCATGCCTGGGCCGCTCTCGCCGATATAGGCCAGCGGATTGCGCCCGCGCGTCATGCACAGCCCGCACGGCCGGTGCAGGTTGTTCCACTGCGCGTGGTACTTGCCCTTCCCATCGAACACCTGCACACGGTGGTTCTCGCGATCCGCCACATAGATCCAGCCGTCCTCATCGCAGCAGATGTTGTGTACGACGTTGAACGCGCCAGGGTCGGTGCCAGGCTCCCCCAGGAGAACTGGAGCTTGCCGTTCGGCGAATACTTGTGCACCCGCGCATTGCCGTAGCCGTCCGCGACGTAGATGTCGCCCTCCGGCGACAGCGCGGTGTGCGTGCAGCGGTTGAACGGATCGCCGCCGTACATCGGGGCCGGTTCGCCGGGCACGCCGATCTCCAGCAGCAGCTTTCCCTCAAGTGTCAGCCGCCGTACCGTATGGTCGCCATCGTCGGTGCAGTAGATCGTGTCGTCAGGCGCCAGGTGCACGCCGTGCGGGCGCCTGAACAAACCTTCGCCCCAGGAACGCAGGAAATTGCCCTCGCGATCGAACACCATCATCGGATGTTCGCTGCGGGCGAAGACATAGACGTTGTCCTTGCTGTCGACACCCACCGCGGCGACTTCGCCGTAGTGCCAGCGGTCGGGCAGTTTCCCCCAGTTCTCGACCACCTCGTAGCGGTGCTCGCCGGAGCCGACGATGATTGCCATGGCTACCTCCCTTACGCTGCCTTCCGCGTCTCCTTCGGCGTGTGCCGGTCGAGGAATGCCAGCACGCGGCGCAACTGCTCGTCCAGATGCTCGGGGCCGCGCCAGTTCTCCAGCATTTCGACGCCCGGCAGCAATCGCGCGAGTTCCGCCGATGTCACCGCGGGATGCGGTTTGTCGCTGCCAGGCAGCAGGAAAGTCGGCACTCTGCATCGACGGCAGAACTCGCGGCTGACACAGAACACGAACTCGCCGCCCCACATGTTCCTGCCGAACGCGGCCATCTTTCCATCGTCGAGTTGCGGGCGTTCGGCCTTCTGTTCCCTGGCCCACTCCGCGAAACTCTCCGGAAAATACTCCGGATGATCGGGATGCGGGCCGATCGGATTTTGCAGCACCGCGGCGGTGACTCGCTCGGGTGCGATCTCGCACAGCTTCAGGCAGAAACTGGCCCCGATGCAGCCGCCCAGCGTGTGAAACCGGCGGCAGCCAAGATGATCCATCAGCGCGAGATGATCGGCGGCGTAAGTTTGCCAGCCATGATTGGCCTCGATCGCGGTACGCGAACGGCCGGCGTTGCGTTGGTCCATCGCGATGACGCGATAGCTGCCGGCGAGCGACTGCGTCCAGTCGCTCCACGGCCGCGGCGGACCATCGACCGGATCGTGCCACATCTCGGCGCGCGACCGCATGCCACCCGGCGCGAACAGCAGGATGGGATAGCCCTGACCGTATTCCTCGTAATAGATCTCGCCGTCGGGGCGCCTCAGCACGGGCATGTCGGTCTCCTCGCCGATCGATTTTGCGCCAGCCTATCACCGGGCGCGCGGATAGGACCAGTACCAGCAAAATCCGCGTATTGCTGGAATTGTCCGCGGGGCCTAGCCTCATCGCCAATGGTGCGAAGCGTAGCTGGCAGGTCCGCCGGTTCATTCGTAGTCGGCTCGCCGCCGCCCGCATTCGAAAAGAATTTGGCCATCAAGGAGGAAGAGCCATGGCGTACGATCTGCTGATCAAGAACGCGCGTGTCGTCGACGGCTCCGGCGAGCCGTCATTCCATGCCGACGTCGCGGTGCATCAGGGCAGAATTGTCGGCGTCGGCAAAACGAGCGCCGCCGCCAAACGCACCATCGACGCCGGCGGACGTGTCGTGGCACCGGGATTCATCGATCACCACACGCATTTCGATCCGCAGGCGTTGTGGGATCCGTATTGCGGGTCGTCGGTGCAGAACGGCCACACGACAATCCTGGTCGGTCAGTGCGGTCAGGTGATCGCGCCGGCGCGGCCCGACGACCACGACTGGTATCTCGAGTTCTTCTCGGAGGCCGAGGCCATTCCGCTCAACGTGCTGCGGCAAGGAGTCAACTTTACCTGGGAGTCTATCGCCGAATACATGAACGCGCTCGGCCAACGCCGCGGCTGCAATGTCGGCACACTGGCCGGCCATTCCGGGATACGCCGCTACGTGATGGGTGAGGCCGCCTCGGAAAAGGCGGAGGCCACCGCGAGCGAACTCAGCGCGATGCAGCGGCTGTTGCGTGAAGGCATGCAGGCGGGCGCGCTGGGCTTCAGCACGTCTCCGCAGGGGCGTGGCGATCCAGCCGGCGCAGCCTCGGACGCCGAACGCCTGGCGCTCGCCGGCGTGCTGGGCGAGTTGGGAACCGGCGTCATGCAAGTCTCCGGCGGCGCGCCCGGCGGCACCAAGGCGACACGCCAACTGGCGCGCGACCTTTCGGCGCACACCGGGCGACCGAGTATCTACAACCTCGTCACCCAGCCGATCGAGCGGCCCGACGAGTGGCAGGAGCACCTGCGCTGGCTGGAAGACGCGTTCCATTCCGGCGCCCGCTGCTACGGTTCCTGCATCTCTGTCGTTGCCGGGCCGATCTTCGATCTGCGCCTTGGACTCGATGTCCCGCAGGATGAGGATCTGACCAACCCCAACAGCCTCTTCGCCGGCATGCCGACGTGGGACAAGGTAATGGCGTTGCCTTATCAGGAGCGGATGCGCGCCTTCAGCGATCCGGCAACCCGCACGTCGCTGAGCGCCGAGGCGGTGGAGGGAACGGTCGCCCAGTCGCGGCCAGGCACGGACCGCCGCGGACGCGCGCGCGGCTTCTTCAATCGCCGCTGGGACCTGACGCAGGTGTTCATGACGCGTCACGCGCGTAACCGTGCGCTCGAGGGCAAGAGCATCACGCAGATTGCCGAAGCGCAGGGCAAGAGCGTGATGGATGCGTTCCTCGACCTGTCGCTGGACGAGGAGCTTCAGACGTTCTTCATCTGCGTCGATCGCAACACTGACCCGGCGGCGCAGAGGCAGATCCTCAACTCGCCCTATACCGTGATCGGGACGAGCGATGGTGGCGCGAGGCCGCACTCGGCTGACCGCCACGAATACAGCACGCATCTGCTGGGACACTGGGTGCGCGATCAGCAGGTGATGTCGCTGGAAGAGGCGGTGCATCGTCTCACCGGCAGGACGGCCCTGATGCACGACATGGACGATCGCGGCTTTGTCGCTGCCGGGAAGATCGCCGATCTCGTGATCTTCGACCCCGACACGATCGCGTCCAAGCCACGCGAACCGGTGAACGATCTGCCGGCGGGTGGAGTGCGCGTGAAGCGCGACGCAGTGGGGATCGACTATGTGGTGGTCAACGGCACCGTGCTGCTTGACCAGGGCGAACTCACCGACGCGCTTCCAGGTCAGATCGTCCGCGGCCCGCTGTACCAGGCAAGCCGCGCCTAGTCGCGACCAAGCCCCTCCCGCGCGGACCAGCGCGGGAGGGGCTGTGTTCCGTCATTGCGAGGCGCGCAGCGAAGCAATCTCGTTCATCGGCGTACGCTTCTCCGTGGCCCACCGTGGTTCTCGCCTTCCTTTCTCCGTGCTAAAATCAAAGCCGCCGCCAAGCGGATAAACCCATCGCAGAATTGCGCATACGCGGCGCGCGAGGAGGCTCAGCATGAGCGAAACCCAGCACGGCACCTACACCTTCGCCGATTTCCGCCTGAGGAATGGCGAGGTGCTGCCGGAGGTCACCATCGCCTACTGCACGCGCGGCCGGCTTGCGGCCGATGGGCGCAACGCGGTGCTGGTGACGCACGGCTACACCAGCGGCCATCGCATGATCGAAGCGGGTGCCGGTTCGTCTGAGGGATCGTGGACGACGCTGGTGGGACCAGGCGCGCCGATCGATACCGATCGCTGCTTCGTGGTCTGTTCCAATATGCTGGGTTCGAGCTACGGCTCGACCAATGCCGCATCACGTGATCCGCGGACAGGCCGCCCGTACGGCTCGCGCTTTCCGCACATCACCGTGGCGGACATTGTCACCGCGCAGCGCCAGCTGCTTCAGCATCTTGGCGTGCGGCATCTGCATGCCGTGGTTGGCCCATCCTATGGCGGGTTTCAGGCCTTCCAATGGGCGGTGACATTCCCTGACGACATGGACGGGATCGTCCCCGTGGTGTCTTCACCCCGCGCGCAAAGCCGCGATCGCGTGGCGACGCTCCTCGCCCGGTTCGAGCAGAACCCGAACTGGCACGGCGGCGACTACTACGACACGCCGGGCATGTTCGACAGCCTGCTGGCGTTGCGTGTCGAGACGCTGAGGCACTACGGCATGAACGCCCCCGAGGCAGAGATCGCCCGGCAGGCGTCGGTGTGGGCGAAGCAGTTCGACGCGAACTCGCTGCTGATCCTGGGCCGCGCGATGGAGTTGTACGACGTGACGCCGGAATTGCATCGTATCCGCGTGCCGGTGCTGTATGTGCTGTCGCGCACGGACGAGCTGTTCCCGCCAAGCCTGGCACCGGGCGTGATGGCGAGCCTGCGAGATGCTGGCGTGACCGCGAGCTATTTCGAGATCGACAGCGAACTCGGGCACCTCGCATCGGGTGCCGATGCCGCGAAATGGACACCCGCGCTGCGGCGGTTCATGGACAATCTGCCGGCCTAGAGCGTGATGACTGGAGGCGAGGTCGCCGGAGGTCTGAACCAAGCGATCTCAGTCGGCCTTCGGTCTGGCCGAGGTGCCGCCCAGCAGATGACCGAGCGGCATCAGCGACTCGATGTGGTCGCACACGATCTTGGTGACTGCCAGCAGCGGCATAGAGAGGAGCGCTCCCGGTATGCCCCACAGCAAGTCCCAGAACATCAGCGATGAGATCACCATGACCGGGTTAAGCGTGAAGCGGCGCGCGAGCAGCATCGGCGTGATCGTCTCGCCCTCCAGCACATGGATGCCCAGGTAGATCGCGGCGGGAATCAGGGCTTGCCAGATGGACGAGAAGGTGAAGATGCCGACAAAGAAGAAGACCACAATGCCCGTGACCGGTCCGATGATCGGAATGTAGTTGAGCAGAAAGCCGAGCGTTCCAAACAGCAGCGGGTCCGGCATTCCCAGCAGCCAGACCGCCAGCCCGGCGAACAGGCCGACCAGCGCGTTCATCAGCGTGATCGTCAACAGGTAACGCGATATGTTGTCCTCGATTTCCCCCACGATCGACACCGCTCGGCGCTTTTCGTCGAAATGCGGCAGTATCTCGACGAACCGGCGCAGCAAGGTGTCGCTCGATGCCAGGAAGAAGAACAGCAGCAGCATCAGGGTGAAACCCTCGCCCAGGAAGGCGCGGCCACCTTGCAGAACCGATGACCCGATGCCCATCAGGCTGCCGCCCATATCCGAGGATTGCTGCACCGTCACGGTCTGCGGTGTTGTCGGCTTCGAAAACTCCGCGTTCTGCTCGGCCGGCTGTTCGCCACTCTGCGACATCAGATTCTGCAACTGCTGTACACCGTGCTGCATCAACTGGATCGGCCTTTCGAGGAACCGCAGTTTATCGACCAGGGCGGGCAGCGATTGCGGCGCCTTGGCAATCCAGCCGGAGGCCGGCACGGACAGCGCATAACCCATCGCCCCCACCACGCTGAACAGCGCGATGATCAGCAACAGCGCCGCGATCATTCGGGGGATGTGCAGCCGGCGGTTGAGCAGGCGCATCGCCGGACCCAGCACCAGCGCCAGGACCAGCGCCAGCACGAATGGCAGGATGATCGCCGCCGCGAAGTACAGAGTGTAGAGCACGGCCAGCACGGTCAGAATAACGAGGCAGACCTGACCGACGCTCGTCGAGGTGCGTTGCAGCACACCTTGTGCCCTGCGGACCTTGGCGCGTTCATCATCCTCGGCCGATGCGGGCGTGACGGCTGATTCCTGGACCATGCTCTTCTCCCAAGCGCCGCGGCTTATGTCGTTCCGTTGACCCCGGAGGGCGCCCGTGCGTATGACTTCCCCCTTACAGGGGAAGCGAACGCGATGACCAGGGCGGAATTCGAGGCTGACCTTCGTGGTGAAGGCTATGCGGTCAGCGAAGGCGAGATCCAGCCCAACATTCATCGCGACGCACATGCGCATGGGTTTGACGCGCGCCTGCTTGTCCTCGATGGGTCCATCACTCTCGTTTTCGGTGAGGATCGGGTAACCTACGGACCAGGCAATTCATGCAGCGTTCCGGCGGGGACCATGCATGAGGAGCACACCGAGGCTGAAGGTGTCCGCTACATCGCCGGCAGGCGCTCGGCGGTCGCTTGATAAGACGGCGGAGAGCGATACGCCGCGTGACGTTCAGGAATGGAGGAACCCCATGTCGATCATCGGCTGGCTGGTCTTGGGTCTGATCGCAGGCTTCATCGCGAGCAAGATAGTGAACAAATCAGGCGAAGGAGTCATCCTCGACATCGTGCTGGGGATCGTCGGCGCGATCGTCGGCGGCTTTCTGTTCAGCCTCGTCGGGGCTGCCGGGGTAACGGGCTTCAACCTCTACAGCATGTTCGTGGCAGTCATCGGCGCGATCGTGGTGCTGGTCGTCTACCATGCCGTCGCCGGCCGCCGGGCCTGATCAACCGCCGCTCTTACGCCACGTTGATCTGGGTGAAGTCCTGGAACCAGCTCTGAGCCGGATGGAAGTCCAGCACCTTCTTTGACATCGCGCGCGGGTTGAGATCGTGCACGATGAACAGCCAGGCCGCCTGATCGACCACGACGCTGTGCGCCGCGGCAAGCTGCTTTGTCTGTTCGGCTGGGTCCAGCGTCGCCTGCGCACCCCGCAGCATCTGGTCCGAGCGGGGATCGCTGAAATGCCCCCAGTTGAAGTTGGTAGGCGAGAAACTATCCCTGCAATAGTAGCGGAACATCGTCGCGGGATCGACCCAGCTCAGGCTGATGTTCACGCCATCCACGCCATGCGACTGCGCCGCGGTCGGCGGGCTGCGCATCGCCACCAGCATGGTGCCCCATTCCACCACATCGAAGTCGATCTTCATGCCGACCGCCGCGAAGTTCTGCTGCATGAACTCGTTCATCGGGATCGGCAGCATCTGCCCGGACCCCGAGGTCGAGATCATGATCTTGGCACTCAGTGGCTTGTCGGGACCGTAGCCGGCGGCTTTCAGCAGTGCCTTCGCCTTGTCCGGGTCGTAGCCGTAATGCTCGGTGGGCGATCCAAACAGCGGATGGTCGGGCGGATACAGGCCGACCGCCGGTTTTGCCGTGTCGTTGATCAGCTTGCACAACCCCTCGCGATCCACCGCATAGTTGATCGCCTGACGCACGCGCACGTCGTGGAACGGCGAGCCTTCCATGCAGTTCAGCACGTACGGGTAGGTGTGTGGATACGGCCAAAGACTGATCTGGAACCCGGCCTGCCTCAGCGACGGGAGCGAGTCCGGTGCCGGCACCTCGATCCAGTCCACCTGCCCGGAGCGCAGCGCGGCGACGCGCGTGGTCGCTTCAGGCATCGGATAGACGATCATCTTATCGACGCGCGCGATCCGCTCCTTGTCCCAGTAGGCGTCGTTGCGCGTCATCTCGGCATACTGCCCAGGCACCACTTTGGTGATCTTGAACGCGCCCGTCCCCGAGGGCTGCTTCGCGAACTCCGCCCACGACCTGCCGACCTTCTCCCACTGGGTGGGGCTCGCCATCAGCACGCGGGTCAGCAGCCACGGCAGGAAGCTGAACGGATACTTCGTGCTCAGCACGATGGTCGCGTCGTCGGCCTTCTCGAAGCTGTCCACCATCGACACCGCCGCGCGCACGATCGGCGCGGCAGGCGCGTCGTATTGCGGCGACTTGTCGTCGTAGATGCGGCGGAAGTTCCAGATCACCGCATCGGCATTGAACTCCGAGCCGTCGTGGAACGTCACGCCCTTGCGTAGCGTGAAAACCCAGCGCAGGGGGTTGGCCTCATCGCCGTGCCAGGCGGTGGCGAGGCCTGGCTCGATCACCGCCGGCTTGTCCTTGTTGTGCCTCAGGTCCCAATTCACCAGCCCGTCATAGGGCGGATAGCCGAGAAAGCGGAATCCCTCGAAGCCGTTGTTGGGAATGCCGTGGGTTGACGGAAGGTCGGCCGCCGTCATGGCGATGCGCAGCGCCTTCTGTGCCTGCGCCGCCGCCGGAAACGCCGGCGCGCTGGCGGCACCCGCGGCGGCGATCATCAGTTCGCGGCGAGAAATCATCGCATCGTCCCGCTATGTCATGCTGATCTTGGTGAAGTCCTGGTACCAGGACTGCGCCGGATGGAACCCCGTGACCTTCTTGCTCATCGCGCGCGGATTGAGGTCGTGCACGATGAACAGCCACGGCGCCTCGTCCACCACCATGGCGTGCGCCTGCGTCAGCAGCGTCATCTGCTCGGCTGGATCGAACGTCGCCTGCGCCTTCTTCAGCAGGTCGGTGCAGGCCTGATTGCTCCAGTGGCCCCAATTGTAGTTGGTCGGCGAGAAGCTATCGATCGCGTAGTAGCGGAACATCGATGAGGGATCGGTGAAGCTGAGACTGATGTTGATGCCGTCGTCGCCGTGCGCCTGTGGCGCGGTCGGCGCCGCGCGGACCGCAACCAGCATGGTGCCCCATTCGACCACGTCGAAATCGATGTCCATGCCGACGGCTTTAAAGTTCTGCTGCATGAACTCGTTCATCGGGATCGGCACCATCTGACCCGAGCCCGACGTCGAGATCATGATCTTCGCCTTCACCGGCTTGTCCGGGCCGTAGCCGGCCTCCTTCAGCAGCGCCTTCGCCTTCTCCGGGTCGTAGGTGTAGCGGTTCTTGGGCGTGCCGAAATACGGGCTGTCGGGCGGGTAAAGGCCGATCGCCGGCTTCGCCGTGCCGTTCAGCATCTTGCACATGCCGTCGCGATCGATCGCGTAGTTGATCGCCTGGCGCACACGCACATCCTTGAACGGCGAGTTGTCCAGGCAGTTCAGTGCGTACGGATAGGTATGCGGATACGGCCACAGGCTGATCTGCAATCCTGCCTGCTTCAGCGAAGGGATCGAATCCGGCGGCGGCACCTCGATCCAGTCCACCTGTCCGGAGCGCAGGGCCGCCACTCGCGTGGTGGCTTCCGGCATCGGATACACCACCATCTTGTCGAGCTTGGGGACCCGCGCCTTGTCCCAGTAGTCGTCGTTGCGCGTCATCTCGGCGTACTGGCCGAGCACGACCTTGGTGATCTTGAATGGCCCGGTGCCGGAGGGTTCCTTGGAGAACGCCGCCCAGGTCTTGCCGACCTTCTCCCATTGCGTCGGACTTGCGATCAGGATGCGGGTCAGTAGATAGGGCAGGAAGCTGAACGGGTACTGCGTCGTCAGGACGATGGTCTTGTCGTCGGCCTTCTCGAACTTGTCGATCATCGACACGGTGGCGCGCACGATCGGCGCGGCGGGCGCATCGTATTGCGGCGACTTGTCATCGTAGATCCGCCGCAGATTCCAGATCACCGCGTCGGCGTCGAATTCCGAGCCGTCGTGGAACTTCACGCCCTGCCGCACTTCGCAGACCCAGCGCAGTGGGTTGGTCTCGTCGGCGTGCCATGCAGTGAACAGGCCCGGCGTGATGTCCGCCAGCTTGTCGGTGTGGGTGAAGTCCCAGTTGACGATAGAGTCGTAGGCCGGGTAGCCGAGAAAGCGGAAGCCTTCACCGCCGTTGTTCGGGATGCCGTGCGTCGTGGGCAGGTCCGCCGCGGTCATGCCGATGTGGAGGATCTGCGGGCTGGCGGCAGATGCCGGCATTCCCGGAAGTACTGCGGCGCCTGCCGCCGAAGCCATGAAGCCACGCCTGGTGAACATCGAGTTATCCATTCTTGGTGGTTTGTGGTTTCACGACAGGATCAGGCCATCGCCGCCTCTGCTCCGACGCGTTCGATCATCCCGACCATCGTGTCGGTGTCGATCACGTCGCAGAACGCGTGCGCCATCGCCGACAGCGTCGCGTTGTGTTCGTCGTCGTTGAACGTCGCATTGCCGTCGGCGACGAAGAACACCTTGTAGTTCAGCATCATCGCGTCGCGCGCAGTGGACTCGCAGCACACCTGCGTTGCTGTGCCGGTGACGATCAGCGTGTCGATGTTGCGTTGTAGCAGCAGCGCATGCAGGTTGGACGAGCCGGGGGCGAAGGCACCGAAGCGGCGCTTCTGCACCTTGAGGTCCTGCGGCAGCACCTCGAGGCCGGGCCAGATCGCGTGGCCGAACGCGCCCGGGCTGAACGCCTCGATCATCCGCTGGCGACGTTCCGGCGTGCAGAAATGCTCGAAGAACGTGGACCACGTGGCGACGGCGACGTCATCGAACGTGTTCTGGATGTAGACCACCAGCCCACCCGCCTCGCGCAACGCGGCGCTGATCCGGTTGACGTTGGGGACGATTTCGCGTGCCGTGGCGATCTCGGCGACCTGGCCGGGTGCCATGAACCCGTTCTGGAGATCGACCACAATATGTGCAGTCCGCACCGGGTTTAGGCTGTCGAACACACGGAGACCGCCGCGGCGCTCGTTGGCGCGGCGCACGACGTCGGGATGAATGGCTGTTTTATGCACGATCTACCTCTATTTGCTGACTGGCACGCCATGCTGCGACGCAGCATTTTAGGATCGAGCCAGACCGGAAGGCAAATGCCCAAGCGCTAGGCTGAAAAACCGACTGGACAGATCGCTCCGTCTGCGGTCAAGTTGGGCATAATGCTGCAATGCAGCATAGCCATGCCGTGCCGGGGAGCCCATCGAGCATGCTCATCTTCGCCGCCCGCCGCATCATCCAGGCCATCCCGATCCTGTTCGGGGTCTCGCTGGTTGTGTTCGGCCTCGTCCACATCGTGCCGGGCAATCCGATCGACCTGCTCATGCCGCCCGAGGCCTCGCCCGAGGTGATCGCGCAGATGAAGGCCGCGTTCGGCTTCGACAAGCCGCTCTACCTGCAATACCTGCTGTGGCTGGGTCGCGCGCTGCGTGGCGACTTCGGACTGTCGGTGTTCAACGCGACGCCGGTATGGGGCCAGTTGGTTACCGCACTCGGCAACACCTTCATCCTCGCCATCCTCGCTGCGATAGTCGGCTTCACGTTGGGCACCGTCTGCGGCCTGCTGGCAGCGGTGTTCCACGGACGTTGGCCGGACAAGCTGTTCTCGGCCATCGCCACCACCGGCGTCAGCCTGCCGCACTACTGGTGCGCGATCGTCCTGGTGCTCGCCTGCGCCGTGCTGCACGACTGGCTGCCGGCGCAGGGCATGGGCGATGACTCGCTGCCGCTGTACGACCGGCTGGAGTATCTCGTGTTGCCGGTAGCGACGCTGTCGTTGATCCCCATGGGCGTCATCGGCCGCCTCGTGCGCGCGACCGTGCTGGAGATCCTCAGTCAGGAGTTCGTCGGCGCGCTGACCGCCAAGGGCCTGACGCGCTGGCCGGTGATCCGCCACATCTGCCGCAACGCCGCACCGCCCGTGCTGGCGCTGATGGGATTGCAGTTCGGCTATCTGCTCGGCGGCAGCATCCTGGTGGAGACGGTGTTCAACTGGCCCGGCTCCGGCAACCTGCTGAACCTCGCGATCTTCCGCCGCGACATCCCCGTTCTCCAGGCGACGATCCTGGTGCTCGCCTCGTTCTTCGTCGTGCTCAACCTGCTGGTCGACATCGCCCAGGCGGCGATCGACCCGCGCATCCGCCGGTGAACGCCATGTCGCAGGCAACCGCCGATCTGGTGAGACGCGAACTCGGCCCGGTCGAAATCGCGCCGGTTGCGGCGGCGCCGGGTTACTGGAAGGCGGTCGGGCAACGATTGATGCGCGATCCAGTCACCATCGCGGTCACCGTCATCCTGCTCGGCATCATCTTCATCTCGCTTGCCGCGCCGCTGGTGGCGGGCGCCGATCCGTATGCCGGCAGCGTGCTGGCACGACTGAAGCCGATCGGCACCCCGGGACACTGGCTCGGCACCGACGAGACCGGCCGCGATCTGTGGGCGAGGCTATGCTACGGTGGGCGGCTGTCGCTGCTCGCCGGCATTCTACCGGTGTCGATCTCGCTGATCGTCGGCGGCTTTCTCGGCGTACTCGCCGGCTACGCGGGCGGTCTGGTCGGCACGCTGATCATGCGCACGATGGACGTGTTCTACGCGTTCCCCTCCATCCTGCTGGCAATCGCGATCTGCGGACTGCTCGGCAACGGCCTGTCGAATTCGGTGATCGCACTGTCCGTTGTCTTCATCCCTCCGATGGTGCGGATCGCCGAGACGGTGACGACGCAGGCGCGCCATCTCGACTTCGTCGAGGCAGCGCGCGCATCGGGCACCACCACGATGCAGATCATCCGCCACCATGTGCTGGCGAATGTGCTTGGACCGATCATGGTCTACGCGACCAGCCTGATCAGCGTCTCGATCATTCTTTCCGCGGGGTTGAGCTTCCTGGGTCTCGGCGTGACGCCGCCGCAGGCGGAATGGGGACTGATGCTGAACTCGCTGCGCCAGGCGATCTACGTGCAGCCCTACGTCGCGGCACTGCCAGGCGTGATGATCTTCATTACCTCGATGTGCTTCAACCTGATGAGCGACGGGTTCCGCAGCGCGATGGATGTGAGGCTGAACAAGTGAGCATGACCGCTGATCCGCGCGATCGCGGCGGGCCGGCGCAGCCGCTGCTGCTGGTCAACGACCTGCGCAAACACTTCCCGGTTCGCGGCGGACTGCTGGGGCGTCAGGTCGCCACGGTGCAGGCGGTGGACGACATCTCCTTCTCCGTGCGCAAGGGCGAAACCCTTGGCATCGTCGGCGAGTTCTGGCTGCGGCAAGTCAACCACCGCTCGCCTGCTGATGCGGTTGATCGAACCCGACGCGGGCGACGTGGTGTTCGACGGCGATCCGGTCGGCGACCGCCACGGCCTCAGCATCAATGCGATGCGCCGGCAGATGCAGATGGTGTTCCAGGACAGCTATTCTTCCCTCAACCCGCGCATGACCATGGCCGAAAGCATCGCCTACGCGCCGCGCATGCACGGACTGCCGGCCAAGGATGCGTTGTCGCGCGCGGAAGACCTGCTCGCTCAGGTCGGGCTCAACCCGCGCCAGTACGCGCGTCGCTACCCGCACGAACTGTCGGGCGGCCAGCGTCAGCGGGTGAACGTCGCGCGCGCGCTCGCATTGGAGCCGCGCCTGGTGATCCTCGACGAGGCCGTCTCCGCGCTCGACAAGTCGATCGAGGCGCAGGTGCTGAACCTGCTGGCCGAGCTGAAGGCGCGCTTCAACCTCACGTATCTGTTCATCAGCCACGATCTCAACGTGGTCGAGTATGTCAGCGACCGCGTCCTGGTGATGTATCTCGGCCGGGTGGTCGAGACCGGACCGGTGGAAGCGATCTACGCCCGGCCGCGCCATCCGTATACACGCGCGTTGTTCGCCTCCAAGCCGACGCTCGATCCAGATCGCCGTACTACGGAAATGCCGCTCACCGGCGATCCGCCCAACCCGATCAATCCGCCGTCCGGCTGCCGCTTCCGCACGCGCTGCGCCTTCGCACAGGCTATCTGCGCGGAACTCGTGCCGCCGCTCGCGGCACCGCTGGACGGCGCCGATGACAGCGGCGCGCATCTCGTCGCCTGCCATCTGCCGCGTGCGCAGCAGGTTCAGCATGCCTGACATCATGCCCGCCGAAGCACCGGTGTTGCGGGTCGACAATCTGACGGTGCGCTTCCGCCGCCGCGGCATGGATGTCGCGGCGGTGAACGGCGTGTCGTTCTCCCTGGCGCGTGGCGAGACACTGACCATCCTTGGCGAATCCGGCTCCGGCAAGAGCGTCAGCCTGAAGGCGCTGATGGGCCTGCTGCCCGATTACGCGCAGATCGATGGCGACGTCTGGCTGGACGGCAAGCCGGTGCTCGAGTTGCCGCCTGCGGAGCTCGCGAAGCTGCGCGGCAGTGCGGTTTCGATGATCTTCCAGGAGCCGATGGCGGCGCTCGATCCCGTCTACACGATCGGCGAGCAGATCGCCGAGACGATCGTGCAACACGAAGGTGTCAGCCGCACCACCGCGATGCAGCGCACGCTCGATCTGCTGGACCACGTGAAAATTCCCTCGGCCGCGCGGCGGATGAAGAACTATCCGCACGAATTGTCCGGCGGCATGCGGCAGCGCGCGATGATCGCGCTGGCGCTCGCCTGTTCGCCGAGTGTGCTGCTGGCCGATGAACCCACCACGGCGCTCGATGTCACGGTGCAGATCCAGATCCTGCTGCTGCTGCGCCAGTTGCAGGAGGAGTTCGGCATGGCGATCGTGTTCGTCACGCACGATGTGGGCGCCGCGGCGGAGATCTCCGACCGCATCGCGGTGATGTACGCCGGCCGCTTCGTCGAGACCGCGACGGCGCGCGAGATCATGCGTTCGCCGCGGCATCCCTACACGGAGGGGCTGCTCGCTTCCACGGTGCATGGCGGGCTGCGAGGCCGTGTGCTGGAGACAATTCCAGGCGCGCCACCCAACCTCGCGCATCTGCCGCCTGGCTGCGCGTTCGCGCCGCGCTGCCGCTATGTCCGCGACATCTGTGCGCATAGCGAGGTGCCGGTGACCGTGGCGCCGGGCGGCGCCATGGTGCGCTGTGTCCGCGGCGCTCCCGTTCCAGCTCAGGAGGTGTCCGCATGAAACCCAGTGTCAGCGAAAGCGAATTCGACGTCATGGTGAAGCAGACCGGCCTGCCGCTCAGTGCCGAGCAGAAGACGACGCTGTACGACGCATACTGGATGCTGGAAGCGATGATCGCGCGGGTGAACGCCCCGATGCCGATCGAGATCGAACCCGCACACATGTTCACGCCGGAGGTGTGGGGATGAACCAGATACCCACCATCGCCGAAGCCGCCAAACTGATCGCTGCGAAGCAACTGTCGCCGGTCGAGCTGACCAAGGACTGCATCGCCCGCAAGCAGGCGTATGACGACACCCTGCATGCCTTCATCCTGCCGACGGAGGAGCGCGCGCTGGCCGATGCGCGCGCGGCCGAGACGCGGGTGATGGAGGGCAATGCGAAGGGGCCGCTCGACGGCATCCCGATCGGACACAAGGATATCTATTGCACCGCCGGCATTCGCACGACCGGCCATTCGCGGCTGCTGGAACACAATGTGCCGGCGCAGGACGCCACCTCGGTGCGCAAATGGGCGGAGGCAGGCGTGGTGCTGATGGGCAAGCTCTCGACGCACGAGTTCGCCATGGGCGGGCCGTCGTTCGACCTGCCGTGGCCGCCCGCGCGCAATCCGTGGAATCCCGAGCATTTCACCGCGGGTTCGTCATCCGGCACCGGTGCGGCGGTGGCGTCGGGCATGATCCTGGGCGGCACCGGTTCCGACACCGGCGGTTCGATCCGCGGGCCCGCGGCGCTGTGCGGCATCGCCGGCATCAAGCCCACATACGGTCTGGTCAGCCGCGTGGGCGTGCTGCCGCTGTCATTCAGCATGGACCACGCCGGCCCGCTGGCCTGGACCGTCGAGGATTGCGCGCTGCTGCTCCAGGCAATGGCCGGGCACGATCCCGCCGATCCTGCCAGCGCCGATCGTCCTGTCCCCGACTTCGTCTCCGACATCGGCAAGGGCGTGAAGGGATTGCGCATCGGTGTGGTGCGGCATTTCTTCGAGGTCGACAATCCGGTCAGTCCCGCGACACTGGCAGGCATCAACCACGCGCTCGATGTGTTCGAGCATCTGGGCGCCGAGATCAGCGACGTGAAGCTGTCGCCCCTGGCGGATTACAGCGCCTGCGGCTGGGTCATCATATCGTCCGAGGCGTACGCGATCCACGAGCCCTGGCTGAAGACGCGGTTCAACGACTATGGCGAGCTGTTCCGCGACCGGATGGCCCTGGGCGGCCTGATTCGCGCAACAGACTACGTGCAGGCGCTGCGTCGCCGCCGCACGCTGTGCGAAGAGCTGAAGGCCGCGATGGCCGGCTGCGACATCCTGGTGTCCGCCTCGCAGACCAGCGAGGCGCCGAAGATCACCGAAGTGCCGAAATGGGCCACGATGGAGAAGCCGTCTCTCACCATGCCGTTCAACCTGAGCGGCTATCCAGCGATGAGCGTATGCACCGGCTTCGGCGCCGGCGGCCTGCCCGTGTCGATGCAGTTGATCGCCAAGCCGTTCGCCGACACCACGCTGTTCCAGGCAGGCCACGCCTACGAGATGGCAGTCGGCTCGCGCAAGCGCCGTCCGGTCATGGAGCCGACAAGAACAGCCGAATAGCCATCGTCACACCTGTGGCGCCACGCCGACGTACTTATATTGGTGGATCAAATCGTCCACCGGATGCGCGGTATCGTGCTTCACCTGGAATACCGCGATCACGCGCTGCCTGAGATCGCCGTTGTCATCGAAGCTGACCTCGCCCTGGAGCGTATTCAGCTTCGTCGCGGCGATCGCATCCCGCACATTGGCACGGTCCACCGGCTTGCCCGATTTGGCAACGCGTTCGATTGCGTCGATCACCACCTGCACGGCGTCATAGGCGGTGATTGAATAGTCTGAGGGCTGCCGGCCGCTCTTGGCGGTGAAGCGCTTCACCCAGGGCTGCAACGCCGCATCCTCCATCATGTGCGGACAGGCAACGGTCGCATACCAGCCCTCGGCTGCCGGGAAGCCGGCGCCTTGCAGGATCGAGGGACCGTACATGCCGTCGCCGCCCGCCTTGATCAGGTTCGGAACGAGATCGTACGCCTGCTTTGCCAGCTTCACCCCAGCCTGGGCATCGCCGCCATAGTAGATCGATTGCGCGCCGAGCGACTTTATCTTGGTCAGCGCCGGCGTGTAGTCGGCCGCCTTGGGGTCGAGCCGGTCGTGACCCAGCACCTCGATGCCGCGCTTCTTCGCCTGCGCCTCGAAGGCGGTGGCGATGCCGATGCCATAGGCGCCGCTGTCGTCGAGGCCATAGACAGCTCTTCACCTTCAGCGTGTCGGCGAAGTAGTTCGCCATGTTCGGACCCTGATAGGCGTCCGTGGTGACGGTGCGGAAATAGATCGCCTTGCCGGCAGGGCGATATTGCGCGGCGAATTTGGGGTCCGTGATGTCCGGATTGGTCGATGTCGGCGTTATGGTGGCGAGGTTGCCCTGGCTGAAGATCGGCGCCATCGCCTTGCCCGGCGTGCTGCTCATCGGTCCGAGTGCCGCAACGACCGATGGATCGGCGACCATCTTGCGTACATTGGTGGCACCCTGCGCCGGATCGTACTGCCCCGCGGTGGCGGTGCCGTCGTCGAGCAGCAGGACATTCAGATGATAGCCGGCGGCGCCTCCCTTGGCGTTGGCTTCATCGATCGCGAGCATGAAGCCATCGCGGATGCGTACCGCGGTTTCGGCATCCGCGCCGGTAAGCGAAAGGTCGATGCCGATGGTGACGGACTTGTCGGCGGCCAGACCCCGATGCGCACCGAGCACCGCGACAGCGGCGGAGCCAGCGGTGACGCGAAGTGCAGATCGCCGCGTGATGTGCGTCATGTTCCAACCCCCGTTCTTGGTGGGTGTCAGCGTAGTCCTGGAACCACTCGCGGCTCAACCGAGCGCGGCCAGGCCGCTCGTCAGGGCGGCCCGGTGCCGGCGAGTGCGGGGGAGTGCTGCCACGACGTCCACAGGTATGGCGGCAGCCTTTCGGGCCAGTCCTCGGGAATCGGCAACCGCTCCCGCCGCTTCAGAATGTCGATGATCAGGGCGGCGTAGCGGCCGCCCTCGCACATGATGGTTCGCGCAAGTTCTGCCCAGAGGGGATGGGCCGGAACGATTCCGAGGTCGCGGCAGATATCGGCGATCACCTCGCCGATTGGGCGGCGGCGGATCTCGGCGGCGATCTGCTCGGGCGTGGGCATGTGCGCGAGCAGCGTGTCGTCGTCGGTCGCCGCGTGGATCGAGCCGCCTGCGCGGTGCGGGCGGCTGAGGCGTGGCCTCGGTCGAGGCTGAGAGAGGGCGAGCCGGAGGAGCGTGAGGACGGGGCGGGGCGTCGAGGCGCGCGGCGTTGCGGTGCAGCCGCGCCTCGAGTGCTGCGGCGCGCAGCAGGCCGCGGCCGATGCGGGCGAGGATCAAGGTGATGTTGATGGTGCCGAACTGACGGCCGTGGATGGCGGGGTGTGTGCCGAGGCCGCGCTGGCGGAGTGTGTCGGCGAGGAAGGTGGCATAGTCGATGAGCTTGCGGACGAGATCGAGCAGGCCGCCGGTGCGACTGGGCTTGGAGGCTGGTGTTGGGGCGCCGGACATGGTGGGTAGGAAGGCACAGAGGGGGCATCTGTGTAAAGGAATATTTTCACAGGGTGGACCCGAAGCGACCTGGTCATGGCCGGCGATCCACGTCTTTGCTGCACTGCTGACGTCAACGAATTGGCAAGGTTGTGCGGGCAGTAAACAAGGAAAATGGAACCGCAAAAAACGCAGAATACGCAAATGGAGTCCGGCGAGGACAGGGTTAACCTCCTGTCCAAACGAATCATTGGCTGCGCCCTGACGGTGCTCCACGCGCTGGGAACTGGATTCCTTGAGAAAGCCTACGAAAACGCATTGGTGCACGAGCTGCGCAAGGCTGGGCTGCCGTCTCGCAACAACATCCCATGGTCGTTCGATACGATGGGATCGTGGTCGGGGAATATGCTGTTGACCTGCTCGTCGAAGACAGCGTCCTCGTCGAATTGAAGGTAGCCAAGGCGATCGACGAGATCCATCTCGCGCAGTGCCTGAATTATCTGAAAGCCACAGGCTTGCATCTCTGCCTGCTACTCAACTTCGGCAAGTCTCGCCTTGAGATCAAACGCATCGTCCTGGCCCTGTAAGGCACCGGCACCCTGGACTTACCCCGGTTTCGTGGAGTGTTGAGCGTTTGGGATCAAGCTATCTGATCTGACGGCATGTTGCCCTCCCGTTTCGAGACATTCTTTGGTTCGGCCCCTGGCGGAGCCATTCTTCCGTCCCGACCCGCACGATGGTGCGGCCGTCGCGCGCAGCGTCGGTCAAGGACGGCCCCGCTGGGGGCCGCCCGAAGGGCTTGTCCTTGACGGCCGCGAGCACGATGGCAGGCTGGCGTGTGTCGGGGGTGACTGCCGCAGCGTGATGCTGACACTCATAGTCGATCGGTGAGAGGTATCCTATCGAGGAATGACGGCGGCGCGGATTGTAGAAGCCTTCAATAAACCGGAAGACGGCGCTGCGCCCCTCCGCCTGTGTTCTGAACCGGCAGCGATCGAGCAGCTCGCATTCGAGCGTTGCGAAGAAGCTCTCGCACATGGCGTTGTCATAGGCATCTCCGACCGAACCCATCGAGGGACGCACGCCCGCGTCACGGCATCGGCGGCCGAACTTAATCGATGTGTATTGCGAACCCTGGTCGGAGTGATGGATCACCCCCCTGGGCCTGCGCGTCACGAGCGCCATGTTCAAAGCGTCGAGCACCAGTTGAGTGGCGAGCGTGGTGGCCATCGACCAGCCGACAATGCGGCGGCTGAAGACGTCGAGCACGACGGCAAGATAGAGGAACCCTGCCCATGTCGAAATGTAGGTGATGTCGGCGACCCACAGCCGATCAGGCGCTTGCGCCGTGAAGTTGCGCTCAACCAGGTCCGGCGCCTGGCGGCCACCATCCTTGACCGTGGTGGTGACGAACCTGCGCCGACACACACCGGCAAGACAGGCCTGCGTCATCAGTCGCGCAACCCGCTTGCAGCCAACGCGAATGCCCTTGGCGGCAAGCTCGGCATGCACGCGCGGCGCGCCGTAGGTGCCGCGCGAAGCTGTGTGCGCAGCATGGATCGCCGCGATCAGCACCGCGTCTGTCTCGGCACGCTGCGACGGACGCCGCTTCACCCACGCATGATAGCCGCTGGAGGAGACACCCAGCACTCGGCACATCGTGGCGATTGGATTATCGGCCTGGTGATCGCTCACGAACCGGAACCCTTCGGTGGGATCGCGTTCGTCTCCCGAGCGAACCAGGCCGCCGCCTTTGAGAGGATCTCCCGCTCAAGCCGGAGGCGGCGATTCTCACGCCGCAGTCGGCTGAGCTCCTCGCGCTCCGCCGTCGTCAGGCCGCCGTCGCCGCGACCGGCGTTGCGTTCCCACTGCGCCACCCAATTCCTGATCGACTGCGCCGTTGGTTCAAACTCATGCGCCAGTTCCTCAGGCGTCCGGCCAGCATGCACCAACTCAATCATCTGGCAACGGAACTCAGGCGGGTAGGCTCCTCTTGTCTTCGCCATTGTGGACTCCTCGAACCCAAATAGTCCGGTGTCCACGAAACCGGGGCAACTTCACCCTTTGCGTGTTCTGCGTGTTTTGCGGTTCCATTCTCCTTGCGAATGGCTGTGCCGGCAGTAAGCAAGGAAGTTGGAACCGCAAAACACGCAAAACACGCAAATGAATACCGGCGAGGACAGGATCAACTTCCTGTCCAAACGAATCATTGGCTGCGCCCTGACGGTGCTCCACGGGCTGGGAATTGGATTTCTTGAGAAAGGTCTATGAGAACGCATTGGTGCACGAGCTGTGCCGCACCGCCACCCTTTGCGTGTTCTGCGTGTTTTGCGGTTCCATTTTCCTTGCGAATGGCTGTGCCGGCAGTAAGCAAGGAAGTTGGAACCGCAAAACACGCAAGCCACGCAAATGAATACCGGCGAGGACAGGATCAACCTCCTGTCCAAACAAATCATTGGCTGCGCCCTGACGGTGCTCCACGGGCTGGGAATTGGATTTCTTGAGAAAGGTCTATGAGAACGCATTGGTGCACGAGCTGTGCCGCACCGCCACCCTTTGCGTGTTCTGCGTGTTTTGCGGTTCCATTTTCCTTTCGGTCGGACAGACCGCGCTGCGCGGATATCGGAAATGGTCATGACGACAGCTCCGGCCGTGCCCGCGCAATTGCCAGATTGATATCAACCGGATCGGGCGGATGGATCGCGCTGCCGTCGTAGCGCGGCCGCCCCGGCGCGATCCTAAGCGACGTACTGATCACGCCACCGGCCATGATCCGCAAGCCCCGCCGCTTCGCTTCCTCCGCCAGCGCGAGCGCCTCGGTCAGCCCACCCACTTTGTCGAGCTTGATATTGATGGCCGCGTATTTCCGGTCGAGATCGGATGCGCCAATCGCGCCGGCGCGTCATCAGCCTCGGCCGGCAACGGCTGCTCTATCAGGGCAACCCTGCAATCGATGAGCGCCGGGATGAACTCGCGAAGCTGGCGCTCATTCCGCGATTTCAGTCTCGGCAGCCGCCCTCAAGCCGGAAGCTTCGCCGTCAATTCGATCCCCAGCGCCTTCATCACAGCGATCGTTGTCTTCAGCGTCGGATTGCCCTGTTCGCTGAGCGACCGATAGAGTTGTTCGCGCGAAAGACCGGTTTGTTCCGCGATCTGCGCCATACCCTTCGCGCGCGCCACCACCCCAAGAGCATGCGCGATATAACCCGAGTCCTCCGTTGCGAACGCCTCCGCCATGAAGGTCGCCATGGCCGTGTTGGAGGTCAGGTCCTCAGCCGGGTCGTACGTCGTGAGCTTAATCGCCATATCACTTCATCCATTCAGCGAGCAGCCGTTTCGCCGTATTGATATCCATTGCCTGGCTTCCCTTGTCGCCACCGCACAGCAGGATCACCACCGTATTGCCCTGCCTGTGAAAGTAGATGCGATAGCCGGGACCATAGTGAATGCGAAGCTCGCTGATCCCGTCTCCGACCGGCGCCGCGTCGCCAGCATGTCCGTAAGCAAGGCGGTCCAGACGGGATGCGATCAGTGTGCGTGCCCGCTCATCCTTCAGCCTCGTCCGCCATCGTCGAAACTGCTCCGTCTGTTTCAGTTCGAGCATTGCTAATGTAGTCTATTGACTACAGATAATCAAGGGAGCTCCAACCGCCACACTGGCTGATGCTCCACTATCAACCAGGTCCGCCCCAAAGTTTCGGATCGGCCGGATGGATCGTGCTGCCCTCGTAGCGCAGCCCCGCCCCGCGATCGAGCGCCAGGCGCAATGGTCCGTCGAGATCGACGATCTCGGCCTGCTGTGCGACGAGCAGCGCCGGCGCGATCCCAAGCGACGTGCCGATCTCGCCACCGACCATGATCCGCAAGCCGCGCCGCTTCGCTTCCTCCGCCAGCGCGAGCGCCTCGGTCAGCCCACCCGCTTTGTCGAGCTTGATATTGATGGCCTCGTATTTCCCGTCGAGCCGGTCGAGATCGGCAACGCGTCCGGCAGGATTCGTCGGCGCAGAGCGGGATCGGATGCTCCAACCGCGCCAGCGCGTCATCAGCGTCGGCCGGCAGCGGCTGCTCTATCAGTTCGACCCTGCAATCGTCTGAGCATCGGCATGTATTCGCCAAGCTGGGCCTCATTCCAGCTCTCGTTGGCATCGACGATGAGGCGCGCCGCCGGCGCCGCTTGCCGCACCGCCCGCACCCGTTCGACATCGCCGTCGCCCCCCAGTTCCAATTTGAGCAGCGGCCGGGTGCGATTGGCGGCCGCCTGCTCAGCCATCTTGTCCGGCGTATCGAAGGCGAGCGTGAACGCCGTCACGACCGGCGTCACCGCGCCGAGCCCGGCCAGCTCCGCGACGCTGCGATAAGCGCGCTTCGCATCGATGTCCCAGAATGCGCAGTCGAGCGCGTTGCGCGCCGCGCCCGGCGGCAGCGCGCTTTGCAGTGTGTCGCGGTTGAGCCCCGAGAAGACCGCGCCTTTCATCGCCTCAATCGCGGCGACGACGCTGTCGATGCTCTCGCCGTACCGCCGCAGCGGCACGCCTTCGCCGCGGCCGCGCAACTCGACGTCGGAGATTTCGGCGACAACGACGTCGACCGTGGTCTCGACCCCGTGCGCGGTCATCAACGGTCGCGCGAGCGGCCACGCACGGCGGGTGACTGTCAGTCGTTGAGGATGTGGCGCCATGTCCGTCCCGACCCTTTCGGCAAATTTCTACGCAAGCACTCGTAGGCCAAAGGGCAACGACGGTTCTCCGCCCAAAGCCAAATTGGGCCGATCAGGAATTTGTAAG
>CAVPTU010000047.1:0-61566 GCA_963708565.1 uncultured Alphaproteobacteria bacterium
AGGGATCGCACGGTCCTCTGTTGCTCAGCCCGCCCCTCGCCGTCTGGATTGCTTGCCAGATGCGAAGCGGTGTCGCCGGCATGTCGATATGCGCAATACCGAATTCCGACAGCGCATCCGCCAGCGCGTTCATGACCGCGGGCAATAAGCCGGCGCATCCCGCCTCGCCACACCCTTTGGCGCCCAGCGGGTTGGTGCGGGCAGGAACAGGATGGCTGTCAAAGCCGAGGGAGGGAAGATCGAGCGCGCGCGGCAGACCGTAGTCCATAAAGGAACCCGTCAGCATCTGTCCGTCCGCGTCATAGACGACACTCTCCATCAGTGCCTGACCGACACCCTGCGCGATGCCGCCATGCGCCTGCCCTGCCACGAGCATCGGGTTGATCAGAACGCCGAAGTCATTCACCGTCGTGTATCTGACAATATCCACTGTGCCGGTCTCGGGATCCACTTCGACCTCCGCGATGTGGCAACCGTTGGGAAACGCCGACGGCACTCCCTTGAAGATATGACTGACATCCAAACTATGCGGCACGTCGTCAGGCAGCCGGACCTCAGTCCGCAGCCTGGCCGCCAATTCCATGATGCCGATCCCTCGATCGGTCCCCACGATGTTGAAGCGGCCTTGAACAAACTCGAGTCGGCTGCCGAAGCTTCCAGATAATGCGCCGCGATCTGCCTACCCCGCTCGATCACAAGGTCACTGGCCGCTACGATGGCACCGCCGCTCTGCATTATGGAACGTGATCCGCCGGTCCCGCCGCCGGCGATCAGCTCATCAGAATCACCCTGCAACAGCTTGATCCTGTCGAAAGGAATCCCGAGCCGATCCGATAGTACCTGGGCAAACGGCGAGGATGTCCCTGACCGTAGTCGAGCGTCCCGGTGATGATGGTCACCGAGCCATCCGCTTCGAAGCGAATTCCGCCCATCTCGTTGCCGGCGTCGGCGGTCACCTCGAGGTAGTGGCCGATACCGCGGCCACGCACCTTGCCCCGCCGGCGGCTTTCGGCCCGGCGCACGGCGTAGCCGTCCCATCCGCGGCCCTCAGCGCCTTGTCCATCACCGTAGCAAACTCGCCGTTGTCATACGTCATGCCCGACGGGGCACGATACGGCATTTGCTCTGGTTTGATGTGGTTGCGCCGGCGCAGTTCCACACAATCGATGCCCATGTCGCGCGCCGCTGTCTCGACCAGGCGCTCCATGTAATAGTTTCCTTCAGGCCGCCCCGCGCCGCGATAGGCACCGACCGGTGTCGTGTTGGTGAACATGCACTTCGACGACACCTCGATCAGCGGCGTTCATAAACACCGATGATGTTCTTCACCGTGTTCATCGTTGGTGGAATGGTGGTGGCATTGCTGAGCCAGGCGCCAAGGTTGCCGTAGCCGGTGACACGCACAGCCAGAAATGTGCCATCGCTGTCCAGCGCCAGTTCGGCGGTCATCTCATGGTCGCGTCCGTGGCTGTCGGAGAGGAAGCTTTCGGATCGTTCATCCGTCCATTTGACTGGCCGGCCCAGCGTGCGCGCGGCGTAGAGCAGGCATACATACTCCGGATAGGCAGACGCCTTCATGCCGAATGAACCACCGACATTGCCGGTGAGGATGCGCAGCTTTTCCACGGGAACGCCGAGGATACCGCTCAGCAGATTGCGCTGGCCGAACACCCCTTGGCAGCCGAGTCGCAGGATCAGCCGGTCGGTATCAGGATCGTATTCGCCGATGGCGGATCGCGGCTCCATCGGACAGACGACAATTCGGTTGTTGCGCAGCGCGAGTTTGGTGACATGCGCGGCGCGAGCAAAGGCGGCGGCCACTTGCTCGCTGTCGCCGTAGTGGAAATCCAGGCAGACGTTGCCCGGCGCGTCGGCATGCAACAGCGGTGCGTCCGGTGCCGCAGCGGCACTTGCCGTGGTGACGGCGGGCAGCGGATCAATGTCGACAAAGATCGACTCGGCCGCATCCTTCGCAAGCTTGACGGTCTCCGCCACCACCATCGCGATCGGCTCCCCGACATAGCGCACGCGTCCGGAGGCAAGCGGACGCTGTGGCGGCCGCGGCGTCGGCGAACCATCGCAATTCTTTCCCGCCGCGGCCGGCATGTTGCGGATCCCGCCGGCATCCAGGTCGGCGGCGATGACGATCATGTGCACGCCAGGCATCTCGCGCGCGGCGTCCGCATCGATGGCGCGCAGCTCACCGTGGGCCATCCCGCTGCGCAGCATGACACCATAAAGCTGGTTGGGACGGTTGACATCATCGGTGTAGCGGCCTTCGCCACGCAGCAGGACCGGATCCTCCTTGCGCGATACCGGCTGTCCGACGGCAAATTTCTCGTTCGTCAGAAACGATGGATCGAACGGCGCATTCATCAGCAAGCTACTTTCGCGATATGGGCAAAGCGGCGCACGGGGAGCGCAACCGATGCGGTGATCGAGGCTTCCGACGCAATTGGCGTCATCTGATCAGTCTGCCGCATCCGCCAGATTGGCCACTTCGGGTCGCCGCAGCGCCGCGAGCAGCGAAGTCGCACTGGCGGAACGAAGCGGGAGGAAGCGCTTGTCCGCCTGACGACACAATTGCTTGGCCACATGTGCCGCATGGTGGCTGATGCAGTCGACCGGAAAGACCACGACATCCGCCTGACTCGTGAGGCCCGCAAGCAAGTTGAGATGATGCTCCATGCCGCCGTCGTGGTGCAGGAACGTCGCACCCGATCGCTCGGCCGCCACGCGCAGATGTGCCACCTGATGCGGGCGCCCACCGACATAGAGCACCGTTATGCCGTCGAGACGAGGTGCCGGTGTCGCATCACAATGACCGGCGACGACGGATGCCTCGATGGCATCGATCTCCTGCCGAAGCGCGCCGCAATCGCGTTCCGTTTTTGCACGAACCGATTGCTCCTCGGCAATCGTGACCCTTGCGGCCGCGAGTTTTTCACCGAGCACCGCGCGATGACGAGTTTCGTTGGCAAGACGACGCTCCAGATCGGCCACGAGCTGCCGCAATACCCCGCTCTCGTCTCCGGCCGGCGGCGGTTCGGCGACAACCCGCTGGGCCAAGCGTGTCACGCAGTTCCTGGATGCAGGCATCGCGTGTAATGACGGCTTCACGGAAGGCAATCTGTTGCCTGTCGATCCGCGCCTGCAGCGCCGCATTGTCCGCTTCCAACTGGCAAAGCCGTCGAATGTCGGCGCGATTGGCCGCACCGACGAGGTGCGAAAGCATATGCACCTCGCCGAATGCCTCGCGAATGAGACTGTGTGTCGCGGCGGGGTGCGTGAGCGTGGCCCAATAAGCGCCGGGTATCTCGCCGCGTCGCATCGCTTCGCCCCATTGCGTCCGGACAGCATCCTCGCTGTTCGCCTTGGCGAACTGGTTGATCGCGATACGGTGGCGGTCGTCCAGCGCCTTGTTGAGCAACTTGGCCGCCTTGTCGTGGCGGCCGGCGAGACTGACGGTGGCGCCGTGCAGTTCGTGGTCGGTGCTGCCGGGCGAGACAAGACCCAGCTTTCGCAGAACCTGCCGCAGCTCGCCCGTTGACAGGCACGTGCCGATGATCGAGCAGTGCAGGTTGGTGTTGAACTCCCAAATTTTGGTACGGCGGGCAGGTCCCGGCGACCGCCTCGTCACGCAGCACGAGTGCGGACGGAATCGCGGGGACAGAGATCGTCTTTGGCGGCAACGCGGGGAAACCAACCCTGTTCACAACACCTGACGCCGTAAGTTCACGCTCGTCTCCCGGAACCCGTGCCGTGCTACAGACCGGCTTGTGAAACAAACTTCGTATTCAGGTAGTTCTCGATAGCTTCCAATCCGCCTTCCGAGCCATATCCGGAGTCCTTTACGCCTCCGAAAGGGACCTCCGGCAACGCAAGCCCGTGGTGGTTGATCGAAATCATGCCGCTTTCCACCGCCGCGGCGATCGCATTCGCGGTTTTTGCGGAACGCGTATAGGCATATGACGCCAGTCCATACGGGAGCCGGTTGGCCTCGGCCACCACCTCATCGAACGAACTGAACGGCGATATAACGGCCAGGGGACCGAACGGCTCCTCGTTCATCACACGCGCCTCGATCGGCACGTCGGTCACCACGGTCGGCTCGAAAAAATTGCCCTCGTTGCCGATGCGGTTCCCGCCAGTGCGCACAGTTGCGCCCTTCTGCACCGCATCGCCGATGAAGCTTTCCATGGCCGTGACGCGACGGGGATTGGCCATCGGTCCCATCATGGTCTTTGCTTCCAGGCCGTCGCCAACCCGCACCGCTTTGGAGTGCTGCACGAAACTGTCCACGAACCGGTCGTAGACGTCCATCTGCACCAGCATCCTGGTCGGCGAGACGCAGACCTGGCCGGCGTTGCGGTATTTCGCGGTCGCCAGCAGCCGGCTGGCCGTATCCACATCGGCATCGTCAAATACGATCGCCGGGGCGTGACCACCGAGTTCCATCGTGACGCGCTTCATGTGCGCGCCTGCAATCGCCGCGAGTTGCTTGCCCACCGCGGTGGAACCAGTGAACGACATCTTGCGGATGATCGGATGCGGGATAAGGTACTCGGAGATCTCCGCCGGAACACCGTAAACCAAATTGATGACGCCAGCGGGCACGCCCGCATCGGCGAAGCAGCGGATCAGTTCGGCTGGCGAGGCAGGCGTCTCTTCCGGTGCCTTCACGATGATCGAACAGCCGGCGGCGAGCGCACAAGAGAGCTTGCGCACGACCTGGTTGATCGGAAAGTTCCACGGCGTGAACGCCGCGACCGGCCCCACCGGCTCCTTCACGACGAGCTGATAGATCCCATCGGCACGCGCGGGAATGACGCGGCCGTAGGTACGGCGCGCCTCCTCGGCAAACCAGTCGATCACGTCGGCGCCCGCAAGCACCTCCCCCTTTGCCTCTGCCAGCGGCTTGCCCTGCTCCATGGTCAGCAAAGGCGCGATCGCATCGGCGCGATCACGCAGCAGGTTGGCTGCCTTGCGCATCACCTTCGATCGATCGAAAGCAGGCACCTTTCGCCATGCACGGAAGCCCTTTTCGGCGGCCTCCAGCGCGCGATCCAGATCGGCGCGTTCCGCGTGCGCCACCTTACCGATGTTGTCGCCGCTGGCCGGATTGACAATCGGAAGCGTGCGGCCGGCGGTCGCCTTGGTCCAGGTGCCGTCAATGAACAGTGAGACGTCGGGGTACATTCGCTGTCGTTCTCCATCGGGGCGGACTGGCCTGGCCCCGCCGTATGTGGTTGGATACAGCGATACTGCCCCGACAACTGGCCTTTGCCAAGGGGCGATAGCGGCACGCTGGCACTGCCGACAATCCGCAACGTGACACGATGAGCGATGCACGCTCCTTAACGCTTATGTGGCGCTGCGAACCTTCAATGCATGCGCACGCGAGGTGGCCGCTCGGTTATCCTCGCGCCTCGCCTGTCACGCGCCAGATCACATCGCCCACGTCGTCCGCCACCAGCAGGGAGCCGTCTGGGCCGATCGTCACCCCGACCGGTCGTCCGTAGGACACCCGTTCGTCGGGTGCCAGGAAACCCGACAGGATATCCCGGGCCGGCCCCGATGGGCGGCCGTTCGCGAACGGCACGAAGACAACCTTGTAGCCGCTCAGTTTGCTGCGGTTCCAGGAGCCGTGCTGCCCGATCGCCATGCCCTCGGGAAAGCCGGGAAGCGTGCCCGCAGGCAGCCAGCACAGGCCCAGCGACGCGGTGTGGCCTCCCAGCGCGTAGTCCGGCGTAATGGCCTTGGCAACGATGGCCGGGTCCTGAGGCACCCGGTCGTCCACCGTCTGGCCCCAGTAGCAATAGGGCCAGCCGTAAAAGCCTCCGTCGCGCACCGAGGTCAGATAATCGGGCGGCGTTTCGTCGCCCAGTCCGTCGCGCTCATTGACCACCGTCCAGAGAACGCCCGTCCCGGGTTCCCATGCCAAACCCACCGCGTTGCGCAGACCAGAGGCGAAGATACGGCTGTCGCCGCTTTCCAGGTCTAGCTCGTGAATGGCGGCGCGGCCTTCCTCGACCGCCATACCCTCATCGCCGATATTGGTGAACGAACCAACTCCGACATAGAGCTTCCGGCCGTCAAGGCTCGCCAGCAGGCTCCTTGTCCAATGGCCGGCCGGCTTGAAGTCGATCAGCTTTCGCCCTGGCGCGGTGATGCGGGTCGCGCCCGGCGTGTAGGGAAAAGCCACCACGCCATCGGTGTTGCCGACGTAGAATGTGTCGCCCAGCAACGCCATGCCGAATGGCTGGTTCAGCCGTTCGACGAACGCCTCGCGAATTTCGGCAACGCCATCACCGTCCGCGTCGCGGAGGCGCGTGATGCGGTTTGCGCTGACGCTCACGGCACGGGCGCGTCGCATCGTGCTCATCATGGCGTAATCGAAGAGCGACCTGGCGGCGGCTCTGGGCACGCTTGAGGATTCAGCGATGAGCACGTCACCGTTTGGCAGCACGCTGATCCAACGGGGATGATCGAGGCCGGTCGCGAACGCATTGACCCTGAGTCCGGCCGCCGCGATCGGTGTTTGCCCCTGGCTCCATCCTCTTGCCGTCGGCATTTTAAGTGTCGGGATGACGCCCTGCGGCTTGGCTGCCGGAATAGCCGGAGCGCTGCCCCATGCCGGTTCCTGCGAGCCGTCTCTCAGGCGACGCAATAACAGCGCAGTGGCACCTATCATTGCGACCACGCGCGCGAAAACATCCGAAAATCTCACGGCAGCCTCACGCAAATCGCGGCATGACATCCGCCGCAAGCAGTTCGTGTGTCTCCTGGTCGTTCTTGTAAGCGCTGCTGATGAGAAGCTGCACGCCGGCATCCTGGTAGCGGCCAATCAGATCAGTGACCTGCGACACCGTTCCGGCGAAGCCGTAATACGTCTCCGGCAGCGCGAGCCTCCGGCGCTTTGCGGCAAGCGAGGCCTCGTCTCGCGCCAGAAGGAAGCTGATGATGTTGGTTCTTTCGATCGTTTCGTAGTTCCGCTTCTCCGCCTCACAATGCCGGCGCAACACCGCGAACTTGTGTCTGACCATGTCCGGGTTGCCGCCGACGTTGCAGGCATCCGCCAGACGAGCGACTGCTCGCAACGTGAGCTGCTCGCCACCGCCGGCGATCATGATCGGCGGACGCGGCCTTTGAACCGGCTTGGGTTCCAGGATGGCGTTTTCGACATGAAAATACCTGCCGTGAAACGTCGTTCTCTGCTGCGTCCACATCGCAACAACCAATCGGAGCGCTTCCTCCATTTGCCGAATGCGCTCGGCGGGCCGCTCTGGAAATTCCCAGCCATACTGGCGGTATTCCGCTTCGAACCATCCTGCACCGAAACCGAACGTCAGGCGGCCGCGGCTGATCAGATCGACGCTGGCCGCGATCTTCGCGAGATGAGCAGGATTGCGGTAACCGACCGACGTAGCCAGCGTGGCAAGACGGATGCGCCCGGTCACCGCGGCCAAAGCCGAAAGAACCGTCCAACCCTCCATGAATGGCTCATCGGCAGCGCCGACATTGGCGATCTGAATAAGGTGGTCCATCACGGAAAACCACGCGAAGCCATGGTTCTCGGCCCATTGTGCCTTCGCCTGTACCGCCTCGAAGATCTCCGCCGGATCGGGACCAAACAGCCACGATGGATTGTGGATGCCGAATTTCATGTCAGTCGCTCCTTACCATCGAGCCTGCGGAGTATCGGGAATCATAGAACGGCGAAACATGTGTGGTGTCGCGGCGCTCCTCGCAATGACCACGTCGGCGTGGCGGGTACTAGACAAAGCCGACAACAGCATGGGGGACATATGCCTCCTCAAGAGAGGCAATTTCGTCGTCGGATAGCTTCACGTTGACGGAGGCGATGGCGTCGGCGAGGTGATCGAGTCTGGTGGCGCCGACAATGGGCGCGGTGATGACTGGCTTGGACAGCAACCATGCGAGCGCCACCTGTGCCCTGGCGATGCCACGCGCCGCGGCAACTTGCGCAACGCGGTCAACCACGTTCCTGTCCGCATCCGCTGATTTTGCGAACAATCGTGTGACCGCGTCGTCAGTCTCCGATCGGATGCTCGAGATACTCCAGTCGCGTGTCAGCCGGCCGCGCGCCTGCGGGCTCCAAGGAATGACGCCGATTCCCTCGGCTGCGCAGAGCGGCAACATTTCGCGCTCTTCCTCGCGGTAGAGGAGGTTGACGAGGTTCTGCATGCTGACGAACCGGGTCCAGCCGTTGCGCTCGGAAATCGCCAGGGCCCGCGCGAATTGCCAGGCATGCATCGACGATGCACCGATGTAGCGGACCTTGCCTGCCTTTACGACGTCGTGAAGTGCCTCGAGAGTCTCCTCGATCGGCGTTTCGTAATCCCAGCGATGGATTTGATAGAGATCGACGTAGTCGGTTCCCAGGCGCCGCAGGCTCGCATCGAGCTCGCTCATGATGGCGCGGCGCGAGAGGCCGGCGCCGTTCGGTCCGGGGCGCATCCGCCCGTAGACCTTCGTCGCAATGACGACATCGTCGCGGCGCGCAAAGTCCTTCAATGCGCGTCCGAGTATCTCCTCGCTGCTGCCAAGCGAATAGCGATTTGCGGTGTCGAAGAAGTTGATGCCTGCTTCCAGTGCGCCCTTGATGAAGGGCCGGCTTTCGTCTTCACCAAGGCTCCAGGCGTGATTACCCTGACCGGGTACCCCGTAACTCATGCACCCCAGGCAGATCCGCGACACCTCGAGGCCGGTGCGGCCGAGCTTCGTGTACTCCATGCACTTTCTCCGTATAGAAGGCGGTCCCGGTGCGCAGGTCATCGCCAGGGACACGACAGTGTCGGCGCAAGCGTCGGGCTACGGCAATCACCCGATGCCTGCGCGAATTGGCAAGTCATTGATCACGGCCGGTGCCGGTCGGTCGTCATCCGAAGCCTCGCATTCTGGGAGGATGAGACCCGTTCGATGTCAAGCCGGATGGCAGCGCTATATACGAAAAGGTATATCGCATTTGGTGGTACGGGAAGCCGGAGTGCGTCTTTCTCTCCTGGCATGATCCATAACAATGTTGTGATGCCGGTGTCCTTTGCTTCTGCTTGACCGCATACGCTGTGAACGGCGGCGGCTTCTCGGTCCTTGCTTGTGAGTTCGAACAGATCTTTGAGCGCGACATCCAGCACATAGACCGTCGCCGACCTGGGCGAGTGACACTGAGCCTTCGAACCCGCTCTTGATCGTTTCGACCGTCGCGTCGTCGCCGGCAACCGGCACGGTCACATCGGCCGCGCGGGCCGCGCGTGCGCCGCACGAGAGCGCGAGAACGGAGGCGCTGGTAATGCCCAGCAGCTCAAGCAACAGGAACCGCCGGTTGCGATGCACGCAAAATGAAGCCCAGTCATCCCGGGGCTCAGTTGAGGAGAACGAACGAGGCTTGAACGAAAAAGGCCGGCAGTGGTGCCGGCCTCTTCGTTTCACAGTCTGCGCTTCCGGTTAGCTGTTGGACCCCTGGTTGGGGTTGGGGGCGAACAGCCAGGTGCCGTGGTTCGACTGGGTGACGAAGGTGCTCACCGCCCGCCCGTTCTGCGCGGTCGCGACCGCCGGGGCATTCGGCACCTGGGCCTGGGCCACCACGCCCGGAATCTCGGTGAACTGCGTGTTCGCCGCCGGGCCCTCACCGTCGCCGGCATAGGCAGAGCCGACACCAAGGCTGAGCGCCGCCGCTGCGGCAAGAATCATGGTCTTCATTGGTCTTCTCCTCATCTTCCGGCTCGCCTCGGCGGGTCCGGGGGTTGTTGCATCGCACCATCTGCGATGGCCGGAAGATGGGTTTCCCGCGGCCGTCGGATAATCGCTTCCCTCGGCATGTGATTTATGCGCGGATCGCCGCAAAATCTGTGACCGGCGTCATAGACCGGCTGGCCGGAACCCGCGCCGCCTACGGGTTGGTGGTGCCGTTCGGGATGCCGCTCTCGGTGTATGCCTTGAAGCCCTCCCCGTACGGCAACAACGTGACGCCGCGGGGGGAGAACAGCGGGCCGCCCGACCACCGCACAAGGGCGTCGCGATGAATGTCGGACTGAGCGAATTCCCAGATCGCGCTCCCTTCCCTGCGCGACTGAACGGCGATCAACACCTGCGACGCGCCACGGTCGTTAGGCGTTCTCGCGTCAGTGACATAGGCCGCCTCGCCGTATTCGCCGATCACGCAGGGCGCATTGAGGAGTTCCTGTGCCGCAGCGATTTCATTGGCAAGGGCCGTCGTGTGGTCCGCCAGGACGGTCCTGTGGCCGCCGAGCCAGGCATAGTAATGCAGGTCCCACGCGACGTTCGTTATGCTGGCGAAGGCTGATTCATCCAGCGCTCTGACCGAGTATCCGCCCGGTGCGCAGATCAGGATCAGGTTGCCGTTACCCGCGGAGCGGATCGCCGTGCAGATCGCGGCGATCATCGGCGCATTGTTCGGATCGGAGACGCCATTCGGGCAGGCCGGCTCATTCTCGGTGCCGAAGATGACGAAGCGGTTGTCCTTGAATGCCGCAGCCATCATCCCGTACCAGGCGCACACGGCTGACAAGGCATGCCCCGTACTCGTCGCCCCGTCGACGACGTGATGCTCGAGCTCGATAACGCATGGGCCCTGGCCGTTGTTCGTGACGCCGTTGACGATGGGAGTGAGCACCCCAACCGTGTCGGCACCGAGATCGAAGCAACCGAGGCGGATGAAATTCACTTTCGGGAATAGCCGCGTCGGCCAGCAGACGCTCGCGGTGATGGCACCACCTTGGATCGCGTCCTTGTCGTAAAGGTTGACACCGAAAGCACGCCACGGCTCGCCGTTCGGATCGAGGATCTGGTTGCCCGACGCGGTGAAGAGCCCGGTAGTCGATATTGCGGCCGCCGGACGCGGGTTCGCCGCGGTGTTCCGGGCGCCCGGACTGACCGCCATGGCCCCGCCACCCATGAAAAGCTCGCGCCGCCGGATCATCCTTCAGAAGATGGCACGACGGAGCCACAAGCTGGCAAGCCCCGTGACCCGACGCGGCCGGCAGTGAACCGCCCCCAGGATCGGCGGTCGGGGAGGGGCGGTTCACCAGGCACGGCTGCCCGGGGAAAGGGACCGGGCATTGCTATCGTGCGGCAACCGCAGTTAATGAGGCCGTGTGACAGCCTGATGCCGCCTGTTACATCATCATCATTCCGGCGGCGCCCACGAGACGGTGATAGTCATCGAGAGCAGCCTCGCCGCCACAATCGGCGTCCTATGGCGCGACCTGCTCAAGCTTGGCCCCAGACCGCTTCAGCGTGTCCATATTGGCCGCGCGCTCGTCAAGCGCCCGCAGCTCACGATAGATCGCCGCGGCCCGAGCCGTCGCGGACATGGACCACCAGGTTTCCGGCGGCCAGGCCGCTTCAGCCCGTGCGGCCGCAGTCTGAAAAACGTCCTGTCGCATGGCGCTATCCCCCGACGAAGACGGCAAAGTCTTGCGCCGCCGCGGGAAGTTGCTGGCTCACATCGCGGTGTTTCCAGCGAACGTGAATTCAAGCGAACGTGCCGCGCGAAAGGCAGTCTTGTGGCGGGCTGCGGAGCAGCCGCACTGGCCCATCATTTCCTGTCAACCGGACCATTCCCTGCCGCGCCGAGCCTGGCATCGTCGAGCGGCTGGCTTGACGCGCCCGGCGCCGGCGCCGCCGACCTGGCAGGAACCGCACCGCCTTGCGGATTCGCGTCGTCGATTGCGCGCGTGATCGACTGCATCGCCTGACCGCCCGCACCCATGTCGAGCAAACGGATCGCATCGCTGACATCGGTCGCCGTCGGATTGGAGCCCGGGGCGTCGTGTCCATCCTGTGTCCCCGGCTGGAAGACAACCTGGGTCTGCACCATCGCCAGCACGCGCCGTGCCTCATCCGGTCGTCCCGCGGACAGCCAGTGCTGTGCTGTCTGTAATTGCTGCAAGGCGGACGATGTGGGCATGGGCGGGGGGACGGCTGGACGTGCGCCGGCTGAGGCGCTGGCTTGGAAGCGGCAGGCCGCGCCACCGCGGCTGTCGCCGATTGGGGCTCCTGCGTCTTCGGTCGCGACCCCGCCTCTTCCTTCGCCGGGTGCTGCAGCCGGAACGCATCAATGCCCTGGCGCACCCTCTCCAGCTCCAAAGACGCCTCCTCCGCCTGGCGCTGCCGCCGCAGTGCGTCGATACCTTGGTGCAGCCTGTCCGCTTCGGCTCGCGCCGCATCAAGCTCCTGCGTACGCTCGGCCAGTTCCTGGGTGCGTTGCGCCAGCTCCCGCTTATGTTGGGCGAGCTGGCCTTGAAGAGCGTCATCCTGCCGCTGTAGTTCCGCAATCTGGCCCCGCAGATCCGCAGCCTGACGCCCCGGCGTGTCATCAACGGCCGGCTTCTGGCCGGTGTCTGGAGCCGGCGGCTTCGGCGCCTCGCCTCGAGCAAGATCCCCCTTGTCCCCGGTCGTCATGCCCTGCAACTCGTTGTCCTGTTGTCGCAGATCGGCAATCTCGTGCTTGAGCGCGTCACGCGCCGCCTGCCGCTGCTGCTGTTCAGACGCATCTGCGGCGGGTTGACCCTGCTCCTCAAGTTGCAACTCCTGCTCGAGTTGCGTGATCAGGCCTTGCAGTTCGTTGTGCAGTTCGGCGTCCTGCCGCCGTAGATCTGCGGCCTCCGGGTCGGGCACGTCCCGCGCCAACTGCTGCCCGGCAACGTCCGCGCCCTGCCTCTTCTCCTTGCGTTGGGCGAGCTGCTGGCCAACCTGTGCGACCAGATCCTGAAGGTCGCTGACCTGTCGCTGTAGATCGACCGCCCGTTGGTCGCGTCCAGCCGGCGCTCCTCGCTGCTCCGTGACGGCCGACGCCGGCGCGCCTGGCGCCGGATCGGGTGACGCTGCCGGCGACGGCAGCCCATGATCGGACGCCGGCTGCGCGTCACCGGTCACTCCCCAGAACAGCAGGGCCGATGCGACCATCATCGGGAAGCAGGCTGGCGGCAGGAAGCGCCACATGCGGCCCTCCGAGACATTGGTGTTGCAAGATCCGGAGTCATTCGATCGGGAATTGCCACGGCATCCGGATCGGTTATGGCGATCAGCCCCACGGCGAACCGCACAACCGCTGGCGGAAAGCATATGCAGCAGCATCATGGAAGCAAGCCCGCCGGCTGCGGACCAGCAAAGTACCTCGCTCACAGGGACGCAAGGGCATCTGTCGCGTTGATGCAGCGCCTTGCGCGCTACGTCATGAGAGACTCGGCGCCTGGCTTGCTGCTCGGCGCCCGCTCACCCTGAGGCGGAGCCCCGCACTACCGTTCAGGGCGCCTGGCCAGCGCCGCCCGAGAACGCATAAGGATCAGGTGTACCCGTCGCCTTGGCCTCATCGTGATAACACACGCCATGCTGCTGGGTCGCCTGAAGCTCGCAGGTGTCCCGGTCCAGGTAGGCGCAAATCGCCGCACCTTGCGACGTGACGACACAGTACTTGCCACTGCCGGTTCCGGCGTACGTCTGCTCAGCGTTCGGTGCACACCAACCGCCCTGCTTCACGGCATCGTTGCGGCACAGGTTGGCGTCGTAGTAGATGCATTGCGGCGGCACCGCCAGGTTGGCCAGGCAGAACGGCGCAGCCAGCGCGGCAGGCGGCCCGATCAGAAGACCGAATGCGACCGCGCTCGGTAGCCGGCCCCACAGCCGCGCCGCCCGAGCTGATCTCGCCATCGCTTCACCTGCTGCCGCAAGGGTGCCGTTCGTTGCCAGGTCGCTATGCCAGCGGTTGACGCGTCGAAACATCCGGCTCATGGAATAGTGATCCTCGCTCTGCCGAAGCCCCTGGAATCCATGCTTTTTCGCCCGCCGTCAACGACATTCGCGATCTTGCCGCGAGACGTCCCGCACGCCTAGCGTGCCCGCCGGCGATCCAACCAGAGGGGGAGTGGCATGGCCCAGCCAGGCGACGCCAAGGGCGAGTACCCAGGTCTGACCTATCGCAACGACGCCGGCCTGAAGGCATGGCTGGCGAAACGCCCGCCCGAGCCGGCCCTGGAACCCGACCTCCCGATCATCGATCCGCATCATCACTTCTGGGACGCTCCGCATCGCGGCCGCTACTTCCTGCCCGATCTCCTGGCCGATATCGGCGGCGGACACAACATCGTGGCCACGGTCTTCCTCGAGTGCCAGGCGATGTACCGCAGGCATGGCCCGGCGGAGCTGGCCCCCGTCGGCGAGGTCGAGTTCGTCAACGGCATCGCCGCCATGAGTGCGTCGGGCAATTACGGCCCGTGCCGCGTCGCCGAGGCGATCATCGGCCACGCCGATCTCACCCTCGGCGCGCGCGTCCGCGACGTGCTTGAGACGCAGATTGCCGTCGCGGGCGGGCGTTTTCGCGGCATCCGCTACGGCGTGTCCTGGGACGCGAGCGAAGCGATCAGCAAATACATCTCCCGCGTCGTGCCGCCGCAGCTGGTGCGCGACACGAAATTCCGCGAAGGCTTCGCCCAGCTCGCCAGGCTCGGCCTCAGCTTCGAATCCTGGCAGTATCATCCGCAACTATCCGATGCGATCGATCTCGCACGCGCCTTCCCGGACACGACGATCATCCTCAACCATGTCGGCGGCGTACTCGGCGTCGGGCCTTATGCCGGTCGCCGCGAAGAGATCCGCGCCGCCTGGAGGAAGGACATCGGCGAACTGGCGAAATGCCCCAATGTCAACGTCAAGCTCGGCGGCATCGGCATGACCTCGTTCGGCTTCGACTTTCACGAGCGCGACGTCCCGCCAGCGTCCGAAGAACTTGCCGCGGCGTGGCGCCAGTACGTCGAGCCGTGCATCGAAGCCTTCGGCCCCAGCCGCTGCATGTTCGAGAGCAACTTCCCGCCGGACAAGCAATCCTGCGGCTATACAGAGCTGTGGAACGCCTTCAAGCGGATCACCGCCGGCGCATCGACGGCTGACAAGACAGCGCTCTACAGCGGCACCGCGGCGCGGGTCTATCGCCTGGCCGAAGCCTGACCTCAGGTTGTCGCCGCCACGGTCCGCGGCTGGCGGCGACCGATCACCAGAACGGCGATGGTGCCGATTGTCGCGACCGCGGCGATCGGCATCAGGGCCAGCGGGAAGCTGTGCGTCTCTTCTTAAATCCAGCCGATCAGGTAGTTGAAGACGAAACCGGACAGGTTGCCGAGCGCGTTGATCTGCGCCAGACCCGCTGCCGCCGACGCCGCACCAAGCCACTCGGAGGAAAGCGCCCAGAACGGCCCCTTGCTGGCGTAGGTGCCGGCCGCGATCAGCGTCAGCAGCGGGATCATCGCCCACAGACTGTGGATCGCGAAGAATGTCGCGATCATCGCAAGCACCATCCAGGCCAGCGGCAGAGCATTGTGCCACACGCGCTCGCCGCTGCGATCGGAACTGCGTCCCCACAGGATCATCCATACCGCGGCGATGCCGAAGGGCACGGCGTTCAGCAGGCCGGTCTGCCAGTTGGTCAGGCCGAACGACTTCACCAATTGCGGCATCCACAACGCCAGTGAGGTCGAGGCGCCGGCGGCACCGGAATACACCAGCGCCATGATCAGCACGTATTTGTTGGTCATCACGCGCCACACCGACTCGTGCGAGATGCGTGGAACGCGGCGGCGTTCAGCGTCGAGCTTGGAGATCAGCCATCGCTGCTGTTCGCTCGTCAGCCAATCGGCATGCTCCGGCCGGTCGGTGAGCCAGACGAATGTGGCGATGCCCAGCAGCACGGCCGGCGCGGCCTCGAGCAGAAAGATCCACTGCCAGCCGCCGAGCCCGAGCAGGCCATCCATGTAGAGGATCCCGCCGGAGATCGGTGAGCCGATCAGGCCGGCAACGGGAATCGCCACCATGAAGATGCCGACGATGATCGCTCGATAGTGCGCCGGGTACCAGTAGGTGATGTAGAGGATCACGCCAGGAAAGAACCCGGCTTCAGCCGCGCCAAGCAGGAACCGCAGCACCAGAAACGAGATCGGGCCGCCGATCAGCGCGAAGGCCGCTGAAACAAGACCCCAGGTAAGCATGATACGCGCGATCCAGGTGCGCGCGCCGAACCGTTCCAATGCCAGGTTGCTTGGCACTTCCAGAATGAAATATCCGACGAAGAAAATGCCGGCGCCAAGACCGTAGGTCTTCGGATCGATGCCGACCGCCTTGTTCATCTGGAGCGCGGCGAAGCCCACGTTGACCCGGTCGATGTAGCAGATCAGGTAGGCGAGCAGCAGGAACGGCATCAGACGCCAGGATACCCGGCGCATGGTGGTGGCTTCGAGGTCGAGAGCGGCGGTCGTCGGTGGCATTTCAGTTCCTTGATTACCGGGAAGTAGCCTATCGTCCCGACCAGTAATGTCTCCCCGCAATCTTGGCAACGCAGCCATCGGTGCATCGCGGGCCGGCTTTTCCCACCGGTCCCGTCATGCCAACGTGCCCCGCCCTCCAGCGCAAGGACAAGCCCATGCCACGCATGACCGGCGGTGAAGCCATCGTTGACAGCCTGGTTCGTCACGGCATCGACACCGTGTTCGGCCTGCCGGGTGTGCAGACCTATGGTCTGTTCGACGCCTTCGCGCGCGCCTCCAACAGCCTGCGCCTGATCAACGCGCGTCACGAACAGACCACGGCCTACATGGCTCTCGGCTATGCCTGCGCGACCGGGCGCCCCGCCGCCTACGCCGTGGTGCCTGGTCCTGGCGTGCTCAACACCACCGCGGCACTCGCCACCGCCTGGGGCGTCAATGCGCCGGTGCTGTGTCTGACCGGCCAGGTGCCCAGCATGATGATCGGCCGCGGCCGCGGCCAGTTGCACGAACTGCCCGATCAGCTCGCCACGCTGCGCAGCCTGCTGAAATGGGCCGAGCGCATCGAGCATCCGAGCCAGGCGTCGTATCTCACCGCGCGTGCGTTCCAGGAAATGCTGTCGGGACGCCAAGGCCCGGTCGCGCTGGAAATGCCGTGGGACCAGTTCGGCGCATCGGCCGAAATCACGCCGCAGGATCCGCTGCCGCGACATCCGAAGCCGCTGCCCGATCCCGAGCGCATCGCCGCACTGGCGAAGCTGCTGAACGAGGCGAAGGCGCCGATGCTGTGGGTCGGTGGCGGTGCGCTGCATGCCGCGACCGAGATCCGCGCGCTGGCCGAACGCATCAACGCACCTGTGGTATCGTTCCGCAGCGGACGCGGCATTGTCGATGACCGGCATCCGCTCGGCCTCACCATCGCATCGGCATACAGGCTTTGGCCGCAGACCGATCTGCTGGTCGCGTTCGGCACGCGGCTGGAAGTGCCGATGTCGCGCTGGGGTGCGGCACCCGCCGGCCTGAAGGTCGCCCGCATCGACATCGATCCGGCCGAGATGCGCCGACTGCGCGCCGACGTGCCGATCGTCGCCGACAGCGCCGATGCCGCGCGTGCGCTCGCCGCCGTGGTCGCGCCGCGCAGCGACACGGCGCGCGCCGAGCTGATCGCGCGCACCAAGGCGGAGACCGCGCAGACGATCCAGAAGGTGCAGCCGCAGATGTCGTTCCTCGAAGCGATCCGCGACGTGCTGCCCGAGAACGGCATTCTGTGCGACGAGATGACGCAGGCGGGCTATGTCTCGTGGTTCGGCTTCCCGATCCACGCGCCGCGCACGCTGATCACCTCGGGCTTCTCCGGCACTCTCGGCGCCGGCTTTCCCACCGCGCTCGGCGTGAAGGTGGCGATGCCGGACCGGCCCGGTGGTGGCGCTGACCGGCGACGGCGGCTTCCTGTTCGGCGGCGCGGAACTCGCGACCGCGATGCAGTTCGGCATCAACCTGGTGACGGTGCTGTTCAACAACTCATCCTACGGCAACGTCCTGCGCGACCAGCGCCGGCTGTTCGAGGGCCGCGATTCCGGCTCGAAGCTGCGCAATCCGGACTTCCAGATCTACGCCAAGAGCTTTGGCGTGCCGTCCTGGCGTGTTCAGGACGCGGAGGGGCTGCGCGGCGCACTGCGCGAGGCGCTGGCCGCGAATGCGCCGGCGTTGATCGAGGTGATGACCGACATCACCCAGGAATACGCGCCGTGGGAGTTCATCGCGCCAGGGCGAGGGTAACGGCACCATCGCCACGGCCGGCCACCCATTGCCGCTTCGCCTGGCCGAGGCCGCTCGAGCGACCGCCACGCGCGCGCCAGTATCAGCCTCAACCGGGGACATCGCCACCGAGCTGGCCGCCATGCCCCAATATCGGAGATCCGCCATCGCGTCTGATCCTCTGGACATGCGCGCCCCATTGGGCCACATTGTAGCCCAGAAGGAATTTGAGCCATGACCGAGAACTCCGTCGTCCGCGCCCGGATCGATGCGGCAACCAAGAACGAGGCCGCCGCTGTGCTGGCCTCGATGGGCCTGTCCCTGTCCGACGCCTTCCGGATGCTGTTGAAGCGGGTTGCCGCCGAGAAGGCGCTACCCTTCGAGCCGCTGGTGCCGAATGCTGAAACCGTGCAAGCGATGAAGGCCGCGCGTCGCGGTGATGTTGTCACCGCCGGCAAGCCGTCCAACCTTCTCGCGAGCCTGAATGCGGACTGTTAAATACACCAACCGCTTCAAACGGGATTATCGGCGCGAGAAATCAGCACAGCACGGCAGAACGCTGGACAGGCTTTTGCTGGAAGTCGTGGACATGCTGGCCGCGGATAAGCCGCTGCCCCGACGCAACTTCGATCATCCGCTGACCGGCGAATGGAACGATCATCGCGATTGTCACGTTCGGCCGGACCTCGTGCTTATCTACCGCAAGCCGGACGACACCAGCCTTGAGCTTGTCCGTCTTGGCTCACACAGTGAGCTTGGCCTGTGATCGATGGCTATGCCCGCGTCTCGACCGTCGCCCAGAGCGTTGGCGGACAGGTGCGCGAACTGACCAAGGCCGCGGGCTGCAAGAAGGTGTTCCGGGAGGTTGCGAGCGGGGCAAGGGGAGACCGCTCGCAGCTCCGGCGCGCGCTCGACCGGCTCGACGCCGCGTGCTGGTGCGCGAGATCGCACGCAGCTACAACGTCCACCACAGTACGATTTCGAGGCTCGCGTGAGTTACCGACGTGGCAGCGATATTGGGAGTGCCTTAGTCGGCATCGTCATCTATGGCTCAATATGCATGTTTATCGCCGGATGGGTGTTGCGACAGATTTTTGGGATAGATCATCCAACTGGCTTTGTCATTCTCGGCGCATCGGTAGCGGTATTTGTCGGCATTCGTTGGGATCATATGGGGGTTGGCGCAGCTGCATCAGCGGAGAAAGAAATGGCAACCCTGCGCCCATGGGGTTTCCGGCGGTAAGGCACTCGGACGTTGCCAATTGTGTTTGGCGGAAGAGAAAGCAGCCGAAGCAGCACGCAGAGCAGCAGAAGACGAACGATTTAGGCGGGAGCGGATAAAGTCTAGCGCCCTTGCGCTACGCCAGCTGGAGATCGAAAGGCTTGGCCGCATCATAGTGCCTAGCTTGGAAGAGCTGCGTCAGCTTACACCACAGCAGTTTGAAAACGAGATTGCCAACTTGTTTAGACGGCTTGGGTATGACGTGAAGCAGACGCCCTATTCAAACGACCAGGGTAGAGATGCCGTCATGATGAAAGGTGGTGACAAGTATCTGCTTGAATGCAAGCGATACGGCGAAGCCAACTCCTCGGGCCGGCCGGATATCCAAAAGATTCCACTCAGCGATTATAAGCGATCGTGCCAAGGGCGGGCTTTTCGTCACGAGCGGATCATTCAGCAAGGCAGCTTTGGATTTTTGCACCAAGTGCAAGCGTCGAGCTGGTCGATGGGTATCGCCTCGTGAAAATGTTCGCGGAAAGCACACTCTCAACCGTCTCCGACGACAGCTATGAATCCATCTGCCTTCAATGCGGCGCAAGGGTGCGGCATCTATTGCGGGCGCCTCGGGAGGTCACATGTCCGAATGGACATTTGTTTCGCCGGCATTGAGCCTTGAGCCAGATTCTTGGTGTTACACCGGATGCGGCGCCTACATGCGCAAAGTGCGGCAGTCGGATGCGGCTTGTGCAAGGCCGAAGCGGGAAATTTTGGGTTGTTCCCGACACCCGACGTGCCGGTATACAAGACCGTTCAGACGACATGCACATGTCAGTGGTCACGCGTGACGGCAGCTTGAGCCGTCGCGCCAAGGCAGGGAGCGAGGTTGGCGAGCCATGTGGGCCGATAGCCTGAAAACGGAGGAGGTCTCAGCCACATTGGATGCGGTGACGACGCTTGGCAATGTCGCTTGGGCGGCGCCTCTTCTAACCCGAACAGCCTCGATAGTGGAGAGGCTGCGGGTCAGGCTGACTGACAAGGACGCCTATCGAGCGAACCCCATAACCTCCACCGAAATGTCCTTCCTGTTCGAAATACGTTTTGCGCGCGCGGTCGCCGACGTCGGGTTGACAGCCACTTACGAGTATACGGCCGGAGTGGGCAATTCGGCCGTGGATTTCCGCATCGAGCTTGATGTTCCATGGCTGGTGGAGTTGGTCAGTCTGCGTGAATCGGAAGCATTCAAGGCAGCAACCTGGACTGACGGAACTTTCCATGGATACCTGCTGCGAACAGATGCCAACGATCCAAGACAGAGCGAAGAAGGTGAAACCCTGAAGGCACAGGAAAAAATTGGCGCGAAGGTGTTTGACCGGAAACAGGGAGCCATAAAATTCCCTGTGCCGAGCGGATGCGTTCACATGCTGCTGGTGGACGGACGCGGCTTCTTAGGCGATGGCCACGGAGACGCGGCTGACTGGCATCAAGTGATATACGGACCAGCCGGACTTGACCCACACCTAATCAAGTATTGGACGAATCCAAAGACAGGCGAGCGAGCAGCGATCCAAGGCCTATTTCAGCCAGCATGTCCACTCCCAGCCGCGCGGGTTGCACAGCAACGGCTGCACGTCGTCGGCTTTGTTTGCGAGAAGAATTTTGGCAGGAACGAAATCACCCAGCAAAGTATATACTTCTGTAATCCAGCACTATTCGAGACCGAGCAAGCAGCAAGGAGCGCAATGGCGGAGTGGCCATTGAAACCCACGTCCCGGCCGAATGACAGCTCTGCCTGATACGCAAGACCCCGCTGTGGTGCGGATTAGGACCGGTCGACTTGCTATCCAAAACTCGTGAACCTGGCAGAGGTCGCGAAGGGTTGCTGGTATGCTTGGGTGGGCCTGCTTCCGGCATCGCCACGAGTGCGTCAATTGCATCGAGTACGGCGGCGTGGAAACGGCGGGCAATGTCCGGCAATCCCTGCTCCGCATATCATTCGACCTGCCGCAGCAGGTCCTGCTCTGCCGCTTCCTGAACGAACAGGTTCACGCTCGGGCGCGGTCCTTGTATTTATCCAGCACCTGTTCGACCTTCGCCTCCAGCCGCTTGCGGAATTCGCCATCGAGCGGGATGCGGTCGGAAGCCAGCTCCTCCAGCAGCAGCGCTTCCAGGCGGACGTCTTCCTCCTTGGCCTGCGCTTCGCGTAGCAGGCTGCGTACATACTCGCTCACGTTGCCATAGCCTTTGCTGGCGACCTGGCTGTCGATGAATGCCTTGAGTGAATCCGGCAGGGCAATGGTGACGGCCGTCACGCGCCCTTCACCAACTTCGTGAAATCCGACCATTGCTCGACGCGGAAAGCGCGGATGTCGCGCACCAATGCAGGCAGCCACGGCAATGCCTCGAGGCCATGATAGCGGCGAACAGGTTGGCCAGGTCCTCTGAGGCGTTCGTGTAGAGGCTGCCCTGCACCCAGTTGAAGCCATAGTTGGCAAGCGTGCTGCCGATGTCGGCATAAGCTTGCGATACGCCTTTGGGGTGGTGCTGCGCGGTGTCAGCCACCACGAGATCAAAGGCGATCGCGAACATCAGCGCTCCCGAGGATCGTCCAGGATGTCTGTGAAGCGATAATCCACTTCCTCGCCGGTTTCGATCACGCGGATGCGCATCCAGCGGTCATGATCGGGCAGCTCCTTCCCGAGGCCGATGATTTCATACACCGGCCCGACCGAGCCAAACCGCCGCCATGTGCCAACCAGACTTTGGGGTTCGGGAAGCATCTTGGTTTCCATGTGTGGCATCGTTCAAGCTGTATAGCACAAACGGATAGCTCATTGCCGTTTCCGGCCGCACCGTAATGCCGTCGTGCGGAGAACTATTTCTTGACAATCCTCTTGCTTTGTGTTCTTGTTTTGTTCATGTCGGCCACCCCCAAGCCTCCGCCCGAACCACGGACCCCGGTCCACCTCCGGCCAACACGGCCATCCCCGCCGCCCTCGGCCGCGTCCTCAGCCTCGTCCGCAAGCTGATCGACTACGGCAAGCAGCTCGCCGCCACGGTCCAGCAGCGCGCCACCACCCCGGGCTTCGCCTTCTTCGCCAGACCCTTCGGCACCGCCGATCTCGCCGCCATCCTCGCCCGCATCACCAGCGGCCTACGCCGCGCCGCGGCCCTCGAGGCCACGCTGTGCCGTCGCGCCGCCCGCGGCCAGGACCTCACGCCAGCGCCCATCCGCGCACCCGCCGCCCCCGGGCTGGGCACCGCTCGACAGGTCGCGGAGCCCGATCCCCAACCCGCCGCCCACACCGAGGACCCGCGCCTCGCCGGCCTCCCCACGGAAGACGAAATCGCCGCCGCGGTACGCCGCCGCCCGGTCGGCGCCGTCATCGTCGACATCTGCCGCGACCTCGGCATCGCGCCCGGCCACCTCGACCGGGCATTCTGGGACGAAATCAGCCACGCCATCATCGCCTACGGCGGAAGTCTCGCAGGCTTCCTCGGCAACCTGCATACGCGGCTCATCGCCTTCGGCTCCGGCGACCACGCCAATCGTCCGGACCCAATCTGGCCCGCCCCACCGCCACGATTGCCGTCGCCCGCCACCGGTCCGCCCTGAACGCCGAACAATCACCCGCTGCGACGCCTGGCAACCGGCTCCCCGGATCGCCGCTGCGGCCCGAAGCAAGCAGCAACGCAAAAAACGCAAAGGGCCGCAAATGAACGCCAATGGGTCCGTGCTCATGTAGGCGCGTAAGCGCCCATCAGCAGTCACGCTTGTCAGCCGACGCAGGCGTCAGTCCGGCACCAACCGATTTGCGAACTGGCGCCATTTGCGTGTTTTGCGTGCTTTGCGGTTCCATTCTTCTTGTCGCCTGCGGACACGGCCTGGCCCACGTTGAACCGGCCGCGGTTGCGTGTCGCAGCCTGCCCCGGCCATGACGACAAGAGCGCGCCGCGATAACATTATGCTGGCGCCAATGGGACCAAACCCCGCCACGGCGCTCAGGAGGAAGCACGATGAAATTCGGCATGTTCTACGAACACCAGCTGCCACAGCCCTGGGGCGAGGATTCCGAACGCCGCCTGTACCAGGAGGCACTCGCCCAGGTCGAACTCGGCGACAAACTCGGCATCGACTACGTATGGGAGGTCGAGCACCACTTCCTCGAAGAATACTCCCACTCATCCGCGCCTGAGATCTTCCTCGCCGCCTGTTCGCAGCGCACGCAGCGCATCCGTCTCGGCCATGGCATCGTGCTGATGCCGCCAAAGTACAATCATCCCGCGCGCGTGGCGGAACGCATCGCCACGCTCGATCTGGTGTCGAACGGCCGCGCCGACTGGGGCACCGGTGAATCGGCGACCGCGCTGGAGATGGAAGGCTTCAACATCCCGCCCGAGGAAAAGAGCGCGATGTGGCGCGAGGCCGCCGAACAGGCCGCCAACATGCTGGCGATGCGCCCCTATCCCGGCTTCCGCGGCACATATTTCGACATGCCCTGTCGCAATCTTGTCCCGAAGTCCGTGCAGAAGCCCCATCCGCCGATGTGGGTCGCGTGCTCCAAGCGCGAGACCATCCATCGTGCCGCGCGTGCCGGATTGGGCGCACTGACCTTCGCCTTTCTGGAACCCGAACTCGCCGCGAAATGGGTGCAGGAATACTACGACATCATCAAATCGCCCGACTGCGTGCCGCTCGGCCACAGCGTCAATCCGAACATCGCGCTGGTCACCGGCATGTCGTGTCACACCGATGAGCAGGAGGCGATCCGCCGCGGCCTCGATGGCTTCCGCTTCTTCGGTTACTCGCTCGGCTACATCGCCATCTTCGGCCAACATCGCCCCGGCGTCACCAACATGTGGGAGCAGTTCCTGGAGGTGAAGGACAAGCTGCCGGACAATGCCGGCCGTGGCGGCATCGGCACGCCCGATCAGTTGCGCGCTCACCTGAAGGGCTACGAGGACGCCGGCGTCGACCAGGTCATCTTCGTGCAGCAGTCCGGCACCAACAAGCACGAACACATCTGCGATTCGCTGGAACTGTTCGCAGCTACACTGCTGCCGGAGTTCAAGGCGCGCGACGCCGTCCGCCAGAAGCAGAAGCAGGCGGAGCTGGCGCCATTCATCGAGCAGGCACTCGCGCGCAAGCCACGCATGAAGGCGATCGATCCGGCGGACGTTCCCGTCGTCGAGTCATTCGGCCGGCGAGGTGGCGGTCCCGATGCGCCAGGAACGATCAACTTCGCCTCCGACCGCGGTGGCGCCATCTCCGTTCCGGCCGCCGATCCACGCGTGGCTGCGACTGCGGGAGGATCATGACGCCGCGCGCCCGCGGGAATTTTGTGATGGCCACTCGGGTATCCCGCGACGTATGCTTTCCGTCACGGGGAGCGGTGGCTCTCTGACCGCTGCCGCTCCCTGACCACTGGTTCGGGAGGAACGAGCATGGTCATCCAAAGTCCCCCCGGTTGGGGTTGGGATCAACTTCGGCTCGCGGTGCACGAAATCGGTGCCGCCGGGCCTGAAGAGTACCTGGCACAAGGGCGCCGCGGAAGACGCGCCCCTCGCTGTTCGTCGCATTGGCGTCGCCGACCTGTGGGACGCGCTCGCGCGAGGTCTTGCCGACTTCGAGGCAAACCGCACCGACGTCATCTTCCTGTGCGTCATCTATCCGGTTATCGGCCTGGTCCTTGGCCGGCTCGCCTCAGGGCTATGGATTGCTGCCACTGCTGTTCCCGCTGGCGTCCGGCTTCGCGCTGGTGGGTCCGTTCGCCGCAGTCGGGCTGAATGAAATAAGCCGGCGACGCGAGCAAGGCAGCGACGTGCGCTGGGTGGATGCGTTCGGCGTGCTTCGCTCGCCCTCGATCGGTGCGATCCTGTTGCTTGGCCTGATGCTGATCGCGCTGTTCCTGCTCTGGCTGGTCGTGGCGCAGATCATCTACGTCGTCACGCTCGGCCCGCAGCCGCCCGCGTCCGTCGCAAGCTTCGCCAGCGAAGTGTTCACCACCAACGCAGGCTGGACGATGATCGTCCTGGGCATCGGCGTCGGCTTCCTGTTCGCGCTGCTGGTGCTCGTGGTCAGCGTCGTGTCGTTTCCGCTGCTGCTCGATCGCAACGCCGGCATCGGCACGGCGATATCGACATCGGTTCGTGCTGTGTCGGCCAATCCTGGCGTCATGGCGCTATGGGGGCTGATCGTCGCCTGCGGCCTTGTGCTTGGGTCGCTGCCGCTGTTCGTCGGCCTCGTGGTGATCCTGCCGGTGCTCGGCCACGCGACATGGCACCTGTATCGCCAGGTGGTACCCCGCCTCGACGCCAAGTGAGGCATGCGGTCCCATTGTCATTGCGAGAAGCGCAGCGACGAAGCAATCCCCATCATGAGTGCGCAACCACACTGGAGATTGCCTCGTCGCTGTTGCACATCGCAATGACAGGTCAGCGCGCCAGACCGGGACTGCCCGCCGGCACCGCGTAGAAATTCATCGTCAGCGACACGCACGTATAGTAGCCCATCAGGACGATCATGTCGGTGATGCTCTCGTGGCCGAGCGCCTGCACCGCGCGATCGTACCAGCCCCTGCGGCACGATCCGCACGTCGGCCAGCGCCATCGCCACCTCGTACACCACCTGCTCGCGCGCGTCCTCGAACGCGGTCGGCAATCCGGCGATGATCGCCTCCACCGCTGCCGCCGGCAGTCCTACCTCCTTGCCGCGTTTCTCATGCGCATTGTTGGGATAGGCCGAGTGCCACTTGCTGGTGATGACCACGACAGCGATCTCGCGCTCGCGCTCGGTCAGCGACGATGCCCCCGGCGTGAAATGCTGTCCGAGTGGTTCGGCCGCATGCACCAGCTTCGGATTGTGCACCCAGACCTTGTACGGCCCAGGCAAGCGCCCGCGCGGGCCGTCGACCAGAAAGCGGTAGCCTTCCTGCTGTTCCGGCGTCATGCGATTGAACGGGATCTCGGCGTAACGGCCGAACGTCGGGGTATCTGGCATACTGGCGTTTCCTTCTCCGGACCGCAGCATCATATGCCGTTTGCACGCGTGCGTGCATCGCGGCAGGATATCGGCCGATGGCTCTCATGCGGTCCAGGCGTGGCATTCTGTGCTTCGGCGTCCTGCTCGTGTCGCCGATGCTAGCGCCGCCGTGCTCGCGAAGCCCGAGGACGTTCAGCCGGGCGCATCGCTAGCCGGCCAGCTTCTGGTCGCCACGCCCGAGATGAGCGACCCGCGATTTCAGCACACGGTCATCCTGATGGTGCAGCACAACAAGGATGGCGCGCTCGGCATCGTGATCAACCGGCCCGGCAAGGAACTGCCGATCGCGCAGCTGCTGGACGCCCTCGGCATCGACAGCAAGGGCACCGAGGGCACCGTTCGGCTGTTCGCCGGCGGCCCCGTGCAGCCCGAGATCGGCCTCATCGTTCACAGCGCCGACTATCACCGCACCGGCACCGTCAATATCGACGGCCGCGTCGCGATGACCAGCAACCCGGACGTGCTGCGCGACATCGGCCACCACGCAGGGTCCCAGGCAGAGCCTCGTCGCATTCGGTTACGCCGGTTGGGGACCCGGGCAGCTAGAAGGCGAACTGGCACTCGGCGGCTGGTTCACCATACCGGAGGACCCAACGCTCGTGTTCGATTTCGATCGCGACAAGCTGTGGGACGAGGCAATGAAGCGCCGTACCATCTCGCTCTGAGGACGCCATGCGCCGCATCACGGTCTATACCGATTACAAGAGCCCCTATGCCTATCTGGCAAAGGACCTTGAATACGAACTGGAGCGCGACTTCCCGGTTCGCCTGGAATGGCTCCCCTACATACTGGACATTCCGAGCTTTCTCGGCTCGGCGCGCCTCGATGCGGAAGGGCGCGTGCTGGAGGCGGATCGCAACGCCCATCAATGGCGCCGCGTGCGCTACAGCTACATGGATTGCCGCCGCCAGGCACGCAAACGCGGACTGGTGATTCGCGGGCCGCAGAAGATCTGGGATTCCTCGCTGGCCGCCGCCGGCATGCTGCACGCCCAGCGCGCCGGCGATGCGGTGTTCCGCCGCTACCACGACGCCGTGTTCGAACGCTTCTGGAAGCGCGAGCTGGATATCGAGGACGTCGCGGTCATCGCCGCCATCCTCGAGGAGGTCCGGCGCCGACGGCGCCGCATTCGCCGCGCACGCGCAGGAAGGTCGCGACGAGGTGGCGGCGATCAGCCGTGCCGCGGAGGAGAAGGGCGTGTTCGGCGTGCCCAGCTTCGTCGTCGACGACGAACTCTTCTGGGGCCGCGAGCATTTGCCGGACATCCGTGCCATGCTGGCGGCGTGACAGAGCAAACGGGGGAAGCCATGCGTGCCGCGATCTTCCGCAACGGCGACATCGTCGTCGATACCGTCGCCGATCCCAGACCGTGCCGAAGGCCAGGTGCTGGTGAAGACGCTGTGCTGCGGCATCTGCGGCACCGATCTGCACGCAGCGAAGCATACCGCGCAGTTTGTCGAGCGTGCGCGCCGCTCCGGCGGACGCCTGTCGATGGATCCGACGCGCGACGTGGTGTTCGGCCATGAGTTCTGCTGCGAAATCGTCGAACATGGCCCTGGCACGGAAGGGCGCCTGAAACCCGGCACGCTGGTCTGCTCGATGCCGATGACGATCACTGACAAGACGGTGCAGGGCATCGGCTATTCCAACGACGTCGCCGGCGGCTTCGCGCAGTACATGCCGCTCGCCGAGCGATTGCTGATCGAGGTGCCGAACGGGCTTCCCGCCGACAAGGCGGCGCTCACCGAGCCGATCGCGGTGGGCTGGCACGCGGTGCAGAACGCGCGGCTTGCGGCGGACGATGTGCCGCTGGTCATCGGTTGCGGACCGGTCGGGCTGGCGGTGATCGCCGGCCTTGCGATCCGCAACGTGCATCCGATCATCGCGGCGGACTTTTCGCCGGCGCGGCGCGCGCTTGCGCTGCGTATGGGCGCCGATGTGGTGGTCGATCCGGGCGAAACCTCGCCGTATCAAAGCTGGCAGGAAGCCGCGACACCGCCCGGCTATGACGGCAGCCGCTACGCGCAGTTGTTCGGCAGCGGGCCGAAGCAGCGGCCGGCGGTGTTCTTTGAGTGTGTCGGCGTGCCAGGCGTGATCCAGCAGATCATCGCACGGTGCTCCAGCCGGCGCGCGCATCGTGGTGGTCGGCGTGTGCATGGATACCGATCGGTTCGAGCCGTTCTTCGGCATCGTCAAGCAGATCAACCTGCAATTCGTGCTCGCCTATACCGGCGAGGAGTTTGCCGCCAGCCTGCGCAACATTGCCGAGGGCAGGGTGGACGTGACGCCGCTGATCACCGGGCATGTCGGGCTGGATGGCGTGAAGGGTGCGTTTGCCGAACTGGCGAAGCCGGAGCGGCACGCGAAGGTCATGGTCGACCCGTGGGCGTAGGCTCGCGTTGCAGCAGCGCGATCAGCGCGGCACCTGCCAGAATGCCGCCTGACAGCAGCAATCCGCCGGCCAGACCGTAACGCGCGTCCGACACCACGCCGCTCAGCCACGGGCCGATGCACTGGCCGATGGCGAAGCCCACGGTCAGCACCGCGATCGCCGCGGTCCATGCGCGCGGCGGCACCGCCTTGCGCACGAACGCGGTGACCGAGGTCGGAACGATCAGGAACGACCCGCCGAACAGCACGGCAGAGGCGAAGACCGCCGGGCGCGTCGCGATCAGCACCGGCAGGATGGCGCCGATCATCACCACGGCATTCGCCAGCGCCACGCCGCGGCCGCCGGTCAGCCGCGCCAACAGACGGTCCCCACGCCAGTCCGGCGCCGGTCGCCGCGATGCCGACGCAGCACCAGAACAGCGTCACGTCACCTGCGCCGAAGCCCAGCCGGTTCCGCAGATAGGCGACGATGAACGTCGTGTAGGCGATGTAGCCGGCGCCGAACAGGACATAGCTCGCCATCACCGCGCGCAATCCGCGCGTCGCGTGCCGGGTGAGATGCCGGTGGGACGACGCAGCTCGTGTGCCGCCACGTCCGGTGCGCGCGCCAGAGCGGGCAGTGCCGCGACCGTCGCTGCCGTGGCGAGCGCGCCGAGGACGAACCATCCGGTGCGCCAGCCGGCCTCCGCTACCAAAGCCGGCACAGCGAATGCCGAGACCACCATGCCTAAACCGGCGCCGCCGAAATACACGCCCAGCGCCAGCGTGGGCCGACCCTTGCCGCCACCTCCGCCGGCGGCAGCGGCCAACGCGCCGCCGGTGATCAGCGACAATGCGCCCGCCGCTCCTGCCACCGCGCGCAAGACCGCGAGCACGGCGTAGTCGCTGCTGAAGCCGGTCGCGAACAGCGACGCCGTGGTCAGCAGCAACCCGAGCACAAAGCCGCGCTTGTCACCGAAATCGCGCTGCGACCGGCGCCGCCGCCAACGCGCCGATCAGGTAGCCGACTGCATTGGCGGTATTCATCGCGCCGGCCGTCCGCATAGCTCCAGCCGAGATCGAGCCGCATCGCCGGCAGCAGCAAAGCATAGGCGAACCGCCCGAGGCCGAGCCCGACCGCCGGCCCCATCGCCAGGCCGAGAACGACGCCGAGATGCGTCGCCTCGTGCCTGCGGCAACGCGGCGGTGACGGCGGGTTCAGCCATCGTGGCCGGTCTCCGGCACCAGCTTCGGAATGTGGCTGTTGCAGTTGGTGTCCCATGCCTCGACGCGCATGCGGATCACGCGCTCGACCCGCGCCGGATAGTCCGGATCGCGCACGCGTTCGAGCAGCGCCGGGTCGTCGTCGATCACTTCGCCGCGGCCCCAGATCTTCAGTCGCGTTCGTTCGGCGTAGTCGAGCAGCAGCAGGAACATCCGGTCGTTCTCCGCGAGGTTGCCCACCGAGATGTACTGCCGGTTGCCGCTGTAATCGGCAAATGCCAGTTCGTCCGGCGCCAGCACCTTGATGAAGCCGCGCGGTCCTCCGCGATGCTGGACATGCGGCCAGCCCTCGCGGCTGGCGGTGCCGATGATGATGCTGTTGGCGCGGCGCAGCCGATCCTGCATTTCGTCCGACAACGCCGCACGCTCCGGCTCGCGTGCCGCAAGCTGCTCCATGCGTGCGCGCGAGCCGTAGCGGTCCTGCGTCGCGCGGACCGAGGGGCTGAAGGCGAGCGTCGTGAAGGCGCGGGTCATGCGGCAGTGTCCCTTGCTATGAACCAGGCAGACACATAGGTTGCTGGCCACCCACTCTGTAACGACGATTTCTCACATGATCGGTGAATCTGGCTCACATCGGATGACCCCTCGCCTGCCCCCGCTCGCCGCGCTGCGCATCTTCGAGATCGCCGCGCGTTACCAGCCGGATGGCCTCCAGCGTCCGTTGCTGCTGATGCGGCGGATCCGCCGCGACGAGCAATCGAAGCAGGTGACTGCCGACGGCGCCCGTGGCACCGGTTACAAATGCGCGCATGGCGCCCAGGTTGGATGCGATCCCGCCCAGACAAGGGCAGCACGGACCCTTTGCCCCCTCGCCCGCCGCGCGCTATCTGTAACTCGCACTGCGCGAGGTATTGCATGGCAGAGGACAAGGAGCAGCAACCGGAGAGCCTGCTCCCGTACGATGACTGGGTGGAGGCCGCGATGCGCCAGGTGGTGGCGCGCGCGGTGGCCCATGTTGCCGCCAATGGCCTGCCGGGTGAGCACCATTTCTATGTGACCTTCCGCACCGACTACCCCGGCGTGGTGATGCCGCAGCGGCTGCGCGCGCAATACCCGCAGGAGATGACGATCGTCCTGCAGCACCAGTTCTGGGATCTGAAGATGGACGACGCGGCCGGGCTGATCAGCGTCGGCCTGTCGTTCGGCGGCGTGCCGGCGACGCTTGTCGTTCCGCTCGGTGCGGTGACCGGCTTCGCGGATCCGCTACGTGCGGTATGCGTTGCGGTTCAGGCCGATCCCGGCGGCCGATGTCGCCCCGGAACCGGAACCGAGAACCCGAACCAGCCAAACCGGCGGTGGCGGCCGAGACGCCGCAGGTGGTGAGCCTCGATGCATTCCGCCGCCGCCCACCCAAGGAATAGTGGCACCGGGCGCGCGGCAGATGTCAGCGTCGCACAGCCGGAGGAAGCCTGAGATGAATGCACCGATGCCTCGACCGTCCGGCTTCCTCTATTCGCCGATGTTTCCGCTCGGCCCGGACCGCACGCCATGGAAGCAATTGCCGATCGGCGGCGTGCGCACCGCGACCTGCGACGGCCAGACCGTGCTGCGCGTCGCGCCCGACGCGCTGAGCGAGCTCGCGTTCCAGGCATTCCGCGACGTGTCGCACCTGCTGCGTCCGGGGCACCTGGCGTCGTTGCGCGCGATCCTCGACGACCCGGAGGCGAGCGCGAACGACCGGTTCGTGGCGCTCGATCTGCTGAAGAACGCCAACATCGCCGCCGGCGGCGTGCTGCCGATGTGCCAGGACACCGGCACCGCGATCGTGTTCGGCAAGAAGGGCCAGCGCGTCTGGGTGGATGGCGACGAGGAGGAGGCGCTGAGCTGGGGCGTGCATCGCACCTACACCGAGACCAATCTGCGCTATTCGCAGATGGCGCCGCTGTCGATGTTCGAGGAGGTGAACACCGGCAACAACCTGCCGGTGCAGTTCGACATCATGGCGGCGCCCGGCGAGGCACACGCCGACGAGTTCCATCTGATGTTCGTCGCCAAGGGCGGCGGCAGCGCGAACAAGTCGTTCCTGTTCCAGGAGACGCGGGCGATCCTGTCGCCGGAGCGGCTGCTGAAGTTCCTCGACGGCAAGATGCGGTCGCTCGGGACATCGGCATGTCCGCCGTATCACCTGGCGATCGTGATCGGCGGCACCAGCGCGGAGATGACGCTGAAGACGGTGAAGCTGGCGTCATGCCGCTGGCTGGACACGCTGCCGACGATCGGCAGCAAGGCGGGGCACGCGATCCGCGATCTGGAGATGGAACAGACAGGTGCTGGAGCTGTCGCGCACCCTCGGCATCGGCGCGCAGTTCGGCGGCAAATACTTCTGCCACGACGTGCGGGTGATCCGCCTGCCGCGGCATGGCGCGTCGCTGCCGGTGGGCATTGGCGTTTCGTGCAGCGCCGACCGGCAGATCCTGGCGAAGATCACGCCGGAGGGCGTGTTCCTCGAGCAGTTGGAGACCGATCCGGCGAAATACCTGCCCGAGACGACCGACGAACACCTGGGCGACGACGCGGTCGCGGTGGACCTGAACCGGCCGATGGCGGAGATCAGGCGGCAGCTCTCGGCTTATCCGGTGAAGACGCGGCTGATGCTGACCGGCACGATGGTGGTGGCGCGCGACATCGCGCACGCGAAGCTGCAGGAGCGGCTGGATCGCGGCGAGGGCCTGCCCGACTACATCAAGAACCACCCGGTGTATTACGCCGGGCCCGGCCAAGACCCCGACCGGGTATGCCACCGGCAGCTTCGGCCCGACGACGGCCGGACGGATGGACAGCTATGTCGCGGCGTTCCAGGCCGCCGGCGGCTCGCTGGTGATGCTGGCGAAGGGCAATCGCTCGAAGGCGGTGCGCGATGCGTGCAAGGCGAATGGCGGGTTCTATCTCGGCAGTGTCGGCGGCCCGGCGGCGCGGCTGGCGCAGGACTGCATCCGCAAGGTCGAGGTGCTGGAATATCCCGAACTCGGCATGGAAGCGGTGTGGCGCATCGAGGTGGAGAACTTCCCGGCGTTCATCGTGATCGACGACAAGGGCAACGACTTCTACGACGGGCTCGAATGATGCAGTTCACCATCGACCGCATCGACCACATCGTGCTGAACGTGAAGGACGTGGAGATCACCGCCGCCTGGTATCAGCGCGTGCTCGGCATGGAGCGGGAGGAGTTCGGCCCGCACAACCGCACCGCGCTGAAGTTCGGCGGCCAGAAGATCAACGTTCGGCCGAGCGGCACCGATCAGGGAAGCTGGGTCACCGGGCCGAACGACGCGCCCGGCTCCGGCGATCTCTGCTTCATCACCGCCGCGCCGCCCGACGAGGTGGTCGGCCATCTGCACGACTGCGGCGTGGCGATCTATGCCGGGCCCGTCGAGCGAGCCGGCGCGCTTGGTCCGATCTGCTCGGTTTATTGCCGCGATCCGGACGGCAATCTGGTCGAGATCTCCTCCTATCTGGCAAGCTGATGGATGGCGCCCTGAGAAGCCGTATCGGGCTTGCCGCGTTCGCTTGTTTCCTGGCGTCGATCCCGCTCGCCAACTGGATGATCCTGCATGTCGGCACGGTGTGCGTGCCGCAGGGTCCGTGCCTGGTGCCGGTCGCGCCCGGACTGCTGGCGCCGTCGGGCGTGCTGACCGTCGGCGCGGCGCTGGTGCTGCGCGATGTGGTGCAGCGCTGCCTGGGCCTGACCTGGGGTCTGGCGGCGATCGCCGCCGGCACCGTGCTGTCGGCATTGGTCGCGCCGGCGGCATTGGTCATCGCCTCCGGCACGGCGTTCGCGCTGAGCGAGTTGGCCGACTTCGCCGTCTATACGCCGCTGCAGCGGCGACAGCTCACCTTGGCGGTGGTCGCTTCGTCCATCGTCGGGCTGGTGGTGGATTCGGTGGTGTTCCTGACGCTGGCCTTCGGCAGCCTGGAGTTCCTCGCCGGCCAGGTGGTGGGGAAGCTCTGGGCCGTGCTGATCGCCATCCCGCTGATGCGCCTGCTCCGCCGGGTGGCGCCGACGCCCGCCTGATGCGGCTTGCCGATTTCGACTTCGACCTGCCGCCTGACCGGATCGCGCAGCATCCCGCCCGCCCGCGCGATGCCGCGCGTCTGCTGCATGTGGCGCGCGATGGCCTCGCGGATCGCATGGTGCGCGACCTGCCGACGCTGCTGCGGCCCGGCGATGTGCTGGTGGCCAACGACACGCGGGTGATCCCGGCGCAACTCACCGCGCGGCGCGGCGATGCGCGCATCGGCATCACGCTGGACCAGCCGCGCGCCGAACGGCACCTGGCACGCGCTGGCGCGCAATGCGCGACGCCTGCACGTGGGCGACGAGCTGCGCTTCGATGGCGGCGACCGCGCTGCGCGCCACGGTGGTGGAACGCGACGCGGACGGCGGCGTGGTGCTGGCGTTCAACCAGCACGACGCGGCGTTCGCCGCGGCGCTGCGGCACGCCGGCGCTCTCGCCCTGCCGCCTTACATCGCGCGGCCCAGCCGGACCGCTGCCCGAGGACAGCGACGACTACCAGACCATCTTCGCGCAGCACGACGGTGCGGTGGCGGCGCCGACGGCGGGATTGCATTTCACACCGGCGCTGCTCGACGCGCTGGAGCGGCGCGGCGTGCAGCGGGTCACGGTCACGCTGCATGTCGGCGCCGGCACCTTCCTGCCGGTGCGCACCGACGACATCGCGCAACACCACATGCATGCCGAACGCGGCGAGATCACGCCGCAGGCCGCGGCCGCGATCAACGCCGCGCAGCGGCGTGGTCGCGGTGGGCACGACCAGCCTGCGCCTGCTGGAGAGCGCCGCGTCGGAGGATGGATGCATCCAGCCGTTCAGCCGGCGACACCACGCTGTTCATCGTGCCGGGCTACCGGTTTCGCGCGGTCGATCTGCTGCTGACCAACTTCCACCTGCCGCGCTCGACGCTGTTCATGCTGGTCTGCGCCTTTGCCGGCACCGAGCGGATGCGCGCCGCCTATGCGCATGCGATCGAGGCGGGGTATCGGTTCTATTCCTATGGCGATGCCTGCCTGCTGGAACGCGCGCACGTGACCGCATTCGCCTACCGCGTCACCGCCACCGACGGCGCCGCGCGCGCCGGCGTGCTGCACACCGCGCATGGCGACGTGCCGACGCCGGCCTTCATGCCGGTCGGCACCGCCGGCACGGTGAAGGCGATGACCGCCGGACGCGGTGCGCGCCACCGGCGCCAGCATCGTGCTCGGCAACACCTACCACCTGATGCTGCGCCCCGGCGCCGAACGCATCGCGCGGCTCGGCGGCCTGCATCGCTTCATGGACTGGCCCGGCCCGATCCTGACCGATTCCGGCGGCTTTCAGGTCATGTCGCTGGCCAAGCTGCGCAAGCTCGACGCCGACGGCGTGACCTTCCAGTCGCATCTCGACGGCTCGACCCATCGCCTGACGCCGGCGCGCTCGATCGAGATCCAGCACCTGCTGGATGCCACCATCACCATGGTGCTCGACGAATGCACGCCCTTCCCCGCCACGCCGGACGCAGGCGCGCGCGTCCATGCAGCTGTCCATGCGCTGGGCGCAGCGCTCGCGCGAGGCGTTCCGTCCGCGCGACGGCTACGGCCTGTTCGGCATCGTCCAGGGCAGCGTCTATCCGGAGCTGCGCGAGGCATCGCGCGCGCGCGCTGCTGCGGATCGGCTTCGACGGCTATGCGATCGGCGGCCTGGCGGTCGGCGAAGGCCAGGCCACGATGTTCGCCGTGCTCGACGCCACCGTGCCGCATCTGCCGGCGGATGCGCCGCGCTATCTGATGGGCGTCGGCACGCCGGACGACATCATCGGCGCGGTGCAGCGCGGCATCGACATGTTCGACTGCGTGATCCCGACCCGCGCCGGCCGCACCGCGCGCGCCTACACCTCGCGCGGCGTGTTCAATCTGCGCAATGCGCGCTTCGCCGACGATGCCGCGCCGCTGGATCCCGGCGTGCGCCTGCCCCGCCTGCACGCGCCACAGCCGCGCCTATCTGCACCATCTGTTCAAGGCGGAGGAGATGCTCGGGCCGATGCTGCTCACCTGGCACAACCTGCGGTATTATCAGGACCTGATGCGCGGCCTGCGCGCCGCCATCACCGAACGCCGGCTGGACGCGTTCGCCGCCGCCATACGTGCCGGCTGGGCGCAGGAGGAACCGCCATGACCGACGAGAACTATGCCGGCCTGACCCAACTCGGCCATCACGTCGAGCAGCCCGCCAGCCCCGACGCGGCGAAGCTGGAGCGCGTGGCGAACCCGTCGCGCGGCAAGCACTACGTCGTGCGCTTCACCTGCCCGGAGTTCACCTCGCTCTGTCCGATCACCGGCCAGCCGGACTTCGCCCATATCGTCATCGACTACGTCCCGCGCGACTGGATCGTGGAGAGCAAGTCGCTGAAGCTGTACCTCACGTCGTTCCGCAACCACGGCGCGTTCCACGAGGCCTGCACCATGGGGATCGCGGCAGCGGCTGGTGGCGCTGCTCGATCCGGTGTGGCTGCGCATCGGCGGCTACTGGTATCCGCGCGGCGGCATCCCGATCGACGTGTTCTGGCAGACCGGCGCGCCGCCGGACGGCGCATGGATTCCACCGCAGGAGGTGGCGCCGTATCGCGGGCGCGGGTTGAGTTCAGTCCCGCTCGCTGCGCTGATCCGAAGCCGCATGATCCGCGATCGCGCCCTTGCGCTCGGCTTCGACGCGGTCGGCTTCTGCCGCGCCGAGCTCGGCGCCGAGGCACGCGCAGCGGCTGGCGCGAGTTCCTCGCTGCCGGCCAGCACGGCGACATGGGCTGGCTCGCATCGCGATCGAACGCACGCGGCGATCCGCGCAACCTGTGGCCCGACGGCGCGCAGCGTGATCGCACTCGGCCTGTCCTACGCACCGGACGACGATCCGCTCGCCCCTCTCGCGCTCGCCGATCGCGGCACCATCTCGGTCTATGCCCGCAACCGCGACTATCACGACGTGGTGAAAGGCAAGCTGAAGCATCTCGCGCAGTTCATCGTCGCGCGCTTCGGCCCCGCGGTGAAAGTGTTCGTCGATACCGCGCCGGTGATGGAGAAGCCGCTGGCGGAGCGCGCCGGCATCGGCTGGCAGGGCAAGCACACCAACCTCGTCTCGCGCACCCATGGCTCGTGGCTGTTCCTCGGCGAGATCTACACCACGCTCGACATCGCGCCCGACGAACCGCACACCGATCACTGCGGCACTTGCACGCGCTGCCTCGACGTCTGCCCGACCGATGCGTTTCCCGCGCCCTACCGGCTCGATGCGACACGCTGCATCTCCTACCTGACCATCGAACACCACGGCCCCATCCCGCACGAACTGCGTCCGTTGATGGGCAATCGTATCTACGGCTGCGACGATTGCCTCGCCGTGTGCCCGTGGAACCGCTTCGCCCGCACCACGCCGCACGACAAGCTGCGCGCCCGCGCCGAACTGACCGCGCCACGCCTCGCGGATCTCGCCGCCCTGGACGACGCGGGCTTCCGCACCATGTTCAGCGGATCGCCCATCAAGCGCATCGGCCGCGACCGCTTCGTGCGCAACGTGCTGATCGCCATCGGCAACTCGGGCGACGCCGGTTTGCGCCAGGCCGCGGCGCGGCTGACCGACGACGCGAACCCCGTGGTCGCCGAGGCCGCGAGCCTGGGCGTGCGAGCGACTGGAGAGCGGGGCCAGGGCATGATCACGCGAAGCGTAGCCTGATCACGCCGGGCCAAACCCGATCCGACGCAGTGCGAGGCCCTCACCATGGAGGCCGCCCAGGTGACCGGCAATCACGTTGCGGTGACGATCGCCGGCGCGCAGGGCGACCTGGAGCTCGATGTGTTCAAGCCCGGTGATCATCCAGAACGTGCCGCAATCCTGCCGAATCCTCGCGGATTCTGCGGCGAGTTTCGCGTGTAACATAGTCGACTCGACTGGTACCAAACCGCGAACACATCGCCGAGAACCTCGCCAAATCACTCATGCTCGTGACCGCACTCAACCCGCGAATCGGCTATGACAAGGCGGTAAAGATCGGCAAGCTGCGCGCTTGCGGAGAACATCACCTTGAAGCAGGCGGCGGAACAACTCGGCTATGTCCGGCCGGAGGATTTCGATCGCTGGGTTGTGCCGGCGGCGATGACGGAGCCGGGTGCCACGCTGCCGGGAGGCGGCGGCTGAGTGGCCTGATCAAGCGCAGCTTCTCCCTCGCCGGCCACCGCACCAGCGTCGCGCTGGAGCAGGAATTCTGGGCGGCATTGATCCATATCGCGGCCGGCCGCCAGCAGAGCCTGACCGCCCTGGTGGCTGCGGTCGACGCCGAGCGCGGCGACGGCCGCCCGTTGGCCTCGGCGCTGAGGGTCCTCGCTCTGCGCGAATTCTTCCCCGCCGCGTTAACCTCTCTCTAAACCATAGGTTGCATTGTTCGGCCATGTATACAACCAACTAGGGAAAATCCCATGCTGCATGGAGCCAGTACCCAGGCATCGCAACCGCCAAAGTGAGCGAGCTGATCTTGTCGGATCGCCTGATCGCCTTGGCCGAGGATGCGGACCGTGCCGGCTACACCGACACGGCCGAGCAGCTTGTCACGCTGGCATGCACCGTGTTCGACGAGGCGGTGAAGCGGCCGCACTGACGCGACACTATTGCTCGGATGGTGGGCGCGACAGGGATTGAACCTGTGGCCCCTGCCATGTCAAGGCAGTGCTCTCCCGCTGAGCTACGCGCCCATCCGCAGAAAAAATACGCGTCTGCCCTCTGACGGGCAAGCTTGGGTCGTGACAGCACACGCCGCGCCGGCTTCTAATATGGCCATGGACGTGCCAGTCGCCGCCTCGATCACTTCGCCTGACCCTGTCGTGGTGCTGCGGCCGGCGCAGCAGACCATTCCCGGTGGTGTTTGCCTCGCCGCACTCGGGACGGAGTTATCCGGACGAACTGCTCGCCGTTTCCCGCCTGGACGGCCAGAGCCTGCGCCGCAGCGAGGATGGCTTCGTCGACGAACTGTTCGCCGCGGCGCCCGAGTATGGCGCCCCGCTGCTCGCCGCCACCTTCCCGCGTGCCTGGTGCGATGCCAACCGCGAGCCGTGGGAACTCGATCCGGCGATGTTCGCCGACCGGCTGCCCTCCTGGGTCAACACCACCAGCGCGCGGGTCGGCGCCGGCCTCGGCACTATCGCCCGCGTCGTCGCCTCCGGCGAGGCGATCTACCGCGACAAACTGTCATTCGCCGACGCGGAGCGGCGCATCCGCACCTGCTGGCAGCCGTTCCACGATGCGCTGGCCGCAGTTGATCGCCGACACCCGCGCCGATTTCGGGCATTGCCTGCTGATCGATTGCCACTCCATGCCGACGCACGGTCATGCGACCCGGTCCGGAGCAAGGCCCGCCGACTTCGTCATCGGCGACGCCCACGGCACCGCCTGCTCGCCGCGCATGGCGCGGATGGTCGAGGCCTTGCTGGCGGAACTCGGCTACAGCGTGCGGCGCAACGACCCCTACGCCGGCGGCTACATCACGCGCCACTATGGCCGCCCGCGCGAGGGCCTGCACGCGCTGCAGATCGAGATCGCGCGCGAACTATATATGGATGAGGGCCGGATCGAGCGGCTGCCCGGTTTCGCGGCAGTGCGGCAGAGCATCACCCGTCTCATCGCCGGCCTCGCACAGACCGCAGGCGTTCTGAGCGGCGATTGAGCGGCGAAAAAAATGGCGGCGCTTGTGGCGCCGCCAAGTTTAGGGAGGAAACGTCCAAGAAAGCAGACAGCGCGGTCAGGGACCGCATTGCTGCGATGCACAATCTAGGCGATCGGTCATTCGCGTGCAAGCGATATTTCGCAACGCAGCATCACTGCCGAGCGCGAGAGCGGCCGAAGTGCCGGCGTCGGCAACGCCTGTCTTGCTAATGCTTGGCTCGCTATGATCCCGACCATGCGGTGGTTCGGCCTGGCGATCGTGGTGATGCTGGCGATTGGCCGGCCCGCGCAGCGCCCAGACGATGCTTCCCGCGCCCATCGCCCCAGGGCATGCTGTGCCGCTCCGCGGTCGCCGCGGCGGAACAGGGCAGCGGCATACCGGCGCACCTGCTGGCGGCGATCAACCGGGTGGAGAGCGGACGGCGCGATCCCGCCACCGGCGCCGTGCACCCTTGGCCATGGACCGTGAACGCCGAAGGCGCAGGGCTTCTTCTATGACACCAAGGCCGCAGGCCGTGGCGGCGGTGCGTGCGATGCAGGCACGCGGCATCCAGTCGATCGATGTCGGCTGCGGGCAGATCAATCTGATGCACCATCCCGACGCCTTCGCGAGCCTGGAGCAGGCGTTCGACCCGCAGGCCAACGCCGTCTACGCGGCGCGGTTCCTCAAGGAACTGTTCGCCCAGACCGGCGACTGGAACAAGGCCGCCGGCGATGTACCACTCGGCAACACCGGAGCTGGGCGCCGAGTATCGAGCAAAAGGTGCTGGCGGTGTGGCCCGAGGAGCAGCGCCTCGCCGGCCTCGTCGGCGCGACACCGCTGGCCCAGGCCTGGGGCGCCACGATGACCGCGCCGGCGCCCGGCTTCACGCGCGTCTTGCGTGACGCAACCGACGGGGATGGCGCCGGGACCGCACATCATCATGCTGCCCACCGTCGGCGGTGTGACACCACCCGGCCGTGGCCTCGATGCCTATCGGGCAATGCCGATCGGCCTCGCCTTTCAGCCGCCACCGCGGCGCATTGGGGGATAGCGCTCAGGCGGCGAACTCGGCGCGGATCGCAGCCGAGTGTTCGCCGATCGCCGGCACCGGGCCCAGCGCGCGCGGTCCGTCACTGAACAGCACGGGTGGCGCGGCGAGCGAGACCGGACCGTTCGGCGTAGCGACCGTCGCACGCCGCAACGCCGGATGCTGCGAGAACGCCGCGACATCGTTGACGAAACCGTAGGCCGTATTGGCGGCGCGCAGTTTCTCGGCCGCCTGTTCGCGCGACAGACGCGCGAACGCGCCCGCGATATGCGCATCCACCATCGCGCGGTTCGCGACACGGATGACGTTGGTCTGGAAACCCTCGCGTTGCGGCAGCTCCGGCTTCGTCGAGGAACTTCGCGCAGAACTCCACCCACTCGCGTTCGTTCTGGATGGAGATCAGCACCAGCGCACCATCGGCGGTGGCGAACGCGCCATAGGGACAGATCGACGGATGCGCCAGGCCAAGCCGTTCCGGCGCGCGGCCCGTGCCCTCGTAGAACAGCAGCGGCACATTCATCCAATCCGCCATGCCGTCGAACAGGCTGACCTTGAGGCCCTTGCCGCGACCGGTGATGCCGCGCTCGATCAGCGCCTCCAGCACGCCGGCGTGCGCCGCCATGCCGCAGGCGATGTCGCAGGCGGAAACGCCGACACGGCCGGGCCCGGCGGGATGGCCGGTGATCATCGCCAGGCCCGACTCCGCCTGCACCAGCAGGTCGTACGCCTTCATCGTGGCGTAGTCGCCGGTGTCGCCGTAGCCGGAGATGTCCACGGTGATCAGCCGCGGATACCGCTCGCGCAGCGCGTCGGAGCCGAAGCCGGCGCGAGCGGCGGCACCCGGCGCGAGGTTCTGGATGAACACGTCCGCCCGCGCGAGGATGCGATGCAGCAGTGCCGCGTCATCCGGCTGCTTGATGTCGGCGACCAGGCTCTGCTTGCCGCGGTTGAGCCAGACGAAATAGCTGGACAGGCCCTTCGCCGCCTTGTCGTAGCCGCGCGCGAAGTCGCCGTCCGCCCGCTCGATCTTGATGACGCGCGCGCCGGCATCGGCGAGACGCGAACTGCAATACGGCGCGGCCACCGCCTGTTCGAGCGACACCACCAGAGTGCCGGCGAGCGGTGTGCTCATCAGTAGCTGCGCGGCAGGCCGAGCACGTGTTCGGCGATATAGGACAGGATCAGGTTGGTGCTGATCGGCGCCACCTGATACAGCCGCGTCTCGCGGTACTTGCGCTCGACATCGTATTCCTCGGCGAAGCCGAAGCCGCCATGCGTCTGCAGGCACGCCTCCGCCGCGGCCCACGACGCATCGGCGCCGAGCAGCTTGGCCATGTTGGCTTCCTCGCCCGGCGTCAGGCCGGCCTCGAATTTTTGGCAGCCCTCGCGGATCATCAGTTCGGCGGCGCGCATCTGCGCGTAGGCGCGGGCGAGCGGGAACTGGATGCCCTGGTTCTGCCCGATCGGCCGGCCGAACACCTGCCGGTCGCGCGCGTAGTCGGTGGCCTTCTTCAGGAACCAGCGCGCGTCGCCGATGCACTCCGCCGAGATCAGCAGGCGCTCGGCGTTCATGCCGTCGAGGATGTAGCGGAAGCCCCTGCCCTCCTCGCCGACCAGGTTCTCCGCCGGCACGATCATGTTGTCGAAGAAGATCTCGGTCGAGTTGTGGTTCATCATCGTGCGCAGCGGCCGGATGGTCATGCCGTGGCCGATCGAGGCGCGCATGTCGACGATGAAGGTGGACAGGCCGTCGGTGCGCCGCTTCGCCTGGTCGCGCGGCGTGGTGCGCGCGAGCAGCAGCATCAGGTCGGAGTGCTCGGCGCGGCTGGTCCACACCTTCTGGCCGTTCACCACGTAGTGGTCGCCCTCGCGTCTTGGCGAAGGTGCGCAGCGATGGTGGTGTCGGTGCCGCTGGTCGGTTCGGTGACGCCGAACGCCTGCAGGCGCAGTTCGCCGGTGGCGATCTTCGGCAGGTAGTCCTGCTTCTGCTTCGGCGAGCCGTGCCGCAGGATGGTGCCCATGATGTACATCTGCGCGTGGCACGCGGCGCCGTTGCAGCCCTCGGCGTGGATGGTCTCGAGGATCGCCGCGCCGGCGGAAAGCGGCAGGCCGGCGCCGCCGTATTCCTCGGGGATCAGTGCGGCGAGATAGCCGGCCTCGGTGAGGGCGCGGACGAACTCGGTGGGATAGGCGCGGTCGCGATCCAGGTTGCGCCAGTACTCGCCGGGGAAGCGCGCACAGAGTTTCGCCACTTCGGCGCGGATCTCGGCGTGCGGGTCGGTGGGAAGGGGCTGGTCCATGGCGGTCTCCCGAGGCTCGCCCGGGCTGCTTAGGCGCCTGGGTGCGAGCGTGCAATGCACCGAGATCATAACGGCGTCGGCATGTGCCGGACACGAGCGACGCGGGTGTCCGGTTGCCGAGGCGCATTACTGACAGTTCATCGCCCACCAAACTTCCGCCGCGATGCCGCCGCCAAGCCGACGCGCGGCCACCCCACAGTCTGAGGACGACAACCACCGGGAGGACCCAACATGCGCAAGACCCTGATCGCTCTCACGGCCACGGCAGGCCTGATCGGCCTCGGAACAATCGGCGCATCGGCGGCACCGGTCACGCCCATACATGTGCCGGCACAGGCCTCCGCGGTGCAGCAGGCCGATTGGTATTGCGGCCCGCGCTGCCAGGACCTGGCACCATCAGCGCTGGGAACAGCATGAGTGGCGCGAGCACCACCGGCCCTATTACGGCTACAACGGCTATTACGGAAACCCCTACTACCGCCGCTGATTTCAGCCGGGCATGGCGCCTCTTCGCTGGTCTCCGTTGGCGGAGTAGCCTGCGGAAAACACCACGAGGAAGCGCCATGCCCACCATTCTCAACCGCCGCAGCCTGGTCAGTGCTGCGCTTGCCGCCACCTGCCTGCCCCGCTTCGGTCGTGCAACGGATCCCATCAAGATCGGCATGCCGCTCGCGCTCACCGGCCCGCTCGGCTCGGTGGGTCAGGAGATGAAGAACGGCGCCCAGCTCTGGGCGAAGGTGGAGAATGCCAAGGGCGGGCTGCTCGGCCGGCCGATCGAGCTCACCGTCACCGATACCGCCGGCGATCCCGCCACCTGCGTGCGCAAGGCACAGGAACTGGTCGAGCGCGAGAACTGCCGCGTGTTCTTCGGCATGACGCTGTCATCCGAGGCCCTCGCCGTGGTGCCGAAACTTGCCGAGTGGAACGCGATCTTCGTCTCATCCGACAACGGCGACGGCCGGCTGACATCGGCTTCGTTCGTGCCGAACTTCTTTCGCTCGAACATCTCCGGGCCGATGGGGACGCGCGCCGTGTCACTTTATCTGCGCGATGCGCCGTTCAGGAACTTCTATGCCATCGGCATGGACTACGCCTGGGGCCGCAACAGTGTGGGCGTGTTCGAGCAGGAGGCGAAGAAGGCCGGCCGCAACCTCATCGGCACCGTGTTCTCGCCGACCGGCACCAAGGACTTCGCGACCTATATCAGCAAGATCCGCCAGTCCGGCGCCGATGCCCTCTACATGGTGCTGGCGGGCGACGACTATAACGCGTTCCTGACCCAGGCAAAGCAGTACCGGCTGTCCGACAAGGTGCAACTGCTTACCGAGGTCGTCGATCTGACATCGATCCGCGCGGTCGGCGATGCCGCCGTGGGGCTGATCGGCTCGACGCGATACACCTACACGCTCGATAATCCGGCCAACAAGGAGTTCGTGGCACTCTGGCAGAAGGAATACGGCCAGGTGCCCGACAACAACGAAGGCGAACAGTGGCAGGCCTGCCAGATCCTCGCCGCCGGCATCAGGAAGGCGGGCGGCGTCGAGACCGACAAGCTGCGCGCGGCACTCGAGACGGTCGCGATCGACAGCATCAAGGGCCATGTCGCGATCCGCGCCTGCGATCATCAGGCGATCCAGCAGGGCTACATCGTCAAGGTGGTGAAGCAGGAGGATCCGGTGCCGGTGCCGCAGGTGATCGCGACCTACTCCGGCGACCGCACCGCGCCGGCTTGCAACAAGATGACCTATGATGATTGATGCGGTCGACAACCCAGCCAGGAGCATGAACGGTGGCAACGATCCCCAAGACCCTGCAGCCGCACATCAACTCGGCCTTCCCGGAGCACGTATGCCTGGTCGGCACCGTGCTGCCGAACGGCTATGCGCAGATCACTCCGCGCGGCAGCACGATGGTGTTCGACGATGACCACATCGCGCTGTGGGAGCGCGGCAAGGGCTCGACCACCGCGGCACTGCACGACGGCACCAAGGTCACGGTGTATTTCCGCAAGCCGCAACTGCGCGCCGACGGCGTGCTGCCGAAGGGCGGCATCGCGCGCTTCTACGGCACCGCGCAGCGTGGTGAAGTCAGGCCCGCAGTACGACGAGGTGTGGCGCAAGCTGGTGCAGCCCGAGAAGGACCGCGACCCCGACAAGAAGGGCTTCGCCGTGCTGATCAAGGTCGAGCGCGCCGAGGACCTGGACGGCACGCCGCTGACGCTGGACTGAAAGGATCGGAGATGGGCTCCCCGTCCCCTCGCGGGAGGGGGTCGGGGGAGGGGCTGGCCCCTCACCCCCTGAACCCCGTCGCCACCACATAAAGCTCGCTGGACTCCTTGCGGCTGGCCGGCGGCTTGGCGTGCCGCACGGTCGCAAAGTGCCGCTTCAGCCGTTCCAGCATCGTCCTCTCCGCGCCGCCCTGGAACACCTTGGCGACGAACCCGCCGCCCTCCGCCAGCACCTCCAGCGCGAACTCCAGCGCCGCCTCGGCCAGCGCCATGATCCGCAGATGATCGGTCGCCGCGTGTCCCGTCGTGTTCGGCGCCATGTCCGACAGCACCAGATCGGCCTTGCCGCCCAGCTCCGCGATCAGCCGCTCCTGCACCTCGGGCTCGGTGAAATCCCCCAGCAGCATCACGGCCCCGGCGACCGGATCGACCGGCAGCAGGTCCACGCCGACCACCCGCGCCGCCCCGCGCTGCACCGCCACCTGCGTCCAGCCGCCCGGCGCCGCGCCCAGGTCGACCACCTCGCGCCCCGCCGGATCAACCGGAACCGCTCATCCAGCTCGATCAGCTTGAACGCCGCGCGCGACCGCCAGCCCTGCTGCTTCGCCGCCGCCACATACGGATCGTTGAACTGCCGCGCCAGCCAGCGCTGCGAGGCCGCACTGCGGCTCTTCGCCGTCCGCACCGTCACCGTCAGCCCGCGCGGAGCCGCCGTCTTGCGGCCCTTCACGCGCGCCCGCGCCTCCGGTCGGCGCGGATCATGCGCAGCAGCATGCCCTCGCGCAGGCCGCGGTCCGCCACGATCACCCGCGGCGCCGGCCACAGCCGCACCAGCGCCGCGAACACCGCGCAGCCGGGCAGCACGAAGTCCACCCGATCCGGCCCGACGCAGGGATGCGCCTCCAGCCCCTCGCGTCCCAGCGCGCGCAGGTCGGCCAGCGCCGCATCCGGCCGCATCGGCGCTCAGCACCGTGCCGTCGACCAGCAGCCGCCGATAGCGCGGCAGCCCCAGCGCCACCCCGGCCAGCGTCGTCACCGTGCCGCTGGTGCCCAGCAACTGCACGCCGCCGTCGCGGATCTCGCGGCCGATGCAGTGCACCGCCTCGAAGCCCTCCAGCCGGCGCCGCGACGTCGTCCACCATCGCCTCGAACCCGTCGGGATCGAACCCGGCCTGGCCGAACCGCTCCGCCAGCGTCACCACCCCGACCGGCAGCGACTCGTAGCCGATCAGCTCCGGCCGCCCGTTCGGGTCGATCCGCACCCAGGCGAGCTCGGTCGATCCGCCGCCGATGTCGAACAGCAGCGCCCGCCGCCCCCAGCCGGCCAGCAGCGGCGCGCAGCTCTCCAGCGCCAGCTCCGCCTCCTCGCGCGAGGAGATCACGCCGATGTCCAGCCCGGTCTCGTGCTTCACCCGGGCGAGGAACGCCCCGCCATTGGCCGCGCGCCGGCACGCCTCGGTGGCGATCGCGCGCAGCCTGCGCACCGGCCGCCGCTCCAGCCGCGCCGCACAGGCGCTCAGCGCGGAGATCGCCCGCTCCATCGCCGCCGGGACTGAGCTGACCGGTGCGATGCAGCCCCTCGCCCAGCCGCACGATGCGGCTGAAGCTGTCGAGCACCCGGAACCCGTCGCCCGACGGCGCCGCAACCAGCATGCGGCAGTTGTTGGTTCCCAGGTCCAGCGCGGCAAACGTCGGCCCGGCGAACCGCCGCGGTTCACCCGGGAGCGTGGCGCGGTCGGGAGACTGGACATTCCGCGGCTGCATCACTGCATTGTCGTCCGTGCCTGCCCGACCGGGCAAGCGCCGTCAGGCGGGGTTGCTCTGATTTCATCCGGGCACGACCTGTCGGTTGCCAAGGAGAACGTTCATGCACGCAACGGCCGACACCGCTCCGCGCCTCGCCTGTCACGCAAGCAGATGCGCCGTCTCCTCGACCGCTATCGCGTGACCGACGGCAAGCGGTTCCGGCTGGCCGACTTCGATCCGGCCGACACCGCGGGCCACCTGCTGACCAAGCAGCAGGCGGACATCATGGTGGCCGAGGACGTGCCACCGCCTCGCCGCGTTGCAGGAGAAGCTGTACGCGCAGGATGAATGGGCGGTGCTGTGCGTGCTCCAGGCGATGGACGCCGCCGGCAAGGACAGCACGATCAAGCACGTGATGTCGGGCGTGAACCCGCAGGGCGTGCAGGTGACCAGCTTCAAGGCGCCGGGACCCGAGGAACTGGCGCACGACTTCCTGTGGCGCGCCAATCGCGCCCTGCCGCGCGCGCGGCCATATCGGCATCTTCAACCGCAGCCACTACGAGGAAGTGCTGGTGGTGCGCGTCCATCCCGAACTGCTCGAACGGCAGAACCTGCCGAAGGAACTGATGGGCAAGCGGCTGTGGGATCAGCGGCTGGAGGCGATCGCGGGCTTCGAGCGCTATCTGACGCGCCAGGGCACGGTGGTGCTGAAGTTCTTCCTCAACGTGTCGAAGCAGGAGCAGAAGCGCCGCTTCCTGGAACGCCTGGAGGAACCGGACAAGCACTGGAAGTTCAGCGCCAGCGACCTGGCCGAGCGCGCCTTCTGGAATGAATACCGGGACGCCTACCAGGCGGCCATCGCCGCCACCGCGGCACCGCATGGCGCCACTGCTTCGGTCGTGCCGGCCGACGCCGGCGGACCGTTCTCGCGAACAGCTCGTCAGCCTGACCATCGCGCCGGCCAGAAGATCGAGTGTCCAGCGCTTGCGTCCCTGCGGCGGACTGGAACAGGCGGTCGCGACCAGCAACGCCGTTTCTTGCCGGACAGCTTGCGGGGCGCTCCGGGGCGCGTCTCCTCACTGAGTGCCAGTTCCAGGTTGCCTTGCACAAAGCGTCGCTTGGTTCGGTACACCGTCGATCCGCCGACCGAAACGCTGCTCGCGATCGCCTCGTCGCTGACCCCGGCGTCGGCGGCCAGCAGGATCTGGGCGCGCTTCAGTTTGCGCACTGCATGTTGCCGCCGCTCAGCATCGGTGAGTTGCGCGCGCTCCGCCTCGTCAGTCGACCCGATAGTGTTGATCGTGGTGGCCGCGATGATCGAGGGCCAGCGATGAATCGAGGAGCTATTGACCTGAACCTGCCCCCGCTGACCGCGGAGCAGGAGGCCGCGCTCGAGGCGGCACGGCGCAAGCTGGAGAGCGAGCCGGACTAGGCCGCAGGAGGCCGCCAGTCCGCCGGCGTGTCGTGGTCCGGATGCTGATAGTCGTGATGCGCGACAGGTCCTCGGGCGGGTCGCCCTCGCCGGTGGCCTGCGACGGCGCGGAGCCCAGCAGCGAGGCGACACCGCCGAGCCGACTCTCGGTCCCCATCACTATCGAGGGCGTCACGCCGCGCGGCGATCGTCCAGGCTGCCAAGGGTCACGCTGATCGGTCCGGCCGCTTCGGGTAGCGAAACGTCAGCGGTGTGCCGCAGTGCGCGCAGAAGCCGCGCTCCGCGGCCGAGGAACTGCGGAACACGCGCCGGCGTGCCGCGCGTCCAGGCGAAGTCGGTGTCGCGCACTGCCGCCCAGGCGAAGAACGGTCCGCCGACCGCCTTCTGGCACATGCGGCAATGGCAGATGCCGGCGCGCTCGGGCTTGGCGTACAGCGCGTAGCGCACTGCGCCGCACTGGCAGCCGCCGGTCAGCACCGGCTTGCGTTGCCCGCTCATTGGTCCACCCTGATCGTCTGCCAATGATCGAGGAGACCGGATGATGCGCGCCGTCTGGTACGACCGGCAAGGACCGGCGAATGAAGTCCTGGTGTGCGGCGAACTGCCCACGCCAGAGCCAGGCAACTACGAAGTCCGCGTGAAGCTCGAAGCCGCGGGCGTGAACCCGTCCGACGCCGGCCGCCGCCGCGGGCCCACGCCGGCGATGGAATATCCGCGCGTCGTCACATGCAGCGATGGCGCCGGCGATGGTCGATCGCGTCGGACCGATGGTGCCGGAGAGCTGGGTGGGCCGGCGCGTGTGGCTGTACAACGGCCAGCGCAACGGCCGCTGGATGGGCACCGCGGCGGAATACATCGCGCTGAACGTCGATCTGGTGACTGCCGCTGCCCGACCACGTGTCATTCGCCGAGGGCGCCACCCTCGGCATCCCCGGAATGACCGCGCATTATTGCGTGTTCGTCGCCGGTCCCGTGCAGGGCCGCACGCTACTGGTGACCGGTGCCGCGGGTGCCGTCGGTCACTACGCGGTGCAGCTCGCCAAATGGGCGGGTGCCACGGTGATCGCCACGGTCAGCTCGGAAGCGAAAGCCGAACGCGCCCGCGCCGGCGGCGCCGATCACGTGATCAACTATCGCAGCGAGGACGTCGCCGCACGGGTGCGCGACATCACCGGCGGCGAAGGCGTCGATCACGTGGTGGATGTGGATTTCGGCGGCAACCTCGCGGCGACCCTGCGCTGCGTGCGCGCCAACGGCAGCATCGCGATCTACGCCTCGAACGGCGACCGCACACCACGCCTGCCGGTCGGCGAACTGATGCAGCGGAACATCTCGCTGTATCCGATGTCACTGCCCGGCACGCCGCACGCCGGCGCGCAAGCGCGCACAGAGCGACATGGCGAACTGGATCGCGAGCGGCCAGCGCATCCTGTCGGTCGCCGCGCGATTCCCGCTGTATCGAGGCCGCGGCGGCGCACGAGGCGGTGGAGCGCGGCGACAAGGTCGGCACCGTGGTGATCGACTGCGCACGCTGAAGCGCGGCGCTTCACGATAGGCGGAGCGACATTACCGATCGCGATCGCCCCTTGATCGAGATTCGGTCGTCCCAAGCTTCCGGCGACCATCGCAGAACGATGGCGCAGCGCACGGTTTGCGTTCGCTGCACGAGCGAGAATCTGAAAGGAGAAATCCATGGCGAAGAGCACTTCAAGCGCCGCCACGCCGCGACGGAAGCTTGCAGAGCGGCGATGTATCCGATCAGGTCGTGTCGCAGGTCGGCAAGGCGGTCGCGGAGATCATAAAGCTGCGCCAATCCCTGGAAGAGAACATGGCGACGGCGCAGACCGAGGAGGAGCGGCAGACACTCGCCGGCCAGGTTGAGACTGCGGCGGTCCGCGTGATCGGCGAGCAAGGCCTGACCGTGGCGGAATATAACGAGGTGATCGCCGGTGCGCAGGCGGATCCCGATCTCGAGGAACGCGTCCTCGTCGCCTGCCGAGCCGCCTGATCCAAACAATACGAAGGGGATATCAATGAAAGCGTCTCGAGCGGTTGCCGCTGCGGCAGCCCTGCTGATGGCGTCTGCCGCGCTTCCGCGACGCGCAGCCGGCACCAGGCACGACGCCCGGAGTGACATCGCAGCAGGGCCAGATGTCCGATGCCATGGTGCAAAAGGTCGGCACGGCATTGCGGCATGTGGCGATGATCCGCCAGCAATACTCACAACGTGCCCAGTCGATGGTCGCCACAGCAGCAGGGGACACTGGACGATCAGGCGAAGAACGAAATGGTGAAGGCGATCGGCGATCAGGGACTGTCGGTGCAGCAGTATCAGCAGGCGATCCAGATGGCTCAGGCTGATCCGGCACTGAAGCAGCGCCTGATATCCGTCGCGCAGTCGGGCAATTAATCCGCCGTCTTCCAGCCGCCCCATCTGCCGGCGCCCGATGGCGAGCTCGGTCACGATACCATGCAGCGTTCGCAACTCCTGCTCGGTGACTTCGCCGCGCTGGAAGAAGTGGCGGATGTTGCGCACCATGCCCGGGCGCTTCGGCAGATTGCGCAGGAAACCGCACGCGTCGAGCTGATCGACCAGGTGGGTGAGGAAGTTCTCCAGCTCACCCTTGGTCGCCACTTGCGTCTCGTTGGTCATCAGCGCGCGCGGCGGCGTCGTGTCTGCCGCGATCCACCACTCGTAGGCCAGCACCATCACGGCCTGCGCCAGATTGAGCGACATGAACGCCGGATTGAGCGGATAGCGCACCAGCGCATCGGCCTGCGCCATGTCGTCGTTGTCGAGTCCGGCGCGTTCCGGTCCGAACAACACGCCGGCGCGCAGACCGCGTGCGCCGATCTCGTGCAGTTCGGCGGCGGCACCACGCGCGGTCAGCACCGGCTTGATGATGTGGCGCGGGCGCGGACACGTGGCGAAGACGCGATGCAGATCGGCGACCGCGTCCGGCACCGATGCGAACACCGTCGCGGCATCGAGGATGCGATCGGCGCCGGATGCATTGCGCCACGCCTTCTCCTGCGGCCAGCCGTCGCGCGGGGCGACCAGGCGCAGGTGAAACAGCCCACCGTTCGCCATGGCGCGCGCGCAGGCGCCGATGTTGTCGGCAAGCTGCGGCCGCACCAGGATGACGACCGGCGAATTGGCGATCGGCGCGAGCTCCGCGCCGCCATCGCGGCCGGTCATCAGTTCGCGCGCCGCCAGGTGGTGCCCTGCGGCCCGTCCTCGAATGCAATCCCCTTCGCCGCCCATTCGGCACGGATGGCATCGGCGCGCGCGAAGTCGCGCGCCTTGCGCGCGGCCAGCCGCTCGGCGATCGCCGCCTCGATGGCGGCGACATCATCCGTGCCGCCACGGAACCAGTCCTGCGCGTCCTGCTGCAGCAGCCCCATCACCTGCCCCGACGCGCGCAGCCCGCAGGCCGCTTCGAAATCGCCCGCCAACGCACGATCCGCCAGCGCATGCATCGCCGACAGCGCGAGCGGCGTGTTCAGGTCGTCGCACAACGCCTCCATGACCGGCGCCGGCACATCGACACCCGCGATGTCCGGATAACGCTCCAACGCGCGATAGAAGCGGTCGAGCTCGCGCTTCGCCTCCGCCAGCGCCGCGTCGGAAAAATCCGGCGTCGAGCGGTAATGCGTGCGGATCAGCGAGAGCCGCACCGCCTCGGCCGGCGCCTTGGCCAGTACCTCGCGGATGGTGAAGAAGTTGCCGGCGCTCTTCGCCATCTTCTCGCCGTTCACCTTCAGCATGCCGCTGTGCACCCAGTAGCGCGCGAAGTGGCTGCCGGGAAACGCGCAGACGCTCTGCGCCACCTCGTTCTCATGGTGCGGGAAGATCAGGTCGGTGCCGCCGCCATGGATGTCGAACGTCTCGCCGAGATAGCGCCACGACATCGCGCTGCACTCGATGTGCCAGCCCGGCCGGCCGCGGCCCCACGGGCTGTCCCAGCCAGGCAGATCGGGCGTCGACGGCTTCCACAGCACGAAGTCGCCCGGATCGCGCTTGTACGGCGCCACATCGATGCGCGCCCCGGCCAGCAGCTCGTCCGGGCTGCGTCCGGACAGATGTCCATACGCCATGGTAGCTCGCCACCGAAAACAGCACATGCCCCTCGGCCGCATAGGCATGGCCGGAGGCGATCAGCCGCTCGATGATCTCGATCATCTCGGGGACATGCTGCGTCGCGCGCGGCTCCTCATCCGGCGGCAGAACGCCAAGCGCCGCCATGTCGGCGTGGCAGATCCACCGTCGTGCGCGCGGTGACCGATGCGATCGGTCTCGCCGCTCTCCTTCGCGCGCGCGTTGATCTTGTCGTCCACGTCGGTGATGTTGCGCACATAGGTCACGCGCGGATACAGCAGACGCAACAGCCGCGCCAGCACGTCGAACACCACGAAGGTGCGCGCGTTGCCGAGATGCGCCAGGTCGTACACCGTCGGGCCGCACACGTACATCCGCACATGCTGATGGATCGAGCGGCTCGAACCGCTCCTTGCGGCGGCTCAGGCTGTTGTGCAGAAAGAGCGCGTGCATGGGGTCCTTCTCCAGGTAAGCGGTCTTCTCGGCCAAACCGGCGGGTGAATCAATGCCGGGCCGGACACGCGCGCGCTTCCTCGCCGTGTTCGGCCCGGGCCTCGTGGTCATGCTGGCCGACAGCGATGTCGGATCGGTCATCACCGCCGGCCAGTCCGGCGTGCAATGGGGCTACCGTCTGCTCGGCTTGCAGTTCCTGCTGATGCCGATCCTCTACATCGTGCAGGAACTCGACCGTCCGTCTCGGCATCTTCACCGGCCGCGGCCATGGCGAACTGATCCGCGCGACGTTCGGACCGTTCTGGGCCTGGCTGTCGGTCGCCGGCCTCGCCATCGCCACGCTGGGCGCGCTGCTGACCGAATTCTCCGGCGTCGCCGGCGTGGGCGAACTCTACGGGCTGCCGCGCACCGTCACGCTGCCGCGTCGCGGCGATCGGACTGCTCGCCGTGGTGATCACCCGCTCCTACCGCACCGTGGAGCGCGCGGCCATCGCGATCGGGCTGTTCGAGCTGGCGTTCTTCTTCGTCGCCTGGGCCGCGCGGCCCGACGTGCACGAAATGCTCAGAGGCAGTCTCGACATCGCCTACGGCGACCGGGACTACCTGTATCTGAGCGCGGCCAATATTGGCTCAGTCGTGATGCCATGGATGCTATTCTATCAGCAGTCGGCCATCGCCGACAAGAAACTGGTGGCGGAACATTACGCGATCGCGCGATGCGATACGGCGGTCGGCGCGGTGGTCACCCAGCTCGTGATGGCCGCGGTGCTGATCGCCTGCGCCGCCACCCTGGGCGGCAAGGGCCTCGTGCTGAACACGGTCGGCGACATGAGTGAGGCGCTCACCCCGTATCTCGGGGTTGGCGTCGGGGCGGTTCGTGTTCAGCGCCGGCGTGCTTGGCGCCGGCATGGTCGCGGCAATCGTCTGTTCTCTCGGGTTCGCCTGGGGATTGGGCGAGGTCACCGGCTACCGCCACACGCTTGAGCAGCATCCCCTGCGAGTGCGATGGTTCTATGCCGTCTATCTGCTGATGGTCGGCGAGCGCCGCGACCATCGTGGCGCGGTGGCCGGACCTCGTTGCGCTCAACATCGGCGTGCAGGTGATGAACGCGATGATGCTGCCCGCGGTGCTTGCAATGCTGACAGCACTGGCGGTGAAGGCGCTCCCGGGTGCGCATCGACCAAGGGGACCTTATCTTTGGCTGGTCGTATCCGCGTTCGCGCTCACCGGGGCCACCGCCCTGCTCGGCGCCATTTCCGGCATCGGCCTGCTGAATTAGGCTCGATCGCCAGGAGACCTGGAGGAAATGCATGCGGAACGCGCCTTTCGAGATCAGGCCGATCGCCGGTGCGCTCGGCGCCGAGTTGCGCGGCGTCGATCTGTCAGCCGATCTGCCGGACGCGACGATCGGTGCAATCCGCCAGGCGCTGCTCGATCACCTGGTGATCTTCTTCCGCGACCAGGAGCTGCCGCCGGAACGCTTCCTGTCGCTGGCGCGCCGTTTCGGCACGCCGATCGAATACCCGTTCGTCAAGGGCATCGCGGGCTTCCCCGAGATCATCAACGTCGCCAAGCTCGAGCACGAGACGGTCAACTTCGGCGGCGTGTGGCATTCCGACACGACCTATCTGCAGGAACCGCCGATGGCGACGCTGCTGGTCGCGCGCGAGGTGCCCGAGTTCGGCGGCGACACGCTGTTCGCCAACCAGTACCTCGCCTACGAGACGCTGTCGGAGAAGCTGCGCGGACTGCTCGCCGGACTGCGCGGCGTGTCCAGTTCTGCCAAGGCCGACGCCAGCCGCACGCGCGAGGACCGCATCCGCTCCGACGGCAGCGCGGAGGCGCGCAAGCTGCTGGAGGCCGAGCATCCGGCGGTGCGCACGCATCCGGAGACCGGGCGCAAGGCGCTCTACGTCAACCGTGCGCATACCGTCGGCATCGCCGGCATGACCGTGGAGGAAAGCGCACCGCTGCTGGAGTTCCTGTTCCGTCACCAGATCCGTCCTGAGTTCACCTGCCGCTTTCGCTGGACACCGGGCGCACTGGCGATCTGGGACAATCGCTGCGCACAGCACTACGCGGTAAACGACTACCACGGGCAGCGCCGCGTCATGCAGCGCATCACGCTCGCCGGCGACCGGCCGCGATGATGTGGCCGCGGCGGCCGCCTGCGCTGGGTTCGCACGCGTATCGGCAGCTTTGACTTAACACGGAGAAGGGAAGGTGAGAGCCCGGAGTGCACGGAGAAGGCAATCGATGCGCTTCGCGCGAACCGCCACTTTCCGCCTCCGTGCCCTCCGGCTCTCGCCTTCCCTTCTCCGTATTACTAACCCATCGGGAATTAAGACGACATTCCTATTGTACAAGTCGGTGGGTGGTGCTATAGCGGCGGGATGAAGCGAGATGGGCGGGGTTTTGATCATCGGACGCTGGAAGCCATTCGACTGATGGCGGTGGAGCGTGTGCGGAGCGGGGAGCGTCCGTCATCGGTGGTTGCTTCGTATGGCTTCAATCGCACGACGATCTACCGCTGGCTCAGCGCGGCAGCGAAGCCGGGTGTGGGACTGAGAGCGCTGCACTCGAGGCCGGCGACGGGTCGGCCACGCAGTTTGACCCCGCACCAGGAGCAACAGGTGTTTCGCTGGATCAATGGCCGCGATCCGCGTCAGTATGGCCTGGACTTCGGATTGTGGACGCGGTCGGTGGTGGCCGAGCTGATCGAGCGGAAGTTCGCCATTCGGCTTGGCGTGACGGCGGTTGGCGAACTGCTCGCCAAGCTGGGGCTGACACCGCAAAAGCCGCTGCAACGCGCTTACCAGCGCGATCCTGAAGCGATTGAGGCGTGGCAGCGCGAACGGTTTCCTGCCATTGCCAGACAGGCAAAGGCCTCGGGCGGTGAGGTGTATTTCTGGGATGAGTTCGGGCTTTCGCGCCGATAGCGTGCACGGCAAGACCTGGGGCAAGAAGGGTCAGACGCCTGTGGTCGAACGCCCTGGCCAGCGGCAGTCGATCAGTGCGGCCTCCGCGGTGAACGCACGGGGTGGGTTCTGGTATTGCACCTACCAGGGCGGGCTGAACGCCGAGTTGTTTGTCTCGCTGCTGCGACGCATGATGCGGCGTCGTTCGAAGCCGGTGCATTTGGTGCTCGACGGGCTTCCCGCGCACAAGACCACACTGGTCAAGACCTATGTTGCCTCCACGAAGGGCATGCTGACCCTGCATTTTCTTCCTGGCTATGCGCCTGAACTGAACCCCGATGAGCTGGTATGGAGCCACATGAAACGCACCGGTGTGGCGAGAACACCGCTGCGGCGCGGCGAAAAGCTGCAGGCGAAGATCGAAGCGCAACTCAGCGCCATCAAGCGCATGCCTCGGTTAATACGGTCATTCTTCAAGGCGCCGAGTGTCGTCTATATTACCGACTGGTGAGTAAAGGTCTTCCTGCTCCCCGGCACTGACCCTGGGGCATGATCGACATGCCACCGAGCGTCAGCCCAGCAGCCCCTCTTGCCGGAAGCTCAGCCACTGCCCGTTCCCCACGATGATGTGGTCGTGCAGCACGATCGACAGTGCCGCCGCGGCCGCCCTGACCTGCTCGGTCATCGCTATGTCCTCGCGCGATGGCGTCGGATCGCCGCTCGGGTGGTTGTGCACCAGGATCAGGGCGGTCGCGTGCAGTTCCAATGCGCGCTTCGCCACCTCGCGAGGGTAGACCGGTGTGTGGTTGACCGTCCCGCGCTGCTGCGCCTCGTCCGCCAGCAGCCTGTTGCGGCTGTCGAGGAACAGCACGCGGAACTGCTCGATGCGCTCACGCGACATTTCCGCCGCGAGATAGGCCATCAGCCGTTCCCAGTTATTCAACACCGGCTGCTCGATCACTTCGGCGCGCAGTAGCCGTAGCGCCGCGGCGTGCACCGATTTCAGGGCGGCAGCGCCCGCCTCGCCCAGCCCCTCGATCGTCAGCAGGTCCTGGACCGGCGCGGCGATCACCCGCCCAAAGCTGCCGAAGCGCGACAGCAGAGCGCGCGCAAGCGACTTGGTATCCCGCCGCGGCAGGGCGAACAGCACGATCTCCAGCATCTCGTGATCCGCCAACGCATCCGGTCCGGCGGCGAGCAGGCGATCACGCAGGCGTCCGCGGTGACCATCCACGCCGATCGGCCGCGCCGCTGTCTCCGGCGGCGTGGCGTCGAACAGGTCTACCCCCTCGGTGAGGCGCGGAATTGCCACGCACCGAGGGTGACGGACTCGGCTTGAAGCGAGGTTAACGCCCCGCCGGCGGATCGCAGGGCTCGGTGCCCATATCGGCAGGGACCGAGACTTCCAGCAATTCGAAGGTGTCCGAGGTGCCGGTCTCGTTATGCGGCGTGTTGCCGGGGATCATGATCGAGTCGCCGGCGCTGACGCGGACCTTGCGATCGGCGAACTCCAGATCCACCCAGCCGCTCAGCATGTACACCAACTGCGCCTGGCACTTGTGGACGTGCCAGCCGGTCGGCTTCGACATGCCCTGCTCGGCCGAAGTGACCTGCGCGCGCATGAAGCCGTTGGTGCCCTCGGTCACGCCGAGATCGCGGTATTTGAAGAAGGCCCGGCGGCCAGCGACGTAGTTGGCGTTCTCCTTGCTGGCCACGGCGACCTTCATGGTCGGCAGGGTCATCGTCTGGTCGTTCATGGCGTCCCTCCTGGCTCTCGAGGCATCAGCCTAGATTGACTTTCGGCACGGGACCAGGGGCGGCCTCAGCGCGGGTATGGCGGCTTGATGAACCCCGCGGGGGACAGCGTGAAGATCTCGCAGCCCTTCTCGGTCACCCCGATCATGTGCTCGAACTGCGCCGACAGGCTGCGATCGCGCGTCACAGCGGTCCAGCCGTCGTCCAGTATCTTCACCTCGGGCCGGCCGGCGTTCACCATCGGCTCGATCGTGAAGAACATGCCGGGCCGCAGTACGGGTCCCTCGCCGGGGCGGCCGAAATGCAGCACGTTCGGCGGTTCGTGGAAGCGCCGACCGATACCGTGGCCGCAGAAGTCTCGGACCACGCTGAAGCGCTGGCCTTCCACGAAATTCTGGATCACATGGCCGATATCGCCCAGCGTCACGCCGGGCTTCACCGCGCGGACGCCCCGCATCATCGCCTCGTAAGTCACGTCCATCAGGTTGCGCGCCCGCGTCGAGGCGGCGCCGGCGACATACATGCGCGAGGAATCGCCGTGCCAACCGTTCAGGATCACGGTGACGTCGATATTCAGGATGTCGCCGTTCTCCAGTTTCCGCTCACCAGGAATGCCGTGGCACACGACATGGTTGATCGAGGTGCAGATCGACTTCGGGTAGCCGCGGTAGTTGAGCGGCGCCGGCACCGCACCGTGCGCCACGATGAACTCATGGCATAGCGTGTCGAGCGTGCCGGTGGCGACACCCGGCCGCACGTGTTCGGTGATCATGTCCAGCGCCTCGGCCGCCAGGCGACCTGCGGCACGCATCCCGCCAAAATCCTCCGGGGCATGGATCGTGATGCGTCGTGCGTCGGCCCCACCATCCATTTGTTGCTTGCTCCACGCTTCCCGCGGCACCGCCGCAATCGTGCTGAAACATGCGCAACCGGAGGGCGCGGCGCAAGGCCGATCAGCGTGAGGGGCACCTTGCGCGAGACGCAATGGAGCGTCTGGCCGGCCGCGATCAGACCGGGGGTTGGGGCAAGCCGGACGAAGCGCCGCCCGCGCTCACGTGCCGAGAACCTTGCTGGCGGCAACCAATCGCCTTGTCGATCCCCGGCCTCGCCGTACCTCAGGGTCGCGTCACGCCCCACCCTTGAAACTTCGCCGCGATGTCCGGGTTGATCCGCTTCGCGGCGTCGATGTCCCTCGCGCCATCGGCCGCGTTCTGCTGCCGCAGATACGCCAGGCCTCGACCGTACAGTGACGTCGCCGACGCGGGTCGCTGCGCCAGGGCAGCGTCATAGTCGGCGATGGCCTGCTGCGGACGATCGAGCTTCAGGTAGACGAACCCTCGGCTATCCAGGGTTACCGCCGAATTGGGCCGCAGCCGCAATGACTCGTCGCAATCCGCCAGTGCATCCGACAACGCGCCACTGATCGCGCGGGTCCAACAACGATCGTTGAACGCGGCGGCGGAACTCGGGTCGATCCTGATCGCCTGGTCGAGGTCGGCGAGCGCACGGTTGTAGTCCCCGGTTCCGGCATAGGTGTCCCCACGATTGATGTAGGCCAGGACGCTGTCCGGATCGAGCCGGATGGCCTGATCGAAATCGGCGATGGCACGGTCGTTATGGCCCTGCCGGTAGTATGCGTAACCCCGGTTGTTGAAAGCGACCGCCTGCTTCTCCAGGGCTTCGGTGCCTGATTGGATAACGGCCGTGCAGCCTTCGATCGCACGGTCGCGGTCGCTTGTGTCCTCGCACCGGTCCCACTGCTGCTCGCGGGTTTGCGGCCGCGCCGGGATGGCGACGGCAACCGATGCGGCAAGGGCGACCAGGGCAGCCCAGCGCAATGTTTCCTCCCGTTACGGCGGCAGCGACCATAGACCACAGGCGCGACGCCCGCATTCGAGAACGCCGTGAGTACCAGCGGGTGGCCCCGGCAGGCAGGATCAGGTTATCTACTCACCGGCAACTCATGCGATTCTGCACGTAAATGATCATCGACATGCACACCCACGCCGGTCGTCCGCATCGGGTCGGCCCGGTCGATCGAAGCGTCCTCGCAACCATGGCGCCCGGCGGGGTGGCCGCCGCCGTGGTTTCGGCCATCGCCGACCTGCCGATGATCCGCCGCAACCCCACCACCAAACGGCTGGAGAAGGTGCGCGATCCGGAGCTGGGCGAGTGCCTGTCCTGCGTTGAGGAGTACCTGGGCACCTTCGAGGCCACCGGAATGCGCGTCGCGCGCGAGCCGCAGGACATCTGCGACCGGGAGCCGGCGTTGGTCCTGGCGGTGGAAGGCTGCGACTTCCTGGAAGGCGAACTGGACCGGCTGGACGCGCTGGAAGCCCGTGGCGTGCGCTCGATCCAACTGACCCATTATCTGGTCAACGAGACGGGCGACATCCAGACCGCCCCGCCGGTGCATGGCGGCCTGACACCGTTTGGCGCCGACGCGGTCCGCCGGATGAACCAACTCGGCATCATCGTCGATGTGGCGCACTGCTCGGAGGCGACGGTGGCCGGCGTCGTCAAGGCGGCCACCAGACCGATCCTCTGCACCCATGCCAACCTGAAGGAGCCGGGCCATCCGGATGGCGACCACCCGCGCTATATCAGCCGCGACTACGCACGGATGGTAGCCGAGACGGGTGGTGTGATCGGTGCCTGGATCGCCGTGCTCTGGCAGGAAAAACTGCCGGGTATGATCCGCCACCTGTTCCGGTTGATCGACGAAGTGGGGGTCGACCATGTCGGCATCGGCAGCGACCTGCCGGCCGGTGCGGCCAAGGTCGAGATGCCCGACTTCTCGCGCCATGGCGAAATCGCCGCCGCACTGCGCGGCCGCGGCATGTCGGAGGCGGAAGTGGCAAAGGTCTGTGCCGGGAACTGGCTGCGCGTCTTCAGCGCGGTGCGCGCCTGATGGACCGCGATGAGCAAAAGCGTGCCGCGGCCGAGGCCGCCGCCGCTCTCGTGCAAGATGGCATGCTGGTGGGACTCGGCACCGGTTCCACCGCCCGCTTCGCCATCGACGCGCTGATCCGCCGCGTGCGGGAAGGGCTGCGCATCCGCGCGATTCCAACATCGGAGCGCAGCGCGGCGCAGGCGCGCGAAGGCGGCATTCCGCTCACCAGTTTCGCCGAGCACCGGCGGCTCGACCTCACGATCGACGGTGCCGATGAGATCGAGATCGGCTCACTCAACCTGATCAAGGGGGCTGGTGGCGCTCTGCTGCGCGAGAAGATCGTCGCCGCGGCCAGCGAGCGGCTCGTCATCATTGCGGACGGCCGAAAGCTGGTCGAGCGCCTGGGGGCAACCGTGCCGGTTCCTGTCGAGGTTGTGCCGTTCGGTTGGGAGACGACGGCGGATCGCCTGCGTCATCTCGGCACCGACCCGCAGCCCCGGCGCGACGCGGCGGGACAGTTGTTCTGCACCGATGGCGGCCACCGCATCCTCGATTGCAGTTTCGGCACGATTGCTGATGCTGCTGCCCTCGACCAGGCCATCGGTCAGATCGTGGGTGTCGTGGAAACCGGCCTGTTCATCGGCATGGCCCGCCACGCTTTGGTGGCTGACGACCAGGGCGTTCAGGACCTCACGCGCGCCGGCTGACCGGCGTTCAGTTGCTGGCGAGCTGGTGTGGGTCGAAACGCAGGACCACGCATGCCGCCCGATGGCGCGCCAACGTCGCGCAGGCGCCCTGCGCTTCGGAGGAGGTCAGGCCGACGACCTGCGCCCGCCAGACGGTCCGGCCGTGCTGGCTGGCTGGCTCAACACGCGCCTCGCCATCCTCGGCCGCGCGGCGCGCACTCGACGCCGCCTCGCGCGCCGCCCTCTCGCTGCCGAAACTCCCAACCTGGATCGCGAAAGCGCTCGCCGCGGCCCGCACATGCGCCGCCGGACGGATGGACTGGCCAGCCAATGTCGCGGCGTGTGCGCTGGCGACCAGAC
>CAVPTU010000048.1:0-15627 GCA_963708565.1 uncultured Alphaproteobacteria bacterium
CCCGGAATCCGCAGCAGCGGATTACAGCATCTGTCTTGGAACGGCCGGCTGGGGCGTGTGGCACAGCCCGGATGCCGGCAAGTCGTGGACCCGGCATCGCGCCCCGTTTCCGCTCAACAGCCGCATCCAGGCGTTGGTCGCCCATCCCACAGAGGCGCATACCGTTTTCGCCGGCGGCGATACCGGCTTGTTCGTGAGCCACGATGGCGGGGCGCGGTGGGAGCGCATCGGCGCCGATGGGGATCTGCCGACGATCTGGTCGCTGACCATCGACCCGGTCGATCCCGATATTCTCTTTGCCGGCACGCGCCCGGCCGGGGTCTATCGCTCGCGCGACGGCGGACGGCAGTGGGAGAAATTGGCGGTAGACGCCGCCCGCGAGTGCTCGATCGGCGAAGCCTTCGTGACCAGCCTCGTCGTCGACCCCGACGATCATCGCATGGTCTGGGCCGGGGTGGAAATCGACGGCGTCTTCCGCAGCCTGGACGGCGGGGACACCTGGACGCACCTTGACGAGAGACGGGTTTGTACGATCCGGACATTCACGCCGTGGCGATCGCGGCGACGCAGCCCAAGCGCCTCTATGCCAGCACGGCGCGCGAAGTGTTTGTCAGCGACAATCTGGGCGAGACCTGGCAGCCCTTGGGCATCAAGGAGAAATGGCCGCTGCCCTATGCCCGCGGCATGGCGGTCAAGAGCCGACGATCCCGGCGTGCTGTTCGCCGGGTGCGGCGAGACCACGACGGGCGAAAAAGGCCACGTGCTCCGCACCACAGACTTCGGGGAGACCTGGGAGATCCTGCCGCTCCCCGACCCAGCCCAATGCCACCGTGTGGGGCCTCGCCACGCATCCCGCCGACGCCGACCGCATCGTCGCGTTCAGCCTGTTCGGCGAGGTGTACGTCACCGAGGATGCCGGCGCGTCCTGGCGCAAGATCGCCCGCGAATTCGGCGAGATCAGGGCCGCGGCCTGGGTGCCAAACTGATTTTTATGATCGGCGATCAAGAATGAAGAGATGACAAAGGCCTCTGCTGGTGGCGGTGTACGAGCCGACACGCCGCCGCCAAGGGTGGTTGGATATGCTCGCCCACCACGCAGGTTTGGCGCCCGAATATGCCCGCGACCTAGCCCCTCCTAGAAAGCGGTCTCCACCACGGCGCGCCTACAGCGCTGGGTCCCCGGACCCCGGGAGAGGACCCAGCGGCCGCGGCGTCCGGTGACCAGAGGACTACAGGAATTTAGTTAAGATGGTATATCCTGACGGCATTGCCGCCGGCGATCTTGGCCTTCTCCTCTTCAGTGCAGTCCTTCAGAACCTCCTCAATAATTTGTCGGCTCCTGGGGAAGGTGGATTCGACATGGGGATAATCTGAGCCCCAGAGGAGATTGTCGACACCGATGACATTGCGGTCGCGTATGCCCATCGCATCTTCCTGGAAGCCCGCAAACACATTGCGGTGGAAATAGTCACTGGGCAGCATGGCCTCCTTAAACCGATAGCGCTCTTGCTGGACCCGTTGGGTGTAGGTGTAGTCGATGCGGTTCAGGAAGTGCGGAATCCAGGACAGTTCGTGCTCAACGGTGCCGATTTGGAGTTTTGGGTAGCGCTCAAAGACGCCGCTGAAGATCATGTCAGCAAGTGACATCCGCACCCAGTGGTCGGCGTTGGCCAGGAAGGAGTTGCGGACACGATTGCGGTCCTCGAGCCCAAAATCCTGCCCTGGGCCTGGTCGGTTGGTTGCGATGTGCATGCCAAGGGGAATATCCAAATCCTGGGCCGCCGCCCATAGCGGCTCGTACATCGGATTGTCGTACCCTTTCCCCTCCGGGGGATACACGGTGATCATGCCGCCCGCCAGCCCCATCTTGGCGCAGCGCTGCAGCTCCTTGATGCCCTCCTGCACATCGTCCACGTTGATCATGGCGATGCCCTTGAGGCGCTTGGGCTCCCCGGCGCAAAACTCGGCGAGCCAGTCGTTGTATCCTCTAAAAATCTCCGACAGCAGCGCACTGTCTGGCACGCTGTAGAGCAGCAGACCGACTGTGGGATAGACAATACTCACATCCACGTCATCGGCATCCATATCCTTAAGGTGCTCCCCAGGGTCGTAGCCACCGCGCCGAACTTTATCGAAGGTCGTGGTGCGGACCATCTGTTCCGGCGCCTCAAACCGCATGCCTGTCTGTGCCCCGGCGGCCAGCCCGATCACCCGGTGGCCGTTGCAGAACCACCAATCGCCATCATACTCGCGGACGAGCTGTGGGATCCGGTCCTTGAACGCCGGCTTGACCCTGCTCGTCCACAGGTCCGGTGGCTCAAACACGTGATTGTCCGACGATATGACCCGGTAATTCGCCATGATTCGCCCTCCTGCTGAGTGGTGAGCGGCCTCACAGTCCTACCGTCTACGTGACCCTCAGCGGCCCCACTATACGCCTGTGGAACCCGCGCCGATACGGGGAGTATGCTCCGCGGCTCGACAACCTTCAGAGCCAAAAAGGCTACGGATGGGACGATCAGGTCGCGGTCGCCGCACAGACGAGGACATGCGATGAAGCAACCGAACCAAGTCAAAGCCGCGATGCGTGCCGGTCGCAAGGCGTACGGCTACAACCTGTCCTTCCCATCCCCATGGGTGATCGACATTCTGGGGAAGCTCGACTTCGATTACGTCTTCATCGATGGCGAGCATGGGCCGTTCGGACTGGACCAGCTTGAAGACCTCTGCAGGACAGCCGAACGCCATAACCTCACGACAATCGCCAGGGTGCCGGACATCGGCTCGTCAACAATCCTGCGCTATCTCGATCGTGAAATCATGGGCATATTGGGCCCGCACATTGCCACGGAGGCAGACGCCCGCCAGCTGGTGCGCGCGTGCTACTTCGGCCCGCTCGGAGAGCGGTCATTCGGGGCCAACCGCGGCACTGATTACAATGCCGGGATTGCGGACAAGGCGGCGTACTACCGCGAGGCAAACGAACAGATGCTGGTGTGCGCTTTGCTGGAGGATGCCGCCGTGCTCGACAACCTCGACGCCTTTCTCTCGGTGCCGGGCATCGACCTCTGCAGCATTGGCCCAAACGATTTTGCCCAGAGTCTCGGCTATCCCGGCCAGCCCGACCACCCTGAAGTCGTCACGGCAATTGAGGAAATCACAAATCGCGTCCGACAGGCTGGCGGCAGGATGCAACTGGATGTGATGCAGGGGGCGTGGGTCAGCGATATGCTGCTTGATGCGGGTCGTCGCATTTTATCATTGTAGAACAGCAGCCATTACATGCAGCAATCGCTCTGGTGAACGTTGGAACTGTCCACTGAACCGCGGGAATGTGCGCATAGCCGCTGTGCGACCATCAGGAGGGCTTCCGGCCTACTTCGATGTGGAAGCGTTTGGTCTAGGTGTCGGCACCATGCAGATGTAGGACGGATGCATCAAGCCGGTGGGCTCATAAAACACATTTTCGATGAACTCAAATCCGAGCTTCTTTCGGATCTTCTCCGAAACACGATTGTCTGGGTGATGCCCTGCATAGACTTTCGACAGCCGCAATTTTTCCCACGCATATTTCAGCGCGCCTAGGGAAGCTTCCGATCCGAACCCTTTGCCCCAGCAGCGCTTCACGAGATGGATGCCCACTTCGAAATCTGCCTCGCCGGGTGTATAGACCCACGGCCGAAGCCCGCCGCAGCCGACGAAATCGCTATTGCGGTGATCGAACAGCACCCAATACTGAACGCCACTGGATCTCTCTCGCTCGATCTCGGCGTTGAGTTTCTCAAAGACTTGGGCTTCGGTGAGTTTGCCGCGAGAATCAATGAACGCCGTAACGGCGGGGTCGCCCCACAATCCCATTGCAAGGGGCAGATCCTCAATCTGCCATGATCGCGCTATTAGGCGCTCGGTCATGAATTTTTTCATTTCCGCCTTGACCGGCGCCGAGGATCGTAAAGAACGCCGTTCTCACAGAGATTGTATTAATCCAAATCTCAATGCGCGCCGCGGAGGCGTTAGTTAGTTGGCTCTTCAATCAGAGACGGTCAGCCTCGCCACGTCAAAATGGTAGACGCGGGCGGTGTTGCCGCCCACGATCTTGGCTTGTTCATGGTCCGCCACCCCGGCCAGGATCTCCGCTAGGATTTTCTGCGATTGGGGAAACGTCAACTCGCTGTGCGGATAGTCCGAGCCCCACATCATATTGTCGACGCCGATGACGTCGCGCAGGCGAATGCCGATGGCGTCCTCTTGGAAGCTTAAGACGACATTGCGGCGGAAGAAGTCGCTCGGGAGCAGGCCGTCCTTGAAGCGATAGAGTGCTTCGCCGTGGCGCTCACGATAGGTGTAGTCCATTGAGCTGAGCACATTCGGCGCCCAAGACAGCTCGAACTCGACGATGGCCAGGGTCAGGCGCGGATGGCGCTCGAAGACGCTGGAGAAGATCAGATCGCACATCGAAAGCGCCGGATAGAACGCATTCGTCGCGCGGCTGCTGGCGTCGCGCAGCTTTCCGGGACCGGCGCCACGGATCTTGCCCTGGCGTCGCGTCGCCGTGTGCAGAAACTGACCGCCTTATAAGCCTGTTTGTGTCGTGCCAAGGCTGTTGCCGCTATTAATGCCAAATTAGCTGATCTATACCCGGGATTGATCGTCATCGAACGTATCAAGTCTTTAATGGCCTCATGATAGTTTGAGAATAGGGTGTTGGCAAAACCCCTGAAATAAAGGGCGGCTGCTAACCGTCGTTGACTGCCCTCGGCCTCGGCAATCTCGACAGCTTCGTTGAGACCGGGCAGGATGTGGTCGCCTCTCGGATCAATAAAGATATCGTTGAAATGTAAAAAATAAAGACCGCTAGAATACCTCGGGTCTATGTTTATGCCGTCATTTAAATACCTTTTTGCGACATTTGACTGCCCAATTGCTGAATAAATCTGGCCGCGTACAAGTGCTTTCTCTCTCAATTCTGCAACAACTATCTGTCCCGACTAGCTCGTCCAGCATCGCCAATGCTTTAGAGGCGGCGCTTTTGGCGAGAGACACGTTATTTTGCCACCACGGCTGGGAAGCAACATATTGGTACACTCGGGCAGAACCCAAACGCGCCGTCGCGTTTTTAGGGTCGACCTTCAGCGCAGAACCAAACCAGAACAACGCTTCAGTGGAGTTGTGAAAAGTCCATCTGCTCTCCAAAGCCGCTTTCGCAAGAGACAAGCATCGAGTGATAACAGTGTATTTGGCATCATCCATATTATCAGCGCGCATCACGTGGTTCGGTTTCATCAAATGCAGATATGACAATACTATCTTCGACCTCAACGTAATTATATAACAGGTCGGCAGGGAGAGAGGCAGTCGCTTCGGCAATTGAGGTACCGGGTTCGGGATTTTTGCGACGCTGCCGCTCTTCGCAAGCTGCCAAAATTAACCGTTCATAGATCTCGAAGCGCTCTTGCGGAGTTCGGCCCTGGACCATAGCGGCGCGCGCAGCTTCAGCAGTGACTCGGGTCGCCCACAGCCATTTAGGGTCGAAAGCGGGATCGGGGACGTCGAGGGGCATTGGGATATCAGGCACGGTGGTTGCAGAGATGATGTGCTCGCCCCCTCGGCTCACGGTTGATCCCCGGATCTCGTCGCGGCACAGAGAAATCGGCTCGGGAGATCGAAGCTCCGTTTGTAGGATCTCTATCTATCACATCCGGTGGGCTTCAGTTGAGGAAGGGCGGTTTCTCCTGTACTTGGGACCGTAAGGGGTTGCCGTCGCAGCGTTGTAACTGTTACTTACTGACATGCGAATATCACATAAACACCAAATTATTGCAACGCAACCTCGACAGTGACTATGGGTCCCGCGGCGAGTTTGCATCGGATCAAAGAGGCGGTCGGCCCCGCGAGGTGGATCACCGATCCGCACGACCAGGAGCCCTATCTGGTCGAGGCCCGGCGGCTCTATCGTGGTGTGACGCGGCTCGTCGTGCGGCCGGTTTCGACCGCGGAAGTCGCGGCGGTGGTGCGGATCTGCACCGAGGCGGGATTGGCGATCGTGCCGAGGGTCATTCACCGATGACGTGCCAGCTCGTCCCGGGGTTGCCGGGGCTGCCGCCGCCGATGACCTTGGTCCCGTTGATCTCCCAAATATAAACTTCGCCGGTACTGGTGTTCTGCCACAGGATGTCGGAATAGCCGCTGCCATAGAAGTCACCGGTGCCAATCGCGTGCCAGCTCGGCCCCGGGTTTGCCCCGACCAGTGTCATGGAACTGATCGGGGTGGGACCGCTGGCGTTCTGCAGCAGAATGTCGGCCTTGCCGTCGCCGTTAAAATCGCCGGTGCCGATGACGTGCCAGCTCGTCCCAGGGTTGCCGGGGCTGCCGCCGCCGATCACCTTGGTCCGGTTGATCTCCCAAATATAAACCTCGCCGGTATAAATGCCAGCGACGCAAGCGGAAAGCGAATCTGTGAACCTGACGACTACCTTACATCGGATCAAACAGGCGGTCGGCCCCGCGGGGTGGATCGCCGATCCGCGGGACCAGGAGCCGTATCTGGTCGAGGCCCGTCGGCTCTATCGCGGCGCGACAAAGCTCATCGTGCGGCCGGCTTCGACCGCCGAGGTCGCCGCAATCGCCAAGATCTGCGCCGAGGCGGGGTTGGCGATCGTGCCGCAAGGCGGCAATACCGGGCTGGTCGGCGGCGGAGTTCCGCCTGAAGACCGTGACAATATCGTCCTCGCCCTCGGCCGGATGAACCGGATTCGCGCGATCGACCCGGTCAATTTCACGATGACGGTCGAGGCTGGCTGCATCCTCGCCCATCTGCATCAGGCGGCCGCCGAAGCCGACCGGCTGTTTCCGCTGAGCCTCGGCGCCGAGGGCAGCTGCCAGATCGGCGGCAATCTGTCGACCAATGCCGGCGGCATCGCCGTCTTGCGCTACGGCAACACCCGCGAGCTGACCTTGGGGATCGAAGTCGTATTGCCCGACGGGCGCGTCTGGGACGGCCTGCGCGGGCTGCGCAAGGACAACACCGGCTACGATCTGAAACAGCTGTTCATCGGCGGCGAGGGAACCCTCGGCATCATCACCGCGGCGACGATCAAGCTGTTTCCGAAGCCGCGCGAGGTCGAGACCGCGTTTCTCGGCCTTGCCCGGATCGAGGATGCGATGAGCCTGTTCGCCCATGCCCGCGCCGCCAGCGCCGACCAGCTGACCGCGTTCGAGCTGATCCCGCGCGCCGGGCTCGACCTGGCGCTGGCCTACATTCCCGGCACGATCGACCCGCTCGCTGCGCGCCATCCCTGGTACGTGCTGCTCGAAATGTCGTCGAGCCAGACCGAGAGCGGCATCCGCGCATTATTGGAACGATTGCTGGAGACCGCGCTCGACGAAGGGCTCGTCGCCGACGGCGTCATTGCCGAGAGCGGCGCGCAGGCCAAGGAGCTGTGGCGGATCCGCGAAGCAATCGTCGAGGCGCAGCTCTATTCGGGCTCGATCAAGCACGATGTCGCGGTGCCGGTCAGCCGGGTCGCCGAGTTCATCACCCGCGCCAGCGCCGGGGTCAGCGACCGTCTGCCCGGCATCCGGCCGATCGCCTTTGGCCATGTCGGCGACGGCAACATCCACTTCAACCTGACCCAGCCCGAGGGCATGGACAAGGCGGCCTATCTGGCGCGCTGGCAGGAATTCAACGACATCGTCCACGGCGTCGTGCGCGACCTGTCAGGGTCGATCAGCGCCGAACACGGCGTCGGCATCATGAAACGCGACGAGATCACCCACTACAAGCCGGCGGTCGAGATCGAACTGATGCGCCGGGTCAAACACGCCTTCGACCCCGCCAACATCATGAACCCCGGCAAGCTCGTCAGGTTTTAGGATCTCCGCCGCGCCTCTAGGCTCAAAAGGTCGGTTACGCCGGCATCTCGCCGAGCAGTGATGTTGCAGCGTGGGCATAGGCGGCGGCGAGCTGGCTGTCTTGCAGCAGTTCGGCGGGATGGCAGTTGTACATTTCGCAGATCGCGGCGAGGTCGGCGAAATGGATGTGCCGCGCGCCGGTCTCGATGCGGTGATAGGTCAGCCGCGGACATGCCGAGGAGCTGCGCCGCTTGCTGCTGGGTCAGCCCAAGAGCTCGCCGCCGGCGGCACAGCGCCGAGCGAATGCAGGCTTGATTATCATGGGCAGAGCGCATCGGCTTCTCCTCGGATCGCGGACTGAACAGATGGGCGGCCAACGCCGCGCCCGAACGCACGGATTTCGATCGGTATTGTGATGATCGCACCCATCCGAAGATCGCCATCCGCGCGTGCTCCTCCGCTTACGCGAGCAGTTTGCAAACAAATTGCTTTCGACCCGGGCGGGGCTCGTGCAACACAACGTTGCTTATTCGAGTGCGATAAGAGTTATATTATGCGGAAGTAATTGTCAATATCATAATCGTGCATTGACAATTATTGGACGTTCCCTTGACGGTTAGGAGGGAAACCCGAACGATATGCTCCATTAGAGGCTGCCCGCGCCCTCGACCATCCGGAGTGTCCGATGGATTTTTCGCTGTCAGACGATCTCGTCGAGCTGAAGGAGCGCACCGAGCGCTTGGTGCGCGAGCGGATCATCCCGTATGAGAACGATCCGCGGCAGACCCCGCACGGGCCGTCCCCGGAGTTGCGGCGCGAATTGGTGGCACTCGGGCGCGAGGCCGGGCTGCTGTCGCCGCATGTCGGGCGCGAATGGGGCGGGCTCGGGCTCGATCATCGGGCTAAATCCGTGATCTTCGAGGCTGCCGGCTATTCACCGCTTGGCCCGGTGGCGCTCAATTGCTTCGCCCCGGACGAAGCCAACATGCACCTGCTCGAACAAATCGCCGAACAGCACCAGAAGGAGCGATGGCTGCGGCCATTGGCGGCCGGCGAGATCCGCACTTGCTTTATGATGACCGAGCCGGCGCCGGGCGCGGGGTCCGACCCGTCGATGCTGAAGACGACCGCACGGCGCGCCAATGGAAGTAATCGCGGCGACTTTGTTATCGACGGCGAGAAATGGTTGATCACCGGCGCCGTTGGTGCGGAATTCGCAATCGTTATGGCCAAGACCGAAAGCGACGGGGCCAGTCCGGCGGGGGCCACAATGTTCCTCACGCCGATGGATGCGCCGGGGATCGTCGTCGAGCGGGTGCTCGACACGCTCGACCAATACATGTCGGGCGGCCATGCGGTGATCCGGCTCGACGGGCTGCGAGTGCCGGAAAGTGCGGTGCTCGGCCGGGTGGGCGAGGGCTTTCGCTATGCCCAGGTCCGGCTCGCCCCGGCGCGGCTGACCCATTGCATGCGCTGGCTCGGCGCCGCCCGGCGCGCCCACGACGTTGCCGCCGATTATGCCCGCCGCCGCACCGCCTTCGGCAAGCCATTGGGCGAGCATGAGGGCGTCGGCTTTATGCTCGCCGACAACGAGATGGATTTGCACACGAGCCGAACTCGTCATCTGGCACGCTGCATGGGTGCTCGACCAAGGCGGGCGAGGTGGCCATGAATTCGAGCATGGCCAAGGTGATCTGCTCGGAGGCGATCTGGCGCGTCGTCGACCGCAGCATGCAGATCCTCGGCGGGCTCGGTATCACCGACGACACGATCGTCGCCCGATTGTGGCGCGAGGTGCGCCCGTTCCGCATCTATGACGGCCCCAGTGAGGTGCACCGCTGGTCGATTGCCCGTCGCGTGCTGCGGGCCGGCGGAGCGTGATGAAGAGGGACGTTAGACCGTCACTTTTCGGGGAAGCCGATGCGGCGAAGGCCCTCGTTCAATGTCTTGTCTTCCTGCGCCCAGTACCGGGGCGACTTTTCCTTGCTGGCCCAAGGCACCCACGCATAAAATTGTGCGAACGAATTGACTTCCGGTTTAATTTTGAGCGACTCGGCGAGCGCCGCCTTTGCTCCGTCGAAATCGCCCTTGAGCGCCAGCGCTCCGGCTAACGCATAAGAAAAAAACCAATCCCGCGGGTTCGCGGTACGCCCCTTGATCAGCAGGTCGATTGCCTCGTCAACGTGATTCAACACCAAATGGCAATAGCCCAATAGCTCGTAACGATATTGCATATTCGGATCGCGTGGGCTCAGCCGCAGGCTCTTCTCGGCCCAGACCGATAGCGGCCCGGCATTCGCCCAGGAACATCAGCGTCCAACCGAGCTGCATGTTCGCCCATTCGAAATTGGGATCGAGCGTCAGCGCCTTCTCAAGGGCTATCCGCGATTCGGGTAAGCGAGCCTGCATTCGGCGGAGGAGCCCCAAAATGCATAAGCCATTGGCCGATTTCGGATCGCTCTCGATAACTTCTAAGAGCAACCGTTCGACTCGCGCTATATTTTGTTTCACTGAATCATCTTGAACCGACCTGGTGCTCGTTGCGTTGGTTACACTTCCAACGAGAACTCTTGCAATTCCAAGCTTCGCATCGTTAGAGCGCGGATCGATTTCCAATGCGCGTTCGAATGCTCTTACGGCCTCTTGTGCGGCCTTTGGGGATTGGGGCCCGTACCACAACGCCCAGCCGCGCATAACGAGATCGCGCGTGTCAGGATCGACCGCGTTTTCTTGCTCGATCCTGCGGCCGGCATCGCTGATAAGCTCAATATTTAAGGTCCACGCAAGCCGGCTGGTGATCTCGCTCTGCGCTCTCGCCAGGTTTGCAATGTTGGTATCGAACTGATCGGCCCAGAGATGCGCCCCGGTTTCGGCATCGATCAGCTGCGCGTTGACCCGAACCTGGTCCCCGGTCCGTCTGACACTGCCCTCGAGGACATAGCGGACGCCGAGCTCGCGGCCGATCTGTCTGGTGTCGGTCGGTTTGTCCTTGTAGGTAAAAGCAGTATTGCGCGCGATAACAAAGCTGCCGGAGATCCGCGACAGATAAGTCGTCAGATCGTCGGTGATCCCGTCGGCGAAATATCCCTGATCGGGATCGCTCGACAGATTGCTGAACGGCAGAACGACAATCGACAGACGTGGCGCCGATTTAGCCTCCGTGGCCGGCGGGTGTTGCACGCCAGTAGCTGCGGACGCCTGAACCGGTACAGCGGATGTATTTCCTCTCGGCCAAGCCCACCACACCGCGATCCCCATGCCGATCGCAGCGGCGAGACTGACCAAGAGAACAGCCAGCCGCGGGCGGTTGCGCCGACCTGGTAAATTGGTCCGGAACAGGATAGTGACTTGCGGTAGCGAAGCGACCGCAGCCGCACTCAATGCATAGGCATGTACCGGTTGGGCGATGTTCTTAACGCTTTGTTCCCCAATGTCCTCGAAAGCGTAAGGTAGCCTGTCGCCGATGTGGTCGCGGACCGTGCGCGAGATGCAGATACCGCCCGCCTCGGCTAAGGCCTCCAGCCGCGCGGCGACATTGACCCCGTCGCCGAGAATATCATCGCCGTCGACAATGATGTCGCCGAGATTTATCCCGACCCGGAAGGTGATCCGCTTGTCATCGGTGATCTCGGAATTGCGGTCGACCATGCTCCGCTGGACCTCAACGGCGCAGCGGACCGCATCTACGACGCTCGGAAACTCTGCCAGCAAACCGTCGCCGGTGGTCTTGACGATGCGGCCATGATGCTCGGTGATTTTCGGGTCAACGAGCTGGCGGTGGATCGCTTTGAGCCGGTCGAAGGTGCCCTGCTCGTCCGCCCCCATCAGCCGCGAGTAACCCGCCACATCGGCGGCGAGGATCGCTGCAAGACGCCGCGTTCCGGTCGAGGCCATGGCCTCGGTCGATCCTCCGCTCCGGTCGCTGCCGCGGTCGTTGAACGCGCGCCCCTGGGCCATGCGCCAGCCCCACTTCCGTGCGGCGTTGGTTAAGCGCCGTCCGGCAGCGTATTCTTTCGATAGTCTGAAGTCTAGGAACTTCAGGCGGCGGCGCCGGTCAGGGACTTGTGCTCGCGGCGAGGAGGTAAGACGGCATCGACAACTGGCAGCAACGCCGGGTCGCTGTAGGGGCGACTGTCGCGTTCGACGCGGCGGCGGATGCGGTGCAGATAAAGGTAAAACGCGGCGAGCTTGGCGTGGGTTTCGACGATTTCGCGGACCCGGCGAGGATAAAAGACGAGCGGGTTCTCGCGCGGCAGGGTCGACCGGCGGTGCCGCCGTATTTTGCGGCGAAAATAGCCGCCCTGCAGCGGATGCACGTTTTCCTGAATAAAGGTGAAGTAGAATTGCAGGATGTGATTTAGCAGCCGCACCGGCTTGATCCCGCTGACCTTGGCGCGGCGGAAGATGGTTTCGATGTGCTCGGCCGAATAATAAAGATCCCAGGCCTGGCGATAGATCTTCTGCCACTCGCCGGCGGTCATCACCGAATGGCCGGTGGTGACGTGCTCGAGATCGTATTTGTTCATGTCGGGGTCCATCCACACCCCGTCGGCATCGAGCGCCTTGTGGTCGGCCGAGCCGGGCAGCGGCGTCAGGATGAAGAATTCGAGCAGGTCGACCGGCAATTCCTGCTGCACGGTCTTGATGTCGCGCGCGATCCGCTCCGGCGTGTCGTTCGGAAAGCCGAGGATATAGCCGGCATAGGTGATGACCCGCTGCGCCCGCCAGGCGAGGAACATCTGGCGGTATTCGTGCACCCGGTTCTGCTTTTTCTTGGCCTGCAGCAGATTGTCAGGGTTGATGTTTTCGAGGCCGATAAAGACCCGCTTGCAGCCGGCGCGCGCCGCCTTCTCGACAAAATTCGGGATGCGGTGGCACAAGCGTGTCGACCTGGATGATGAATTGCAGGCCGAGCCCCTCCTGTTCGCGCATCTGCGATCAGGCGGTCGAAGATCGCCTCCCAATTGCGGTTGCGGGCGAAATTGTCGTCGGTGATGAAAAAGCGAAAGACGCCTTGGGCGAGATTGGCGCGCACCAGGCGCTCGACATCGTCGGCGTCGCGCCAGCGCGATTTGCGGCCCTGGACATTGATGATCGTGCAAAAGCTGCACTGGAACGGGCAGCCGCGCCCGGCATCGAAGGCGCCGATCGTCTCGCCGTAGCGGCGCACGATGTCGATCGGCAGAAACGGGGTCACCTGCTGCTGCAGCCCCGGCAGATCGTCCATGTAGTTGTAGATCGGCTGCAGCCGGCCGGCGAGCGCGTCGGCAAAGAGCCCTTCGAGCCGGCCCTCGGCCTCGCCGGCGAACAGGGTGATCCCCATCTGCCGAGCCGCCTCGAGATCGGGCGGCAGCCGCGGCAGCATCGCCAGGCAGCCGGAGACGTGAAACCCGCCGATCGCGACCGCGATCCCGGCCGCGCGGAACGGCGCGGCCAGATCCATCGCCCGCGGGAACTGGTTCGACTGCACCCCGACGAGGCAGACGAGGCCGGCATCGGCCGCCTTGATGCGCCGGATGATGTGGCCGATCGGGATGACCGTGTGGCACTCGTCATAGGCCCGCAGATTCGAGCGCGACATCGGGGCCGAGCGCACGTCGGGCCGCGATGTCGCGTCGCGATGCCGTAAAGGCGAGGCGAGCGAATTCGACGGGATCCAGGATTTCCACCACTGGATCACATAGCCGTCATCGTCGTAATGCGACGGCTTGATCAGTTCGACGACGAACCGGCGGTCCCCCAACGCACCCTCGCCCCGATACAAATCGACATCGCCTTCTACCTGCATTGCGCCCCCGGGGAAAGGCTTCGCTCGCAACCGTTGATCGGAATAGCTAACCTCTATCCAACGCGAAGACAGGAGACGGCGGATGTTCGAAGGCTTTACCCGGACCGAGATCGAGACCTCGGGCGCGCGCATCAATCTGCGCCATGGCGGCGACGGCCCGCCGCTTGCTGCTGTTGCACGGCAACCCGCTGACCCATGCCTCCTGGGGCAAGATCGCGCCCGTCTGGCCGAGCGTTTTCATGTCGTCGCTGCCGATCTGCGCGGCTACGGCGACAGCGTCGGCCCCGACGATGGCGGCGAGAACAACATCAACTATTCGTTCCGGGCGATGGCGCAGGACCAGGTCGAGGTCATGGAAAAGCTCGGCTATCGCGAATTCTTTGTCGCCGGCCATGACCGCGGCGCCCGCACCACCGCGCGCATGTGCCTCGACCACCCCGACCGGGTCAAGCGCGCCGCGCTGGTCGACATCCTGCCCAACCATCACATCTGGACCCACACCTCGAAGGAATGGGCGTTGCGCTCGTGGCATTGGGCGATGATGGCCCAGCCCTACGACTTCCCCGAGCGCATGCTGGCCGGCATCCCGGCGCAGTATTTCATGGAGAAGAAACTGTCGAAGCCCGGCATCGGCCTCGGCTTTTTCGATCCCGAGGCGTTCGCCGAATATGTCCGCTGCTTCAACTGGAAGACGATCAAGGGCTCATGCGCCGATTATCGCGCCTGCCCGACCTGCGACTTCGAGATGGACAAGGCCGATTTCGAGGCCGGCCGCAAGATCACCGTGCCGCTGTTGGTGATCTGGGGCGCGCGCAGCCATACCGAGGGCGTCCACGGCGACGTGCTGGCGGTCTGGCAACGCGACTACGCCACCGACGCCTGGGGCGGCGCGCTGCCCTGCGGCCATTACGTGCCCGAGGAAGCGCCGGAGGAGACCCTGAACTGGCTGTTGCGCCATTTCGCGGGCTGATTGGATCAAGGAGGCCTAAAGGCGGCGTCAGGGCTCCGGCAAAAACGAACGCGACAGGGCCTCGTCGAGGGTGAACGGACACTCGGCCGGAAACTCGGTCTCGGCAAGCCCCGTTTCCTCCACAGCATCATCACGCGCGTCGCTGTAGCTTTCGGTAAGTGCTGTAGCGACGAACGGACTAAGGCTTGGTGACTCGCGCAGAAGCTTCTCGATTTGTCGGCGTTGCTCGCGGATGGTCGCCAACCAGCTCTTCGATCTCGTATCAGGCTGGCTCCGCCATTTCAGAAGATGCAAGAGAAGCACAGTCAATCGGCTTCCTAACTCGCGTCGATCGCTGCGTCCCAAGCTTTCGATCTCCTCGGCGATATTGGCGACGTCAAGAGCGGACAGCTCGCCGGCGCGTAAGAGCCGCGCCTGTTCGACGGTCCAGGCGTAAAAATCTTTTTCGTAATCCACAGCGTTACGGGTCATTGCCCACCCCTCAAAATGCGTTCGACCCGTGCTCAACGCTCCGGCAGAAACGAGCGTTTCAGTACTTCGGCGAGAGTGAAGGGGCAAGTCGCCGGGAACATGTCGTCGGAAAGACCGGTCTCGGCGATCGCTCGTTCGCGGGCGATTGCGTAGGCTTGCGGCAGCATACTGCCGGCCAGCGGTTGCAGGCTTGGGATTCGGCGAAAATGTTTTCGATCTGAAGCCGCTGCTCTTCGATCGTCGCGGACCAGCTTCTCGACCTCGCCGAGGGTTGGAAGCGCCAATTCAGCAAATGCATGATCAAAGCCACCAGCCGGCTTTGGAGCTCCCGCCGATCGCTGCGTTCCATGCTTTCGATTTCCTCCGCGATATTAGCGGCATCGACAAACCGCAGCTCGCCGGCACGCAGCAGCCGAGCCTGTTCAATTGTCCAAGCGAAAGAAATCCTCCTCGTAGAGAACGGAATTCCGGCTCATTGCCAGCACCTCCAGCGTCACCTAACACATAAGCGACGGGCCGGCCTCAGCACACCGCTTGAGAGACCAGG
>CAVPTU010000049.1:0-12044 GCA_963708565.1 uncultured Alphaproteobacteria bacterium
GCGGCGTCAAGCAGTCCGAGCGCGTGGCAGCGGAGTAGCGCCTGCGGCGTCTCGCGAAGCCGCCGCAGGCAACGATGCTTCGGGGATACTTGCTCGGCATCAGCGCTTCGATGTTCTGATCTTCGACTTTGCCATGCCATCCATGAATGGCAGCCAGCTTGCCGCGGAGGTTACTAGCTAGGGCCTGTCATCAATTAGCCGAACTCGGCCCGGCGGGGACCACGCGCACACCGTATTGGGCCGGTGAGTCCCGATTGCAACACCCACCCGCCAATCAGTGCCGGGTGATCGGCGACCGATTCCGGCGCGGCGGTTTCTTCAATTCATAGGGGGTCAGCTTGTGGGGGGCTGACCGATGCGGCGGTTCGGACTGCGTGACGATCAGTGGGAGCGGATCAAGCACCTGCTTCCGGGACGTGAAGGTTCGGTCGGGGTGACCGCAACCGACAATCGGCTGTTCGTCGAGGCCGTGCTCTATCGTTATCGTACCGGGATGCCGTGGCGCGATCTGCCGGAGCGGTTCGGTGACGGGGTAAAGGTCCACCTGCGGTTCAGCCGTTGGGCTAAAAGTGGTGTATGGGAGCGGGTGTTTCTGCATCTCGCGGCAGACGCCGACAACGAATATGCGATGATCGACAGCACCATTGTGCGCGCCCACCAGCATAGCGCCGGCGCCCAAAAAAAGCTGGCGAGGATCAAGCCATCGGGCGCTCGCGCGGCGGATTGAGCACCAAGATCCACGCCCTGGTCGACGCGCTGGGCAACCCGATCGGCTTCTTCCTGACCGGCGGCGAGGCACACGACCTTCTCGGGGCTGACCGCCTGCTGCCCACGATGGAGGCTGATATGCTGATCGCCGACAAGGCGTTCGACGCCGACGCGCGGGTATTTGAGCCGCTGGCAGCCGCTGGTAAGACTGCGGTGATCCCGCCACGGGCCAACCGGTCCTCGCCGCGCGACTACGACCGAGAGCTCTATGCGGCGCGCCATTTGATCGAGAACTTCTTCGCCAAGATCAAACAGTTTCGCGCGATCGCCACCCGCTACGAGAAGACCGCGCGGAACTTCCTCGCTGCCGTCCAACTCGTCGCCAGCATCGTTTGGCTCAATTGATGACAGGCCCTAGCATTACAGTTGTGATTTTTGCTTAAGATGAGACATTTGTGCGACGGCCTGATGTGCACGCCGCCAGAGCGACCATGCGATGACGTAGGCAGGATCGATGCGTCTTCGCGCGAGGCGCTGCGCTACGCGTCGAATCTCCTGGATCGACCAGCGGATGAAATGGAGCGGCGTGTTTTTTTGGGTATCGACTTGTTAGCCAGGTGCTGGATCGCGGCCATCATGGCAAAGCCAAGCATGACGAGCGAGACGTGACGATGCCAGCCATGCCAGGATCTGGTCTCGTTGTGGTCGAGACCGAACTCGTTCTTGGCAGTCTCGAAGCTGTCCTCGATCGCCCAGCGATGGCCTTCGACGCTGACCAGCGTGTCGATCGGAGTCCCAGCTGGGCACCATGTGGAGAAGTAAGCGAGATCTCCATCTGCGATGTTGCGCCTGATCAGCAAGCCACGTGTCCACAGGCCATGGTTTTCCTCGTTGAACTCTCCCGCGCCGAGATCGGCCAGTTCCAGGTAGCACCAGTCATGCAACCTTGGTCCTTTGGTGCCCGACCCGGCTGACAGACGCTGCCAGTCAGATGCTCCCAGCGCTTTGGCAATCTTTGCGGCGGCGCCGGCAATCGCCTGCGGCTTGCCCCAGGACCGAAAGACATGGGAGGCATGGACGCCAAGCACATACCCCTTGCCGGCCCGGCGTAGGTCCCGTTCGATATCGCCGACGCCATAGACAGTGTCGCCCGCTACCCATCGGAACGGCACAGCAGTGGCAATGGCGCGCTCGATCATCCTGGCTGCCAGCTGAGGCTTGGTCGCAAAGACCACGTCGCTTGGCACGGATGTGGCTTTCAAACGCGCCGGATCATCGGTCCAACTTTTTGGCAAATAGAGCGCCCGGTCGATAAAGGCATGGCCGTGGCGCGATACATAGGTGGCAAACACGCCGATCTGGCAGTTCGTGATCTTGCCGGCGGAACCCGTGTACTGCCGCGCCACGCCGCACGAAGCCTTGCCCTGCTTGAGGAACCCGGTTTCATCGACAACCAGGACTGCGTCGTCGTCCGCGAGATGCTCCATGACGTACTCGCGCACCATGTCGCGCAACGCATCAGCGTCCCACCGATCGCGCCCTAACAGCGCCTGCTGCCGCCAAGGCCCAGGATCACCAGCGGCCTCGGCGCGCATCCATCCTGTCTTGCGACGCTCATCGCCAAGCAGCCCGTCAAGGAATAATCCTGCGTTCACCGCCGCGCGTTCTTGCGCAAACAATGGACGCATCAGGCTCTTCACCCTTCGCAGCGACGATGCCCACAACTCCAGCGTCGCCTCGATCGATGCCACCGCCATGCCATGATCTCCGAATCATGGTGGCCCATAAATTCAGAGTTCCAACCGCTTCGCAATCAAAAAATCACAACTGTAATGCTAGTCGAAGCGCCGCAACTTGTCGGTTCAGTAGGGGATTTTGTGAGCGGCCTTCTCAGCTCCCCGCAACCGACATTAGCTGGCTTCGACTTCCCAATAGGCCTCCCGGCGACGTTCGGCCAGAAGACAAGACTTCAGTAGCTTCATCAAAGCTATCGCGGCGTTCGGCACTGAAGAATGGCTCCGGTTCTACGAGGTGTGCGAACGTGCGGAAGACATATCGTTCCATCGCCCTTTTTACCCGCGCGTTTCTTCCTCACGAGCGCGTCAAGCACATTTGCTTGCAGCGCTAGGGGCTGATGACATCGATGCGCTAAGGAGGCAGTGCGAGAAGGCTACTGATAACCGACGGGCTGCCTGTGCCTTGTTCTGGACACTCGGTGGTAATCAGGTGGGCAAGGCTGCCATTTGTGGCTGGCAAGAGGTTGTGCAACCCGCGCGACGTGCAGGCGCGCTGCTCTGGCCGTTCGAGGGCACACTGCCCTCGCTAGCTGGTGCAGGTAGGCTCGTCATTTGTGAGACCTATCCGGCAGAGGCGTATGGGCACGTGGGTGTCAAGTTTCGCCGCGGGGGCGGCAAGCAGAACCAGGCCGATCGCCGCGGGGCCACAGCCAAGCTTTCATCACGATGCGAGGAGTACGGAATCAAGCTTGAAGACGCTATGTGCAGCGCTATCAATGATGGGTTTGGGCGCAGCAAGGGTGGCGAGGACCCATTCGATGCCGCAATGGGTCTGTTCGGCATGATTGAGGTGGTCGAAGGTCGAAGGCCAGCCGCTCCCACGGAGACGCGGGCTGTTGAGTGGGAAGGGTGGATTTTAGGGCAAGCCGCCTGACGCTCTCCGCTTCGGGTCGGAATCCAAAATTCAAAACTTAGGCACTATGCTGGTAGCTCATGGGAATTCTTTCTTGACACCACCCGGCACATCATGTTCTTCTTCCGTTCATGTCCGCCGCGGCCCCCGACCCAGCCCCTCAACCCACACGCTCCTCCACCCTCCTCGTCCTGGTCCGCGCGCTCATCGACTACGGCCGCGAACTCGCCGCCACGCTCCGCCAGCATGGCACCACCGCCCTCGGCCTCTCCGTTCGCCACTTCGGCACCGGCGACGTCGCGCTTATCCTCGCGCGCATCGCCCACGGCCTGCATCTCGCCGCCGCGCTCGAGACGCGGATCACAGCCACCGCGCCCCGTCTGGACGCCGACCCCAAACCGCACCGCACCCCAGCCCAATCCGCACCGCGCGCGCCGCGGACCGTCGCACCGCGCGACGACACAGCCGCCCCCCTCGCCGCCATGCCAACGCCGGAGCAGATCGCCGCGGAGGTTCGCCGCCGGCCGATCGGCGCCGTGATCGCCGATATCTGCCGCGACCTCGGCATCACTCCGAGCCACAAACTGTGGCGCGCCCTGCAAACCGCCATCATCCGCTACAACGGCAACTACGCCCGCCTGATAACGGACATCCTGGACCGGGTGTTTCCGCTTCCCGTCCCCACCGCCCTCCTCCCCTCACCCAAGCGATCGACCGCACACGCCGGCGCCGGCCCACCCTGACCCACTGACCCGCGCAGCCCACCGCTCGGCAAGGCTTGACGCTGAGGCCGCTCCTGGCCGCACAATCGGCGGCGCAGAGAGAGGTCCCGCCAATGACCACGACCTTGCCCATCGATCAGATGATCGACCCGCAGCGCGGCATCATCAGCCGCGAGATCTTCGTCTCGCCCGAACTGTATCGCGAGGAACTCGAGAAGCTGTTCACCCGCGCCTGGCTGTTCATCGGGCACGAAAGCCTGATCCCGAAGCCCGGCGACTTCTTCGTCTCGCGCATGGGCGAGGAATCGGTGATCCTGTGCCGCGACGCCGCCGGCGCGGTGCACGTGTTCCTGAATTCGTGCCGCCATCGCGGCATGAAGGTCTGCCGCTACGAGCAGGGCAATACGTCGCTGTTCGTCTGCCCGTACCACTCGTGGAGCTACACCACCGACGGCAGGCTCCAGGGCGTGCCGCTGTATCGCGCACTGTATGAAGGCACGCTGAACCGCGAGGAATGGTCGCTGATCGAGGTGCCAAAGCTCGCGCTGTACCATGGCACCGTGTGGGCCTCGTGGGACCCCGAAGCGCCTGACTTCGAGACATATCTCGGCGATGCGGCCGAACACCTGGATCACGTGGTGGATTGCCGCGACGGAAGGCCGGGCGGCGCCGAAGTGATCGGCGTCCACAAATGGGTGTTCCCGTCGAACTGGAAGTTCGCGGCGGAGAATTTCCTGGGCGACAGCTATCACAATCCATCGCACCGCTCGGTGGACATGATCGGCATGGGGCCTTCCGGCCAGCGCGGCGCATCCAGCCGGCGCGACAATGAATATGCCGGCGGCCAGCGCTTCTGGGTCGGCTTTCCGCAGGGTCATGGCCTGACCGGCGCGCTGATGCCGGAGCAGACCGAGTATGTCTCGACCTACCAGCATCACCCGATCGTCGACGAGTACTTCCGCTACTGCTTCCACGAGCGCAAGCGCCGGCTTGGGGTGAAGGCGCGCAACATGTCGCTGGTCGGCAACTTCTTTCCGAACGCCTCGTATCACGGGCGGCAGCCGCGCGGCATCTGCGTCTGGCATCCGCACAGCCCAACCGAGACCGAGGGCTGGCGCTTCTTCATGGTCGACGCCGATGCGCCTGCTGAAGTAAAGGATGTGCTGCGCCGTTACTACATGCGCTACTCGGGACCCGCCGGCATGACCGAGCAGGACGACATGGAGAACTGGCTGTACGCGACGGCCTCCTCGAAAGGCACGATCGCGCGGCGGTATCCATTCAACTACCAATCATCAATCGGGGCATACAAGACCAACGACCCGATCCCTGGCGATGTGTCCCTACAGATGACCGACCAGACGCCACGCAACTACTATCGTGTCTACGCCTCGTATCTGAACGGCGCGCCCTGGGACGAGCTGCTGGGACGCCCGCGGATGCAGGTGGCGGCCGAGTGATGCGCCCGCTCGCGTGGTATCAGCTCCGCGATGAGATCGAGGACTTCCTGTATCTCGAGGCCGATCTGCTGGATCAGCGGCGGTTCAAGGAGTGGCTCGACCTGCTGGCCGAGGACCTGGTGTATTTCATGCCGATGCGCCGGAACGTGAAGTTCGGCCAGCATGCGGAGCGGGAGAACACCAGGCAGGGCGAAGGCATAAGCTGGTTCGATGAGGACAAGTGGACGCTTGGCAAGCGGGTGGAACAGATTCTGACCGGCGTGCACTATGCCGAGGAGCCGCTGTCGCGCGTCACGCACATGGTGAGCAACGTCCGGTTGCTGGATGTGCGGCCTTCGGTCGAGGATGCACAGGAGATCACCGCGGGGTGCCGGTTCCTGGTCTATCAGAACCGGGTCGAATACGAGAACTTCACCTTCATCGGGCGACGGACGGATGAACTGCGCCGGGTGGGAACCTCGTGGCAGATCGCGCGTCGCGAGATCATCCTGGAGCAGAATGTGCTGCTGGCCAAGAACCTGAGTATCTTCTTCTGATGATCGAGCTCAGTGGCGTCGCGGTCGGCAACAGGCTCCGTCTCGTTGGCGGCGTTACCGCCGAGGTGCTGGAGATCGTCAACGACGAATGGGCGAAGGTGCGCCTGATCGAGGTGCCGAACGGCGAAGCCGGTGCCGAGGAGTTGTGTCACGCCACCGACGTGATCGAAGTCGTCTGACAATGCTGCGCGTCGGCTTCCTCCCGAGCGACTTCAACCCGATGGTGTTGGTACTCGGTGAGGCCGAAGACCTCCGCCTGTTCGCCGGCGTGCTGCGCCGCTTCGCGCGCGAGCTGGCTGATGTGCGGCTGGATCAACTCGGCTTCTGCGCCTCGCCTCGCACCGCGCTGACCGTGACGGCGTCGGCCGGTCCGCCGGGCATTCAGTCCATGGCCGACAACTGCTTCGTCTGGCGCCTCGACGCGGACCGCGCAACGGCATTCGCCGATCAGATCGATCAGCTTGCGGTGCCGTCGCGCGCCGCCGGTTCCGAAATCCTCGAATGCACCACCGAGGAGGAGATCCCTGTCAAGGTCTCCCGCGGTGAATACACAGACGATTTCCTACAAGGCTAGTGCCTGTCGTCGCGAGCGGCTGTCATGTATGGACGGCCCCCGTTAGGCAAGAAGCAAAAGCGGTGACGGCGGAGCGGTCTGGAGCGTTCATGTATCCGGCCTGTTTGTGCGGTCGGGAAAGACCGCTGGCCCCGATGGGTTACGCGAACCAGGTTCCCAGCATTGCGACGTGCTGAACGCGCGATGACAGAACGGAGTGTCCTGGTTCTGGTCCTGACCAATGTGCCGTCGGTGCGGTTTGCTCCTTGCGGGATATGGGTCGTGCGGTGCGGCCTGAGTGTTGCTGCCACAGAGATTGTTGCCCTGGCCAAATCCGATCCCGAGCGAGGCTTCGCCGTGGCGTGCGGGGTCAAGCCTCGCGCAGCGACCGCCGGCGGCGGCTCGGGCTTGACGCCGCACGCCACGGCGCAAGCACAATCGGGGTCCGGATCGGGCAATCTCCGCGGCAAGGGCATCAGGGGTGCGCCGCCACGGCCCGATAGTTGTCGCCCGAGCGCAGCATCGCCCAGGCGATGCGTGCGATCCTGGCCGCCTGGGCGACGGTGGCGACCTTGAACGGCCTGCGCGCCATGATGCCCTGCACCCAGGCGCTGGCCTGGCCCGGCTTCACTCTGGCCCGGCGCATCCGATTGGCGGCGCCGAGCACCAGCAATCGTCGCAGACTGTGATCGCCCTGTCGGCTGATGTGGCCGATGCGGGTCTTCTCGGCGCTGTTGTTGGTGAGCGGCGTCAGGCCGATCCAGGCGGCACAGTCGCGCGCGGTGTCGAAGCGGCGCGCATCGCCGACCGCCATCACCAGCGCGTGGGCGATCAGCGGACCGACGCCGGGGATCTGTTGCAGGCGACGCATGCGCTCATCGCTCTTGGCGCAGGCGACGATGCGGGCTTCGAGTTCCGCGATGCTGGCGTCCAGGGCGCGCCATTGCTCGACCAGCGGCCTGAGCGCGCTCAGCAGCAACGCCGGGATGGCGGGATCGCCAGCGTCGATGCGAGCGACCAAGGCCTTGAAGCCGCGCAGGCCAGTGCCGGCAACGATGCCCATCTCACTCAGTATACCGCGGGTGGCGTTTATTGTCTGTGTCCGCTGCTTCACCAGCAGATCGCGCGACCGTTCCAACGCTCGCCCGACCTGCTGCTCGACGCTTTTGACCGGCACGAACCGCATGTTGGACCGCTGCACGGCCTCGCAGCAGGCCTCGGCGTCACGCAGATCGCTCTTGCCGCGTTTGACATAGGCCTTCACATACTTCGCGTGCATCAGCCGTACCTCGTGGCCCTGCGCGCTGAGCACGCGGCCCCAGTGGTGCGCCGAGCCACATGCCTCCATGCCGATCAGCGACGGCGGCTGTTTGGCAAGGAACCCCGCCAGCTCCTCGCGTCGCAGCCGTTGGCGCCACAGCACATGCCCCGCTCCGTCTTCCGCGTGCAGTTGAAACAGGTTCTTCGCAAGGTCGATCCCAATGATGCTACGCTCCATAGCGGACGGTCTCCTTCGCTGCCCTGTTCATCAATGGCCAGCTTGGCACAATGATGCCGTCAGGGGGCCGTCCACCCAGCATTGCGAGAAGGCGAAGCCGACGAAGCAATCTCCATCATGCTATCCCAGCACACCGTCAAGAATATCGATCATCCGGTCGATCTCATCGTCACTCACCGTCAGCGACGGCATGAACCGCAGCGAATCCGGCCGCGGCGCGTTGACCAGCAACCCACGCCGCAGCGCCGCGTCGGCAACCTCCGACGCGATACCGCGCCGCAGATCGAGCGCGAGCAACAGCCCCTTGCCCCGCACCTCGCCGCAGCCATGCCGCAGCGACAGCGCCCGCAGCCGCTCGGTCAGGTACGCGCCGGCCTCCGTCACTCGGGCGAGAAAGCCAGGCCGCGTCACCGCCTCGATGACCGCGCAGCCGGCCGCGGCCATCAGCGGATTGCCGCAGAACGTACCGCCCTGATCGCCATACTCGAAGCAACAGACGTCGCGATGCGCGACAAGGGCGGCGAGCGGCACGCCACCGCCAAGACCCTTGGCCAACGTCATGATATCGGGTGTCACGTCCGCATGTTCGCAGCCGAACAGACGGCCGGTGCGGCCGATGCCGGTCTGGATCTCGTCGAGGATCAGCAGCACGCCACGCTCCCGCGTCAGCGTGCGCAGCCCACGCAGGAACGGTACCGTCGCCTCGAACACGCCCGCCTCGCCCTGGATCGGCTCCAGCATCACCGCCACGGTGCGCGGCGTCATCGCAGACTCGACGGCGGCGAGATCATTCAGCGGCACCTTCACGAAACCGGACACCTTCGGCTCATAGAGCTGCTCCCACTGCGCCTTGCCGGACGCGGACATCGTGGCGAGCGTTCGGCCGTGGAAGCCATGATCCATCGTGATGATCTCGCTCGCGCCGTTGCGGTACCTGGCACCCCATTTGCGCGCGAGTTTGATGGCCCCCTCGTTCGCCTCTGCGCCGCTGTTCGCGAGGAACACCTGATGCAGCCCGCTGTGCCGCACCAGCAACTCGGAGAGGCGGATCATCTGGTCGTTGTAAAAGGCCGGGCTACAGTTGATGAGCCGTTCGGCCTGTCGGGCCAGTGCCTCGGTGATCGCCGGCGGCGAATGGCCAAGGCAGTTCACCGCCCAGCCCTGGATGAAGTCGAGATAGCGGCGGCCTTCGCTGTCGGTCAGCCATGACCCCTGGCCGGCCACGAACACGACGGACGGCCGACGCGCGATGTCCATCACGGCGTCGTATGAAGCAACTGTAGTGGTCATCCTATCCTCCATGCTGCTGATGCGACGGAGCGATGGAGGACCCCGAAAGCACGAAGGCCCCCGTCGCTGCCGACGGGGGCCTTCGTGATCGGTCCGCGGATTCGCTTAGTGCGCGCGCAACCTTCCCACCCCCGTCAAAGGACGTCGGCGTCGGCGGACGACGACGATGCGAGTGGCGCTGATCACGCGTACGGAATGCACGCGCTATGATGGAATGTCAACGCTCATCCCCCCAGCCGGTTGCCCAGCAGCCGTGTCCAGCCATGCGGATCCGGGGCACTGCCATACTGGATGCCGACAATCGTGTCGTACAGCTTCTGCGTCAGCGCTCCGGTGCGGCCATCGTTGATGACGGTGCGCTCGCCCTTGTAGCCCAGCTCGCCGACCGGCGAGATCACCGCCGCGGTTCCGGTGCCCCACATCTCCAGCCGCTTCGCCTTCGCCGCGGCGAGAACTTCGTCGATCGCGACCGGACGCTCCGACACGCGCAGCCCCCAGTCGCGCAGCAGCGTCAGGACGGAATCGCGCGTGATGCCGGCCAGGATGGCGCCGTTCAGTGGCGGCGTGATCACCTCGTCGTCGATCCTCAGCATGATGTTCATCGTGCCGACCTCGTCGAGATAGCGGTGCTCGACGCCGTCCAGCCACAGCACCTGCGTGTAGCCGGCCTTCTGCGCCTCCTCGGCGCCGAACAGGCTGGCGGCGTAGTTGCCCGCGGTCTTGGCAGCGCCCAACCCACCCTGGACCGCGCGGACATAGGTGTCGGATGCCAGGATGCTGACCGGGTTCATGCCCTCCTTGTAGTAGGCGCCGACGGGTCCGACGATGACGTAGTACAGAAAGCTGTTGGATGGATGCACGCCGAGAAAGGTCTCGGTCGCGATCACCGTCGGGCGGATATACAGCGACGTGCCGGGCAGCGACGGCACCCAGCGCTGATCGACCTCCACCAGAGCGCGGATCGACTCTTCCACCATCTCCGGGTCGAGTTCCGGAATGCACAGGTAATGCGCCGAGCGGTTCAGCCGGCGGGCGTGGTCCGGCAGGCGGAACAGGCGCACGCGGCCGTCCCGGCCACGGAACGCTTTCATCCCGTCGAAGATCGCCTGGCCGTAGTGCAGCACGCAGGTGGCCGGGTCCAGGGTGAATGGCCCGTACGGCACGATGCGCGGATCGTGCCAGCCCTTGCCCTCGTGGAAGTCCATCAGGAACATGTGGTCGGTGAAGACCCGGCCGAAGGCCAGCGTCTCGTCCGCCGGGGGCTGCTTGGGGCTTGCGGTCCTGGTGATGGCAATCTGGGTCAAAGCGGTCTCTTGGACGTTGGTGGATGACAATGCGCAATACTACGCCGGCCGCGTCCCGCCGTCATGGCCAAGATCACCCAGGCCAAGATCACCCAGGCGACGGACCGCTGATTGATCGCCGGCCATTGGTGCGGCAGTTTGGCGCCGTCTGATGGCAAGCGAGGCACCCCAAGCATGTCCAGCCCCGGGCGCGATACGCTCGACCGGCTCCGCCGGGTCAGCAGCGCGACGCTGACCACCCAACTGTTCAAGCGCGGACTGCGCAATGCGTTCATGCAGGGCGTGCGCCCGCTCGGACAGTACGGGGGCAATCTGGTCGGGCCGGCCTTCACCCTGCGCAACATCCCGGCGCGCGAGGACATCGACAACGTCGCCGTGTTCGCCAATCCGGAGCACCCGCAGCGCAGGGCGATCGAGATCACGCCCGCGGGTTGTGTGCTGGTGATCGACTGCCGCGGCGATACCAGGGCCGCCTGTGCCGGGCAGATCCTGGTCACCCGGCTGATGAAGCGCGGCGTTGCCGGTCTGGTCGGCGACGGCGGGATCCGCGATGCCGGCCCGATCGGAGAAATGCTACAATTCCCGGTATTCTGCGCCGGGGCGAGCGCGCCGCTGAACCTGGCGCGGCATCATGCGGTGGAGACCAATGTGCCGATTGGTTGTGGCGGCGTTGCGGTCTATCCTGGCGACATCATCGTGGGCGACCGCGACGGGGTGGTCGTGATCCCAGCCGCCATGGCGGACGAGGTGGCGCGCGATGCCGCGGATCAGGAGGAGTTGGAAGCATTCCTGCTGGAACGCGTGGCGGATGGCGCAGCCCTGCCGGGCACCTATCCGCCGGGCGAGGCGACCATGACCGCGTTCGAGCGATGGCGTTCGGCGCGACCGCGACGTTAAGGCCGCAGGAGTTTCTCGGGAGGCAACGACAAGAAGGCAGACAGCGTCAGCGGGCGCTGCTTTTGAGTTCGAACCCTCGAGGAGTTGCATGAAAATGGACTATCGGACTGCGGGCGGCATGCAGGTTGCGCGCACCCTGTACGACTTTGTCAACGACGAGGCGATCCCTGGGACCGGCGTCGGGCCTGCCGCGTTCTGGCAGGATCTCGGCGCTCTGGTCCGTGATCTGGCGCCCCGCAACAAGGCCCTGCTCGAGCGGCGCGATGAGCTGCAATGCCAGATCGACGCCGGCACCTGGAACGCCGCGGCAGGCCGATCGAGGCCGGCGACTATGCGGGCTTCCTGCGCGACATCGGGTACCTCCAGGCGGAGCCGGCGGCCTTCTCGATCGGCACCGAACATGTCGACGCCGAGATAGCCACGATCG
>CAVPTU010000050.1:0-15192 GCA_963708565.1 uncultured Alphaproteobacteria bacterium
GGGCTGGACATTCGGGCTGGCGACCGACAATGGCAAGACGATGTCGGTCCAGGTCAATGGTACGTCCGGCGGCCATATTCTCTACCCAGGTAACGGTGCAGCCAATGCGGCGACGCTTGCTTCGGGCAATTACGAGCTGTTGGTCCTGCGGTTTGATGGTAACAACTTCCGGGTTACCGAGTCGACCCCGGCAACGGCGGCAGCCATCGGGATGGTGGGCTCTACGCCGGACATCAATCGGTGGAACTTCCCGACTTCCGCCACCTATGCTGCGGGGCAAAGCGACAACGGCAACGCACTGTCGAGCTATAACACCTCCTCAGGCCTGACCGTCACACTGCCGGCGACGACCGCGATCACTCCCGGCTGGACGATGGGTTTTGCAACTGATAACGGCAAACCAATGAGTGTGCAGGTCAACGGAACCTCGGGCGGATCAATTCTCGAACCCGCGCGGGGTGGAACTTCGGCATCTTCTATTGCACTGGCGACGGGACAAAACTATGAATTCTTGCAGCTGCGCTTCGACGGTAGCAATTTCCGGATCACTGCCGCGACGCCACAGACCATGAATGATCTCGGCGGCTTGATCTCACCGGGCACCCCGACATCGAGCGCCGCATCGTGTAGTGTCGGCCAGTTTCAAGCGGACGCGAACTTCGTTTACTTCTGTACCTCCCCTAATACCTGGAAGCGTACAGCACTATCGACGTTCTGATCACAATCAAATGATCTCTCTCGGACCTCTTCGAACCTAATCGTCGGGACCAGGTAATCGACAATATCCGTCAAGGCTTCGATCGGCTTCGTATTTTTTCCGAGCGCGACACGATTCACCCGACGCTCAGCAACCACTATTTCGGCAATGTCGGTGCATCCCAGTGCTATGACCTTCAGAGGTAGTCCGATGCCCCCGTCCGGTGGAAAACGCACATCACTTGCCTCCTATACTTGGGGAGGGTTTGGCTCGCAGAACGACATCACCCAGTTCCGCAATGTGTTCCAGCCCGACCAAGGAATCTTTGCCCCTGGCTACCCGCTGGTGCCGCCGGAGCACGAGCGCGTGCGGGTGTGGGATTATCCGGTCGGCTACAACACTATATATACGCCTAGATCGTACGATCCAATAGGATTTCACGAGCTGCGTGCGCTGGCCGAGAACCACGACATTACTCGACTGGCGATCGAGACTCGCAAGGATCAGATTGAAAAACTCGACTGGGCGATCAGATCTCGTAACGAGAAGCAGCCAAGGGCGGATAATCACGAGCGTATCTCGAAGCTGACCGAATTCTGGCGTAAGCCGGATGGGGAGCAACCTTTTGCGACCTGGCTGCGTGAGCTCCTTGAGGATCTGCTGGTGTTGGACGCTCCTGCCCTCGAGCTGCGTCACAACAGGGCCGGCGAAATTATCGGCCTCGATGTCGTCGATGGGGCCACGATCAAAGTGCTGATCGACGACACCGGCCGCCGCCCCCAGCCTCCGGCACCGGCGTATGAACAGATCATTCACGGGCGTCCATGGCGCCTGTTGACGACAGACCAGTTGCTCTATCTGCCCCGTAACAAGCGGCCGCATAAGGCCTATGGTTTCGGTCCATGCGAACAGATCGTGATGACGATCAACATCGGGCTGCGTCGTCAAGTGATGCAGCTGCAGCATTTCACCGAAGGTAATGTACCACCCGGGCTGCTGAATGCACCTGATGGCTGGAATGCCGAGCAAATTCGTCAGTTTCAGGAGTGGTTCGAACTCGATCCTCGCGGGTAATACCGGCACCCGTACTCGCTTGATTTGGGCTCCTACAGGGGCTAAGTACCAACCCTTCAAGGAGGCTCCATACAAGGACGAGTTCGACGAGTGGTTGGCACGGATCGTCTGCTACGCCTTTTCGCTGCCGCCGACTGCATTTACTCCGCAGGTCAATCGGGCGACGGCGCAGTCTGCGCAGGAGACCGCTCTCGAAGAGGGACTGGCGCCGTTGGCCCGGTGGGTAAAGCGGCTCGTCGACGGCGTTATCCAGGACGGGATGGGCCATACCGATCTTGAATTTGTCTGGTCGGATGTTCGGTCCACAGACCCCAAGGACCAGGCATCCATCCTCGACATTTATGTCAAAGATGGCATCTTCACGTTGAACGAAGCGCGCGACACTCTCGGGCTTGCTCCGGTCGAGGGCGGCGACCAACCAATGTTTCAGACTGCTCAAGGGCCTGTTGCACTAAACATGGATCTCGCGGCGAATCGGGCAGACTGTAACTAGAATAACACCTTCCGACCCCAGAGAAATAGTCTCAATCATTCGCGCCGAGCGGCGGAATATGGCTGCTCCCGGCGCCACTCGGGCAAGCGTACCGGCGGCCGGTCAGATTTCCGCTCCTCGATCTAAGCGATCCTATCTGTCGCCTCCACAAACCAGAATTATTAGGAGCGCTATCGATGAGCGTTACCCCGAACAACATCGTCGCTTATGGCTCGGTTAACATGCCCGAAGCCGATGGTGTGGCCGTCGGCGGCTCAGTTGACTTCACCAAGCGCGTTGCCTTTTACGACATCAGCCCGGCCGGTACGGTCGACGTCGTTTCGAGTTCGGCCTCGGATACGGCGACCAAGATGCAGGTGACCGGTCGGGACCCGACCGGCGTGATCCAGACGCCCGCAGCGGTGACCCTTACCGGCACTACGCCAGTCGTCGGAACGCAGACCTTCGAGCGTCTGCTTGCCGCGGTGATTACCGGCGGGACCATCGGCAGCTTGACCAATCCGGGCGGCACGGCCGCGATCGGTGACGTTGCGGTCTATGCGCATACTCCGGTTATTTCAGCGCACACAGCACAAACCGGCTCGGCCAACACTTCAGGGACGACACCGCCATTGTTTAAGCTACAATCCGGCGACGGCGTCAGCGTCTCGATCGGCCAGCTCATCCGCATCACCTCCGGCACCGGCGCCAACACTATCCGCATGATTGTCTCCACATCGGGCTATGGCGCCGATGTCGTCGCGGTCAACCGCGACTGGACTGTGCCGAGTGGCTCGCTTCCGGACAATACCAGCGTCTACAGCGTCTTTGATGGAATGCTGTTCGAGATCTTGCCAAATGCGGTCGTCGCGGTTACCCGATGTTTTTCGACTGCGGCGGCCGACGTTCCGGGCGGCTCAACACGGACCTTTTACGAGAAGGTCTTCGTCGTCAACAACAACACCGCGACTGCACTAACATCTGCAACGATCCAGGTTGCCAGCGATACGCCCTCACTGCCGAGTTCGGCCGCGCTCGACATCGCGCTGTGCACCGTGCTCAATGATGCAAATACCGCGACCAATCGCCAGACGGCGCCGGCGTCCGGCGCGGGCTCGTTCGTAGTACAGCCATCGGCGGTCAACGTGCCGTCTCCCGGGAACCTGCCATCAGGCCCCTCGCCCAACGGCGCCGGAGCGCAGGGAGTATGGTTTCGGCTCACTCTGCCGGCCGGCTCGGCGGCCTATAAGGGGTCGGCCGATCTGCGCACGCAGGGCAGCACAACATGATGGAGATAGTTCAGCTCACGAATAATCAGTGGGTTTGGGAGATCTTCTGCATCCTCACCGCATTGGTGATCATATTTCTAGTTCTTTGCCCAAAGGATTGAGCATGCTGTTTTTCGGCCCTGCGCTGTTCGGCGCCGGTTGCACGTGCTGGCTTGCCGGCGTCACGATCGCCTATGGTGCGCTGCTCTTGCCGCGGAACCGCTGACATGCTGCCCCAAAAGCTGACGGCGCTTGATCCCGAGAGCGAGCGGGCGCGGTACAAGATTGTGCGCCGCGACACAATGGATGACGTGCCGGGCCTTATCTTGTCAGCCAGCGTTGAAACCGGCCTGTGCCTGTTGCGCAACGCCAACGGCGCCAGCCAGGAATACAATTTCGGGCCAGATGGGCTCCGTATTGCGGTGGCGCGGCGATGACGGTCAATGCTTCGGATTTCCGCAAGTTCGTGATCGACCCGGCTCTGGTGCAGCTTGCGCCGGCGGGCATTCCCATCACCCGAACGGCGGCCGATCTCTTGATGGCTACGGCGGCCAACGAGACCGATCTGGGAACCTGGCTTAACCAAAACCCCGGTCCTGCGTTGGGCGTGTTTCAGATCGAGCCAGCAAGTTCTGGCGTCATTGATGGGGCGACTTAGTGGGCCGGAGCTAACCGCGCTCAATGGGATCATGACGCCGCAGCTCATAGCCGCCCAGCTCGACAACAACCTTTTGCTGGCCGCCGCGATCTGTCGACTATTTTATTGGCAGGTACCCGACCCGTTGCCACCCGATACCGTGTCCGGTCTGTGGTCCTACTACAAAACCTATTACAACACCGATGCCGGGACAGCCACTATGGATGGGTTCGTTTCGGCGCTCAAGCTTACTGACCTTGGAGGCCTCCCCGTATGAGTAATCCGTGGGTCAGGGGAGCGCCGACGGTCTGGCCGCATGGTCCCGGACAGTCGCCAGACTCCATCACCTCCTTACCAAACGGTCAAGCGCTTGGGCTCGGTAAGCTATGGGCTGAAAATATCAGCTTGGTGACGCCGTTTGGCGATTTGATCCTGCCGCCCTGGAAGATCACGACCGGAACCGGCGGCGTCTCGGGAACGATTTCGCGCTACCTGATCGCATCGGAGGATGGCAGTCTGTGGACCGGCGGGATCGATCCAAGCTCATCTTCTGATCAGTCGGCGCTGCTTTCCGCCATGTTGACCTATGACGGAGCCAATGCGGCTCTGATCGATAGTGTCACGGTATCGGCCGCCTCAACCGCTTATTACTTTCGCTGGCGAAGCCTGCAAGGGATTATAAGTAATGTGCCGCATTACATCTCGATATTGGTCTACAACCAATCGGGACAGGCGTTGAGCGCAACCGCGGGCAATCACACCGCGCAATACGCGAGTGAATCCTATGCGTAAGCATTTCTTGCTCCTGATCGCCGCCGCCCTCATGGGATGCCTGTTGTGGGCCGAGTCGCGAGCGCAGGGCATCGATCCGGGAATCGCAGCAATCGTAACCGCGGTCAATGCGGTGAAGACGGCCATTATCGGCACTCTGACGGTAACTACCGTCCCGACGGTCGGCAACGGCTGGACGCCATTTCTAGATAACAACCAAGGCACGACGGTAACGACTGTCAAGAGCAGCGCGGGCGAACTTGGGGCATACCACTGCCTCAACACGAACGCATCGACGACCGCTTACTTGCAGATATTCGACACGACCGGGTCAGTGACTTTGGGTAGTACGGTTCCGGTGCTGTCATTGGGTTTACCTGCGGCCGATGGCGGCAATCTTGAATGGAGCCAAGGCATCCATTTTGCCAACGGCATTAAGGTCGCGGCCACGACAACCGCAACTGGGTCGACGGCGCTCGGGACGAACCTCGATTGCAACTTCGCCTATAAGTAATCCGCGGGTGCGCGTAAATGTCTCTCTTCGTCCGGGTGTGGGGTCTTATTTCTCTTTTGGCGCTACTGATCGCCGCAGTCGCGCCGGCCGATGCCGGCATGATGCTGCTTGGCATGGGGCCACCGCCGGTATCGTCCGGTTATACGCCGCCCTGTGGCGGCACCAACCCGGCTTGCGCCTATGCCTATTCGACCGAGCGCCAAATGGTCTCGACCGCGACCACGGCGTTTCAGGTCTACCGCTCGGTCGACGGCACATGTCAGGATGTTGGTTTCACCAGCGCGGGGCTAGTCAACACCGCGACCGTCAACGCGTTCTGTAACGCCGCGGTCGGCGGGGTGATCTCGCGCAACTGCCTGCTTTCGCGGATTTACGACCAATCCGGCAACGCCTGCCCGATATGGAACGCTACCGTGGCGAATATGCCAGATTATTACGTCGATCCGGGGCATCAAGGATTGCCGCGTTTCCAGGCGGTATATCAAGGTAGCGGGACCGTATTTAGCTTTTTGCTCGATAGTGGCGGCACGACGCAAAACCCGCCAACCCATCATTGCGCCGCCTTGACCGGACCAGCGCAATCCTTGTTCTTTGCCGGCAATAGCAGCTATGCGGCCTTTTCCTCGGGACAGAACGGGCTCATGGAAGGCGACCGTGGCGAGCGGGCCGCAGGGCGCGATGTTCGCCGCGTTCACCGGGCCGCAGGGGCCTTATTCCTACAATCACTGCGTGCCTAATACGACGCCATGCGGCGGCATGGACACCGAGGCGCAAGGGCCGCAAGACAATTACACGCGCACCAGCAATGACGACTACACCGTCATTGCCGCGGCACCAACCAGCGGAACTAGCCCCTGGAACGTCTACATCAACAAGTAACAACGCCTTCCCCAACGACAGCCAGCCCGATGCGCTGGTGACTGGCTTTCGCATGACTTGGGGTGCGTCCGGCGATCATTCCCAGCATGGGCCGAATATCGCGCCGATCCGAAGCGTTCTTTGGTTCGGTGTTGACTTCGGGTCAGGTCGCCAACCTTTACAGTAACGAGACCGGCTTTACCGCGGGGTTGACGACCGGATATGTCGGGCCGGGCGACAACGCCATGGTCGGCAACGAGAACAGTTATTCCCCCGGCCTCACTAGCCAAAAGGTCCTGCAGCTACAGTGGTTGTCACAGGCGTTTTCGCTGCGCAAAGCCTATGCCGGGTATGAAGGCCCGGCATTGAACGCCTGCCAAGGCCAGGGTGCGGTCAGTTGCGAGGATATCGGCTGGGTCAACAACACGCTCGACACGGCGACTCTGAGCGCATTCTGCGGCCCGGTCAGCGGCCTCAACAACTGCACCGTGGAAACGTGGTATAACGAGGCGCTCAACCAGGCCGCGACACCAACGGCGTCGGTACCGGAATCGACGCCACGGCGGTTTCGACATCGGCGCGGCCGACGATCGCGTGGTCTGGGTGCGGCACGACGGCGATCACGGTTTGCATCGTCACCAGCTCGACCAACTATTTTACCACGGCCGGGATCACCGTTGACGGCGGCTATACCATGTCGGCGGTGGCGCAGCGTACCGGCGGCACCACCAGCCTTAGCGCGATCCTGTCGTCGGTTTCGACCCCCGAGACGTTTATCGGGTTTGCCGCCTCGGCGAATACCTGCACCGGCAGCGCCACCAGTGGCGGAGGGGCATCAACCGTAGCCTGCAACGACAACGCGGTTCACAGTATCACCGATTGACGCACACACCTCTCCATCCGCTTCTACGATCACTTACGTCGATGGAACGGCGGGCACGGCCAACACCTCGACAATTGGCTACAGCGGAACCGGGCTGGGAGTCGGCGCGACGGGCGCCGGGCTAGACCCTGCACCTGTCAACTGAGCGAAGTGCTGGTCTACGCCGACGCGCACGACACCAGCTACAACACGGCCCTCGGTTCCGCGGGTGTCGCCACCCTGCGCGCTAATCAACGCGCAGCATTCGGATTCTGAGAAGGACGACCAGGAATGGCAAACCGCACTGCATGGACAGCCGGCAACGGGGTCGGCTTTACCTGGACGACCGCGATCAATGGCAGTGATCTCGCCTCACTCGCCAACGGCTCGACAGTGCTATCCTCGGTTGCCGATATCGCCAACCAGACCAACCTCGACATCTACGCCGACATTTCGGTAAGGATGACCGTCGGTTCGGCGACGCCGCCGGCCGGCGCGTGGTTTGGGCTCTATCTGGTGGCGTTGCTCGACGACGGCGCGACCTATGGCGATGGCTTCCTGACTTCGGGCAGCACCATTACCCGCGCGCCGCCGTGGTCGCCGGTCGGCAGCATCCCGCTGGAAACCGCCACCGCGGCCACCAACCTCTCCGGCCTCGTTCAAGGTATCGTCATCCCGCCAGGCAGTTTTCGGTTCGCCCTCTTCAACGGCTCGGGCGCGGCGCTCAGCAGCACCGCTGGCAATTGCATCGTCAAATACCGCACCTACAACATGCAGCTGAATAACTAGGCCGGGACATGCCGCCGGCCTTCATCCATACCGGGCGGCTGCTTGGGAGTGGCATCCCGACTATCAATCGGGCGCACCCGCTTGCGCAAAATTTGCTCGCCTGCTATGTGCCGGCAACCGCGCCGGGCGGGCGGATCATCAACCTCGCGGCACCCGGCAGCGGCGATCTGACGACGCGCACCGGTGTCGCCGTGGGCCTTGGGAAAACGCCGGAAGGGCCTGGGCTCGCCTACACCGGCACCGCGACAGCGATCGCAGGCGGCCCGACGCCGACGGCCTGGCAGAAAAACTATGGGGTGTCGCTGTTTACGCGCTGCCAGATCACCACGCAGGCCGCCAACAACACGCCATCCTACATTTTTGGGGTGGCATCTTCGAGCACTCCCTTCAACTGTTATGCAGTGGGCGTGGGAGGAACGACCGCCAACGGCGCCATCAGCGTCTTTCACAGCAGCACCGCAGGCAACCAATCGGGCGCGATCGTGCCGACGACCGGGGCGATGTGTTCCGTTGGCGCGGCCTTCCCGCAGTCGGCCGATCCGAATCTCTATGTCAACGGTGTCCAAGACGTCATCAGCAACGTCATCCCGACAAACATCACCTACAATGGCACGATCACCACCGAGCTTGGGGAGCAAACCAGCCCGCACGGTGTTCTGGCGACGCTAACAGTCGGCTACATCTGGAACCGGGTGCTGACCGCCGGCGAGAACCGCTATCTCGACGCCAACCCCTATGCGCTGCTGCTGTGGCCGAGCGACCGGGTGTCGCTGGCGTTGGCGACGCTCGCATCGGGGGGCACGACCATCACAGCGGACGCGATCCTGGCCGCCGAATTCCTAGAAAGCCTACACATCGATAGCGGCGTTCCGGTAGAATCGCTCGCCGGCGGACCGACGATCACCGGGAACGCCACGCTACCGCTCGAATTCAGTGCCACTGTTCTGCGCGATTGGGGCGCCAGTGCTGCGCAATCAATGATCCGGCGCTTCTCGCGCCCAGCGCTGGTAGGCCGGGTCCGCCGGCTGTTCTTCCCTGGCCGCCCGGGGACGCTCGCGATCGAAAGCGAGGGACGGCAGCATGCCGATCCGGGAGCGCCGATAGAGTCTCTCGGCTCCGCCGGAAATTCAGTCGCCGGTGATGCGATGTCGCCGATCGAAACGCTCTCGAGCCAGCGGAGTGAGCAAGGAGCGGCGATCGAAAACACAGAGAGCCTGCAGGTCGATCCGTCCGCGCCGGTCGAAGCCCTGGCTGCTTCGCTACTTGACATCCGTGGCCCAGTCGAAGCGTTGGCTGGCGGTATTACCACGATCACCGATGCCAATTTGGCGGTCGAATGGGTTACGGCGGCACCCCCGATTTTGATCTCGTTAGAATCCGGGCGGGAGCGGGTCAGGTTGCTCGCGACGCGGGGTCGGGTTCGTTTATTGCGGAGAAAGTGAATGCGACTGGCGATGGCGTTTGATCCGATCGAGGCCGGCGAGGTCGACAATTTCGCCTTCGACTTCACTGCGGATGTCGGCGGAGCGACCATCGCGTCGACCAACTGGACCTGCGCATTGGCACCGTATCAGACGGCAACGGACCCGGCCCCCCAGGCCCGGATCTTGTCGGCTTCTACGCAGACGCTGATCCAGATTCGTTCGCCCCTTGATGGATCGCTACAAAACATAACCGGGTTCTTCTCGGTCGCTTCAGTTGGAGGGATGCCGGTCTCGGCAATTGGCGGCACCTATATCCTCGAGGCCACCGCCGACCTTACCGACGGCCGATCGTTGAAACTAAATTCCACGGTTCAGTGTGTGGGCTGAGGCACCGAACAGGAAGTCCGCACGGCCGATCAACGCGGCTTCTACTTTTCGCTCAGCGAACCGAACCATAGGTCAGAAATCGGATCATGAAAATCTACCTGCCGATCGCGAAGGTCGATCCCGAGCACCGCGAAGTCTGGGGATATGCGTCGACCGAAGCGCGCGACGACCAGGGGGAGATCGTTAAGCGCGACGCCCTCGTCGCAGCGCTCGGCGACTATATGCGGTTCGCCAATATCCGCGAGATGCATCAACTCTCAGCGGTCGGGGTCGCCAGAGAGGCTGCGGTTGATGACCGGGGGCTTTATATCGGCGCCAGGATCGTCGACGACCAAGCGTGGCAAAAAGTGATCGAGGGCGTCTACAAGGGCTACTCGATCGGCGGTCGCATCACGCAGCGCGATCCGGCCGATTACAAGACGATCACTGGGCTGGTGCTGAACGAAATTTCGCTGGTCGACCGCCCGGCCAACCCGGAAGCCGTATTCGACTATTGGAAAGCCGCAGGAGCGTCGACCATGCCCGAGCCCCGGTTCAACCCGCCAATTCAGATCTGGGCCTGCGGGGTCTCCGAACACCGGCATCTGGTTAAAGCCGACGCGCTCAAATGCCAAGGAGAGGGGGTGGTTGCCGAGGTGGCGCCGTCTGGAAAAATCGCCGAATCCGGCGTGACCTTGATCGCGGCGGCGCAGACCGCGATCGCGACGGCCGAGGGGGCGCTTGAGAAGGCACAGGGCAAGGCGATTGCAAGCTCCGCGTTCGGCGCGGCCCAATATGCAGATCCCGGTTATCAGACCGACGGAAAGAAACGCTACCCGATCGACACGGAAAGGCACATTCGGGCCGCCTGGAACTTTATCCACCATCCAAACAATTCGCGGCGGTACACCGCAGTTCAGCTCGACGACATCAAGGCCAAAATTATTGCCGCCTGGAAAGCAGAGATCGACACTGACGGTCCGCCTGGCGCCGACGGCGGCAACAAGGCCGGAAAGAATCCGGCGCAGGTCGCGCTAACCAAGGCCCTGTGGGATGTCGGTCACGTCGCTCGGATTATCCTCGATCTCGAGTGGCTCGAGGAAAGCTTGGCGGCCGAAGCGGAGATGGAAGGCGACAACTCGCCGCAGCCGGCTCGGCTTCAGGCAATCATCGCCGAGCTGTGCGGTTTTCTGAACGCGCTAGTGACCGAAGAGACCGGCGAGATCCTGGGCGGCGCGGAGAGCCACAGCGAGCCCGTTGTCTCATCGCCGCCGGACATTCTGATCATGGCCGCCGGCGCTGCCGGCGCGGCCCTCGTCGCCGATCTGTGCAAAGACGGGAGTCCGAGAATGCGAAAACTCGCCGCGGCGGTCCTCGCCAAGATTAAGCACAGCCAAGGCGACCAGACGCTGCTCGACCTCGCCTACCATGCGGTCGACAAGTGCATGGGCATGAATGGCCTGTTGTTAGCCGAAAGAAGCCATTTGGCCAAGGCCCGCGATGCGCTGAAGGCAGCGGGCGCCGCTTCGAGCGAGGAATGCGACCGTCGACACAGTCCGCAATCCCGAGGTCCCGTCGCCGATGGTCCGACCGCCGGCACGCGAGTTCCGCCCCGGCGAGAATTCCGCCGTCGACACGTCGAGGGGCCCGCCTGCGGCCGTCAGCGACGGCGTGCTCGAGATGATCGCAGCGGTGCTGGGCAAGCGCGGGTCGGGGCATCAGGCGCTGATGGACGTGGCGCATGATTGTATCGGCCGGTTGACCGATGGTGCCAGCTGCGCCGCAGTCAAGGTCGGCGCCCGCCATTCGCAAGAGACCCTGGGGGCTCTGGCCGAGGCTCATGACCATCTCGTCGCGGCCGGCGCCAAATGCGACGCGGTGGGCTTTACCGCCGAGGCGGAGTGGGAGGGCACGGAATTTGACACCGGGAAGGTGTCGGGGGGGGATTTGGCCAAGATGCTGGCGGGCGAGCGGGCCGAGAAGGCGGCGCTGATCGCCACCCTGACCGACATCGTGCCGCGTCTCGACCAACTGACAAAGCGGGTCGAGGACATTGCCCGCACCCCGCTGCCGCCGCTGACAATATCCAAAAGTGCGACTGCCATCTCAAAGCAGCAAGACGCCGGAGGCCTCGGTGGACTCTCGCCCGCGGATTTCGCCGCGGCCTTCTCCTGCATGAGCAAGGAAGACCAGACTCTGACCCTTATCAAGGCCAGCTATGCTAACCCGATCCACCCGCCCGGCCACGGCACCGCAAAGGAACCGCGCCGGGAGTGAGGCCGGCCTTTAGGCCGTAACCGAACCCGCCCTCAGGCGGGTTTTTCTTTGCCCCCCTTTTGGGAGGAACAGTTGATGAGTTCAATCACCCAAGAATCGCTGGAGCTGTTGAAAAGGGCTCTGGCTGCGCCGGACGACGCGCTCGCCAAGTCGATCTCGACCGCGACCGGCCTCGTCGCCTACGATCTTGCAGGCGCCGGCGAAAAATCTCTATCCGTTCGTCACCCCGATCCGCAACGTCATGCCGCGGGTCGGCGGCGGCACCGGCACGGCGACCAATTGGCGCCAGGTCAACGCCATCATCGGCTCCGGCTTCGACGCGATGGGCTGGGTCCCGGAAGGCCAGCGCTCGGGCCAGATGTCGTATTCGACCGCAAACAAGTCGGCCACCTTCGTGACGATCGGCGAGGAGGACGCGGCGACCTTCGAAGCGATCTCCGCCGGCCGCGAGTTCGAAGACATCCAGGCGCGGATGACCTTCCGCCTGCTGCAGAAGATGATGCTGAAGGAGGAGATGGCGATCCTCGCCGGCAATGCCTCCTTGCAGCTCGGTACGCCGGCAACCCCGGCCTTGTCGGCTTCGGGCGCCGGCGCCACGCTGCCGGCCGCGACTTATTTCGTCAAAGTCGTCGCCCTGACCCTCGAAGGCTATCAGAACTCGAGCGTGGCGGGCGGCGTCGCCACCACCAAGACGATCACCGGCGTCGACAACAAGACCTTCACCTTGTCGGGCGGCTCTTCGAACATCAGCGCCGAGGCAAGCCAGGCGGTGACCCTCGGCCAGACGCTGTTTTGCAGCGTCACCCCGATCCAGGGGGCGGTCGCCTATGCCTGGTACATCTCGACCTCGACCGGGACCGAGACCTTGCAGGCGATCACGACGATCAACAGCCTCGCGGTTTCGGCGCCGCTGATCACCGGCACGCAGGCGCAAACAGCGATCTCCGCACGACAATTCGGCCAATCCGAGCTACGCCTATGACGGGCTGCTGACGACCGCGCTCAAAAGCGGCTCGAACGCCTATGTCAACATCCTGCCGACCGGCACCGCCGGCACCGGCACGCCGCTGACCTCCTCGGGCCGCGGCTCGGTCGTCGAGATCGACACGATGTTCCAGACGATGTGGAACAATTTCGAATTGTCGCCGACCGTGCTTTACGTCAACGCCCAGGAGCTGAAGAACATCACCACCAAGGTGCTGTCGAACGCCTCCGGGCCGCTGCTGCGCTACGACACGCCTGCGGACGGAGCGAGGGCGAGTACCAACTGGCCGCAGCGGGAGCGGTGCAGTTCTACTACAATCCGTTCGCGATCAACGGCGGGTTGCGCATCCCGATCCGGATCCACCCGCGCGTTCCGCCAGGCACGATCATCGGCTGGGCCGAGAACCTGCCGATCCAGTACCAGTCGAACGAGGTCCCCAACGTCGCCGAGGTCAAGACCCGGCAGGACTACTACCAGATCGACTGGCCGATCGTGACCCGCCAGCGCCAGGTCGGCGTCTACGCCGAAGAGGTGCTGGCGGTCTACGCCCCGTTCGCGATGGGCGTCATCACCAATATCACTAACCCGGATCATTCACGAGGCGTTTGAGGGCGCCGCCCCGCATCGGGGTGGGCGCGCAGCTTTCCGTGGCGTCGGTGACGCGGTGATCGAGGTTTGAGGTTGGACCGGAGGGTTCGATCTGGGGCGATTGCCCCGTCGGTTACGGCGGCAGCTTGGCGATTTGGCCCGCGAGCGTGGCAAAGCCGGTCCGGTAAGGAAAGCAGGCCGGCAGGGCGATCTTAATGCGGGTGACCATTTCGGTGACGCGCGCGGCAACCTTGATCAGGCAGAGGCGGATCGTGTCGAACTGGGCCTCGCGCCAGAAGGAGTTGCGCGGCGCCAGGCCGCGCAAGCTCAGCATCAGCCAATAGGCGGCGGTGTGGATCAACAGCCGGAACTGGTTGGCGGTCGCCTTGCTGCAGGAGGTGCGGTCGGAGGCGAGGTGCAGCTTGTGCGCCTTGATCAGATTTTCGGCCTGCCCCCTGGCGCAATAGAGCTTCTCGTAGAGCGATTTCGGCAGGCCTGGCAGATTGGTGACGATGAACCGGCTGTCGGCCCCCTGGGGGCCGGCCTCGACACGGGCGATGACACGGCGCGCGACATTCCAGGTTTTGGCGGCGTAGCGGAAATCACCGTAGCGGCGGACCTTGTCGCCTTCGCCGTCGAGGCGGCCGAGGGCGGCGTCCTCAGCGAGCGGAGTGGCCTGGCGCAGCAGCACCGGGTTGCCGGAGAGGCCGAAGATGTAGCCGACGCGCTGGCGCTCGCACCACGCCATCGCCTCGGGCCGACCATAATGGCTGTCGCCGCGCACCACGATCTCGACCGCCGGCCAGCGGGCCCGGATGCGGCCAATGACATGGCGCAGCACCATTGCCACCTCGGCCCCGTCCGGCGTCTTGCCGGGGCGCAAGATGACGGCGACAGGCTTGCCGGTGGTCGCCTCGTAGATGTGGATCGGCAGAAAGCAGCGGCTGTCGTAATGTGCGTTCCACAGTGACAGTTGCTGGTCGCCGTGCACCCGGTCCTCGGTGTCGTCGATGTCCAGCAGGATGCGCCGCGGCACCGCTTCGAAGCTGTCGCAGAACAGCTCCACCATCGCCGCCATCATGCGTTTGAGCGCGATCGCGCCGGGCAGGTTTTCGAGCCGGCTGATGGTCGGCTGCGAGCACAAATCCTCGCCGCTTTCCGGCAGCCGCCCGACCGCCATCTTGAAGGCGGGATCGGATTTGAGCGCGTCACAGTCGTTGCCGTCGGATAGCCGGCCGCGATCAGCAGCGCGCGGTAGCGGATCATCTCGGTAAGCCCGTGCAGCACCCGGTCCGGGTCGCGCGGGTCTTCGATGCAGGCGGCCAACCGTTCGGCAATCTTGAGCCGCTGCTCGATGGCCGCCAGCAGCAATATGCCGGCATCTGAGGTGAGCTGGCCGCCGTCAAATCCGACATGCACCGGCTTGCCCGCGATGGCTGGCAAGCCCGGCAAAATCCCCGTAGTCTCATCCATGGCGGGCGCGAAACTCCGTGGCTTCGGTGTGATCGGCCTTAGCAACCAAATCATACACGAAACCAAGGGTTTATACCGCTCCCGCCAGCCCCTTCAGCCGACGTGGTGAATTTTTCGGGCTAACGGCTGAGTTCGAT
>CAVPTU010000051.1:0-17376 GCA_963708565.1 uncultured Alphaproteobacteria bacterium
CACCCTCAGCCGCGCCCGCGATAGGGCGCAACGCCAGGATCGGGAAGGAACAGGCCGGCGGGCGGTTCGCCGGTCTGGTAGAACACGTCGATCGGGATGCCGCCGCGCGGATACCAATAGCCGCCGATGCGCAGCCAGCGCGGCGCATCGCCTCGATCAGCCGGCGCGCGATGCCAAGCGTGCAATCCTCATGAAAGGCGGCGTGATTGCGGAACGCGCCGAGAAACAGCTTCAATGACTTGCTCTCGAGGATCGCCGTTTCGGGACATAATCGATCACGAGATGGGCGAAATCGGGCTGGCCGGTGACCGGGCACAGCGAGGTGAATTCCGGGCAGGTGAAGCGCACGAGCGTAGAGCAGACCCGGATGCGGGTTCGCCACGGTTTCGAGCACCGCCTCGTCGGGCGATGCGGGGCAAGCTGCGTCGGACGCCCGAGCTGGGTCAGGGCCGATTTTCCGCTCATCCGCCTGTGTCCCGCAGTGATCCAGCTTGCGCCTCGGCAAAGGCCGCGGCGAAATCCGCCAACCGCCCTGCACGATCGCCGCCCGCATCTCCGCCATCAGATCGGCGTAATAGGTCAAATTGTGCGTGGTCAGCAGCATCGCGCCAAGGATCTCGCCCGCTTTGGCACAGATGGTGCAGATAGGCGCGGCTGAAGCCGGTGCAAGTCGGGCAGCGGCATTCCGGGTCGAGCGGCGCCGAGTCGTCGGCGTGGCGCGGCATTGCGCAGATTGAGCGTGCCGCGTTCGGGTGAAGGCCTGCGCGGTGCGGCCGGAGCGCGTCGGCAGCACGCAATCGAACATGTCGATGCCGCGCTTGACCGCGCCGACCAGATCGGCGGGTTTGCCGACCCCCATCAAATAGCGCGGCCGGTCCTCGGGCAAGGAACGGCACGGTGGCCTCGAGGTCATCGCGAAGGTCGTCGCCTGGCCCTCGCCGATCGCCAGCCCGCCGATCGCATAGCCGTCAAAGCCGATCTCGATCAGCCGCGGCCGCCGAACGCTGCGCGCAGATCGGGGTGAACGCCGCCCTGGACGATGCCGAAAATGCCGTGCCCCGGCCGCTCGACAAAGGCGCCGCGCGAGCGCTCGGCCCAGCGCATCGACAATTCCATCGACGCTTCGACCGCCTCGCGCGCTGCCGGGTACGGGGTGCATTCGTCGAACGCCATCGTGATGTCGGCGCCGAGCAGGTGCTGGATCTCGATCGAGCGCTCCGGGGTCAACAGATGGGCGCTGCCGTCGAGATGCGAGCGAAATGCGACGCCCTCTTCGCTGATCTTGCGCAACTCGGCCAGCGACATGACCTGGAACCCGCCGGAATCGGTCAGGATCGCGTGCGGCCAGTTCATAAAGCGGTGCAGCCCGCCCAGCGCGGCGATCCGCTCGGCGCCCGGCCGCAGCATCAGGTGATAGGTGTTGCCGAGAACAAGCCGCGCGCCGGTTGCGGCGACGCCCTCCGGCGGTCATCGCCTTGACCGTGGCCGCGGTGCCGACCGGCATGAAGGCCGGCGTGTCGACGACGCCATGCGCCGTCATCAGCCGCCCGGCGCCGCGCCGCGCCGTCGCGCGCCAAGAACCTCAAAGCCGACGGTCAACCCGCGTGGCCCTCGGTTTCGGATCATCGCGGCTGCAAACTCTGACGCGTTGCGCCGGCAACGTGGAGTTGATCCGAGGATTCATCCTTTGCTGCGTCCGCAGCAAATCAGCAGCAAACATTCTCGCGGCCGTTGTAGGTGTAACAGAGCGCGGAGGATCATGCGCCAGAGAGGGCTTCGCCTGCGACGTTGAAATTGGGATCCAAAGCTCCCACCGGCCGATCCCGCGACATACTCGAAGCGCGCGACATACCATGTGATGATGGCAAGATTAGGCATATACACGCGAACGCCTCGCCCTACGCGATAAGACGCTTTGAGCAGCCGCGGCTTTTGGGGGGTTGGCCGGTAGCCGTAACCGTTAGGGCGGAAAAGCGGAGCGTCTTCCGCCATTATCGCGCCTGAGCGATGTTCATCAAATCAGGCGCCAGCTGCCCTTCGGCAATCAGTTCCGGTAGCTCAAGCGGTGCCCCCAGGACGAGGCGCACTAACCCGGCTACGGCTTGGCGGCGGAATACGTTGCACACACGCCCTACGCTTGCTTGGACATGCGAGAAGGCGCACCAGCGGGCGACCATTGACGGCGGAACACGCTGCGCTGTTCCGCCCTACGCTTGCTGAGCACGCCGTTGGGAAGCTACTTGAACAGACACAGCAGTTGGGCCTCCCAAGCTGCGAGTGATGCGTCGGTCTCTTCTTCGATCAATTTTAACTCCAAGGCGAGGCTCGCTTTCTCCCAGTTCGCCGGGTCAATGTCCCGGACGATCGCAACTACGCGCTGGTGCTGATCAGCCGCGCGCTCCTCCGTGGCTCCGCCGAGAAAGAATGCCGGTTTGTGGAAGTTTGCGAATGGTCCGATAATTTTACGAGCTACGGCGGTTTGCCACCTATGGCTCGTTGGCGGCACTTCGACCGTTGATACCGCATATTTCTTTTGGGTTGTAATATTGATAACTATGGTCGCTAAGCCAAATCTGGTTCGATCCTGCATGGAAGATGATCTATACAGCGTAATGCTTGAAGGCGTCTCTTCACCAAGTGCTATCGCGTCTTGGGAAGGCCCGAACAGATCAATGACGTTCGCGTCCTGCCGGCGCTCCGGGGGCAAATACAGGTCGATCAATTTCGGGCAATCGTCGTCATCTTCATGCACCATCGGTTCGGCCTTACGGCGCGCCGCTGGAAAGAACGTTCCCCAGCGTGCAAAATCCATGGCGAGAATCTCAATGGCCAGGATGATGGCGCGCTGCTGAACTAGTGTATAATCAGCCCGACGATAAAAGTAATAACTCACAGCGGCTGCAATGGGTACTAACGCCAGAAAGACCCACCACATATTAAGTGTTGCTGTTGTAATACTTACGGCTAGCGTAATACAGATCGCGAATTTTAATTGTTTACCTGTACCGCCTGCTTGATTGTCCAGGCTAAGAAGATACGGATTTTTCTGCGAGATTATGTGCGATGCGATCACGATTTCGGCTACGCTTCCATATCGCTGATGGAATGCTCTTACACATCCATCGCACTTGTAGAGCAGCTCAACCGGGATGAAGCCAAATTCTTCACGAAAACGGCTCATCCATAGGAACTCCCGCGCGCTTAACCGATGCCTACAACCCGATCACAATTCGGTAAAGAAACTCCTAAGTCGGGGGCGCACGGTTCTAAGCGTTCGCGTCGGCGCCTGTGCTGACCATGGTCAATCGATGTTGACCGGTGTACACAAAACGCCCACATTAGGTCGTGCTTGAATGGGATGAGGCAAAACGGCTCGCAAACCTGGATCGCCGCGGCCTCGATTTTGAAGACGCCGATCTAGTGTTCGACGGTCGTCCGGTCACGACGGCGGAATCGCTGCGCAATAACGAGGACCGTTTTGTTTCGACCGCGGAGATCGGTGGCAAGCTTTACACCGTCGTATGGATGTGGCGGGAAGCAAATCAACGGATTATTTCATTTAGGAGAGCAAGCCGTGGCGAAGAAAGAGCATATCGTCAGATATTCGGCTAAGGATCTGGCCGGCAAGCGCGAGCGCGGCGAGACCCGCTCTGATTGGGCTCGTGCAGCCGCGATGACCGAAGAAGAGATCGAGAGCGATGTCGCCTCCGACCCTAACGAGGCGGGGATGGTGGTGGATTGGGACACCGTGTCGATCAAGCTACCTGAAGCGAAGGCCGACCTGCATATGCGCATCGACCGCGATGTGCTGGACTTTTTTCGTAAGACGGGACGCGGCTATCAAACCCGCATCAATGCGGTGTTGCGCTCCTATGTCGAGAGGGCGAAGCGCGGCTAAGGAGCGCCTCGGCCGCATGTCTTCATGTGGGCGGCTCGATCAGCCTGGCGTCGCCGCATCCCACTGGGTCGGCCGCGCCGCCGCCCCGCCAGCGTCAATTGGTCAAGGAGGCTTTGGCTTCCGACAGTTCGGGGCGCTCGGACCCGGCTGATTTGCTCAGCGCCGCCAGCTTCTGGTAGGCGTCGCGCGATGCCGTGATATCGCCCGACTGCTTGGCGGCGCGGGCCTTGCCGAGCAGGCTGCGGAAGCGGTTGGGATCGGTGCGCAGGACCTGCTCGTACTCCTTCAATGCCGCGTCGGGCTGGTTGAGTTCGAGCAGAAGATCGGCGAGCAGCTCACGCGCCGGGTAGACCGCGGCCGGGGTTGCGGGAGACTTATCCATCGTTGCTTCGAGATCGGCTGCCGCGCGCACCAGCTCGACCGCTTTCTTGTCGTCGCCCTGGACGTGGGCAAGGATGCCAGAGGCGCCGAGCCGCTGGACCTTGACCTGATTGGCCCAGTAAGTGTCCTTTGCCGCCAGCAGCTTGTCCTCGAGCGATTGCAATTTGGTGATTTCCGCCTGTGCGCCGGCGGCGTCTCCGGTATGCGCGTCGCCGAGCGCGCGCGCGAACGAGATCATCGCCTCGGCCCATGGGAAGCGCTCGAGCGGGAAACCGATCGCCGGCTCGGACAGGGCGGCCGCGGCTTTCCAGTCGCGGCGCTCTAGCGCGAAGCGCACCGGTATCGCCGCGACGGCGTAGGCCGTGGGCAAATTGGCCTCACCGCTCTGGCGAAAGCTGACTAGCTCGTCGACGACCTCTTTGGCCTTGTGATCCTGAGCGGTCTGCAGATAGGCGTATTCGAGATAATCCATGGAGTGGACGTCGGTGCCGCTTGCGGCCAAAGCGGCGCGGTTCGAAGTCGATCGATTGCTGCCACATGCCGAGCCGGGTGAAGATGTGCGAGGGCATGTGCAGCGCATGCGGCACATTGGGCGCGATCTTGGAGTAGCAGATCGCCGCGGCCAAGCCGGCCTCGGCAAATTGACGCGAATCGTCGCTGTGGATCAGGTAATGCACGACGCCGGGATGGTTCGGCTCCTCGGCCCAGATCTTGTTGAGGATCTGCGCCGCCTTGCGCTTATTGGCATAGGTCTTGTCGGTGGGCAGTGCTGTCGCATTAAGCGCTAGCGCATAGAACACCGCGGCCTCGCGATCCTCGGGGTAGCGCAGATAGACTTGTTCCATCGCCTTCTCGTAGGCGACGGCCCGGGTGTGATGATCGAGCTTGTCGCTGTCGCGGTAGAAGGCGGCAATTGCCGCGATGTAGTCCTTCTCCCGATCGGTCTGCGTCGGCGCCGCCATCGCCTTTTCGACCGCCTCCGAGCCCGCCTTCAACGACGCCGGGCTGGGCGGAAACCACAGCGGGTACCAATGGCTCATCGCGATGCCCCAATAGCCCATCGCGCAGCCGGGCTCCGCTTCGGTGACCGCGGTGAATTCCTTCAGCGCCTCGGGATACCAAAACGAGTGCAGGGTCCACACCGCATGCTTGAAGGTCTTTTGCACGGCCGGCCCGCAGGAGATCGCGAAATCGACCTCTTCGGTCACCTTTGGGGTGGGTGGCTGAACCCCGGCATCCGCGCGCGCCCCAGGCTGGATCGGCAACGCGAGAAGCGCGGCGGCGCTGAGAAGCACGCGAATTCGATGGCGTGTCATAGCGATATCCTCCCTGACGCGGCTGGCTGATCGTGATCTTGCGTGACGGGTAAAGGATGTCAGCGGCCCGTAAGTGTGAAGCAGCTCACACTTACGAGAATATTACCAGGATCGCTTCAAAGCCGGCAGCTTCCAGCCCCAGCGATGCCGAGGTCGCGCGAATTCGATGGGGTCATGGCGATACCTTCCGGGACACATCACAACCGCATCCCGCTCAAGGTGATCGCTCCCAGGGCTGCGAACACAATGGCGGCCGAGATCCGGATAGCTCTCACCGGCAGCCTGCCCGCCAGTTTGTTGCCGATCAGCACGGCCGGTATATTTGCTAGCATCATGCCGAGCGTCGTGCCCAGGACCACGAAATAAAAGACCTCAAAGCGGGCGGCGAGCGCCACGGTCGCAATCTGTGTCTTGTCGCCAATCTCGGCACAGAAGAACGCGACGAGCGTCGTGGTGAACACCCCGGAGCGGCTGGTCGCAGTGTCACTGCCCTCGTATTTGCCGGGGAACAGCGCCCACACGGCGACGCTCAGAAACGAAAGCCCAAGTATCCAGCGCATCCAAGGGCCCGCCAACAAGCTGCCGAAAAGCGTCCCGGCAAAACCGGCCGCCGCGTGGTTGGCGAGGGTGGCAAACAAGATGCCGAAGATTATCGGCACGGGCCGCTGAAAGCGGGCGGCGAGCATGAACGACAGGATTTGCGTCTTGTCGCCGATTTCGGCGAGGCCGACAACGAGGGTCGAGACCAGGAACGCTTCCACGAAGATGCCATCGGGGTCGGGCACGAGATGAACTTTGGCACGGCTCCCGCTGCCCGACCCGGGTACAGGGAACCGATGCCAAAGGTCTCGCCAAACCGGTCGGTCGCATGCGCCATGGCCGAAGCCAAGTGTGTTGACGCAAACCCCGCATCAAGCGCGGGCGGCTACTCCCCAATGACCCAACGATTGTATCAGCCCCGGATTTCTCGATCAATGTTGCCGGATTTTTCGGGATGAGCCTTATACGGCGGCTTGGGCGCCGGGAGGGTTTCGGCTACCCCTTCCCGCTCGCCGGCGGCGGGGTGGTGACGCGGCGGGCGGCGATCGGCGCGGCGCGGATATTGTCGAGATCGATTTCCGGCATCGGCAGGTCGAGCACGCCCAGCACCGCGTTCGCCAGCGCATTGTAGTCGCGGAAGCTGCGGCGCAGCCAGCCGCGCCAATTCGGCATGCCGCCGCTGGCATGCGCTTCGAACGCGGCTTCGCGGCCGTCGAGCGCCGAGGAGACGTGGTCCCAGGCCATCTGCAACAATGCCGCGCGCTGCAATGCGGTGTACCCGCCGCCGCCGAACAATTCCTCGAGGCCGGCGGCGACCTCGGGTGCGGCGAGGTCGCGGTCGCTCGGCGCCACGACGAGCGAGGAGCCGGGCACGATCCGCAGGATCTCGGACATGCGCGCGCGGGCCCGCATCAGCTGGATGCCGCTCGCCGCCAGATGAGCGTGGCCGGGATAGCAATAGCCCGTGGGGGTGAATTCGGGGTCGCGCTCGGCCGCGGTCAGTCCGCTGCGCACGGTCTGCACCGTGGCAACCAAATCGATCAGGTAGTCGATCGTCGGTTCGTGTTCTTTGAGGCCCATCGCATGGGTCAGCGCCAGCGCCAGGCCCAGGGTGAATTCCGCCTTGGCCAGCCAGCCGTAAAGGTGATGCCAGCGCAGCCAGCGCGCGATCGCCTCGGGCGATGGGTCGACAAAAAACACCCGGTCCCACGGGATCAGCACGTCGTCGAGCCACATCTGGCCGTCAAGCTCGTCAAAGCGGCTGGAGAGCGGGGATACGAACGGGTTGGCGTCGCGGGTGGCAGCCTTGCGGCACAGCACCGTGACCCCGGGGGCGTTGACCGGTACGATGAAGCTCGCCGGACGGCCGGCGACCTCCATCCGCGAGAGTGCGCCGACATAGACCGCCTCGGCATAGGCTGGGCTCGTATGCATGCCGAGCTGGCCCGAAATCACGATCCCGGCATCGGTCTCGCGCACCAGCTTCAGCGCCACCCGCTCGGCCGGGTCCGGGCGCATGCGCTGGCCGATGATCGGGGCGCCGCCGCAATAGGTCAAAAAATGCCCGGTGCGGGCGATGTCGTCGCGATAGGCCAAAGCAGAGGCGATCTGTTCGGGCGGGGCATCGCCGGCTTGCGCCGCGGTCAAAACGCCGAGCGCGATCAGATTGCCATAGGCCGGGGTGTGGGTGATGTTGCCGGCGCTGAGGAAAATCGTCTTGGCGAAGGACCGCCCCATGCCGACCAGATCCTCGGCCTTTTTCGGCGCGACATAGGCCCACGGCACGCGTTCCCCACCGGCCGCGTAGGGCGACAGCAGGGTATCCTGCCAGGCCGGGTCGAGATGGCGGTCGTACCAGGCCACGTATTCGTCGACCATTGCGCGGGTCGCCGGGTGGGTGGTCACATCGGCGGCCCAGCCCTCGCCCATGACCCACACCTTGCGCCCGTCGCGCAATGCCTCGCGGTAGTCGGCGCCCGTTCTCATCGGCAAGCGGCCTGCGGCAGGATGTGCTGTCGGAGGTTGCGCGGACGCACTCCACCGTCGGTCGTTACCCGGTGCGGCGGATCAGCCCAGCCCAGCGGTCGAGGATCGGCAGGATCGCGTCGCTTGGCTCGGAGAGCAGCATGATGACGACCCGGGCAACGCCCATGTCGCGGTAGCGGGCGAGTTCGTCGGCGTCCTCAGGCGGGTTGAACACGGTGATCGGCAGGGATTGCGGGTCGCGCCCTGCGTCGCGTGCCATTTTGCGGAATTGTTCGAGCACATCGAGCGGGCTTGAGCCCGGCCGGCCGCCGATCGGGCACCAGCCGTCGCCATAGCGGATCGCCCGTCTTGCCGCCTGAGGCCAAGCGCCGCCGACCAGGATCGGCGGATGAGGCTTTTGCACCGGTTTTGGCCAGGCCATGATCTCGTCAAAATTGACCATGTCGCCGTGATATTCGGCCTTGGACTTGGTCCAGATCTCCTTCATCGCCTCGATCCGCTCGCGCATCAGCTTGAAGCGGGTCTTGGGATCGGTGCCGTGATTTTCCATCTCGTCGGCATTCCAGCCGCCGCCGACGCCGAACAGAAAGCGCCCGTCCGAGACCTGGTCAATCGAGGCGACGAGTTTCGCTGTCTGGATCGGATCGCGCTGCTGCACCAGGCACACGCCGGTCCCGAGCTTGAGCTTGGTCGTCGCGATCGCGGCGGCAGTCAGCGACACGAACGGGTCCATCGCGTCGTAATACCGCTTTGGCAATTCGCCGCCGCCCGGAAACGGCGTTTTGCGCGAGGTCGGGATGTGCGAGTGCTCGGGCGCCCAGATCAATTCAAACCCCCGCTGCTCCAACGCCTTGCCGAGGTCGATCGCCGAGATCGCGTAATCGGTAAAGAACATCAGCGCGCCAAAATCCATTTCCGTCCTTTCGCCTGCCGGGGTCGGCATGATTCGGCCGAGAGCTTAGTCGCGATCAGGGCTTGCCGCCAGTCCCGCCGAGTATGAGGCGCCGCTTGCCCGCGGTTACGGCGCATACCGGCCGCGAGCGATCAGCCGGCAAAGGAGCACTCTGGCCCAGGCCCCGGGTTGTCGCCGCGCCCGCGCGCATCGCCAGCCAGCGCAGCCGAGACGCCCCCTTTTTAGGCTGGCGATCGCCGAGCGTGCCCGCGCAGCCCGCTGTCCCGAGCCGCTATGCGTCAGTCCCGGTTAGGGGGTGATGTCCGATGGGAAACAGTGCGGCTGCTGGAAACCGGTCGGCGGCGTCCCCGCCGGCGCGTAGATGATGTTGTCGGTGTTGCCCGGAGCGACGCCCGCCGGAACGCTGCCGAACCCGGCAGCAGCGCGCATGCGATAGGCGATCGCATGGTCGGCGCACGAACTGTCGCCGCTGACCCCGAGCCCGCCGATAACCTGGCCACCGGAATAGAGCGCGACGCCGCCGCCAAACGTGATGATCCCGCCGGGAACCTCGCCGATCGCCGGAACGCTCGCGTATCATTGAAGACCGGGTTGAACGGGTTCGAATTGTTCAGCCCGTAGAGCGATCCGCCGGGCTGGGTCGGCGCGTAGAGGTTCGCTGTCGACAGGGCGAGCGCGGTGTTGCTGAAATCGTTTGCGGTTTCGGCCTTGGCGATCGCGATGGCGCAACTCCCCGGCCAGGCATCGCCGTTGGTTGCGTCGGTGTTGATGATCGAGCACAACCGGCCGTCGCGATCGACCACCGCCGACCACATCCGGTTCGGCTTGAAAATGCCGCCATTTTGGTCGGACAGCTGAGTGACGGGCAGCAGCTGCTTTTGAATTTTCTTGACGACCGACTGGCTCAAACCGCAACCCGAGCCTTGCCCACCGGCCAACGCCGGCGTCGCGATCACCGCCAGCAACCCGGCGGCTACGCCTATATTTCAGCGCTCCAAACATGCGTCTCTCCCCAATCGACTACGGCTGATCCCCAAAGGATGGGGCATCGCAACTTTCGTCGAATGCGTGCCCGACATCCGTCAGCACGCTAACGCCACCGTTACTCAGGATCAACCGAAACTGTTCCTTAACGTAGCCTGATTTTTCGCCAACAATAGTTAAAACTGAGAAATGTTGTCGGACTCGAAGCGGCCCGATGCCCCGCGGCTGATCGAGGGCCTTGTGCTGGGTGGGCGAAAAATGCCACACGGCTGCAAAAGGCAGAACGCGGGAGGCGTCACATGGCGCAAGCATCTTTGTCATCGATCGAGACGGCGCTGGAAAACCAGCGGCTCGGCAGCCTGCAGATCCGCGTCGCGGCGCTCTGCACCCTGATCCAGATGTGCGACGGCTACGACGTCAATTCGATCGGCTGGGCGGTGCCGTCGCTGATCCATAGCTGGCATCTGCCGCCGCCGTCATTCACGGTCGCTTTCTTGTGGTCGAGCATCGGGATCATGATCGGCGCCCTTTCGGCGGGGCCGATCGGCGACCGTTTCGGGCGCCGGCCATTGCTGCTGGCCAGTCTGGCGATCTTGGGCCTCGCCTCGCTGTTGAGCGCCTTTGCCGGCTCGCTCGGCATCCTCAGCATTCTGCGCTTTTTCACCGGGCTCGGCATCGGCGGCGCGTTTCCGGGAGCGGCGACCTTGACCGCCGACTATGCGCCGCGGCGGCTGCGGGCGACGATGATCATGGCGAGCTTCACCGGGGCGCCGATCGGCGGATTTCTCGGCGGCCAGGTCGTGGCCTTGCTGTTGCACCAGGGTTTTGCCTGGCCGGTCATTTTCCTGATCGGCGGCGGCTTCCCATTGGCGCTGGTATTTGTCATGGCGCTGTGGCTGCCGGAATCGCCGCGGTTCCTGGCGGCGAGAGCCAACCTCGCGCCGCGCGAGCAGGCATTGTTGCAGCGCCTCGAAATCGCCCCGGGGCAGGTCGACCGGCATACGATCGACCTGGCGCGCGGCAATCCGATCAAGATGCTGTTCGGCGAGGGCTATGCGCTGCAGACCATCTTGCTGTGGGTCATCTTTTTCTGCAGCCTGTTGAATTTGTTCCTGTTCGCCTACTGGCTGCCGACCGTGCTCAATCTGATCGGCATGACCGCCTAGCCAGGCGGTGTTCGCCTCGAGCCTCCGGGATTTCGGCGCGATCTTTGCCGTCCTCTATCTCGGGCTGTTGATCGACCGGGTCGGCCCCGAACGCTCGCTTGCCTTCCATTACGCGGCGGGAGCGGTATTCATCGCGCTGATTGCCCTCGTCGCGATGCCGTATGCGCTGCTGCTGGGGGTGATCTTCTTCTCCGGCATGACAATCATCGGCAGCCAGACCGGCGCCAACGCGACCTGCGGCAAACTCTATCCGGCGCGGATGCGTACCAGCGGCCTCGGCTGGGCGCTCGGCATCGGCCGGCTCGGCGGCATCGCCGCACCGGCCTTGGGCGGATATCTCTTGGCGCTGAAATTGGCGCCGACGCACATCTTTTTGAGCGCCTGCTTGTTCGCGATCATCGCCGCGGTGGCGACCGGCCTCCTCGCCCTGAGCGGTCCGCGCACTGAGCCATTAGCGGCTGCGACGAGACGTGCTTAGTACACCGCGCCGCGGGCGGTGATCGGCCAGATCGCTTCGACCCGGTTGTTGCGGATGCCGACATACCAGTCGTAGAGGTTGACCGTCGGGTCGCAATGGCCGGGGACGAGGCGGATCTTGTCGCCGATATGGAGGCGGTTGGTCGCGGCGGTGACCGCGAGCCGGCCGTGCTCGTCGGAGGCGCGCTCGTAGGTCGCGGCGGGCTCGTCCCAGACCAAGGGCGGGCCTGAATCGAAAGCCAATGCCTTGAGCCCGGCGTCGACGATCGCCCGCTCCTCGGTCGGGCGGCTCATCACCGTCGCCCAGACGAAGAGGCTCGGCTCGAAGGCCTTGGTCGGCGCGCCGTCATGGTCGAGATTGCGGCCGTAATCGGCGTCCATGAAGATGTACGAGCCGCATTGCAGCTCGGTATAGACGCCGCTTCCGGTCTCGAACTCGAAGCTGCCGGTGCCGGCGCCGGTCACGACCGGGCACGGGATGCCGTTCTGCGTCAGCAGGTCGCGGGTGCTGCCGGCCTTGTCGGCCGCCTGCGCGATCGCTTGGCGCCGCTCGTCCCAGCCGCGCAGATGCTGCGCCGAGCCGTGATAAGCCTGCAATCCGGCAAAGCTCAGATGCTGCGCGTCGGCGATCTGTCCGGCGAGGTTGAGCGCCGGTTCGCCGGGTTCGACCCCGCAACGGTTGCCGCCCATATTGACCTCGACATAAACCGGCACCGTTACTCCGGCCTCGGCCGCGGCCGCCTCGAGCGCGTCCACCTGCCCCCCATCGTCGGCGCACACCCCGATCCGGGCGATCGAAGCGAGCGCCATCAGCCGCCGCAATTTCTGCCGGCCGACGATCTCGTTGGTGACCAGCACGTCCTGGACGCCGCCATAAACCATCGCCTCGGCCTCGCCGACCTTTTGGACGCACACGCCGACCGCGCCCAGCGCCATCTGCCGCAGCGCGATGACCGGGCATTTGTGGGTCTTGGCGTGCGGGCGCAGCCGCACCGCGCTACCCGCGATCCGCTCCGGCAGCCGCGCGAGATTGCGCTCGAACGCGTCGAGATCGATGATCAGCGCGGGAGTGTCGACCTCGTCGAGCGGCATGCCAATCTCGGCGGGCGGGCGGGTCGTCATGTCACGGGTCTCCTGGGCGCAAGGGGCAAGACAACGCTCGCGCAGTCTCGATGCAAATGCAACCCGCCGCCCCGAGCCGCCGCAGAAAATTCAAAGCAGACCTCGGATTTGAGCTCGCTATCGTCGAAGCTCAGGCAACCAGGCCATACCAAGGACGGGCGAAAGGTCGCCCGCCGCACGAGGCTCGACCGGTCGCAACGGGTGGTTTGCCGACGCCTCCGGAATTTACTGCCATCCGTCGCCGATGACGGATTGCGCGCGGGCTAACCGAGTGGTCCCGAATACGCGCGCACTTACCCAGGATCACCGCCCATCGGGCCAAGCCGGCGGGACGCGGACGCGCCGTCAGGTCAGGAGTTGAGTGATCAGCGCATCATCAATGGTGCCGGTTTGCGGAACACCGATCGTTTGCTGAAACTGCCTTATCGCCGCCGCCGTGCTGGGACCCATCACGCCGTCCACGGCCAGGCTCGTGAACCCCTTGTACCTGAGATAGACCTGTGCCGCTCGCACTTGCAGGTTCGGGAGGTCTCCGTCAGCGTAGCGCTGGTAGAATTGGTGCAGTTTGCCGTCGTAATCGTTGGCGGCAAAGTTGGAGCCGTTGTAGCGGCGGGCAAATCCGGCCCAGTCGTGATTGCGCAACGGTTCGCCCATGCCATTGGCAAGCATGAATTTTGCTACGGCGAGCAGCTGTCCATCCTCAGTTGGGACCATCGCCGCGACCATTTCTTCGACGTTGGCGAAGCCGGCAGCCTTGAAATTCTCCCCCATGATCTGGCCCATCCCCCACGACGCGCTCTGCAATGCCGCATTGCGATCGAGCTGAATGGCGGCGGCGAGCCGCTCATACTGATGGGCGCCGCCCGGACCGTAACCTCCGGCGGTCGGCTGGCTGATATCCGGATCGTCGCCGTCGAACCGGCCGTTGGTCAGGCGATGGAAGATGTGGCGCTCAAATAATATTTTCGGCCGGCGGTCGGGCAGGAAGCCGCAGCCTGCAGTCTCGACCGACGTCACCGCCCAGATTTCCGGCAACCCGACGTTTGCCGCCTGCGACGCCTCATCGATCCCTCCCGAAGACAGCGCCGTTCCTGCTCCCGCAAAGTCGACCATGATATTCTCCCATGCTATGGGCGGTGAGGCCGCACGTACGGATCCTCCGCCTAAACACTACTATCCCGCCTAACCGCCAAAGCCAGTGTGACCGGCTTCACATTCAACCCGGCTTTTTCGGCGCGTTCTCGAGAGGCACGTTGTTACTTAACGTTGCTATCCAGTTCGCGCAAGGCGCGAAGACCGGGTGACGGTCGGCGGCGAGTGACGGCCGAGACACTCAACCGATCTGCTCAAATTCGATGCATTGCTGACCTGCGAGCTGCCTTGTTGTTATACAAACCGCGTCGCCGATAAACAGGGCGAGGCGTGGTTTGGCGGATGGGGACGATTTGACCGAGCAATCAGCGACCGGGGAGCACGTCTGGGACGAGCTCACGAGCGAGGCGCGGGGCGCTCGGCGGCTGGTGCTGATGGCGGTCATGATGGCCACCTTCATGGCGGCGATGGAGAGCACCATCGTCGCCACCGCGATGCCGACCATCGTCGCCGCGCTCGGCGGGTTTCGGCTGTTCAGCTGGGCGTTTGCCGCCTATCTCTTAACCCAGGCGGTGACCATTCCGATTTACGGGCGCCTTGCCGATCTCTATGGCAGAAAGCGCGTGTTTTTTGCCGGCGCCGGCTTGTTCATGGTGGCCTCGACCCTGTGCGGCCTGGCCTGGGCGATGGTGCCGCTGATCCTGTTCCGGGCCTTGCAAGGGGCCGGCGCCGGGGCCATCCAGCCGATCGCGACGACCATCATCGGCGACATTTATCGGCCGATCGAACGCGCCCGGATCCAGGGTTACATCTCGGGCGTGTTCGGCGTCGCGGCGATCATCGGCCCGATGCTCGGCGCCTTTCTGGTCCAGCACGTGACCTGGTCGCTGGTGTTCTGGATCAACCTGCCGATCGGGGCGGTGACCTTTGTCATGTTCGGTCTGTTCCTGCACGAGCGGCAAACCCCGCGCCGCCACCGCATCGACTATCTCGGCTCGGCCTTGATGATGCTGGGCGTCGGCGCGCTGATGCTGGCGCTGGTGGAGGCCGGGAATTCGGCCGGGATGCCGACGGTCGCGGCGCTCGCTGCGGCCGGCCTCGGTGCGCTGGCGGTGCTGGCAGTGCACGAACGGGGGGTAGCAGAGCCGATCCTGCCGCTGCGGCTATGGCGCGAGCGGGTCATCGCCATCGGCAGCTTCAGCGGGTTCACCGCCGGCGTGGTGATGATGTCGATCAACGGCTTTCTGCCGCTTTACGTGCAGGGGGCGATGGGCCGCAGCCCGACCGCGGCCGGGATGGCGCTCGGCGCCGCGTCGGTCAGCTGGACCTTTGCCAGCCTCGCCGCCGGACGATTGATGATCCGCACCTCGTACCGGCAGGCCGCGGTGATCGGCGGCGTCTGTCTGATCGCCGGCGCCTCGGTGCTCGCCACCCTCGGTCCCGCGAGCAGCCTGCTATGGGCCGTTTCCGGATCGTTGCTGATCGGCACCGGCATGGGGTTCTGCAATACGTCCTTTCTGGTCTCGACCCAGGCGAGCGTCGGCTACGGCGGGCGTGGCGCGGCCACCTCGTCGATCATGTTCATGCGCATCGTCGGCAACTCGGTCGGCGCGGCCGTATTCGGCGCGATCCTGAATTTCGGGGTCAGCCGCCGCATCCCGCACGCCGGCGACGCGGTCAACCGGCTGTTGCAGCCGGCAACGCGGGAGAGCCTCGGGGCTGCCGAAATCGCCCGGTTGAGCGACGCGATCGGCGCCGGCTTGCACAACGTCTATATCGTCGCCGGGCTGGTCGCCGTGGTCAGCCTCGCACTGGCATTGGCTTTGCCGGCGCGGCTCAGCCCAACCCGCCCCGCCGCGAACGGACGTGCCGGGACTCCTAACGAGGGCCGAGGTCTGTGGCGTTCACGCGGCCCTCGCGGCGGAAGATGCGGCGCCGGCGCGAGCCGCGGCGAGGATCAGGTCGGCGCCTTTTTCGGCGATCATGATCGTCGCCGCGTTGGTGTTGCCGGAAATCACGGTCGGCATGACCGAGGCGTCGACCACCCGCAGCCCCTCGATGCCGTGGACCCGCAATTCGGCGTCGACGACCGCGGCTCGGGCCCGCCCATCATGCAGGTCGAGGTCGGGTGAAAGGTCGTCCCGGCGTTCTTGCGGATGTGGTCGAGCCAGTCCTCGTCGCTCTCGGTCGCCGGCCCCGGCATTACCTCGCCGGTGACGTGCGCCGCCATCGCCGGGCTCTGAAACACCTTGCGGGCGATCCGCAATCCGGCGATCAGGGCGTCCTTGTCGGCCTGGGTCGACAGATAATTGGGCTGGATCGCCGGCGGCATCGCCGGATAGGGCGAGCGGATCCGCAGCCAGCCGCGGCTTTCCGGCCGGCACGGGATGCAGGCCGCCTGGCAGCCGGGGAAATGGTGCATCGGCTTGCCCGGCTGGTCGAAGCTGCCGGCGAGAAACTGGTACTGGCAGTCGGGCGAGTCGAGCCCTGGCGGGTGCGGGCGAAGAGGCCGATCGGCGCCGCGCCCATCATCAGCGCGCCGCGGCGCATCAGGATACTCGAGCCCGGCCCGGCCCTGGCGCAGCCAGCTGCGCGAAATCTCGTTGATCGTGTTGGCGTTGCGCACCTTATAGATGACGCGGCAGCTGATATGGTCCTGCAGATTTTCGCCGACGCCCGGCAGATCGTGCACAACCGCGATGCCGTGCTCGCGCAGCAGCGCGCCCGGCCCGACGCCGGAGAGCTGCAACAGTTGCGGCGAATTGAGCGAGCCGCCGGCGAGCAGCACCTCGCGGCGGGCGCGGACGCGGCGCACGACCCCGTCCTGCGCGTATTCGAGGCCGATCGCGCGCTTGCCGTCGAACATCACCCGCTGCGCCAGCGCGCGGATCTCGACGTGCAGATTGGGCCGCTTCATCGCCGGGCGCAGATAGGTGACCGCGGTGCTGCAGCGGCGCATGTTGCGCACCGTCAGCTGCAATGGTGCCGACGCCTTCCTGCTCGGCGCCGTTGAAATCGGGGTTGAACTTGTAGCCCGCCTCCTGGCAGGCGGCGATAAAGGCGTCGTGCAATTCGTGCTGCGCGCGCAGATCGGTGACGGCGAGCGGGCCGCCGGCGCCGTGATCGTCGGAGCCGCGCTCCTGATTTTCGGCGCGGCGGAAATACGGCAGCACGTCGTCATACGACCAGCCGGCATTGCCGAGCTGGCGCCAATGGTCGAAATCCTGCTTCTGGCCGCGGATGTAGATGAGGCCGTTGATCGAGGTGAGCCGCCGAGCACCTTGCCGCGCGGCCAGTGCATGCGCCGCCCGCCGAGCTCGGCCAGCGGCTCGGTCTCGTAGACCCAGGTGATCTGCGGGTTGAAGATGTTGCGGTAGAACCCGGCCGGGATGTGGATCCAGGCGTTGGTGTCCTTGCCGCCGGCTTCGAGCAGCAGCACGCGTTTCTGGGATCGGCGGTCAGCCGGTTGGCCAGCACGCACCCGGCCGAGCCGGCGCCGAC
>CAVPTU010000052.1:0-185420 GCA_963708565.1 uncultured Alphaproteobacteria bacterium
AATGGTCGTCGCAACACTTTAAAGGAGGAGTTGCGATGACAAGGCGCAGGCGGCGTTCGGATCGGTCTGGTCGAGCGCCATTGTTCTCACCAGGTCGTCCGGTGGTGGCAGCACGAGATGAGCAGCGGCGGTTCTGGGCGGCGATCACGGCAGGCATGGCGAGTGAAGATGCTGCGCTCCAAGCTGGTATGTCGCAGGCTGTAGGAACAAGACTGTTTAGAAAGGCAGGCGGCATGCCACCAGCGAAGTTTCGGCCATCAGCGAAGCCACTGTCCGGCCGGTATCTCTTATTTGCGGAGCGGGAGGAGATCGCACTTCTTCGAGTGCAAGGCTGCGCCATGCGGGAGGTTGCGCGTCGGCTCGGACGAGCAGCTTCAACGATCTCGCGGGAGCTGCGGCGCAACGCTTCGACCCGAAGCGGCAGCTTGGAGTATCGCGCGACCACGGCGCAGTGGCATGCCGAGCGATCCGCTCGCCGCCCAAAGCAGGCAAAGCTTGCGCTCAACCCGGCATTGCGAACCTATGTGGAGGAGCGATTGGCAGGGATCGTTGTCGCTCCGAGTGGGGCTCCTGTTCCTGGCCCCGCTGTGTGCTGGAACGGCCGCCGGCATGGGCCGCGGAAGCATCGGCGGTGGGCAAACGCCTGGAGCCCGGAGCAGATTGCTCGCCGCCTGCCGGTCGACTTCCCGGACGATGAGACCATGCGCATCAGCCATGAAGCCATCTATCAAGCGCTGTTCGTTCAAAGTCGTGGCGCGTTGCGCCCAGAGCTGACGGCCTGCTTGCGTACCGGGCGGGTGTTGCGGATACCGAGAGCGCGTGCGCGCGGGCGGGGCAAGACCTTTATCTATCCCGAGATCATGATCAGCCAACGTCCGGCGGCGGCAGTTGATCGCGCCGTGCCGGGCCACTGGGAAGGGGACCTCATCCTGGGCCGTGGCAGTTCCGCGATCGGCACCTTGGTAGAGCGCATGACGCGCTTCACTCTGCTGCTGCACCTGCCACGCATGAGGGATCATGGCCACGAGGCTCGCGTGAAGAACGGTCCCGCACTCGCCGGACATGGTGCCGAGGCGGTGTGCGACGCCATTACGCGAACGATTATCACCTTGCCTGAGCAACTGCGTCGGTCGCTGACTTGGGATCAAGGAGCTGAGATGGCTCAGCACGCACGCCTGAAGATCGACGCTGGCATCCAGGTCTATTTCTGCGATCCTCACAGCCCATGGCAGCGCGGCACCAACGAGAACACCAACGGACTGCTGCGCCAGTATTTTCCAAAAGGCACCGATCTCAGCATGCATAGCGCCGACGAGCTTGCGGCCGTGGCGGCCGCGCTGAACTCACGGCCTCGAAAGACGCTTGCTTGGAAAACACCGGCCGAGGCGCTTGACCAATCACTTATATCGACCATGTCAAGCGACGTCCGGAACTGACCCCCGTGTTGTCTCAGGACGGGGTGTTATCGTGGTTTCGGATGTCACCTGTAAGGATCCAGATCCAGATCGCATTCCTTGGTGGGATCAAGAGGACCATTCCTCGGAGCCGACCTGCCTCCGGCAGAGCGCCGCGCGCAGGTCTTGTCCAGGATGCCGCTTGCGGCACCGGCGCGCAGCGCCGGCTCGTCCTGGACGAGACCGAGCACGGCGCTATGCTTGTCCAGGTTGGGCCACCAGCACCGTCGGAAGCCGGTAACTGTCACAGTGATGCAATGCGGGGACAGTTCCGGTGTCGCCCGACAGGCCAACAAAGATCGTGTTGCGACGACCATTTGAACCCAGCTTGCGAACCCTGGTCGGAGTGATGGATCACGCCCGTGGGCCGCCGCGTCACAAGCGCCATGTTCAGAGCGTCGAGCACCAGTTGCGTGGCGAGCGTGGTGGCCATCGACCAGCCGACAATGCGGCGGCTGAAGACGTCGAGCACGACGGCAAGATAGAGGAACCCTGCCCAGGTCGGAATGTAGGTGATGTCGGCGACCCACAGCCGATCAGGCGCTTCCGCCGTGAAATTGCGCTCGACCAGGTCTGGCGCCTGGCGGCCACCATCCTTGACCGTGGTGGTGACGAACCTGCGCCGACACACACCGGCAAGACAGGCCTGCGTCATCAGTCGCGCAACCCGCTTGCAGCCAACGCGAATGCCCTTGGCGGCAAGCTCGGCATGCACGCGCGGCGCGCCGTAGGTGCCGCGCGAAGCTGTGTGCGCAGCATGGATCGCCGCGATCAGCACCGCGTCCGTCTCGGCACGCCGCGACGGACGCCGCTTCACCCACGCATGATAGCCGCTGGAGGAGACACCCAGCACGCGGCACATCGTGGCGATTGGATTATCGGCCTGGTGATCGCTCACGAACCGGAACCCTTCGGTGGGATCGCGTTCGTCTCCCGAGCGAACCAGGCCGCCGCCTTTGAGAGGATCTCCCGCTCAAGCCGGAGGTGGCGGTTCTCACGCCGCAGCCGGCTGAGCTCCTCGCGCTCCGCCGTCGTCAGGCCGCCGTCGCCGCGACCCGCGTTGCGTTCCCACTGCGCCACCCAATTCCTGATCGACTGCGCCGTCGGTTCAAACTCATGCGCCAGTTCCTCAGGCGTGCGGCCAGCATGCACCAACTCAACCATCTGGCGACGGAACTCAGGCGGGTAGGCTCCTCTTGTCTTCGCCATTGTGGACTCCTCGAACCCAAATAGTCCGGTGTCCACGAAACCGGGGCAACTTCAAAAATAGGCAGGTTCGGTATTTTGCCCTTCACACACCAACGTAAAGCGTCGTTTGGGCTCGCGAGTTGGCGGGTGACGCCGGAGACTGGGTGGGCGACGTGAAGCCATGCGTTAGTTCAACGCGATGATGTCTGCCAACGAACCCGAGAATGGCACGGCACCATACCGTCCTTGCAAGTAGCCACGCTCAAGGTTGTCACCCTTTCGAGTATGGAAATCCGTGAGCGGATAAAGGTGCGTGACACCTTCGGTATCCTTTTCGGTAAACCACACCTGGTCCCGTCTCAACGAAGGGCACCGCAGGAGATTGGTGTCGTGCGTGGTTGCGATCAACTGCGCGCCTTTTGGGTTAGTCTTTGGCGACATAAATAGCGCGAGCAGCGCTTCGCATGCCGCAGTGTGAAGGCTCTCGTCAAGCTCATCGACGATCATCACCGAGCCGCTATCGAGGGCACGAAATGCAGCGACGAGAAAACCAAGCAAACGACGCGTCCCGTCGCTCTCGTCGTCGAAATCCAAATAGACTTCGGCTCCATCGTGTCCGCGGTGAGCCAATTCCAGCTTGTTGGGAGCTAGGTCATCCAGCCTATCGAGAGAAAATTCACTGGGTTTGATATCTGGTGAATTGCCAAATGCTCTCGCAAATACAGATACAAGCTCTCCGGTCAACTCCCTCATCTTCTCATCAATTTGAATTTTTGTGACACGAGCTCCAATAATTCCTGTGCCGACTGCTGCCAGGATCTCCACCGCCCGCCGGTCGACATCGATCCATTTGCGTGGCGGATCATCACTCGTGATCGTCCTGAAGAAGCTACTAACCCTGGAAAGCTCTTCGTGGTCGTTCTGTGTTGCGGCCGCGATAAACAGGCTGTTAGGCCGGGTGAGATCAGCAATGACTTCGATTGCGACCCCGGAGATTTCTACCGAACTCGAATTCCTGAAGATCACGTTCGAACAGCATCTGCCGACGGCCGTTGGGAAAGCTGTGCAGCCACTCCCGTGAGAACACCTGATCAGTCGCATCGAATCCGTAATGATACCGCACGTTATCGATCACGAAGTCTATGTCGCAAGTTGTCGGCGTCGCATGGCCCGACGGGTCAAGCGCAAACGGCCTGCGCGGGACGCCGCCATCGGCCACGCCGCGCGAATGGGATAGCAGGATACTCTGGCCCATCCAGCGCAATGCCCGGACGAGGTTGCTTTTGCCAGATGCGTTGGCGCCGTAGACGATGACGGCGGGCAGGATGCGATCATCTGCTGGAGGGCAATCTATTAACCCCCCATCGGGATCATTCAAGGCCGACGCGACCAGCGAAAGCTCCTGCATATCACGTATCGAGCGAAAATTCTTGACACCGAACCGCAGTAGCATCTCGACCCCAATCGGCAGCTGCCAGCACTTTGTATGAGATATTGGCTAATTTCTGGCAAATTTCTAGCCTAAAGGGGCTGGCCGGACACCAGGGGGCTCCGGAGCGTCCAGCCGAGCTACGACTCCCGGTGAGCCATCTCCTCTCTATCTGGGAACGCAAACGTCTAGGGCTGGCACCAGCGTGAGGGGAGCCGACCAAGGCCGGAGCGTGAATGGCAAGCATCAAGCTCAAAGGGAGGTGACCTGGAACCGAAGCAAGGTGGCCTTCTGGCGTCCCTGCACCTCGGTCACTCATACCCTTTATGCCTGTCGAGCATCGACCCCAGCAGGGATCAGCGGTCGTAGACCAGCAGGCCCCACTGGCCTTCGCCGGGAGGCATAGGGCCATCACGCGGTTAACTTGAGGGGAACTGGAGCGTTTCGCAAACTCGGATTGTGCAAACCACCGGCGACGCCAAGTGCTTACGACCGCGACGTAGTGCGAAGATCGCACTCGTTATGCAAACTCGCCATTGAAATGATTGAAGAAGCCACCGCCTCTTAATCAGCGGGTCCAAGGTTCGAGTCCTTGTGCGCCCACCAGCGTTTTCCCAGGGCTTAAGGGGAACGGCGGTAACCGGGGCAAGAGCCCGGGCGGGGACGCTCAATCAAAGTGCCCGAATTGCCGATGCCCGGACGAAGTTCAGAAGAACGATCGCGCAATGTCCTCCATGCTCCGTGCGCGTTCTTCAGCGACCTTGCCTTTGGTCTTTTGAGCGGCGGCAAGCGGCGATCCGTCGAGGAGTGTGCTGCCGATTTTCGTAACCGACACCACACTCACGACGATCAGCAGCGTGACCATCGATCCTCGCTGTTTCAGCCCCTCTGATAAAGCCCGGGCAGCCCTCGGGACGGGACTCAAGCGTCCTGCGGCGCTGCGGCGCGCCGCAGGCGGTCGTTGATCGCGCGACCGAGTCCACGGTTCGGCACCGGCATCACCGCAATGCGTTCCAATCGAAGCGTTGTCGCGGCTGCGTCCAGGCCACGCAGGCCGGCGAACAGGCGTGAAGCCGCTTCCGTCAAGTCGCCCTGCTCGCTCAGGTTGAACACGATACCGGCGCCCGATAGCGGCGCAGCCGAAAGCGAGCAACGCCTCGTTGCCCGCCACGCTCGTCGCGGATAACCGCATGTGCGTGCGTGGTGCGTAGTGCGACGCCAGTAGACCGGGTGATCGCAACGGCTCGGGTGGCATTGGCTCGGCAATCCGCACCGCACCGACCACGCCCTCGATCGCCTCGAGGGTCACGCCTCCCGGCCGCAGCAGAACGGGTGTCGCGGACGAAACATCCAGCACCGTGGACTCGACTCCCACCGTGCAAGGTCCGCTATCGAGCACTGCCGCGATGCGCCCCGACAGCTCGTCCAGCACGTGTCCCGCCGTGGTTGGGCTCACGCGGCCTGAGCGGTTGGCCGATGGTGCGGCGACTGGCAGGCCAGTCTCCCGCAATAGCGCCCGTGCGACGTCATCCGAGGGAACCCGCACCGCCAAGGTATCGAGCCCGGCACTCGCCAACAGACTGACCGGGCAGTCATGGTGTGCGCCTCAGCACCAGCGTCAGCGGGCCTGGCCAGAACGCAGAGGCAAGGCGGCGCGCAGGATCGTTCGCGACCACGTGTGCCAACGCCGCATCGGGATCGGCATAGTGGCAGATCAACGGATTGAAACGCGGCCTTTCCTTCGCGGCGAAGATGCTCCGCCACCGCGCGGTCATTCGTCGCATCCGCGCCGAGCCCATAGACCGTCTCGGTCCCGAAGGCCACCAGCGCGCCCTGGCGCAGCAAGGCCGCGGCGACGTGCGACGCCGATCGCGTCAGGGCGCAACAAGTCAGTCATCCTGGTGGCAGATACCGGCGCGCGTCAGGCATGGCAATGGCCGCACGCGCTGCTACATTTCCTGCTCGCCGTGCCGCCTGCGCCAGGAACCTCGGGAGTTGGACATCATGCTCGACATTGCCTTCGCCAAGCCGGCCTTGCCGAAGTCAGGGGCTCTCGTGCTTCTGGTGGGCGAGGGCGAGATGCCATTCGGTGTGTGGCAGCAAGCGGATGAAGCGACTGGGGGCGCGATCGCTCGGTGCCTTGGCCGCTGCGGAGTTCAAGGGAGCCAAGGGCGAGACATGCACGGTCCTCGCGCCGGGTGCGGGGTTATCGCGTGTCGTCGCCGTTGGCTTCGGCAAGCCCGCCGAGTTGTCGCCGCGTCTACTGAACGAGGCGGGCGGTCACGCCGCTGCCGCGATGCAGCGCGAGCCTGTGGCCGCGATCGCCGCGGGCTCCCTGCGACCCGAGTATGTGGCTGAAGTCGCGTTCGGCGCTACATTGCGTGCCTACCGTTTCGCCAAGTATCGCACCAAGGAAAAGCCAGAAAATGTGCCGAAACTGGCGAAGCTCACACTGCTCACCGGCGAACCGGCGCGTGCCAGGTCGGAATGGGAGCCGCTGCAAGGCGTGACGAAGGGGGTGTTCCTGACCCGCGACCTCGTGAGCGAGCCGCCCAACGTGCTCTCTCCCGCCGAGATGGCCGATCGCTGCAAGAAGCTCACCGACCTCGGACTGAAAGTCGAGGTACTGGGCCCTCGAGAGATGAGCCGGCTAGGGTTCGGCGCATTGCTCGGCGTCGCACAAGGCAGTGCGAATGAACCGCGCATGGTGGTGATGCAGTGGCACGGCGCCTCGGGCAACGGGCGCAAGGCCAAGAGCAAGCCGCTCGCCTTCATTGGCAAGGGCGTCACGTTTGACACGGGTGGAATCAGCATCAAGCCCGCCGGCGGCATGGAAGACATGAAGTGGGACATGGCGGGCGCAGGCACGGTGGTGGGCCTGATGGCGGCACTGGCGGGACGCAAGGCCAAGGTTGATGCGGTAGGCTTGGTCGGATTGGTCGAGAACATGCCATCTGGCACCGCGCAGCGGCCCGGGGATGTGGTCAAGAGCTATTCGGGCCAGACGATAGAGGTGATCAACACCGATGCCGAGGGACGCCTGGTACTGGCGGATGTGCTCTGGTACTGCCAGCAGAAGTTCGATCCGCGCTTCATGATCGATCTGGCGACGCTGACCGGCGCGATGATCGTCGCGCTTGGCCACGAGTATGCCGGGATGTTCAGCAACGACGATGCCCTGGCGCAGAAATTGCTGACTGCGGGACAGGCGACGGACGAGAAGGTATGGCGCTTTCCGCTCGATGACGCTTACGACCGGCTGATAAATTCCGACATTGCCGACATGAAGAATATCGGCGGCCGCCCCGCCGGGTCGATCAGTGCGGCCCAGTTCATCAAGCGGTTCGTCAACGACAAGCCGTGGGCGCATCTCGATATCGCGGGCGTGGCGTGGAGCACGAAGGACGCGCCCTGCGTGCCCAAGGGAGCGACCGCGTTCGGCGTGCGGCTGCTGGATCGGTTGGTGTCCGCACACTACGAAGGTTGACCGCGGCGATTCTCTGCCTTATCGCCCTGCCCGCAACCCTGGCCACGCTCACTCGCAACCGGCTTGTCTTTGCCGAAATTGCATAGTCGGGCCGACGCCGGTGTGCGACATGCTGCCCATCTACCCGACGGGGAGGCATAGTCGAATCCGATGAGACCAGGCTATCTCTGTGGCTTCGGCGCCTGAATGAAAGGAAAACGTCACATGACTTTGTCTAAAATTATAGTCACCGGTGCGATTGTGATCGCCGCGACATGCGGGGTCGCGTCGGCGCAGGATATGCCCGAGGGCAGAGTCTACACCTTCCACTCCCGCGCGCAGGCCGGTTGCCCCGCGCTGGACTGGCATGTCGTGGTGGGGGCGAACGGCGCCCTGGAGGGAATGATCGCCTGGAATGACATGAAGCAGATGGCGCGTGCGACCGGTACCGTCAACATGCCGGCCAGAACATTCCAGATGACTGCGAAGGAGGTCGGCGGGCAGGGCCGAACCGCGACAGTCACTGGAACGGTCAGGCAAGACGGCTGGCTGGTCGCCAACGTCAAGGGGCCAAACATCAGTTGCCAGGGCATCAACGTGCCGTGGTTCACGCCGCCTCCCATGGGCAACGGCTGATACTCCAACGGGTACGGTGGCGGTCGATATCGGCCGCCACCGTACCCGCTCCTACGCGATCAGGTCGCGGGTTCGACCGCGATAGCGACCGCCTCGGAAATCACCGCCGAGATGGTATCGCCGACCTTGATCATTCTCATGCTGCGCTGACCTTCAGGACTCATTACGTTGACGCTTCGGATCAGACCGCCGCTCGGATCGATCAGTTGCAGCGTGTGAGCCACCGGATCCATTCCAACGACAGTCGCCGTGACGACGAGCTTCCTGCCGATTGCTCCGGCCGGCATCTGCCCTGGGGCCGCTCGTACGCCTGCCGCCGTCAGGCTGTCGGGCGGCAACTTCGTTTCTGACCGGATCAGCGAACGCAGCCTCCCCGCGACGCGCTGAGAGGCGCCGCACGGTTAGAGCCTGAGTTCGTCGATCGCTATGCAGAACCGGCAAACCGCTGCGATCGAAGCAATCTTCGGGCACAGCGCGAAGCCCTACTGCGCGTTTCTGCCGAAACTGCATAGCGACAACAGTCGGCAAACCGCTACAGGCAGTTCCCGTCCGCCGCCAGCACAGGAACCGCAGCCTCATGACAGAGTCGCCACGCCTTCAGTACGCAGTACCCTACGGATGATTGCGGACTGGCCAGACGCAGCCGCGGACTGCTGGCTGGGCTGGCATCCGCCGCGCTCTTGTGCCTGGCCGCGTGCTCCTCTTCGGTCAAAGTCGGTCCGTCGGCGGTCGCAGGCCTGACGCCCGATGCCACGGTGTCGATGGATCAGGTCCAGGTGGCCTATATCGGCAATGCGGGTGGTGGCCACGGCACCTTGTACTATCAAGGCATACCTTACCCGTTCACCGTGGGCGGTCTTGGTGTCGGTGGGATCGGGGCATCCACCATCGACGCCGAGGGCGAAGTCTACAAGTTGCACAATCTGGCACAGTTTCCCGGTGCCTATGCCCAGGGCGGCTATGGATTTGCGTTTGGCACGAAGAGTAGCGGCGATCTCTGGTTGCAGAACGAGTCCGGCGTGATCATGCATCTGAAGGCGAAGCGCACGGGCCTCATGCTAAGCCTGGGAGGCGATGCAGTGGTGATCGCGATGGTGCGGTAGCCCAGCCGGGCCGGGGGGCGCGGAGGCAAAACGAATCCAGATCCCTGCCAGAACTGCATAGAAGCCCCGGTGCTTCGTAGTATAACCTTCGCGACGAAATGCTTGGCAGTATTGTCGCTGCGTTCAGTGAATCGGATGATTACCTGGCCGCTTTGAGGAAGGCAGGCTGCGTCGAGCTGCTGGTGACCAAAGGCGGGGTATTCCGTGCCCGGATGACGCGGGTGACCTCGCGTCGTCTTTTGCTCACCGCCGCCACCGAGCAGGCCACCCGGATGGCCTGCATCTCTGTGCCGCCCGGCATGATACGGGTTCTGCTTCCCCCGCGTGTCGGCACGCTGGTCTGCGGCGGGATAAGCCTCGCGGGTGACGATATCATCAGTCATGGCTCGGGCGGCCCGATATACGAACGATTGACCGGACCGTGCCGGTGGCAGGACATTATTCTGTCGGCCGCGGACATCACCCAATTTAGCCGGGCGCTGACCGGGACAACGATCGCTCCTTCGTCGAGTGTTCGGAGGTGGCGGCCGCCGCCCGCGACTCTTCGCAATCTAATGGCATTGCACGCCGCTGCCATGCGCGTCACCGAGACACATCCAGGCACGACACAAGGAACAGAGGCCGCCCGCGGGCTGGAACAACAAATCATCGAGCGGCTGGCGGAGTGCTTGTCGGCTGGCGCGCCTGTAATGGGCGGCGCGAAGACCGATCGGCACGCCGACATCGTGGCTCGGTTCGATGGTCTCGCAAGAGCTCACCCAAACCGGTCGCCGTCCATAGTGGAAATGTGTGCGACGCTTGGGGTCGCGCACCGTACGCTCCTGATATGCTGCCAGGAACAACTGGGCATCAGTCCGGGCCGCTATCTGCGCCTGCGCCGCATGCAATCGGCGCGTCGCGCCCTGCGCAGCCAACGGTCCGGGGCGACTGTCGCGGAGGTTGCACGGCAATGCGGCTTCGCGCAGTTGGGTCGGTTCGCTGCGGAATATCGTGTGCTGTACGGGGAACTCCCCTCGAAGACATTGCGGTGGAGCGCGCGGGCCTGAACGTCGCCCCCGGTGCCTGCCCCCTGGGGCCATCGGTCTACTCGACGTGAAGTTCGCACGTTCGCTTTGATCCCGGCCGGCGGGCCTGACCTCGCTGAGCGCAGCGTCGTTTTCCGCTACTCGCCATGGCCGGCCCGGTGCCGATCTTCAACTTCTTGTCGCATCCGCGTTATGATTTCGTATAGTGGCAATACGTGCCTCTGGAACCTTGCCAGAGGCGCGATGACTGAGCCGCAGACGTTGAGCCGATTGATCCATGTCAATGACTGCAAGCATCCACGCTGAGAAACATCAATCGTATAAATCGGGGGAGACGGCAGGATGCCCGCATGTTCCAGCGCCGTCGTTGTCACAGATGACGTAGATCGGTTTCACGAGGTGTTGCGCCCAAGCGGCGGGAACTTCACTGTCGCCGCGCCTGGTCCTTTCATCGCGAAGCACGTCCGCGTCGACCTCCACCGCATCCGCATGCAATGCGCCGAGGAAAATGTCCCGCGTATCTGGGAGCGCGGCAGCAATCCGGAGCGCCAAGCCATCTTGTTCCAAGCCCTGCCAGGTCCAAGCCTGTTCACGAACGGGACCAGGATCGGTCCGGGCGACATTGCACTGCACAACGCCTCGAACGCGATCCTTTGCCATCGAATCACGGGTCCTACTCGTTGGAGCAGCCTGTCGCTGCCATCCCCGGCCTGGGAGGAGATCGGGGTCGCCCTCGGGCATGACCCGATGGCGCGCCCGGACTTGCCGAAGATCCGGGTTTCGGAGACCGCGCTGGCCAGACTCCGGCGGCGGCATGCTTCAGCCATCGAACTCGCCGAGAGCACGCCGGAAGTCATCGCGGACCCTGGCGCCGCGCTTGGACTGGAAAGCGGCCTGATCCAGTCGGTGGTCGACTGTCTTTCCACTTCGCTGACGCCCCCGGCACCCATGGCCGCGACGCGGCGTCACACGACGATAATGAAGCACCTCTACCAGGCCCTGGAAGAGAATGCCGGCCGGCCAATCTATCTGCTCCAGCTTTGCGTCGCCGTCGGAGCATCCGACCGGACCCTGCGCCTGTGCTGCCAGGAGTATTTCGGTGTCGGCCCAAAGCGATATCTGTATCTTCGGCGCATGCACCTCGCGCGACGCGCCTTGCTGGCGGCCTCAACAGACAAAATCAATGTAACGACAATCGCAACTGAGTTCGGATTTTGGGAACTTGGGCGTTTTGCTGTGAATTACCATGCGCTGTTCGGCGAGTCGCCTTCCGCGACCCTACGCCGTGCACGGCGACTGGTATAACTCACCCTTGCCATTTCTGCATAGCTCAAGCGACATTCAGAGAGGACAATGCGGCCGGTATAAATTTTGAGAAACATGATGCCCGCTTGGCGGTGGCTTGCATGGCGTCCGGAGGTTACATCCGCGCTGGAACGCCACGAACCCAAGGATCCGCCATGAGCGACAGCAGAACCGTGCCGGCAGCCGCGCGCGCTGCGACAAAGCGGTCGAGACGTCCGTCGGTCATCTGGATAATCCCCATCGCGGCGATCGCGATCGGGGCGTGGCTGGCATGGGACACGCTGTCCAAGCGGGGCCCCACGATCACCATCACCTTCGACACCGCGGAGGGGCTTCAGGCGGGTCAGTCGCAGCTCAAGTTCAAGGACATCGTGTTCGGCACCGTGCAAGGTCTGAGCCTGACCGAAGACCACACTCATGTGCTGGTAACCGTCGCAACGACCAGCCAGGCAAGGCCGCTGTTGACCGACCGGACCTTGTTCTGGGTCGTCAAGCCGAGATTGTTCGCGGGCAACGTATCGGGCCTGGAGACGGTGTTGTCGGGATCGTATATCGGCATGCTGCCTGGTGCGACGCCTGGCAAACCGCAAGAGGAATTCGTTGGCCGTGAAGATCCGCCGGTCATCGAGGCGAATGTCCCCGGGCACACCTTCCTGGTGAAGGCGACCCGGCTCGGATCGATATCGCTGGGCTCACCGGTATTCTTCCGTGACCTCAGTGTCGGCGAGGTTCTCGGCTGGGACATCGCGGACATGGCGGAGAGCGTTACGATCAGAGCTTTTGTGCGTGCGCCATTACGATCGCTATGTGAGCGATCAGTCGCGCTTCTGGAACGCATCGGGCGTTTCCGTGAAGCTCGGAGCGACAGGTGTCGACGTTCAGTTGGAATCGCTGCGCGCGCTTTTGCTTGGCGGCATCGCATTCGACACCCCGACAGATCAGGCAAGTACCGCGGCCAGCCTGGAGAATCATGTCTTTCCCTTGTTTGCGGACCGCGAGGCCGCGAACGCGTCCTCCTACAGCCGCAAGATCCCGGTCATTTCATACTTCCCGGGATCAGTGCGCGGACTTGGGCCAGGGTCCGAGGTCACGATGCACGGTCTGGTTGTCGGTCACGTCATCGACGTCCGGCTGTCCTACGACCCGGTCAAGGACACGATCGTGGCGCCCGTGCGATACGACGTCGAGCCAGAGCGCATTCTCGGGGTGGGCGCAAAGGCGATCTTCAAGACATCGGCGGAAGCCGCGGACGCGGTGGTGAAGCGTGGGTTGCGCGCCAGCCTGCAAAGCGCAAGCCTGATCACGGGACAGCAGATGGTGACGCTCGACTTCGTTCCGAACGCCCCGCCCGCTCAAGACTGAAGATGGAGGGCCAGGACTTCGTGCTGCCCACCACCGAGGGCGGAGGCTTTGCCGGCATCACGGCATCCGCCTCCGCGTTGCTCGACAAGGTGAGCGCAATTCCGTTCAAGCAGATCGGCGACAACCTCGATGGCATCCTTCGTTCGGCGAACGATGCCGCCAATGGCCCGCAGATGCGCCAGGCCTTGACCGACCTTTCGGCAACTCTTGCCAGCACGAAAGAATTCATCGCGCACCTGGACAGCGGTATGACTCCGGCGATGCGACAATTGCCGGAGATCTCCGCCGGCCTGCAAAAGACGCTGACGAACGTCAACAAACTGGCGCTCTCGGTCGATAGCGGCTACGGCGACAACACGCCGTTCAACCGCGAACTCGAGCGACTGCTCGTGCAGTTGAATGACGCGGTTCGCTCGATACGCTCGCTCGCTGACCTGCTGGCGCGCCATCCGGAGGCGTTGATCAAGGGGCGGCCGGCGGGAGGAGTCGAATGAACGGAACGCGGTATCGCCGGTGGCTCACCGTGCTGGTGTTTGGCCGCAACTCTCGCCGGTTGTTCGTCGCCCAATCCGACGCTTTACACGATCGCGCCTGTACCGGGGACCGCAGCAAAGCGGCGGCCCGAAGGTGGTCCTGCTGCAGCCCATCGGCCTCGATCGCTATCTGGAACGGTCGCAGATCGTCCGATCGTCGGAGAATTACCGGCTGGACGTGATGTCGAACGATTGGTGGGGTGAACCACTTGGAGCGATGCTGGGCCGCGTGCTGGTGTCGGAACTGAGCCAGCGGCTGCCGTCCAGTACCGTCATCAGCGAGAATGGCGCCGTGTCGGCGTCGCCCGACGCCACGGTCGCGCTGAACGTGCAGCGCCTCGACGAGGACGCGTCCGGCGATCCTGGTGCTGCAGGCCCAGGCCGGAGTCACGTTCAAAGGACGAGGTGCGCCGGCCCTGCACAGCTTCCGGATCACTGTGCCGACCGCCGACATCCGGCACGCCAGGGGAGGTTGCGGCAATCAGCACTGCTGTCGGCCAGCTTGCCGACGGACTCGCCGCCATGGTGGTGCGCGGGACGCTGATGCGGTTGTCCGCCGACCGTCCGATCGCACCGCCGCAGCTTCGCGAATGCCCAGGCTGCGGACTGTTTCAGACGGTTCCCGCGCTGATGCCTGGCATGATTGCTCAGTGTCAGCGCTGCTCCACCACTTTGCATCGCACGACCACCCATTCGCTCGACTATAGCATTGCTCTGACGTTTGCCGCCCTCGTGCTGCTCGTCATCATGTGCACCACCACGCTGATGAGCGTGCAGACGGCCGGGATTGCGCACAGCGCCTACCTTTTTTCAGGTCCGATCGAGCTTGTCCGGCGCAACATGGCCGAATTGGCCGTGGTGGTCGTGTTCGTGACCGCTGTGGCGCCATTCGGCAAGCTGATTGGCACGCTCTATGTGCTGATCCGGCTCCAGGAGACCGCGCCGCCGCTCCATCTTCGGCGCGTGTTCGCCTTGGCCGAGCGGCTGCGCCCCTGGTCGATGATCGAGGTCTTCGTGTTCGGCGTGTTCGTCGCGTACGTGAAGCTTGGCGATCTCGTCCATATCACCCTGGATGCCGGCGTTTATGCGCTGATGGCACTTACCGTACTGGTCATATGGGCCGACAGCGCTCTCGACCGCGAAGCGATCTGGGAGCGGCTGAAGGCGCCAGAGTCCGACGATTACCGTGTCGGCTCGGCCACGCGGTTCCCGTCCGACGGCAGTAGGCTGTGAAGTCTGCGGTCTGGTGAGCACGCCGGCTCCGGACGAACGGCGGTGTCCTCGCTGCGATGCGCATCTGCATCCGCGCAAGCCGGACAGCGTGGCGCGCACATGGGCGCTGGTGGTCGCTGCCGCGGTGCTCTATGTGCCGGCCAACTACTTTCCTGTCCTGACCGTTATGCAACTCGGGGCGGGATCAGCCAAGCACCATCATCGGCGGCGTGGAAGAACTGGTCGCATCGGGGATGTACCCGCTCGCGGCACTGGTGTTTTTTGCCAGCATCGCCGTGCCGATGCTGAAGCTTGTGGGCCTGACCATCATGCTGGTGACGACCCAGACCGGCCGCTCAGGCTGGCTGCGCGATCGGACGCGGCTGTATCATGTCGTGCGCTGGATCGGCCGCTGGTCGATGATCGACATCTTCATGGAGGCATTGCTCGGAGCACTCGTGCAGTTCGGCAATGTGATCACGATCGAACCCGGTGTCGGCGCCATGGCGTTCTGTGGGGTGGTGATCCTGACCATGTTCGCGGCAGAGACGTTCGATCCGCGGCTGATGTGGGATGCGGCCGAACAGCGTGCGACCCCGGTAGTCCCGGCCTGATCGGGCGCTGTCGCCCGCCACTTGGCGCCGTTCAGTCCCCGTTGTCCTGGTCCGCTTCTCCGGCAATCGGCGCCGGCGCGCCGACCTTCTGCCATGTGGCGTCGGGATCGAACCGGGTCATTGCCTTGGCGGTCGCGGCCGTCTCTGGCCCGAGATCCTTCTCATAGATCTCACCGTCCTGGTTGACGACGAAGGTCATCACCCCTGTTCTGTCCCAATGCGCTGGCCACGCAACGAGCCCGAAGCCGCCCAGCATCAGTCCGTTCGCCATGTAATCGTAGGCACCGCCCGGCGCGTGTGCCCCCTGACCCAGTCAGAATGTGGAAGTAATAGCCGTGAAATGGCTGCGGCTCGGCATTCTCGCCCGGGTGGTAGCCGGCGGCCCGAGCCTCCGCGATCAACGGTCCGAGCGGACTTTGCTTCTGTCCCTCTTCGGTAGGCCAGTAGAGCCCATCCTGCTTGCCCGGGCTGCTCAGCAAATGCTGCGCGTAGATATGGATCCTGCGGCCGTCGTGCAGGCCCTGAAAATACTCGTTCTGCGCATCGACGTAGGCGAGCATCACCTGTTGTGTATACAGCTCATTGGCGCCGATGCGCCGGTCGAGGATCTCCTCGCGACCGGCCGCCACATCGAAGGACCAGCCGTGCGAGGCGTGCCTCAGCGGGATCGGGAACGGCCAGTCGTCTGCGCCGATCGACAACGTCGCCGTGTCGCCCTTCACATCGATCGCGTGCTTGGCGTCATACGCCGCGATGAATTTCTCGCGCTGCGTCGCGTTGGCGACCGGATCGCCCGCGCTGACATCGCGCAGGCCGGCTTCTCCGAACAGCTTGCGTAATTGCGCCACGTCGCCGGCGCGCAGCGCTGCGACCAACGAGTTGACCGCCGCATCCGGCGAGGCGAAGCGCTCCGGCACCTTGCCCGATGGAGCTGCCGCGAGCAGCGGCAGCGCAAGCAGGACGACGCCAAGCCAGGACTTGAAGAAACGCGGCAGCATCAGCGACGCCCTCCTCTGGCTGCTCCGCCTCTGGCGCGAGCGCCGCCGCCGCCACCACCACGCGACGTATACCCGAGCTGCGCCGGCGCGGCTGGCATGACCCTGCGCCGACTGAGCGCGTGTCGCCGCGCCATTGCCCACACCACTGAAGGCGGGGCGCCACCACTCGGGCGCTGGGTATTCTGGAGCCTGGCTTGCGTATTGCCCGCGCCTGTCGCATTGGGCCGCGAGGTATTCCCCATTCTGTCTTGCAGATTGGCGTTACCGCCAGCTTTGGCCGCGATGCGTTCGCGAGGTTGCCTTGCGGGTTGCGCGAGCCCGCCGCGTTCGGTCGCGGGCGTTTGCCAGGTTCCCGCCGCCGGCGGACGCTGTCCGGGTTGCCCCAACCTTGTCGCCAATCCGGTCGTCGACGGAGCGCGCCCGGGGAACGCGTCCCGCGTCGCGGAATTGCCGCCGAATTCGGCCGGTACTGCTGCCTGACCTGAGAATTCGTATAGCCGACGCCCCGCCGGTGGTCCGGGTTATGCTGCCACGTGTTGGAACTGACGGCACGATTGCTGAACCGGTTGGCATTGATGCTGTTGGCGTTGATGCTGTTGAACCGGTTCACGTTGACATTGACGTTGCCCGTACCCCAGTTCGGGCTTCCCCAGCCCCAGAGCGCACCGGTGATCGCAACGCCGGCCCCGAAGGCCAGTCCTGTCGCCAGCGCCGTTCCCACGTAGTAGCCCGGCGGAGGCGGGTAGTACACGGGCGGATAGGCTGGATAGGGCCACGTGCCGTACACGACGGTCGGGTTGTAGGCAGGCACGTACACCGTGTCCGCCTGCCTCGGCTGGATCACGATCGCCGAGGCATCCCGCGTGACGGTCTGCTGCGCATTGCTCTGCAAGGTTCCTGCCGCCTGGGCTCGGCCCCGCAGCGCCTGCACCGCGGCGAAAACATCGCCTGCTGCGCCAGGAACGCGTCGCCCAGCCTCTGCGTCCAATCGAGTTGATCGCTCATCGTCTTCAGCACGGTCGGGAAGGGCACCAGCGACTTTACGCTTGCGTCCCAGTCCTGCCCGTCGAGCGCCTTGATGAGTGCGTCACCCTTCAGGTCCTTGTTGCCTGGCTGCGCGACCCAGCGGCTCGCCATCACCACTTCCAGCGGATAGGTCGAGGCGACCAGGATCTGGGTCAGCAGATCATCCGGATACAGCGCGATCGGCGCCAGGATCTGTTCGAGCTCAGCCTGCGTATAGGCTGGCGCGGCAGGCTGTGTCTGCGCGGGCGGGGCCTGCTGTGCGAGTGCCACCGGCGACGCGGCGGGTCCCAGAGCCAGCGGTACCGCAAGCAGGTAACACCATCTGGTCAAGTGTTCTCTCCCTTCAGGCGGTGTAACTACCCTCGTGGAGCGTGTCGATCTAGATCAAGGCGGTTTCGTCTTCGTTTCCGGCGCCACCCGGGCTGCACCGCCCCGGCGAACCGGGGCGGCCTACATTGCAGGTAATCAATGCCGCGCCTATGCGCGGGCGAGCCAGCGGCGCAGACTTATGCAGGCCGGTAGAACTCCATCAGTGGCCCGTCGGCGCGACCAGCCACGCGGACGATCGGTCCGGCGATTGCCCACCGCAGGGTGACAAAGAGCCGATAGAGAAACACGCCCGGTCCTGCGGGGAACACAACATTTGGCGGCATTGGCACCACGATCGTGTGCTTCGCTGGAGTGACCGACGGGATGACGGTGGGAAAGCCTGGCAACGTGATGTTCGGACCGGGACCACTGACGCTCTCAAGAAACGCATCCAACTGCCACGCGCCGGCGGCGGCTCCCCCGACCGTTGCCCAGTGGAAAGTCAGCTCCCAGGGGTCCGGATCGTTCGGCGCAACGCCGGCGCCGATCGTGATGAAGGTGTCGGGAGCCGGGGCAGTCCCCAGGTTGTTCAGGATGCAGAGAGGCTCGGTTTCCGTCGGGAAATCGGGATTTGCCTCGATAGCGAAGGGAACCGGATTTCCCACATTCACAAACCGGAAAGGAAATGCTGTACTCATTACGCTTTCCTCCTATTGTGCTTGTACCAACGCTCAAGTCTAATGACACGCAAGCCTTTCAGTCGTCGTGACGAAGAGCGGTGACGGGTGAGCCGCTCACATTGAGTGTTGGTATTGCTGCATGGATGGACCATCCATCCATCCTCGGCACGATGGCTCAAGTATCGCGCAGGTTGTGTGAGACACCTCACATTTCGCAGCAAAACCACGCGTCCGGAGCCCTAGACGAACCAGGAGAAAAATTCATCCGTCAGGTACCACGGCGAGTCGTCAAATCGCTCGCCGCTGCATGCGGGATCCAGGCGTCAGACGCCGATGCGACGCTACGAATGTATGGACGCACCGCATCGAGCAACTGTGCGGACGCGGCAAGGCGCGGTCCCTCCCCCTCATCAACAGGCGGCACGATCGTCACATGCCAGCTACGCAGCGTCTTCAGCGATGCCTGCGCCATCGGGTGATCCAACAGCGGTTGGTTCAACGACGGCCCTAAAATCACCGGCGTTCGTCGCCCGATCGCCTCGGCAACCACGGACAGCGCCAGATTGTCGGCGATGCCGTGCGCAAGTTTGTTCAGCGAATTGAAGCTGCACGGCGCGAACAGCACCACGCCGCGCGGAGGTCGTGGCCTTATGGCCAGATCGAAATACAACTCGACGACCTGCGCTCCTTCGACGTCAGCGAGATCGCGCGGAGCGAGCACGCGCGAAGCATTCGGTGTCGGGATCGCGATGACGGTCGAACAGCCAAGGCTCCAACAGCCCGCGAAGCAACTCCGGACCGCGCGCCGCCGTCGTCGTGCCACTCAGTACCAGGTAGGCAACGTCAAAACGTTCGCTACCAGTCGCGTCACCAGTAATCATCGCACCTATCCGGTTATGCATCACCGACCGGCTACAGTAAGATGTGGTGCTCCGACCGTCCATCGAAGGATGAACTGGTGGAGCGTCGTGATGCCTGCGAGCTCGATTCTCGGGACGCAGCCAGGGCGGGCGCCCGGCGCCACAAATGGAAATGTAATGGGAGAGGAGACTTTGCCATGTCGGGTAGCAGTCGTACCCAATCAGCGAAGCGGATCGAACAACTGGCTCCGGAACTCGAAAACATCATCTCCGCGTCGGAGCCCATACAGGACCTTGCCGATGGGTTCGGCGGTCCGCAGGGGCCGGCGGAAGGACCGCTGTGGTGGAAGGAGGATCGCTGCCTCCTGTTCAGCGACATCCACAACAACCGGCGCATGAAATATGTGCCCGGCGCCGGCGTGACGGTGTTTCAGGAACCGACCAACCGGGCCAATGGACTGACCAGAGACCTTCAGGGCCGGCTGATCGCCTGTGAGCATGACACGCGGCGGGTCACTCGTCAGGAACCCGACGGCAGCATCACGGTGATTGCGAACAGCTTCCAGGGGCGGCAGCTCAACCGGCCCAACGACGTGGTGGTGAAGTCGGATGGCTGCATCTACTTCACCGATCCCTGGACAAGTCCCGCCCCAGCCGAGCAGTGGGACCTGACCTTCTCCGGCGTTTATCGCGTCACCCCGGATCTGGGGACGATGACCTTGCTCATCGGCGACTTCGTGTTGCCCAATGGCCTTGCCTTCTCTCCCGATGAAAGCGTGCTCTACATCAACAACTCGCGCCGCGGGCACATCCGGGCTTTCGATCTGCTGCCAAACGGCACGCTCGCCAAACAGACCGACCGTGTGTTTGCCGACCTGCGCGGCGATGAGCCCGGTGTCCCTGACGGCATGAAGGTGGACGTGGCAGGGAATGTGTATTGCGGCGGGTCCGGCGGGCTATGGATCATGGATCCGAAAGGCAGGAAGCTCGGCCGCATCGTGCACGGAGCGCCTGCCACCACCAATCTGGGTTTTGGTGGCGATGACTGGAAGACGCTGTACTTCACCAGCCGCAACCATTTGGGGTCCGTCAATCTGAGGATTGCAGGTATTCCCGTGCCCCCACAGAAAAGGTAACCACAATGGGCACCGGCGGGCGCGTCTGGCTTATTCGCCCGACCACGCCCGCCGGAGGCGCGCCAGCAAGCCGAGTGCCTGCCACTCGGCATTCGCCTCGCGCAGCGCGTCCGCTGCTCGCGCGGCTTCCCAGGTCTCCTGCCGCGCCGCCTCGATCGCCGTCTCTGCCTCGGCAAGATCGGCGCGCAGACGCATCGATCCGATCGCGCAGCGAATTGGCCCGGTTGCGTTCGCCGTTCAGCGCCTGCTGTGCCCGGTCCGCTCGCTCACGCTCGATCCGCACGGCGTTCTCCGCCGCCTCCGCCCGCTCGCGCAGATGCAGCGACCGACGCCTCCAACGCGCTGATGGCCTGGCTGACATGGGCGTCGGGGTCGAAGCTTCTGCCAGGCGCGGGGTCGGACCACGCCGGCGGAACGAGTGCGCGCATGGTGCCGTGGTTGTCCTTCTGGCGCCGCCAGCCCCGGCGCAGCACCAGCTTGATGGCCGAAGGCGTGGTGATCCTGCGGGCCTGCGCCAGTTCCGTGTAGGTCATCCATCGGCTGTCCGCGTCGTCTGCGGACCCATTCGCTCCTGCCTCCATGCTGGCGTCCCCCTTCCCGCACGTGCGCCCGCACCGGCATTGGATGCGCTGACGCTACGAGACGCAAGCATCCCGTCGCGCCTACCACCCGCCATCGACGCCGATCGCCTGCCCGGTGACGAACGCGGCGCCATCGGAGGCCAGATAGGCGATCATCGACGCCACCTCGTCCGGGCTGCCGAAGCGGCCGACCGGAATAGCCTTGGCGCGCTCACGGAAACCGACCTCCAGGTCATCGCCGAATTCGCGGCGATTGGTGCTGATCGCGCGCGAGGTGCGGATCGGTCCCGGCAGCACCGCATTCACCGTGATGCCGCACGGCGCGAGATCGAACGCCAGCGACTTGGTGAAGCCGACGATGGCCGCCTTGGACGCGGCATAGGCGGTGCGCTTCGCGCCAGGCCGGAACGCCGCGCGCGACGAGACGCTGACGATGCGTCCCCAGCCCGCCTTGCGCATCGCCGGCACCGCGGCGCGCGACATCAGGAAGCAGCCGCGCGCATTCACGCCCATGGTGAGATCCCAGGCCGCGACCGGAACATCCTCGATCTCGTTGCGGTCCGCGCCCTGCGGCGCGCCGGCATTGTTCACCAGAATGTCCAGCCTGCCGTAGCGGCGCAGCACCTCGTCCACCATGCGCGCGGCGTCCGCCTCGACGCTGACATCGCCGAGCGTGGCCGATGCGGTGCCGCCTGTATCCACGATCGCCTTGACCAGGCTGTCGACGCCGGTCCAGCCGGGGTCCATGTCGCCCTGCACGTTGTGTTCGTTGGCGACGCCGGCGGGCGACACGTCGGATACCACCACCGTCACGCCGGCCGCGGCGAGCGCACGCGCGGTCGAATTGCCGATGCCGACCGGCTTGCCGCATCCGGTGATCAGTGCAACGCGGGCTTCGTTCGCCATGGGGTCCTCCCGTCGATTTGGTTGGCGTTGTCGGCTGGACTATACCGCCAATCGGCACACGGGAGAGGAGACCGGGATCATGGCAACGACAGAGAGGCTCGAACATCGCGCGCTGGGGAAGGGCGGATTGTCGGTTTCGGCGATCGGGCTCGGCTGCATGTCGCTGTCAGGCATCTATGGCGAAGCCGATGACGCGGCGTCAGAGGAGCTGATCCGCTATGCGATCGACCAGGGCGTCGATCATCTCGATTCGTCGGACATGTATGGCTGGGGCCATAACGAGCAGGTGATCGGCCGCGCGCTGAAGGGGCGCCGCGACCGCGTCGTGCTGGCGACCAAGTTCGGCCAGACGCAGAACCCCGGCGGGCCGAACGGCGTGAACGGCCGGCCCGGACTACGTGATGCAGGCGTGCGATGCCAGCCTGCAGCGGCTGGGCGTCGATGTGATCGATCTCTACTACCAGCATCGCGTCGATCCGTCCGTGCCGATCGAGGACACCGTGGGCGCGATGGCCAAGCTGGTGCAGCAGGGCAAGGTGCGGCATCTCGGGCTGTCCGAGGCGTCGCCGGCGACGATCCGGCGTGCGCACGCGGTGCATCCGATCGCGGCGGTGCAGACCGAGTATTCGCTGCTGTACCGCACCGAGGCGGAGGAGACGCGCGAGACGACACGCGGTCTCGGGATCAGCTTTGTCGCCTACGCGCCGCTGGGGCGAGGGTTTCTGACCGGCGCGATCCAGACGTTCGCCGATATCGATGGCAGGCGCGCCGCACATCCGCGGTTCCAGCAGGAGAACTTCGATCGCAACCGCGAACTGGTGGCGAAGATCGAGGCGATCGCGAAGGAGAAGGGATGCACGCCGGCCCAGCTCACACTGGCCTGGGTGTTGGCGCAGGGGCCGGACGTGGTGGCGATCCCAGGAACCCGATATCCGCGGCGGCTGGATGAGAACATCGGCGCGTTGCGGGTGAAGCTGACGGCGGAGGATGTGGCGCGAATTTCGGCCGCGATCCCGAAGGGTGCGGCGGCAGGGACCCGCTATCCGGCCGGCGGCATGAAGGGGGTGTACGTGTAGGCAACGAACCTCCCCCTCCCCGTGCGCGAGGGGGGAGGGTGCCAACGTTCATCACCACAAGCAGCAACAGCAGACTGCCGGCGCCGACGACCAGGCAATAATACGCGAACGGATTGAGCGCCCAGGCATCGTGCTGACGGAAGTAGCGCATCAGGAACCAGGTGCTGGCATAGGCGGTGACGCCGGCCAGCACCGCGGCGAGCGCCGCCACACTGAACGTTCCGGGCGGGACGCTCTCGTGCAGCAGCTTCGGGACCTCCAGCACCGTTGCCCCGAGGATGATCGGTGTCGCGATCAGGAACGAGAAATGCGCCGAACCCTCGTGGTCGATACCGCGCAGCAGGCCGCCGACGATCGTGGCGCCGGAGCGCGAAATGCCCGGGATCAACGCGGTGCACTGCCAGCAGCCGATCGTCAGCGCATCCATCATGGTCAGACTCGGACAGCGGCCGATGTCCGCGCCCGCGCAACTTCTCTCCACCCAGCAACAGCACGGCGTTGACGATCAGGAACACCGCGGCGACCACCGGCGTGCCGAACAGGTTGCGGAAGAACTTCTCCAGCAGAAAGCCGATGATCACGGCAGGAATGGTCGCGATCACGATCAAGGCGAACACGCGCCGGCTCTCGCCGGTCTGGTGCGGTGATGCCAGCCCCAGCACGCCGGTCGCCAGCGACCACCAGTCGCGCCAGAAGAACAGCAGCAGCGCCGTGGCCGTGCCGAGATGCAGCATCACCAGGAACGGCAGGAACTCCGGCGAACGCTGATCGATCGGCCAGTGCAGCAGCGCCGGCAGCACGACCGCGTGCCCGAGGCTGCTCACCGGGAACAGTTCGGTCGCCCCTTGCAGGATGGCGATGACGATGGCTTGCAGGGCGCTCATGCCGCGTTCCTGACGGAAGGGCCGGATTCGGCAAGGGCGCAATCAGTCGTTCATCGGATAGGCGGCCATCAGCCGCTTCTGTCGCCGCCACAGCCGGTACATCGCCCACAACCCGCATGATCGGTGGCCGCGCGCCCGGTTCGCGGCCGCGATGCGGAACGCCGCGCCATAGTGCGAGAACTGCGCGCGCCAGGCCTCGCGCAATGTGGTGCTGCGATCCCAGATATGCGTCGCCTCGGAGCCGACGCCGTTGATCTCGATGATGCGGAAGCCTTCGCCGCGCAGCAGCGCCGACAGCGACGCGAAGCGCACGTCGATCCGGCCGAAGTGGAACCCTGGCAGGGCGCGCGCGATCCGTTCGAAGGCCTCGGTCAGCGCGGGCTGTGGCAAGATGGGTGCCATTCTCGAAGATCGAGCCCTTGCAGTGATTGCCGACGAACACCAGAGGCACCCGCTCGCCTTGCCGTGGCACGTCATGCAGCCGGCCTGCAAGTCGCGGCAGATAGAGCTGCGGCACACGTCCTGCCCGGGGATCGGCCATTATCAGTTGCCGCAGCGTCGATCGTCCGTCGCCGATCACCACGGGGGCGTGCTTCAACGTGATCGAGGTGATCCGTCCCGACGCCTCGTCCGGATGACGGACATAGAAGATGCCGGCCTCGCCTTCATCGGCGACGAATTCCTGCAGAACGATGCGCTCGCCGCGAGGGAACTCCGTCGAGATATCTGGCAAGGTCGTCGCGCGCCCGGAGCAGCCGCACACCCGTGCCGTTGCAGCCCACGGCGGGTTTGGCCACCACGGGGTAATCGATGGATGCGGCCATGAGCGCCTGTTCGGCGGCCACGCGTGCCGCCGGGCTGCGCCACGACGCTGGTGTAGCGCGCCACCAGTTCGCGCGCCGGCCCTTGCACCTGCTCCAGCGTCTCGAGCTTCGATTCACCGCAGAGGCCACCCGCGGTGATCGTCGGGTTCGCCGCGGTCGGCAGGCTGAAATCGCCGTAGCGTAGACCGAGCGCGATCCAATGCAGCGCCACCGGAAAATAGAACAGCCAATCCGGCCAGAATTCGAAGAACGACAGCGGATGTTCGCGTGCCCGCCACGCCGCGCTACCCGGCGTGCGGAGTACAGTCTCCAGTTTCATGGCCGCTTGCTCTGCATGCCCGAAGCCGTGAGCCTGCCGGCGAGCACGACGAACAACAGCGAACCCGGCCGCGCCAGCCCAGCGCCAGGCGCCGAAGTGGTCCATCAGCACCTCGCCGATGCGCAGCGACACGCCGAACAGCAACGAGGTCCAGCAGATGGTGGCGATCACCACCGCGAGCGCGAATTGTTTCAGGTCGGCATTGACGAAACCGCAGGTCGTGTAGGTCGGCAGCCGCATCCCGGGGAGGAAGCGGCTGATCAGCACGACCTTGAATACGCGCCCGTCGAGCCAGGCCCGGATCACTTCCTTGCGCTGCGGCGGGATCAATCGCGTGACCGGCGGAAATCGCGCGGCCAGCCAACCCAGGCCATAAAGCCCAAGGTCGCCCAACGCGATGCCGACATACAGCGACGCCAATGCCAGCGGCCCGGACAGGCTGCCATCGGCGGTCTGCATGGCGGCGAGCACCGTTGCGGCGTCCTCCAGGATGAAGGTGCCGAGTACGATGGCAGTTGCCTGCAGCAGGGGATGATGGCCGGCCCATGCCAGCAGAGAGGCGATCGAATTGCCGAGCATTACGTGTCCGGAGGTTGGCAGGCCGGCCCCGACTGTCATGCCGTGGATAGCCTGAAGTGCACTCTGTCCAGCCATCAGGAGTGCGTGAGGCGCATTGCGGACCGTTGCACCGTAACAATTGTGCAACTTTGCCGCTCACCTGGTCTTCGATCAGCGCTGCTGCGTCTCGCCATCGGCGCCGAGGCCGGGCATGATCGCACCAGCATGGCGCACCACGAGCACCACCACGCCCACGACCATCATCACAGCCATCATGGGCACGATCGCGCCTTCGCCATGGGCACGGCGCTCAACCTCGGGTTCGTCGTGGCCGAGATCGCGTTCGGCCTGCTGGCCAACTCGATGGCGCTGCTGGCGGACGCGGCGCACAATTTCGGCGACGTTCTGGGTCTGCTGCTCGGTTGGGGCGCCGCGTGGCTGGCGCGACGGCCGCCGACCCGACGGCGCACCTACGGCTGGGGACGCAGCTCCATCCTGGCGGCACTGCTGAACGCCACCATCCTGCTGGTCGGCGTCGGCGCCATCGGGGTCGAGGCGGTGCATCGGTTGCTGGCGCCGATGCCGGTGCGGGAAGGCACCGTGATCCTGGTCGCCGCCGTCGGCATCCTGATCAACGGTGCCACCGCGCTCCTGTTCCTGCGCGGGCGTGGCCACGACATCAATGTGCGCGCGCAGTTCGTCCACATGGCGGCGGATGCCGGCGTCTCGGCTGGCGTCGTGCTGGCGGGGCTGCTGATCCTGCTCACCGGCTGGATGTGGCTGGATCCCGCGGCCAGTCTCGTGATCGGCATCATCATCGTCGTCGACCACCTGGGGGCTGCTGCGCGAATCGATCGACCTCGCGATGGACGCCGTGCCCGGCGGCGTGGCGCAAGACGAGGTGCAGGACTATCTGGCCTCCGTGCCAGGCGTTCTGGAGGTGCACGATCTGCACATCTGGGGGCTGAGCACCACGCAGACGGCGCTGACGGCGCATCTGGTATGCGCCGATCCGTCGGCGGAGCGGACGCTGCATGATGTGACGACCGAATTGCGCGATCGCTTCGGCATCGGCCACGCGACGCTACAGATCGAGACCGACACCGACGCCGAACTGTGCCGGCTGCGGCCGCATGACGTGGTGTGACGAATGCGGCGCGTCATCCTGGTGACCGGCGCGGCGAGCGGCATCGGAGCGGCGGCGTGTCGTGCCCTGGCCGCGCCTGGCGTCGCGCTGCTGGTCCACACGCGAAAGAACCGCGACGGCGCCGAACGCGTCGCGGCCGAGGCGCGCGCGGCGGGTGCGATCGCTGAAATCGCACTGGGCGATCTCGTCGATGCGACTGTGGCGGAAGCGCTGGTGGCGCAGGCGATCGCGCGGTTCGGCGGATTGGACGTGCTGGTCAGCAATGCCGGGTTCGCCGATCGCACTGCGTTCAGCGAACTGACCGATGCCGCGATGACGGCATCGATGGAGGCGATCCAGGGTGCGTTCTTCCGGCTGGCGCGCGCGGCTATCCCGCACTTGAAGGCGGGACGCGATGCGCGCGTGGTGGCCGTGTCCAGCTTCGTGGCGCATGCGTTCCGCACCGACACGGCGGTGTTCGCCGCGTCCGCTGCGGCGAAGGCCGGGCTGGAGGCACTGGTGCGCGCGCTGGCGATGGAACTGGCCCCGGCCGGCGTGACGGTGAATGCCGTGGTGCCTGGTTTCATCCGCAAGGATCCTGGCGCGCACGCGGCGATCGATCCCGAGCGGCTGCGGCGGCAGGTCGCCAGCGTGCCGCTCGGCCGGGTCGGATTGCCGGACGAGGTGGCGGCGGCGATCGCGTTCCTTGCCTCACCGGCGGCGGGCTACATCACCGGCCAGGCGCTGCACGTCGATGGCGGGCTGGTCATTTGACCAGCCGCGGACCGAGCGGCTTCAGCACGCGGATGCCCGGTGTGCCGGCAAGCAGGTCCGCCGACTGCGGGAGCCATCACCGCGAGGCCGCGACGGCGCACGCTCTGGTCGAGGCCGACCGCCTCCAGCCAGCGCAGATCGGCATCGCGCGGCAATGCGCCCTCGCAGTTGCGTTCGACCACGACGAGGCGCGCATCCATCGGCACGTCGGGCGTGTGATCGAGGCCGCGGAACACGTTCCGGTGCCAGTTGCCCATCTTCGTCTGCCATTCGCCGGTATTCGCGGGCCGGCGCTTTCGCGGTACGCGTCGGAGGCTGAACACCTGCGGGCCATCGACCTCATGCAAGGCGACGAAAGGAGCGGCGGCAGCGTGGATGCACTCGAAGCGCTGGCTCGCGTGAATGCCTGGAATCGACAGCAGGCGATGCTGATGAGCGGTGTACCACGCCTCCCATTCCGTGCGGCGCGCAGCGTCGAGCAGTGCCATTTCGACCATGTAGATCATGCGGCTTCGCCCTCCTCGGGAACTCTCTTGCGTCGGTCAATCAGGATGCCGCTTCCAGCGCCTCTTCCGCCGCCAGCCACTCTGCCTCGGCCGCCGCCGCAAGTTTCCTGATCGCGGCCAGTCGTGCGTTGGCGGCGGCGATCTCCGCCTTGCGCGTCGGCACATACAGCGCGGGGTCGGCCAGCTTCGTCTCGATCGCCGCGCGTTCCGCCGCCAGCCGCGCCAGCCGCGCCTCGGCGTCGCGCGCCTGTTTGCGCAGCGGCGCCAGCGCGGCGCGGGCATCGGCGCGTTCGCGGCGCTCGTCCCGGCGGTTGGCGGCGTCCGGCTTCGGCGCGGGCGCGCGACGCTCGGCGAGCAGCGCGCGGTAGTCGTCGAGGTCGCCGTCGAACGGCCGCACCGTGCCGTCGGCCACCAGCCAGAGGCGATCGGCGACCAGTTCCACCAGATGCGGATCGTGGGTGATCAGCAGCACCGCGCCCTGGAAGTCCGCCAGCGCCTTCACCAGCGCCTCGCGCGCATCGATGTCGAGATGGTTGGTCGGCTCGTCGAGGATCAGCAGTTGCGGCGCCTCGCGGGTGGCGAGCGCCAGCAGCAGCCGCGCCTTCTCGCCGCCGGACAGGTTCGCCACCGGCGTCTCCGCGCGGTCGGCGTCAAGCCCGAAGCGGGCGAGCTGGGCGCGCACCTGCGGCGGCGTGGCGCGGGGCAGGGCGCGCGCCATGTGGTCGATCGGGTTCTCGGCGATTCGATCAGCTCGTCGGTCTGGTGCTGCGCGAAATAGCCGACGCGCAGCTTCGGTCCGCGGCGGATTTCGCCGGCCAGCGGCGGCAAGCCGGTCGGCCAGCAGCTTCGCCAGCGTGGACTTGCCGTTGCCGTTGGCGCCGAGCAGCGCGATGCGGTCGTCCATGTCGATCGCCAGCGAGACGTTGCGCAGCACCGGCGTGCCGTCATAGCCGACCGCGACGCGGTCCAGCGCCAGGATCGGCGGGGCGATGCGCGCCGGTTCGGGGAAGTCGAAGCGGGTCGGGGCGTCCTCGATCACCGTCTCGATCTGCGGCAGCCGGGCCAGCGCCTTGATGCGCGACTGCGCCTGCCGCGCCTTGCGACGCCTTGTAGCGGAAGCGGTCGATGAACGACTGGATGTGGGCGCGCTCGGCGGCGATGCGTTCGGCGGCGCGAGCCTGCTGCAGCGCGCGCTCGGTGCGGATGCGGACGAATTCGTCGAAGCCGCCGGGGGTGACGCGTGATCTTGCCGCGGTCGAGGAAGGCGATCGCCTGCACCGCGCGGTCCAGCAGCACCGCGGTCGTGCGAGACCAGCAGCACGGCGCCGGGGAAGCGGGCGAGCCAGGTCTCCAGCCAGAGCGTCGCCTCCAGGTCGAGATGGTTGGTCGGCTCGTCGAGCAGCAGCAGGTCGGGGGCGGCGAACAGCGCGGTCGCCAGTGCCACGCGCATGCGCCAGCCGCCGGAGAACTCCTCGACCGGGCGCTGCTGGGCCGCCTCGTCGAAGCCGAGACCGGCGAGGATGGCGGCGGCCCGCGCCGGCGCCGCATCGGCGCCGATGGCGCGCAGGCGCTCGTGGATCTCGGCCAGGCGGTGCGGGTTCGGCGGTCTCGGCCTCGGCCAGCAGCGCGAGGCGTTCGGGGTCGCCTTGCAGGACGGTGTCCAGCAGGGTGGCGTCGCCGGCCGGGGCTTCCTGCGCGACGGTGGCGACGCGGGCGCGGGCGGCGAGGCGGATCTCGCCGCCGTCCAGCGCCTGCTCGCCGGCGATGGCGCGCAGCAGCGTGGACTTGCCGGCGCCGTTGCGGCCGACCAGGCCGATGCGGCGGCCCTGGTCCACCGTGAGGTCGGCGCCGTTCAGGATGCTGCGCCCGCCCAGGCGGACGGCGGCGCCGGAGATGGCCAGGAGGGACATGGCGGCGGGGTGATCGGACGGGTTGGGGTTGGCGGTCAAGGCCGGGTCGAGAAAAGCTGGTGTCTGTGCTATACGGAAGCAATGGATCGCGCCCATGCCATAGCCAGGCTGCAGGAGCATGAAGCCGAACTGAAGCAGCTCGGCGTGCGGCAGATGATCACGACTTTGATTGCGCGACAATCTGCAGAACATGTTGCGTGAACGGATCTGATGAAGACCGTCGAGGACGATCTCCCTAGGGCGGCTGCCTTCAGACTCTCGAACTACAAGCGTGCGGTCGAGCTTGCACTGCCAGATGTGGAAAAGCTGATCTTGTTTGGCTCCCGGGCGCGGGGCAGGAGCGCTCGGACAGCGACTACGACATAGCCGTTGTGGTTCGCGACCATATCATGACGCGGCGACGGTCCGCTCGTATCTCTCTCGGACCTGGCCTATGACCACATCCTCGGCGGGTTCTTCATCCGCCGATCGCGCTAACGCCAGACCGCTCGAAGCCGACGTCAGCGAGGCAACTGGCGGGACATTCCGTGCGTGCTTGGAAGTCACGTATTCTGTCTCGGCCCAGGCCTTCGATAGGATTGGCAAAACTTGGGCCCACCTCGGAGAAGCGCGGCGCAAGATGCCATGCTTCGCCGATGGCGATCATCCATTCCAGCTATCTACGCCATGTTTCACGCGCCCGAGGCAGTTTTATTCGAACATCGCCGGTGAGGCGCCGAAGGTGGCGGCCATCAGACAATCCAGCAGTTCGGCTACTCGTCCGGGACCTCGATGACTGCGCTGCATCACCGCCGGCAAGGCATTCAATGAAGTCAAGGACGAACGCAACGAAGCGACTACGACGTGACGATCACGTCTGCCGACGAAGGACGGGGGCACTTTGGTCGACGGCGAGTCGGTTTCTTGACCTCGTGGCTCGCGGTATGGCTTTCGAGCTGCTCAGTCCGGGAAAGCAGGCGGCTAGCGCCAGAGGCATTGCGTGATCTGCGTATGCGAATCGAGGGGAAACCAACAATGCCGGCTCGCACAGGCGCGGAACTGCTGCGCGGACTGAAGGACGATCGCGAGATCTGGGTCGGCAATGACCGCGTCACCGATGTCGTGTCGCACCCGGCATTCGCCGGCGCCGCCAAAGGCATGGCCGCGGTGTTCGACCTGCAATACGAGGCGGCGGACGACTGCCTGATACCCGACCCGGAGACCGGCGAGCCGATCAATGTCAGCCACATGATCCCGCGCTCGCCGGACGACCTGCAAGCGCCGCCATCGCGGCCTGCGTCGCATCGCGGAGCACACCGTCGGCGTGATGGGCCGAACGCCGGACTACATGAACGTCACCTATGCCGGTTTCGCCGGTTGCGCGCACGAATGGGCGGAGCACGGCAACGAGGATGGCGCCGCGCGCCAGGTCGAATATCAGAAATTCCTGCGCCGGAATGACATCTGCCTGACCCACACGCTGATCCACCCCACCATCGACAAGGCAAAGGACGAGATCCCCGGCCAGGAAAACGACGTCATCCTGCGCAAGGTCGTGCGACACCGAGCACGGCATCATCGTGCGCGGCGCCCGCATCCTGGCGACACTCGCGCCCTTCGCCGACGAGCTCGCGGTCTATCCCGGCCGTCCGCTGCCCGAGGATGGCGACAAGTTCGCCGTGTCGTTCTGCATTCCGATGGCGACGCCCGGACTGAAATTCGTCTGCCGCGACAGCGTCGCGGGAACCGACAATCGTTTCGATCATCCGTTGTCGTCGCCGGTTCGACGAGCAGGACGCATTCGTGATCTTCGACGACGTCGAGGTGCCGCGCGACCGGGTGTTCATCGACGCGAATGTCAAGGTCTACAACCAGGTCATGACGCGAAGCTGGAACCCGAACGTCATGCAGCAGACCATGGTTCGGGCATCCACCAAGCTGGAATTCGCCTGGGGCCTCGCGACCGCGATGGCCGAAGCGATCGGCGACAAGAGCCCGACATGCGCAACAACTGCTCGGCGAACTCTGGAGCTACGCCGAACTCGCCCGATCGGCGGTGCAGGCGGCCGAGGACCATCCAAGCGAATGGGGCAACGGCGTCTGGTTCCCCGATGGGCCGCCATTGTCCGCGCTTCGGGCCGTGATGCCGTTCTGGATGCCGCGTGCCAACGAAATCATCAAACTGCTGGGCTCCCACAATCTGCTGGCGACGCCGACCTGGCACATGATGAAGCAGCCGTCGCTGCGGCCGTTCATCGACAAGTATCTGCACGGCGCCAACGACACGGATGCGGAACGCCGCATTCGCCTGTTCCGGCTGGCGTGGGACTACGCGGGCACCGCGCTGGCATCGCGGGTGGAGCTGTACGAGCGGTTCTACCTGACCTCCGGCGCCCGCAATCAGCAACGGGCACAGGCCCTGGCCAAACGGGACCGCGCCATGGCGCTGGTCGAACGCTTCCTCAACGAACCGGTCGATTAGCAGATCGCTCCGCTCGTCTCGGCAACGGTCTCCTGGGACCGGCTAATGCGTGTGGTGGCGTCGTCGATTGACACGGAGAAGTAAGGCGAGAAACCACGGAGAGCCACTGTCTCCGTGAACTCCACGTCCTCGTCTTATCTTCTTCGTGTTGAATGAAGATCCGCTGCGCGGCACATGCCGTCGCGTAATCGGCATTGGCTGTTGGGCAAGGACCGGCGCTCCTTTACCGCAGCCCCGCGCATGCGCACAACCTTGCCTCACGCCGCCAATCGCGCTTGAAACCGCGCCTTTTGCCGGAGCGGGCGGATGATCAAGGCGATCGGCATCGATTTCGGCACCACCAACAGCGTTGTGGCTCTCCTGCACGACGATGGCAGCGTGACCACGCAGCGCCATGCATCGCTCGACGTCTTCCGCTCCGTCCTCTGCTTCTGGACCGAGGAGACGCCGGCCCGCCGCGTCCTCCGTCACGCCGCCGGCCCCCAGGCGATCACCGCCTATCTCGAAGACCCGCTGGACAGCCGGCTGATCATGTCGATGAAGACCTACCTTGCGCAGAGGAGTTTTTCCGAGACCCGCATATTCGGCCACCCGTTCACCCTGGAGCGCCTGATCGGCTGCTTTCTCGCCGCGCTCCTCGCCGACATCCCGCCCGCTCCTCGGATCATCGTGGGCCGCCCGGTGCACTTCGCCGGCGAGTTCGCGGACGACACCCTGGGCGCCGAACGCCTGCGCGGTGCCTACACCGAGGCCGGCCTCCCTCAGGTGACCCTGGCGCTGGAGCCGGAAGCCGCCGGCACCCGGTTCGCCCGCACGCTCACCGAGCCCGCCACGGTGCTGATCGGCGACTTCGGTGGCGGCACCAGCGACTTCTCCATCCTGCGATTCGATCCGAAAGCCGGGGTCACGCCGCTCGGCCACGCGGGCATCGGCATCGCCGGCGATGTGTTCGACTACCGCATCATCGACCGCGCCATCGCGCCGCTGCTCGGCAAGGGCGATACCTACCGCGTCATGGGGAAGCCCCTGCCCGTGCCGCCCGAGTACTACTCCGGCTTCGCCCGCTGGCACATGCTGTCGCTGATGCGCACGCCCCGCACGCTGCGCGCCATCGCCGAGGTGGCGCGCACCGCACAGCACCCCGAACGCCTGCGCCACCTGATCGCGCTGATCGAGGACGGTCTCGGCTATGCGCTGTATCAGGCGGTCTCCTCCGCCAAGGCGGAGCTGTCCCGTGCCGACGCCACGACGCTGCGCTTCCAGCACAATGACTTCGTCGTCGAGCGAACGGTACACGCGCGGCGAGTTCGAGGCGTGGATCGCAGCGGATCTCGCCCGGCTGGCTGCCACGGTGGATCAGGTCCTGGCGGAGGCCGCCATCCCGCAGCATGCGGTGGACCGTGTGTTCCTCACCGGCGGCACCGCGCTCGTCCCCGCCGTGCGGCGTCTGTTCGAAGACCGGTTCGGTGCCGACAGGCTGGTCGGCGGCGGCGAGTTCGTCTCGGTGGCCGAAGGCCTGGCGCTGATCGGCGCCATCTGATACTGCCGTCCGACTTGCCCTGCGCGCCGGGACCGCCTAGTGACCCCGCCTCAGTCACCACCCAGGAGCAGCCCCATGGCGACCGAGCGGACGCTGTCAATCATCAAGCCCGACGCCACGCGGCGGAACCTCACCGGCCAGATCAACGCGGCACTGGAGGCGGCCGGCCTGCGCATCGTCGCGCAGAAGCGCGTGCGGCTGACCCAGGCGCAGGCCGAGGCGTTCTACGCCGTGCACAAGGAGCGGCCGTTCTTCCGCGGGCTGGTCGAGTTCATGATCTCCGGCCCGGTGGTCGTGCAGGTGCTGGAGGGCGACAACGCGGTCGCGAAGAACCGCGAGGTGATGGGCGCCACCGATCCGAAGAAGGCCGCGCCCGGCACCATCCGCGCGAACTTCGCCGAGGACATCGAGGCGAATTCGGTGCACGGCTCCGACAGCGCCGAGAACGCCGCGATCGAGATCGGCTTCTTCTTCGCTCAGGTCGAGATCGTCGGATAGGACGCGCTGCGATGCCGGCCTCGCACTTACAGACGTTGCGGGCGATGGCTTACAACAACGCATGGGCGAACCATCGCCTGCTCTCCGCCTGCGCCGCGCTGACCCAGGCACGAGTTCGAGGCACCGCGCACCGGGTTCTTTCCCTCGATCCAGGCGACGCTGAACCACATCCTGGTCATCGACTGGTTCTACGTCGATGCACTGGAAGGCGGCACGCTCGGCCCGGCCGCCTGGGCGAACCCCGTGCCATGCCCGGAACTGAAGGAGCTGCACGCGGCGCAGGCCGCGGTCGATCGCAGGCTGATCGCCTGGTGCGATGGGCTGGATGACGCGGGAACGGAGCGGATCATCCACGTGCATCGCGGCGACGCGGGTGCAGACCGAGCGTGCGGACCGGCTGCTGCTGCACCTGTTCCAGCACCAGATCCACCACCGCGGCCAGGCGCACTGCATGCTGAGCGGCACGCGGATCCCGCCGCCGCAGCTCGACGAATTCTTCTCGATCGCCGAAGCCCCGCTGCGCGAAGCCGAGTTCAAGGAGCTCGGATGGACCGAGGCGGCAATCTGGCAGCACACCTGAGCACCCGCCATGCCCAACGGTCCGCTCGGTCTTGAACATCCGCTCGTGGTTTCCGGCAGCCTCGACAGATTGGCCGAGCACTACCGCGCCATGGGCTTCGCGCCGACGCAAAAGGGCTACCATCCCTGGGGCACCGGCACTCAGCTCGTGCTGTTCCCCGGCAACTTCATCGAGCTGATGGGCATCGAGAACCACTTCCTGCTCGACGAGCCCAGCGAGACCGGTTTCCGGTTCGGTCGCTTCATTGCCGATCAGCTCAACCGCCGCGAAGGCATTGCGATGATCGCGCTGCACAGCGAGAACGCGGCGGCCGACGCTGCGGCGGTGACGGCGCGCGGCGTCGAGCCCGACGGCGTGGTGAACTTCCGCCGCGAGGTCACGTTGCCCGACGGCACGCGGGATGAGGCGGTGGTGACGCTCGCGATGCTGATCGACTGGGAACAGCCGCAGCTCTCGCACTTCATCTGCCAGCAGCACCGCCCGGAGTTCGTCTGGGTGTCGGAGTGGATGCAGCACCCCAACGGCGCCCATGCGATCGAGCGCGTGGTGTATGCCGCCGCGGAACCCTATGCGCTATGGCAGCGCTTCGCCGGCATCTGGGGCGAGGACGCGCTGCACGACCTGGGCAACGGGTTCAGCGTCGTTACGGCCGGAGGCGAATTGCTGATCCTGGACCGGCCCGCCGCCGAAGCTCGGTTCGCGCCGCTGGAACTGCCCTACGGCTGGCACGACGCACCCGGCGCGATTGCGATCACCGTCCGCGTCGCCGACCTCAATCACGTCCACATGCTGATGATGCAGAACAGGGTGCCGCACGTGCGCATGGCGGACCTGGTGCGCATCCCGCCATCGCACGCCGGCAACGTCATCCTGGATTTTGCGCCGTAGCCGCTACAGCAGGAAGATCGCCATCCCGATCAGAAGCAGGACGATGAAGATCACGCATCCCAGCGTGAAGTGGGTGAAGCCGCTCCAGAAGCGCTGACGGTCGGCGAGGAAGGCTTCGGGCGTCTCGGCCCGCATCGGTGGGCTTGCGGCGTGGCTGTGTTCGGACATGCGGCCTCGGCTGGAGGGATTGATCTGCCCCCGTTCTATGGCAGCGGAGCCGTCCCGGGCAACCCCTCGGCCGGCCCCCGCCTGCTCAGCGCGGATACATGCTCACGCTGCTCGCCACCTCGTCCGCGATGTGCTCCTTCGTGATGACGCCGACCACGTTCTGCCGCCGCGGCACACCCGTTCCGTCCACCACCACACCCATGACCGCGTGCCGGCGCCAGAGGCGGGCGATCACGTCGAACATCACGGCGTTCTGCCGCACGATCGTAAAGTTGCGTCGCGCCAATGTTCCCATCGGCACGTCCGCGCCTGCGGCACTGACCGTGCGGCGCAGGTCGCTGTTGACGCGCAGCACGCCCACGATCAGGTTCCCGCGCGTCACCACGACATGGCGCAAGCCGCTCAGCCCATCCGACAATTGCAGGAACCTGGCGAACTTCTCGCTTTCCTCGACCAGCAGAAAGTCCCTGTCCATCGCAGCGGCGGCCGTGCGCACGAGAAACATGTTGGCGTGCAGCGCCTTCGGGATCGGATGGCCGCGACGGAACAGCTTCATGGTGTAGATGTTCTCGCGCGTCAGCAGTCGCCGCGTGCCGAGCCCGACCGCGACCGCCAGTATCGTCGGCAGCACGATGTCGTAGTCGCGCGTCATCTCGAACACCATGGCGACCGAGGTCATCGCAGCGCCGGTGGCGCTGCCGACCATCGTGCCCATGCCGACCATCGCGAACGCGGGCACGCTGATCGGCAGACCGGGAAAGATGGCATGGAGCAGTCCGGCGAACGCGCCACCCAGCGTCGCGCCCATGAACAGCGATGGCGAGAAGATGCCGCCCGAGGAACCGGAGCCCAGGCTCAACGAGGTCGCCAGCAGTTTGCAGACGTACAGCAGCAACAGGAACCACGCGCCGTTGAGCTGATTGGTCAGCGTCGCCTGAATGGTGGCGTAGCCGACGCCCTCGACGTAATAGTGCCCGCCCCAGCGCATCAGCGCGTACAGCAGCAGACCGACCAGCAGCATACCCAGCACGTGGCGCAGGTAGTTGCCTGGAATCTTGTCGAACAGATCCTCAAACCAATGCAGACCACGGACGAACACCGCCGCCGCCACGCCGACCACCGCACCCAGCACCACGTAGAGCACCAGGATCGCCACGCTCTTCAACTCGGTCGGCAATGTCGCGAGGTTGGCGGGGACGTCGAACGCCGGCCTGTCGCCGAAGAACAGCCGGCCGATGAAGGTCGCGGTCCCGGTGGAGATCGCCACCGGCAGGAAGGTGTTGACGCTGATTTCCGGCATCATCAGTTCGGTGGCGAACAGCACGCCGCCGATCGGCGTGTTGAAGGTGGCGGCGATACCGGCGCCGGCGCCCGCCGCGACCAGGATGATGCGCTGTCCCATCGACATGCGGATTACCTGCCCGAGCGTGGATCCGAACGCCGAGCCGATCTGGATGATGGGGCCCTCGCGTCCGACCGCCGCGCCGCTGCCGATCGACAGCGCCGAAGCGAGTGACTTCGCGACCGCGACGATCGGCCGGATGATGCCGCGATTGTAGTAGATGGCGTCCATCACCTCCGGCACGCCGTGACCCTTCGCCTCAGGCGCGAAGTTCATGACGATGAACGTTACGCCGAGCGCGCCCACGACGGGGACCAGAATGACGAATATTCCCCATGGCGCCGGCGGCGTGAACAGGCTGGAGTCGTAGATGAACGACAGCGTGCCGAGAAACAGCAGGTTGTGGACGAAGGCGATCAGCCCGCGAAACACCACGGCGCCGAGGCCACCGACAATGCCGACCCCCAGGGCGAGCAGACACAGGTAGACCAGCGGCATCGGACGGGCATCCTCGACGACCGATGATCTTGCGGCGTCGAGGCTATCGGGCAGTGCAGGGTGGGCAACGTCGTTGGCCATATTCCGGTCCGCGAGGTGGTTCGACGGTTCTTACCCACTCGCGTCGATAGACAACTCTCGCCCGGCGACCCCGGATATGATCACATCAAAGCAGGCGGATCAGGCATGCATGCGCGAAAGATCCAACAGCACGTTGGCCTCCAGCTCCTTCTCATCGAGCCGGTGCTTCACCAGATCGCCGATGCTGACGATGCCGTTCAGCGAACCACCATCGATCACGGGGACGTGTCTGACCTTCGCCAAGGTCATCGTGGCGAGCACAGCATCGATGCGGTCGGTCGAGTGGCAACTGACGATCGGCGACGACATGAGCTGCCGTACCTCGAAGCCGAGTGCTGCGGCGCCGTCACGCGCGATTGCATCGACAAAATCGCGCTCCGAGAAAATGCCGACCGGCTTCATCCACTGGTCCTCAACGACGACCGCGCCGATACGATGTTCGGCGAGCCTCGCCACAGCGAACGCCACTGTGTCGGTAGGCCGCACCTTCATGACGCTGCGGCCTTTGCTATGCAACACGTCGGAGATGAGCATCTGCGTCGTCCTTCACGCCACCATGTGTCAACGAGATAGGTGGCCCGCCGATACGATCCCACTGAACATCGGGTTAGACTTTGTTCATCTCCGCCGTGGCTACATCTGCACGACCGAGCTTAGCGTGAACGTCACGCCTTGCGGATTTTCGCCGATGCGCAGGATGTGCTCGCTGGGGAAATGATAGGGCGGCACAGGCAGATTGTACGGCGCCGGCACCCCCGAATAGACGCGACCCGCCAGATCGTATTTCGAGCCGTGACAGGGGCAGAAATATCCGCCCGGCCAATCGGCCACCGGTTCCGTCTGGCTCGGCGCGGGATAATAGGATGGCAGGCAGCCCAGATGCGTGCAGATGCCGACCAGCACCGCGAACTCGGGCTGGATCGACCGATGCCAGTTGCGGGCGTAGCTGGGCTGCTGCTCGACAGCTCGAATTCGGATCGCTCAGTCGGCCGACGAGGCTCGGCTGTTGCAGGGTCTTCAGGGCATCCGGCGTTCGATTGACCACCAGGATCGGACTGCCGCGCCACAGAATGACGATCTGCTGGCCCGCCGCGACCTTGCTGACGTCGATGTCCATCGGTGCGCCGGCGGCGATCACGTCGGCGGCGGGATTCATCGAGTCGATGAAGGCCCATGCGACGGCGGCGCCGCCGATCGCGGCGGTCGCCATCGTCACCAGCTTGAGGAAGTCGCGGCGGGCAGGCTCGGACGGCAGGCCACCCCCATGGACAGCGGAACCTTCTGCGGACATGGCATATGCCTCCTGGCGTGACGCGTCATATGTCACGCCATCTGACGCGGTCCCGTCAAAATCATGTAAGCCGGCTCATGGAGCCAGCGGGGTTGAGCAGGGCGGACGTTTCGGGCGGCGGGGCGCCGGCGGTCCCGGCGGCGAAGCGACGCAGCGCCGACGGATAGATCCGATGCTCCTGCGCCAGCACCCGATCCGCCAGCGTCTCGGCAGTATCGCCGGGCAGCACCGGCACCGCCGCCTGCGCCAGGATCGGTCCCTCGTCCATCGCGTTGGTGACCAGATGCACCGTGCAGCCGTGCAGCTTCACGCCCGGCGGCCAGCGCCCGCGCATGCGTGTCCAGCCCGGGGAATGCCGGCAGCAGGCTTGGATGGATGTTCAGCATCCGCCCCTGCCAGGCGTCGACCAGGAATGGCGTCAGCAGCCGCATGTAGCCGGCGAGGCAGACGATCTCGGCCCGCGCCTGCGCGCAGCGCCGCGTCGATCGCCGCCTCGTGCGCCGCCCGATCGTCGCCGAATGGCCGGTGATCGATCGCCACGCGCCGCCACCCCGGCCTCGCGCGCCAGGGCGAGCCCCGGCGCGTCGCGGCCGGTTCGAGACCACCAGCACGATCTCCGCCGGGTAGTCCGGGTCGCGCGCCGCCGCGATCAGCGCGGCCATGTTGGAACCGCGGCCGCTGATCAGAATCGGCGCGTGCGGCTCGCCTCACCCCGGCCAACCGGCAGGCAGATCGATCCGCACCGCCGGCGGGCCGCTGCCGGCCGCGATGTGGCCGATGCGCGCGACGCTTTCGCCGCGGTCCCGCAGCAGTTCCGTCGCCGCGTCCGCGATCGGCCGACCACCACCGCCATGCCGATGCCGCAGTTGAACACCCGCAGCATCTCCTCCGGCGCGACGCCGCCGGTGCGCGCCAGCCAGCCGAACACCGGCGGGATCGACCAGTAGGGTTCCAGCACCGCCACCGTGTCCTCGGGCAGCACCCGCGGCAGGTTGCCGGGCAGGCCGCCGCCGGTGATGTGCGCCGCCGCCTTCAGCAGCCCGGCCCGATGCAGCGCGAGCACCGCCGGCACGTAGATCCGCGTCGGCGTCATCAGCGCCTGGCCGAGCGACACCTCCGGGTCGAACGGCGCCGGCGCGCTCCAGGGCAGGCCGCTCACCTCCACCACGCGCCGCACCAGCGAAAACGCGTTGGAATGAACGCCGGAACTGGCCAGCCCCAGGACCGTGTCGCCCGGCACGACGCCGCGCGGCAGCAGGTGCCCGCGCTCCGCCGCGCCGACCGCGAAGCCGGCGAGGTCGTAGTCGCCCTCGCGGTACATCCCGGGCATCTCCGCCGTCTCGCCGCCGACCAGGGCGCAGCCGGCCTCGTTGCAGCCCGAGGCGATGCCGGCGATCACCTCGCGCGCCTGGCGCGGGTCGAGCTTGCCGGTGGCGAAATAGTCCAGGAAGAACAGCGGCTCGGCGCCCTGCACCACGATGTCGTTGACGCACATCGCCACCAGATCGACGCCGATCGTGTCGTGGATGCCGGTCTCGATGGCGATCTTCAGCTTGGTGCCGACGCCGTCGGTGCCGGACACCAGGACCGGATCGGCGAACCCTGCCGCCTTCAGGTCGAACAGCGCGCCGAAGCCGCCGAGGCCGCCCATCACCCCGGCCGGTGCGTCGCGCGCGCGAGCGGCTTGATCGTCTCGACCAGCGAATCGGCGGCCTCGATGTCCACGCCGGCGGCCCGATAGGTCAGCCCATTGCCGGGCGTTGCCTTCGAATCGTGATCACCACTGGTCATGGCGGCCCTCGATACGCTACTGCCTTGGTCCGCTGGGCCGGACGATGGCCGAAACAACCATACGCCAACGGTGCGGCGCAACGCGGGGAATGCAATCGTGGAAACGCGGGCCGATGCCTGACGGATCGCAAGTCGGCCGAAGCACCTCGACCGCTCTGCTGACGCTGCCCAACGTGATCACGTTCGCGCGGCTTTGCGCCGTGCCGCTGTCGGTGTGGCTGGTGCTCGAGCACCAGTTCTCCCAGGCATTCTTCCTGTTCCTCGCGGCCGGCCTGTCGGACGCGGTGGACGGCTGGCTGGCGCGGCGCAGCGGCGGCGGCAACATGGTGGGCGCGCTGCTCGATCCGGTGGCCGACAAGGCCTTGCTGGTGACGATGTACGTGACCCTGGCGTCGGTGGGGGCATTGCCCGACTGGCTGGCCATCCTGGTGGTGTTTCGCGATGTGGTGATCGTCGGCGGCGTGGTCGTGCTGTCATTGCTTGGCCAGTCGGTGTTGATCCGCCCGCTGTACGTCTCGAAGCTTAATACCGTGTTTCAGATCGTGCTGGTGGCGGTGACGCTGCTGCTGTCCGGGTTCGGCCTGGCCGCGCCGGCCGTGATGACCGGCCTGGTCTGGCTGGTCGCGGCGACCACGTTCGGCTCGGGCGCAGCCTATGTCTGGGTGACGGTACGCAGGCGATGACCGAAACAGCCGAACTGCCGCCGCCCGAAGCGCCGCCACCGCCCACGCCACGCACCTGGTTCGCCGAGGTCGCGACCGTCCCGGGCCAGGCGACGCGCGGCCAGCGAGTGGCGCTGGTCGTCGGGCTGCTGGTGGTGGCGTGGCTGGCGCTTGCAGCTGTTCGCCTCGGTGCTGGCGCCGTTCGTCGCCGCCGCCGGCATCGCCTACGTGCTCGATCCGCCCACGACGCGGCTGACCCGGCTTGGGCTCAGCCGCGGGCTCGCGGCACTGCTGATGATCCTGGCGCTGATCGCCGGCGTGCTGCTGTTCGCGCTGCTGCTCTATCCGCTGATCCTGCAGCAGATCGGCCTGCTGCTCGGCCGTATCCCGCAATACGTGCAGCTGCTGCAGCGCTGGGCGAGCACGGTGCTCACCGACCTGCAGCAGAACTTCGGCTCCGACGTGGTGAACGACAAGCTGCGCGACCTGGTCAGCAGCCAGGCCGGCAATATGCTGAGCTTCATTGCCGTCATCGCTCACCAGCGTCACCGGGGCGGGTTCGCGATCTTCAACGTGCTGACGCTCGCCGTGGTGACGCCGGTGGTGGGCTTCTACCTGCTGCGCGACTGGCCGCGGGTGATCGGCATGGTCGATTCCTGGCTGCCGCATCGCTACGCCGACGTGATCCGAGCGCAGGCCCGCGAGGTGGACCGCATCCTGTCGGCCTGGGTGCGCGGGCAGGCGCTGTGCTGCATCATCCTGGCGCTCTACTACGCCTCGGCGCTGACCGTGGCCGGCCTGGATCTGGGCCTGATCGTCGGCATCGCGGCGGGGCTGCTGTCGTTCATCCCCTATGTCGGCTCGATCACCGGAGGCGTCACCGCGCTGGGCCTGGCCATGGCGCAGTTCCCGCATTGGCGCGGCGTGATCGTGGTGGGCGGCGTGCTGGTGTTCGGCCAGATCCTGGAAGGCTACGTGATCTATCCGCGCTTCCTCGGCGACCGGGTGGAACTGCCGGCGGTGTGGGTGATCTTCGCTCTGTTCGCCGGCGGCGCGGCGTTCGGCTTTCTGGGCGTGATGCTGGCGGTGCCGGTGGCGGCGACGATCGGCGTGCTGTGCCGGTTCTGGCTGCGGCGCTACCTGGCCAGCCCGCTGTATCTGGACCCGCCGACCAAGCGGTAGCGGGGGGGAAGAGAAGACTGGAACGCAAAAAACGCAAAGGGCCGCAGATGAACGCAAATGGGCTTGCGGCGGACTGATGGTTGCGTTGGAGGGCAATCGCCGCGACTGCTGATGGGCGCTTACGTGCCTGCATGGGCACGGACCCGTTGGCGTTCATCTGCGGCCATTTGAGTTTTTTGCGTTGCTTCTTGCTTCAGGCCGCAGGGGCGATCCGGGGATCCGGGTGCCAGGCCTCGCGGCGAGTGATTGTTCGGCGTTCAGGGCGGGCCGGTGGCGAGGGCCGGCTGATCGCGGCGATGGCACGGGCCAGGCGGGGTCCGGACGGTCGGCGAGGCGCTGGAGGCTTGGAGGTCGGCGAGGCGCAGGGTCAGAGGTTCGAGGAAGCAGGTGAGACTGCCGCCATAGGCGATGATGGCGTGGGTGAGTTCGTCCCAGAATGCCCGGTCGAGATGGCCGGGCCTGACGCCGAGGTCTCGGCAGATGTCGGCGATGACGGCGCCGACCGGGCGGCGGCGCACCGCGGCGGCGATTTCCGCTTCGGTGGGCAGGCGGGCGAGGCGGGGGTCTTCGGTGGGGTCGGCGGGCTGGGGGGCCGGCGGCGCGACCTGGCGTGGCGGGCGCGGGCCGCGGGCGGCTGGCAAGCGGAGGGGCGAGGGCGTGAGGTCGCGGCCGCTTGCGGCGCGGCGGCACAGCGCGGCCTCGAGGGCGGCGGCGCGGCGCAGACCGCTGGTGATGCGGGCGAGGATGGCGGCAAGATCGGCGGTGCCGAAGGGTCTGGCGAAGAGGGCGAAATCTGGGGCGGTGGCGCGCTGCTGGACCGTGGCGGCAAACTGCTTGCCGTAGTCGATCAGTCTGTGGATCACGCTGAGGACGCGGCCGAGGGCGGCGGGCATGGTTGGGGCGGCCCGGGGCGGATCGGGGTTCGTGGTTGGGGCAGGGGGTTGGGCGGCGGCCATGAACAAAATAAGAACATAGGGGTGGGACATTGTCAAGGAAAAAATTCCTTCACTTACACGTCAGGAGAGCCCGCGCCACCGCGCGTCCGTTGATGCGACGCCAGCTTACGCGCACGATGTGCTGATCCAAGCGAACCCCGTCGCCCGGATACCCACCAAGCGGTAGTGGACTGCTCAGGGCTTGACTGTGCCTCGCCGCCAGTTCGGAGTCCCGTGGTGCAAACCACCCATCAACTGCCTCTGCCGATCTTTCGCGGGCCGCGCTACGCCGAGGTGGACTTCCGCGAGGCGCCGTCCAACGCCGCCGCTTTCGCCTGGCTGCGCCGCACCGCCGACTGGCCCGACCGCCGGCTGGCTGTGTGGGGCGGCTCCGGGCGCGGCAAGACCCATCTGCTGCACATCTGGGCGGCTCGTTTGGGCGCCGTGCTTTGGTCCGGGACCGCCGTTGGTGGACCTCCCCGAATTGCCCGCGGCCGGCATCGCACTGGATGACGCCGATGCGATCGCCGACGAAACAGCGCTGTTCCATCTGCTGAATGCGGCGGGTGAGGCCGGGCTGCCGTTGCTTCTCGCGTCCCGCGCACCGCCATCGCGCTGGGCGGTGCGACTGCCCGATCTCGCCAGCCGGCTGCGTGCGATCACTGCGGTGGAGATCGGCCCGCCCGAGGACACGCTGCTGCGGACGCTGCTTGCGCGGCTTCTCGCGGAACGGCAGCTCCGGCCGCCGGAGGCGGTGCAGGAATGGCTGGTGCTGCGCCTGCCGCGCAGTGCTTCTGCGCTCGGCGAGGCGGTCGCCCGACTGGATGCCGCCGCGCTCGAGCAGCACCGCAACATCACGGTGCCGTTCGCGGCCGCGGTTCTGGCCGACCTGCTCGCGCCGGATGAAATTTTCGGGACAGGGTCGTGCCGCCCTCGCGAGACGACCCGGCTCTCCTGTAGGATCATGACATGAACAAATCGTCCAACCGGGAGTTGCTGGCGAACGGCAACGGAGTGGTCGAGGTGCTCGATCGGCCCGCGGCGCCGCCCCAGTCCGACCAGGCGACCATCGCGCCGGACAGTCCGGACCGGTTCATCAACCGCGAGCTCTCCTGGCTCGACTTCAACCATCGGGTGGTCGAGGAGGCGGAGAACCCAGCGCCACCCACTGCTCGAGCGCGTGCGCTTCGTGTCGATCAGCGCGTCCAACCTGGACGAATTCTACTCCGTGCGCGTCGCCGGCCTGATCGGCCAGGCGAAGGCCGGGGTCACCGCTGTCTCGCCGGACGGGCGAACGCCGGCGCAGCAACTCGCCGAGATCAAGATCCGCGCCGAATCGCTGCTCGCCGAGCAGCAGCGGGTGTGGCGCGAATTGCGCGGCCTGTTGCGCGAGGCCGGCATCGAGGTGTGCGAACCGGTCGAGCTGTCCGCCAACGATGTGAAGTGGCTCGACGCGTGGTTCATGGAGCGGGTGTTCCCGGTGCTGACGCCGCTCGCGATCGATCCCGCGCATCCTTTCCCGTTCATTCCCAACATGGGCCTGGTGATGGCCCTGCTGCTGCTGCGCGCGGAGGACGGGCAGAGCATGCGGGCGCTGCTGCCGCTGCCCAGCCAGGTGGACCGCTTCGTCCGGCTGCCCGGCGCGATCGGCGAACCGATCCGCTTCGTCATCCTCGACGATCTGGTCGGGCTGTTCCTGGACCGGCTGTTTCCCGGCTTCCGCGTCACCGGTCAGGGCACGTTCCGCCTGATCCGCGACACCGACGTGGAGTTCGAGGAAGAGGCGGAAGACCTCGTCCGCTCGTATGAGACCGCACTGAAGCGCCGGCGGCGTGGCGTCGCGATCCATCTCGGCATGGACGCCAAGATGCCGGAGGAGCTGCGCGCGCTGGTCGCCGCCGAGACCGGCGCCACGCCGGACGAAACGCACATCGCCGACGGCATCCTGGGCGTCGCCGATCTGCGGCATCTCATCGTCGATGACCGCCCCGACCTGCTGTTCCCGCCCTACACGCCGCGCTTCCCGGAGCGCATCCGCGATTTCGGCGGCGACTGCTTCGCCGCCATCCGCGCCAAGGACATCATCGTCCACCATCCGTTCGAGAGCTTCGACGTGGTGGTGCAGTTCCTGCGCCAGGCGGCGCAGGATCCGAACGTCATCGCGGTGAAGCAGACGCTGTACCGGACCAGCCGCGACTCGCCGATCGTGAAGGCGCTGATCGAGGCAGCCGAGGCGGGCAAGTTCGTCACCGCCGTGGTGGAGTTGCGTGCGCGCTTCGACGAGGAGATGAACATCCAGCTTGCCCGCACGCTCGAAGCGGCCGGCGTGCAGGTCGTCTATGGCTTCGCCGAACTGAAGACCCACGCGAAGCTTTCGCTGGTGGTGCGGCGCGAAGGCACCGGCGTGCGGTCCTATGCGCATTTCGGCACCGGCAACTACCATCCGATCACCGCACGCATCTACACCGACCTGTCGTTCTTCACGACCGATCCAGACCTGACGCGCGACGCCGCCCGGCTGTTCAATTTCATGACCGGCTATGCGCGGCCGGAGCTGATGGACGCGATCGCCTTCAGTCCGCTGACCACCCGGGCGGTGCTGTCGGATCTGATCCGCCGCGAGATCGCCTTCGCGCATGCCGGCCGGCCAGCCGGCATCTGGCTGAAACTGAATTCGCTGGTCGATGAAACGCTGATCGATCTGCTGTACGATGCCTCGCGCGCCGGCGTGAAGGTGATGGCCGTGGTGCGCGGCATCTGCTGCCTGCGGCCCGGCGTGCCAGGCCTGTCGGAGAACATCCGCGTCAAGTCGATCGTCGGCCGCTTCCTCGAGCACAGCCGTATCTGCGTATTCGGCAACGGCCATTCGCTGCCCAGCCGCCATGCCCGCGTCTATATCAGTTCGGCGGACTGGATGGTGCGCAACATGGACTGGCGCGTGGAAACGCTGGTGCCGATCCACAATCCGACCGTGCATGCGCAGGTGCTCGACCAGATCATGGTGGTGAACCTGAAGGATTCGATGCAGTCGTGGGAACTGCGCGGCGACGGCGTGTGGCGGCGTGTGCCGCCGGGCAGGAAGCCGATCTCGGCGCACCACTATTTCATGACCAACCCATCGCTTTCCGGCCGAGGCTCCGCGCTGCACGGTCCTGCGGTTGCCTCGCCGCTCGCCAATCATCGCCGCCCGGATCGCGTGAACCAGGACTGACCCATGCCATTCAAGCCGTCTGTCGACGCGCCACGCTGCGCCGTGGTCGATCTCGGATCGAACTCCGTGCGTCTCGTCGTCTACGAGGGTGCCTGTCGCAACCCGGTGGCGATCTTCAATGAAAAGGCGGTGCTGCGTCTCGGCCGCGGCTTGGAGGCGACCGGGCGGTTGAACGAAGAGGGCATGAGCCAGGCGTTCACGGTGCTGCATCGCTATCACGCCGTGGCGCACGCGATGGGCGCTGCGCTGTTCGAGATTCTCGCCACGGCCGCGGTGCGCGACGCCCGCAACGGTCCCGACTTTGTGGCGGGCTTGCAGTCGCGCATGCCCGGTGTGCCGATCCGCGTTCTGTCGGGCCAGCAGGAAGCGGAATACTCCGCGATGGGCGTGCTGTGCGGCATCCCGACCGCGGACGGCATTCTGGCCGATATCGGTGGTGGCTCGCTGGAGATGGTGCGTCTCGACCGTGGCGCGCGTGGCGTGTCGCATACGCTGAGCCTTGGCGCGATCCGGCTGGCGGAGCGGGCCGGTGGCGATCCGATCCGCGCCCGCGCCATCGCCGAGGCCGACCTTGCGACGGTGCCGTGGCTGGCCGAGGGTGCCAATTGCGATCTGTATCTGGTAGGCGGCGCGTGGCGCGCGCTGGCGCGCATCCACATGGCGCAGACCGGCTATCCGCTACAGATGGTGCACCACTACACGATCGGCCGCGAGGAGGCGCGCGACCTGACCGGCGTGATCGCCGGTGCCGGACGCCGTGCCCTCGAACGGCTGCCCGGGCTGTCGCGCCGGCGCATCGATGATCTTCCCTACGCCGCGGTGGTGCTGCGGCGCGTGCTGCGTGCGACCGGTGCGCGTCGCGTGGTGTTCAGTGCGAGCGGGCTGCGCGAGGGCTGGTTCATGCAGCGCATGCCCGACGCGATCCGGGCCGAGGATCCTTTGCTGGCGGCGGGGCATGAATACGCCGCGCGTCTGGGCCGCGATGCGAACCTGCCGCCGGCGCTGTTCGCGTGGACCGATCCGTTGTTCCCGGCCGACGTGGGCGAGGCGCGGCGGCTCCGCGAGGCGGCCTGTTGGATGTCCGACATCGGCAGCCACGACCACCCGGAGTTTCGCGCCGAGCAGGCGTTCCTTCGCGTGCTGCGCCAGCCCGGGATCGGGTTGGATCATCACGCGCGGGCTTTCCTGGCACTGGCCATCGCCATCCGCTACGAGGTGGATGTCGAGGCGCCATTCCTGCGTCCGGCGCGCCTGCTGCTGGATGTGTCGAGCACGCACCGGGCTGAGGTGCTCGGTGTGGCTTTGCGACTGGCCTACACGTTGTCGGCGGGCACGCCGGATCTGCTGGCGGGGACCGGGCTCCGGCTCGCGGGCAGCCGGCTCATTCTGCGGCTCGAGGAAGACAGCGGCGTGTTTGCCGGCGAAAGCGTGATGCGCCGGCTGGATCGTCTTGCCCAGGCGGTGGGGCTGGAGGCATCGACCGAAGCCGTGCGCGAGCGGGCGGCGTAGCTGGCGGTTGTGTCGATGCCGTCATGATTCGCATCGCCCATCATCATGATGCGCGTGCCGCGTGCGGTGTCGTCCAGGCCGCGTACGCGCACTACATCGCGCGCATCGGCAAACCGCCCGGCCCGATGCTGGACGATTACGCGCGGCGCATCGCTGACGGCCAGGCCTGGGTGCTGGAGGACGCAGGTCGCATCGTCGGCCTCCTCGTTCTGGAGGAAACGCAAACGGGTTTGCTGCTCGACAACGTCGCCGTCTTGCCGGAATGCCAGGGCAAGGGCCATGGTCGCGCACTGATCGAATTCGCCGAAGCTGAGGCCCGTCGACGCGGCTATGACGCCATTCACCTCTATACGCACGCGCTGATGACCGAGAACATCGCGCTCTATCGCCGCGTCGGCTTCGTCGAGACGCACCGCGTCCGCGAGAAGGGCTATGATCGTGTATACATGACAAAACCACTGCAACAAGGGAGGCGACTCGGTGGCGCGACGCTGCCGAAGATGCAGGAGATGATCGCGCTGCTGGACCGTGAACTGGCAACTCGGCCCTATGTTGCCGGTGCCGGATTCACGCTCACCAATGGATTCCTGTTGCCGTTGATGATCACGCGGCGGCCGCCTCCTGTATCATCATTTCGTCGCCGTGCTCGATCAAACGAGTGCCGTACGTCGCGCTGCGTGTTGCGATGTCGGCGAACTCGACGCGTTCATCGTCCAGGCGGCAAGGGACAGTCTCGTTGCGGTCGTTGTGACGGACGAATTGCACGCCGATGCCCGCTATCCGCTTATCCGCTATGGTCGCGCGCACCATCATGCCGATCCAGTCGCCATGCCGTCGTCCGCCATGACCCGTGTGGAACGAGAAACTGCCCAGGCCGTAGAAGATCGTCCTGCCGCGATACACCTCGATCGGCAGCGAGTAGTGCGGTCCATGCCCGATGACCAGATCCGCGCCGGCATCGATCGCGGCGCGGCCGATCTCGCGCATATAGCCAAGCACCTCCTTGTGCAGTCCCCAGTGGCATGACACGACGAGAATATCGACCTGCGCCCGCAACGCGGCGATGTCCTCGGTGAAGGCGCGCAGATAATCGGGATCCGCCCAGGTGATGATCACCGGCGGAATGCCCGGGCGGTTCATCGGCGGAATGTCGGTGCGCGTCTTGTGCATCGGCACCTGATACGCGGTGTGCGCGCGGATCACCGCGATGCCGGTGGCACTTGGGACCGGCCTCATGATTTGTCGGCCAGTACACCGAGCTGCGTTGCAGGAATCCATAACGCACACCGTTGCGCTCCACGATGGCCGGGGCGCGCGCCGCGGCAGCGTTGGCACCGGCGCCGGTGTGCGGAATGCCGAGTGCGTCGAGCCGAGCGACGGAGGCGGTGATGGCGGCGTCGCCATAGTTCACGTTGTTGGCGATACCGACCACGCCGATGCCGGCGGAACGCAATGCCTCGCCACCGATCAGCGGCGAGGCGAAGAAGCCTTCGTTCTCCGTCGCATGCCCATGCGGTGGATCATAGAGGCAGCATTCGAGATTGCTGAACACGATGTCGGCGGCGCGGAATTCTTGCTTCACGCGTGCGAACGGCACCGTGGCATCGTCGACGTTCATCAGGTTGATGTCGCCGGTAAGGATCATCTTGGGCATCAGGCATCCTGTGTTTGCGAGGAGCGAAGCTGGCGAAGCAATCTCCATCATAGCCATACTCGATGGGCGATTGCTTCGTCGCTTCGCTCTTCGCAATGACAGGGAAACCGCTCTCTTACCGCCAGCTTCTCGGCGTGGCCGACATGCGCGCGCTGTTGCTCGCCACGCTGCTGTCGCGACTGGCGGGGCGCATGTTCGCGCTCGCGATCGTGCTTTATGCGCTGGCGCGGACTGGCTCGCCGATCATCGCCGGATGGCTGGCCTTTGCCGCCGTTGCGCCCGGCCTGGCTATCAGTCCGGTCGCCGGTGCCCTCATCGACCGCGTCGGTTCGGTCTGGGCGATCACCGTGGACATGGCGGCGAGCGCGGCGTGCGTGACCGCGTTGATCGCGGCCGATCGTCTGGGCCTGGCGAACGTGCGCCGGTGCTGCTCGTGCTGGTCGGCCTGTTCTCGCTGACCAGTCCGCTGACCCTGTCCGGTATCCGTGCCCTGTTGCCGCGGCTGGTTCCGGTGACCGCACTGGCGCGCGCAAACGCCCTGGACACCGCGATCCATGGCCTGTCGGACATCGCCGGGCCCGCGTTGGCTGGCGCAATCGTGGGGTTCGGCGGATCGACGCTCGCTCTGGGCACCATCGCTCTCATCTACGCGGCCGCAGCGCTGTGCGTAGGCACCATTCGCCGACCGCGCGGCCGGCTGCCGCGCCCTGAGACCATTGTTGACGGAGGCGTGGCGGCGGCGTGCTGCGTGTCGTGCGACACCCCTCATTGCGCGGGCTCGCGGTGTCCTATTCGCTCTATGAGGTGTCATGGGGCATCCTGGTTGTCGTCGTGCCGGTCTTCGCGGCGCGACAGTTCGCAGGCGGCACGGGCGCCGCCGTCGCCGGCCTGCTCTGGGCGGGCTCTCGGTCTCGTCGGTGGCATCGCGGCCTTGATCGCCGGCCATTGCCGCATCGCCGGGCGAGAGCGCGAGGCGATGGCGCTCGGCATGCTGGTGACCGCCATCGCGGCGTGGCCTCTCGCGGCGGAATTCGGCCTGCCCGGCCTGGCATTCGCGATGATGCTGGTCGGCGCGGCGGCGGGACCGATCGATGTCGGCGTGTTGACGTTGCGCCAGCGGCGCACCGATCCGGCGGAACTGGGCCGCGTGCTCTCCGTGTCGATGAGCCTGAACATGTCCGGCGGCCCGTTGGGTTCCGCGCTCGCCGGCCTGCTGGTCACATGGTCGCTTTCGGCGACCTTTGCCGTGGCCGCGCTGGCTTCGGTGCTCGCCGCCGTTGCCGTCGCGTTGATCCCGGAACAGGACGACCCGTAATGAGCCGCCGGTCGGTTGCGCTATGTCAGCGCGCGGCCGGCCAGTTGCTCGAGCACGCGCAGCGGCGAACGCTCCGGATGCGCCATCGCGGCGACCGGCAGGTGGAAGGTCTGTTCCAGTGCGCAATGTCCGGCGAGCGCCGCGTGCAGCACCTGGTCGGTGAAGCAGAGCCACGTGGTGCCGGCGGGAAACGACAGATCCGCCTGCGGCGCATCGGATTGGTAGCCAGCGTCGCAGCTTCCCCGTGTCGTGCAGGCGCAGCATGATCCGGTCGTATTCGCTGCGCCGCCCCTTGGTGATGCCCAGGCGTTGCAGGAGCCAGGCGCTTCCTGGCACCGCCGCCCCCGTGCGTGGCAGGAACTGGCGGGCGAAGCTGGGGAACGGCTCGCCGACGCGCCAGGCGCGCGGTGCGCCGTCGGCCGCCACGTTGCTGAACAGCCGCAGGATGCGGTGGCCGTGCATCGGGCGGCTGGGGAACGCATCGACGTGCAGCAGCCTGTCGTCATGCCGCGGCGAATACTGGCGGCCAGCGATCTCCGCCGGACGGAAACTGGTGCGCGCCCGTTGCAGCGCCGGCGCATAGCCGGGCAGCAGATCGCGCAGCAACGTCTCCGCCGTGTCGGCAAAGCGGCGCAGCATCGCGCGCAGTCGTTCGGCCTCGCCGCCGGACAGCGAGGTGTTGCTCACCGCCCGGTTGCCGCGTCGAAGCTGATGTTCTTGCGCTCGCTGCCCATGACCGTGGGCGACAGCAGGAACGTCTCGTCCGCCGCCACGAGGAACGGCAGTCGCGCCATCAGCACGCGGCCGGCCTCCAGCGCATCGAGCGCCTGCGCCTGCACAGCCGGCGCGAATGGCCCTTGCCAGTCGGTGATCGGCAGTCCTTCGATGACGTCGCTTGCCTGCATCGCTATTCGTGCACCAACACCCAGTCATTGATGAAACTCGCCAGCCCGTTGGCGTGAAAGTCGCGCTGGAGGGCCGCGTGATCATAGTCCTCGCGCACCCAGTCGAGGAACGGCTTCCGTCCCTCGGCCTCGCGCGCGTAGTGGTGGAAGAACGCGTCCAGCACGCCGGTGCGCGCCTGCCTGATATGGCCGAAGCGCAGCGAGAGCTGCGCCAGTGCCTCCCGCGAGGTGCCGCCCTGGTACAGCACGAACAGTCCGGCCGCGAGCCCCGCGCGATCCGCGCCTGACTTGCAATGCAGCAGCGCCGGCGCGCGCATCTGCCGGAAGATGTCGAACAGCCGCAGGATCCGTTCGCGTTGCGGTGCGCCACGACTGTCCAGCGGCGCATCGACGAACTCCAGACCCAGCGCCTGGGCCGCCTCACGGCTCAGCGCGTCCGAGCCATTGCCGGTCTCGCCGCGCAGGTTGATCAGCGTCTTCAGCCCATACCGGCGCGTGAGCGCGGCGAGGCGCGCCGGCGTCGGATGGTTGCAGCGATACAGGCGACCGGGCACGACGGCGGCGAAGTTGCTCCACACCAGCCGGAACACCGCGTGGTCGACCAGCAGCGCATCGAGCCACGCGAGCGCGCGGCCGCCGGCGGTGCTCACATCGCCTTTGAAGATGCTGTTCATCGGGACGGCTTATGGCCGCGCCGCGGGTCGGGTGCAACCCGAGCTACCCGGGGATCAGACCGGCCACGTCCTCGCGCCCGTCCGATTGCAGGCCGGCGACCACGCCCGCGCGGTCCTCGGCGGGGCGGTTCTGGCTCATCTTCCACTTGCCCTCGAGCCGCGATATCGGCAGCGCGAAGCCGACAATGCCCTTCAGCATGACGTCGATGAAATCGGCCGGCGCGTCGGTCACGGCCCAGGGTTCGGCGCGAGGCGCCTCCTGCCGCTCGGTCAGCCGCGTCACCACATCGCGCAGCCGCTCCCGGTCGTCGAAGAACTCGACAGTGCCGTAAGCATGGACCGTCACGTAGTTCCAGGTCGGCACGACCTTGCCGTTTTCGCGCTTGGTCGCGTACCAGGACGGCGTGATGTAGGCCTCCGGTCCCTGGAAGATCGCCAGCGCCTCGCCGATCGCGCCGCGCGCTTGCGGGTTTGGCCGCGCGAGGTGGCCGACCAGCGTGCCATACGGGGCGGGGTCCGGCGTCAAGCAGCATCGGCACATGGCTCGCGATCAGCCCGTCCTGCGTCAGCGTCACCAGCGTGGCCAAGCCCGGTGCGGCGGATCGCATCGTGCAGCACGTCGATGCGCGCTTCCTTGAACAGCGGAGGGACGTACATGCGCCGCGGCTCAGGCGGCGGCGCGGATCGCGGCGGCGCGGACCTCGTCTCCCACGCCCGCCTCGAATGCGGCAAAGTTCTTCTCGAACCGGCCAATCAGTTCGCTCGCCATCCGGTCGTACGCTGCCTTGTCCGACCACGCCTCGCGCGGATCCAGCACTTCGGCCGGCACGCCAGGCACGTGCTCGGGTATCGCCAGGCCGAAGAACCGCTCCTTGCGGAACCGCGTCCGCGCCAGGCTGCCGTCCAGCGCGGCGCGCAGCAGAGCAGCGCGTGTGGCGGATGCTCATGCGTTGCCCGACACCGTATTGCCCGCCGCTCCAGCCGGTGTTCACCAGCCAGCAATCGGCCTCATGCCGCGCCGATCAGTTCGGCCAGCATCCGGCCATATACCTCCGGCCGGCGCGGCAGGAAGGGCGCGCCGAAGCAGGTGCTGAACGTCGCCACGCGGTTCGGCGCCGAGCCCCTTCTCGGTTCCCGCCACCAGCGCGGTGTAGCCGGAGAGGAAATGATACATCGCCTGCGCCGGCGTCAGCTTCGCGATCGGCGGCATCACGCCGAACGCATCGCAGGTCAGCATCACCACGTTGCGTGGCTGCCCGCCGCGCAGCGATGGTTCGATGTTGGGAATGTACTCGACCGGATAGGCCGATCGCGTGTTCTCGGTCAGCGACTGATCCGTCAGGTCGAGCCTGCCATGTCCGTCGGCGACGACATTCTCCAGCACCGTGCCGAAACGGTGGCTGGCGGCCCAGATCTCCGGCTCGTGCTCCGCCGAAAGATTGATCACCTTCGCGTAGCAGCCGCCCTCGAAGTTGAACACGCCGCTCTCGCTCCAGCCGTGCTCATCGTCGCCGATCAGCTTGCGGTGCGGGTCCGACGACAGCGTGGTCTTGCCGGTGCCCGACAGTCCGAAGAACAACGCCACGTCGCCTTCGCTGCCGATGTTGGCGCTGCAATGCATCGGCATCACGCCGCGCTCCGGCAGGATCCAGTTCATCACGGTGAAGATCGATTTCTTCACCTCGCCGGCGTATTCGGTGCCGGCGATGACGATGGTGCGCTGCTCGAACGACAGCGCGATGGCGGTGCCGCTGCGCACGCCGTCGATCGCCGGATCGGCCTGAAAACCCGGCGCGTGCAGGATCACGTAGTCGGGCTGGAAATCCGCCAGCTCCTCGGGCTTCGGCCGGATGAAGATGTTGCGCGAGAACAGCGCCTGCCAGGCACCGGTGGTGACCATGCGCACCCGCACGCAATGCGCCGGATCGGCGCCGGCATACAGGTCCTGGGTGAACAGCTCCTGTCCCTGCAGATAGGCCTGCACGCGCGCCTTCAGCACGGCGAATTTCTCCGGCGCAGCCGGTTGTTGACCCGGCCCCACCACACCTCGCCGGTGACCGACGGCTCGTCCACCACGAACTTGTCCTGCGCCGACCGCCCGGTATGAACGCCGGTCGCCACGACCAGCGCGCCATCGACCGACAGGCGCCCCTCGTCGCGCCGCACCGCCTCCGCCACCAGCGCGGGCGCGGTCAGATTGGCGTGCACCGGCCGCGACGCGTGAACGCCGGTCCCGGCGAGCGCCTCGGCGGCAATGGTCTTCCAGTTCCTGTGCCTCGGGTGCGCGGTGTCGGCGGCAAGCGTCAACGGCTTTGCTCCTGTCCTGGGCGGCGTTTGGAAAATTGCGGGCGGGTCGATGATAAGAGTGAATGTGCGCAACAATCCAGCCCATCCACACAACTTTGATTTGTGCGCCGCACAAAAGCCGGCATGAGGTGACCGTGGGGTGGGCCTGCGCTATGACGCGCGCGAAAGGAGACCGCGCAACGTGAACCAGCCTTTCGGCGTCAACAGCCTGCGCAACGGCCCGGACGGCCGCGGCCGCTTCGGCGAGTTCGGCGGCCGTTTCGTCGCCGAGACGCTGATGCCGCTGATCCTGGAGGTGGAGCAGGCGTATCTGGCCGCGCGCGCCGATCCGGCGTTCAAGACGGAGCTGGACGCCTATCTGAAGGACTATGTCGGCCGGCCCAGCGCGCTGTGGTTCGCCGAGCGGCTGACGCGCCACCTCGGCGGGGCCAAGGTCTATTTCAAGCGCGACGAGCTGAACCATACCGGCAGCCACAAGGCCAACAACTGCATGGGCCAGATCCTGCTGGCCAAGCGCATGGGCAAGACGCGCATCATCGCGGAGACCGGCGCCGGCCAGCATGGCGTCGCCACCGCGACGATGTGCGCGCTGTTCGGGCTGCCGTGCACGGTCTACATGGGCGCCACCGACGTCGAGCGGCAGAAGCCGAACGTGTTCCGCATGAAGCTGCTGGGGGCGGAGGTGAAGCCGGTGACCTCGGGCGCGTCCACGCTGAAGGACGCGATGAACGAGGCGCTGCGCGACTGGGTCGCCAACGTCGAGGACACCTATTACCTGATCGGCACCGTTGCGGGGCCGCATCCGTATCCGATGATGGTGCGCGACTTCCAGTCGGTGATCGGCGAGGAGGCGAAGGCGCAGTTGCGCGAGGCGGAGGGCCGGCTGCCGGATGCGGCGGTCGCGTGCATCGGCGGTGGGTCGAATGCGATGGGGCTGTTCCATCCGTTCCTCGACGATGCCTCGGTGCGGCTGATCGGCGTGGAGGCGGGCGGCCACGGCATCGAGAGCGGCGAGCATGCGGCGAGCCTGACCGGGGGGCGGCCCGGCGTGCTGCACGGCAATCGCACGTATCTGCTGCAGGACGATGATGGGCAGATCATCGAGGCGCACTCGATCAGCGCGGGGCTGGATTATCCGGGGATCGGGCCGGAGCATTCGTGGCTGCACGATATCGGGCGGGTCGAGTACGTGTCGGCGACCGATGAGGAGGCGCTGGCGGCGTTCCAGCTCTGCACGCGGACCGAGGGGATCATTCCGGCGCTGGAGCCGGCGCACGCGTTGGCGCATGTGACGAAGCTGGCGCCGACGATGGGGAAGGATCAGATCATCCTGATGAATCTGTGCGGGCGGGGGGACAAGGATATCTTCACCGTGGCGGAGCATTTGGGGGTGCGGCTGTGACGGGCGGCACCCCCTCCCCAACCCTCCCCCGCTGCGCGGGAGAGGGAGTTCAGCGCCCCCTCTCCCGCGAAGCGGGGGAGGGTTGGGGAGGGGGTGTCGCCCGATGAGCCGCATCACCCCCCGCTTTGCCGCACTTGAAGCGCGAAGGCCGCGGCGCGCTGATCCCCTTCATCGAGGCCTGGGATCCTGACGCCGCCACCTCGATGGCCCTGCTGCGCGGCATGCCGGCGGCCGGCGCGGACCTGATCGAGATCGGCATCCCGTTCACCGACCCGATGGCCGACGGCCCGATCGTCCAGGCCGCCGGCAAGCGCGCGCTGAAGAGCCGGCGTGAAGGTCCGGCACGTGCTCGCCATGGTGCGCGAGTTCCGTCGTGACGACGACGCGACGCCGATCATCCTGATGGGCTACCTGAACCCCATCCTGTCCTACGGCGCCGAACGCTTCTGCGCCGATGCGGCCGGCGCCGGCGTCGATGGCCTGATCATGGTCGATCTTCCCACCGAGGAGGCCGACGTTCTGGTGCCGCACGCCACCGCGCACGGCATCGACATCATCCGCCTGGTGGCGCCGACGACGGATGACAAGCGCCTGCCGCTGGTGCTCGATGGCAGTTCCGGCTTTGTCTATTACGTGAGCATCACCGGCATCACCGGCACGCGCAGCACCACGGCCGAGCATCTGGCCGAAGCGATCCCGCGCATCCGCAAGGTGTCCGATCTGCCGATCGCCGTGGGCTTCGGCGTGCGCTCGCCGGCGCAGGCGGCCGAGGCGGTGCGCGTCGCCGATGCGGCGGCGGTGGGGTCGGCGCTGTGCAGCACGATCGAGGCGAATCTGGGCAAGCCGGACCTGGTGCAGGCGCGTGCTCGACCAGGTGCGCGAACTCGCCGCTGGCGTGCGCGGCGCCAGAGTGCACGCATGAGCTGGCTTACCGAATTCGTCCGCCCGAAGATCCGCACGCTGTTCGCGCGGCGCGAGGCGCCGGAGAACCTCTGGCACCAATGCCCCGCCTGCCAGCAGATGATCTTCCATCGCGACCTGCTCGCGAACCTGAAGGTCTGTCCGCACTGCTCGCACCACATGCGCGTCGGTGCCATCGAGCGTCTCGGCTACACCTTCGACGAAGGCAGCTTCACCCGCATCGAACTGCCCAAGGTCGTGGCCGATCCGCTGCGCTTCCGTGACACCAAGCGCTACACCGACCGGCTGAAGGAGGCGCGCGACAAGACCCATCTCGACGATGCGCTGGTGGTCGCGCATGGCAGGATCGACGGCCAGCCAGGCCGTCGTCGCGGCGATGGAATTCGAGTTCATCGGCGGCTCGATGGGTGCCGCGGTCGGCGACGGCATCCTCGCGGCGGCGCGGCTTGCCGTGCTGCAGGATGCGCCGCTGATCGTGTTCACCGCCTCGGGCGGCGCGCGCATGCAGGAGGGCGCGATCAGCCTGATGCAGATGCCGCGCACGGTGATCGCCACGCGGCTGGTCAAGGAGGCGGGGCTGCCATACATCGTCGTGCTGACCGATCCCACCACCGGCGGCGTCACGGCGAGCTTCCCGATGCTGGGCGACATCCACATCGCCGAACCCGGCGCGCTGATCGGCTTCGCCGGCCCGCGCGTGATCGAGCAGACGGTGCGCGAGAAGCTGCCGGAGGGCTTCCAGCGCGCGGAGTACCTGCACGAGCACGGCATCGTCGACATGGTGGTGAAGCGCACCGAGCTGAAGGCGACGCTGGCGCGGGTGATCTCGCTGCTGCGCGTCAAGGAAGTGCCGGCGGCGGCATGAGCGCGCGCATCGAGGGCGATCGTCGCGCGACTGCACGGTCTGCATCCGCGACTGATCGACCTCAGCCTGGACCGGCTATGTGTGCTGCTGGACAAGCTCGATCATCCGGAGCGCCGCCTGCCGCCGGTGGTCCATGTCGCCGGCACCAACGGCAAGGGCAGCACCTGTGCCTTTCTGCGCGCGATGGCGGAGGCGGCGGGGCAGCGCGTGCATGTCTATACCTCGCCGCATCTGGTGCGGTTCAACGAGCGCATCCGCGTCGCCGGCGAACTGGTATCGGACGCGGCGCTGGCCGCGGCGCTGGAACACGTCGAGCAGGTGAATGCCGGCGCCGCCATCACCGTGTTCGAGGTGATTACCGCCGTCGCCTTCCATCTGTTCGCACAGACGCCAGCCGATCTGTGCGTGCTGGAGGTTGGTCTCGGCGGCCGCGGCGACGCGACCAACGTCATCGACACGGCCGGCCGCGTGCGCGATCACCTCGATCTCGCTCGATCACCGCGAGATGCTGGGCGACACGCTGCCGCTCATCGCGGCGGAGAAGGCCGGCATCATGAAGCGCGGGCGTGCCGGTGGCGATCGGCGCGCAGCCGCCGGAGGTGACCGAGGTGCTGCTGACCGCGGCGCAACGCGTCGGCGCGCCGGTGATGCTGCGCGATCGCGACTGGCACATCGCTCCGGGTCGCTATGACGACGCGCTCGGCGTCCTGGAGTTGCCGCCGCCATCGCTGCCCGGCGCATTCCAGCTCGACAACGCCGGCATCGCCATCGCGGCAATGCGTGCTTCGGGACTGACGATGGACGCCGCGGGCATCGCTCGCGCGGAGTGGCCGGCGCGGCTGCAACGCCTGCACGGCAGGCTGGCCGCGCTGTTGCCGGCGGATTGGGAGCTGTGGCTCGACGGCGGGCACAATCCCGGCGCCGGCATCGTGCTGGCCGAGCATCTGCGCACATGGTCGGATCGGCCGGTGCATCTGATCGTCGGCATGAAGCAGACGAAGGACGCTGCCGAGTTCCTTCGCCCGTTGGTTGCCGTCTGCGACCACTCTGTGGGCGGTGGCCGAAACCGGGCAGCACGATGCGCGGCCGGTCGAGGCGATCATTGCTGCGTCGGGCGGCGTCGCCCGGCCGGGTCCGCACGTAATGGACGCCCTGCGCGCGCTGCCCCGCGATCGGCCAGCGCGCGTGCTGATCTGCGGCAGCCTGTACCTGGCCGGCGAGGTGCTGAAGCTCGACAACCTCCAACTCTGAACGATGTGGCGCCGGGCAAAGCTGTGATGCGGGTCTGGCACGACCCCCTGTGCCGTGCTGAATTGCCGGGGGGAGACAAGGAGCAGACAGCCTGATGGATGACGCAACAGACCGGCCGGCGGCACAAGGCAAGGGACTGGCGAAATCCCCCGGCGCGCTCGCCGGCCTGAAGGTCATCGACCTGACGCGCGTGCTCGGCGGACCCTACTGCACGATGATCCTGTCCGACCACGGCGCCGAGGTGATCAAGATCGAGCCGCCGCAGGGCGATGAGGTGCGCGACTGGGGGCCACCGTTTCACGAGAATGACGCCAGCTACTTCATCGGCATCAATCGCAACAAGCGCGCCATCGCGCTCGATATCGGCAAGCCGGAAGGCCGGGCGGTGCTGCTGCGCCTGCTGGAAGGCGCCGACATCCTGATCGAGAACTTCAAGCCGGGCTCGATGGAGAAATGGGGCATCGGCTACGAAACGCTGTCGCAGCGCTTCCCGCGGCTCGATCCATTGTCGCATCTCCGGCTTTGGCGCCGACGGTCCGCTTGGCGGTCTGCCCGGCTACGACGCGATCCTCCAGGCGATGACCGGCCTGATGAGCGTGAATGGCGATGCGTCCACCGGACCGATGCGTCTCGGCACGGCGATCGTCGACATGGGCACCGGGCTCTATTCGGCGATCGGCATCCTGATGGCGCTGCACGAGCGCGAGCGCTCCGGCCACGGCCAGTATCTCGACATGACGCTGTACGATTGCGGCATGGCGCTGCTGCATCCGCAGGCGGCGAATTTCTTCCTCAATGGCAAGCGGCCCGCGGGGACCGGCAATCCGCATCCCAACCTGGTGCCGTACGACAAGTTCCCGACGAAGACCTGCGACATCTTCATCGCCTCCGGCAACAACGGGCAGTTCCGCAAGATGGCTGAGATCATCGGCCGGCCGGAACTCGCTGACGATCCGCGCTTCGCCGACAACGGCAAGCGCAACATCAATCGTGCCGCGCTGACCGAGGTGTTGGCCGCGGCTTTTGCCGAGCAGGACGGCAACGAGCTGTCGCTGAAGCTGATCCGCAACGGCGTGCCGGCGGGTCCGGTGCTGCCGGTCGATCAGGCCACCGCCGCGCCGCATACCGCGCATCGCGAGATGGTCACGGAATTGGACTGGTACCGCGGCCTCGGCACGCCGATCAAACTGCGGCGCACGCCGGGCGGCACACGCCGACCGCCGCCGAAGTTCGCGCAGGACGGTGCGGAGGTGCTGGCCCAGCACGGCTATTCACGCCGACGAGATCGCGGCACTGCAACGCGATGGAGTGCTGCTGACCGAGCGTCGCAAATAGCCGCGACGGCGATGGCAAAGACCGGGCTGCCGGCACGCGAGATGCTGAAGCTCCCCGGGGAAACGACGACTGCCTGGGCAGTGTTCGCAGCACCGTGGTATCGCGCCAGATATCCTGACACTCGCGCCGAATTGGGTGAATGCGACGATACCGCGGTGCTGGCGTTCTATCTGGAGCACGGTCAACGGCGCGGCCATTCGCCGAACATCTGGTTTGACGAAGCCTGGCATCTCACGGTCCATCCGGGCGTGGCCGCCGCGGTTCGTGGCGGCCATGTGCAGTCTGGATTCGACTCATACTGCCGCGACGGCTTCGGGTTCCGTTCGCCACACTGGCTGTTCGAAGAGCTCCGCTACCGCCAGCGCTATCCCGATTTGCGTGACACGGCGCTGGCGGCCGGCGGCAACGCCAACGGCTACGATCATTTTCTGAAGCACGGCAGCCGCGAGCGCCAAATCGGCCACGCGCTGTTCGATCCCGCGGTCTATCGCGAGCATATCGATGCGGATGAACGTGCGGCGGCCGATGCACTCGGCTGCTTTCTCCATTACCTGCGGCGGATCGAGGAGCACCGTTCCGAGGTTCGCACGTCGCACTATTTCGACCCGACCTGGTATCAGCGCCGGTACCCCGAAATTACCGGCGGTACATGGCGCTGCATGCTGCATCACTATCTGACCAACGATGCTCCGACCGAGTTCGACCCGCTGCCGGAGTTCTCCGAGACCTGGTATCTCGATCGCAACAAGGATGTCGCCGCGGCGGTCGAGTCGAAGGATCGACGAAACGGCTACGATCATTTCCTCACCAACGGCATAGCGGAACAGCGCGCGCCGACCGGGGCGATCGACCTGCGGCATTATCTCGCGACAAATCCCGTGGTGCGAAGCGATCTCGACAACGGACGCGCGCAGGATGCCTTCGTGCACTATCTGACGATCGGGAGAGATCAGGGGCTGGCGGCGGTGCTGTCGCCGGAGGAACCGGCCACCGAGTCACAGGCTGCCGCGCTCAACCGGTGCCGGGGCGAAAGCCTTCAGCCGAGTACCGCACGCACACCGCTCGACTTCTCGTGCCTGGGTCGGGCCGATGTCAGCGTCATCCTGCTGCTGCACAATCGGTTTCCGCTCACCCTGATGACGCTCGGCTCGTTGCGGGCGAGCCATGCCGGTGACATCGAGTTGATCCTGATTGATGCGGGCTCGACCGACGACACGCGCCGGATCGACCGCTTTGTGCGCGGTGCCCGCATGCTGCGCTTCGCTACCGAGCTCGATTTTGTCCGCGCCAGCAATGCGGCCCTGACCTGCGTGACCGCAGATGCTGTGCTGTTTCTGGACAATGCGGTGGAACTTGCCCCCGGCACACTCGACGCTGCGCTGAAGCGGCTGCATTCCGATCCGCGCATCGGTGCGGTTGGCGGCAAGCTGGTGCGCGCGCATGGCCGCCTGGAGGCGGCCGGCAGCATCGTCTGGCGCGACGGCACGACGCAGAACTATCTGCGTGACGCCTCACCGGCGGCACCCGAAGCGAACTTCGTGCGCGACGTGGACTACTGTTCCGCCACGTTCCTGCTGCTCCGTGCAGAATCGCTGCGACGGCTCGAAGGCTTCGACGAGACGTTCGGCGCGATTGGCAGCGCAGACGTCGATCTGTGCCTGCGCATCGTCGAGGCCGGTTCGCGCGTGGTGTACGATCCGGCTGTCGTGGTCACCAGGCTCGCCGAGACGGTCACGAAGAGCCAGGCAACCGACGCGCGGCAGGCGCTGACGGCCAGGCACGACCGGCTTCGCTCGCACCACATCGCCGACAACAAACTCCAGGTCTTCGCACGTTGCACAAATACTGCGCGCCGCGTGCTGTTCATCGAAGACATGATACCGCTGCGTCAACTCGGCTCCGGCTTCGTCCGTTCGAACGATCTGATCCAGGTGATGGCATCGCTCGGATATCGGCTAACGGTGTATCCGATCAAACCAACCCGGTTCAGCCTCGCCACGATCTACGCCGAACTGCCTGACACGGTTGAGGTCATGCACGACCGGACGCGTGACGAGCTTGCCGGATTCCTCGCGGCACGGCAGGGCTATTACGACACGATCTGGATTGCGCGCACGCACAATCTCGACCTCATGCGACCGATGCTTGAAGGTCTTGCCAAGGGCGCCGGCAAGTCACCGCGCATCGTGCTGGACACCGAGGCGGTCGCCGCATTGCGCGAGGCAGGATTGGCGGCTCTTACCGGGGGTCCGCCGGTCGATGTCGACGCGGCGTGCTTACGGGAGTTCGTCAACGCACATCTCTGCCACAGCATCATCGCGGTCAATCCGCAGGAAGCGCGGCTCCTCAGCGATCTCGGCCTGCGCGATGTCGCCGTGATCGGCCATTGGCGTGACGTGCAGCCGACGCCGCGTGCCTTCGCGGAGCGTGCCGGCATTCTGTTCATCGGCGCGATCCATCACCGGGACAGCCCGAACCCCGATTCGCTGGACTGGTTCGTGCGCGACGTGTTGCCGCTGGTGGAGCAGTCGCTCGGCTGGGAAACGCGGCTGACGATCTTGGGCTATGTCGATCCGACGGTTTCGCTGGAAGAGTACCGCGACCATCCACGCATCACGCTGCGCGGAGCCGTGGAAGACACCGTTCCACTCTACAACGCGCATCGCATCTTCGTTGCTCCGACCCGCTACGCGGCCGGCGTGCCCTACAAGGTGCACGAGGCTGCGTCCTACGGACTGCCGGTGGTGGCGAGCGAGTTGCTGACCCGGCAATTGGACTGGCACGACGGACACGAGCTGCTCGCGGCGGACACCGCGGATCCCGCGGAATTCGCGCGGCGGATCGTCGCGCTGTATCGCGATCCGGCGCTGTGGCAGACGCTGCGTGATAACGCACTGGCCCGCATGCGCGCGCAAAACGGGCGCGCTCAGTACCGAAGCGGCAATACGCCGAGTACCTGGAGCCGGAGGCCTGAATCACGCGATCAAGCAGGGGTTAGCGCGGGATGAGGGATGAGCGCGCCATTGAGCGCTCACCCCGCGCTAACGCGCCTGCTGAATCGCTGACAAGATCCACCGCCCACCCGGTGAGCGGACGAAAGTCCACAGCTCGGTCGCCGTCACGTGCTCGTCCGGGCTGCCATCCACGATGCGGCCGCTGGCATCGCGCGTCACATCGATCATCGCGAAGCGCATCGCCACAGTGGCGTATTCGCGGTTGCCCTCGCTCCATGCCTGTGCCAGGTCGCCTTGCAGCAGTCGCACATCGGTGACCTCGTTGCGCACGCCGCGGCTGGCCTGCTCGGCAAGCTGCTCGGCGAAATAGCTGAGCATCTCCGGCGTCACGATGGCGCGCAGCGCGTTCAGATCCTGGCGGCTCCAGGCAGCCTGGATGCCCTGTAGAAGCTGCTCGAACGCCTGATAGTCCTGCGGCCCTATCTGAATCGGCGGTGGACCTGACGGTCGGCCGAAGCCACCCATTGAGCCCGGCCCGGGCGGGCCGCCGCGAGCGAACATTCCCGGCCCGCCGGCGAAGGCGGGCGACTGGCCACGGAACAGGCGGATCAGGAAGCGGACCAGCAGTACGATCAGGAAGATCTGCAACAAGAAGCCCAGGAAGCCGCCGAAGCCCATCATGCCGCCGAAGAACCCGTGCCCCAGCAGCAGCCCGCCGATGCCGGCGCCGATCAGCCCGCCCATCAGGCCTGACATGAAGCCCGACCGCGGACCGTAGCCGGGCGCCCCGTAGCCGCCGTAACCAGGCGACGGGTTGTTCGGCGTCATGCTGCGCTGCATTGGGGACGAATAGGGCGCGGTGTTGGTCGACGGCGGTGCCGACCACGTCATGCTGCCGCGGCTGCCGAACGAGCCGCCGCCGCCGGCCCGAGCCTCGGCCAAGCCGGGAGCAAGTGCCAGAGCCAGCGCGGCGCAGGCCGCAACCACGACCGGCATCCGACGTATCGCTGTACGCTTGTTGTTGACCATGTGTGACATATGGGGTTTGGCCGGCTCAGGCGCCAGCCATGGTCATACCGTCGACCCGCACCGTCGGCGCATCGGTGCCGCGGCGGAAACGCAGATCGTTGGCCGGCGTTAGATGGGCGAATATGTCCAGCAGATTGCCTGCGATGGTAATCTCTGCGACCGGCTCGGCCAGCGCTCCGTCGCGGATCATGAAGCCGGCGGCCCCACGGCTGTAATCGCCGGTAATGCCGTTCACCCCCATACCGATCATCTCGTTGACGTAGAGGCCAAGCTTGATATCCGCCATGAGCTCAGCCGGCGTCAGCTCTCCCGCAGCGAGATACAGGTTGGTCGGCCCGGGCGATGGCGGCCCGCCGGTACCGCGCGACGCGTGACCGGTCGGGCGCATGCCGAGCTGGCGGGCCGAGCGGCTGTCGAGCAGCCAGGTGGTGAGCACACCGGCAGCGATGATATCGCGTGCCATGGTGGGTGTGCCCTCGCCGTCGAACGCACGCGACCGCAGGCCACGGACGCGTCGCGGATCGTCGTGGATCCCGATACCCGCGGGGAAGATCCGGGTGCCGAGGCGGTCCTTGAGGAAGGTGGTGCCGCGTGCCACCGAGGCGCCGCTGATCGCCCCGGCCAGATGCCCCAGCAGGCTCCCCGCGACGCGTGGATCGTAGACGATGGGCAGTTTGGCGGTCTGCGGCCTGGCGGGATTGAGCCTGGCCACCGCCCGCTCGCCGGCGCTGTGGCCGATGGCTGCCGGATCGTCGAGGTCCGCCAGATGGACGGTGGAATGATAGTCGTAATCGCGCTGCATTCCCGTTCCGGCGCCCGCCAGCGCGGTGGCGGAAATCGAATGACTGGTGCGGGCGTGACGTCCGGTGAACCCGGCGGATGTGACGAGGAATGCCTCGCTGCGGCCGAAGCCCGCCTCTGCGCCTTCCGAATTGGTGATCCCAGGCACGGCCAGCGCCGCCTCCTCTGCGGCAGAGGCGCGCCGGACCAGCGCGTCTGTGTCGGGCTCCGCCGGATCCTCAAGGTCGAGCTGAACCGGTTCCGGCGGCGCGGCGGTGTCCGCGAGACCGGCATACGGGTCCTCGGGCACCACACGAGCCATCGCGACGGCGCGCTCCGCCAGTTCGGTGAAGCTGGCCGGGTCCATGGTGCTGGACGAGACGATTGCGGCGCGGCGGCCGAGAAATACCCGCAGCCCCAGGTCACGTCCTTCCGAGCGTTCCACGTGCTCGGTCTGACCCAGCCGCCGCTGCACTCCGAGCGAAGTCCCCGAGATCAGCACCGCATCCGCCGCGTCGGCGCCGGCGGCGCGGGCGCGAGCGATCAGGTCGGCAAGGAGTTCAAGCGAGTTGGTCGCCATGACTGCGGCTCCACTGTTGCGTCGCAAGTTGTTCCGCTCAGATCAATACAACCAGCGGCGAATATGGCACGAGCTTCCGATCCACTGTGTACAGATGGACAGGTTCCGTAATTGCTTGGGCCAAGAGCATGCGATCGAACGGATCACGGTGATGCATTGGCAGATCAGCCACCATCGAGGCGGATTGCCACCGGATCAGCAGTTCGGCGAAGCCCCGCGCCATTGCTTCCTTCGCGATCGTCTTTGCTCGGACCGCGAAATCGGGACGCCCCGGCTGCGTCTTGATCGCGATTTCCCAGATGCTTGCTGTGCTGAACAATACATCATTTGCGGGATCCTCGACGGCATCCCGCGTTGTCTCGCCCATTCGCGTCGGCTCGCCGAGCGCCCAGAGCAGCAGATGGTATCCAACAAGAGTCGCATCAGCGCCCTTCGAAGGCGTCCAACACCTCGTCTGGCAGCGGGTCGTCGAAGTCATCCGGGACGCGGAGCTGACCTGCGAGCGTCCCCAGCTTGCGCCGCTCCTTCTTCGCCTCGATCGGCACGAGCCGCGCCATGGGCTTCCCAGCCTTGGCGATAATGACTTCCTCACCCGAGACTGCCGCATCGAGCAGGCGGAGAGCTGGCTTTGGCTGCATGCACATTGACAGTGGCATTGGATGGCTACGGCTTAGCCAAGTTTAGGCCGACCCAGCCGATCTTCAAGCCGCCAGCTTCTCCATGATTTTCCCCAGCGCCGGAACGCGCTCGGCGGGCCCCATCGTGGCCAGCGTCGGCGCACCGCGAAACACACGGGACGCCGCACGGCACACATCGTCCGTGGTTACCGCGTTGAGCTTGCCCACTGTCTCCATGGTCGGGATCACCCGGCCGAACACCTGAAGCTGTCGCGCGAGTTGCTCGCAGCGGCTGCCGGTACTCTCCAGCGACATCAGCAGCGAGGCCTTCACCTGCGCCCGTGCCCGTGCGAGCTCCGCCTCGGTTACCTCGCTCTGCACCTTGCGCAGCTCCTCGAGCGTGATCGGCATCAACTCCTCGGCCTCGCTCTCGCCGGTGCCGGCGTAGATGCCGAACAGCCCGCCATCGAGGAACGGCGAGCTGAACGAGTAGATCGAGTACACCAGCCCCCGCTTCTCGCGTACCTCCTGGAACAACCGCGACGACATGCCGCCGCCCAGCAGGGTGGAAAGCAGCAGCGTCGGGTAGTAGTCGCGATCGCCATAGCCGACCGAGGGAAAGCCCAGCACGATGTGCACCTGGTCCAGATCGCGTGTCTCGCGGAACTCGCCGCCGCCGTATTGCGCCGGCAGCATCGCTGGCACCGGGTCGAGCGGCAGGTCCGCGAAGTGCACATTCACCAGGTCGAGCACCTGCTGATGGGTCAGCGCGCCAGCCGCCGCGACCACGCAGTTCGGTGCCGCGTAGTGCCGGCGCATGTAGCCGGTCAACATCGTGCGCGGCATCGACCGGATGCCCTCCTCCGATCCCAGCACCGGCCGCCCGAGCGGCTGCTCCGGATAGGCGTGTTCCTGGAAGTGGTCGAAGATGATGTCGTCGGGGGTGTCGTTGGCCTGTCCGATCTCCTGTAGGATCACGCCGCGCTCGCGCTCCATCTCCTCCGGCTCGAACGTGGAGTGCGTCAGGATGTCGCCGATGATGTCGGCGGCGAGCGCTGTATCCTCCTTCAGCACCTTCACGTAATACGCGGTCTGCTCGCGCGCTGTGTAGGCATTGATGTGACCGCCGACGGCTTCGATCTCTTCGGCGATCTGCGCCGCGGACCGCCGCTCGGTGCCCTTGAAGGCCATATGCTCGAGAAAGTGCGAGACGCCGTTCTCCGTCTCCTGCTCGTGGCGCGAGCCGGTGGCGACGTAGGCGCCAAGGGAAACGGTTTCCACCCGCTCCATCCGTTCGGTGACGACGGTAAGGCCGGAGGAGAGACGTGTCAGTTGGATGGCTTCTGTCACGGTTGGCGTGTTCCTGTTCTAAGTGGTCAGACTAACCCGTATCGCATCGGTGGTCGATGACCTCGGCCGCCGATGACGTCTGCGAGGTCGAGGGGTAGACTTGCTGCACGCGACAGCAGGGAGAGACAGGCAAATGGCAACCACCACCATCGAGGCCAGCGACGGCTCGGGCAGCTTCTCGGCTTATCTGGTCGAGCCGAAGACCAAACCTGCCGGCGTCGTCGTGCTGATCCAGGAGATCTTCGGTGTGAACCAGGCGATGCGCGACATCGCCGCCTGGGTCGCCGACATGCGACTTCATCGCCCTCTGCCCCGACCTGTTCTGGCGCATCGAGCCCGGCATCGACATCACCGACAAGTCCGAGGCCGAATGGAAGCAGGCTTTCGAGCTGTTCAACAAGTTCGACCAGGCCAAGGGCATCGAGGACCTCAAGGCCACCGTCGCCGCCGCGCGCAAACTGCCCGGCGCCAACGGCCGCGTCGCCACCATGGGCTACTGTCTCGGCGGCCGTCTCGCCTTCATGATGGCGGAGCAGTCGGATGCCGATGCCAACATCTCCTATTACGGCGTCGGCCTGGACAATCTGCTCGGCGACCTCGCCAAGGTGACGAAGCCGCTGATCGTTCACATCGCCGACAAGGACGAATTCTTCCCGCCCGAAGGCCGCGCCAAGGTGGTGGAGGCGAGTGAAGGGTCACCGGCACATCGCAGCCCATGTGTATCCCAACGCCGACCACGCCTTCGCCCGCGTCGGCGGCGTGCACTGGGACGGCCGTGCCGCCACCATCGCCAACGGCCGCAGCGCAGAGGCGCTGGTCGCGGCCCTCGGCTGAAGGCCGCCCATCACACGCCGCCAGCGAATTCAGATGTTGGCCGCGATCCAGTCCTTCAGTCGGCTCTTCGGCAGCGCGCCAACCTGCGTCGCCGCGGGTTGGCCGTTCTTGAACAGGATCAGCGTCGGAATCCCGCGCACCGAGTAGTTGTTCGGCGTCACCGGGTTGTCGTCGATGTTCACCTTGGCGACCGTCAGCTTGCCGGCAAACTCGCCCGCAAGCTCTTCCAGCGCGGGTCCGATCATCTTGCACGGGCCGCACCACTCGGCCCAGAAGTCCACCAGCACCGGACCATCGGCATTCAGCACGTCGGTCGAGAATGTCTGGTCGGTGACGGGTTTGGTGTTCGTGCTCATCTCAGCCTCGATCGTTCTGTTACATTTCAGGTGGGGGCAGCGCGGTCAAGCCCAGGTCAAGCAATTCCCAGGTCAAGCAATTCATCGGGCAGGATGACAACCTCTGCCGTCTGGGTCCAGACCAGGGCGCAGACAATGGCGCGCCCAGGGAAGATCTCGCGCAGCACCGAGCGGTAGGCCGCCATCTGGCGCCGGTACAGCACCGGGGTGTCTTCGATCCGCGCCGGCGGCCGGCGGTTGGTCTTGTAGTCGGTAACCAGCACGCGCCCGTCGAGCACCGCCAGCCGATCCACCAGCCCGCCGACCACGGCGTCGCCCACCAGGCCGGTCAGCGGCACTTCGGCACGGCTGCCCGGCCCGAACACCGCCGCGAGATCCGGGTGGTCGAGGATCCGCAGCGTCTCCTGTGCGAGCGCTTCGGCCTCGCCTGACGAGATTCCGTGACCCTGCCGGTTGAGCCATTCGAACGCCGCCGCGGCGCGGCGCTCCGGCGGCAGATCGGGCAGGTGCTGGAGCAAAGCGTGCAGCAGCAGTCCCCGGCGGAACCGATTTCCAGCAGCCTCACGCGCGGCCAGCGGTGTCGCGGCGGCAGGCACCGGCCCAAGTTCCGCATTCTCCGGACGGCTGGGAGCCAGCCGTTCGGGTCGTCCCGGTTCGGCGGGCGGCGCGGCGGCGCGCCAATCCGGCGCCGCACCGGCCCAGCGCGGCGGGCTGTTGACCCTCCGAAGGGCGGCTTCACCCGCCCACCGGTCGGGTTCCGCGAGTTGTGGCGTGGTGTAGCGTCGCCGCTCGCCGTCCCAGGTTTCGAACGCCGACCGCTCCACCGGCAGCGTGTCGAAGCCGCGCTCCATCAGCCGGTACCAGCACCCGTCGTCCAACCCCTTCCGCGTCTGCCAGCCGCAGGCCAGCACCCGATCCTCGGCGCGTGTGAGCGCGACGTAGAGCAGCCGATTGTGTTCATCCAGCCGCCGCCGCTTCGCTTCGTCGCGCAGGCGGTGTGCGGCCAGGCACCGCACTTCACTTCGCGGCGACCAGATCGGCACCTCGCGGCTGGTCGCCGGATCCGTCGCCCACAGGATCGATCCCTCGTCGGGCGGCAAGGAGGTGGTGTCCGGCAGGATCACCAGAGGAGCCTGCAGTCCCTTGGCGCCATGCACGGTCATCACCCGCACCAGACTGCCGGCGCCTTCCGCCTCGCGCTTTACTTCCGCACCCGAGCGGCGCAGCCAATGGATGAACCCCTGAAGCGACTGTGGATGCATGCGACCGTACGCGAGCGCAGCGCTCAACAGTTCATCCACCGGCTCGGCGGCCTCCGGGCCGAGCCGCGCATACAGCCGCGCCCGGCCGCCGAGCGGTCCCAGCGCCTCGGCGAACAGCGCGTGCGGCGAGACGTAATCCACCCGTGCCAGCAGGGCCGCGAAGAACGACCATGCTGCCTGCCAGTCCGATCTCTCTTCCGCCCGCGCGCGCAGCGCCTCCCATAGTGGACCGCTCCGTCCGATCGCCAGATCCGCCAGGCCATCGTCGGACAGTCCTCCGAGCGGGCTGGTCAACAGGCATGCGAAGGCCAGGTCGTCCTGGGGCAGCAGCAGGGTGTCGGCGAGTGCCATCAGGTCCTGCACCGCCGGCTGCTCGGTCAGCATCAGCCGGTCCAATCCCGCCACCGGCACGCCCAGCGACTTCAGGGCACGCACCAGGGCACGCCCGAAATCGTTGCGCCGTCGAACGAGGACCATCACGTCGCCCGGGCCCAGCGGGCGCCCCTTGCTCTCGAGCATCACGCCGCCGCCCACCTCGCGCGCGATCCACTCCGCCAGCGTGTCCGCCAGGCGCTGCGGCGCAGAGGTAAGGCCGCGGTTCTGCGCCGGCACCGCCCACGGCTCCAGCTCGGCTGCATCGGGCAGCGGAGCGAGCGGCCACAGCTCGACCGCCCCGGCATGGTCCGCCCGATCGGCGTAGTGGGTCAGCGTGTCGCCGGCATCCACCACGCCGGCCGCCGCGATCGGATTGGCGAACACATGGTCCACCAGCTCCAGCACCGGCCGCGTGGAACGGAACGACACATCGAGCTGCGCGTCCTGCCAACGCTGGCCGGAAGCCGCGACACGCGCGCGCAGGAGTTGGCGCGAACGATCGAACGCATCGATATCGGCGCCCTGGAACGAATAGATCGACTGCTTGCGGTCGCCCACGGCGAACACCGTGCGTTTCATGTCCCGTGCGGCCTCGCCGGCGAAGAACTCCTCGGTCAGCGCATGCGCGATGCGCCATTGCTCGGGCGCTGTGTCCTGTACTTCGTCGAGCAGCAAATGATCGAGACCGCCGTCCAGCTTGTAGAGCACCCAGGCCGCCCCCGGATCCACCAGCAGCCCTGACGTGCGCCCGATCAGGTCGTCGTAATCCAGCAGCCCTGACGTTTCCTTGTACCTTGCGTAGGAATCCAACACCGGCGCCGCCAACGTCAGCAGCGCGGTGGAGACGGCGGCGACGCGCAGCGCCTGGCAGGCGTCGTTCGCCGCGATGATGCGGTCGCATTCGTCGAGGAAGTGGCGCGCGAGATCGGGATGCGCATCGAGCACCGACTTGGATGCGAAGCCGCTCGCCGCGCGCGGGCCGCCTTCCTTGGTGAGAAACTCCTCGCACCAGCGAGGCCAGTGCTCGCAACGCTCCGCTGCCTCCAACTCGAGCCAGCCGAGGATGCGTTCAGCGCGCTCAGCGCACCTCTTCGCGCCGAGCCGCTGCACGATTTGCGCCGCCTCACGCAGCACGGGTTCGGCCTGCCAATTGACGGCAAGCGCGATGATCTCGTCCGCTGTTTGCGCCGTGACGCCAAGTGCCCGCCTCTGCGCTTCCTCCAGTCCGTCGCCGAGAGCAAGCGCATCCTTCAGCCGCGGCAGATTGCCTTGCAGCGTCGCGACGTGCCGGCCGAACTGATCCGCCGACGCAAGGCCGGCGAGCCTATCCAGCGCGGCGCGCATCCGCGGTGCGCTGGCGTGCGACAACATGTGCTCGCGCGCCTCGGTCAGCGCGTCTTCGGCGTCGAGATCGTCGACGATGCGGAAATGCGGCGACAGCGACGCCTCCAGCGGGAAGCGCCGCAGCAGCGACTGGCAGAACGCGTGGATTGTACCGATGCGCATGCCGCCCGGCAGATCGAGCACCCGGGCGAACAGAGCGCGGGCATCGGCCAGCGCCTGTTGCGATGGCACGACGCGCAGCGCCTTCAGTTCGCGCGCGAGTACCGCGTCGTCCAGCGTGACCCAGCGGCCGAGGATCTTCTGCAACCGCACCGCCATCTCGGCGGCGGCGGCCTTGGTGAAGGTGAGGCACTGGATGCGTTCGGGCGTCGCGCCGTTCAGCATGAGGCGCAGCAGCCGGTCGGTCAGCAACTTGGTCTTGCCCGATCCAGCCGATGCCGCAACGAAGGCAGACACCGACGGATCGGACGCCAGCAACTGTTCAGCGTTGGCGCGGTCCCGCGGGGATGGGGGGAGGGGGCCGCCCAGGTCGCTCATCCTTCGTCTCCCGCCGCCGCCCACTCTGCCACCCGCGCGAGCTGCGCGTAGTCGGAGAACCGTGGCGCATATCCCGGCTGCGGCTGCGACAGATAACAGCGGTCCGGCGCGTCATACGCGTCGATCAGCGAACACAGCGCGGCGCGTGCATCGACCACTGCGGCTGCGATCGCCGCCGCATCTCCCTTGAACAGCGTCCGCTCCTCCCCCGCGCGAAAGCCGCCGGTCAGATGCCAGTAGGTCAGCTCCTCCGCGACCCCACCGATCCCGTCGCCAAACGCGCCCTCTGCCGCCATCGCTGCCTCCAGCAGCAGTTGCGGCGCCAGGCCGGCATCCACCTCCTTCTGGCTAGGCGGCGTGCCGGTCTTGTAGTCCAGGATCGCAAGCCCGCCGTCGCGCCGCCGTTCGATCCGATCGGCCCGGCCGCTCAGCCGGAACAATCCGCCAGGCCGCGCCAGCTCCAGCGTGCCGCTCGATTCCGGCACGAGCGCCACGGGCGGATGCGCGGCGCGGCGCTCCGTCTCGATCTGCGCGACCCACGCGGCGATCCGCTCCAGGCGCGGCGCCCACCAAGCGGTCAGCGCCTCGCGGAGGTCCGCCTCCGCCAGTGCACGCAACATTGCACGCCGCAACCGCTCCGCGGCATCTGCCGGCCAGCGCTCACCGAACTCGGCGAGGAAGTGATGCAGCCCGCCATGCACAAGGGTGCCGTACTCCGCTGCATCCGTCGCCTCGTCGAGCGGCCGCAGCGCCGCCAGCCTCAGCACGTGGCGTGCGTAGATCGCATAGGGATCCCGGAGCCAGGTCTCGATCTCGGTCACCGACAGCTTGCGTGGCCGCAGCGCGACCGGCGGACATGGGCGCGGGGGCCGTACCGGATGCGTTCTATCGGCCGGCTGGTCGAGCGCTCGCACCCACGCGGCGGCCGGATGCTGTGGCAGCGTGACGCCGCGCCCGGCCAGGAATGTCTCCAGTCTGGTGAGCCATCGCGCCGGGACCACCGGAGCACCATCGCGCCGCCGCGGACACGACAGCACGACGGTGCGCGCCGCCGCCGCGCACGAAACAAAGTCGTGTGCCGACTGACCGACGATTTCCTCCGGCGACGGGAGCCCGACCGTGGCGCGCATCGGCCGCGACAGCCATGCCCCGGGATCGGTCGCCGGCGGCCAAACGCCCTCGGCCAATCCCCCCAGGACCATCACGTCGGCCGTCTGCAGCCGTGCTTCCAGCAGACCCCAGATGAACACCCGCGGATGTTCGGTCCCGCCACGCCCGCGCAACGCCCGGCGGCTGCGCACGACCTCGCCCTCCAGCACTGCATCGAGCAGCCCCGGCAGCACGTCGTGGCGCTGGTCCGGCAGCAGAGGCAGCGCCGCCTGCACGTCGGACAGCCTGATCGCAAGCGCCTCGCCCTCTTCGCCGGCCCACAGCCGCGCCGGGCCCGGCATTTCGTCGGTGGCGGCGAGGCGCTCGGCCGCCTCGATGAGTGCCGCGAGCGCCAGGGCCGGCGCCACCTCCACCGCCGTGTCGATCCGGATCGCCGGCGCGAGGCAGGCTTCCAGCCGCGGCAGCAGGGCCTTCGCATCGGGCGTCGTGCGCGCGCGATCGAGAGCGCGGCGCAGTCCGGAGACGCCGCGCTGCGGTCGCGGACCCCTCAGGCAAGCGAGCTCCAGCTCGCGCGCGGCAGCACGGCATGCCGCCGGTGACAGTCCCGCCGCTGCCAGCGGATGTTTCAGCAGCGCGACCAATGGGACGGGCGCCAAACCTTCCGCAACCGCATGCGCCAGTAATCGCAGGAACACCGACGGCGGCGTATCGGCCAGCGGCTCGCCGGCGCTGTCGTCCGCAACCACACCGTAGCGCAGCAGGTCGGTGGCCACCCGGCCGGCGAGGTCGCGATCCGGCGTCACCAGTGCTGCGGTGGCGCCGGGCGTCTCGAGCGCCTCGCGCAGCACCATGGCGATGGCGGCTGCCTCCTCCTGCTGATCCGCCGGGGATAACAGCGCCAGCCCATCGACTGCCGCCGGACCCGCCTGCTGCCACTCCATCAGAGCGTTGGCCGGCAGTAACGCGCGAGACAACGTCGCACACCGTGCGGCGGTCGCTGTATCGAGGACCGCCGAGGGCCACGGTCGCACATCGCCCCTCGAAGCGCTCAGCGCGCCCAGCAGGCGCGCAAGTCCAGCCTGCGGATGAGCGTCGCCCAGCTCCTCCCACGCGTGCTCCGGCATCATGGTGTCCAGGCCCGGCAGCACGACCGTCCCGGTCGGAAGACCGGCGATCACCCGCAGCAGCCGGGCAACCGCCGGAATGCCGCCCGTGGTGCCCGCAGCGAGAACCCGCTCGTGCGGTGGTTTGGTTTCCCAGGCGGCGGCTTGCGCATCCAGCAGCGCGACCAGCCGCGCCGCGGGGTTCATCAGCCCCTGCTCGGCGAGCCAGTCAGGCCAGCTCCGCGTGACGATGTGCAGGAATTCCAATGTCTGCGCCCAATGGGTGGCGTAGGCGGGATCGGCGGCGTGCGGCAGCCTGGCAGCCAGATCGATCTCCGCCCGCTCCGCCTCATCCATCAGCGCCGCGAGCTCCGCGGCCAGCGGCCAGGCGCGATCGGCGGTGCGCGGTGCGCCGTTCGCCCCCTGCATCTTCAGAATCAGCAGTGTCAGCGCCGACAGCCTCTGAGCCGGCTCGACCGCCGGCGGCAGGTCCAGTGCGCCGGCCAGTGTCAACGGCGCCTCGTCGAGCGCGCCAAACGCCGTGATGCGGGGCAACAGCAAGGGACGCCCCCCGGAGGCGCGCAGGAAGGCTTCGGCCAGTGCGCGGGCGGCGCGGCGCGTCGGCACCAGGATCAGTCCGCGCGACACGGCCAGCGGGTCGCTGCCGGCGCGTTCCAGCCACTCGGCTGCCAGGGCGTCGAGGAACGGCACGCCGGCGGGGATGGTGAACAGGTTCAGCGCGTATCCCCTGTCAGCCGCGCCTGGAGGATGGTCTCCGCCTCGGCGAGGTCGGCCGGCGTCGAGAGATGAAACCACAGCCCGTCATGCACCAGCGCGCGCAGCCGGCCGGCGGCCATCGCGGCATCCCAGGCCTGGTTCATGCTGAAAGCCCCGTCCGGCGTCCCTGCGAGCAATCCGGGCGAGATGATCTGGAGGCCAGCGTAAAGATACGGCACCACCTCGCGCTCGCGCCGTCGGCGCGGCGTGCCCCAGGAATCCAGCGCGAAGTCACCGAAGCCGACGTCGGCGCCCACCTGGAATGTGCGATGCACCAGCATCACGCCGTCGACCTTTGTCGGATCGAACGCAGCGGCCAGCCGTGCCAGCGCCGGTTGGGGCCCATCCAGCCAGAACGCATCGCCGTTCACCACGAAGAACGGGTCCAGCCCGAGGATGTCGAGCGCTGCCTTCACCCCGCCGCCGGTCTCCAGCAGCGAGGCTTCGCGGCGCAGGATGGTGCGCGGATGCGCGCGGGCGGCGAGATGCGCCGCCACCCGATCGGCATGCCAATGGGTGTTCACCACGACAGTCTCGACCCCCGCCTCCGCGAGGCGGTCGAGCGCATGATCGATCAGTGCGCGGCCGCCCAGTGGCAGCAACGGCTTCGCGGTGCGATCGGTGAGCGGCCGCATGCGTTTGCCGAGGCCGGCGGCGAGCAACATGGCAGCGCGCGGCGTCATGCCTCGAGATCCGGCGGATTGCGGCGGCGATCCGGTGGGATCCAGCGGTCCAGCGCCGCGCTGAGCGGGGCGGCTGCCGGCTCGCTCAGTGCCTGTTGCAGCAGACGCCAGGTGCGCGGCCCGTGGCGGAGATAGTTCGGCCGGCCGTCGCGCCGGGCCAGGCGAACCCATTGGCCCGCGATCCGCAGGTGCCGCTGCGCTGCGCACGCGGCGTAGGCAGCGCGGAAAGCCTCCACGTCCAGTTCCGGCCGCGCCGCCAGGTAATGCGCCATGGCGTGCTCCGCCAATGCGGTTGGAATGTCGCGGCGCCCGTCCTGCAACAGTGACGCGAGATCGTAGGCGGGGTGGCCGATCGCCGCGCTCTGGAAGTCGAGTACACCGACCCGGCGTATGCCCGGCCGCTGCGGCAGCCACAGCAGGTTGCCCGCGAAAAAGTCGCGATGAACGAAGCACACAGGACCTGCCGAGACGGGTGCCAGCATCGCCTCGAGCGCCGCGGCAAGATCTTGCCGCGCGGCGTCGGGCGCGGCGGTGCCGAACATCGCCGGCCACCACCAGTCGAACAGCGTCGCCAGCGCGGTCGCCGCCATCGTCGCCGCGTCCCAGGCCGGCAAGTCAGCCGGCGCCGCAGCGCGCTGGATCACAATCAAAGCGTCAACCACCGCCGCAAACACTTCCTCCCCCTCCCCTGGCGGGAGGGAGCCGGGGGGAGGGGGAGAATCAAACACCCCAGCCACCAGATCGTCCCCCAGATCCTCCTCCAACAGCAAACCCTCCGCCTCGTCCGCCGCGAAAATCTCCGGCGCCGACACGCCAATTCCCGCCAGATGCCGCGCGATGCGCACGAACGGCCGAATGTCCTCCGGCGGCGGCGCATCCATCAGGATCGCTGCACGCGGCCCGCCGGTCAGTCTCAGATACCGCCGGAAGCTCGCATCCTGCGCCAGCGGCACAGCGCTCGCCCCGCCATACCCATGGCGCGCGAGAAACGCCGCGATCCGCTTCTCGCGGCTCATGCGATTCGCTCCAACCGCTGCGGCCATCCTGACAATACCGCCCTCCGGCTGCATGCACCCGTCGGATAGAGTGCCACGGTCAAGGCGTCGTTTGGTCGCAGCGCACGCAGCCGGTCCGGCCATTCGACCAGCACGACGCCATCGCTCGCCTCTTCCCAACCGAGTTCCGCCAGACCCTCCGGTCCATCCAGTCGCCACAGATCGAAGTGCTGCACCGTGCCGATTCGCGTGTCGTAGCTCTGCACCAAGGTGAATGTCGGGCTGGGCACCTCCAAGGCCGGATCGCCGCTCGCCGCCCGCAGGAAGGCACGGGCGAAAGCACTCTTGCCGGCGCCGAGTTCGCCCTCCAGCAGGATTGCGTCGCCCGCCTGCGCCAGCGCGACAACCGCGGCCGCCAGGGCCTCCGTGGCCGCAAGGTCGGGCAGATCGATCACGCGGGTCGCAACGGACGGCATGTCGGCAAATCTGCCCGCGCCACGGAGTCGCGGACAACCACGTGCTCGGCTAAAGGCCTGCTGCGGAATAAGTGCTTCGCAAGCGGCATCCCCTTTCGTCATGGCCGGCGCAGGCCGGCCATCCACGTCTTTGCATTGATGCAGTCAACAAAGTCGTGGATGACGGGGCCAGGCCCCGCCATGACGAAGGAGCACAACGCGTGCCCAACTGATTCTTATCAGCAGGCTTAAGACGGGCTGCGTATGGCAAGCGAGCATCGACACCGACGTTGCGATCATCGGCGCCGGCCCCGTGGGCCTGTTCGCCGTCTTCGAACTCGGCATGCTCAAGCTCACCAGCGTCGTGATCGATGCCTTGTCGGAGGTGGGTGGGCAATGCGCGGCCCTCTATCCGGAGAAGCCCATCTACGACATCCCGGCGCATCCCGACGATCGATGCCGGTGAACTTGTGGTTCAGCTCGAGCGCCAGATCGCGCCGTTCCATGCGCCGCGCCTGCTCGGGCGGCGTGTGACCGGTCTCGCGGGTGAACCCGGCGCCTTCGTTCTGACCACCGACCAGGGCGATACCGTGCGGTCCAGGGCCGTGGTGATCGCCGCCGGCGCCGGCGCCTTCGGCCCTAATCGTCCGCCGCTCGACGGCCTCGCGCAATATGAGGCGTCAGGCGCCGTCCAGTACTATGTGCGCCGCCGCGACGACCTGCGCGGCAAGCGCGTGGTGATCGCCGGCGGCGGCGACTCTGCGGTCGACTGGGCGTTGGCGCTGCGCGACATCGCGCGCGTCGCCGTGGTGCACCGCCGGCCAAAATTCCGCGCCGCGCCGGAAACCGCGGCGCAGCTCGACGCCGCCGCGCATGCCGGCGAAGTCGAGATGGTCATCCCATATCAACTGCATGCCCTGCACGGTGCCGATGGCGTGCTGCGCGACGGTCGAAGTGGCGACGCTGCAAGGCGAGACCCGGCTGCTGCCGGCCGATGTGCTGCTGCCATTCTTCGGGCTGTCGATGGACCTCGGTCCGATCGCCGCATGGGGGCTGGACCGCGATCTGCACCACGTGAGGATCGATCCCGCGACGTGCCAGACATCGCTGCCGGGCGTGTTCGCGATCGGCGACGTGGCGACCTATCCGGGAAAGCTGAAGCTCATCCTCCAGGGCTTCAGCGAGGCCGCGATCGCCGCGCACGCGATCTTCGGCGTGGTGCATCCGGGAGAAGCGCTGCACTTCGAGTATTCGACCACGAAGGGCGTGCCGGCCGGATAGCGGCCCGAGTGAATTGCAAACCCCTCTGAGCGGCGCCACATCCGGCCCATGAACCGACGCACTTTGCTTCGCCTGTCGCTTGCCCCGCTGCTGTTCGGCTCGGCCCGGGCGCTGGCACAGCCTGGCTTCCAGCCGACCCCGCAGGACAAGGCCGATCTGGGCCGGATCGAGACCTATCTCGACGGTCTGCGCACGCTGAAGGCGCACTTCCTCCAGGTGGCGCCGAACGGGGCGCTCAGTCAGGGAACCGTCTGGCTGGACCGGCCGGGCCGCATGCGCTTCCAGTACGATCCGCCCAGCCCGCTCCTGCTGGTGGCCGGCCACGGCCTCGTGGTGTTCAACGACAGATCGTTGAACCAGACCAGCAACATCCCGATCGGCAGGACCCCGCTCGGCATCCTGCTGGCCGACCACGTCCGGCTTCAGGGCGACGTGACCGTGACCGGCATGCAGCATTTGCCCGGGCAGATCCAGGTCAGCCTGGTGCGCACCGCCTCACCGGGCGACGGAACGCTGACCCTGATCTTCGCGGACAACCCGCTCACGTTGCGGCAATGGACGGTGGTGGACGCGCAGCGTCAGGAAACCCGGGTCACACTCTACAACGTGGAGCTCGGCGGCCAGTTCGACCAGAAGTTGTTCCAGTTCATCGATCCGCGAGCCCTGCAACCCGGTTCGGGGTGACCGCGCCGATCATCTCTGCCGGACTTTCATGCCAGCCATCGTAGAAAAAGTCTTCATTTTGCCGCGAATATCGCGGATTATTCTTCCCAATGAGGTCGCCCCGGGTCGTCAAGCCGCTCGTCGGCATCAGTTGCTGCACCAAGCAGTTCGGCATTTTCGGCATGCCGAACCATGCGGCCTCCAACACCTACGTCGAGGTCAGCGATCAGCTCGTGCACGCCGTCCCGGTGCTGATCCCGGCCAACGGTCCGACCGCCGACATCGAAACGCTGCTCGAACGCCTGGACGGCATCATGCTCACCGGCAGCCGCTCCAACGTGCATCCCAGCTACTATGATGGCCCGCCGCACGCCGAGGGCACCTGGGAGGACATGGCGCGCGACAGCACCACGCTGCCGCTGATCCGCGCCGCGGTGGCGCGTGGCGTGCCGGTGCTGGCGATCTGCCGCGGCTTTCAGGAGCTGAACGTGGCGCTCGGCGGCTCGCTGCATCAGCGGCTCCAGGACCTGCCGGACCGGATGGATCATTCCTCGCCGATGGTCGCCTCGCGCGAGGTGCGAATCGGCAAGGCCCACGCCATCCGCGTGACTCCCGGCGGCTGGCTGCACCGCCTGGCCGGCGCCAGCGAGATCGCGGTGAATTCGCTGCACAACCAGGGCGTCAACAAGCTCGCGCCGGGCGTCCGGGTCGAGGGCACCGCACCGGACGGCACGATCGAGGCGGTGCATGTTCTCGCCACCGCCGCCGGGCCGGTGCCCGGGCTTTGCCGTCGGGGTGCAGTGGCATCCGGAGAACGACTGGCGGACCGACATCGTCTCCCGTCGGATTTTCGACGACTTCGCCGCCGCGGTGCACGCCTATGCCGAGGATGGCCGCATGGGCGGCGTGTCGGCAGCCGCCGATTGACACGCAGGCATTCCCCAGGCTGCTCGACCGGCTCTTGTCATTGCGCCCGTTTCCACCGATGTAACGCCCACTGACCGGACCGCAGCGGTCCGGTTTCCCGACCACCAGCAGGGCAGGCAGCTTCATGTTCATCGAGACCGAAGGCACACCCAATCCCGCCACCCTGAAATTCCTGCCCGGCCGCTACGTGATGGGCGCCGGCACGGCCGACTTCGCCTCGCCCGTCTCGGCCGAGCGCAGCCCGCTGGCCAGCGCACTGTTCGCCCTCCCCGGCGTCGCGCGCGTCTTCCTGGGCGGCGACTTCATCACCGTGACCAAGACCGACGACACCGCATGGCAGGCGCTGAAGCCGCAGGTGCTCGCCGGCATCATGGAGCATTTCGTCGCCGATCGTCCGGTGATCGAGGGCAACGCCGACGAGGACCTGATCGAGGAGATCGCCCCCGAGGACGAGGAGATCGTCGCCCAGATCAGGGAGCTGCTGGACACGCGTGTCCGCCCGGCCGTGGCCGGCGACGGCGGCGACATCGTGTTCCGCGGCTATCGCGAGGGCATCGTGAAGCTGCACATGCAGGGGTCCTGCTCCGGCTGCCCGTCTTCACGCGCCACGCTGAAGCACGGCATCGAGAACATGCTGCGCCATTTCGTGCCGGAGGTCGTCGCGGTCGAGCAGGTCGATCTCTGAGCGATGGCACTCGACGCCGCCGGGCTTGACCTGCTGTTCCGCGAGGCGCGCACCCACAACAGGTTCACCGACCAGCCGGTCACCGACGACGAGCTGCGGGAGCTGCACGACCTGCTGAAGCAGGGCCCGACCTCGGCCAACTGCTCGCCGGCCCGCTTCCTGTTCCTGCGCACCAACGAGGCGAAGCAGAAGCTGGCGCCGGCGCTGTCGAGCGGCAACCACGACAAGACGATGGCGGCGCCGGTGACGGTGATCGTGGCCTACGATCCGAAATTCTACGAGAAGCTGCCGAAGCTGTTCCCGCACAATCCGGATGCGAGGTCCTGGTTCACCAGCAACGAATCGCTCGCCGCCACCACGGCGTTTCGCAACGGCACGCTTGCAGGGCGCGTATCTGATCCTGGCGGCGCGCGCGCTGGGGCTGGATACCGGAGCGATGTCCGGCTTCGACAATGCCATGGTGGACGAGCTGTTCCTGGCCGATCGCGGCTGGCGGTCCAACTTCCTCTGCAATCTCGGCCATGGCGATCCCGCCGGGCTGTTCCCCCGGTCGCCGCGCCTCGACTTCGACGAAGCGTGTGTGCTGCTGTAATCCTCTCCCGCTCCACCTGACATGCGTATCCTGGCCCTCGATGCCGCGCTGGCACGATGCGCGGCCGCCGATCGTCGTGGACCGCGAAGTCCTGTCGGCACGCCAGACCGACGCCACCCAGGGCCATGCCGCCCTGCTGCCCGTGATGGCCAGAGACGTCATGGCAGCCGCCGCGACGCCTGCCGCCTCGCTCGACCTCGTGGCAGTGACCGTGGGGCCGGGCAGCTTCACCGGCATCCGGGCCGGGCTCGCACTGGCGCACGGCATCGCGCTGGCCGCCGGCGTCCCGGTGGTCGGCGTGACGGTGGGCGAGGCGCTGGCCAATTCGCTGCCGTTTCTCGCGGCGCGGCAACTATGGGTTGCGATCGACAGCCGGCGCGGCCGGGTGTTCCTGGAGCGCGAGCGGCAGCGTGGTCGCGACGCCGCTCGATGCGCTGCCGGTGCCGGACGGGCCGGGTGGCCCTGGCGGGCGATGCGGCGGTCGCGGTCGCGGCCAGGCTGGCCGCGCGCGACGCCGACGTGATGCTGACCGATGCCCGCCTGCCGCTCGCGCGGCACGTCGCGGTGGTGGCCGAACGGCGGTTGCGCGGGGAACTGCGGCCGCTGCCGGCGCAGCCGCTCTACGTCGATCCGCCCGAGGCCAGGCTGCCCGCGCGGCGGACTGCGCCCGCCGCCCGCCGGATGATCAGCGAGGCGACCGCGGCCCACGCACCGGTGCTTGCGGCGATCCACGCCGCGGCGTTTCCGCCGCGCGAGGCCTGGGGCAAGGACGCCATCTCGCTGCAGCTTGGGCTTCCCGGCGTATTCGGCCTGCTCGATGAACGCGGCGGCATGCTGCTTGGGCGCATCGCCGCCGACCAGGCGGAGGTGCTCACCCTGGCGGTCGCACCGCTCGGCGCGCCGTCAGGGCATCGCGACCGCATTGCTGCGCGCTGCGCCAGCGCGGGTCCGCGCGCACGGCGCAGCCGCCATGTTCCTCGAGGTGGCCACAGGCAATGCCGCCGCACTGGCGCTGTACCGGCGCGAGGGCTTCACCGAGGTGGGCCGCCGCCGCCGCTACTATGCCGATTTGTCCGACGCGATCGTGCTGCGCTTGAATCTTTTGTGACTATCCGCCGCGCCGCAGCAGCAGCGAGGCAATGCCGTCGGTGTCGGTCTCCAGAGAGATGCACCTCGTGCCCTTGCTCGCGCGCGGTGCGCGGCACGTTGCGCAGCGGCTCCTCGCCGCGCAGCCGGACCAGCAGGGTCTGTCCCGGCGCCATGCGATCCAGCGCCAGCCGCGTGCGCACGAAGGTCATCGGGCAGACCTCGCCCGTGATGTCCAATTCCTGATCGGCCACTGATTTGTCTGTCATGTTTACTATCCGACTTCTTTGCCCGACCGAATGGCCATTGCGAAACGTCATGGGCGTCACTTATATGGCGACAATCTCCCGCACCTGAAGGACCGTAATGCCAGCCGAGACCGCGACCATCGATGTTCTTGAACTGACGGCGCAAATCGTCTCGGCGCATGTGTCGCACAATGCCGTGTCCGCAGACACGCTCCCGGCATTGATTGAGCAGGTCTACAAGACGCTGGCGGGAATTGGCCATGAACCGGCCCAGCAGGAACGGCCGCAACCTGCGGTGCCGATAACCAAGTCGGTCTTCCGTGACCACATCGTCTGCCTCGAGGACGGCAGGAAGCTGAAGATGCTGAAGCGGCACCTCCGGACGGCATACAATATGACGCCCGGCCCAATATCGTGAGCGCTGGGGGCTTGCGCCCGGATTACCCGATGGTGGCGCCCGACTACGCCAGACATCGCTCGTCGCTCGCCAAGCAGATCGGTCTCGGCACGAAGCCACGCGCCGAGGAGCGCGCGCTAGCGTCGCTCGTTGCGCGGGCTGCCGCCGGATTGGACAGGCGCGGCCCTGATCGGCTACGCCGGTGCCGCCCGGCGCGCATGTCGCCCGTCGCCGGGGGCTGGCACCGGGTGACCGGGCCGGGCTAGGTTGGTCACAGGGAATCCGATGGAATCGCGCATCGAGCGCCTGTGCGTCGAACGGGGCCTCAAGATGACAGGGCAGCGCCGTGTCATCGCACGGGTTCTGTCCGAGGCCTCCGATCACCCCGACGTGGAGGAACTTTACCGCCGCGCCGCCGCCCTCGATTCGCGCATCTCGATCGCCACGGTCTACCGGACGGTGCGCCTGCTGGAGGAAAAGGGCATACTCGAACGCCGCGATTTCGGCGGCGGCCGCGCCCGCTACGAGCCGACCGAGCACGGCCATCACTTCCACCTCATCGACATCGACACCGGCAAGGTGATCGAGTTCCAGCATCCCGACTACGAGCGGCTGATGCAGTCCATCGCCGAACGTCTCGGCTTCGACCTTGTCTCGCTGCGCCTTGAATTGTTCGGCCGCCGCCGCGAACCGGTGCAGGCGCGCGCGGGAAACCGAGTTCGCGACGGATCACAGGGACAGCCCGTGACCCGGACCCGGCCATGGAGCAGGGAAGGGCGGCGCGATGACGTTCGAGCAGATGATCGTCGGGGCGCGCACCGATCAGCTACCGTTTCCGGAATTGCGCGCCGGCAATCTGGGCGTCCGCGTCGCCGATTCGGCCGCCGAGATCGATGCCGTGCAGGCGCTGCGCTACCGCGTGTTCTATCAGGAGATGGGCGCCAGGTCTGATCCGGCGACCGCCGCGAGCCGGCGTGACCGTGACGCCTTCGACACGGTGGCCGATCATCTGCTGGTGGTGGATCACGCGATCGGCCCCGGTCCCGAAGGGGTGGTCGGCACCTATCGGCTGATCCAGCGCGAGGCGGCGGCACGATTGGGCCACTTCTACTCGGCGGACGAATACGACATCACGCCCATCATGAACTTTCCGGGTCGAATTCTCGAACTCGGCCGATCGTGCGTCGATGCCGCCTATCGCAGCCGGGTCGCCATGCAGTTGCTGTGGCGCGGTATCGCCGCCTACGTGTTTCACCACCAGATCGACCTGATGTTCGGCTGCGCCAGTCTGCACGGCACCGACCCGGACGCGCTCGCCGCGGATCTAACCTATCTCTACCAGAACCACCTCGCTCCCCCGGCGTTGCGCCCGCGCGCGTTGCCGCACCGCTATGTCGAGATGCGTCGGATGCCGCCCAGCGAGATCGATCCCAAGCGCGTGCAGGCACAGTTGCCACCCCTGGTGAAGGGCTATCTGCGTCTCGGCGGTTTCGTCGGCGACGGCGCTGTGATCGATCGCCAGTTCAACACCACCGACGTCGCCGTGGTGGTGAAGACCGATCTGGTCACCGACAAATACTACCGCCACTACGAGCGCCAGCTCCGCGACGCGCTCGACTAGGCGCGCGCCATCACGCCCGAGTGGCAAGAATTGATCGTGGAAGATTTTCGCCTTGCGTCAGAGATCGGGTAAAGAAGCGCCGGTTAGTCGCTGACATAATTGCATGCCCGAGTCGATTCTCGGGTCACGCAAGTCGGAAGGCGGAACTGTGAACCAGGGGGAAGTCGGCCCGCACACGGGTCGGGAGGCGGAGTTCGCCACACGCACCATCCGAGGGCTCGCCGGTACGTTGCTGTTGGCGGGAACCGTCGGGGCCGCGGATGCGCAGCCGGTGCCGACGAACCCGGTGCCGCAAGGTTCGCCGATCCCGCGTGTGTTGCCGCCAGCACCGCCCTCCGTCGCGCCCGGCACGGTCATTCCGCCGCCATCGGCGCCCGGCGCCGAAGTCCCCAACCGTCCGGTCCGCGTTACCAGCGTCGAGATCGAGGGCGTCACCGCCTATCCCCAGCCGGAGATCGCCCAACTTGCCGGCGGACTGATCGGTCCGGCGGTGCCGCTGCCGCGGATCGATGCGGCGCGCCAGACGATCCTCCAGCGCTACCGTTCCGACGGCTACGTGCTCACCACCGTCGCGGCCAATCTCGACGCCAACGGCAGGCTGCGCTTCGTCATCACCGAGGGGCGTATCGCCAGTGTCAAGCTCGACGGCGACATCGGCCCGGCCGGCACCCAGGTGCTGCGTTTTCTCAACCGCCTCACCGAGAAGCAGCCGATCAATTCCGTCACGCTGGAGCGCTACCTGCTGTTGGCCCAGGACGTGCCCGGTGTCAGCCTGCGCGCCGTGCTGGAGCCCTCGACCGACACGCCAGGCGCGCTGAACCTCATCGCCCAGGTCAGCCGCCAGAAGGTCAGCGGCCTCGCCTCGCTGGATAATCGTGCCTTCGACGAAACCGGCCCGATCGAGTTTCTCGGCGTGGTCGACGCCAACAGCTTCACCGAGTTCGGCGAAAAGACCGAGGTCTCCTACTACCACACGTTTCCGAACAGCCAGAATTTCGGCCAGGTCTCCACCGAGGCATTCATCGGTGCCTCGGGCCTGAAGGGAAGGATCTACGGCGGTTACGGCGGCACCGCGCCGACCGGCATCCTCGGCCTGCAAGGCTACAACGGCACCACGACGGTGTTCGGCGGTTCGCTGAGTTATCCCGTGATCCGCTCGCGGCAGCAGACGCTGAACGTCAACCTCGTATTCGACGCGCTCAACTCGAACATCTCGATCGCCCCGAACGGCACCCCGCGTGAGCAAGCGAGCTACGACGCGCTGCGCGTCCTGCGGCTTGGCGCGGATTACGCGCTGTCCGATCTATGGCTGGGCGCCGATCGCTCGGCGATCAACGCGCTGTCAGTGCGGTTCTCGCAAGGCATGAAGCTTCTCGGCGCCTCGACCAACGGCAACTCCATAACCTCGCCCCGCGTCGGCGAGCAGACCGGCTTCAGCAAGTTCACCTTCGAGACCAGCCGCACGCAGACGCTCTTCGCGCCATGGCAGGGCGCGACCGTCGGGCTGATGGGGCTGCTGACCGGGCAGTGGACCGACAACATCCTGCCGCCAGCCGAGCAGTTCTATCTCGGCGGTTCGCGCTTCACCCGCGGTTACTATGCCGGCGAGGTGCCGGGCGACAAGGCACTGGCCGCAACAGTCGAACTGCAGCTCAACACGGGTTTCGAGACGACGGTATTTGACCGGGCGTTCGACATTTCCACCCAATACTATCTGTTCTATGACTGGGGCGAGACATGGCAGAATCTCAACACCGACCATAACGCCATGATCAATTCCGCCGGCGGCGGCGTGCGTGCGCAGGTCACCCGCTATGTTGAGGTCGATTTCGAGGGGCTGGCACAATTCAACCGTTTTCCCAACGGCGGCAACGTCCCGGGCACCGGCGTCACGCCGCTTTACGGCGGCGCATTCTACTGGCGCGTGCTGACAAGGTTCTGAGGCACGCGGCATACGCGTACTGTCGTTCTGCCCTGCTGATGACGACGGCTTTGCACACGACCGTCCTGCTGGTGCTGGCGCTTCCCGCCGCCGCGCAGCCCGCGCCGAATGCGCGTCCGGCCGGCGGCATCGTGGTGGGCGGCGCCGCCGCGATCAGCCAGACCGGCGGCAACACGCGGATCGACCAGTCATCCCAGCGCGCCGCCATCGACTGGAAGAGCTTCGACGTCGGCAGCCAGCAGAGCGTCACGTTCAGCCAACCCTCGGCCAGCGCGGTGGCGCTGAACCGCGTCATCGGTCCCGATCCATCGCAGATCGCCGGACGCATCGACGCCAACGGCCAGATCATCCTGGTCAACCAGTCGGGCGTGAACTTCTACAAGGGCTCTCAGGTCAACGCCGCCGGGGTGATGGTCAGCGCCGCCGGCATCACCAACCAGAACTTCATGGCCGGCGTCATGAAGTTCGATCAGCCCGGCAGGCCCGGTGCCAAAATCAGCAACGCCGGCACGATCACGGTGAAGCAGGCGGGGCTGGCGGCACTGGTCGCGCCGCAGGTGGCGAACTCCGGCGTCATCACCGCGCGGCTGGGCCACGTGGTGCTGGCCGGTGCGACGACCGCGACGCTCGATCTGTATGGCGATGGTCTGCTGTCGCTCGACGTGAGCGATCAGGTGACGCAGGCGCCGAAGGGTGCGGACGGCAAGCCGGTGACGGCACTGGTGACCAACACGGGCACCATCGTGGCCGACGGCGGGACGGTGCAACTCACCGCGCGGGCGGCCGACGGGATCGTGCAGAACCTGGTGCAGGCCGGCGGGAAGATCCGTGCCGCGACGATGGGCGATCAGACCGGCACGATCGCGCTGAACGGGATCGGCGGGTCGATCATGGTCGAGGGGCAGTTGTCCGCGCCCGGCAATGCGCCCGGCACCAAGGGCGGCGCGATCGAGGTGGTGTCGAACGGCAACGTGACCGTCGCCGCGACTGCGAGGATCAATGCGTCTGGCCAGACCGGCGGTGGGGTGGTGGCGATCGGCACGACGCTGGCGCGGGCCAAGGGCGGCCCCGGCGTCAAATCGGCGCTGACGGCGACGAATGTCACGGTGCAGCAGGGTGCAACGATCGCGGCTGACGCCGCGACGAATGGCGCCGGCGGACATGTCGCCATACTCTCGCAAGACACCACGCGCATGACGGGCACGATCAGTGCCAAGGGCGGCAAGAACAGTGGCGATGGCGGGTTCGCCGAAGTATCGGGCGCGCATCTGTCGCTGACAGGCGATGTCGATCTGTCGGCACCGAACGGAATGACCGGGACGTTGCTGCTCGATCCGGACAACCTCACGATCGTGCACAGCGGCACGGCCAGTGGCAGCCTGGATGGAACGCTTGGTGCCAACAAGCAGATCGTCTACGGCGACTATCCGGGCGGCACCGACACGGTGACCGACTTCGAGCTCAACTCGCTCGATGCAAACATCCTGTTGCAGGCGGTCAAGACCATCACGCTGAATGCCGGCGCGCCGCTGACCCTCGGCGTCGACAAGAGCTTCACGCTCCAGACCCAGACCGGTGACATCAAAATCGGATCATCGATAACCGCGTCCGGCATCGGCAGCATCGTCATGCAGGCCGGAACCAACACGGGATCGGGTGGCAGGCTGGTGCTGAACGGCGATCTGACAACGGATGCCGCGACGGGCTCGATCACCTTGCAGGCCGACGGCGGGATCAACCTCGGCGCCGCCAGGCTGACGGCGGCGACGATCGACCTCAGCACCACGACCTCAGGCGGCATCACCCAAACCAGCGGCGGCATGCTGAACGCGGGAACGCTGACCAGCGGCAACGGCGTGGCGGGCGACGCCATCCTGATGTCCGGCTCCAACGCCATCGGCACCATCGGTGCGTTCAACGCGACCGGCAGCTTCGCGCTGTCGAACACGACTCCGCTGACCATCGGCAACACGCTGACGGCGAGCAGCATCACGATCAGCACCGGCGACACGTTGACCGTGTCGAACAGCCTGATCGCCACCAGCGCGGTCAGCCTGACCGCGGCAAGCATTGCCATTCCCGGTCTGGTGAGCGACGGCGGCGCCGGTACCACGAGCCTGATCGCCAACGCCGGCACGATCAGCGAGACCGGCACCCTGATTGCCGGAACACTGAGCGGCAGTGCCACAGAGCGGCAGCGCGCCGCAGGCGGTCAATCTGATCGGCGCCAATTCGATCCGCGCGTTGGGCGGCTTCACCGCGGCGGACTTCACGCTCGACAACGCAATCGACCTGACCGTGACCGGCCCGCTCACCGCATCTGGCAGCGCTACGATTGTGGATACGGGCGCGTTGCTTGTGAGCGGCACGATAGCGCCGCCTGCCGGTACGCCGGCGATCGCGGTCGGACTGGCCGCGGCGGCGATCGACATTTCCGGCCTGGTGAGCGACGGCGGCGCCGGCAACACGAACCTGATCGCCAACGCCGGCACGATCGGCGAGACCGGCGACCTGATTGCGGGAACGCTGAGCGGCAGCGCCGCGCTTGGCGGCGCGCCGCAACCGGTGAGCCTGATCGGGGCCAATGCGATCGGCACGCTGGCCGGCTTCACCGCGTCGCGCTTCACGCTCGACAACACAACCGACCTGACCCTGACCGGTCCGCTCACCACCGGAATCAGCACTACGATTGTGGATACGGGGGCACTGCTGGTGAGCGGCACGATAGCGCCACCCCCAGGCACCTCGGCGATCGCCCTCGGCGTGACTGCGGCGACGATCGGCATTCCCGGATTGCTGAGCGACGGCGGTGCGGGCACGACCAGCCTCGTCGCGAATGCCGGCACCATCGGCGAAACCGGCACCCTCATCGCCGGCACGCTGACCGGCAGTGCCACCAAGGGTGCCGCGTTGCAGACGGCAAGTCTGATCGGCACAGGCAATCGGATCGCCACGCTGGGCAGCTTCGAGGCCTCCGGCTTCACGCTCGATGACGGCGCGGGCCTGGTCGTCGCCGGCCCATTGATCGTGGGCGGAAGCGCGACCATCGTCGATGCCGGCGCGCTGCTGGTGAGCGGCACGATCGCCCCGCCCTCCGGCGTCAACGCGATCGCCGTCGGGCTGACCGCGGCGACGCTCGACATACCTGGATCAATGAGCGACGGCGGCGCAGGTACCACGAACCTTGTCGCCAACGCCGGCACGATCGCGGTGGGTGGCAGCCTGATTTCCGGCACGCTTTCCGGCAGCGCGACGGGTGCTGCCGATCTGTCCAGCGGCAACAATCAGATCAGCACGGTAAGCAACTTCACTGCATCGGGGTTCACGCTCGACGATGCTGCCGACCTCGCCATCACCGGCCATGTCAGCGGCGGCTCGAACGTGACACTCGTCGATACCAGGACAATAACCGTGGCTCAGAGCGGCGTGGTCACGGGCAATACACTCGACGTCACCGCCGCCGCCATCGCCGAGACCGGTGCGCTGGTCACCGATCGGCTGACCGGCAGCACCGCCGGGGATGCCTCGCTGACCGGCAACGGGGCGAGCAACAAGGTGGCGCAGATCGCCGGCTTCAGCAGTGGCGGCACGCTCACGCTAGACGATGGCGCCGACCTGACGATCAGAGCTCAGCTTGCCGCGCCAACCATCATCGTCGATACAGGTGCCAATACGTTGACGCTCGCCGATCGGGCAGTGATCACCACGGGCGGCACCGCGCGCCCGCCGGGTCACTTCCCAGCCCTTCCCGGGAACACGCCAGCGACGACCACGCAACGGCGCCTTCCTGACGACAGCGAAAGGCTTCATCCAGCAGGGCACCAGCTTCGTGCTGGGCTTCGGCGGTGGTCCCAGCGTCCTGCGCATCAACGCCACCGGCAACGCCGACGTCACCTTCGATCCCTCTCGCCGGACTACAGGGACCGGACACCTGGTTCATCCTCGCGCTGGGATCAGGAACGTCCATCGGGCAGATGAACGTCAAGAACCTCGACGTGCTCCGCGGCCAGTTCGGCGGCACCGACCTGACCGGAACGGTCCTCGGGGTGCCCGGTCCCGGCGCGGCGGGCGTGGCCGGCATTCAGCCAGGCCCCAACGCCAACTTCCGCTTCAATCAATGCCCGATCAGCTCGGTGAACTGCCTGCTGGTGGCAGGGGAGGCCGTGCCGGTGGCAAATCCGCTGAACAACATCTATTTCGGCGCGGCATCCAACTCCAACGAAGAGGGCGACCTGCTGCTGCCTATCGTGTCCGATCAGGACTACTGATCATGCTTGCCACCGCCTTCCGCCTGCTCGCGTTGCTCGCAACGCTGCTGCCGTTCGGGTGCGCGACACCGCCACCCGACGCGTACGTGCACGGTGCGCAGGCCGATGGGGCGAGGCCGGCGGCGCAATTGTCGATCGGCAAGAACTCGGTGGGCGAGGACTGCACGCAGCAGGCCGGGTCCGGGCAGGGCGCCGCGGCGGGCGCCGATGTGTTCTGCGGCACGTGGCAGCAGCCGAGCGCGCGCGTCCGCTCGGGCGGGCCAGGCAGCGCCGCCCAGCTTGCGCAGCTCGCCGCCGCAAGCCCGTGGCGCAGCGGCATCGACATTCGTTACCGCTGCGACGCGCCGGTCGCCACCACGATCCTTGGCGGCGATCCCGCCGAACTGATGCAATGCACGCAGCGGGTCGGCGGCTGGGCGCATGTCGCCATGGTGGCGCTGGTGAACGACACCATCTGGTATTGCGACGGCGTGCTGCCGGCGGCGCAGGTCATGCAACGCTCCATCGGCGTGCTGGCTGGCGTCGAGCGCGCCGATGCCGTGGCTCCGACCTCCGGCGCCGATGCACTGCTGGCGAGCCGGCTCGCCGCCAAGGCGTTCAGCTCCGGCGACATCGGCCAGTTCGACGCGCTGATGGCGGCCGGCACGCGCGCCAACCTGGCGGACAATCCGGCCGCGGCGGAGAGCGCCTTTCGTGCCGCGCTCGCCCTGCAACAGAAGGCACTCGGCAGCGACAACCCCAACACCGCGACGGCGCTGATGTCTCTCGCGCTTCAGCTTTCCAACGAGGGCCGCTACGCAGAGGCCGATGCCTTGTTCGCGGATGCCGTCAGGCTGGCGCCGAAATCGGCCGATCCCGCCGCGCAGGCGCGGCTGTTCCACTATCGCGGCCTCGACGCGATGAACCAGGGCCAGCTCGCATCAGGCATTGACCCTGCTGACCCAGGCCGATGCCGCCTACGCCGCCTTGGTGCCGGCGGATGCGCTGACGGCGAAGCCAAGGCCCAGCGCCGCCAGCAGCTTCGCCCGCGCCGGACAGATCAGTCTGGCGGACCTGATGCCCAGCCAGGAACTGCTCACCGATCCGCGCGCGCAGGCAGCGCTGCTCGGCCTGATCGAGGTACGGCGCAATCGCTCCGTGGTGCTGCGCATCATGGGTCAGGACGCCGAGGCGCAGGCGGCGCTGACGTCGGCAAACGACCTCGCGCGCGGCAACGGCCTGTCGCGGCCCATCGTCAATGCGCGGCTGTTCCGCACCAGTGCGGTGATGGCCGCGGCGCAGGGGCTGGACGATCAGGCGCTGAACGACCTGCTGCAATCGACCGCGGCGTTCGACCGGTCGCTGCCTGGCTCGAAGCCGCTGGCCGACACGTATCTGCTGCGCGCGCGCCAGTTGCTGAAGGCCGGCAGGGGCGACCTCTGCGTTGCCGATCTGTCACAACGCGGTGCAGTCGCTGACGACGCTGAAGGCCGGCACCACGCCGGCGCTGATGGCCGCGTGTCTCGACATCTATGCCGCCGCCGCGGAGCGGCAGACGAGCCAGCGTCAGGCGCTGCTGGCCGAGATGTTCACCGCCGCGCAGCTCGCGCAGGGCGGCATCACCAGCCAGCAGATCGCCCAGGCCACGGCGCGACTGTCGGAGAATTCCCGCGACCCCAAGGTGGCAGAGGCAATCCGGCGCCGGCAGGACGCATCCGCCAACCTGTCCGACCTGTACCGCAGGCGCGACGAACTCGCCGAGGCGCAGCGACAGGGCGCGGCCGCGGCACCCAACCCCGGCAGTCGCCGATCTCGACAAGCAGATCAGCGACGCGCAGGCGGTGTTGGCCGACGCCGATGCAGCCTTGCAGGCGGCGTCGCCCAACTACGGTCAGCTCGTCCAGCAGGTGGTGCCGGCAAGCGACGTGTTCGCCGCGCTGCATCCCGACGAGGCGTTCGCCGCGATCGCGCTCAGCAGAGAGGACGGCTGGGTGTTCCTGCTGCGCAATGGCGCCATCGACAGTGTCCAGGATCGGTGCCGGCCTCGATCAGGTCGCGGAGCTGGTGCGCCGTGTGCGGGCCGGCATCGAGCTGACTTCGAGCGGTCTGCCGACCTTCGATATCGCCGATGCGCAGAAGCTGTACCAACTCACCATCGGTGGCGTCGCGAGCTCGCTCGACGGGGCGAAGTCGCTGGTCGTGGCGCCTACCGGCCCATCTGCTGTCCTTGCCGTTCGAAGTGCTGCTGACCGGGCCGGCGCAACCCGATGAACTCGCCGACGCGCCGTGGCTGGTGCGCAGGTTTACCTTGGCACACGTGCCGGCGCCGTCGAACTTTGTCTCGCTGCGCAAGATCGCGTCGGGATCGCGCGCGACACATCCCTGGTTCGGCTTCGGCGACTTCCGGCCGGTAACGCTGGCGCAGGCGGAGAATACGTTCTCCGGGCCGGGCTGCCGCGACAGCGCCAGACTGCTCGCCAGCCTGCCGCCGCTGCCCTATGCCCGCAAGGAGCTCGATGCGGCGCGCGCACTGCTCGGCGCCAGTGCCTCCGACGAGCTGCTGGGTCCGGCCTTTACCGCGCAGGCGGTGCTGAAGGCGAAGCTGAAGGACTATCGCATCCTGCAATTCTCCACGCACGCGCTGCTTCCGGCGGAGCTGCGCTGCCAGAGTGAGCCGGCCATCGTCACATCGGCGCCGGCCGGCGCGACCAGCGCCTCGGGCGCGCTGCTGACCGCGTCCGAGGTGGTCGGAATGGATCTGGACGCCGATCTCGTGGTGCTGTCGGCCTGCAACTCGGGAGGGCCGGGCGGGACGACGGCCGGCGAAAGCCTCTCGGGCCTGGCGCGTGCATTCTTCTATGCCGGCGCGCGATCGCTCGAGGTGACGCACTGGTCGGTGAACGACCAGGTGGCGGCGTTCCTGGTGGCGGACACGCTGCGGCGAATGCACGATAACCCAGCCCTCGGCGTCGCCGGCGCGCTGCGCGACGCGCAGCTCGCGATGCTGGCGGATGCCGGGAAGGGTCTGCCCGCGGTCATCGCGCATCCGTTCTTCTGGGCGCCCTTCGCGGTGATCGGCGAGGGCGGCGAACGCGCTCCCGTGCGGGCCGATGTCCGCGTTCCATCGCCACGGCTCGCCGGACTATAATCCCGCCATGGAAACGATCGAGACCCTTGGCAAGTACGAGATCAAGCGGCCGCTTGGCCGCGGCGCCATGGGTACGGTCTACGAGGGCTGGGATCCGATCATCGCCCGCCGCGTGGCCATCAAGACCGTCAGGCTGCCGGACGGTGCCGACCCCGAGACCGAGGAGGCGCTGGCCCGCTTCCGTCGCGAGGCGCAGGCCGCCGGACGGCTGACGCATCCCAACATCGTGGGCGTGTTCGACTACGGCGAGACCAACGACCTCGCCTACATCGTGATGGAGTTCGTCGACGGCCCGCCGCTCAAGACCCTGCTCGACAAGCAGGAGCGCTTCGCGCTGGCCGATGCGGTCCGCGTCATGGAGGACCTGCTCGCGGGACTCCAGTTCAGCCACGAGCGCGGCGTGGTGCATCGCGACATCAAGCCGGCCAATGTGATGCTGACGAGTTCGGGCCAGGCGAAGATCGCCGATTTCGGCATCGCCCGCATCGAGAGCAGTTCGATGACGCAGGCCGGCACCCTGCTGGGCACGCCGGCCTACATGTCGCCCGAGCAGTTCATGGGCCAGGTGGTGGATGCGCGCAGCGACATCTATTCGTCGGGCGTGCTGCTCTACCAGTTGCTGACCGGCGAGCGGCCGTTCGAGGGCGGCATGTCGGCGATCATGCACAAGGCGCTGAACACCGAGCCGCCGGCGCCGTCGCAGCTTTCGGTGACCGCCCCGCCGTCGTTCGATGCCGTGGTGCGCCGCGCGATGGCGAAGCGGCCGCAGGATCGCTTCGCGTCGGCCAAGGCTTTCGCCGAAGCAATTCGTGCCGCCGTGACGCAGCAGGCGGAGCCTGCTGCGGACGTCGATGAACAGACCATGTTCACGCCGCCGCCGGCACCTCCGCCTCGCCCGGTCGAGCAGGCCCCGCCACCGCGCGTCGTGCCGGTGGAGCCGCCGCCCCGTCGCTCCACCGTGCCGATCGCCGCCGCCGCGGTGGCGCTGCTCGGGTTGACGGGCGGCGGGGCCTGGTGGTTCCTGTCGCGCCCGCCCGCTCCGGTCATCGCTACGGCGCCGCCGGCGCCGGCTCGCCCGACGCCCAGCAGCCCGACCCCGGCGCCACCCACAGCGAAACCAATCAGCCAAATCCGGCGCAGACGGTCGCGCCGACGATGCAGCCGGATACGCAGCAGCTCGCTTTGGCGGGACTCGATGCGCTGCGCCGTCGGATCGCGCAATGGGCGAACAGCCGAAGCTGCGCGGTGCTGGCGGGCGACGTTGCCGACGGCGGCGCGGTGAAGCTGAACGGCCTGGCCAGCGATCGGTCGATCGAGGGACTGCGGCAGGGTCTGGCGGCGCTGGTGCCGCCCGACCAGATGGACTGGCGTGTCACAGGCGTGGCCCCGGTCTTCTGCCCGGCGCTCGACGCGCTTCACTTGGCCACGCCTGCCTTCGGTGCGACGCGATGCGCCTCGGCTCGGGCTGCAGATGGCCGACGACAAGACAAGCCTCACGGATGGCGAACCGGTTCGCGTGCGGGTCGTCATGCCGGATTTTCCCGGTTGGCTGCGCGTGGACTACGTGGTGCACGACGGCACGGTGCAGCACCTCTATCCGCAGCTTGCGGATCCGAAGATCGGCATCGCGGCTGATCGGCCGAAGAGCTACGCGCCCGGCGAGACGGTCAATCTGGCGAATCCGTCGTGGCTGATCGGGCCGCCGTACGGCACTGATATGATCATCGCCGTCGCAGCGTCGGACCCGCTGTTCGACCACCCACGGGCCAGCAATTCCGAGCCCGCGGATGCTTACCTGGGCGACCTTTGGACGGCGATCGACAACCTGCGGCAGCACCACGGGCGCGTCGCGGGCGCCGGGATCACACTTGAGGCACTGCCCCCGAAATAGCGGCCCACGGCCTGGTTTCGTGTAGGCTGGGCGACATCGTGCGCGACGATCAGGAGCCCGCCGGCCATGTCCGATGTTGCCAGCCAGCAGCGTATCCACGGCTATTGTGCGCTGTGCACTGCCCGATGCGGCTCGATCGCAGTGGTCGAGGACGGCCGCTTCACCCGGCTGGAACCCGATCCCGCGCATCCGACCGGCCAGGCACTCTGCGCCAAGGGTCGCGCGGCGCCTGAACTCGTCTATCACGGGGAACGGCTGACGCACCCGCTGCGGCGCACCCGTCCGAAAGGCGACCCAGATCCTGGCTGGCAGCGCATCTCCTGGGACGAGGCGCTCGACCTGACCGCCGCGGCGATGCAACGGATCGCGGCACAGCAAGGGCCGGAAGCGGTCTGCTTCAGCCTGTCCTCGCCCGTCCACCACCGCGATCAGCGATTCGACGTCCTACGTCCGGCGCCTGATGAACGCCTATCGGCACGCCGAATGTGGTCAGCAGTCTGGACGTCTGCGGTTGGGGGCGCGCCGGTGCGACCCGCTACACCTATGGCGTTGCGAGCGTCGCCACCGGCGCGGGCGGCGCCATGCCGGACATCGCCAACACCGGCTGTCTCATCCTGTGGGGCTACAATCCGAGCTTCTCGCGCCTCTCGCACGCCACCGCCATCGTCGAGGCGCTGAAGCGCGGCATGCGGCTGATCGTGGTCGATCCGCGGCATGTCGGTCTCGGCAACAAGGCCGATCTCTGGCTGCGGGTGCGGCCCGGCACCGATGGCGCGCTTGCCCTCGGCATCGCCAATCTGATGATCCAGCGCGGCTGGTACGACCGTGAGTTCATCCGCACCTGGAGCAACGGTCCGATGCTGGTGCGTGCCGACAACGGCCGCATGCTGACCGAACGCGACCTGACGCCGGACGGCGAGACGACCCGCCACATCGCCTGGGACACCGCCCAGAACCGGCCGGTGCCATACGACGGCAACTGCGCCGGCGTCGCGCTCGAGGGCGAATACCGCATCGCCACGCGCGACGGCGAAGTGATCTGCCATCCCGCCTTCGAACTCTATGCGCGGTTGTGTCGGAACTATCCGCCCGAGCAGGTCGAGGCGATCTGCTGGATCCCAGGTGCTCAGGTCGAGCAGGCCGCGCGCCTGATCTGGGACGCCCGCCCGGTTTCCTACTACGCCTGGAGCGGCCACGAGCAGCACGCCAACGCGACGCAGACGGCGCGCGCCATGTCGCTGCTCTACGCGCTGACCGGCTGCTTCGACGCCCCCGGCGGCAACGTGCTGTTTCCGGTGCCGCCCGCCGGGTCGGTCACCGGCGAGGACCTCCCCGCCGCGAAGCGCAAGGCGCCGACGCTGGGCCTCGGCGACCGTCCGCTCGGACCGGCGCAGTCCGGCAACGTCACCACCCGCGAACTCTATCGCGCGATTCTGGAGGAGAAGCCGTATCCGATCCGCGGCCTGATCGGCTTCGGCTCCAACATGCTGCTGGCGCATGTCGATGGCGGCCATGGGCGCAAGGCGCTCGCGGCCCTGGAGTTCTATGCGCACTGCGATCTGTTCATGACTCCGACGGCCGAACTCGCCGACGTGGTGCTGCCCGTCGCGTCATGCTTCGAGCGGGAGGCGCTGCGGATCGGGTTCGACGTCAGCCCCGAGGCGCAGTCGCACGCCCAGTTCCGCCCGGCCGTCGTTCCGCCACTCGGCGAGGCACGCCCGGACACCGACATCGTGTTCGACCTCGCCGCCCGTCTCGGCCTTGGCGCGCAGTTCTGGGACGGCGATATCGAAGCCTCCTACCGCCACCAACTGGCACCTCTCGGCATCACACTGGAGCAGTTGCGCGCCGCCCCGAGTGGCCTGCGCGTGCCGCTGCAAACGCGCTACGCGAAGCATGCGGAGCAGGACGCGAACGGCAAGCCGCGCGGCTTCGCCACGCCGTCGCGCAGGGTCGAACTCTATTCGCAGACCTTCCTCGATCATGGCTACGCGCCCTTGCCGGATTTCGCCGAGCCGCAGATCGGTCCCACGGCGCGACCTGATCTGGCCGTGCGCTTCCCGCTGGTGCTGACCTGCGCGAAGCCGACGCTGTTCTGCCAGACCCAGCATCGCGCGTTGCCCAGCCTGCGCCGGCGCGCCCTGCATCCGGAGGTGGATCTGCATCCCGCGGCTGCCGCGACGCGCGGCATCGCCAACGGCGACTGGGTGGCGATCGAGACACCGGAAGGCAGCGTGCGAGCCCGCGCCAAATTCAACGACAGCCTCGATCCCCGCGTGGTGATCGGCGAGCATGGCTGGTGGCAGGCCTGTGAGGCGATCGGCGCCCCGGGATATGACCCGTTCGGACCCGACGGCGCCAACCTCAACCTGATCATCGGCGCCGCGGCGCTGGATCCTGTCAGCGGCACGGCGTCGCATCGCGCCTATCTGTGCGAGATACGACGCGCGGCCTGACCGTGCCTACTGCATCGTCGACTTCGGCGTCGGCACGATGCGCTGGATATGCATCTTCTCGCGGTCCAGGATCTCCGGAATCCGCGGGGCGATCTTGGTCTTCCAATGGTCGGTCTCGTAGACCGCCTTGTACTGCGCCTCGCGCTCCGCCTCGCTGTTGAAGCGGCGCAGCCAGATGTAGCAGGACTCGTCGGTCTCGCCACGGAAGCTGCCGCAGATCACCATGCCCTTGGAGACCTGGAAGGGGATGATCTCCTCCTCCATGATATTCACCCACTCGTTCATCTTGCCGGGTCGCACGAAATACTGGCGGAGTTCGTAGAACGCCATCGTGTCCGTCTCCTCTCGATTGACCCGGCGCAGCATAAGCGGAGGCGCGATGCCCGGTCGAGCAGGGGTGGACCACTCGGCGCAATTTGCCTCTGGCCTCTCGGGGCATGGCGGCATACATCAGCACCAGCCACCCAGTGAGGCAGCCATGGCCCCCCCGTTCCCCGCCACCCGTCTGCGCCGGCTGCGCCAGTCCGAAGCACTGCGCGGCCTGGTGCGCGAGACCGCCGTCACCGCCAACGACCTGATCCAGCCGATCTTCATCGAGGAAGGCATCGACGATCCCCTGCCGATCGCCGAGATGCCCGGGGTGTCGCGCATCCCGGAGCGCAAGCTGGAGCACGTGGTCGAGGGCCTGGCGCGCGACGGGGTGAAGGCGCTGATGCTGTTCGGCATCTCGCACCACAAGGATGCGTCCGGCAGCGACGCCTGGAACCGCGACGGCCTCGTTGCGCGCATGGTGCGGCGGGCCAAGCGGGCGGCGCCGGAACTGGTGGTCATCCCCGACATCTGCTTCTGCGAATACACCGACCACGGCCATTGCGGCGTGATCGAGCACGACCACGTGGCGAACGACGTCACCATCGAGAACCTGGCGCGCCAGGCCGTGGTGGCGGCCGATGCGGGCGCCGACATGGTCGCGCCCTCGGCGATGATGGACGGCCAGGTCGCGGCGATCCGCCACGCGCTGGATACGGCGGGGCATCCCGATACGCCGATCATGGCCTATTCGACCAAGTTCGCCTCCGCGTTCTACGGCCCGTTCCGCGTCGCGGCGGGCTGCGAGCTGAAGGGCGATCGCAAGACCTATCAGATGGATCCGATGAACGGCCGCGAGGCGCTGCGCGAGTCGTTGCAGGACGAGGCCGAGGGCGCCGACATGCTGATGGTGAAGCCGGGTCTGGCGTATCTCGACGTGCTGGCGCGGCTGCGCGAACGCACGCTGCTGCCGATCGCGGTGTACCAGGTGAGCGGCGAATACGCGATGATCAAGTTCGCCGCCGCCGCGGGCGCGCTGAACGAGCAGGTGGTCGTGCGCGAGACGCTCGGCGCATTCAAGCGCGCGGGCGCGGATCTGATCCTGTCGTACTTCGCGCGCGACGTGATCCGCGACGGATTCTGAGGCTTTACCGCGAGTAGTACTCGACCACCAGGTTCGGCTCCATCTGCACCGGATACGGCACGTCGGTCAGCTTCGGCGCCCGCGCGAAGCGTCCCTTCATCGCCCGGTGATCGACCTCGAGATACTCCGGGCACATCCCGCTCGGTGCTCTGCGACGCGTCCAGCACCATCGCGAGCTGCTTCGACCGCTCCTTCACCTCGATCGTGTCGCCGTCCTTCACGCGGTACGACGGGATGTTCACCCGCCGTCCGTTCACCTGCACGTGGCCGTGCGAGATGAACTGCCGCGCGGCGAACGGCGTGATCGCGAACTTCATGCGATACACCACGGCGTCCAGCCGGCGCTCCAGCAGCTCGATCAGCAACTGCGATGAGTCGCCGCGCACCCGCACCGCCTCCTGGTAGTAGCGGCGGAACTGCTTCTCGCTGATGTTGCCGTAATAGCCCCGCAGCTTCTGCTTCGCCATCAACTGGGTGCCGAAGTCGGTGGCCTTCTTGCGGCGCTGGCCGTGCTGGCCGGGGCCGTATTCGCGCTTGTTGATCGGCGACTTGGGCCGCCCCCAGAGGTTCACCCCCAGGCGGCGGTTGATCTTGTACTTGCTCTCGGCGCGCTTGGTCATGCTGCGCGTTGCCCTTTCGTCTGGCTCTTGTTGCACCGGTAGGCCACGCGAGCGCGCGGCGGGCGCAGGCCCCGAAGGCCTGTCCACGTTCCCGGCAGTAAGGCCGCCGCTTCTAGGGGCCGGCCCCGTGCCTTGTCAAACCTCGCGCCGCCCCGTAGCACCGCCGCGCATGGTCAATCGCGGCGACATCGTCTGGCTCGGCATCGCCTCCGGCGTCATGGGCTGCCTGGTCGGCGGCATGATGCTGGGCATCGGCATGGACCTCATCGTCAACGGCCAGCCACTCGGCTGGCTGCTGATGCTGCCCGGCGCGCCGGTGTCCGCCGTCCCCGGCTGGCTGCTCGGCCGCCGCCTGGCGCGGCAGCTCTAGCGGGCCGCCTCTCGACACGGCCCGCCAGCTTCCGTCTCGACATCGGCCTGTGTCACCTGTCAGATCACGTCCGCAAGGCCGTATCTATCGAGTCGCGAGGAGCAAGGCCAATGGAGCAAGTCGCCAAGTCGGACCGGCCGGCTGGACCAATGACGCTAGCCATCGATGTCGGTGGCACGCATCTCAAGGCCGGCATCCTCAGTCCCGAGGGCACAATGACGGCCGGCCCGAGCCGCGTCGACACGCCGCATCCGGCCCCCCCGGCCAAGGTCGTCGACGCGCTGGTCGGGCTTGCCGAGCCGCTCGGCCGGTTCGCGCGCATCTCGATCGGCTTCCCCGGCGTGGTGCGCAACGGCCGTGTACTGACCGCGCCCAACCTCGGACAACGACGGCCTGGCACGATTTCCCGCTTGCCGCGACACTGGCCGAACGGCTGGGCGCGCCGGCGCGGATGGCGAACGACGCCACCGTGCAGGGCCTCGGGCGTCATCGCAGGACAGGGGGTGGAGTGCGTCATCACCCTGGGCACCGGCATGGGCTTCGCGCTGTTCGAGGACGGCAGGCCCGCCCCGCATCTCGAGCTGTCGCAGCATCCGGTGCGCGGCCGCAAGACCTACGACAAGTATATCGGCAACGCTGCGCTGCATGCGGTGGGGCGCAAGCGCTGGAACCGGCGTGTCCGCACAGCGATCGGCTTCATCGAGACCCTGACCGACTGCGATGTCGCTGTATATCGGCGGCGGCAATTCGCGGCATGCTGCAGTGGGGATCTGCCCAAGAACGTGCGGATCGTGTCCAACGAGGCCGGCATCACCGGCGGGATCCGGCTGTGGGATGCGAAGCTGGATGAGATGTTCATGGCTGCCTGACCCGCAGGGCTGCCTGCACCGCGGCGTCCAGCGCGCTGAGGAACCTCGATCGGTCGGCGCGCGTCAGGGCCGCCGGACCGCCGGTCTGCAAGCCGATCTCGCGCATGTGCTGCGCAACCTCGCGGCCGGCCAACGCATTGCCGATATTGTCCTGCGTCCATTGCCGCCCGGTCGGCGAGACTGCCCGCGCCGCCTTGCCGAGACATCGCGCGGCCAGCGGGATGTCGGCGGTGACACAGACATCGGCGGCGGTGATACGCTCGGCGATCCAGTCATCCGCGGCATCCGGCGTGGCCTCGACGATGACCATGCTGACATTGGGAAGACCCGGCGGGCGGATCGGGCCGCGATCCGTTGGAGACGACGAAGACCGGCAGATTGAGGCGGGTCGCGACGCGGTAGGTTTCCTCGCGTACCGGGCAGGCATCGGCATCGATGTAGATGGCGGTCAAATCGGAACCCCGGTCTCTACGCCGGCACATCCCCCTTCAGCATGACCCGATACAGATACCGCACCTGGCTCATGTCGTAATCGCCGTTCGCCTTGTGCAGCAGGCAGCGATTGTCCCACATCACCATGTCGCCCGGATGCCATCGATGGCGATACTCGTACTGTGGCTGCGTCGCGTGCGTCAGCAGTTCGTCCAGCAATGACAGCGCCTCGTCTTCCGCCATCCCGACGATACCCTCGGTGCGGATCGGATTGAGATAGATCGCCTTGCGCCCGCTCTCCGGATGCGTGCGCACCAGGGGATGCGCCACCGCATCGGGCACCGTTCTGCCGCGCCGCCTCGCTCAGCGCCATCAGCTTCCGTTCGCTGTGACGGCTCTGGTACACATGAACAGCGCGCAGCCCGTCGATCCGCTGCCGCGTCTCCGCCGGCAGATCCTCATACGCGCGATACATGTTGACGAACTGCGTGTCGCCGCCGTGGTCCGGCAGCTGCACCGCATGCAGCACCGTCGCCTTCGGTGGCTCGGCCGCATTCGAGTGGTCGGTGTGATAGCCCTCGCCCGGAATGTAGCGCCGGCCGTCGGGATAAGAGTCCTGATTCGAGATGTAGTGGATCTCCGGGCATTCCGGCAGCGCGAAGCGCGTGTTGTGCTGCGGGAACACCTCGCCGAACAACCGCACCGCGTCGAGCAACTGATGCGGCGACAGATGCTGATCGCGGAACACCAGCACCGAATGCTCCACGAACGCGCGCTTCAGCCGTTCGCGCTGCTCGGCGTCGATCGGTTGCGTCAGGTCGACGCCGCGGACCTCGGCGCCGGTATGCGAAGAGAGCGATGTGATCATCGCGACAGATTGCGCAGGAAGCCGCGCGCGTGCAACCTGCGCGGCCCGGCCAGGAGTTACCCAGCCATGGCAAACAATCCGCAATCCAACATGGACTTCACCAGGTTCTTCGCCGACATGAAGCTGCCCGCGCTGCCGGACATGGAGATGTTCCTGGCGGCCAACCGCAAGAACCTCGAAACTCTGTCGGCGGCCAATCGCGTCGCGCTGGAAGGCGCGCAGGCGGTCGCGCGGCGGCACATGGAGATTGTGCAGAGCAGCATGGCGGAACTCACCGAGGCGATGCGGGCGCTCGCCACCACCGACGCGCCGCAGGCCAAGGCGGCGAAGCAGGCCGAGTTGCTGAAGCAGGCCTATCAGCACGCGGTGGCGCACATGAAAGAGCTGAGCGACCTGATCCGGCAATCCAATGCGGAGGCCTTGTCCCTGATCAACCAGCGCTTCATCGAGGCGATGGATGAAGTGAAGGCACTCGCGGAAAAAGCCAAGTGACAATTCGATAATCAATTTCAATAGTCCGTGAATAACGCTATCGCAATTGCGGCGGAGCACAGATGGCTTCCGTATAGTCCCTGCGTCTTGCTTCGGTCCCGACTGAAGCGAGGGAGACGCCCTGCGGCGCAGCGCCGACGAGGGCCAATGAACGGACAAGTCGAATTGTCCGCACATTGTTGGGGAGGAAAGGAATGACCGCAGCGCCAGCAGCCGTCACGCCCAGTGGGCTTGTCCGAAGAAGAACACAAAGCACAACTGCGTCGCGCCGTGATTGCCAGCACGGTCGGCACCACGATCGAGTGGTACGACTTCCTGCTGTACGGCACGGTGACCGCACTGGTGTTCGGCAAGCTGTTCTTCCCGAAGTCCAACCCCGATCGTCGGCGTGCTCGAGGCGTTCAGCGTGTTCTTCATCGGCTTCGTCGGCCGGCCGATCGGCGCCTTCATCTTCGGCCACTGGGGCGACCGCATCGGGCGCAAGGCGACGCTGATCGTCACGCTGCTGGTGACAGGCATCGCCACGGTCGCGGTCGGCTGCGTGCCGGGCTACAACAGCATCGGCATCTGGGGCGCGGTCCTGCTCACGCTCATCCGCCTGATCCAGGGCATCGGTGTCGGCGGCGAATGGGGCGGCTCGGTGCTGCTGGCAATGGAGTGGGCGCGCACCAACAAGAACCGCGGCTTCCTCTCGGCATGGCCGCAATTCGGCGCACCCGCCGGATTGTTCCTGGCGAACTGCGCGGTGCTGTTCTTCAGTTGGTTATCCGGCGATCAGTTCATCGTCTGGGGCTGGCGCATCCCGTTCTTCCTCAGCGCCATCATGGTCGTCGTCGGGCTGTGGATCCGACTGGGCATCATGGAGACGCCGGTATTCCAGAAGATCCTCGACGAGGAACGCACCGAGCGCGTGCCGGTGCTGGAGGTGCTGAAGCGGCAGCCGAAGCAGATCATCCTGACCGCGCTGCTGCGCATGCCGGAGCAGGCGCCTGGCTATATCGTCGGCGCGTGGATCTTCACCTACGCCACCGGCGTGCTGGGATACTCGCGCGACTTCGTGCTGCTGGGCGTGATCAGCCAGACGGTGCTGGGCTTCATGTGGGTGGTCTGCGCCGGATACCTGTCGGATTACGTCGGCCGCAAGAACATGTTCATGATCGGCTGCGTGTTCATGGGCGTGTTCGGCTTCGTCTACATCGCCATGCTCAACAGCGGGGTGCCGTGGATCGTCTTCAGCGCCATCGCCATTTCGCTGCTGCCGGTGATGACGCAGTACGGCCCGGAGGCGGCGTTGATCGCGGAGAGCTTCACGCCGCGGCTGCGCTACAGCGGCACCTCGATCGGCTACCAGCTTGCTTCGGTCATCGCCGGCGGGCCTTCGCCGTTCATCGCGACGTGGCTGTTCGCCACCTACGGTTCGGCCTGGCCGATCGCGTTCTACATCCTGTTCTGCGCGATCATCGGCATCATCGCGACGTCGATGCTGACGGACTACACCAACAAGGAGATCTCGGCCGAATACGAGGCGGTGTGACCGCTAGACCGGCAGCCTGATCCGCGCCCGCAGCCCGCCCAGCGGGCTGTCCTCCAGCACGATCTCGCCGCCATGCGCGCGCACGATGTCGCGCGCGATGGTGAGGCCGAGACCGGTGCCGCCGCTGCTGTCGCTCTCGAACGGACGGAACACGCTCTCGCGCCGTTCCGGCGGGATGCCGGGGCCGTCGTCGTCCACGGTCACGAACACCATGCGGCCCTGCGGCATCGCCGCCAGCGCGACGCGGTGCGCGTGGCGCCGCGCATTGTCCACCAGGTTGGTGATGGCGCGCCGCACCGCGTTGGCGCGCAGCGACAGCGTCAGTGCCTCCGGCGCGTCCACCGCCACCTCCGCGCCGGAGCGGCGCGCGCCGGCGGCCACCTCCTCCAGCACCGCCGACAGGTTGACCGGTTCGGCCTGCTCGGTGCCCTCGCCGCGCGCGAAGGCGAGGTAGCCGCTGATCATCCGCTCCATCTCCTCGACGTCGGCGGTCATCTCGGCGACGTCCTGCCGCAGGTCGTCGCGCGCCGGCATCATCGCCAGCGCCAGCCGCAGCCGTGTCAGCGGCGTGCGCAGGTCGTGCGAGACGCCGGCCAGCATCTCGGTCCGCTGCACCAGGAAGCGGCGCACGCGCTCCTGCATCCGGTTGAATGCCGTCGCCGCCTGCCGCACCTCGGTGGCACCTTCCGGCTTGATCGGCCCGATATCGCGCCCCATGCCGAACGCCTCGGCTGCCCTCGCCAGGCGCCGGATCGCCCGCACCTGGTTGCGCATGAACAGCGCGGCGATGCCGAACAGCAGCATCGCCATGCCGACGATCCAGAGCACGAAGATATAGATCGTGCCGGCATACAGCCGCTTGCGCGGCACGTTGACGTGCAGCACGCCGTCCGGAAACTGCACGCTGATCAGCACGTTCTGGCTGTCCGAGGTCCAGTCGGCGATGAACGGCTATGCCGATCTGCGTCCGCAGCGCGCTGGCGAGGTCATCATCCATCGGGCCCAGGATGTTGGTCGCCCGCTCGTCGGGCAGCACGGCGCCGGCATCGATCGTCATGTCCAGATCGAAGTCGCGGGCGGCCTCGCTCAGGATCCAGCCTGCGATCCGCTTCGTCGGGATAGCGGTTCAGCAGATCCAGCGTATAGGCGATCTCGCCCGCCACGCGCACTCGTCAGCCGGCGCGAAACCACATCGAGATGGCTGCCGTAGAAGATCTGCAGCGCGACGGCCTGCAGCAGCACCAGCGGCAGCAGGATCATCAGCAGGCTGCGCCCGAGCAGCGAGCGCGGCAGCACCTTGCGGATGCCGCGGTTCACGATCCGCGTCGGCTGGAGGTCAGGTGGCAGCATCGCCGGTCACTCGGTGTCGACCATCCTCCTACAAGCCCGGCTTCAGCACATAGCCGCGCCCGCGCACCGTGTGCAGGAAGCGCGGCTCGCGCGGATCGGTCTCGATCTTGCGGCGCAGCCGCGTCACCTGCACGTCGATGGCGCGCTCGCCGGCCTCGTCCATGCCGAGGGCCGCGGCGATCTCCTCGCGCGACAGCACCTCGTTCGGCTTGCGCGCCAGCGCGGTCAGCAGCGCCGCCTCGCCGCCGGTCAGCCGCACGACCCCATCCGGTCCGCTCAGTTCGCCGCGCTCGACGTCGAAGCGCAGCACGCCGAGCCGCACCGGCCCTTGCGGCGTCTCCGGCCGGCGCCGGCGCGCGGCGCAGCAGCGCGCGGATGCGCAGCACCAGTTCGCGCGGCTCGAACGGCTTGCCGAGATAGTCGTCGGCGCCCGCCTCGAACCCGGCGATGCGATCCTCCGGCGCGCCGCGCGCGGTGAGCAGCAGCACCGGCACCTCGCTGCCCTGCTCGCGGCGCAGCGATTCGGTCAGCGTCAGGCCGCTCTCGCCGGGCATCATCACGTCGAGCACCAGCATGTCGGGATGCATGAAGCGCAGCTTGTCGCGTGCCTCGGTCGCGGTCTCGGCGGTGGTGACGCGGAAGCCCTCGCCCGCCAGGTAGCGCGACAGCAGCGCGCGCAGCCGGGCATCGTCGTCGACCACCAGGATGTGGGCATCCTCCGCCATCAGTCTCCCTCTCGCGTGATGCGCATCGATATAGGCGCGCGCGGCGTCGTCCATGATGCCGCGCATCACGCGGCGGAAGCCATCCACCGCGGCGGGGCCGGCCTCGCGATAGGCCGGCCGCAGGCGTTCCTGCTGGCGCTCGAACAGCCGCCGCTCCAGCGCCACGCCGGCCGCGGTGAGGCGTCAGCAGCCGCTGGCGGCGGTCCGTGCTGCCGGGCGACTGCGCGACATAGCCCTGCTCCATCAGCGCGCCCAGCACGCGGGCGAGCGACTGCTTGGTGATGCGCAGGATGCCCAGCAGGTCGGACACGGTGATGCCGGGATTGCGGCCGATGAAGTGCAGCGCGCGATGGTGCGCGCGGCCAAGGCCGAGTTCCGCCAGCGCCACATCGGCGGCGTTGGTGAAGTCGCGGTAGGCGAAGAACAGCAGGTCCTGCGCCATGCGCAGGTCGGTCTCGGCTGGATCGACCTTCGATTCGGGCATGGCAGGCATTCCTCGGAGCGGGCGCAAATTATGTCAGTATTATTGACTTATCGGTGCGACCATTATACGGTCGGCTCGTCTGACGAAACAATATTGCGGAGGATGGCCGCCATGGAGCTGGTTCCTTTCGACGATCGGGATGGCTGGATCTGGTGGGACGGCGCCCTGGTCCCCTGGCGCGACGCCAAGCTGCATGTCCTGACACATGGGCTGCACTATGCCAGCGCCGTGTTCGAAGGCGAACGGGCCTATGCCGGCAACATCTTCCGGCTGCGCGATCACACCGATCGGCTGATCAATTCGGCGCGCATCCTGGGGTTCGAGATTCCGTTCTCGGCCGAGCAGATCGACGCGGCGTGCAACGAGGTGCTGGCGGCGAACGGGCTGACCGACGCCTATGTGCGGCCGATCGCCTGGCGCGGCTCCGAGATGCTGGCGGTGGCGGCGCAGGCACACGAAGATCCACCTGGCGATCGCCGCCTGGCCGTGGCCGAGCTATTTCGGCGACGATCGGATGGCGGGCATCCGGATGGGGATGGCGGAGTGGAAGCGGCCCTCGCCGGAGACCGCGCCGACCGCATCGAAGGCGACCGGGCTCTACATGATCGGCACGCTGTCGAAGCACACGGCGGAGCAGGAGGGGTACGCCGACGCGCTGATGCTGGACTGGCGCGGGCGCGTGGCGGAGACGACGGGTGCGAACATCTTCTTCGTCATGGACGGCGAACTGCATACGCCGACGCCGGACTGCTTCCTGGACGGCATCACGCGGCGCTCGGTGATGAGTCTGGCGCGGCGGCAGCAGATGAAGGTGGTGGAGCGGCCGATCGAGTTCGGCGAAATCGGCCGTGCGACCGAGGTGTTCCTGGCCGGCACCGCGGCCGAGGTGACGCCGGTGCGCGAGATCGCCGGGCATCGCTATACGCCGGCGCGCATCACCGAGACGCTGTTGCGCGGGTACGATGCGCTGGTGCGGCAGTCGCCGGCGGAGGTGGCGAAGGTGGTGTCCGGGTAGCATGTCGCGCAACCCAGGCAAGGGATGAGCGGATCGCGAGAGCAGCCCCGGGGCCGTCGTTGCGCCGGTGCCCTCTGTCGCCGCTTGACATTGCCCTAAGCTCTCCATATCTCCAAAATCATGGAGAAGATCGACGCCCTGGCCGCGTTGGCCGCTCTGGCCCAGGAGTCCCGTCTTGATATCTATCGCCTGCTTGTGCAGGCCGGCGTCGATGGTTTGCCGGCAGGACACATCGGCGAGCAACTCGGCCTGCCCTCGGCGACACTCGCGTTCCACCTGAAGGAATTGAAGAACGCCGGCCTCGCCACGTTCACCCGCAACGGCAGGTCGCTGATCTACGCCGCCGTCTATCCCACCATGAATGCGCTGCTAGCCTATCTCACCGAGAACTGCTGCGGCCGCTCCGCAACCGGCGCCTGCCCGCCGGTCTGCCTGCCCCGGAGCAATCCACAAAAGGGATATCCAAATGATGTCGGACAAGCTCATCGAACCAACCGAAATCAAGGAGATGGTCCGCGCCCGCTACGGCGACATTGCCGCGCGCGCCGATGCTGCGTGCTGCGCGCCGGCCACGACATCCTGCTGCGACACCGACAAGGCGCGGGAGATGGGCTACTCGGCCGAGGAACTGGCCGCCGTGCCGGATGGCGCAAATCTTGGCCTCGGCTGCGGCAACCCTCAGGCCATCGCCGCGATCAGGCCCGGCGAGGTCGTGGTGGACCTTGGCAGCGGCGCCGGCTTCGACTGCCTGCTGGCCGCGCGGCAGGTCGGGCCCGCCGGACGTGTCATCGGTGTCGATATGACGCATGAGATGCTGCGCAAGGCGCGCGAGAATGCTGGGAAGGTTGGCGCGGCCAATGTGGAGTTCCGCCTCGGTGAGCTCGAACACCTGCCGGTGGCGGATGACACGGCCGACGTGATCATCTCGAACTGCGTGGTGAACCTGGTTCCCGATAAGGCGCAGGTGTTCCGCGAGGCGTTCCGCGTGCTGAAGCCGGACGGGCGCGTGGCGATCTCGGACGTGGTCAACATCGCCCCGTTGCCCGACGGATCTGCGCGCCGATCCGGCACTGCTTTGCGGCTGCGTCGCAGGGGCAATCTCCGCTGAACGTGCCGAAGCCTTGCTTCGTGATGCCGGGTTCGTGGACGTGAAGATCGCGGTCAACCCGAACAGTCGAGAAACAGTCGCGTCCTGGGCGCCGGGTCGCGGTATCGAGAAATGCGTCGCCTCGGCCATGATCGAGGCACGCAAGCCGGGGGCCAGTTGTTGCTCGAGCGGCTGCTGCACCTGAGAACGCGGTCAGGTCGCGGTCTTGTATTCCTCGGTCTTGAATGACAGGTGCCGCGTGACCTGTGGGGCATCGGCCAATTTGCGGATGTTGCCCCAGGTTTGCTTGTAGTTCGGGATCACCAGCTCGTTCACGCCTTTGCTGACTGCGTTGCCGACCGCTCCCGTTGGGTAGGCGAACAGCATGAAGGTCTGGTTCCGGCGCGCGCTCGGCGTCGGCCAGACCATCGCCTGCGTGCTGCCATTGTCATTGTAGACCTCGACCAGATCGCCCGGATTCAGCTTCAGTTCGGCGACATCCTCCGGGTTCATCTGGATGTAGGCGAACGGGAAGCGATCCCAAACGAAATCGTTGTGCTGATCGAGATAGACCGACTGCCATACCTGGTTGGAGCGGCCGTTGTTGATCAGGAAGCGGAACTTGTCCTTCTCCGCCTGCTTGCCCGGGGCCTCCAGGCCCCGCCAGGCGGCTGCCGCGAACTTCGCCTTGCCGTCCGGCGTCTTGAATTTGCCGTCGGTGAACAGTCGCTTGGTGCCGACGATCTTGCCGTCCTGGTAGCCGACGGCCGGCTCCTGGAAGCCGTTGGTCCCCATGGCCCGCAACCGCTCATAGGTCACGTACTGGCCGCCGTCCGCATTCTTGTTGTAGCCATCCATGAACGCGTCTTCCTCGGTCTTCCAGTCGTAGCCCTTGAACTTGTCGGCAACATCGGGTTTCCCGGCGGCGCGCCAGCTGCGCTCCAGCGCCTGCGCGATCCTGGCGACGATCAGGCTGTCGGGCAAGAGCGCTGCCGGGGGGGTCCATGTAGCGCTCGGTCAGGCGCATCCGGCGCTCGCCGTTCATGCTGGTCAGGTTGGCCTCGCCTGACGTGGCGGCCGGCAGCATGACATGCGCGCAGGTGCCGATCTGGGTCGGGCACGATGTCGGCGTCCACGACGAACAGCCCACCCTGGCCAATGGCGTCCATGATCGCCTTGATCTGTGCCTCGCGGTCGCCGGCGGGCACGGAATCCATCGCAGTCTTCACCAGATCGGTGCGCTGCTTGTAGACGCGCTTGAACTCGGTGGCGTTCAGCGTGGTCTTGAAGTGGTCGCAGCCCCAGATGTGGTGGACGCCGCCCTTGCCGCCAATCAGCAGCTGGTCGATGTAAGGCGCCGGCTTGCCGCCTGGATAGTCGGGCCTGACATAGCCTTCCTGGTGTCCGCCCATGCGGACGCAGCCGCCGCCCGGGCGGCCGACGTTGCCGGTTGCCAGCGCGATGTTCACCAGCGCCTGGTTGGTACGGTAGTTGTCGTTGCCCCAGATCAGCCCCTTCTCGTAGGCGAACATCGTTCGCCGCCGCGCCCCGCCCTGCTTCGGCTGGGCAATCCATTCGGCCGCCTTGCGGATGTCGTCGGGCTTGAGGCCGGTGATCTGCGCGGCCTGCTCGATGGTGGTCTGATTCGCCTTGACCGCATCGTCGTAGCCGCTGGTGCTGGCCGCGATGAAGGCGTGATCGACCCAGCCCTTGGCGGCGATCTCGGTGAACAGCGCGTTGAACAATGCCAGGTCGGTGCCCGGATTGATGGCGAGATGCAGCACGTTGTCGGCTCCCGCCTCCGCCTCGCAGGCGGCAATGGTCGGCGTCCGGCGTGGATCGACGAAGATGATCCTGGCCGGTCCGATGGGCTCGTTGCCGAACTCCGCCTTCTTCTTGTCGGCGCTGGCGCCGCGCAGGTTCGGGATCCAGTGGTTCAGGAAATAGTTGGTCTGGGTCTCCAGCGAGTTGCATCCCACCGCCACGATCGTGTCGGCGAGTTCGGCGTCTTCGTAGCAGTTGTTGAGTTCGCCCACGCCCATGTCGCGCGTGCCATGAACTTCGCTGTTGTAGGCTGGGCGGTTGTGGATCCGGATGTTCTTGATCTTCATGCTGTGGAAGTAGAGCTTGCCGGTCGCCCAGGTGTTCTCGTAGCCGCCGCCGGCGCCGCCATGGTCATAGGCGGAGACGATCAGTCCGTCCTCGCCCTGCGTCTCCACGACCCGCCGCGTCACTTCGGCAACAAGCGCAACCGCATCGTCCCAGGACGTCGGCGTCAGCACGCCGTAGCGCCACACCAGCGGTTCGGTCAGACGCTCGCCCTGCGTGCCGGTGACAGTCGAGTACGACAACTCCGCGATCTTCGCCCCGCGCGTCGAGCCGAGGCCTGAGTTCACCACGCAGTCGTGGTCGGGCATGACGACGAGATGCACGTCCCGTCCGTTCTGCTTGACGACGTTGTACATCGACGGACTGAACCAGGCGGTCGCCATTGGATGCTGCTGCTTGCTCAGGTCCTGGCCGAAAGCATTCTGGTCCGGCTGCATGCCGCCTTGGCGGTCGACCGGCCAGGACAGGGCGTGATAGCCGCAGCCAACGATGCAGTAGTGGCAGACGACGTTGTGAACCTGGGCGTCCTTCGGCGGGATGGGCAGCCGGTCGATGTTGCGCTTGTAGGCCATGGTGCGCCTCCTATGCCGTCAGCACGTTGGAGAGCCGGCCGTAGATCAGCTCATCGACGCCAACCGCGTGGATGTCGCCGTTCTGGTCGACGACCAGACGGAACTGCGGCAGGTTCTGCGTGGCGTGCCCGAAGATCTGCAGGCCGCCTTTCTCGACATCGAAGCGGCTGTAATGCCCCGGGCAGCTCAGCGTCTTGTCGCCGGGGCCATAGTTCAGCGGAAATCCCTTGTGGGGGCACAGCGTGCTGAAGGCGACGATGTCGCCGTCCGGCCCGGCCCCGCCCTCGACACGGCTGCCCAGCTTCAGCAGCACGCCCGGGCTGTCCGCGTCCGGATAGGCGATGTCCTGCGGCTCGTTGACCTTCAGGTCGCGGATGTTGGCGAGCTTGCTGGACGGATAGGTGACGAGCGCCAAAGACGGGGCGGCGCGTGCCGCGACTGACGGGATTGCCGCGGTTGCCGCGGCTCCTGCGGCAACCGCCGCCGTTCGCGCGAAGAAGGCTCGCCGGCCCGCATCCACGAGCTTGTCGCATCGCCGCATGTTCGTTCCCCCCAGTGCGATTCTTCTAGGACTGTCGAAGAAGGCTATCTCGCGCTGGCGGGAGATGACAAGGATTATTTCGAGTATTCTGGATTTATGGAATTCTGTGCGGCCAAGCGGCCTCGTTGCGCCCTGCATCGGTTCGAGCGGCGAACTGGAGGGGCTCAAATTTGGTGAATTTTGCATGACGGACGAATTCCGTAGCTCGGAGAAGCTACAATTCGCTCATCCGCGGGGCTGAGCAGCCTTGGCATCTATCGATATTTCTGGCAAGCTGGAAATATGGAAGCATTCGAGGCCGCCGCCGGCTTTGCGGCGCTATCGCAGGAAACCCGGCTCGACTTGATGAGGCTGCTGATCGCGGAGGGCGCGTCGGGACTCCCGGCGGGAGAAATTGCGGCACGTCTTCGAGTGCCTTCCTCAACACTATCTTTCCACTTAGCCGCGCTAGAGCGCGCGGGACTGACCCAGCCCACGCGGCAAGGCCGGCAGATCGTGCATGCCGTGCGGATCGCGGGAGTGCGGCGACTGCTCAGCTTCCTGACCGAGGCGTGTTGTGGCGGCCGGCCCGAGCTGTGCGGCGACATCGCCCGCCTGCTTCCCCCATTGCCCGAGGAGAACAACGGCATGACCCCGGCGTTCAACGTGCTCTTCTTGTGCACGCACAACTCGGCACGCTCGATCATCGCCGAGGCGCTGCTGCAAAAGATCGGCGGTGATCGGTTCCGAGCTTATTCGGCCGGATCACAACCGATCGCCGAGCCCCTACCCGAAGTCATCGAGAAACTGCGCATGTTCGGACATGACGTCTCGCAGCTGCGCAGCAAGTCATGGAACGAATTTGTTGGGCCGTCGGCGCCGCGGATGGATTTCGTCATAACGCTCTGCGATACGCTGGATGGTCAGGAATGCCCCGATTTCGGCGAGGTTGTTGTGACGGGCGCTTGGCCGCTGCCTGATCCGGCCAAGTTCAGCGGCAGCGCAATTGAATGCTCCACAATGCTGAACGAACTGTACGCCAGCCTCCGCCGGCGGATTGAAATTTTTACTTCGCTGCCGTTCGCATCGCTCGATCGCATGGCCCTGAAGTGTCGGCTGGATGAGATCGGCGGAGGCGGGGTACCCGCGCCCATTCCGGTGGCTTGACCATGCGCGTCGGAGTCAACGGTATGGGCCGGATCGGTCGGCTGGCCCTGCGCGCCGCGATGGGCGCGACATATCGGCCGAGCGATGATCCGCGCACGGCCAACCGCCTCAATGTGGTGCATGTGAACGAGGTCAAAGGCGGCGCCGCGACCACCGCCCATCTCCTGGAATTCGACAGCGTCCACGGGCGCTGGCGCGAAAGCTTCGGCGCAGAGGACGATCGAGCCATCCATATCGGCAGCCGGCGCATCGGATTCACGGCCGCACCGACGGCCGACGGCGTCGGGTGGGGCGATCTCGGCTGCGATATCGTCCTCGAATGCACCGGCAAGTTCCTGAAGGCTGAACAGCTCGACGGCTACTTCGCGCGCGGCGTCAAACGGGTGATTGTCGCCGCACCGGTCAAGGAAGCGGGCGCGCTCAATATCGTCGTGGGCGTCAACGACCACCTCTATGAGCCGGGACGCCACCGCTTGTTGACCGCTGCATCGTGCACCACCAACTGCCTGGCTCCTGTCGTGAAGGTCCTGCACGAGGCGATCGGCATCCGCCACGGCCAGATCACCACGATTCATGACCCGACGAACACCAATTTGGTGGTCGATGCCCCGCACAAGGATCTTCGACGGGCGCGGTCGGCGATGCTGTCGCTGTCCCCCACCACGACGGGCAGTGCCACCGCGATTGCGCTGATCTATCCCGAACTCAAGGGCAAGCTGAATGGCCATGCGGTGCGCGCGCCTGTGTTGAATGCCAGCCTGACCGACTGCGTATTCGAGATGGCGCGGCCGATCATCGCGGACGATGTCAACGAGTTGTTCCGCAAAGCGGCGGCAGGTCCGTTGGCCGGCATCCTCGGGTTCGAACCGCGCCCGCTGGTTTCGGCCGACTATGCCAACGATACCCGCAGCTCGATCGTCGATGGTCCCAGCACCATGGTGACCGACGATACCCTGCTCAAGGTCTACGCCTGGTATGACAACGAAGTCGGCTACGCCTGCCGCATGGTGGACCTCGCCAACATCGTCATCGAGAGGAGCACCTGATGTCCGCCGTCCGAAATTATGCGGTCGTCACCGCCAGCTATTGGGGCTTCACGCTGACCGACGGCGCAATCCGAATGCTGGTGCTGCTGCACTTCTACAGCCTCGGCTACACCCCGTTCATGCTGGCATTCCTCTTCTTGCTGTACGAAGCCGCAGGCATATTCGCCAATATCGGAGGCGGCTGGCTCGCAGCGCGCTTCGGTATTCCGCGCATGCTGATGACCGGCCTCGCATTGCAGATCATCGGTCTGCTTCTGCTCTCCGGCCTCAATCCCGCGTGGGGCGCAGCGTTGTCCGTCGCGTGGGTCGTTACCGCGCAGGGCATCGCCGGTGTTGCCAAGGACATCACCAAGACCGCGTCAAAATCCGCGATCAAGGCAACGTCGCAAGGCGGCTCGGGCCAGTTGTTCAAATGGGTGGCATGGTTCACCGGTTCGAAGAACGCCATGAAGGGAGTGGGCTTCTTCGTCGGTGGCCTCCTGCTGGAAACCATGGGATTCCGCGGCGCGCTCTGGCTGATGGCATTCGCACTGGCCTTTATCCTCGTTGGCGTTGCCGTAAGCCTGCCGCGCACACTCGGCAAGGCGAAGGCGTCGAAGTCCTTTCGCGAACTGTTCGCCAAGACGCGCAGCATCAACCTGATGGCGGCGGCGCGCGTGTTCATGTTCGGCTCGCGCGATGTCTGGTTCGTCGTTGGCCTGCCGGTGTTTCTCTACGGCCAGGGCTGGCGCTACATGGAAGTGGCAGGCTTCGTGGCGAGCTGGACGATCGGCTACGGCCTGGTTCAGGCGATCGCCCCGTCGGTCATTCGCCGCAGCGCCGACGGGCTGTCACGCGAGGTGCCTGAGGCGCGGCTATGGGGCGCCGTGTTGACCGCCATTCCCCTGGTGCTGGCTGATCGTGCTCGGGCAGCGCTCACGTTGCACGCCTCGACCTGGTCGTGACGATTGGTCTCGGCGTGTTCGGCTTCGCCTTTGCTGTCATATCGTCGCTACACTCCTATCTGATCCTGGCCTACGCAGGATCGGCCAAGGCGGCCGAGGACGTGGGCTTCTACTACGCGGCCAATGCCGGAGGCAGGCTGATCGGCATCCTGCTCTCCGGTGCGCTGGCCCAGACAGGCGGCATGGTGGCCTGCCTGTGGGGATCCACCGTCATGCTGGCGCTCTGTCTTGCGATCACCTTGCTGCTGCCGACAGCAACCACCGCACGGCCAGTTCCGGCCTGACGCACGCATCCTCCGAAATCAGGTCAAATCATGGAACAAGTCGCTTCCGTCAGCGCCTGCGCGCGACAGTCTCGGCGTCTTTGAACGCTTCCTCACCTTCTGGGTCGCGTTGTGCATCATTGCCGGGATCGCCCTCGGTCAGCTCATGCCGGGCGTGTTTCAGCGTCATCGGCAACGCGACGGTCGCGCAGGTCAATCTCCCCGTCGCGGTGCTGGTCTGGCTGATGATCGTGCCGATGCTGCTCAAGATCGATCCTGCCGCGCTGCGGGAAGTGGGTCAGCACTGGCGCGGCATCGCCTCGACGGTCGGCGTCAACTGGCTGATCAAGCCGTTCTCGATGGCATTGCTGGCATGGATATTCATCGCCCATCTGTTCCGGCCATACCTGCCTTCGGATCAGATCAGCAGCTACACGGCCGGGCTGATCCTGCTGGCCGCGGCACCGTGCACCGCCATGGTGTTCGTCTGGTCGAACCTCGTCGATGGCGAACCGCATTTCACGCTGAGCCAGGTAGCCCTCAATGACACGATCATGGTGGTGGCCTTCGCGCCGATCGTCGGGCTGCTGCTGGGCCTGTCGTCGATCACCGTGCCATGGGACACGCTGATCCTGTCGGTTGTGCTGTATATCGTGGTGCCGGTGATCGTCGCCCAGCTCTGGCGGCATATGCTGCTGGCCCGAGGTGGGCATTCGGCGCTTGGCCGCACGCTGCGTGCCCTCGCTCCGCTGTCACTCTGCGCACTGCTGCTGACTCTGGTGCTTCTGTTCGGGCTGCAGGGCCAACAGATCATGCGTCAGCCGGTCATCATCGCGCTGTTGGCCGTGCCAATCGTCATACAGGTCTATTTCAATGCTGGACTTGCCTATTGGCTGAACCGTGATTCTCGGCGTCGAATGGTGCGTGGCGGGGCCGTCCGCGCTGATCGGGGCGAGCAACTTCTTCGAACTGGCAGTCGCGACCGCCATAGCTCTGTTCGGATTTCAGTCGGGCGCGGCGCTCGCGACTGTTGTGGGGGTTCTGGTGGAAGTGCCGGTCATGCTGTCTGTCGTTCACATCGTTCGCCGTTCGCGCGCCTGGTATGAGCGGGCATGACGTGGGCCGCCCTGACCGGCCGGCGCAGCGTTGTCGTCTCGGCCCTGGGCGTCACGCAGACCCTTGCCTGGGGTTCGACCTATTATATCCCGGCGGTGTTCGCCGATCGGATCTCGGCCGCGCTGCAATTGCCGCGGGTGTGGTTCTTCGGCGTCTTCTCCGCGGCACTTCTGCTGTCGGGACTGCTCGGGCCGCTCGCCGGCCGGATCATCGATCGCTATGGCGGGCGGGATGTGCTGGCCGCGACCAATCTGGTGTTCGCGTGCGGTCTGGTGGCGCTGGCGTTTGCGTCCGGTTGGGCGGGGCTCGTGCTGGCCTGGACCATTCTCGGCATCGGCATGGGCTTCGGCCTGTATGAGGCGGCCTTCGCGACCGTCGCCGGACTGTATGGCCGCGACGCACGCAATGCGATCACCGGCATCACGCTGTTTGCCGGGTTCGCCAGCACGGTGGGTTGGCCGACCAGCGCCATCTTCATCGACGCGTTTGGCTGGCGCGGCGCCTGCCTCGCATGGGCGGCGCTGCATCTGCTGATCGGGCTGCCGATGAACCGACTGCTGGTGCCACGAACGCCGCCGCACGTGCCGGAGACGACGCACGCGCATGAAGCCGCGTCCGGGCTGCCGTGGACGATGATCGTACTCGCCAGCGTGTTCGGCGCCACCTGGTTCGTCTCGACGGCGATGGCGGCGCACCTGCCGCGGCTGCTCCAGGCAATGGGGTCGACCCCGGCCGTCGCGGTGGCCGCCGCGTCGCTCGTCGGTCCGGCGCAGGTGGCCGCAGGCTGATCGAATTCGGCCTGCTGCGCCGGATGTCGCCGATGATTTCGGCGCGCCTCGCGACCGGCCTGCATCCGATCGGCGCGACATTGCTGGCGATCTTCGGGCCGGCCGCGGCGATCCCCTTCGTTCTGCTGCACGGCGCCGGCAACGGCATGCTGACCATCGCGCGCGGCACACTGCCACTCGCGCTGTTCGGGCCGACAGGTTACGGCCTGCGGACCGGCTTCCTGTCCGCCCCGGCGCGGATCCTTCAGGGCGGCGCGCCGGTGCTGTTCGGCATCGTGCTCGATCGCGGCGGCCCACTCTACGCCCTGCTGCTGTCCGGCACGCTCACCAGCCTGTCCTTCCTGGCGCTGCTCTCGCTGAGCGCCGCTGGTTCGCGGACTGCGGCGGCGGACTGACGCCAGGACGCGGCGGAGGCTCATCGCTTCTCCGGTGCGAACCTCGCGCACCATCGCGATGAACTCCGCCAACTCAGCGCGATCCCATTTGAGATGGACGCGCTGCGTCGAGGCCGGCTGCTTGCCGAGACACACACCAGCGCGCCGCTCGGTCATCGGGCGGATCGGCCGTGGCACGAACCCGCCACCGCAGTTCGGGCAGACATTGCCCAGCACGGTCTCGGCGCACGCGGCGCAGAAGGTGCATTCGTAGCTACAGATGCGGGCATCCGTCGCGTGCGGCGGAAGGTCCTTGTCGCAGTACTCGCAGTTGGGTGCGCAGTTGCAGCATGGTTGATCCTCACGCGTCGGGGGGAGCCAGTCGACAGCCACCAGCCATCGCCGGCCAGCCAGCAGCTATCGTCCGGTTCGTCCGGCGGACGCCGCAGCGACTGCACCGGCGGCGCGAACTGCGATCTGCCGAGGGCCATGGTCAATTTCGCTTCGGCGTCCGGATCGCGTCCGCCGATACAGTCGATGATGCCCACGCGGCAGACGTGAACGCGCGGCATAACGATCCGATCGGGCCGTGCTGGCGCGTGATCAGCACGAACGCGCCGAACCGGTCCGCGGCGGTCAGCGGCACCAGCAGGCGCCCGTTGTCCGCGGCCAGCGAGTTCGAGCCACGCCGTCGACAGATGCGTCACGCCGGCGTTGACGATGATGGCATCGGCCGGCCGCTCCGGACGGTAATCGAAGCCGTTCGCCACGACGACATTCGCCTGCGGCCAGTCAACCGCCAGGTTCGTGCGCGCCCGTTCGGCAAGTTCCGCATCGATCTCCACCGCGGTGACCATGCCGTCGCGGCCGACGATGTGCGCGAGGATCGCACTGTAGTAGCCGGTGCCGATGCCGACATGCACAACGTGCCCGCCCGCGGCGAGACCGAGCTGGTCGTAGGCGAACGCCCACAGGCTCGGCTGGCCGTTGTTCAGCCGGCGCGCCGGATCGATCGCGATCAGCACATCGTGGTAGAGGTGGCGCGGATCGGCATCTTCCGTCGTCCAGTATTCTGGCAGGTACCACGGGCTGAGCAGGCGCCACGGGCCAGGCACCAGCGAAGTGCTCACGTGGAACCGTGGCGAAGGCCTCTACCACGGCAGGCGAGCGCACGCGCGCGACATACCGCAGCTCCTCGGCAAACCAGTGGCGCGCTGCTTCGATTTCGTTCATGTCGCGGCAATCACCTCCTTGACCAGATCGGCAATCGTCAGCGTGCCATCGAGCCGCAGCACCGGGCAGTGCAGCGTCTTCAACCATGCCTCATGGCGCGGCAGGTTGCGCCCCTCGCGCGTGCCGTCGTCATAGTGCGAGGCCCACTCGATGAAGTCCTGGTCCACCAGGCCGCGGCGCGTCTCGCGATCCCGTAACCGCGCAAGGCGGATTTCGGTGGGCACATACAGGAACACCACCAGATCGAACAGCGAGATGACCGCTCCGCCCCAGTCATCCAGCGAGCCGCTGAGCACCCAGTCAGGTCGTTCGAGGAACATCTCGCGCATCAGCCGCAGCCGGTCCGCAACCTCGCGTCGCTGTGTATAAGGCGGCGTCGTGGGCAGCCAGAAGTAGTCGTCCGTGTCCTGGTGCGGTATCGCCAATGCATCAGCAACGGCACGGCCGAGAGTTGTAACACCCGCGCCCGCCGCTCCGACGATGTGAATGTGGCGAGTCTGCATGAAAACCGACAAAGAAAAATGGCTGATACTTCTTTCTTCAGTCATAGTTTCTCTCTCGCAACCCGCGCTACCTCGTCCGTCGTGGTCCGCCAGATCGCACCGCGCCCCAGCACCCGCGACAGCGCCTCGCGCAGCCAGCGGATGCGATGCGCCTGTCCGGCGATCCACGGATGCAGCGTCAGGTTGAATGACGCGCCGCCTTCGTCGTGCAAGAAGGCGAATGCCTCTGCGACGTTGTCGGCCCACACCGAAGGCGGCACGCGCCGGAGCCACATGCATTCCAGGTCGTTCCACTCCGGCTGCGGCGGCAACGCGACCAGGCCGCGGTCCAGCAGGAACGGCCGATCGTCGCTGGCCCAGTCGGTGGTGTAGGTGAAGCCTGCCTCCACCAGCAGTGCGGGCGTGCGTTCCGACTCGTTGAAGTCCTGGCCGCACCAGCCTCGTGGCGCCTCGCCTGCCGCGGCGCGCACCGCGTCACGGCTTTCCGCGATGAACGCGCGTTCCTGGACTTCGCTCATCTGGCTCGTGATGCGTCGCGTCGCATAGGTGCCATGGGCGAGAAAGCAGGCGTTGCGGCGCACCAGTTCATCCACCAGTTCCGGATAGCGCTTCGCTGCCGCCGCACCCAGCGCGACGCTCGGCGTCACGCCGAACCGGTCCAGCGCATCGAGCACGCGGAAGATGCCGACGCGCGCGCCGTATTCGCGCTGGCTCCAGGTCAGCCAGTCGGGAAAAAACTTGCCCAGTGGTGAGACGATGCGCGGGTCGGGGTTGGCGTTCTGCGGCGGGTTCACCTCCCAGTGGTCCAGCACCAGCGTGACGGTGAAGGCGATCCGTGCGCCGTCGGGCCAGGCGAAGCGTGGCGCCTCGGTCAGCGTGCGGTACGCGTGATGCGGATGGTCCATCCCGGGGCGGCGGTGCTCGCCGGCCGGCGGCGTGCTCGCGGTCTCAGCCATTGGCGGCCTCCCGCGCCGCGAGATGCGATTCAATCAGCGGCAGATGATGTTGGTTGAACCAGTCTGTGATCTCGCCGGCGGTGGTGAGCCACACGCCGGGATGCGACAGGATGTATTCCATCGCCGCGCGGAACACGCGGATGCGATGGGGCTGGCCGACCCAGTAAGGATGCAGGGCGATGCACATCACGCGCCCCTGTTCGGCGCCTTCTTCGTACACCGTATCGAAATAGTCGCGGATCTGGCGGGCAAAGTCGTCTGCCTCCTGGCCGCGGCGATGCAGGATCACGTCGTTGATGTCCACCGAATAGGGCAGCGAGATCAGCTTTCCGGTCTTCACGTTCAGCGGGAAGGGCTGATCGTCGTGATACAGATCGGCCGTGTAGTCGTAGCCGCATTCGGCGGCCAGATCGAACGTGTCGAGCGTGTTGGTGATCGCCGGGCTGAACCAGCCGCGCAGCCGGCGGCCGGTGAGGCGCTGATGGATGTCCTTGGTCTCCTCCATCGCCGCGCGCTCTTCCTCGCGCGAGAAGTTCCAGTGATAGCGCGTGTTGTAGATGCCGTGGGACATGTACTCCCAGTTGCGCGCCTCCATGGCGCCAAGGATCTCCGGGAAGTGCTGGAGCACGGCCATGTTGAGACTGACGGTGCAGCGGATGCCCAACGCGTCGGTGAGATCGAACAGCCGCCACAGGCCGACGCGATTGCCGTAATCGCGCTGCGTGTAGCCCAGCACATCGGGATGCGGCGAGCGTGGCCACGGATCGCGCGTGCGGACGAATTTCGGCAGGTATTCGTAGTGCTCGATGTTCGGCACCACCCAGAGTGCGACGCGCGCGCCGTTCGGCCAGCGCAGTGGCGGGCGGTGGAGGATCGGGGAGTAGGCGACGAGGTTGGGTTCCATCGCAGGGCCTCCGCTGCTCACACGGTAGAGTTTGGCGGTCGGTCGGGTCCAGCTTGGCGCGCGGCTTGCTAACGGTTGCGGGGTCAACGGCGCATAGCGGGTCCCCAATGAACGACGCCAAGACTGCTCTCGGCCAGAAGATTCTTGCGATCAAGCAGCAGCGCAAGCTGAGCTGGGCGGACATCGCGGCCCGCCTGGGCTATTCGCCGACCTGGACCTGCGCCGCATGCCTGGGACAGATGTCGATGTCGGCGGAGACCGCGGCCAAGGCCGGCGCGCTGTTCGGGCTGGATGACGATGAAGTGGCGGTCTTGCAGGCGATCCCGTATCGCGGATCGCTGCCAGGCGGGGTGCCGACCGATCCGCTGATCTACCGCTTTTACGAGCTGGTCATGGTCTACGGCACCACCTGGAAGGAACTGATCCAGGAGGAGTTCGGCGACGGGATCATGAGCGCGATCGATTTCGACATGAACCTCGAGCGGCAGCCTGACCAGAAGGGCGACCGGGTGAAGCTGACAATGTCCGGGAAGTTCCTGCCGTACAAGCGGTACTAAGCTGCCAATTTTCTGCGCGGTCCGCCGAGAGGCAGGGCAATTCCGTCTCAGCAGCCGCGGTACGAGACGTTGTTGCGCGAGGTGGGATTCGTTGCGTGGCCTGGACACGGAGGGCTGGAGTTATTTTTCATACCTCATATAGATAGTGTGACAAACTGCGGCCGCAAGGCCGGCGCGCAACGCGACAATCGCGGTGTGGCTGATGCGATCGGTTCGCGGAGCGCCAATGTATCCGGCGAACGGGCGAGCACGGTCATCAGCCGAATTTGACGTCCAATCTGGACCAACGATCTACGCTTTTGACAGAGGCTGCGGCACAACACCGGGTGCCTCTTCGGCGGATTGCCGTTGCCAGAGCGTAGGCACGATTTAGCACAGAGGAGCGTTGATGATCAGATTGCTCTATGACATCCACGACAGGTTAAACGAAATAACCTTAAAGAAGAGTATTTCGTCTAACTTCGCGGCCATTCCCCTGGAAAAAGAACAAGAACTGACAGAATTTATCAAAACAAACTACTTGGTGAACCTTAACTCTGACCCTGCCTATATAGATAGCGATATTGGCCAGCGGGACCTCCAGGATCATCTCTACGGCAGGCTGTGGGATGATCGTCGCACCGTCATTCCCTGGGTGGATAGTCTTCGTCCGCTCCGGGGTGCGTCGATCCTAGAGGTCGGTTGCGGCCCTGGGGCGTCAACGGTCGCCTTTGCAGAACAGGGCGCATTCGTCACCGGCGTCGAGGTTGAGGCCAGGAATCTCAGGGTCGCGGATGATCGTTGCCGCCTCTATGGCCTTCCCACTCCCCAGTTCCATGTGATGAATGGAGCGGAAATTGGGCGTCTGGGGTTGGAAGAATTCGATTTCATCATCTTCTCCGCCTGTCTGGAGCACATGACGATGGAGGAGCGGCTCTCTGCCCTTCGGCCAGCATGGTCGCGATTGAAGGCGGGCGGCTTTCTGATCGTCGCTGAAACGCCCAATCGTCTGTGGTGGTACGATGCGCATACCTCACTGCTGCCCTTCTTCAATTGGCTACCGGATGATCTTGCAATCGAATACTCCTCGCGCAGCAGCCGGCGATACTTCAACGAGTTGTTTCATCCTCCCATCGATGAGCCTATGCGGCTGGATTTCAGCCGCTGGGGCAGAGGCGTTAGCTATCACGAATTCGAGTTGAGCATTCCGGAGCTATGGCAGGTCGACATCTCCTGCATGAACATCTGGATCAGGAAGCGAAACCCCCTGCAACTCGCGAAGCACGTTATCAGCGGGGACCAGCGGTTCGCACGGACCCTGGCGCGTATTGGCGGGAGTAAGATTCACCCGGCCTTCTATGAAAAGTTTCTCAATCTTTCAATTCGAAAGCCGACGCAGGATGTCGTTGGGAGTTGAAGCCATTCCTCGGTGATCCTGACACCCGGCGCTGCGGATCGCGGGAAGATCGCCGCTACGAACGATAGGCCGGCATCTGACGTGATGCGTGCTTCACGGCCCGGGTCCGGCAAAGCTCTGCACCAGACTGCCGGAGACCAGTCGCCAGCCGTCGACCAGGACGAAGAAGATCAGCTTGAACGGCAGCGACACCACGCTAGGCGGCAGCATCATCATGCCAAGGACTCATCAGCACGCTCGCCACCACCATGTCGATGATCATGAACGGCAGGAACAGCAGGAATCCCATCTCGAAGGCGCGCCGCAGTTCGCCCACCAGGAATGCGGGGACCAGCGCACGCCACGGCGTGTCGTCGGCCGCGGCGGGTGCGGGCAGATGCGCGATGTCGAGGAAGAGCTGAAGGTCGGCTGGCCGCAGATTGGCGGTCATGAAGCGGCGGAACGGCTCGCTGGCGAGGCGCAGGCCTTCCAGTTCGCCGACGCGGCCCTCGGAGAGCGGCAGGATGCCGGTGGTCCAGGCGTCGTTCATCACCGGCTGCATGACGAAGAACGTCAGAAACAGCGCGAGCCCGACCAGCACCATGTTGGGCGGCGTGCTTTGCGTGGCCAGCGCGCTGCGCAGCAGCGACAGCACGATCACGATGCGGGTGAAGGCGGTGATCATTATCAGCAGGCTTGGTGCCAGCGACAACACGGTGACCAGCGCGGTGATCTGCACGAGGCGGCCGGTAGCGCCGGCCTGGCCCGCGCTGCCGAGATCGATGTTGAGCGACTGCGCCTGCGTTATCGCCGGCAGCAGGAGGCAGCAGGCGACGGCGAGAATGCGCCTCAGGATCATGACGGCGGCGCCGCGCGATCGAGCCAGCCGACCACGACGTCGTGCGCGCCGCCGGTCAGCAACAGCACGCGCCGGTCACCGCATTTGATCAGATGGAGCCGCCGCCGGGCATCGAGCGCCAGCGCATCCTGCACCGACAGCAATCCGCCGGTGGCCGGTCGGCGTGCCATGCCGCCGAACCGCGCGGCGCGGCCGGCCAGCCAGATCAACCCGAGCACCGCGATGAGCGCGGCGACGGCGGTGATGATTGAGGTGATACCGATGACCATGACGCGGCCTTTTGCCGGACGGACGAATGCTGCGGGTCAGCCGGTAGGTGCGACGGGTACTGCCAGCGCGCGCGACAACGAGTCCATCGGAGTCGGACAGCGCGATCAATTGCGGCCGCACGCGGCGGCCTTCATCCGGCGGCAGTTCCAGCGCCTTGGCGCACAGCAGACCGATCCGGCGATCGAGGCCCGCAAGGTCGATCGTGCGGCCGGACCCTGCCAGGGTGCAGGCGAGATCGAGCGTCTTCGCCAGCTCCTCGGCCAGGGCGCTCAGCGCGGCGAGCGGAGCGTGTGGGTTGTCGTCGGACATCGCCGACGATTAGAGCGCAGCGCGATTACCGAACCCTTTATCGCCGCGGGTTTAACCGTGCGTTCAGTCCCGTGGCGCAGACTGTCGTGTATGGACCCGATGACCATCGGCCTGTTCGATCTGGTGGAGCGGCGGCTGACATGGGCCGACCAGCGTCAGGCGGTGCTCGCGCAGAACATCGCCAACGTCAACACGCCCGGCTACAAGCCGCACGACCTGCGCTCGTTCTCGGCGACGCTGGACAATGCGGCCGTAGTGGCGCCGGTTCGCACGCAACCCGATCATTTGGCGGGCACTGCCGCGGCGGCATCGCCCAATGAGGTCGTCGATCGCACGCATACGCAATCGGCTGACGGCAACGCGGTGGCGCTGGACGAGCAGCTCGTGAAGGTGGCGGACACAGATACAACCCATGCGCTGGTGACCACGATCTACAAGGCCTATCTCGGGATGTTCAACCTGGCGCTTGGCCGCGGTTCATCGGGTTAGGACGGACGACCGGCATGGATCTCGATACGGCACTCGGCATCGCGGCAAGCGGCATGGATGCGCAGACCACGCGGCTGCGTGTGATCGCCGAGAATCTGGCCAATCAGGACACCACCGGATCGACGCCGGGCGCCGATCCGTATCGCCGCAAGACGGTGACGTTCGAGAGCCGCCTCGATCGGCAACTCGGCGCCGAGACGGTGCGGGTCAAGCAGGTCGGCCGCGACGCTGCCGAGTTCGCACAGCGCTACGATCCATCGAATCCCGCTGCCAACGCCGATGGCTATGTCAAGCTGCCGAATGTCAACAGCCTGGTCGAGGTGATGGACATGCATGAGGCGGAACGCTGGTACAGCGCCAACCTCGCGGTCATGCAGGCCTCGCGCAGCATGCTGACGCGCACGATCGATCTGCTCAAATGAGCGCCATCCCGACGATTGTCGTTACACCGTCGGCTGCCGCCGAAGCTTATGGGCGCGTGGATCGCGGCGAGCAGGGCAACGGTGCCGGCGACTTCGGCGCCACGCTGCAACGTGCGGTGCAAGGTGCCGTGGACAACTTTCATGCGGCCGATGCGAGGGCGGTGGAGGCGCTGAACGGCGGCGGGAACCTGACCGACGTCGTTACCGCGCTATCACGCGCCGAACTGACGCTCCAGACGGCGACCGCGGTTCGCGACCGTGTGGTGCAGGCGTACCAGGACATCATCAAGATGCCGATCTAGAGCGCGATGACCGGAGGCGAGGTTCGCCGGAGGGCTGAGTCACGCGATCAAACAAAGCGATAGCGCGGGTTGAGTGCGCAGCCTCGAACGGGATTGCTTCGTCGCTGCGCTTCTCGCAATGACAATGTCGCGAGGCAACGGCGCGCGCTTCGCGGTGACAGGAGAACCATGAACGATACCGACACCGCCCTGCTGCTGCGCGACGGCATGCTGGTGATGCTGAAACTGGGCGGGCCGCCGCTGCTGGTGGCGCTCGCCGTCGGCCTGCTGGTCGCGCTGCTCCAGGCGGTCACCCAGATCAATGAGGCCACGCTGGCCTTCGTCCCTAAGGTGCTGGCGATATGCGCGGCACTGGTGCTGCTCGGTCCGTTCATGCTGTCCACGCTGACCAGCTACACCCACACGCTGCTGGACCGTCTGGTCGTCATCGGCGGCTCATGACCGGCGACGCTGCCACACTGCTTGCCACGCTGCCCGCGTGGGCATTCGGCTTCGTTCTGGTGATGGCGCGCTTCGGCTCCGCGCTCGCGTTGCTGCCGGGCCTGGGCGAAGCGCAACCGCCGCCGATGCTGCGCGTCGGGCCTCGCTCTCGGTGTGACCGCGCTGCTGTTGCCGGCGATCGCGCCGACGATCCCCGCGGTGCCGGAAGCGGGAGCGCAGGCGGCCTTCATGGTTGCCGCCGAGGTCATCACCGGCCTGTGGATCGGCTGGCTGGCACGGCTGCTGGTACTGGCGCTGGCGGTCGCCGGCCAGTTCATCGCCTACATGCTGGGCATCGCGAACGTACTTCAGCCGGATCCCGAACTCGGGGGTCTCGCCTCCCCGATCGAGCGACTGTTCGGCATTGCCGCGCCGCTCATCATCCTGCTGACCGGCCTCTATGCAGTGCCGCTCGCCGCGCTGGCCGGCAGCTATCGGCTGATCCCGCCGGGAGCCATGCTGCCCGCCGCCGACACCACCGAGACCGCCGTGCGCGCCGTCGCGGCCTCTTTCGCGCTGGCGGTGCGGATCGCCTCGCCGTTCCTGCTGGTCACCATCGTGTGGCATGTCGCCACCGGTCTGCTGGCTCGGCTCGTCCCGCGGCTACAGATCTATTTCGTCGCGATGCCCGGGCAGATCCTCGGTGGCATCGCACTGCTCGCCGTGCTGGCGACCTCACTGCTGACGGCCTGGCAAATGGCGGTGCGCGACGGCTTCGCCGCGCTGCCGGGTCTGTGATCCACGATGGCCGGCGACTCGCAACAGGAAGACCGGACCGAGGCAGCAACCCCACGACGGTTGCAGAAGGCGCGCGAAGAGGGCCAGGTCCCGGTCTCGCGCGAGCTGACCAGCTTCGCCGGGCTGGCAGGCGTCACGTTGGTCCTGGTCATGGTGGCACCCGGCGTGGTGCACGAACTGGCAGTCCGGCTCAGCGTCTTCCTGGCCCGGGCGCACGAGCTGACACCCGACGCGTCGGTGGCCCGGATCGCCGGCCTGGCCTGGTGGCACGGCGCCGCGCCGTTCGTGTTGTCGGCGATGGCTGCCGGCGCCGCGGTCGTGCTGGTGCAAACGCGCTTCCTGCTGAGCGGCAGGGCGCTGCGGATCGATTTCTCGCGTATCAGCCCGAGGGCCGGACTGAAGCGGCTGCTGGGGTCCGAGAGCCTGGTCGAGGCAGGCAAGTCGCTGGTCAAGATCGCTGTGCTCACGATCGTGCTGTGGCGTGTGTTGCTGGCCGATCTGCCCGGGCTGCTGCTGGCGCCGTTCGGTGAGCCAAATCAGCTTCTCGCCCGCGTCGCCGGGCCGGTGTTGCACGTGGTCCTGGTCGCGCTTGCCGCGCAGGCGGGGTTGGCCGTGGTGGACGTCTTCTGGGTGGTCCTGCGGCACTCGCGGTCGCTGCGCATGAGCCGTCACGACATCCTGGAAGAGCAGAAGGAGACCGAGGGCGATCCCCGGGTGAAGGCGCGGGTGAAGCAGATCCGCACGCTGCGTGCCCGCAAGCGCATGCTGGCGGCGGTGCCGAAGGCGACGGTGGTGATCACCAATCCGACGCACTACGCCGTCGCGCTGGCCTACGATCGGGCGAAGCACGCCGCGCCGCGCGTGGTGGCGAAGGGGGTCGACTCGCTGGCCGCGCGCATCCGCGAGGTGGCGGAGGCGAACCGCGTGCCGGTGGTGGCCAATCCGCCGCTGGCGCGGGCGCTGTTTCGCGTGGAGCTGGATGCCGATATTCCAGCCGAGCACTACCAGGTGGTGGCGGAGATCATCGCCTATGTCTGGCGCCTTGCACGTCCTGCGGAGCGGCGCCGCGAGCCCACCGCCGTGGGTCCTTGATCAGATGCAGTGCCGGGCCCGCACATGGAGGACCGCCGATGGACCTCCATGTGCGGCGAAGGCCGGTTCAGTTGTTCAGTCGAGCCGGTACTCGTCTGGTTCGCGGCCGCACTCCGGGAACTCAGCCTGGCAATGTCCGGATAGAGTTCCTGTGGGCCCTTCAGCGCGAGATCGGACAATGAGATGATGCCGACCACCAGGTTCGAGCTGTTGCGAACCGGAAGATGATGGATGTGCCGCTGCCGCATCGTGCTCAATGCGTCCTCGACGCTGTCGTCCTCGTTGCCGTAGGTGACGCCGTTGGTCATGATCTGGCGTACCGTCGTGGTCGTCGGATTGAGGCCCTCGGCGGTCGCCCGCGCAGTGAAGTCCTTCTCGGTGAGCATCCCGATGAAGCTGTCGCCGTCGCCGACAGGGAGACAGCCGATATTGAGGTCGCGCATCCTGCGCGCCGCGGTGGAGAGCGTGGTGTCCGCGGTTGTCCATTCCACCTTGTGTGTCATCAGTTCGCGAACGAGCATGACGGCCTCCTGCTGCATGTTCACCGCCGACGGAACGGTTCCGGCGGCGGCATGGGCAGTCCGCTAACGGCAATTCATGAAGCGACCCTTAATTCGGCGGCCACGGCTCCATTGCGGCGACTCGCGCTGCCGGTGAAGGAGTGGTTGGCGGTGGCTGAGCCAAACCCTGGCTTGACGAACCGGTGGGCAATATGTTGCTACTTTGTTCGCTTGCTGGCGCAGTCGGGTGGATGCAATCTATACGCGAAGAATTTCCGGACGCCTCAAACGCACGGTTGTAGAACGAGGAGCCTCTGATGGAAAAGAACAAGGCGCTGGATGCCGCGATGGCGCAGATCGAGCGGGCCTTCGGCAAGGGCTCCATCATGCGCATGGGCTCGCGTGGCGTCGATGAGCAGATCGAGGTCATCCCGTCCGGCTCGCTCGGGCTCGACCTGGCGCTGGGGATCGGCGGGCTGCCGCGCGGCCGGATCATGGAGATCTACGGCCCGGAAAGCTCCGGCAAGACCACGCTGGCGCTGCATGCCATCGCCGAGGCGCAGAAGCGCGGCGGCACCTGCGCGTTCATCGACGCCGAGCATGCGCTGGACCCGGGCTATGCCCGCAAGCTCGGCGTCGACGTGGACAACCTGCTGATCAGCCAGCCGGACGCCGGCGAGCAGGCGCTGGAGATCTGCGACACGCTGGTGCGCTCGGGCGCGGTCGACGTGGTGGTGATCGACAGCGTCGCCGCCCTGGTGCCGCGCGCCGAACTGGAAGGCGAGATGGGCGACAGCCACATGGGCCTGCACGCGCGGCTGATGAGCCAGGCGCTGCGCAAGCTCACCGGCAGCGTGTCGCGCAGCAACACGACGCTGATCTTCCTCAACCAGATCCGCATGAAGATCGGCGTGATGTTCGGCAATCCGGAGACCACCACGGGCGGCAACGCGCTGAAGTTCTATGCCTCGTTGCGGATGGAGATCCGGCGGATCGGCCAGATCAAGGATCGCGACGAGGTGGTGGGCAACCAGACGCGCGTGAAGGTGGTGAAGAACAAGCTGGCGCCGCCGTTCCGCCAGGTGGAGTTCGACATCATGTATGGCGAGGGCATCAGCAAGGTGGGCGAGCTGATCGACCTCGGCGTGAAGGCGGGCGTGGTGGAGAAGTCAGGCGCCTGGTTCAGCTACGACAGCCAGCGGATCGGCCAGGGGCGCGAGAACGCCAAGCAGTTCCTGCGCGACCACCACGAGGTGGCGGACGCGATCGAGCACCGCATCCGCGAGCAGTCGGGCGTGGTGGCGAATGCCATGATGGCGACCGAGGAGGTGGAGGAGGCGGAAGCGGCGGAATAGCCGCGCCGCGCCTCACGCCCCGCCGTTCACGTCGATCGTCGCGCAGGTGATGAACGAGGCGGCGTCGCTCGCCAGGAAATCCACCACCGCGGCGATCTCGTCCGGTTCGCCGGCGCGACCGAGCGCGCTGTCTTTGGCACGATCCTTCGCCGACCTGCGGCGTGCGCGCGCCCATCGCGGTGTTGATCAGGCCCGGGGCGACGGCGTTCACCCGAATGCCGTGCCGGCCGAGCCGTGCGCCGAGGCTCTTGGTCAGATTGATCACCGCGGCCTTGGAGGCGCCATACTCGACGACCGTGCTGCCGCGTTGCCCGGCCGATGAGGCCGTGTTGACGATCGCGCCCGGCTGACCGGCCGCGATCAGCCGCTTCGCCACCCATTGCGAGGCGAAGAACGGCACGCGCACATTCACCGACATCGTGCCGTCGAACTGGTCGGGCGGCACGTCGAGGAAATCCTTCCCGGGGTGATAGATGCCTGCGTTGTTGAACAGCACGCGGATCAGCCCGTGGTCGCGCTCGATCGCGGCCAGCGTCGCCGCCATGCGGGAGAGGTCGCTGAGGTCGCACTGGTAGTGCGGCCAGTTGCCGGCGCCCTCCGCGCCGACATCGATGCCGACGGCGAGATGGCCGGACTGCGCGAGGCGGCGGCAGGTTGCCTGGCCGATCAGCCCGTTGCTGCCGGTGATGACCGCGACCTTTGCCATGGGTACCTCCCTTGAGGGCAGCGATAATGCTCAGCACGATCGCAACACATCGGAAGGGTGCGGGCAATGCGTTGGATCATCAGGCGTTCGATTATCGGGCTGACGACCCGTTCAGGGCCACCGCGGCGCGGATGAGCGTCTTGAAGGCATCCGCATCCACTTCATCTCCCTCATGGAGATCGATAGCGCGCCTGGCGTTGCCTTCAAGGCTGGCGTTGAACAGACCTGACGGGTCCTCGAGCGACGCGCCCTTGGCGAAAGTCAGCTTCACGACGCTCTTGTACGTCTCGCCGGTGCAGACCATGCCATCATGATACCACACCGGAACGCCTCGCCACTTCCAATCCTCGACCACTTCGGGGTCCGCCTGTTTGATGAGCGTGCGGACATGGGACAGCATCCTGCCCCTCCAGTCGTCCAGTTCCTTGATCCTTGCGTCGATCAGCCGGGCAGGGGATTCGCCCTTGGCCGTTGCGCTCTTTGCCATATTGTTTGCAACTCCTTCTCACGATGGCGCTTTGAAGTCCTGTCCTCAGGAATTTGACGAACAGTGCCATGCCAGTGACCCTGCCCCCGTGAGCGACCATGTTTCAAGGCGCCAAACAGCAGGGCACGCTGCCTGGCGGCTATGCGTGGCAATGGGGGTGTGGCTTGCCGTCTGCCTGCCGTACGGCGCCAGGACGGTGCGGGCCGCGGAGCTGACGATCGGCCGCGCCACCGAGCAGAACTCGCTCGATCCGCAATTCTCCGATCTCGGCAACGACGTCGCCACCGCCGAGAACATGTTCGAAAGCATGATCGAGTTCGATTCGACGCTGCACATCCATCCAAGCCTGGCGGTGTCGTGGAAGCTGCTCGATCCGCTCACCTGGGAAATCAGGCTGCGTCCGGGCGTCACATTCCACGACGGCACGCCGTTCACCGCCGACGATGTGGCGTTCTCGTTGCAGCGCGCGCGCAATGTGCCGAACAGTCCGGGGCCGCTCGCGAGCTTCGTGCGCGCCGGTGAAGGAAGCCGAGGTGGTCGATCCGCACACGCTGCGCATCCACACCGACCAACCGACGCCGCTGCTGATGGACCTGGTCGGGCGCATCTTCATCGTGCCGGCGAAATTCGGTGCATCGGTGACCAGCGAGGATTTTGCATCGGGCCGCGCGATGATCGGCACCGGGCCGTATCGCTTCAAGCAAGTGATTCCCGGCGATCGCGTGGTGGTGGAGGCGAACCCGGCTACTGGGGCGCAAAGCCAGCGTTCGATACGGTCACGCTGAAGTTCCTCGCCAACGCCGCCGCGCGCAGTGCCGCGCTGCTGTCCGGCGCGGTGGATGTGATCGAGCAGATCCCGCCGTCCGACATTTCGCTGTTCCAGAACCGGCAGGACGTGGCGCTGTATTCGGTGACCTCGACGCGGATGATCTATCTGGCGATGGACCAGGGGCGCGATGACAGCCCCTTCATCACCGACAAGGACGGCGCGCCGCTGAAGGTGAATCCGTTGAAGGATCGTCGCGTGCGGCTCGCGCTGTCCAAGCTGATCAACCGCCAGGCCATTGTCGATCGCGTGCTGGCGGGCGCCGGCGAGGCCGCCGGACAGATCGTGCCCGAGGGCATGGGCGGTTATGATCCATCGTTGCGGCCGATGGCGTTCGATCCGGAGGCGGCCAGGAAGCTGCTGGCCGAGGCCGGCTATCCGAACGGCTTCGGGCTGACGGTGCACGGGTCGAACAACCGGTTTCCCAATGATTCGCAGCTCACGCAGGCGCTCGGCCAGATGTTCTCGCGCGGCGGGCTTGGGGTGAACGGCGTCGAGGCGTTGCCGTACAACGTCTATGCGCCGGGTGCGACGGCACGCAAGTACAGCCTGTTCATTTTCAGCTACGGCAGCGTCGCGAGCAGTTCGCTCAACGGATTGTCGGGTGTGCTGGCGACGTATGACAAGGAGGCGGGCACCGGGTCGCTCAACCGCGCGCGCTACTCCAATCCGGCATTCGATGCGTTGCTGAAGCAGGCGGCCGCGGAGTTCGAGGAGAGCAGGCGCAACAAGCTGCTGGCGGATGCGACGCGGGTGGCGATGGAGGACGCGGGCATTTTGCCGATCTATTGGCAGAAGCTCTACTGGGCCGCACGCAAGGGCTTTGTCGTCGATCCTGACCGTGGCGAGTCGACATCCGCGCGGTTCGTCTCGCTGGCCAAGTGACCGGTCTGGACGTACACTGAGACGAGGTATCCCATCAGGGGGAATACGCATGCTGTCCATCGAACCGACTGGCGCGATACTTGGCGCGACCGTGCATGGCATCGACGTGAAACGGGCCGACGAGACGGAATTCGCCAGGATCCTGCTGGCGCTCGGCCAGTACGGCGTGCTGCGGTTTCCCGATCAGCAACTGGACCTGGGCGATCTGCGCGCGTTCTCGGAGCGCTTCGGCGAAATCCAGGGACCGAGTTCCGCACAGGGACAATTACGCGCATGTCGGTACGCTGTCGAACCTGAAGGAGGGCGGCAAGTACATCGGCTCGCCTGACGCCGGACAGGACTGGCACACCGACATGTCGTATCGCGACGTGATGGGCTTCGTGAACGTGCTGTATGGCATCCGCATCCCGCGCCGCAACGGCGTGCCGCTGGGCGGCACCGAGTTCTCCAACATGCACGCGGCGTACGACGCGCTGCCCGCGGAACTGAAGACCCGCCTGGCCGATGCCACCGCGACGCACGACTTCGAGAAGTTCTGGGAGCATATGCGTCGCGACAAGGGAAGCGAGCGGCCGCCGATGACCGAGGAACAGCGCCGCCGGCGTCCGCCTGTCGTGCATCCGCTGTTCCTCACCCACCCGATCACCGGACGGAAGGTGCTGTACTGCAATCCCGGGTACACGATGCGGATCAACGAGCTCGCGGAGCGCGACAGCGACGCCATGCTGGAATACCTGTTCGACTTCCAGCTTGAACAGCGCTTCCGCTACACCCATACGTGGACCGAGAACGACCTGCTGGTGTGGGACCATCTCGGCACTATCCATCGCGCGATCGCCGACTACGGCACGGACGAGATCCGGTTGATGCGCCGCTGTCAGGTCATGGCGACGAAGGTGTTCAATGTGGAATTCCTGCGCCCCGTGCGCGAACTGATGGCGGAGGCTGCCTGATGCGCTGGATCAGATTCACCACGAATGGCCGCACCGCGTACGGCTCGCTCGACGGCGACACTGTAAGCGAAATCAGCGGCGAGCCCTGGGGCGCGCACTCGGCAGCCGGCAGGACGCACAGGCTCGCCGACGTGAAGCTTGAAGTGCCGGTCATCCCGCGCACGTTCTATGCCGCGGGCATCAACTACGCCGCGCATATCCGCGAGATGGCGGAAAAACGCGGCGTGCAGCCGGTGTTTCCCGAGAAGGCCGATATCGGCTACCGCGCCAACAATGCCCTGATCGCGCACGGCGAGGACGTGGTGATCCCGAAAGATGCCACAGAGAAGATCAACTACGAGGGCGAACTCGTCGTGGTGATCGGCAAGCAGGTGAAGCACCTGTCCAAGGCCGACGCGATGTCCTGCGTGTTCGGCTACACGATCGGCAACGACGTGAGCGAGCGCACCTGGCAGCGCGGCGACCGCACATTCTGGCGCGGCAAGAACGCCGACACGTTCAAGCCGATGGGGCCATGGATCGACACCGACGTCGATATCGACGCGATGCAGACCATCGTGCGGGTGAACGGCAAGGACAGCCTGAAGTTCAAGACCAACGACATGATCTTCGACATTCCGACCTATATCGAGGCGATGACGCGCTACCTGACGCTGTACCCGGGCGACGTGATCTGGATGGGCACCGACGGCACATCGCCTGATCTGAAGCACGGCGATGTCGTCGAGGTGGAACTCACCGGTCTGGGGGTGTTGCGCAACCGCTTCGTGCGCGAGGGCTAGTACGCATTGTCGCTGGAGCGCGAGTTACACTGAAGTGTCATGGCTTCGTCGCGCTGCTCCTCGCATTGACAGCATGTTTCGCTGTTCGATGATCCCGGGCACCAGACACCGCTTTATGCGACTCAACGCCGCATGCTGAGCACCCTCGTCGTCCTGCTTGCCGCCGCCGCCATCGCCGTGCCGCTCACGCGCCGCGCCGGTTTCGGCAGCGTCCTCGGCTATCTGCTCGCCGGCATCGCGATCGGTCCTGCCGGGCTGGGGCTGATCACCAACGTCGACGCGATCGCCTCGATCGCCAGTCTCGGCGTGGTGATGCTGCTGTTCCTGATCGGCCTCGAGGTGAGGCCGCAACGGCTTTGGGTCATGCGGCGCGCGGTGTTCGGTCTCGGCACCGCGCAGGTGGCGGTAACCGGCGCGGTGCTGGCGACGCTTGCGCATCTCGCCGGCGTCGCATGGCCGGGGGCGGTCGTGCTGGGCGCCGGCCTCGCGATGTCATCAACCGCGATCGTGCTGCCGATGCTGGCCGAGCGGGATCTGCTGACCACCCGCGCCGGCCGCGATGCGTTCGCGGTGCTGCTGTTCCAGGACCTTGCGTTCATCCCGCTGGTCGCCCTGGTTCCCTTGCTCGCGAGCGACAGCGTGCCCGATCACGTGCCATGGCACGACGTGGCGCGCGCGGCGGTCATCATTGCGATCATCCTGGTCGGTGGCCGTTTCCTGCTGCGACCGGTGTTCCGCGCGATCGGTGGCGCGAAGACGCCGGAGGTGTTCACCACGGTCGCGTTGCTGATCGTCGCGGGGACCGCGCTGCTCGCCACCGTCGCGGGTCTGTCGCCATCGCTCGGTGCCTTCATGGCGGGCGTGCTGTTGTCGGAATCCGAATATCGCCATGAACTCCAGGCCGACATCGAGCCGTTCGAAGGCCTGCTCCTCGGCTTCTTCTTCATCTCGGTCGGCATGTCGGCCGATCTGCCGCTGGCGCGCGCGCAGCCGGTGCTGCTTGCGGAAGCGACCGCCGTTCTGCTGTTCGCCAAGGCGACGATCGCCTACGCGCTGGGACGCATCGCCGGCGAGAACCGGCAGAACGCGCTGCGCTTCGCTCTTGCCCTGCCGCAGGCCAGCGAGTTCAGCTTCGTGCTGTTCGGTGCCGCCGTCGCTGCCGGCGCGCTGAGCGCCGATAACGCCGCGTTCGCCACGCTGGTCACCGCCGCCTCGATGGTCGCGACGCCGATTTTGTTCGCGGGCGCCGAAGCCGCGCTGCGGCTCAAGCCCACGGTGCCGCCGCAATACGACACCATCGACGCGGGCCCGACGCCGGTAATCATCGCCGGCTTCGGCCGGTTCGGGCAGATCATCGGCCGAGTGCTGCGGATGCACGGGATCGAGTTCACCGCGCTGGAGCGCGATCCGGGCCAGGTGGAAGTCGTCCGCCGCTTCGGCACGAAGGTTTACTTCGGCGATCCTACGCGGCCCGACATGTTGCGCGCGGCGGGCGCCGAGCAGGCGAAGCTGCTGATCGTGGCGCTCGACGATCCGCCTGGCGTGCTGCGCACGGTGGACATGGTGAAACGCGACTTTCCCAACCTCGCCATCCTGGCGCGGGCGCGCAACCGATGGTACGCGCATCTGCTGATGGACCGTGACGTGGACGGGCTGGTGCGCGAGACGTTCCACTCCAGCCTGCAACTCGCCAAGCAGGCGCTGACCGTGCTGGGCATCGATGAAGCGGCGGCCGAACGTGCGGTGACGCTGTTCCGTGACCGGGACGAGAAGACCCTGCTGGAGACCCACGCGATCTATCGCGACGAGCAGCAGCTCATTCAGAGTCAGCAACAGGCGGCAGACGAGCTGGCGGGTCTGTTCGAGGCGGATCGGCCATAGTCTCGGGCATCACCAGCCAGAGCACCAGAGTCGCCAGGGCGCCGATCAACGCGAGCGCGGCGAATGCAGGACGGACGCCGGCGGTATCGGCGATCCAGCCGCCGAGTGTCGTGCTGATCCCGGCACCGAGGCTGACCGCAAGACCGAGCGCGCCCATGCACAGATTGAAATGCGACGTGCCGCGCGTGATATCGGCCGAGATCAGCGGCAGCATCACGCCGAACACCGCGGCGCTGACGCCACTCAGCGTTTGTGCCGCGACCGGCAGCCATGCGCCAGGCAGCACCGCCAGCAGCACGCCGCGGAGGGGCAGCGCCGCCCAGCCCAACAGCAGTACGGGACGCCGGCCAAGCGACGCCGCATTGCGTCCTACAGAGGGCGAGCACAGTGCCACGACCACCTGCGGCACGACGATGCAGGCGGCGATGATCATATTGGCCAAGTTGCCGGTGCGCATCGTGACGGTGGCGCCGACCAGCGGCAGCATCGCGGCATTCGACATGTGGAACAGCAGCACGCAGACCGCGAAGGCCAGAAGCTGACGGTTGGTGAACAATCGCCGCAGTCCTGGCCAATCGAAAAGCTGGATTGTCGTCTGTCGCCTCGCGTGCGGTCCGCGGCCGATCGCGAGCAAGGAGAGCAGCGCGGGCACGCACAGCGCCGCGGTCAGCAGGAACACGCTTCGGCTGGACAGATAGGCGCCCGTCGCGCCCATCACGGCGGCGGCGAGGCCGTTGCCGATCGAGGCGAAGCGCGCATTGCGTCCCAGACGCTCGCCGAGTGCCGCGTGGCCGACGAGATGCAGGCTCATCGCGGCGATCGCGGGCGTGAGCACGCAGCTCGAGAATGCGTGGAGCGTCTGAGCGATCAGGACAGGCAATTCGGTCGGCCAGAAGGCCATCAGGAGCGCGGCGATGATGACGCCGATCAGCGCACCGCCCGCGGCGCGGCGCTTGTTGTGCGTGGTATCCACCAGTGCGCCGGCAGGGATCTGGCTGATCAGGGCAACGATGGTGCTCGAGAGTGAGGGCGAAGCCGATCTGCACCTGGGTCCATTTGTGCATCGTCAGATAGACGGCGACGAACGGCCCGAAGCCGGTCTGCACATCGGCGAGGAAGAAGTTGAGCAGATCGAGCGCCCGCGGACTGCGCATTGGAAGTGTGCCAATGCGTGGCATGGATCATCGCGGCGTTTCGGGTGCCACCACGACGGGGGCGGGCTTGGTACATCCTTGTATTCCGGGGCGGCCTTGATCTGGTCCTGCGTCAGATCGAGCGTGATCGGATGTTTCGCGATCGCCGGGCGCGAAGTGCAGCGCGCTCCATTCCACCGCGATCTTGCGATTGCCGACGCCCATGAAGCCGCCGAAGTCGATGACCGCGGCCTGCGGCTGGCCCTGATCGCCGATCAGGACATCGACGAGGCGGCCGATATCCTTGCCGTCCGGGTCGGCCACGTTCTGACCAAGGATGGCGAGCGCCTGGTCGATCGGGACGTGCTGGACCTCGCCGGCCGGCGGCGAGGCCGCGGTCAGCAGCAGTGCGAAGAGCGCCTGCAGGTGCCGTTGCGGCATCTGTGTGAGGTCGGCGCGTTTGCGCGGCACGGTCAAGCGTTGCCGCAAGCGCGCTGCTTCAAGTTATGTTGCAGTGCGCGGCAAGCGGCGGGTCGCGGTCTTCACCGATGCCAGCACGATTCCCGCCGCGATCATCGCGATGCCGATCGCATGGTAGAGGTAGAACGTCTCGCCGAGGAACAGCACCGCGAGGATGCTGCCGAACACCGGCATGAGATGCCACGATTGCCCGGCGCGCGCCGCGCCGATCAATTCGATGCCGCGATTGAAGAACAGATAGGCGATGAACGACGGGAACACCGCGATGTACGCCAGGGCGAGCCACGCCGGCAGGCTGCCCTCGATGCGGCCGCCCTGCGCGATCTCCCACACATAGAAGGGCAGGATCATCATCGAGCCGATGCCCATGGTGGCGACCAGGAAGCTCAGCGGATGCGCGGCGGGACGCACGCGGAACATCGCGGCGTAGATGCCGTAGATCACCATCGCGACCAGGATCCAGACATCGCCGCGGTTGAGCGAAAGGTGCAGCAGCGTGTCCAGCGAGCCGTGCGCGGCTATCGTCGCCACGCCGGCCAGCGACAGCAGCACGCCGGCCGATTGCCACAGCGTCGGCCGTTCACCGAACAGCGCGAAGGCCCAGACGATGATGACCAGCGGCCCGGCGGATTGCAGCAGCAGCACGTTGAGCGCGGTGGTGCTGGTGAGGCCGATATACGACATCGTGTTGTAGGTCGCGATGCCGGTGGCGGAGAGCAGCAGCATCATGCGCCAGTGGCGGAGCAGGGTAGGGGCATCGCGCTTCAGGTAGGGCCAGGCGAAGCCGACGGCGACCAGGAATGCGCCGGTCCAGCGCCAATAGGCGAGCGCGATCGGGGGCACCATGCCGACCACGCCGCGGCCCAGCACGATGTTGCCTGCCCAGAACAGGTTGGCAAGCACGAGGAGAGACCAGGCGGAGTTCCACAGGGGCATGCGTTGGGTTCGCCCGCAGTCTTCGCTCAATAAGCCCCGGCCCATCCGTCACGACGTGGGTCGGACCCTGCCATCCGCACGCCGTTCGTGGCGATCCGGATTGCCTGCACGCTGCACGGCGCTTCCAATGGCCCGACGCGGTTCAGCCGATGCCCGAGCCGTTCCAGTCCTGCCAGCACATCCTCTCCGAACTCCGGCTCGATGGTCAGCCGTCCGTCGCCCTCATGCGGCCAGTTGGCGCCCTGACCCTGCTGGATCGAGGTCCAGCGCGGTGCCTCCAGCGCCGTCTGCGGATCGGCACCGAGGTCCATCATGGCAGTGAGCACCTGCAGATTGACCTGCACCTGGTTGTCGGCGCCCGGCGTCCCTTCGACCGCCCACAGTTGGTCGTCCTTGAACACCATCGGCGCGTTCATCGTGTGGCGCACGCGCTTGCCCGGCGCGAGCCGGTTCGCGTGTCCCGGCGTGAGATGCCAGTACGCCATGCGGTTGTTCAGCAGGATGCCGGTGTCGCCCGCCGTCACACCGGAGCCGAAGCCGGAATTCAGGCTCTGAATGCCGGACACCGCATTGCCTTCGGCGTCGACCACGCAGAAATACGTGGTGTCCCCGGCGGCCGTTTCCGGCTCGGCCAGAGCAAGGTCGCTGGCGTGCGCCATGTCGATCGATGCCGCGCATTCATCGGCGTAGGCGTCGGACAGCAGGCGGTCGAGCGGTACGTCACCGAAGCGCGGATCGGTGCCGTAGCATTCGCGATCGAGGAAGGCGCGCTTCTTCGCCTCCACGAGTACATGGATGCGCCGCACCGGATTGAGCGCGGCCAGGTCGAAGCGCTCGGCGATCTTCAGCATCTGAAGCATGGTGAAGCCGGTCGAATTCGGTGGCGTCTGCGTCACGCGGAAATCGCGATAGGCGATGCCGATCGGATCCTGCGGTTGCGGCTGGAACGCCGCGAGGTCGCGTTCGTCGACCAGCACGCCTGCCTCGCGCATGCCCGCGGCGAGACGTTTTGCCAGCCTGCCGCGATAGAAGGTCTCCGCCCCACCGTCAGCGATCTCCTCCAGCGTGCGCGCGAGATCAGGTTGGCGGATCAGTTCGGCGAGCGGCGGGACGCCGATGTCCAGATCGGCAAGGAACACGGCACGCGAGCGCGCATCGGCGGCGAGCACCGGGCGCACATCGGCCGCGAAGTGCCGGTAGTGGTGGGTGACCGCGAAGCCGTCGCGGGCATGCTCGATCGCGGGGGCGCAGAGTTGCCGCCATGGGAGCTTGCCATGTGCCGCGTGCATCGCGCCGACGCCGCCGAGCAGACCGGGCGTGGAGACGCTGAGCGGGCCGCGCACCGCGATGCCTTTCCCGCGGAATCGCTCGGGCGTGGCCGCAAGCGGAGCAGCGCCGGTCGCATTGTAGCAACGCGAGGCCGCGTTCCGCGCCGTGTAGACCTGATAGAAGCCATCGCCGCCGAGACCGGACATGCCTGGCTCAACCACGCCGAGTGTGAGCGCGATCGCCGCTGACGCGTCCACCGCATTGCCGCCGGCGCGCAGCATGTCGAGACCGGCCTGGGTCGCCAGCGGATGATTGGCGCCGACCGCTCCATTGCGGCCGATGATGAGGACCCGGCGAGTGCGGGCAGGGAGATACATGTTCGTATTCCAGTTCAGCGCAGGTGGGTCGTGAAGAACTCGGCGACGGCGCGATAGATCCGGCGTCTGTCGTCCTGGCGGATGAAGCCGTGGCCGGCATAGTCGAATGTCAGATAGGTCACCTGCTTCTGGCGCTCCTGTAGCGCTGACACATATTGCTCGCTCTCGCCGATCGGCACGCGTGGATCGCGCGTGCCGTGCGCGATCAGCACCGGCGCCGTAATGCGATCGACGCGATGGATCGGCGAGATGCGCGCGAACAGTGCGGCGTCACGTTCGGGGTCGCCATATTCCGCGGCGCGATGATTGCGGCGCCAGGCGCCGGTGCCGGCAAGCAGCGTCACGAAGTCGGCGATGCCATAGTAGTTCACCGCGGCGCGCCACAGTTCGGGATGCTCGGTGATCGCCGACATCACCATGAAGCCGCCGTATGACTGGCCCATGATGCCGATGCGCTCGCCATCGATCGCCGGATGCGCGGCAAGCCAGTGCCTGCCATGCGCGAGATCGGTCACGCTGTCGAGGCGCCGTTCCACATCGTCGCTCTTCGTGTAGGTGCGGCCATAGCCGGAGCTGCCGCGCACATTCGGCAGCAGCACGGCGAAGCCCTGTGCGAGCAGCATCTGGATGTCGGGGCGGAAATTCGGCCGCGTCTGGCCGACCGGGCCGCCATGCACCCAAATGAGCGGCGGGATAGCCGTCCGCTGGCTTGGCGCTGCGCGGCAGCGCGAGCCAACCGGGAATACGTGTGCCGTCAAAGCTTTCCCAGGACACCAGCTCGAAATCGACGAAGCCGTCGGGATGCGGTTCCGGCTGCCATACCACGTCGCGCGGCATCGTCGTGCCACAGCCAGAGCGATGGCGGTTGCGTCGGCGCGGCTGCACTGAAAGCCAGCCTGCTGCTGTCCGGTGACCAGGCCAGATCGGTGATGACGCCGCGTGGCAGGCCGCTCACCTCTGGGCGCTCGCCGTCGATCGGGCCGACGCGCAGCATGGCAAAGCCGCGGTCGTTTTCGACCGTCGCGAGCATCCGCCCATCGGGCGCGACCGACCAGGCGTCCACGTCGCGCCCTTCGGCTGCATAGACAACCGAAGACCTCGCCGGTTTCCGGATCCAGCCGGCACAGGCGCAGGAAGTTGCTGCCGCCGAGATCGGTCAGCGCCAGCAGCGTGCGACCATCGCTCGCCCAACGGACGCTCTGGAAATTACCCGGCGCCCCGAGTGTGCGCGCTTCGCCCGATGCGATATCGAGCAGCATCAGCGACACATCGCCGAAGCCACGATCATGCCGGAGCGCCAGCGTCGTGCCATCCGACGCGGAAGCCTGACACGGTGACCTGATTGCTGCCGTGGTAAACGCACTGGCGAACGCCGCTTGCGAGATCCTGCACATAGACGTCGAAATGCGCCTCGTCGCGATCATTGGCGGCATAGGCGATGCGTGTGCCATCGGCCGACCAGCCGCCGAAGTCATGGATCGCGGCGGGATTGGCGGTCAGCTCACGCGGGTCGGGCGATGTGTCGTGAGGATCGATCAGCAGCAGTTGCTGGCGCTCGTCGCCGCCGCGGTCGATCCCGTAGATCAGCCGGTCATCCGCCGGCGAACGCCGCAGCAGGGCGACCTTCTCATCGTGGAACGTGAGCTGCCGATCCGCTCCGGTCGAGAGGTCGAGCGCCCACACCTGCGGCAGGCTCGCACCGCGCAGGTGGAACAGCTGTTTGTCCGTCACGCGAGAATGCGGGTGCGGCGGCGGCGCCGATGGCGACGAAGGCTTCGGGGTCTTGCGTCATGCGCAGAGCATACCGTGCCACCCGGGGTTGGAAAGCCGGACAGGATAGGGTTTGCTCGGACGATGCGGCGGGTTGTGTTGGCCAACGAGACCGATTGGGAGGGATGGCGCAAGGCCACCCGCTCGCTGGTACTGGCCGGCGTTGCACCCGAGGACGTGCGCTGGTCGGTCCGTTCGCACGATGAGGCAGGCGATCCGCTTCAGGAGGAGAGCGGCAGTTTCGGCGTCTCGCGCGCGCTGATCAATCTGGCGTCGCTGGCCATCCAGGCGCGCGATCCGGAGCGCTTCGATCTGCTGTACCGGCTGGTCTGGCGCGCCAATGCCGGCGAGAAAGCCGATGCGGCGGAGCTGCGGCGCGCCCAGGGCCTCGCGTTCGCGGTGCGCGCCGAGGCGCACAGGATGCGTACGCTGCTGCGCTACCTGCCGGTGCAGGAGGGCAACCTCACCCGCTATCTCGGTTGGTACGAACCGTCGCATTTCGTGCTGGAGGCGAATGCGCAGTTGATCGCGCGGCGGTTCCCCGAACTGACGTTGTCCATCGTGACGCCCGATGGCGCCGCGCATTGGGATGGGGCGGAGCTGCGCTTCTCCACCGGCGTCGCGCGCGAAGCGGTGTCCGGACGACGACGCGCTGCAGTCATGGTGGCAGAGGCATCACGCCGGCCTGCTGCGCGACGCGCGTGTCGGCACCGCGCTTCCCGAGGCAGAACAGCTCGACGAAGCGCCGCGGCCGCCGGATCGGCCGGCGCTTGGGTCCCGTCGTGCTGCCACTGCATCCCGACCCGCCGCTGCAGGAGGCGATGCACGAGGCATCGGATTGCCGCCGGTGCCATCTGCATGAACCGGCGACGCAGACGGTGTTCGGCGAGGGGCCGGCGCATGCCAAGCTGCTGTTCGTCGGCGAACAGCCGGGCGACCAGGAAGACGTGATCGGCCGGCCGTTCGTCGGGCCCGCCGGCCAGATCATGGACCGTGCCATGGAGGAGGCCGGCATCGACCGCCGCACCGTCTACATCACCAACGCGGTGAAGCACTTCAAGTTCGAGCCGCGCGGCAAGCGGCGCATCCACAAGACCCCCGAGGCTCCCGAGATCCAGGCCTGCCGCTTCTGGCTCGACGTGGAGCTGGTGCGGCTGCGACCGAAGCTGGTGGTGGCGATGGGCGGCACCGCGGCGCGCGCTGTGCTTGGCCGCGCCGTCACCATCACCCGCGAGCGCGGCAGGCCGATCGAAATGCCTGACGGGCAGACGGCCTTCGTCACCGTGCATCCCGTCCTTCCTGCTGCGGGTGCCCGATGAGGACGCGAAGGCGCGGGAGTACCGCGCCTTCGTTGCCGATCTGCGGAAGGTGCTGGAGTTGGCCGGTTAGGCTGCAGCCACCGAGGCCGGCACACCCTCGGGATCCAGCCGATAGCCGCCACCCTCGGTGACCAGCAGGCGCGCATTCGCCGGATCAGGCTCGATCTTCTGGCGCAGCCGATAGATGTGCGTCTCCAGCGTGTGCGTGGTGACCGCGGCGTTGTAGCCCCAGACCTCGTTCAGCAGCACCTGCCGCGCAACCGCGCGCGTGCCTGCCCGATAGAGGAACTTCAGGATCGCGGCCTCCTTCTCCGTGAGGCGGATGCGGCGGTTCTTCGCCGGGTCCTGCAACAGCTTGGCCGATGGGCGGAACGTGTAGGGGCCGATGGTGAACACCGCGTCCTCGCTGTTCTCGAAGATGCGGAGCTGCGCCCGCAGCCGAGCCAGCAGCTCGTTCAGCCGGAACGGCTTGGCGATGTAGTCGTTGGCGCCGGAATCGAGGCCGCGCACCACATCGGTTTCGGCGTCCGACCCGGTCAGCATGATGATCGGCATCTTCTGGCCCTGCTTGCGCAGCCTGGTGCAGAGATCTCGCCCATCGCCGTCCGGCAGCCCGACATCGAGGATCACCGCGTCGAACCGCGCGTCCTTGGCGCTCAGCTTTTCCTCGGCCTCGCTGATGGTGCCGGCCGCGACGGCGGTGAACTCTCCGTCAACCGCGAGTTGATCCGCCAAGCGTCTCGCGCAAAACTCCGTCGTCATCCACGATCAGGATCGGTCGCTCTGCCGACATGTCCGTACACCTCTCACCTTGCGGGCGCCCCGGCACCCGTCTCTTCTCGCATGACGGCAATCCGCGCAACCATCGTTTGATGTCCACGGTGGCTGCTCGTCGACGTCGCGGCCAACACCAATTCCATCCTGCCACTGCGATTCGGGCAGTCGCAAGACGCTCACATTTCTGTGAGCCTGGCCAAGACAATCCTCCGGTCCCGCCATATAGTCCTCGGTGGCGGCATCACCCAGCGTGGATTTGTGGCTCCGTCTGTTGGGTCGGAGGACAGGCTTGGCGTTAATCATGACGAAATTTGGCCGTTATTGTTTCCCGCTCGTGTAATCCGATGAAACACGTCCCAGGTCGCGATCAAATTGCGATGAACGAACGGAGTCGCGGCTGCGGCTTCCGCGGCCCCGGACCCGGAGGTGCTGCGTCTGCGGACCGTGCACCGTGCTGCGGCGGACCTGCGCCGAGGCACGCCCGTGCTGCTGGCCGGTGAAGCGCCCCTGATCCTGCTGGCGGCCGAGACGGCGGGGCCGCGCGGACTGGCGGAACTGGCGATGTTGGCCGCCGAACCGCCGGTGCTGCTGCTGGCGCCGATGCGTGCGGCTGCTGTCCTGCATCAGCCGGTCGAGCCGGGTTCGCCGGTCGTGGCGTTGAAACTCGGCACGCGAATTGCTGGCGCCTGGGCCGCTGCGTGGCTTGGCCGATCCCGACGATCGAAGACGTTGTTGCCGGCCCGGCCCGAGCCGGCACCGGTGCCTGAATTCGCCCAGCCGGCGCTGATTCTGGCCAAGCTCGGCCGCTTGCTGCCGGCGGTGCTGGCTGCGCCGGTGCGGCCTGACATGGCGACCGATCTGGCCCGGTTGGGCCTGCTCAGCGTTCCGGCGGCCGACCTGGTCGCCTATCCGGTGGCCGCCGCGGCCGGTTTGCGCCAGATAGCGGCGGCGCGGGTGCCGCTGGAGAACGCCGCCAACTCCAGGGTGATCGCGTTCCGCACCGAAGGCTCGGCGATCGAGCACCTCGCCATCGAGGTGGGCCGTCCGCAGACCGTCGAGGCGCCGTTGGTGCGCATCCACTCCGAGTGCTTCACCGGCGACCTGCTGGGCAGTCTGCGCTGCGACTGCGGCGCTCAGCTTCGCGGCGCGATCGCCCGTATGGCGGAGGAGGGCGCCGGCGTGCTGCTGTATCTCGCTCAGGAAGGCCGCAACATCGGGCTGGTCAACAAGCTGCGAGCCTACACGCTGCAGGACCGCGGGCTCGACACGCTGGATGCGAATCGGGCGCTGGGATGGGGCGCCGATGAGCGCAACTTCCTGATCGCGGCCACGATGCTGGAGGCGCTCGGCGTGCACCGGATCCGGCTGCTGACCAACAATCCGGACAAGCTGGCCGCGCTGGCGGCCTGCGGGGTGGAGGTGGTCGGGCGGGAGGCCCACGCCTACGCGCCCAATGGGGTGAACGATCACTATCTGGCTACGAAAGCGGAGCGCTTCGGTCACCTACTGGACTGATCCGTATGCAGGCATTGGTCCACTCCGATGGTCGATTGGTGCTGCGCGGACTGGGTGTTCCGGGCGGCACTCGGACGCGGCGGGGTGCGGCGCGACAAGCAGGAGGGCGACGGGGCGACACCGGCCGGGCCGATGCCGCTGCGCCGCGTGCTGTACCGGGCGGATCGGGTGAGGGCGCCGGACTGCGCCGTGCCGGCGGAGCCGATCGCGCCCAGCGACGGCTGGTGCGACGACGTCGGCCAGACCGATTACAACCGGATGATCCGGTTGCCGCACGACGGTCACTACGAGGAGCTGTGGCGGCAGGACGGCTTGTATGACGTGATCGGTGTGCTGGGCTGGAACGATGCGCCGATCCAGCGAGGCCGTGGCTCGGCGATTTTTCTGCATGTCGCCCGCCCGGATGACTGGGCCCACCGAGGGTTGCATCGCGCTGCGCATCGACGACCTGTCGGCAGGTCCTGGCGGCGGGGGTCACCGAGGTACTCGTGCTGTCGGGCTAGCGTGATGACCGGAGGCGGAATCGCCAGAGGTCTGAATCGCGCGACCGGACAAAGAGATAGTGCGGGATGAGCCGCGGTTCACGTCCAGCGCCGCCCACGCTATACGTCCGATACCGGAGAGGGACGCCCGCACATCTCGGAGAGGTTGCGCCGAGGATCAGATGCTGCGGTTTGGCGGCGGGAGGCACTGCTTGCGAACTCACGCAAAGCGCGGAGTGGCAACGCGGCCGGATAGCCGGCCGGTTGGGCGATGATCCGCTGGCCGGGCATCAACGAATGGCTGTTCGCGGTGAAGACCTTCGCCGCGGCGATGCTGGCCTTCTACATCGCGCTCGTCCATCGGACTGGACCGGCCGTACTGGGCGATGGCAACGGTCTATATCGTCGCGCAGCCGCTTATTGGTGCGATGCGCTCCAAGGCGATCTACCGACTGCTCGGCACGTTGATCGGTGCCGCGGCAACGGTGGTGCTGGTGCCGAATCTGGTCGATGCGCCCGAACTGCTGACCGCTGCACTGGCACTGTGGACCGGGGTGTGCCTCTACATCGCGCTGCTCGACCGCACGCCGCGGAGCTATCTCTTCATGCTGGCCGGCTACACCGCCGTGCTGATCGGCTTCCCCGCAGTGTCCACGCCGGACATGATCTGGGACATCGCGCTGGCGCGGGCGGAGGAGATCGGACTCGGGATCATCTGCACGACCGTCATCGGCACCGTGGTGTTCCCTCGCGAACTCGGGCCTCTGCTGAGCGACCGCATCCTCGCCTGGGTCGGCAACGCCAGCACATGGACCGAAGAGTCTGCTCAAGGGCACCGCCGATATCAGCGCCACGGCAGCGCACATTCAGCTCGCGGCGGATGCGGTCGAACTCAGGATGCTCAGTTCGCAACTCGCCTACGACACCTCCAAGTACCAGGCGGCCACGCGCTGGGTGGTGCAGGTGCAGCGGCGAATGGTGTTGCTGCTGCCGCTGCTCGCCTCGATCGGTGACCGGCTGTCCGCGTTGCGCGCAGCGGACGGGATCACGTCCGGCGCTGCAGAGCCTGCTGGCGGATTTGAGCGTCTGGGTGCGCGCCGGAGCGCCACCGCCGCGCAGCGAGGCCGACAGGATGCGCGCCGCGATCGCGCAGCTTGAAGCCGAAACCGATCCGCGCGCCGGCTGGAACGAGATAATGCGCGGCAGCCTGCTGCTGCGGCTGCGTCAACTGGTCGATGTGCGGCAGGACATGCGCGATCTGCGCCAGCACATCGAGGCGGGCGGCGGCGCGCTCGCCACGCCGCTCGCCATGCACTTCGGGGGCCGGAGCGGCTGCACCACGATCACGGCCTGGCGTCTGCTGTCGGGGTTCGCGGCCACGCTCACCATCCTGGTGCTCGTGCGCGTTCTGGATCGCCACCGGCTGGCAGGCCGGCGGCGGTGCGGCCGCGCTGGGCGCGGCGGCGTGCTGCCTGTTTGCCGCGCTCGACGATCCGACCCCGGCGCTGAAGCGCTTCCTGGTCGCCGTGACGCTGAGCGTACTGTGTCGTCGGCATCGGCCTGTTCGGCATACTGCCCAGGGTGCACGATTTCGTCCCGCTGACGCTGGCGCTCGGCGCATTCTTCGTGCCGGTCGGCGTGCTGGCCGCGATGCCTGCGACGCAGCCGCTCGGCACGGCGCTCGGCTTCCTCACCGCCACGTTGCTCGCCTTGCAAAACGGCTACGCGGCCGATTTCGTGTCCTATGCCGACGGCGGCATCGCCGCCATGCTCGGCGTTGCCGGCGCGGCGGTGATGACCTCGCTGGTGCGCTCGGTGGGCGCGGAATGGAGTGCGCGCCGCCTGCTGCGCGCCGGCTGGCGCAGAGCTGGCGGCGATCCCGCGCAGCCAGACGCCGCAGGACGAACTGGAGCTGATCGAACTGCTGCTCGACCGGATCGGGCTGCTGGTGCCGCGGCTGGCAGCGGTCGGGACAGGCAACGAGCTGGCCGCGGTGGACGCGCTGACCGACCTGCGGATCGGCATCAACATGGTCGATCTGCAACGCGACCGCGATGCGGTGCCGCCGGCGGTGCGCGTCGCGGTGGACAAGGTGTTGCTCGGTTCCGCCACGCATTATGCCGTGCAGGCGGCGCTGGGACACGTGCACCGGCCGTCGGCCGCGCTGCTGCGCTACATCGACCGCGCGCTGGACGCCGTCATCGCATGGGACGGCGCTCAGGCGCCTGGGTCTGCTGCTGCAACTGGTGGGCATCCGACGCGGCCTGTTTGCCGACGCCGCACCCTACCGGTCCGGCGTCGCGCCCGGACGACGCCGCCCGCGCCACCGCGGAGAGGCTTGCGGCATGATCGGCGAGTTCGACGTTTACGGCGTGTTCGTCCCGGCGCTGCTGGTGTGGGGCTTGATCGCGCTGCTGCTCACCGCGTTGCTGCGCCGGGTCCTCGCGCGCATCGGCTTCTATCGGCTGGTCTGGCACCGGCCGCTGGTCGATCTGTCGCTGCTGGTCATCATCCTGGCGGCGGTCGTCGCCGTTGCGCCACGGTGGATCGCGCCATGAACCCGTTCTGCGCCGGCTTGTCCACGATCGCGGCGCGCCCCGCGTTGACGCTGCTGATCGTCGCCGTCGCGCTGGTCGCGGGGCGCAGCCTGTGGGCCTACTACCAGGAGGAGCCGTGGACGCGCGACGGTCGCGTGGCCGCGGACGTGGTGACGATCGCGCCGGATGTCTCCGGGCTGGTCACCCAGGTCCTGGTGAAGGACAACCAGCCGGTGAAGCGCGGCGATGTGCTGTTCCGCATCGATCCGGACCGTTTCGAGCTGGCCCTGGCGCAGGCCGACGCGGCGGTCGCCAGCCGCAAGGCGCAGATGGACGAAGCGGCACGCGAATTGGCGCGGAGCCAGCGGCTGACCGAACTCTCCGTCTCGCAGGAGACGCAGGAGCAGCGGCATGACGAGTGCCGAGGCGACGGCTGCGGCGTATCGCCAGGCGGTGGCCGACCGCGCCGTGGCCGCGCTCAATCTCCAGCGCTCTGCCGTGGTCAGCCCGGTCGACGGCACGGTCACCAATGTCGGGCTGGAGCCCGGCGACTATGTGACCACCGGCAAGCCGGTGATGGCGCTGGTGGATAGCGCAACGCTGCGGGTGGAGGGGTATTTCGAGGAGACCAAGCTGCCGAAGATCCACCCGGGTGATCCCGTTCGGGTGCAGTTGATGGGCGAGCCGCAGGTGCTGACCGGGCGGGTCGAAAGCATCGCCGCCGGCGATCGCCGATCGCGAGCGGTCTGACAGTGCGGACCTGCTGGCCAACATCAACCCGACATTCAACTGGGTGCGCCTGGCGCAGCGCGTGCCGGTGCGCGTGAAGCTGGATGCGGTGCCGGCAGGTGTCCAACTGGTGGTCGGACGGACGGCGACGGTCGCTGTCGAACCAGGCACGTCCGGCGGCTGAACGGACGGCTTCAGGGATTCCGGCGCAACCCGCGTGCCTCCAGTGCCGCCAGGTATGCCGCCCACCGCCGATCCTGCTCGCGTCCCAGTTCATGCAGGTATTCCCACGAGTAGATGCCCGTGTCGTGCAGGTCATCGAAGGTCAGCCGCACCGCATAATTGCCGACCGGCTCGATCCGGATGATCGCGACCGCACGCTTGCCGGGAACGATCTGCTTCTGGCTCGGTCCGTGACCCTGCACCTCGGCGCTCGGGCTCTCCACCCGCAGATACTCCGACGGCAGCGAGAAACCTCGATCCGTCGTCGAACGCGACGTGCAGTACACGCTCCGCCTTGTTCAGCCGGATCTCGGTCGGGGACGGCCATCACTCCTCCAGCCTGCGCGCCTCCTCGGGCAGCATGATCGGAATCCCGTCGCGCACCGGATAGGCGAGGCCGGCCTTGCGGCTGATCAGCTCGCTGGCCTCGCGATCGTACTCCAGCGGTCCCTTGGTCAGCGGGCAGACCAGGATCTCCAGCAGCCGCGGATCGATCGGCGCCTGGCGCCTGGCTTCGGCTGGTTCATCCATGGCGCGCTCCTTTCCTCAGCTCACGCTGCGCCCGCCCGGCGTGTCCGGCGACAGCGCGCCCATCTGCAGCAGGGTCAGCAAAGCCGCGGCCTGGTCGGCATCGGTGGGCGCCTCCAGCAGCGCCTGTTTCTCGGCGGGCTCGAACGGGCACACCATCGCCAGCGTCACCACCAGCATGTCGTCCGACAGACGCTTGATCGCGTCCCAGTTGGCGTCGATGCCGCGATGGGTGAAGTAGCCGCGCAGCGCCGCCAGCAATGGTCTCGCGCGATACGCCGATCGGCTGCTGCTCCAGGTCCAGATCGGCGAGATATGGCGCGAAATCGCCGCGCACGCGACGATAGCCGCGACGCATGTCGAGTTCGGCCGCGATGGCGAAGCGAATCAGCCCGGTCAGCGTGATCAGGTAGTGGCCCTCGTCGGTCTCGCTGAACGACGACAACCGCCCCAGGCAGCCGATGCGGAACAGGCCCGGCCCGGTGGCGGTGTCCGGGCAGCGTCGGGTCCGGCTGGATCATGCCGAACATGCGGCCCACGGCCGAGCGAATCCTCGGTCATCGCCAGATAGCGCGGCTCGAAGATCCGCAGCGGCAGCTTGCCGCGCGGCAGCAGCAACGCGCCCGGCAGCGGAAACACCGGGAACTCGCCCGGCAGGTCCTCCACCCGCGGGTGGAAGGCGGCCATCTAGCTGAACAGCACCGAGGACAGCCTGCGGCGCGCCGCGGCGGTGGCCGGATCGTCGGAGCCCCAGGCCTCGAAGAACTTCAGCAGTTGCAGCCGCGCGGCATCGTCGTTCCACGTGCGGTTGCGGCGGACGATCTCCAGCAGCGCATCGGCGGCCTGCTCGCGCTCGCCCATCGCGTTCAGCGCGGTGGCGAGGTCGTAGCGCGCCTGAAGGTCGGCCGGATCGGCGGCAACGCGCGCCTGCAGGCTCTGCAACTGCCCCTTCGCCTTGCGCCCCTCCTCGGCGAGCGTCAGCGCGCTGCGTGCCCCGGCGATCTCGGCATGATCGGCGATCTTCTCCGGCACCTGCTCCAGCGCCTGCCGCGCCTGGTCCTCCTGGCCGAGCGCCATCAGCGCGCGGATCAGGCCGCCCCAGGCGTCGCCGTTCTCCGGCTCCTGGTGCAGCAGCTCGCTGAACAGCTCGCCGGCATGCTGTGCGTCGCCTGCTTCCAGCGCCGCCTTGGCATCCGCCAGCAGGTCGGCGCTCGGCATCGAGCCGCCGGCCAGCTTCAGCAGGCCCTCGACGAAGCGCTTCACTTCGGATTCCGGCAGCGCGCCCTGGAACAGGTCGGCGATCTGGCCCTGCCAGAACGCGGCGACCGTCGGCACCGACTGCATCGGCAGGCCGAGCTGCGCCAGTTGCTGCACCAGCGCGCGGTTCTGGTCGATGTCGATCTTCACCAGCTTCACCCGCCCGCCGGCGGAGCGGACCACCTTCTCCAGCGTCGGCGTGAGCTGCTTGCAGGGGCCGCACCAGGTCGCCCAGAAATCGACGAGGACGGGGAGGCGTGCGCGAGGCCTCCACGACCTCCTTCATGAAGGTCTTCTGGTCGCCGTCCACGATCATGGCGGCGCCGTTGCCGCCCGCCGTCGGATGGGTTCTGACCGATGATCAGCTCGTCCATGGTCTCCTGGCCTTCGATTTCGTCGAGGCATAGATGTTGCGCCCGCCGCGCGAGACAAGCGCGAACGGCGGCTTCGCGCGGACCATGCCGCGCCTGGCTGCGGCTTGCAATCGGGGGGGAAGCCGCCTAGAACCCGCGCCCTGATCGGGAGCGCGGGCGTAGCTCAGGGGTAGAGCATAACCTTGCCAAGGTTGGGGTCGAGGGTTCGAATCCCTTCGCCCGCTCCAGTCGGATCCCGTCTAAACTTTCTCCGCCGTTTCGTTGCCGCAAGAAAACCATCTGTCTCGCTGACGGGTGGCGGGGGGGATAGCGGTACATCCGTGCCGCGTCCCGGCGGCCCTTGCGCGCATTAAAACCATTGCCACGGCAACTGTAATGAAAGGAGCGGCGGCGCAAGACACGCCTCGTCCACTTGCACACATTGGGCGGTCGCAATGGTTTCTGTGGTGCTTATTGGAGTTTTGGTGCTTGGCACCGTCGGTCTTTTCGTGTTGCTGGCCTCGGTCAAAATCGGCTCGTTCGATCTATTTGGGGAGGACAGCGGGCCTATAGCGGCCGATCTGCGCGGCGATGCGCGTGATTTTCCAGAGTGGCCGGAGCATTCCATCGCGTTCGAGAACGAAGCCGAGCACGCGCACGGCGGGCCAAGCGCGGATACCCGTGCGCCCGTGAGCATGCTTCCGTCAGCCCGCCATACCGCGACCGGAAGGAAACTGGCGGTGAAACACGCTATCGCCTCGATAGCCGAAAGCGCGTCGTCCACTGGCCGTGCGCAGCTCGCCGCAGCGAGCGACCCTGGTAAGAGCGGTGCGGCCGTCCGAACACCAGGCGAACGCCTTCCCCACGACATATACTAACCCATCGGGAATTAAGACGACATTCCTATTGTACAAGTCGGTGGGTGGTGCTATAGCGGCGGGATGAAGCGAGATGGGCGGGGTTTTGATCATCGGACGCTGGAAGCCATTCGACTGATGGCGGTGGAGCGTGTGCGGAGCGGGGAGCGTCCGTCATCGGTGGTTGCTTCGTATGGCTTCAATCGCACGACGATCTACCGCTGGCTCAGCGCGGCAGCGAAGCCGGGTGTGGGACTGAGAGCGCTGCACTCGAGGCCGGCGACGGGTCGGCCACGCAGTTTGACCCCGCACCAGGAGCAACAGGTGTTTCGCTGGATCAATGGCCGCGATCCGCGTCAGTATGGCCTGGACTTCGGATTGTGGACGCGGTCGGTGGTGGCCGAGCTGATCGAGCGGAAGTTCGCCATTCGGCTTGGCGTGACGGCGGTTGGCGAACTGCTCGCCAAGCTGGGGCTGACACCGCAAAAGCCGCTGCAACGCGCTTACCAGCGCGATCCTGAAGCGATTGAGGCGTGGCAGCGCGAACGGTTTCCTGCCATTGCCAGACAGGCAAAGGCCTCGGGCGGTGAGGTGTATTTCTGGGATGAGTCGGGCTTTCGCGCCGATAGCGTGCACGGCAAGACCTGGGGCAAGAAGGGTCAGACGCCTGTGGTCGAACGCCCTGGCCAGCGGCAGTCGATCAGTGCGGCCTCCGCGGTGAACGCACGGGGTGGGTTCTGGTATTGCACCTACCAGGGCGGGCTGAACGCCGAGTTGTTTGTCTCGCTGCTGCGACGCATGATGCGGCGTCGTTCGAAGCCGGTGCATTTGGTGCTCGACGGGCTTCCCGCGCACAAGACCACACTGGTCAAGACCTATGTTGCCTCCACGAAGGGCATGCTGACCCTGCATTTTCTTCCTGGCTATGCGCCTGAACTGAACCCCGATGAGCTGGTATGGAGCCACATGAAACGCACCGGTGTGGCGAGAACACCGCTGCGGCGCGGCGAAAAGCTGCAGGCGAAGATCGAAGCGCAACTCAGCGCCATCAAGCGCATGCCTCGGTTAATACGGTCATTCTTCAAGGCGCCGAGTGTCGTCTATATTACCGACTGGTGAGTAATTGCCGAGTCAGCTGACTCGGCCCCGTGAACAAATCGCGAATCATCGCGCTATCCGCTCGAGATTCGTCGTGATCCCGAAAGTCGGTATCCCTTTCGCCTGCTGCTGTACCGGCTGTTCCCGCCAACCCCCATAGACATGGCCCCAACCCCGGAAAGCCAGGACCCTTGATGGGGTCGGTGCTGCGGTCGACGACTCGCCGCGCGTGTGGTGCAAATGACGGCGCTCTGAGCCGGGGGTGGCATGGCATCGAAGGCGTTAAATGCGGCCAATCTGGAGGCGCTTGGCGCCGCCCGTCTCGCTCAACTGCTGATCGAGATCAGCGAGGGGAATGTGCCAGTGAAACGGCGGCTGCGTCTCGAGCTGGCGGGCGCGGATAGCCCCACAGCCGTAGCCAACCAGGTCCGGAAACGTATCGCTACGATCGCGCGGTCGCGCTCGTTCATAGATTGGCACAACCGGAAATCACTGGCTGACGATCTGGAAGCCCAGCGCCGGGCGATCGTTGACCAGGTGGCCTCGCGCCTGCCGACCGAGGGGCTGGAACTGATGTGGCGCTTTCTCGCATTGGCTGAGTCTGTTTTTGCCCGCTGTGACGACAGCAGCGGAACGGTCATCAATATCTTCCATTCGGCTGTCGCCGACCTCGTTGCCATCGCCCAATCGGCCAGACCCCGCCCTGAGGAACTCGCAGACAGAGTGTTCGACGCGCTGGTACGGAACGGTTATGGCCAGTTCGATGATCTGATCAACGCGCTCGTGCCTGCTCTGGGACCGATGGGACTGGAACATCTGAAGCAGCGCATGATCGCGCTGTCAGCGCAGCCGGTCCGGAAGCCCGCCGCCAAAGAGCGGCAGGTCATCGGCTGGAGTTCCGGAGGCGTGATCTATGCGGATGAAATAGCCGAGCGCTCACGGGTCAGCACCGTTCGATCGGCTCTGCGTGAAATCGCGGATGCTCAGGGCGATGTCGACACATTCATCGCACAGTATGAGGAGCCGGTCAGGAAGGCGCCGAAGATCGCCGCCGAGATCGCACGGCGACTGCTCGCAGCGGGCCGGCTCGACGAAGCCTGGCAGATCATCGAGGAGACCGAGCATCGGCGAGGCGGCTGGCCTGATTTCGAATGGGAAGATGCCCGGATCGATGTCCTGGACGCCCGGGACTGCAATAATGAAGCGCAGGCAGCACGCTGGTCCTGCTTCGAACGGGCCCTCTCCGCGCGGCACCTGCGCGAATACCTGAAGCGGCTGCCGGAGTTTGATGATTTCGAGACCGAACAGCGTGCGCTCGGCCACGCGGAACGATATGGCAGTTTGCTCCAGGCGATCTCGTTTCTCGTCTCATGGCCTTCCCTGGACCGAGCAGCACGAACTGTCACTGCCCGCGCCAAAGAGCTGGATGGAGACCACTACGAGCTTCTGACACGAGCGGCGGAGGCCCTCGGGTCGAAGTACCCGCTCGCAGCGACACTGTTGCTGAGAGCGATGATCGATTTCTCACTCACGAGAAGCCGGGCCAGCCGTTATGGACACGCAGGCCGCCACCTCCGGGAATGCCAGAGTTTGGCTTCGGCAATCACGGATTACGCGTCGTTCGAGTCACACGACGTCTACGTCAGCAGGCTGCGCAAGGATCACGGTAGAAAGACAGCGTTCTGGAGCACGGTTTCCTAATACTCGCGATCTCGTTGCACCAGAGAAACACGCGGGCATCGAGACCTCGCGACGGGCGTCGGCCACCCCGTCGTCCGTGCGTGCCCCCGCAAGAGACAATGTCGGAGTGCCTCGCCCTTCAACGAGACTGGCTATGAGCTGATCGGCGTCGGCCCCGGCAGGGCCGCGCCGTCGCGGGCGACAATCCGGCCGCCGAACAGCACCAGCTTGCGCGGGGGATGCGCCGCGACCGCCTCCGGAATACCGCCGACCGGGATTACGAAAAGGCTCGCAGCACCCCCGACCGCGATTCCGTAATCCGGAACGCCGAGTGCGCGGGCACCGGCGGTGCTGACCAGGTCGAACGCCATCTCGACCTGGTCGTCGCGGCGGAAATCGGCCTTCCATCCGATGATCGCGGCGCGCTCGAGAAGGTCGCCGGTGCCATAAGGCGACCATGTGTCGCGGATGTCGTCGTTGCCGGCGAAAACGAGAACGCCCGCATTGCGCAGCATTTCCACCGGCGGCAGTGTCAGTCCACCGGCGCCATGGGTAACCAGCGCCACGCCGGCTTCGGCCATCGCCTCGGCCGCGGCCGCGGCCTTGCGTTCGGTGATGTCGCCCAGGCAGAAGCCGTGGCTGATCGTGACCTTGCCGCGCAGACCAAGCGCGCGCGTTCGGGCGCAGATCTCCTGCACATTGAACAACCCCATCTCGCCCGGTTCGTGCAGATGAATGTCGAGACCGACGCCATGCCGGTCGGCAACGGCGAAGATGCCGTCCAACTGGCCCTTCGGATCGCGATCGATTTCCAGCGGGTCGATCCCTCCCACCAGATCAGCCCCGCTGCGCACCGCCGCATCGAGCAGATCGAGAACGCCGGGGCAGCGCATCACACCGCTTTGCGGAAAGGCGACGATCTGCACGCTTGCCCGGTCGCGGTAACGCTCGCGAGCGGCCAGCACGCCGTCGAGCTTTGACAGACGGCTTTCCAGATCGATGTCGACATGGGTGCGCATGTGCGCGGTGCCGCGCGCCACGCATTCCTCGATAAGCCTGCCCGCCCGTTCCTCGGTGGAGACGGGCAAATGCGGCAGGATCGTCTTGTCCGTCTCGATGCGACTCATCCGCGTCGGTCCCGCCGCATGGGACATCCACGGCAACCCCACCAGGGTCTTGTCGAGATGCATGTGACCGTCGACGAGACCAGGCAGCACTAGGTCCCCGTCGAGGTCGAGAATCGCCACGCGGTTCGAGAGGAATGGACGGGTGTCCTCGCCAACCCAGGCGATGCACCCGCCGGCGATCCCGATATCAACGAGACGCCCGTCCGCGAGGCGGCAGTGGGTCAGAAGGGCGTCTAGATCCATGCCGCCGGATGTGTTCTAGGACGACTTCCGGCTCACTGCCGCACTCGGCGGGGTAGCTGAATGGCCGTTGGTCGGCTGCGATGCGACGGTCTGCTTCTGCGTATCGGTCGAAGCCGACTTCTGCCAATCGCAGGCGAACGCGGGTGCGGCGGCGACGGCGAGGAGCACAGCGGCGGCTAACAGACGGGCCATCTTGCGATCTCCTGGGTGAGTTCGATTTGCTCACGGCTTGCAGACCTTTGGCGGCTCTGCTGCCGCAGTATCGAGCCGCGGAAGGCTCCGGCGCAAGGCCCGCTCCGTTCCCCGCCAGCGCAAACCGTTCTACCATGCTGCCTGAACACCGGAGAGGCGCCCCCATGCTTGACCGACCCAACGACAGTCTGTCTGCTCGCGACATCGCCTATCACATGCATCCGTTCACCAACGCGCGGCGGCTGGAGAGCGAAGGGCCGTTCGTTATTACCCGCGGCAGCGGCATCCATATCTACGACGAGCAAGGGCGCGACTACATCGACGCGCTGGCCGGCCTGTGGTGCGCCAGCCTCGGCTTCAGCGAGAAGCGCCTGGCCGAGGCGGCGTACAAGCAGATGCTCGAACTGCCGTACGCGTCCACATTCGGACAGCGGTCGCATCCCACGGTGATCGCGCTGGCCGAGAAGCTGATCTCGCTGATGCCGGTGCGGATGTCGAAGGTGTTCTTCAACAACTCCGGCTCCGAGGCGAACGACAGCGCGGCCAAGCTGGTCTGGTACTACAACAATGCGATCGGCCGGCCGCGCAAGAAGAAGATCATCGGGCGGATGAAGGGCTACCACGGCATCACCGTCGCATCGGGCAGCCTGTGCGGTCTGCCCTATGTCCACAAGGACTTCGACCTGCCGATTCCGAACGTCCGTCACACCGACTGTCCGCACTATTGGCGCTATGGCAAGCCGGGCGAGAGCGAGGAGGATTTTGCCTCGCGCATGGCGGAGAACCTCGATTCGCTGATCGAGCGGGAAGGGCCTGGAACGGTCGCCGCGTTCATCGCCGAACCGGTGCAGGGTGCCGGCGGCGTGGTGATCCCGCCGCGCACGTATTTCGCCAAGATCCAGGAGGTGCTGCGCAAGCACGACGTGCTGTTCATCGCCGACGAGGTGATCTGCGGCTTCGGGCGCACGGGCAACATGTTCGGCTGCGAGACTTTCGGCATCGAGCCTGACATCCTGACCTGCGCCAAGGCGCTGTCGTCGTCGTACCTGCCGATCTCCGCCACGGTGATCAACGAGAAGCTGTATCAGGGCATCGCGACTCAGTCGGATGCGAACGGCAGCTTCATCCACGGCTTCACCTATTCCGGCCATCCGGTCTGTGCCGCGGTCGCGCTGGAGACGCTGAACATCTACGAGGAACGCGACATCGTCGGCCACGTGCGCAAGATCTCGCCGCGCTTCCTGGCTGGCGTGCGGCGGTTTGCCGACCATCCGCTGGTGGGCGAGGTGCGCGGGATCGGCCTGATGGCGGGCATCGAGCTGGTGCGCGACAAGGCAACGAAGCAGCCGTTCGATGCCAAGGCCGGCGTGGGCGCCTATTTCGAGGAGCGGGCGCGGGAGTACGGGCTGATCATGCGTGGCCGCGGCGAGCAGTTGGTGATGGCGCCGCCACTGATCATCACCGAGGCGGAGATCGACGACATGCTGGGCCGCCTGGCGCGCGCGCTCGACGAGACCGAAGCGTTCGTCGCCTCGCTCCCGTGACGCGAAAGCCGCTGCCGCGCAGCCTGTACGCCGAGACCGCGCGGCCGGCGGTTGCCACCCCACCGCTCGATGGCGATCGGCGCGTCGATGTCTGCGTGATCGGCGGTGGCTTCACCGGTCTTTCCGCCGCGCTGCACCTGGCGCAGCAAGGCGTCGACGTCGCGGTGCTGGAAGCGCATGAACCGGGCTGGGGTGCGTCGGGGCGCAATGGTGGGCAGGTCAATCCAGGCCTGAAGCACGATCCCGATCGAGGTGGAGGCGGATTTCGGTGCCGATCTCGGCCGCCGCATGGTGGCGTTATCGGGCGATGCGCCGAATGTCGTGTTCAGGCTGATCGAGCGGCATCAGATCGAATGCGATGCGCTGCAATCCGGCACGCTGCGCGCGGCTTTCGGTGCGCGGGATGCTGCGGGGATCCGCGCGTCGGCGGAGCAGTGGATACGCCGCGACGCACCGGTGGAGTTGCTGGAGAGCGATGCGGCGCGCGAGGTCACCGGCACAGACCGCTACGTCTGCGCCATGCTGGACCGGCGCGGCGGTCAGGTGAATCCGCTGGGCTATGCGCGCGGTCTGGCACAGGCTGCGATGCAGGCGGGCGCGTCGGTGCACGGAGAGACGCCGGCGTTGGAAGTGAAGCGCAACGGCACCTGGGATGTGCGCACGCCGACCGGCACGGTGCGTGCCGACAAGCTCGTGCTGGCGACCAACGGCTACACCGACGATGTGTGGCCGGGACTGCGCCGCAGCGTCGTGCCGGTGTTCAGCGCGATCGTGGCGAGCGAACCGTTGCCGCGGGCGCCCATGCGATCGGTGCTGTACGAGATGGGGCGGGTCACGGTCTACTACCGGTTCGATCGCGCCAACCGCCTGCTGATGGGCGGCCGCAGCCTCCAGCGCGATATCAGCGAGCCGCACGAACTGCGATACCTGATCGCCTATGCCGAGCGCCTGTGGCCGGAGGTGCGTGGGGTGCGTTGGACGCATGCATGGAGCGGACAGTTGGCGATCACGCCGGACCACTATCCGCACGTGCACGAGCCGGACGAGTCGGTGCTGGTCTGTCTCGGCTACAATGGCCGCGGCGTGGCGATGAGCACGGCGATGGGGCCGCAACTGGCGCGACGCGTGATCGGCGGCACAACGGCGGAGATCGACATGCCGATCACCACGATGAAGGAAATGCCATTCCATGCATTGTGGCGCTCGGCAGTGACCGCGCGGGTGGTCTACGGACGGATACGCGATTGGCTGCGGATTTGATGGGACGTCACACCGTCCCCACCTCGACCAGCGTATCGTTGAAGCATGCGCCTTCTGCCAGGTCGGCGCGCATGTCGGCGGAGACCAGCGCCGATATCGTCTGCCCGGTGCGGCTGGTCGCCAGCCACGCGCCCTTCTCGCTCGCCACCACGCCAGGCGGCACGTCGTCGGTGACATCGAGCGGCAGGATCACTTCGCCGCGCCCGTTCCATACCTTCACTTCGCTGCCCTGCACGAGCCCGCGCGCTTCGGCGTCGCGCGGATGCATCATCAGGCGCGGCGCCGCCCCGGCGAAGCCCGAGCGTGGATGTGATCCGCCGATCCGATGCCGGCGAAATGAGCATCAGCGGATAATCGGCCGGCCGCTCACGCCATGCCGGCATCAGCGCGGCATCGCCCCAGCGCTGCGCCAGCGCCTCCGACCGCAGCTCGATCCGTCCCGACGGCGTGGCGGGAAACACGTTCTCGAACAGCACGAGCGGTTTGCCGTCCTTGCCCTTCATCTGCAATGCGCTCTCCGTCGAGATCTCGCTCGGCCGCACATCGCCGAGATCGACCGCCGCATCCATCAGCTCCGCATCCGACGCCTTGAAGCACGGATCATCGAAGCCGAACCGCGCCGCCAGACGCCGGAAGATTTCGGTGTTCGGCAACGACTCGCCCACCGGCGGCACCACCGGCTCGGCGCGTTGCAGCCAGTGATGGCCGTAGGACGGATAGAGATCGGCATATTCGAAATGCGTCGCCGCCGGCAGAACGATGTCGCAGAATGCCATGCTCTCGGTCATCGCCACGTCGATGCCGACCGCGAACACGTCATCGCGCGCCAGACCGCGCCGCATGCGGTTCTGGTCCGGATGCACCACGACAGGATTGTGGTTGTAGATGAACACCGCGCGCAGCGGCGGATCGACGTCGTCGTCCGCCAGATGGCGCCCGACATCGATGAGGTTCAGCGTGCGCATCCCCGGCGGTGCGAGATCGGGACGCTGCAACTTCATGAGCGTCTTGGGGAATGCGTTGCTCGCGCCGAGTACGATGCCGCTGCCCTTGCCCAGTTTGCCCAGCAGCGCCGGCAGCGCGATCAGCGCGCGGATGGAGCTGCCGCCGTTGCGTCCGCGCTCCAGTCCGTTGCCCGGTGCGAACACCAGCGGATCGGCATCCGCCAGCCATCGCGCGAAAGTGACGATCTGCTCTTCGCGCAGTCCGCATGCCGCAGCGGCACGCGCCACCGGCCAGGCGCGCGCCGCTGCCATGAACTCATCAAACCCCAGCATCTGCGCGGCGATGAAGGCGTCATCGAATGCGCCGATGCGTTCCAGCTCAGCCGCCAGCGACCATGCCAGCAGCACGTCGGTGCCGGGCAGCGGAGCCAGATGCAGGTCCGCCTGCTCGGCGATCTTGGTGCGCAGCGGATCCACCACGACCAGCTTGCCGCCCTTGCGCTTCGACTGCCGGATGCGCGCGCACCAGATGCAGGTTGGTGACGGTCGCGTTGTTGCCCCACACCACGTTCAGCTTCGCGTCCGCGGCGAGTTCGGGCGGGCAGCCGGGCACCGCGCCATAGGTGCCGGCCCAGGCTTCGCTGCGCACTCCGCCGCACATCGAGCGGCGATAGAGCTGCGTCGCGCCCAGCTTGTGGAAGAACCGCGCGGACATGCTGTCGCCGGCGAGCATCCCGTGCGGGCCCGCATAGTTCAGCGGCGTGACCGCCTGCGGTCCCCATCGTTCGATCACCGCGCTCGGTGCGCGCGTGGATCTCGTCCAGCGCCGACCTCCCAGGTGATGCGCTCGAACACGCCGGAGCCTTTCGGGCCGGTAAGGCGCAGCGGATGCAGGATGCGCTGCGGTCCGTGCACGAAGGCGGTCATATCCCGGGCCACCTTGTTGCAGATCACGCCGGCGGTGAAGGGGGCGGCCTCGGAGCCGCGGACCTTGGTAATGCGTCCGTCCTCGACAGTGACGCTGAGGCTGCAGGTGTCGGGACAGTCGAAAGTGCAGACGCTGGCGCGTTCGATGGCAGACATGGGGAAGCTCCGATTCTCGCGGGAGGTTGCTCGCGATGGCGACGATAGGACAGTGCCGATTGTTTCCCCATCTGCTAGACCATCGTCACGCCCAATCCTGTTCGAGGCGAGTGCATAAATGGCGTATCAACCGTTCGATCTGACCGGCAAGGTCGCGCTGGTGACCGGCGGCAATCGCGGGATCGGCTTCGGCATGGCGCACGCGATGGCCGAGGCCGGGGCGGACGTCGCGATCTGGGGCACGAATGCGGCGAAGAACGAAGAGGCGAGGGCGGAGCTGGCGAAGACCGGCCGTCGCGTTCTCGCGCTGCAATGCGATGTGGGCGACGAAGCCGCGGTGGACGCGGCGTTCGCGCGCACGTTGGAGGCGATGGGACGCGTCGATGGCTGTTTCGCCAATGCCGGCATCGGCGGTGGCGGGGCAGCGTCGTTCCTGGAAATGAGCAGCGAACTGTGGCATCGCGTGCTGCGCGTCAATCTCGATGGCGCGTTCTACACGTTCCGTGCGGCGGCGCGGCACATGGTGGAACGCGGCGGGGGTGGCGTTCTGGTCGGCACGGCGTCGTTGGCCGCGATCGAGGCGGCGCCGCGAAGCGAGCACTATGCGGCGACGAAGGGGGGCATGATCTCGATGGTGCGCGCGCTGAGCGTCGAGTTCGCGCGACACAATGTGCGCGCGCACGCCATCCTGCCGGGGTGGATCGAGACCGACATGACGCAGCGGCTCACCACGAACGATACGTTCCACGGCAAGGTCATGCCGCGGATTCCGATGCGGCGGTGGGGACGCGGCGACGATTTCGGCGGGATCGCCGTGTACCTGATGAGTGCGGCGTCGCGCTATCACACCGGCGACACCTTCGTGATCGACGGCGGGTACTCGCTGTTCTGATTCTGCGGCTACCGTGGCAGCGTGCTGCTGCCCATCAGGAACTCGTCCACCGCCCGGGCGCACTGCCGGCCTTCGCGGATCGCCCACACCACGAGCGACTGGCCGCGCCGCATGTCGCCGGCGGCGAACACCTTGCTGACCGACGTGCGATAATCCGTCGTGTTCGCCAGCACGTTGCCGCGCGGGTCGAGTGCCACGCGCGCCTGTTCGACCATGCCCTGCTTTCGGGGGCCGAGAAAACCCATCGCCAACAGCACCAGATCAGCCTTCAGCTGGAACTGGCTGTTCGGCACCTCCTGCATCGCCATCCGACCGTCCGCGCCCTTGACCCATTCGACGCGGACGCACTCCAGCGCCTCGACCTTGCCGGACAGGCCCGATCGCGCGCTTGGTCAGCACGGCCCAGTCGCGGTCGCAGCCTTCCTCGTGCGCATGCGAGGACCGCAGCTTGAGCGGCCAATCCGGCCAGGTCAGCGCCTTGTTCTCGCGCTCCGGCGGCTTTGACAAAATCTCCAGTTGCGTGATGGAGGCCGCGCCCTGACGCACCGACGTGCCGATGCAGTCGGACCCGGTGTCGCCGCCGCCGATCACCACCACATGCTTGCCCTTCGCGGTGATCGTGCCGCGTCCCATCGTCGCGCGCGCCTCGTCATCGCCGGCGCCGCGCCTGTTCTGCTGCGTCAGGAAATCCATGGCGAAGTGGATGCCGTCGAGTCCGCGGCCCTGCACCTCCAGGTCGCGCGGCCACTCCGCGCCGCCTGACAGCACCACCGCGTCGAAGTCACGCAGCAGCGATGCCATCGGCAGGGTGACGCCGATCTCGATACCGGTGCGGAACGCCACGCCTTCCGCCGTCATCTGCTCGATGCGGCGATCGATCAGATGCTTCTCCATCTTGAAATCCGGAATGCCGTAGCGAAGCAGCCCGCCGATGCGGTCGTGCTTCTCGAACAGAGTCACGGTATGACCGGCGCGCGCGAGCTGCTGCGAGCAGGCCATGCCCGCCGGACCGGAACCGACCACGGCGACGCGCTTGCCGGTACGGTGCGATGGCGGATGCGGCTTGATCCAGCCTTCCTGCCAGGCGCGATCGACGATGGCGCATTCGATCGTCTTGATGGTCACCGGGTTGTCGTCGATGTTCAGCGTGCACGACGCCTCGCACGGCGCCGGGCAGATGCGGCCGGTGAACTCGGGAAAGTTGTTGGTGGAATGCAGCGTGCGGATCGCTGCTTCCCACTGATGGCGATAGACGAGGTTGTTCCAGTCAGGAATCAGATTGTTGACCGGGCAGCCGTTGTGGCAGAACGGGATGCCGCAATCCATGCAGCGCGCCGCCTGCTCCGACAGCTCCGGTTCGGACAGCGGCTTGAGGAACTCAGTCCACGTCCTGCGCCGCACATCCGGCTTGTCATAGCCGCGATCGTGGCGCTCGATTTCGAGGAACCCGGTGGCCTTGCCCATTGCAAGATCCTCACTCGGCGGCAGCGGCTTTGGCCGCCTGGCGTTCCGCGCGCAGTTCGACCAGGGCGCGCCGGAAGTCGAGCGGCATCACCTTCACGAAGCTCGACAGCGCACTGTCCCAGTTGTCCAGCAGTTCGCGTGCCCGCGCGCTGCCGGTGTACAGCAGGTGTCGCTCGACCAGCACACGCAGCCGTTCCGCGTCGAACCGCAGCAGGTCGCCCATGCCGCTGTCCTCGACCGATACCGCACGCTGGCGCGGCCGTTCGGGATCGTCGGCGGCTTCGCGATCCGGCGGCAGGATCGGTTCCAACTCGACGCCGGCCATGTTGCACAGGCTTTCGAAGCGGCGCTGCGGATCATAGACATAGGCGACGCCGCCAGACATGCCGGCGGCGAAGTTGCGCCCGGTGTCGCCCAGCACGGCGACCACGCCACCGGTCATGTATTCGCAGCCATGATCGCCGCAGCCTTCGACCACCGCGATGCGCGCCGGAGTTGCGCACGGCGAAGCGTTCGCCGGCGACGCCCTGGAAATACGCATCCCCGGCGATCGCGCCGTACAGCACGGTGTTGCCGATGATGATGTTCTCGGTCGGCTCGCGCTTTGCTTCCGCCGGTTGTCGCACGACGACGCGGCCGCCGGACAATCCCTTGCCGACATAGTCGTTGGCGTCGCCCGTCAGTTCCAGCGAGATGCCGCGGGCGAGAAACGCGCCGAAGCTGCCGCCGGCATTGCCGCGCAGGCTGATCTGGATCGTGTCCTCGGGCAGACCGGCATGGCCGTAGCGCTTCGCGACCTCGCCCGACAGCATGGCGCCGACCGTGCGGTGCACGTTGCGGATCTCGTGCGAGATGCGCACGGGCTCGCCGCGCTGAAGGGCCGGCATGGCCAGCTCGATCAGTTCGTTGTCCATCGCGCGGTCGAGGTGATGGTTCTGCTTCTCGCAGTTGTAGATCGCGACACCCTCGCGCGCCGGCGCCTGATACAGGATGCGGCTGAGATCGACGCCTTTCGCCTTCCAGTGCTCGACCGCGCGGCGCATGTCCAGCCTGCCGACCTGGCCGACCATCTCGCTGAACGTGCGGAAGCCGAGTTTCGCCATCAGCTCGCGCACTTCCTCGGCGATGAAGAAGAAGAAGTTGATCACGTGCTCCGGCTGGCCGGTGAACTTCTTGCGCAGCACCGGGTCCTGCGTGGCGATGCCGACCGGGCAGGTGTTCAGGTGGCACTTGCGCATCATGATGCAGCCGGCGGCGATCAGCGGCGCGGTGGAGAAGCCGAATTCATCGGCGCCGAGCAGCGCGCCGATCACCACGTCGCGCCCGGTGCGCAGCCCGCCATCGACCTGCACCGCGATGCGTCCGCGCAGGCCGTTCAGCACGAGCGTCTGCTGCGTTTCGGCCAGGCCGATCTCCCACGGCGAACCGGCATGCGTGAGCGACGTGAGCGGCGACGCACCGGTGCCGCCTTCGAAGCCGGAGATCGTCACGTGATCCGCGCGCGCCTTGGCGACACCGGCGGCAACCGTGCCGACGCCCACCTCCGACACCAGCTTGACCGAAATGCGCGCCGCCGAATTGGCGTTCTTCAGATCGGCGATGAGCTGTGCCAGGTCTTCGATCGAATAGATGTCGTGATGCGGCGGCGGCGAGATCAGTCCGACGCCCGGCGTCGAATAGCGCACGCGGGCGATGTTCTTGTCCACCTTGCGCCCAGGCAACTGGCCGCCTTCGCCGGGCTTGGCGCCCTGCGCCATCTTGATCTGCAGATCGTCCGCGTTCACCAGGTACTCGATGGTGACGCCGAAGCGGCCGGAGGCGACCTGCTTGATCGCTGACCGCATCGAATCGCCGTTCGGCAGCCGCTTGTAGCGATCGGATTCCTCGCCGCCCTCGCCGGTGTTCGACTTGCCGCCGATGCGGTTCATCGCGATCGCCAGCGTGGTGTGCGCCTCGCGCGAGATCGACCCGAAGCTCATCGCGCCGGTGGCGAAGCGCTTCACGATCGACGCCGCCGGCTCCACTTCATCCAGCGGCACCGGCGCATCGGCGAACTTCATCTCCATCAGCCCGCGCAGCGTCAACAGGCGCCGGCTCTGGTCGTTGATCAGGTCGGTGAACGCGGTGAACTCCGCGCGCGAGTTGCCGCGCGCGGCATGTTGCAGCTTCGCCACCGAGTTCGGCGTCCAGGCATGGTCCTCGCCGCGCAGGCGGAACGCATAGTCGCCGCCGGCGTCCAGCATCCCTTCGTAGACCGGGTTGTCGCCATAGGCGTTCTGGTGCCGCTGCACCGCCTCGCGCGCGATCTCGTCGAAGCCGGCACCCTCGATCGTGCTGGCGGTGCCGGTGAAGCATTTCTCCACGAAGTCGCTCGACAGCCCCACCGCGTCGAAGATCTGCGCGCCGCAATACGACTGATAGGTGGAGATGCCCATCTTGGACATCACCTTCAGGATGCCCTTGCCGACCGCCTTCAGGTAGTTCTTCTGCACCTCATACGGCTTCTCGCGCAGGCCGTTCTGCACGCGGATCTGCTCCAGCGTCTCGAACGCGAGGTACGGATTGATCGCCTCCGCGCCGTAGCCGGCGAGCACGCAGAAATGGTGCACCTCGCGCGCCTCTCCGGTCTCGACCACAAGGCCGGTGCCGGTGCGCAGGCCGCGGCGGATCAGATGATGATGCACCGCCGCGGTCGCCAGCAGCGCCGGCATCGGAATTCGCGTGGACGACACCGCGCGATCCGACAGGATCAGAATGTTGAAGCCATCCAGCACCGCGTCGGTCGCCTCGCCGCAGATGCGATCGACCGCGCGCGCCATGCCGGCCGCACCTTCGCCGGCGGGCCAGGTCACGTCGATGGTGCGGGTACGGAACGCGTCGCCGACCAGCGAGGAGATCGCCCGGACCTTCTCGAGATCCGTATTGGTCAGGATCGGCTGCGCCACCTCCAGCCGGTAGTGCGAACCTGCATGATGGCCCAGCAGGTTTGGCCGCGGGCCGATCATCGACACCAGCGACATCACCAGCGCCTCGCGGGTCGAATCGATCGGCGGGTTGGTGACCTGGGCGAAGTTCTGCTTGAAGTAATTGTACAGCAGCTTCGGCTTGTTCGACAGAACGGCGAGCGGCGTGTCGGTGCCCATGGAACCGACCGGATCGTCGCCGTCCTGCGCCATCGGCTCGAGGAAGAACTGAATGTCCTCCTGCGTATAGCCGAACGCCTGCTGCTGCTTCAGCAGGGATGTCGTGTCGTTCGGCCGTGGCAGGCGGCATCTCCGGCATCGGCGCCGGCGTCTCCGACGGCTCCGGCAGTTCCTCGAGCTGCACCTGCGTGGCCTTCAGCCACTCGGCGTAAGGATGCTTGCTCGCCAGCTTGCTGCTTCACCTCGTCGTCGCCGATGATGCGGCCTTGCTCCAGGTCGATCAGCAGCATCTTGCCCGGCTGCAGCCGCCACTTGTGGACGATGTTCTCCTCCGGCACCGGCAGCACGCCGGCCTCGGACGCCATGATCACATGGTCATCGTCGGTCACGATGTAGCGCGCGGGACGCAGACCGTTGCGATCCAGCGTGGCGCCGATCTGGCGGCCGTCGGTGAAGGCGATCGCCGCCGGGCCGTCCCACGGCTCCATCAGCGCCGCGTAGTACTCGTAGAAGGCGCGCCGGTCCGGATCCATCAGCGGATTTTCCGCCCATGCCTCCGGGATCAGCATCATCATCGATTGCGCCAGCGAATAACCGCCGGCGACCAGGATCTCCAACGCGTTGTCGATGCACGCGGTATCCGACTGGCCGTGCGGGATCAGCGGCCACATCTTGTCGAGATCCGGCCCGATCAGCTCCGACGCCATCGAATGGCGCCGCGCGTACATCCAGTTGACGTTGCCGCGGACCGTGTTGATCTCGCCGTTATGCGCCAGGAAGCGATACGGATGCGCCAGCCGCCAGGACGGGAACGTATTGGTGGAGAAGCGCTGATGCACCAGCGCCAGCGCCGACTGCGTCAGCGGATTGCGCAGGTCGAGGTAGAACGTGCCCACCTGCGGGGCCAGCAGCAGTCCCTTGTAGACCACGGTGCGCGTCGAGAATGACGGCATGTAAAGGTCGCTCAGCCCCGGCAGATGGCGCTGATCTTCCAGTCCGCGCACGTTGTTCAGGGTCTGCTTGCGGATCGTGAGGATCTTGCGCTCGAACGCGTCCTGATCCTTCACCTTCGGACTGGCGACCACGATCGCCTGGCGGATCACCGGCATCGTTTCGATCACGCGCTTACCCAGTCCGGTCGTATCCGTGGGCACTTCGCGCCAGCCCAGCAGCGATCTGGCCCTCGGCCGCGATGTAGTGCTCGAACAGCCTGATCGCGAAGTCGCGCGCGTTGGCGTCCTGCGGCAGGAAGCACATCGCCACCGCATAGCGGCCGAGCGGCGGCAGCGTCAGATCGTGCTCCTCGGCCCAGTCGCGCAGCAGCTTGTCCGGCATCTGGATCAGGCAGCCGGCACCGTCGCCCACCAGCGGGTCGGCGCCGACCGCGCCGCGATGATCCAGGTTCACCAGGATCTGCAGCCCGCGTCGGATGATGTCGTGCGACTTTCGGCCTTTGATGTTGACGACGAAGCCCACTCCGCACGAGTCATGCTCGTTGCGGGGATCGTACAGTCCTGGTCCCGCCGGGGATCCCATCATTGGCCCTCAATCGCCTCCGTTTCGCGGACATGGCTTCACCGCCCGTAGGATGGGCGGGTCGCAAACGTAGACGTTAGCCTCCGGTTTGCTGCGCTGCAACGACCAAGCTGGCGGCATCGCCCGCGGGCCCTGTTGGCCCCGCCCAGCCGTGAGAAAATCGCAGCAATTCCAGCCTATTGGGCCGCGCTCGAGGTCGCGGCGTTCTCCAAATAAGGCGTGACGGCGCGGACCTTGCCTAGCCGGCGCGTGCCCGCCGGCCGCGCGGCGCTGGCTTGGGACTGCGCCGTTTCGCCGGCGCACGCGTCTGCGGTGTCGCCGGCTTGCGGCCGAGACCGATCTTCTTGGCCAGCGAGGAACGTACCTTGGCATAGCTGGGTGCGACCATCGGATAATCTGCCGGCAAGCCCCAGCGCGCGCGATACTGCGCCGGCGTCATCTTGTAGACCGTCATCAGATGACGCTTCAGCATCTTCAGTTTCTTCCCGTCCTCCAGACAAATGATAAAATCGGGCCTGACCGACTGCTTGACGGCAACCGCTGGCACCGGCTTGGCGGGCTCAACCGGCGCCTGGCCCACATCGCGGAGTGTCTTATACACCTTCTCTATGAGATTAGGCAGTGCCTCAGCCTGAACTGTATTATGCTCGACATGCGCCGACACGATCTGGGCGGTCAGCCGCAGAACCGTCTCTGACGACCCTGATTTCATCCATCGCTACAGCCTCTGATTGAGCATCGGCGCATCACTACAGCAATATTACCGGTCTTGCCAGATGTTCATCGATCCGACACTTCCACAGTGCCTGAAATAATGCGACCGCGGATGCGTCCGCCCCATCAACGATCCGCCTGCGAGCTAAAACCGAGATATTGGCGCTTCGCGCGAACCGCCATTCTTACTGTCTCCGTGTCAAATCAGCGTAGCTACCCCAGCGCAGGAACTCATCCCAGGAGACCTCCGACAGCGACCAGTCCAAACGGCACTCGATATTTGCCGCTTCCTTGCGGATGGCAAGACAATCTGCCTCAATCGCACGTAACGGATCGCAACCGAGGTAGACCTTATGCGCTTGCTGCCGTTCCTCGCGGCCCTTGCCGCCCTGACCGCGTACGCGCCGCTCGCGCAGGCCCAGCAGGGCGAGATGCTGCGCATCGGCATGCGCGACGATCCCGACATTCTCGACCCGACGTTTTCGCGCACCTATGTCGGCACCGTGGTGATGACGGCGATTTGCGACAAGCTCTTCGACTTCGATGCAAAGCTGCAAATCGTGCCGGGGCTCGCCACCGGCTACCAATGGGCGGACAGCAAGACTTTGCTGATAAGACTGCGGCCCAACGTGCAGTTCCAGGACGGCGAGAAATTCGACGCTGAGTGCGGTGAAATACACGCTGGAGCGCCACCTGAACGCCAGCGGCAGCTTTCGCCGCAGCGAGATCGGCGCAATGGATCATGTCGAGGTGGTCGATCCGCTGACCGTGCGCGTGGTGATGCGGCAGGCGTTCTCGCCCTTCGTCGCCATACTGACCGACCGTGCCGGCATGATGGTGGCCCCGAAGGCAGCCGAGGCCGGCGGCAAGAACTTCGGGTTGCATCCGGTATGCGCCGGGCCGTTCAGGTTCGTCGAGCGTGTCGCGCAGGACCACATCACACTGGAGCGATTCCCAGCCTACTGGGACGCATCGCGCATCCACTATGAGCGCGTGACCTATCGCATCATCCCGGACAGCAGCATTCGCCTCGCCAACCTACAGGCGGGAACATTGGATATCACGGAGATCGCGCCACTTGACGCGCAAACGGTGCAGCGAGATCCGAAGCTCGCCTTGGTGTCGGTGCCCAGCCTCGGCTATGGCGCATTGACCATCAATATCGGCGGCAATCCCAAAGCCGACACGCCGCTGGGCCGCGACGCCCGTGTGCGCCACGCGTTCGAGCTCGCGCTGGATCGCGATGCGCTGAACCAGGTTGTCTTTGCCGGCACCTACCAGCCTAACGCGCAAGCCACCTCGCCGCTGAGCCCGCTCTACGTGGAGGAAATCGCGCCGACGAAACGCGATGTCGCGAAGGCGCGCGCGCTGCTGAAAGAGGCCGGCGTCACGACGCCATTTCCGGTGCCGCTGATCGTCTACAACACGCCGCAGGGCGTGCAGACCGGCGAAGTGATCCAGTCCATGGCGGCCGAGGCGGGGTTCGCGGTGCAGGTCAACGCGATGGAGTTCGGCACGGCGATCGCGACCGTGCAGCGCGGCGATTATGTCATGACGCTCGGCGGCTGGTCCGGCCTGCTGGATACCGACAGCAATGCCTGGAGCTTCCTGCACACCGGCGGCGCGCTGAACCGTGCCGGCTATTCCAACCAGCATGTGGATGAACTGCTGGACCGCGCCCGCACGGCGAGCGCAATCGAGGACCGCCGCGCCGCCTACGAAGGGGTGTGGCAGCAGGTGAGCCAAGGATCTGCCGATCATCTATCTCTGGACCCCGCGCAACATCGTCGGCCTGACCAAGAGGGTGACCGGCTTCACGCTGCTCGCCGACGGACTGTTGCGCCTTCAGGACGTGCGTCCGGCGCATTGAGCCACACGACAGGAGGGAAAGCCGCCATGCAACGTATGATCGCCCTGGCCTGCATTGCGTTTTTGGCGTTCGGCACGGCACGCGCCGACACGACGCTGGTGGTGAGCATGGCCGCCGACCCGACCGGCCTCGACCCCGAAGCGGTGCTGAACAACACCTCGGGCTTCGTCATGGCGACGATCTATGACGGGCTGATCCGCTACAAGCCGGGAACCGTCGAGGTCGAGCCGGGGCTGGCCCAGAGCTGGGACGTGTCGTCCGACGGGCTGACCTACACCTTCCACTTGCGCAAGGGCGTCAAGTATCACGATGGCACGCCGTTCAATGCGTCAGGCGCTGATCGCCACGCTGGATCGCCAGCTCAAGAAGGATGATCCGAACTACATCTTCAATTCGGGGCCCGGTGCAGAGCTACCTCGACTTCACCTACGGCTCTGTCGCCTCTTACCGCGCGATCGACGACAACACGGTGGAGGTGAAGATGAAAGCACCGTCGGCCGCGCTGCTTGCCAGCCTGGCGATGGTGTGGAACGGCGTGGTCAGCCCGACGGCGGTCGCGAAATACGGCAAGGAGTTCCGCAATCATCCGGTCGGCACCGGACCGTTCATCTTCCGCGAATGGCGCGAGCGCGACCAGGTCACGCTGGACGCCAATCCCGATTACTGGAAGGGCAAGCCGAAGGTCGACCACCTGGTCTTCAAGGAGTACCCGGACTCCCAGGCCGCACTGCTGGCGCTGAAGCGCGGCGATGTGCAGATCATGGGCGACGTCGCCACGCCGGTGATCGCCTCGATCCGCAACGATCCGAACCTTGTGCTGCTGACGCAGCCCGGTCTGGCGGTGAACGGCATGGCGATGCCGAACGAGGTGCCGCCGTTCACCGACAAGCGGGTGCGGCAGGCGCTGAACTATGCGGTGGACAAGCAGGCGATCGACAAGGCGCTGTATAGCGGGCTGGCGACGCCGATGGTTTCGCCGCTGCCGGAGGCGCAATGGGGCTTCGACCCCACGATGAAGGGCTATCCCTACGATCCGGCGAAGGCGAAGGAGTTGCTGGCGGCCGCCGGCGTGAAGCCCGGTCTCAAGGTCGAACTGCTCGCTTACAGCACACCGCGCGGCTACAACCCGGCCGGTCCGGATCTGGCGGTGGCATTGCAGGGTTATTTCCAGAAGGTTGGCATCGAGGCGGATGTGCGCAAGCTCGACATCGGCGCGTTCCTCGCCACGGTGCGGTCAGGCAAGTATCAGGGGATGTTCATCTCCGGCTTCAGCGGCGACAACGGCGATCCGGACAACTTCTTGAACGCGCTGTTCAACTCCAGCCAGATGCCGGTCGGCGACACCGAGCACTACAAGAATCCAGCGGTGGACAAGCTGATGGACGAGGCCGCGCGCGAGCCTGATCATGACAAGCGCGTGGCGATGTACAAGACGATCCAGCGGCAGATCATGGAGGATGCGCCCTGGGTGTTCGTGAACTCCGTGCTGCAGGTGCGCGCCACGCGGAAGGAGGTGAAGGGGTTCAGGCTCAATCCGACGCAGATGTTCTTCGACATGGATCAGGTGTCGCTGGAGAAGTAGCTTCACCTCGCCCGCAACCGCGGATCGTATTGGTCCCTCAGCGCGTCGCCCAGCAGATTGAACCCCACCACGACGAGGAAGATCGCCAGTCCCGGGAACGTCGCGACCCACCACGCGGTCAGGAAATACCCGTGCCCTTCCGCCAGCAGCGCGCCCCAGTCGGGCGAGGGCGGTTGGGCACCAAGGCCGAGGAACGACAGCCCCGCCGTCTCCACCACCACCGCGCCGGACTGCAGCGTGGCCAGCACCAGCACCGGCGTGAAGCTGTTCGGCAGCACGTGCCGCAGCATGACGCGCAGCGCGCCCGGCCCCGATCGCCCGCGCCGCCACCACGAAATCCGCCGTCTGCACCGTCAGCACCTGCCCGCGCATCAGCCGCGCATATTGCGGCGTATAGATGATGCCGATCGCGATCACGGAATTGGTCAGGCTCGGCCCCAGCACCGCGACGATGATCAGCGCCAGCAGCAGATAGGGAAATGCCAGCAGCACATCCACGATGCGCATGATCAACGCATCCACGCGACCGCCCAGATAGCCCGCCAGCAGTCCGAGCGACCCGCCGAGCAGCAGCGCCAGGCCGTCCGCCATCACGATCGCCAGCAGGGCGGTGCGTGTGCCGTAGAGGATGCGGCTCAGCGTGTCGCGGCCGTACTGATCGGCGCCCAACCAATGCTCGCGCCGACGGCGGCGACAGCGAGTTCGACAGGTCCTGCTCGTACGGATCGTACGGCGCCAGCAGCGGCGCGAACAGGGTCAGCGCCAGGAACAGCAGCGCGATGGCAAGGCCGAAGCGCGCGCCTGTCCCGCGCAGCGCGCGTCGCACGACGCCAGGCGGGGAGGCGATAGTGGCGCTCATGCGCGGCTGATCCGCGGATCCAGCGCGGCATACAGGATATCGACCGCAAGGTTCACCAGCACGAACACCACCGCGATGAACAGCGCGCCCGCCTGCACCACCGGATAATCGCGCGACAGGATCGAATCCACCATCAGCCGCCCCAGGCCCGGCAAGCGAATAGATCGTCTCGGTCAGCACCGCGCCCGATAGCAGCAGGCCAAGCTGCAACCCGATCACCGTCACGATAGGGATCGCCGCGTTGCGCAGATACGTGCCGCAGGATCACACGTCCGTCCGCCACGCCCTTGGCTCGCGCGGTGCGCACATGATCCGCCGTCGCCGCCGACAGCACTTCGGCGCGCGTGATCCGCGTGATCAGCGCCAGCGGCACGCTCGCCAGCGTCACTGTCGGCAGCAGCATATGGCGCAGACTGGCGGCGATCATCGTCGCATTGCCCGACAGCAGGCTGTCGATCACGCTCATGCCGGTGATGCGCGGCGGATCGAGGCCCACCGGCATAAGCCCGCCGACCGGCAGCCAGCCGAGGCCCGCGGCGAACAGCACCAGCAGCATCAGTCCCAACCAGAAGATCGGCATCGACACGCCAAACAGGGTCAGCGTCATCACCGCCGCATCGAGGCGCGAGCCCTGCCTCACCGCCGCCAGCACGCCGACCGGCACGCCGCAACAGACTCGCCAGCAGCAGCGATGCCAGCGCAAGCTGCAAGGTCACCGGAAAGGCGGTCAGCACGTCATCCAGCGCCGGCCGATTGGTCTCGATCGAGATCGCCGAGATCGCCGTGCAGCGCCTCGCGCATGAAGCGCGCATATTGCACCCACACCGGCTGATCCAGGCCGAGTTGTTCGCGCAACCGCTGCAACTGCTCGTTGGTCGCGTGATCGCCCAGCAGCAATTGCGCGACGTCGCCGGGCAGCAGGTGCATGGTGACGAACACCACGACGCTGACGCCGATCAGAACGAACAGGAGCTGAACCAGGCGGCCCGGCGACGTAATTTGCCACTCACACCGTCTGCGATGTACTGTGCCGGATCGCGTCCGTTTCTTGCACGAGACCGAGTGCGCTGCGCAACGTCTCGATCAGCATCCGCCCGAGGAATGGCTTTACCAGCACCCAACGCTCGCCGCTGATCCGCTCGGCATCGCCACCGGTGAAGAACACGACGGGTATCGACGGCCGCCGCGAGCGAACCTCCTGCGCCAGATCGATGCCGCTCATGCCGGGCATTACCAGATCGGCCAGCAGCAGGTGAAAGTCGAGGCCGCTGTCCACCAGACCCAGGGCCGCTTCACCGCTCTCCGCCGCTACCACCTCGAAGCCGCTCGACGTCAGCATGGCGGAGATCGTTTCGCGGCAGTCAGCCTCATCATCAACGACGAGGATACAGCGACGGGCAGCCGCCATGTCGTGACGCAGTGGTGAACTTGCGGCTCGCTCCTGGACCGAAGCGTCGTCGCGGTCCGCGTCATAGGTCGCGCGCGGAAACAGCACGCGGACGGTGGTTCCCCTGCCGATCGCGCTGTCGATTTGCACCGCCCCGCCCGACTGGCTCGCGACGCCATAGACCTGACTCAGCCCCAGTCCCGACCCCTGGCCCGGCGGCTTGGTCGTGAAGAACGGCTCGAACACATTTCGCAGTACGTCTTCGGACATGCCGGTTCCCGTGTCGGTCACCGCCACGAAGACGTAATCGCCCGGCGCCAGATCGGTCGAGGCGCTGTCGGGTCCCAACGTCGTGTTGGCGGTCGCAATGGTCAGCGTGCCGCCGTCGGGCATCGCGTCACGCGCGTTGATCGCCAGATTGAGGATCACGTGCTCGATCTGCACCGGATCGATCAGCGCCAGCCACAGTTTGTCGTCGAGCGTCGTCTCGACCCGGGTACGTGCGTCCGAGAGTGGCGCGCAGCAGGTCACCCATGCCGCTGCACGACCTTGTTGAGATCAACCAGTACCGGCGCTGAGCTCCTGTTTGCGCGAGAACGCCAGCAGCCGCCGCACAAGGTCGGCGCCACGGCCGGCGGTCTGTAGGATCATCGCGAGGCGGCGGCCATGCATCGGGTGATCGTGCAGATCGCTGTGCAGGATCTCGGCGTTGCCGGTGATTGCCGACAACAGGTTGTTGAAGTCGTGCGCAACGCCCGCTGTCAGGCGTCCTACCGCGGCCATGGTCTGCGCCTGGCGCAACCGCTCCTCGGTCTGCCGCCGTGCCGTCACATCGGTATACAGCGTGACGAACCCGCCGCCAGGCAGCGGATTGCGCCTGATCTCGAGCTGTCGTCCCCCCGGTCGTGGCCGCTCTACCGTGCCCATCGTGGCACCGGAGTGCAGCAGGCCCATGCGCCGTGCGACCTCCGCCTCGACATCCACCGGACCAAACTCGCCGGCGACGACCTGAGCTCGCAATATTTCGTCCATCGGCAGGCCGATGCGCAGGATCGCCCGCGGCACGCCGGTGAATTCAGGAAAATGCTGGTTCCACGCCATCAGCCGGAGGTCGCGGTCAACCATCATGATGCCGTCGCTCATGCCGGTCAGCGTCGCTTCGAGAATTGCCTGCTCACGCGCCAGCGCCTCATGGCGGCGGCGGCCAGTGGTCTGCGCATGCAGCATCAGCAGAGCCAGCACCGCAATCAGCAGCGTGATGCCGCCGGTGAACAGTAGCGCATTAAACTCCCAGTCCGTCGCCGCAAGCATGGCCTGGTTGCGATCGAGGCCGACGACTACTTTCAGGTCCTGCTCCGGGACCGTCGCGAACGCGTACATTCGAGCGACATCATCCAGACCCGACGCACCGCTCCAACTGCCTTCGGCCGATTGGCTCATCGCCGCGAATATCGGTGTCTTGGCAATGGTGATGACAGCCGGTACCTCGTCCGGCCCAGCCAATGTCCAGGCATTGCCGTCGCGCATGCTGACGACGCCGATCAGGCCATGCGGGGGAAGATCGACTTCGCGGTAGAAGCGGGCAAATGAGTTGATGTCGTACGAAGCCGCGATCACCCCGGCGAACGATCCGGCAGGGGTGTCCAACCGGCGGGCCAGGTTGATCTGCCAAAGCCGTGTCACCTGCCCTTGGGTCAGTTCGCCGATGAACATCTTGCCCTCGTCGGCAGGCAGCGACGCCTCGTGAATGAAATAGTCGCGCTTGCTGATATCGGTGCCGACGATCGCCGGACGTGAGCTGGATCGAACGATGCCCTGCGCATCGGAGATGAACAGTTGCAGCGAAACGTCGTTGATCACCACCACTTGTCTGGCCCGCGCGGCAAGATCGAAATTCTGGGGGTCCCGCTGCCATTCGTATTCCAGAATGCGTAGCGTCTGCTCGAGCGACAGCAGCTCGCGTCGCAACTGGTCCTCCAATGTCAGCGCCTTGGCGAGGATCTCGGCATGCACGCGTGCCCGTACCTCGGTGCGATGCGTCTGAATGGCATCACGAGCGCCGATCCAGGTCAGGGCAACCAGCACCAGGGCAGCGGCGATGATGGCCGCGCGACCAAGCCGGCGTATCGCATCACCCTGGACGGGCGTCTCGCTGCGCCCTTCGTCCGGGGAATGGCGAGTCTGGTCGATATGCCCCTCCTTTCGGGTTAAGGCGCCTCCCCAGTCGCGCCGTCCCTCTGCGTGAGACTGTACCAATTTAGCGTTACGCTCGGAGAAATGCGAGTTGTTTCAGTGCGGCAGCAAAAGCCTGGGTGTCGCAGGGCGGCGAAAAGCGTGCTACGCCAACAGCAAAGCAGTGTCGGAGGCGTCCGGTGGTAGAAGTCAAGACAGGCTGCCAGCTTCGGGCGCATCTTTCCGCCGGATGATGCTTGGCTCGCCAAGGCCGCGCCGGAACCGGTTATTGAACCGGACATGCCAATTATTGATACGCACCATCACCTCTGGCAGCGTCCAGATCAGCGTTATCTGCTTCATGAATTGCTCGGTGACCTGAACACCGGGCACAGGGTCGTCGCGACCGTGTTCCTCCAGTGCCACGCCATGTATCGCGCGAGCGGCCCGGAGGAGATGCGGCCGGTCGGCGAAACGGAGTTTGTTTCAGGCATCGCCGCAATGAGCGACAGCGGCGGATACGGGGCGACGAGAGTCGCCGCGGGCATCGTGGGATACGCCGACCTGACGCTGGGAGAGCGCGTCGAAGCGGTGCTCGAAGCGCAGATCCGCGCCGGCGGCGGCCGGTTTCGCGGCGTGCGGCATTCCGGCAATTGGGACGCTGACCCCGTCATCGGCAACGGCGCGCCAGGTCCCGACATCTATCGCCGTGCCGACTTTCGCGCCGGCCTGGCGCGGCTTTCCGCGCTCGGCCTGTCCTTGGATGCGTGGGTCTTCTTTACCCAACTCAGCGACGTGATCGACCTGGCGCGCGCCTCTCCCGCCACCAACATCATCGTGGGCCATGTCGGCGGCGTGCTGGGCTATGGCCGATACGCCGGCAAGCGCGAGGAGATCTTCGCGTCGTGGAAGGCATCGGTGACCGAGCTGGCGAAGTGCCCGAATGTCACGATGAAGCTGGGAGGGATGATGATGCGCGCGGCACTCTACGACTATGGTGCGGCGGAGCGGCCAATCTCCTCGGAGGGATTGGCGGCGCTGTGGCGTCCCTATATCGAAACATGCATCGAGCTGTTCGGGCCAAATCGCTGCATGTTCGAGAGCAATTTCCCGGTGGAGAAGATGGGCATCGGCTGGACAGGGCTGTGGAACGCGTTCAAACGCATCGCCGCCGGCGCCTCGGGGGACGAGAAACGCGCCCTGTTCCATGACACCGCGCAGCGGATCTATCGGTTGGGGTGAAGCAACGATGACCGACACGGCACACCAGGAGCGGATCCTGGACCAGTTCACCCGTCAGGCCGCTCCGTTCAGCACGGCAAATACCATAACCGACGCCAATGCGCTGCGGATGATCGTGGCGGCTGCCGCGCCGGCACCGGCCGATACGGTACTGGACGTGGCCTGCGGCGGCGGCATCGTGGTCTGTGCGTTCGCCCCGCATGTGAGGCACGTGACGGGTATCGACATGACACCCGCCATGCTGGACCGTGCCCGGCAGCTCGCCGTCGAGAAGGGGATCCACAATGTCACCTGGGACCGGGGTGACGTCGGATCACTGCCATACTCCGACGGCGCGTTCGATGTCGTCGTGACGCGGTTCTCCATGCATCATTTCCTCGATCCGCTCAGCGTGCTGCGTGAGATGGTGCGCGTGTGCGTGCCCGGCGGGCGCGTGGTCGTGATCGACATGTACGCCTCGAATGATCCGGCCAAGGCCACGGAGTGGAACCGCGCCGAGAAGCTGCGCGATCCGTCGCATGTGCGGTGTCTCACCCTGCCGGAGCTGCAAGGCTTGTTCGGCGCTGTCGGGTTGCCCGAGCCCCGCGCGACGTTCTACGAACTGCGTGATGAAATCAGGAATCTGCTTGCCCGCTCGTTCCCGAACCCGGGCGATGAAACCAAGATCATCGAGATGTTCGCCGCGTCGGCCGAGGACGACCGGTTGGGCATTCCCGTGCGGCGCGAGGGCGAGAGGATCGATTACGCCTATCCGATCGCTATCCTGGTGGCGGACAGGCCGGCGTGATCATCCGAGATAGGCCCGCTTCACCCGCTCATCGTCCAGCAGCTCGCGCCCCGGGCCGTCCAGCACGATGCGTCCGCTTTCCAGCACGTAGCCATGATTGGCGATACCCAGCGCCATCGGCGCGTTCTGCTCCACCAGCAGTATCGTCACACCCTGCGCGTTGATCCGCCCGATCGTCTCGAACACCTGCTCCACCAGCATGGGCGCCAACCCCATGCTCGGCTCGTCCATCAGCAGAACCCGTGGCCGCGCCATCAACGCGCGCGCCGCGGCCAGCATCTGCTGCTCGCCACCTGACAGCGTCCCCGCCACCTGCTTCAGCCGCTCGCGCAGACGCGGGAACAGCACCAGCATCTGCTCCTTGTCGTCGGCGATCGCACGCCGGTCATGGCGGGTGAACGCGCCCATCTCCAGGTTCTCGCTGACCGTCAAGCGGCCGAAGATCCGCCGCCCCTCCGGCACGTGCACCACGCCGATCGCCGCGATCTCATGCGCGCCGAGTCCCGCAAGCGGCCGGCCGTCGAAGCGGATTTCACCCTGACGCGGATGCAGCAATCCGCTGATCGCGCGCAGCGTGGTGGACTTCCCAGCGCCGTTGCCGCCCACCAGGGTAACGATCTGCCGCTCCTCCACCGCGAGCGAGATGCCCTTCAGCGCCTCGATCTTGTCGTAGAAGACGTGGATGCCATCGACCTCGAGGAGCGCCATCCACTTTACTCCGCTGCCGGTTTCGCGGCCTTGCCGAGATAGGCCTCGATCACCGCCGGATCCTGCTGCACGAGCGCCGGCACGTTCTCGGCGATCTTCACGCCGTGATCCAGCACGGTGACGCGATCCGACATCGACATCACCACGCGCATCTGGTGCTCGATCAGGATAATGGTGATCGCGAAACGCGCACGGACCTGCTGGATGAACTCCATCATTTCGGATGTCTCGCGCGGGTTCATTCCCGCCGTCGGCTCGTCCAACAGCAGCAGCTTCGGTTTGGTGGCAAGCGCGCGGCCGATTTCCAGCCGGCGTTGTTCACCGTAGGCCAGGTTCCGCGCCAGCATATCGCCACGGCCGCGCAGTCCGACGAATTGCAGCAGGCGCAGCGCCTCCTCATGGGCCGCTCGTTCGTCGCGCATGGTATACGGCGTCCGCAGCACAGCGCCCCACCAGGTGGAACGCAGATGCAGATGCATTCCGACCAGCAGGTTCTCGATCGCCGAAATGTTGCGAAACAGCCGGATGTTCTGATAGGTGCGGCTGATCCCCGCTGCCGCGACGCGATCGGGCGTCAGCCCGTCGATGCGTTGGCCGGCGAACCACACCTCGCCGGATGACGGGCGCAGGTTCTGCGTGATGCAGTTGAACACCGTGGTCTTGCCGGCGCCGTTCGGACCGATGACGCTGTGGATGCTGTGCTCTGCCACGGTCAGGTCGAGATCGGCGATCGCCACCAGCCCGCCGAAGCGCATGGTCAGGTGATCGCAGCGGAGCAGGGGTTCGCTCACGCCGCTACCTTGGCTGCGCGGGCACCGCGTCGGCGCCTGCGTCCAGCGCCAGCGTCTCGTCGCGGCGTGCAGTTCGCGCTGCCGCACGTCGGACGGCCACAGTCCCTCAGGCCGCAGCCGCATCATCACGATCAGCACCGCGCCATAGAACAGATAGCGATACTCGCCGAACTCGCGCAGCAGCTCCGGCAGGCCGATCAGCGCGATGGAGCCCAGGACCACGCCGGGCAGGCTGCCCATGCCGCCGACGATGATCAGCGCCAGCACGTTGATCGAGATCAGCAACTGGAAGCTCGACGGATATACCGAGGTGAGCATGGTGGCGAAGATCGATCCCGCCAGTCCGGCGAATGCGGCGCCCAGCCCATAGGCCAGCAGCTTCGACCGCACCAGGTTGATGCCGAGCGCCTGCGCCACGTCCTCATCGTCGCGCAACGCCATCCAGGCGCGACCAAGGCGCGAATTCTCCAGCCGCCAGGCGACGAACGCAGCGACAGCCGAAGCGACCAGCGTCAGATAGAATAGCGAGACGGGGTTGCCGAGCACGTAATCCCCCAGTCGTGGCTTGGGGATTTGCAGGATACCCTGGGCGCCGCCGAGCAACGGCGCGGCGAAATCCGATTGCACGATGACACGCACGATCTCGCCGAGACCCATGGTCGCGACGGCAAGGTAATCGCCGCGCACGCCGAGCACCGGCAATGCCGAACAGCACGCCCACCAGATGGAGAGCGCCACCGCGATCGGCATCGCCTCCCAGTAAGACAGGTGCGCCAGGGCATGCGAGAAGTCGGCGGTGAGCAGCGCCGTGGTATAGGCACCGACGGCGAAGAAGGCGACGAACCCCAGATCGAGCAGGCCGGCCAAGCCCGACCTCCAGATTGAGCCCCATGCCCATCAGGATATACAGCCCGACCAGCATCAACACCTGGCCGACATACGAGCCGGCCACTGCCGGCAGCAGCACCAGGGCGAGCAGGGCGAAGCCTGCCCAGACCATGCGCTCGCGTCGGTGATCATGCACGGCGATCCGTGCGGCACGCCGGCGAAGGATGGAACCCAAGACCTCGCTGGCGATCGCCACGAGAATGAAGATCGTGATCGCGCCTTGCGGGCTGAGGCCCTCCCAGGTGTAGAGGAAGTCCCGGAAGTCGCCGACCGGGCCCTCGTATTGTTGCAGCATGAGCTGGATCAGTTCCTGGAACACGCCGGCTATCAGCACGGCGATCGCTCCGGGACCGATCGCGCGGCGCACGACGGCGGGGCTGATGCGCAGACGCGGCCCCCAGCAGACCCGCGATCGCGCCACCGCCGATCAGGATCGACGATGCCCACCGCCGAGGCCCTGTCCGAACGTCAGCATTTCGAACAGATCCGGGGACAGGGCGATGAAGATCGATTGCAGCGGCACGACCGACATCACCGCCGCCAGTACAGCGATCGGCACGCCGGCGGCGGCGCCGGCGATGAGCCCCGGCAGCTGGACGTCCGGCCATGGCGCCGCGCACCGCCAGCGATCAGCAGCAATACCGCCTGACCCAGCGTCAGCGTGTCCACGACGATCCAGCGTTGGTGCAGCATCAGCAGCACGCCGACCACCGCCAGATGCACCGCACCGGCGCCGAACGCGAGACCGATCAGCACGGCGCGGCGTGCGCATCATGCGCGCTTCTTCGCCATTCGTTCGCCCAGCAGTCCCTGCGGGCGGAAGATCAGCACCATGATCAGCAGGGTGAACGCGATCAGGTCGCGCAACTGGTAGGGCGCCGGGATGCCGATGCCGTCGAGAAACAGCGTCGGCCCCACCGATTCGACCATGCCCAGGAAGAATCCACCCAGCATCGCGCCGGGGATGTTGCCGATGCCGCCCAGCACCGCGGCGCCGAACGCCTTGATGCCCGGCGTGAAGCCCATATAGAAATACACCTGCTTGTAGACGAAGGCGTAGAACACGCCGGCGATGCCGGCCATCGCGCCACCCAGCACGAAGGTGAACACCACCACCTTGTTCACGTCGATGCCCATCAGCGCCGCGGCCTCACCGTCCTCGGCCACCGCGCGCATCGCGGTGCCCATGCGCGTGCGCTGCACGATCAGGTAGAGCCCTG
>CAVPTU010000053.1:0-66900 GCA_963708565.1 uncultured Alphaproteobacteria bacterium
TCCGTTGCTGGGCTATCTGCTCGGCGCCAAGTATGTGAACGGACCGTGGACCGTGGGCATCGTCGGCGAGGAATACTGGCAGCAAGGCAATGTGCAATTGAGCGGCCTCAGCCAGCGACGCGGGCGCGGCCTCAGCACCGGCGCATCCTACACCGTTGCCCCAGGCTTTACGGTGTTTGGCGAGTATCTCTTTATGGATCAGTACCAGAGCGGCGACAATTTCCTCACCGGCGCGGTCGGCACGGGAGCCGCCGGCATCGCCAACGGCGCGAGGTTCAACAACAACGTCAAGGGTCAGACGTTCCTGATCGGCGACGTCGTGAACTTCTGAGTTCGGCACAGCCGGGACGAAACGGGCGGCGGGGAGCAATCTCCGCCGTTTCTTCGTCCCCACACGCGGGGCGGTCTATACCACCAGTGCGACCACCCGTCACTGCCATACGCCACCTGGCAGGGCATGCACAGCAACGCGGCCGCGTGGCACCTCCTCGACTTCCCCAACGAAGCCCGTCAGGGCCCCGCCTCAGATGGAGCCGTCAGGCAGTGTCAAGCGGGCATGAGGCCGGGCCTGACATGGGGCCACCTGAAGGACTGAGGGTCATCAACCCTTCCTATTACCAATAGAGAGAATTGATGACCGTCGTGACGAGCCTCACGCGACGAGACGCAGTCCCATCATTCGACCCAGTAGTTGCTGGGGCTGTAGTCCAACCTGGGCTATACGGGCTTGCCACTCTGGCCGGCCGACCAGCTTGGCGAAGTTGCGCTTCCAGCTCGTCGTAGAGGCTCTGGTTCGTCATCTCCTGTTCGCCCGCTTCAAGGCGCCTTACGACGATATTGTCGAGTTCCTTCAAGCGGCCCTTGAGCGGCTTGGGGGGCATGAGGACCGTGTCGCCGATGATCTTCACCCCGGGGAACATGCGGCGATAGCCCGTCAGGGGTATGCCGGTCTGCTTGGTCTGGGGTATCACGGCCTCCATCTCTCCGCAGTCGTCGCCGACGCTAACCCTCGCGTTGCCTCTCAATAGGGCTTGCAGCGTCGTATCCATCAGCATGCCAAGCTGCATCGCCTTGGCCTGACCTTCGGTCGGGAGTTGGCTGATCAGATCAAGGTCAAGGGCAGCTCCTGAGGCGGCAAGCCCAGCAGCCTTCGGGATGAAGTTCAGCCCCATGAGCATGACACGCTTGCAATGCTTGAAGGCATTCGTCGCGGTGTGCTGCCCGTAGGGGAGGTAGTAGACACGGCGTCTATCAGCCGGTTTCAGCCGGGCTTCGATTGCCTCCTGGATCGTGGCCTGATCAACGCCCCGTATCGCGAACCGCCCCTTGTATCCAATGACCAGCACGTCCTCGCCCGGCGCGCTCTCGACATAGCGAACTGCCATGTCGATTAGATCGCGACCTCTGGAGGTCTTCGTGTCTCGGTAGACTGACCGAGAGGCTGCCGTGGGCACAATGCGAATGGTCATGTTGCGGTATGACTTCGGCGCTTCGGTGAGCCAAACCAGGGGGATCTTCAACTCCATCTGGCCGTAGCTAGGATTGACCTTCGCGGACGCATCGGTGACCACCACCGGCATGAGGCTGGGTGGTATCTCGGGGTAGTGCGTAATCATCACGGACGAATTGCCCTGACGAGTGACGTAGCCCTCATCACCCGACACAACGGCCAACGCCTTCGCCTGGGTGACGAGGGTGTCCTGATCACCAACGTCGTCCTCGAGCCGGCGGAAGTCCACGCCCAGCCCTTCGAAGTCGGGAACTGAGCATAGGCCACCGGGGTGGATGTCGAGATCACTCGTCCAGCGCTTCAGCGTGTTCGCGGCGTCGTCACTTTGACGGCGGACGGCGCGGGCCAATCCACCAACCGTGTCGGCGTCGAGCGTTACGGGACGGTTGAATGAGAACGACTCATCCCATGAGACTACGTCACGCCTTTTGCCGCGGTAGTGGAACCTTGCGGCCGCACCAAACTCGGCGTCTTGAAGGCCCTTTATGGTCGCCTTAAGGGCCGCCTGGGTGGCGACGCAGACCTGTGCTTGATCGGCTTTGGAATGGTAGCCCAGTTCATTGATGTCAGCATCGGAAGTGTAGATACACAGCTTGTCTCGGTAGTTTCGCAATTCCGTCGCCATGTCTTTTGCTTCGGCCTTGCGGTTCACCAGGATCAACATTCCCACACCGTCGTGATCGGGACTGTCCATCAGTGCGCGAGCGAACGCGCATTGCCCGGTTTGTGCGACGACGACCTGGCTCGGATGCTCGGATTGGGCCTGTTCCAGGATCACACGCACAGTCGTAGAGCCCAAGCGGAGGAACACCTCGAAGTCGTCCACTGCTTCGGTCCGCCCAGGGGCTTGGTTGTCGCCATGGCTGGTGGGCAGGCTCCGAAGTGCCGAGAGTGTGGCGCCGATCTGCTCAAGCCGCCGCGCAACAGTGCCGACCGCTGCGAGGACCGCAGCCTGGTGCACCACCCTCGGGTCAGCCCGTAACCCACCGGTGCCTTCCAGGTTCACAGCACCCTCTTGCAACGCGCCCGCCTCAACCCGCATCTCAGAACCGATCTCCAGTGCAACCTGGTGCACGACGCTAACGGTGGCTGGCGAATGAGCGGGCTGCTCCTGAGCGGCGGACACGAGCGTCCCGCCGATGCCGTCAAAGGGAACCGGCTCGGTGATCTCGGCCCGCCCAGGAGGGACCATCGGTGCCCGTGGCGGAGCCTGCTTATTCGACTTGCGCTTCCGGACCGCCGATGGCGGCTTGCTGGGAGCCGCTTTCTTGACAGCGGCCACCATCTGCTTGCGCGCCGCCGTTTTGGGCGTGCCAGCTGCCCTCTTGCGCGTCTCCCTCTGCTTCTTCTTCTGGTCGTTCGCCATGTGCTCTACCGGTGCTTGGCAATCCTTGGACGCAGCGTCGTTGAGTTGTCGCGCCGTTGAGATTGCATCGCCATGAAGCGCCTACGCAGTGCCAGCAGTGCCGCCGCCGCTGGCCTCAATCTCGCCGACGTAATCACGAATGGCCTGTTCCATCTCGGCGCCAAACTCACGCGCCTTCTCATGTGTGCACCCCGCTTCCTGTGCCACCTCCTCAAGCAGGATGCCCATGCGCCGCATCACCTCTGATCGTGAGGATACTCGATTACGTCCATGGCCAAGGGTTGCGCTGACTGCCACGCGGGATCGATGATGGCCTGCAGATCGGATGATATCGGATCAGCCATGCAGGCCAGGATAGCATACGCATCTGCGATAGACGGATGCTGGCCATGCAGACGGTGTGTCCGGCTTGCTCGACAGATGCTCCATCCGAGTGCTACAAGCCTGTCCTGATCAGCTCGTCTAATCTTATGAAATTGCTGCATTTATGACGGGATTGTTGGGGTCCAGGTCCCCCAGCCACGGAATTCACTAATATTATCAATGCCTTGCTGACATGGGTCTTTCTTGGATTCGAACCCGGTCCTGGCCAGGGCCTCAGGAAGCACGTGCCAAAATCGCGCCCTCACAGGGTTCGTGGTTACCTTATCAACCACGCCCGGCCAGTCATGCCGGCGAAATCGATTTTGTTGGAATGGCCAGGGGCCTGGAATATGGCCCTGCCGTCGCCGCTCGGCGTGCAAACCGGACATCGAACCATGGAAAGGTCGATGGCCGCTCGGCGCCCAGGCCAGCCATGCGCTGGTCAGTACCGATTGCTTCGGCGCGGACGTTGAATATACCGCTCGTACAACGGCTATCCGCGCCCGCCCGGCGTCCCTCCGCTCCTTGCTGGCGGCGCGAATCAGGCCTTGCTGACATTCCAGAACACTGGCACGGCTCCCTTCAGCAGGCCACTGAGGTTGCTGCGCCGGGCGGAGGGCGGGAGATATTGGCCGAGCGGAATGAACGGGACGGTCTCGAAGGCACGCAACTGGATTTCCGCATCGAGCCGCTTGCGCGCAACTGAGTCGTCGCTGTCCATCCAGGCATTGCGCATCGCTTCGATCTTCTCGTCGCTCGGCCAACCGAACCAGGCATCCTTGCCGTTGCCGCGCATGGCCGCCGCGAAGATCGGGTCGCCGTAATCCGCCGCCGGCGCGCCATAGGGGAAGAGCGACCAGCCTCCCTTGTCCAGTGACTCCTTGTTGGTGCGGCGCTGCACCACCGTGCCCCAGTCGAGCGACTGTTCGTCCAGGTTGATCCCGATCTTCCGCAGCGATGCGGCGATGACACTGCCCATCGCGTCGTAGAACGTCTGATCGGTCGGATGCATCAGCACGACGCGCTCGCCGCCGTAGCCGGCCTCCTTCAGCATGGCCTTGAGGTCGCTGGTGCTGCGGCGCCGGCGTACCGCATCCATGCCGGCATCGTTGGCCGAGGCCGTGCCGGGCAGGAAGAAACCGACCGGTGCGCTGTAGAGGCTCGCCTCGTCACCCATCACCGCGGTCATCACTTCGACCTGGTCGATGGCGGCGAGCATGGCGCGGCGCACGCCGGGATTGGCCGTCGGACCTTGCAACTGGTTCGGCCGCAGGCCGCCGAACGTGCCATAGATGTCGATCGGTCCGACCACCACGCCCTGTGTCTTGCGCAGCTTCGCCAGCAGATCAGGCAGCGGCGAGTCCAGCCAGTCGATCTCGCCGCCGGCCAGAGCATTCGCCGCGGTCGCCGCGTCGGGAATGATGCGCCACTCGACCCTGTCCAGTATGACGCGATAGCCGCCCGCGGCGAAGCTGGCGGGCTCGGGCCGCGGATTGTAGCGGTCGAATTTGGCGAACACCGCCAGGTTGCCGGCGACATATTCGTTGGCGACGAAACGAAATGGGCCGCTGCCGATCGCCTCCGGGATCTGCTTGAACGGGTCGGTCTGCGCCAGACGTTCCGGCATAATCACCGGTGTCGGTTGTGTCTTGGCCAGTGCGTCGGGCAACGAGGCGAACGGCTTGTTCAAACGGAACACGAGTGTCCTGTCGTCCGGCGCCTCCAGCGCATCCATTCGGTCGGCGACGGTCTGGCCGATTGGATCGCGTTTCATCCAGCGCAGCAGCGAGGCGACGCAATCGCGCGCCAGCACCGGCGTGCCGTCGTGAAACTGCAAGCCGTCACGCAGACGCATCGTCCAGCGGCGGCCGTCGTTCTCCACCTGGTGGCCTTCGACCATTTGCGGCTTCGCGGTGAGCTTCTCATCCCGGCCATACAGCGTCTCGAAGATCATCGCGGCGCAGTTGCGCGTGACCAGCGCGGTGGTCCACACCGGATCGAGACTGGTAAGGTTGGCCTGCGGCACATAGGTCAAAGTCCTGGCCTTCCCGACAATCGCGGGCTGCGCGAGCGAGGCACGGGCAAGGGCGGCGGTTGCTGATCCCGCCAGGAATCCGCGGCGTTTCATTCGACATTTCCTCAATGGTTGGAGCGCCTCACCGGATTCCCTCAACGGCGCCAGCAGCCGACTGACGCCACTGTGGAAAGCGTACAGGTCCTAAGTCACCTCTCACTGAGCAGCGGACTTGCCGGTGCCGTCGCAGAAGTGGTGGAAATTCGAGGTGGTGTAATCTCCGGCTAGTGCAACGAGCCAGACTCGGCGGTGAGACGCCGAGGGAGATTACACCATGGAGAAGCATAGCAACGACAGTTCGCCGGAGTCGCCTGAATTCCTTGGCGCTGGTTGGTTCGATCCGATCGAGGCGGCCATCCGGGATCGGGTTCGTGGGTTCATCGAGGAGCTTGTTGATACGGAGCTGGACGCGGCACTTGGGCGGTCGCGCTATCGTCGCTCGGTGTCGGCAGAAGCGGCTGGCGGAGCAGCCGGATATCGGCATGGACGACGGAACCGCCAGTTGCTTGGTTCATTTGGCCCGGTGACAATCAGCGTGCCACGCGCACGACTGAACAACACGGACGGGGTGTGCCGGGAATGGCACAGCGAGGCGCTGCCACGCTATGTGCGGATGACGAAGCAGGTAGAGGCGGTGATCGCGGGCGCCTATCTGTCGGGCACCAACACGCGCCGGGTTCGGCGTGCACTCGGCGCGCTGTTCAAGGGGGCGGTCGGCAAGGATGTCGTCAGCCGAACCTGGCGGAAGGTGCAGACGGACTGGGAGGCGTGGTGCCGGCGCTCGCTGGCTGAAGAGGATGTTGTCAGGCTGATCCTGGACGGCACTGTGGTTCGGGTGCGGCTCGATCGCAAGGCGACGTCGATCTCACTGCTGGTGGTTCTGGGCATTCGGCGCGATGGGCAGAAGGTGCTGCTGGCGGTGCGCAACATGGGCGGCGAGAGCGAGGCTGCCTGGCGTGCTCTTCTGGATGATCTGATCGGACGTGGTCTGACGGCGCCGAGCTTCGTCATCATCGACGGTGCGGCGGGGCTGGAGAAGGCGCTCGGCCTGGTGTGGCCTGACGCACTGATGCAGCGCTGTACCGTGCACAAGCACCGCAACCTGTTGGCGCACGCTCCTGAGCGGCTGCACGAGGAGGTGTCGGCCGACTATAACGATATGATCTACGCCGGCACGCCGAAGGAGATCGAAACACGCCGTAAGTCATTCATTCGCAAGTGGCGACTGAAATGTCGTGCCGTCGCCGACAGCCTGGAGGAAGCCGGTGATCGGCTGTTCTCCTTCTCCCGGTTGCCCGACAGTCAATGGCGGTCGGCACGCACCACCAATGCCATCGAGCGACTGCACGAGGAGTTCAAACGCCGCATCAAGACGCAAACCGTGCTGCCGTCGGCGGAGACGGCCGCGATGCTGTTTTGGGCACTGCTGGCATCCGGTCAGATCACCATGCGCAAGGTAGACGGGTGGCAGACACTCGCCGAGAAGTGCGGATTCCGACGGAAGCCGTCCAGGCGTTCTGATCTGATGGCGCCCACCATTCTGATCTGATCCCGTCCAGCATTCCGATCTGAAGGCGTCCACCGTTCTGACGAAGCCGTCCACCCGCGTGGGAAGGGCGGCCGGGAGGAGGTGGCGTCTGGCAGGTCAGCATCGCGCTGGCATCCACTGCTCCATTGCAATGAACGGAGTGAGGGATGCCCACCAAGAGGCTGACCATGCGGCGGATACATCGGCTGATGACAATGCATTTCGGTGCTGGAGCCGGGACGCGGGTGATTGCCCGGGAGCTGGGCATCTCGCACAGCACGGTGCGCGAGTATCTGGCCCGGATCGCCGCGGCGGAGATCACGTGGCCGCTGCCAGTGGATGTCACCGACGAGGAGCTGGAGCGGCGGCTGTTCGTCAATGGCGGCGTCCGGGCCGGGGCACGTCATTACGTCGAGCCAGACTGGGCGACGGTTGCGCGGGAGCTGAAGCGCCCGGGCGTCAATCTGATGATCCTATGGGAGGAATATCGCGCCGTTCATGCTGATGGCTACGCCTACAGCCGCTACTGCCAGTTGTTCCGTGACTTCGAGCGCCGGTTGTCGCCAAGCATGCGACAGACCCATGTTGCCGGCGACAAGGCCTTCGTCGACTTCTCGGGCAAGAAGGTCCCGATCATCGACCCGGCGACCGGCGCGGTGCGCGAGGCGGAAATCTTCGTCGCCGTACTGGGTGCGTCCAATCTCACCTACGCGGAGGCAACCTGGACACAGGGCTTGTCGGACTGGATCGGCGCACACGTGCGGATGTTTCGCTTCTGGGGTGCGAGGCCTCGCCTCCTGGTGCCCGACAATCTGAGAAGCGGGGTGCACAAGGCCTCGTTCTACGATCCCGAGATCAACCGCAGTTATGGCGCCATGGCGGCACATTACGGCGTCGGCATTCTGCCAGCACGGCCGTATCATCCGAAGGACAAAGCCAAAGTCGAGGCTGGCGTACGCATCGCTCAGCTCTACGTTTTGGGCCGACTGCGCAACCTGAAGTTCTTCTCCCTCGTCGAATGCAACGCGGCGATCACCGAGATTCTGGTGCAGCTGAACGGACGGGTTATGCGCCGCCTCGGGGTCAGCCGGCGCGAGCTGTTCGAGACCGTCGAGCGACCGGCAATGCAGCCGCTGCCAGCAACCGAGCACGAGTATGCCGAATGGGCGTTCGCCCGGGTCGGGATTGACTATCACGTCGAGGCGGCCGGGTTCTTCTACTCGGTTCCGTACAGTCTGATCCGCCAACAGGTCGAGACACGGTTGACCGAGCGCACGGTGGAAGTGTTCCACCGCGGGCAACGCGTTGCCGCACACGCGCGGCGCTACGGCGGTCCGCGGCACGGCACCTTGCCCGACCACATGCCGAGCGCGCATCGGTTGTACGCCGAGTGGAATCCCGAACGCTTCCAGAGCCAGGCTCGCGCGATCGGTCCCAACACCGAGGCGCTGATCATCGCCGTGCTGGCCCGGCGGCCACATCCGGAGCAGGGGTTCCGCACCTGCCTCGGCATCCTGCGTCTCTATCGCGGCATCGATGCGGCTCGGGCCGAGGCTGTCTCTGTCCGAGCAGTCGAGATCGGCGCGCTCAATTACCAGAGCGTCGCCTCCATCATCGAGCACAGGCTCGATGGCAAGACGGCGTCGCTCACCGCGGACGGCGCACCGATCCTGCACGCCAACATCCGCGGTTCCCGTTATTACCACTGAGGAGAACAACGTTGCTGCAGCATCCCACGATCGACCGGCTGCGTGAGCTCGGCCTGGACGGCATGGCCAAGAGCCTGCGCGATCTGACGGCCAACCCCGAAAGCAAGGCTCTCGACCACATGGAATGGCTCGGGATCCTGCTCGAACACGAGATGACGCTCCGACAGCAGAAGCGGTTCGAGACGCGCGCCAGGACTGCCAAGCTGCGTCATCTCGCCTCCGTGGAGGATATCGACTACCGGGCAGCACGCGGTCTCGATCGCACGCTGTTCCTGAAACTCGCCGGCTGCGACTGGATCCGCGAGCATCGGCACTGCCTCCTGACCGGGCCGTGCGGTGTGGGCAAATCGTGGCTGGCTTGCGCTCTCGGCTTCAAGGCGTGCCGGGAGAACCTCTCGGTGCTCTACCAGCGTGTCCCGCGGTTGTTTGCCTTGTTGGCATTGGGACGCGGTGACGGGCGCTACACCAAGCTGATGCGTCAGCTCGGCCGCGTCGACCTGCTCATACTCGACGATTGGGGACCGGAGCCGCTGCTGCCCGAGCAGCAGCGCGATCTGCTGGAGATCACTGAGGATCGCTACAACGCCGGCTCGCTGATCATCACAAGCCAGCTTCCGGTCGACCGCTGGTACGAGCTCGTGGGCAATCCCACTCTGGCCGACGCCATTCTCGATCGCATCGTCCACAATGCCTATCGGGTCGAACTGAGCGGCGAAAGTCTGCGCAAGCAGAGACCAGCCGCTTGACCGCGATCGGCCCTTCATGACATGAGCCAAATTGACCTGCCGGGACGACACCACCTGGACGCCATCACCTCAGAACGGTGGACGGCATCAGATTGGAACAGGTGGACGCCTCAACTTCAGTATGCCCGGGCGGCATCGTTGGAATCCGCACCGAGAAGCCGACCATTCAATGCATTGACCTTGCTGCGTGACGCGATAACGTCACCCCGCTGGAGACCACCGCTACGTCAATTTCCACCAACTCCGCGACACGACGGACTTGCCTTCTGCCAGATACACGCGTGAGTTCGCGGCCGCGCGGCGGAGCGGCAGGATTTTCTGGTATTCGGGCGAGTTGTACCACGCCTTCGCCTTGTCCATGCTTGGGAATTGCAAGATGACGAAGGTATTCGGCGGCGCAAGGCCTTCCAGGGCCTGCGTGCGACCGCCGGCGGCGAGGAAGTGCCCGCCGTAAGCTACCAGCGTTGTCGGAACCTGCGAGGCATATGTCTTGAACGTTTCAACATTGTGTACATCGTTCTCGCCAATGAGGAAGGCCGGCGGCACGCTCGATTCCGCATGCAGCACCGCACTGCCCGCAGCGCCAAATGCCGTTCCCGCGAGCGCGCACAGCAGAAGTTGAAACCTGGCCGTCATTGGACAAACTCCCATTATTGGTGCGAAACTTTTGAATCCCTCGCTCCGTCTGACCGTTCCGATCGGCCATGACCGCAGCTTTTCAGGGACGGACAGTTCCGGCTAGTCCAGATTCTGGAGTATGCTGACCGCTCAATTCGCTCTATGCGACGAGAACCCAGTCAGGGAGATGGGATCAATTATGCACTACGGTCAGTTCTGTCCAATCGCCAAAGCCGCCGAGATTTTCGCCGAGCGGTGGACGCCGCTGGTTGTTCATGAATTGCTGGCGGGCAGTACCCGGTTCAGCGAAATACGACGCGGCGTCCCTTTGATGTCGCAAACCTTGCTGTCGCAGCGCCTGAAGGAGTTGCATCGGGTAGGTATCGTCGAGCGCCAGAGCTCTGGCAGAACGCACGAATGGTGCCTGACCGAAGCAGGTCTGGCGCTTGCACCTGTCATTCACCAGCTTGGCGAATGGGGCGTGCGATATGCGCAGGATCCGCTACGGGAGGACGATCTCGACGTTACCGTGCTGGTATGGAACATGCGGCGCCGCGTGGATCCAGGCGTTTTCCCCGAGCGTCGTACGACGATCTACTTCGAGTTCACCGATGTACCAGAAGGGAGGCGGCGTTGGTGGCTGGTGAATGACCGCGGCGCGGTGGATCTTTGCCCGACCGATCCAGGCTTTCCCGTGGATGTCTACATCTCAACCGATATTCGCACCATGATCGCCGTCTGGTTTGGCAAGCTGACGTGGGATGCTGGTGTTCGCGCAGGCAGGATTGAGCTCACTGGTCCCCGTCAGTTGCGCGAGCGCCTGCGATCGTGGTTTTTGCTCAGTCCGGTCGCGATCCAACACGACCACGCGAAAGGGTCAGATGAACACCATAAAGTGGCAAAGAAAGAGGCTCTGGTGGCGTAGGTCGGTAATTCGGGAGCCCAGTAGTAGCTCCGCGAACGTCCGATTTTGTGTTTCATGCCGCCGTTCGCTTCCGGCTGGCTGACCGATTGCCCCATTCACCAGGCGTGCTTGGTATCAGGCGGCGAACCGCGTCTCCCGGATTTTCTCAAGCACGCGTAGGAAATCTGGCTCCGGCGCCACGCACATGGTTCGATACGTGTCCAGGAAGGGCAGCCACGAAATTCACCGATAATTTATCAATATCTTGCTGACATTTACCCGAACTGAATTCGAACCTGGTCCTGGCGTGAGCGGGTTGATGTTGCCTTATCCGGCTGAGCCGGCGTTTGCCTCGTCGAGCCGACCGCCTATTCGGCTAGAGTCGCACCCATGTCCGATGTTGGGAATTCGACACCCTCGTACAGCTCGGTGGCCGGGATTTCGATGCCGATCTCTGGTAGAGACAGAAAATCCCCCGCCATGATCGATGTGACGGTCCATCTCTGTCCCGCCGCTTGACGCTCGTGGACCGTCAGCCCGATGCTCGCGGATTCGACCATAACATAGCGGCGGATCGAGGCGACCGAAGCGTATTCACGCAGTTTCACAATCCTGTCCATGTGACCAGAAGTCGGACTGATGACCTCGAAAACGACTACGGGATCCGGTACCAAACGGCTCAGGCCGTTCGCCGGGGAACAGGTCACCACGCCATCGGGATAGCGGACGGTATCTCCCATCGTGGCGACGCCAGCGTCCATTCCATGCGGTCGGCACCCGGTTCCGCCCAGGCGTCCCCGAAGGGCGACAAGGATGTTGATCGCGATCTGATTGTGATTGAGGTTCCCCCCGGTCATCGCCACCGGTTGAAACCCATCGAATTCGTGGCGCCCTCCCTGGGCTTCAGCCCAGTCGAGGAACTGGTCTCGGGTCATGGTTGGGACGCGGAACGTGGCGCTCATGGCGTTCACAATAGCAAAAGGCGAGCCAATTGTCTCTTGGATCCCCGGCACTCGGTTCCCGGCAAGTACCCGGTCAAGACAGCTAACCCGCCCCCAGAAACGGCGGGCGTTCGGTGCGAAAGATCGGTATTGGTCGAAAGCCCGGTTCGCGCGGCTCGGCCGCATACAGACCAATCGTTTACGCCATCAGGCTGGCGTCTCGGCATCAGGCGGCGACGCGCACCTCCCGGATTTCCTCAAGCAGGAACCGGAAATCCGGCGGCGGTACCACGCACAGGGTTCGATACGTGTCCAGGAAGGCCAGCCACGAATTCACCGATATGTATCAATATCTTGCTGATATACACCCGAGCTGGATTCGAACCTGGTCCTGGGCGGAACGTCAGCAAACGCGCTCGAATATCCAGTTCCGGCTGGTTTCGTGGTTATCTTGTCGGCCACGACCAACCAGTGTGCCACCCGATCGGGACGCCTACCGATCAGTGCCTTTTCTTACGGCCGCTGGCGAACCTGTTCTCAACCTCGATCGTCACCGGCCCATCGGTGTCTCCGAGTGCCTGGCGCATCTCCGTGCGAATTGCCTGGCGCGTTGCCTCCGGCAGTGAGGCGAGCGCCTGTCCGGTAGAGGCGCCGCCGCGTTCGAAGGGTCCATACCAGGCGTCGAATGAGGGCAATTCAAAACCGTGTCGTTCAACCGTGGTCTCGAAGTCCTCAAAACCTGCCGCGTCGAATAGCGACCGCAGCGGCGCTTCATCTCCGAGTGCGAACGTTCGCGCCGTCGCTTCGGCGACACTTGGCATATGCCTCGCGACAATGACGTTGATCCGGCCGTTGTATGACCGCTCCGGGACGGTCAAAACCGAAACCGCCGCGCGGCCGCCCGGTCGCAGAACCCGGTTGAAACCGGCCAAACCGCGCGATGGATCGGGGAAGAACATGAGGCCAAGGCTGCAAATTACCGCGTCGAAGGTGCCTTCGGGGGCGGTCAGAGCCTGGCCGTCGGCAACCGAGATCATCGCGTTGGGCCAGGACGCGAGCCGCTGCCTTGCCCGATCGACCATCTCCGCCGAGACGTCAGTCGCCAGCACACGCCCGGTCGGCCCGACGATCCCAAGCGCTGCCTCCGCCGCGATGCCGGTCCCGGTCGCGACATCGATCACGGACTGACCCGGCGCGAGGCGGGCGGCTCGGAGCAAGAATGGCAGGAAATGTGCCGAGACGTGCGACATTGCGCGATCGTATTCGGCGGCGGCTTCTGCCCTGAAGGTCAGTTCTTCTGTCATCGCCGTCACCCGGTTCAGGTATTGACCCTTGTCAATCAGTCTGCGAAACGGACTTTGACGCAGGTGCCGTCGCAGAAGTGGTGGAAATTCGAGGTGGTGTAATCTCCGGCTAGTGCAACGAGCCAGACTCGGCGGTGAGACGCCGAGGGAGATTACACCATGGAGAAGCATAGCAACGACAGTTCGCCGGAGTCGCCTGAATTCCTTGGCGCTGGTTGGTTCGATCCGATCGAGGCGGCCATCCGGGATCGGGTTCGTGGGTTCATCGAGGAGCTTGTTGATCCTCACACGTAAGGTGGAGCCATGAACGTCCTCCGAAAGGTCCAGCCCCCGTCGGACGCAGCTAGGATCGCACACAGCGTCATCGCGTATGACCGTGCGACCGAAGAGGTAGATGTTGAGCTTCCGATACCTCTGTTCCTCGATACGTTGGCCCTGAAGATCGCGAGAGTCCCCCCCGAGGACAAATACGGCGCCCTCTCGTATTTGCTGGAAGACAGAGCTGTTGAGACCTTCCGGTTCCTGCTTGGCCTGGACGTAGATATGTCGAAGCGGGAGTACTTTCTCAAATCGACCGTTGGTAGCGCAACCAGCTTTGGACGACGAAAGGTTGAGGCCGTGAAACTGCTGACCCAGGTAACGCCCCGTTAACAACGACCGGTGCGTCGCGCTTCTCGCCATGACCAGCCTTGACCAGTCATCCAGGTCTTTTTTGTTGGCAGCCGGCAAAAACGTGGATGGCCGGCACAAGGCCGGCCATGACGATGGGGTTGCAAGTGAGTCGCTCTTACCGAGCATTGGTATTATTCCTTGAGCGACCTTGGCCCGCTGACGAACGGACTGCCCCGAAGATAAAATCGCAGGAGGCGGTTCGCATCCCGCGAAATGCCGATCCTGATGCTCTGCCCGATTTCGCCGGGTTCGTCGTCACCGCGTCCGAGCCATAGAGGACCTTCTCGGCAAAGATCGAGCCCATCGAGCCCACGATCAACCCGCAACGCCGCGGCGAGCCTTCCTGGTCCTCGCGCCAGGTCGCGTAAGCGCTCGATGCCGCGATTTAGCCGCATGATCGGGATGCCTTCGAGCGGCTCGAGCGCCCTGATCAGGACGCCGGCTCCGATCCCGGGCATCTCGCTCGAGACATTCAGCATGTATGAGCTGCCGTAGGCGAGATAAACATAGGCGTGCCCAGGCGCGAGAAACAGCGAACGATTGCGCGGAGTCGTCCCCCGATAGGCGTGCCCCGCGGCGTCGCCGACGACATACGCCTCGGTCTCAACGATACGACCGCTGGCGACGCCTTCGGGCAACTCCCGCACCAATATCGTGCCAATGAGATAGCGGGCGAGAGAGACCGTATCGATCGGCAGCTCCGAGCGAGCGAGCGGCAGATGGCCATCCATGCGGCGGCCATGTTTCAGGGCATGTGCTCGACCCATTGCGCACGCGAAGGCCCCGGATCGAACGGATCGCCGAAATACTGAGTTTCGCGGGCCACCTTCCCATCGAGGAACTCCATGACGCTCACGGTGTAAGACGGCCGCCCGTCATAGGTGAGGACATATTCAGTGACCCAGAGGCCACCCACGCCGATGATCCGGCGCACTGCGAAGCGCTTCAGGTTCGGCTGCGCGGCGCGAGACGACTGAATGTTCCGCCGCCCGCGGATGCGCTCGCCCGATTGCGGATATTCGAGCACCGCGTCCTCTTGGTAGATTTCGTGCTCGGCCTCGAAGTCGTTCGCATCGGAGGCGGCCCAATGGCGATCCAGAGCCGCTCGGATCTCTCGGTCTTCCATACCAAATCTCCTTGACCATCGCGGTCGATCTTGAACCGTCGTACCCTGCGCTGGCCTGGACAGGCCTTCCAGAGGAACGCGCTTCAGCAGGATGCAATGTGTCGGATCATTCTTGGCCTGACACGAGCAGCTGTTGGTAGGCCGCTATGTCCTCGACATGATTGCGGTCGGATCGGAGGCCGATGTGCCCGTCGGGCCGGATGACAAGAAGGGTAATCTCGCCGATCCCCAATTGTTCCGCTGCTGTCGGCGTGATCCGTGCGTACCGGCTCCGATCGTCGGAGCCAGCCGCAATCACAACGATTTCTTCAATGATAATGGATGCGAGGCTCTGGGCACGGATGACGTCATCAATTGGCGCAAGTGCTTCCGTGTGACTGGATGAGCCACCGATGAGCAGTGCGGTGTGGCCGGCGTGGTTGGCCAGTTCATGCAGCATGCAGGTGCGCCCACCGGCGAGACAGACCTCGATTGTATCCGGAAGGCGCTGGCCCGGCGCAAGTGCATCGTGCTTGTCCCCCATGACGATGGGTGAGCCGCCGTAGTCAATGTCGAGCTCCGCTTCTGCGACTGCCTCGTGGTGTCGCGAGTCTGGGTCGGCGAATAACGCCCGAAGCGCTTCGTCGCGGGCTTGCCGTTCGGCTGGATCGATTACCATTTGAGCAAGTTCAACCGCGTCCCCTGACGCAGTAACCATCGCGGCCACCGGGCGCCGCTCTGCTTCATAGCTGTCCAACAGCACGGGGTCGCAGTGGCCATGACAGACAAGCGCCAGCTTCCAAGCCAAATTCACCGCGTCCTGTAGGCCGGTGTTCATCCCGTGACCTTGGGCAGGGGAACACACGTGTGCCGCGTCCCCTGCCAGAAAGACACGACCCGACCGAAACCGCCTCGCTACCTTCGTGTGACAGTGGAAACGCGCCGGGTTTTCGACGCGATCAAAGCCGAACGTGGGAAGGTAGCGGGTGATGGTGGAAGAAGCGTCGACCACGAGGTCGGACGTGGGGCAGGATGGCCTTAGGTACACGCGCCATCTCTGGTCGGGAAGTGCGGTCAGAATCACCGGGATCTCGTCCAGGTAGGCGTAGTTCGCCTCGTAGGAATCCTGCCAACCCACCAAGGTCGCGTCGAACACTGCCCAGGGTTGGATGATGTCGTGCCCGAGCATATCGATGCCGGTCAGAGTCCGGCACGTGCTGTGGAGCCCATCGCACCCTACCACCCACCTGGCTAAGACTTGCTCCGTTGCGCCCTCTCGTTGGACGGTCGCGAGAAGGCCGCCTTCGTGGTCCGCCAGTCCGATCAGACTGGATGAGCGTGTCGCCTTGCCATTCTGCCGATGGAGGTACTCGGTCAGGATCGAACTCGGTAACTTCCTCGGAAATACCAATGTTGAATCCGTAGCGACTGCCGCAAATCGAGAGGTCGATTTCGCCAAGCACGACGCCCTGTGAGTGAATACGAGCAACACGTTGCTTCACACCCGCGGTCAGTAGCGGATCGAGGAGACCCAGACCCTCGAAGAGTTCGAGTGAGCGCGGATGCACGACCGTCGCCCGGTCCCAGTGCAACGGCGCTTGATGTGCGTCGATCACACGACACTCGACATTCCGGCGAAGAAGCTCCGATGCCAGCAATAAGCCTGTTGGCCCTGCACCGACCACGAGAACAGTCGTATTATCTAACATTTTGAGCCTGCTGGATATAGATGCGCCTATACTACAGGCGGTGGTGCGCCCGGTGCCAGGGCTATGCCCGAAGTTGGCGGGATGGCCACCGTTCAGGATGATGGTCGGGAACGTCGGCCTCGTCGCCGGAGCCGACAACCGACAAGCGGCGCGTGCTGACCTTACTCGGATCCGATCCGAGCGCCCTTCTCCGCGACGGAGCGTTTCATCAGCAGCACAACGAACACAAGCGCGGCCATGACAACGGCCAGTACCCAGAACACATCGAAGTAGGCGAGCGCCGACGCCTGTTGCTGCGCGCAGGTTCGCGAGCGTCCGCAAGGCCAGTTGCTGCGCGGCGACCGGATCGCCGGTCTGCTGCAAGAATGGTCCGGACGCCTGGCCAAGGAAGGAACGCGCGGCCGGATTGAAGGGATCGAGCCATTCGCCAAGACGGAGACTGTGGAACTGGTCACGGCGCTCCTGCACCGTCTGAGCCAGCGAGGTCCCTACGCTGCCGCCCTCGTTGCGCAGCAGGCTCAACAGACCAACTGCCGCCCCGCGCAGCGCGACCGGCGTATAGAGGTAAGCCGCCACGTTTGCGGGGGCGAAGCACATCGCAAGCCCGATGATCAGCACCACCCGCGGCCAGACGACCTGCCCCGGACTGATGTCCAGGTTCATCTGCGACATCCAGTAATTCCCCGCGGCCATGGTCAGGAGACCCGCGGCAATCACCCACCGCGCATCGGTGCCACGGCCGAGCGCGCGCCCCACGAATGGCATGGTGACGACGGCAAAGAAGCCGGCCGGCGACATGACCAGTCCGGCGCTCAGTGCATCGTAGCCGAACAGCGACTGGAGCAAGGCGGGCAACGAGGTGCTGGCAGCGTACAGCACCGCGAAGGCGCAGAAGATGATGATGCAGCAGGCGGCGAAATTCCGCTCTCGCAGCGGCCGGAAATTGACCACCGGACTCGGATGGCGCAGTTCCCAGAAGATCAGCCCGGCCAGGCCCACGACGAACAAGGTCATCAACGTCTGCACACGCCAGAACGGGTCGCCCAGCCAGTCCCATTCCTGGCCCTTGCTGAGCGTCACCTCCCAACAGACGATGACGATGACCAGCAGCGACAGGCCAACGCCGTCAAAGCTGAACGGTCGCTTCCGCAGCTCCGTGCGCTGTGCCGTGAGGTAATCGGGATCCCGGAGTGTGATGGCACACGCACCCAGGGCCAGGAGGCCGACGGGGACGTTGATCCAGAACACCCACCGCCAGGAATAGTCGTCGGTTATCCAGCCGCCGAGCGTCGGACCGACGACGGGCGCGATCAGCGCGGCCAGGCCGAACAGCGTCATGGCCATGCCTTGCCGCTCGACCGGGAAGGCGTCCAGCAGCACGCCCTGGCTGCATGGCTGAAGACCACCGCCGGCAAGACCCTGGAGCACGCGGAACAGGATCAGTTGCCCGAGACTCGTGGCCATGCCGCACAGCCCCGAGGCGAGGGTGAATACGGCGATGGAAAGCAGGAAATAGTTGCGGCGCCCAAGATGCGCGATCAGCCAGCCGGTGATGGGCAGGATGATCGCGTTGGCGGCAAGGTAGCTGGTGATGACCCACTCGCCGTCATCGACCGTGGCCGACAGCCCGCCCGCGATATAGCGCAGCGCCACGACCGCGATCGTGGTGTCGAGCACCTCCATGAAGGTCGGCACCACGACAACAGCGGCGACGACCCAAGGGTTTGTCGCCGCGCGGGATCGGAGAATTCAGGGGTGTCGACGACAGTGCCGCGCCGCTCATTGCCTGCGCGCCCGACGCACTGGCGGTCGGACCAGGGCTCGGAGACGGCGACATATCGGTCTGGGGCACATAGGCCTGGAGAAACTTCCCGGCATCGGGTCCGGTTGGCGGCTGGTTGATATGGACGTAGGGAACCACCGAGGTGCCGATGAACAGAGGTGTCTGATCGGCGTTGTAATCGACGAGATCGATCCGCACCGGCAACCGCTGGACCACCTTGACGAAATTGCCCGTGGCGTTTTCGGGCGGCAGCAATGCCAGGGTCGATCCGGTTCCCTCGGTGAAGCCGGCGACCCGGCCCTTGAAGATGTGCGTGCCGCCGTACATGTCGACGCGCAGATCAACAGGCTGCCCGATGCGCAGGTCGCGCAACTGCGTTTCCTTGAAGTTGGCGTCAACCCAGATTTCGTTGAGCGAGCGAACCGCCATCAGGTTCTGGCCGACCTGGACAAAGTTGCCCGGATTGACGTTGCGCCGCGTGACGACGCCGTCGATATCGGCCGTAATATCGCAGTAACGCAGATCCAGTTCGGCCTGCGCGAGATCGCGCCTGGCGGCTTCGAGTTTCGCCTCGGCCTGCTTGACGGCCGGAGCATCGGCCGCGTAGCGGGCGAACGTGGTGTCGACGTCGCCCAGTTTATAGAACTGATCGAGCATCGCTTTCGGACCCTGGTCGAACGAGTGCACGACGCCGAGTTGCGCGGCGCTCTGAATGAGCGCCGCCTGCGCCTGGAGGACGGACGAAAAGGTCTCGTCGAGATCGGGCGGCACCTGGCCGAGATCGCCGCCCCCGTCAGGTTGCGCCGGGAGCCCGAGCGAGACGCGGATCTGGTAGACTTCGGCCAGGCTCTGGGTGAGTTCCGCGCCAGCCGTCGTCAGCTCCGCTTGCCGCTGGTCGTACACCTCACGCGACACATCGTCTTTGGCGACGAGTTGCCTCGCCCGATCGAATTCAACCTGCGCCAGCGTCAGCGCGGCTTTGCTCTTGTTGATAGTGGCGACCCGCGCGTGCAGCAGCGCGACCTGGTTATCGACATTCTCCACGGCGTGTTGCAGGTCCCAGCGCCGGCTCATTGCCTCCGCCTCGATCGCGCGCGCCGCCGCGTTAGCTGCCTGCAGGTCTGCTTTCGCGGTGTCGACTGCTGCCTGCTTCTCGGAGACCGCAACCCGGTACGGCTCCTTGTCCAACTCGGCGAGGAGATCTCCTTTGCGCACACGGTTGTTGTCATCCACCAGAACGCGGGAGATCTGTCCTGCCACGCGGGGCGCGACAAACGTCACGTGCCCATTCACGAATGCGTCATCCGTGGATACGGTGTTGAGCATCCGCTCGACCCACGGAATGCCGAACACCAGGAGAACTGCCAGAACGGCAATACCGAGCACACCGGCCACAAGCTTTCGCTTTCGCGTAGCCTTTCGGGCCTCCTGTGGCACGGGGCGGGCTTCCTGCGGAGTCTGCGCGGATTTCGCGTCGTGGGCAGCCGAAGCATCGCCATTCTGTGTCGGCTGCGCTGTCGCTTTGCTCGGTCATGTCGGGCACCCGTTGCAAGGGAACGAAACAGACTGCGTCGAAACGCTACCACTCGTCCTGGCTGGAAAGATACCTCGGCCGCTCGTAGGAGTCGGGGTCAAACCCGCCTCTGACGCGAGTTGCCGGCGACTGCAAGTCGACTATGTGGATTGCTATCGCATCCATGCACTGAACTTGGAGCCGCCCAGCGGAATCCAGTTTGGTGAGAGACCACCCGCAGAGTCGATGGCCATCAGTCCCGTGGAAGCAAGAGTAACGAGAACCACGCGAAGTACGATACGACAAACCCTGCCGCCATCAGGTGGGTCATCCATAGAGTGAACCGCACCGGGACCGGCGAGCCGCCGGTGTCGCCAAGAAGCTTGATGATCTCGTCAAGCTTGCGATGTGCGGCGATGACGTAGCGCCGGAAGATCAAGATGCCGGCGAGGGCTATAACGTGCAGCATCAGGCAGGCGATTGGCACGCCATACTGTAGCGCGAGCCCCCGTAGCCCTTGTCGATACTCGCCAGTGACGAGGAAGGCGATGGCCGCTACGAGGCTGAATGTCAGGAAAAAGCTGAACCAGTTGACGAACGCGGTCGTGTTTGTCCGCAGATGGGCGTTGATTTCCCGGTACTCGAGGACTGGCGGGTCGGTTTCGCTCGAGGTCACGTCGCCGACTCCTGGCGGACGATATTCATGGCCCAGCACAACCCGACCGCTGCACCCTTCATAAACGGCAGTAACGCGAGACACATGAGGACCGTCACCGGCAGCCAGATCGCGAATTCTACCCAGAGCGGAGGCTCATAGACGTTGTCCGTCCATATGAAGAGCGCGACTATGACGTGCCCGGCAACGAAGACGGTCAGATAAGGTGGGAAGTCATCGGACGGATAGGCCGAGTTGTCGTTGCCACAGACTTCGCAGGGCGAGCGGATGGTCAAATACCCTCTGAGCAGTAACCCTTCGCCGCAATTGGGGCAGCGGCGAGCGAGCCCGCGTTTGAGTCCTGTCCAGAGCGACTTTTCGTCTGCCATCGGGATCGGATTATGGGCCCAGGTTTGTCGCCCCGCCAAGCGACCGTGGCGGCATCCGTCACGATGGACGTTTGCAAGATGGTGATCTCGAATTGGGGCGCACAGACAGTGGCGCATTGCGCGCCGCCTTGCCCTGCACTGCCTACTAAACTCACTGCCGCATTCGATGGCAGCCGCAGCGGAGATCCCATGATGGGCGTGATCGTTTCGGTCAATGTCGGACTCCTCAGGACGTCGCATGGCAGGGCAGGACTGTCCGGACGGGGTCTGGAAGACGCTGGTGACGGGCCGGGTTTTCGCCCGTTGGTCCTGCCGGTCGGGGGTATGTCACAACTGCGAGAGTGGCCTGACCGAAGCCGAACTCGCCTACGCGCCAGAGCCGTTGGACTCGCCAGCCGAAGGCAAGAACCGCGCTGGACCCACGATATGCACCCTGCTATCCAAGTTTCGCAGTCGACCTGGCGCACGGATGCAAAAGGGACAGGGCTTCCACACCGGTATCAAGCGCAAGCCTCGCGAAAAAGCCGCGTGGGTTCGTCTCGGCTCTCTCGAGTTCAAGAAGAAGGGGGTTTCTCGCTTCGATATGCGAGACCCTTACCATCTCGCCGTTGCCCTGACCTGGCCGCAATTCTTTGCCGCACTGCTCGCATTTTATTTGCTGGTGAACGTTGCCTTCGCCACTCTCTTTTGGTTGGTGCCCGGTTCGGTGGCCAATGCTCGGCCATATAGCCTTTCCGATGCGTTCTTCTTCAGCATCGAGACTCTGTCGACGGTCGGCTATGGCGAGATGTATCCGGCAACGCCGTACGGCCGTGTAATCGCGGCGATCGAGATTGTCTGTGGGCTCGGCTTCACAGCTATTCTGACGGGCCTGACCTTTGTCCGGTTCTCGCGGCCGCGGGCTAAATTCGTCTTCGCCTCCCATCCGGTTGTGGCGATGCACAACGGCAAGCCGACGCTGATGTTGCGGCTTGGGAACGGGCGCGCGGACGTGCTTTTGGATGCAGCGACGAAGCTGAACGTCCTGCTATCCGTGACGACTACGGAAGGCAAACCCTTCCGCCTTGCCCAAGAGCTGCGGCTGGAGCGCTCGCATCTTCCGGTTTTCCCGCTCACCTGGACACTCATGCATGTGATGGATGAGCGCAGTCCGTTGTACGGCTACGACGCTGCGCAAATGGTGGCGGCGGCCGCGCAGGTGTTCGTGACGCTCGAAGCGCGTGACCCGACGCTCGCCACATTGGTGCAGGAAATCCGCAACTATGCGCCGGAAGATATACGCTTCGGAATGCGCTATGTGGATGCGATAACCATAGAGGAGAACGGCACGGCAGTGGCGGACCTGACCAAAATCGGAGAGATGGAGCCAGACGTAGGCGAACGTACAGAACAGGGTTGGCTGGAGCAGGAAGAAGCACCGGAGTAAACACCGCGCGCTTGAACTAACATCGATTTGACTTGCTCGTGCGGCAGGCTGTGCGGTAACGGCGCCAGCGGTCAGGCGATGGCCACCGGGGCTAGGGCGACGAGACTCCCAAACATCTAAATTGGGCGAGAGCCCTCCGGCGGTCGACAATCTCGCGCACCCTTTTTGCGTGGTGATGCCGGTCATTGCTGTTGCCGCGCTCGTCGAACTGGCCGCCTTCGAAAGGCAAGGTCTCGAAGGTCTCCGGTCACAGACAGGGGAGGTGAAACCATGAAGATCGTCGTCATCGGCGGCACCGGCCTGATCGGCTCGAAGACCGTCGCCATTCTGCGCCAGGGCGGCCGCGAGGTCGTCGCCGCCTCGCCTCAAAGTGGTGTCAACACGATCACCGGCGAAGGGCTCAAAGAGGTCATGGCCGGCGCGCAGGTGGTGATCGACCTGGCCAATTCACCGTCATTCGAAGACAAGGCCGTGCTGGAGTTCTTCGAGAGCTCCGGCCGCAACCTTCTTGCGGCGGAGGCCGTAGCGGGCGTCCGGCACCATGTCGCGCTATCCATCGTCGCAACAGACCGGACGGACAACGGCTATTTCCGCGCCAAGGTCGCCCAAGAGAGACTGATCGTGGCCTCCGGCATCCCCTACACCATCATCCGCGCCACCCAGTTTCTGGAATTCCTCGGCGGCATCGCGGCTTCAAGTGCGGATGGAAACATAGTCAGGCTTCCGCCCAGCCTGTTCCAGCCCATCGCGGCGGACGACGTTGCTGCCGTCGTCGCCGAGGTGGCGCTCGCGGCGCCGCGAAACGGCATCGTCGAGATCGCCGGCCCGGAACGAGCGCCGTTCAACGAAATCGTCGCCCGCTATCTCAAGGCGGTCGGCGACCCGCGTGAGGTGGTATGCGACCCCGAGGCCCGATACTGGGGCGGCCGGATCGAGGAGCGTTCGCTCGTGCCGTTGGGCGAAGCGCGCCTCGGCCGCATCGGCTTGGACGAATGGCTACGCGGTTCGCAGGCAAAGGCCTGATCGGTCGGCGGGATTCTGGCGCCCTACCCCGGGCTGATCGGACCAGGCGGCGAGCGGTTGGCGGCGCAACCATGACCCCATCGTAACGCCGCGCGCACCGGCTCACGTGGCGCCTTTCACTTATTCAGTCTACATCAAAGTGATGCCGGAAACCGAGGGCGGTGCCTGCTGCCAGCCCTGCTTTGCCATGCAGGCGTTGGCTTTCACTTCGTCCACACCGTTGCCTGACAGCACGGTATTGCCCTCGGTGATCACCACCCCGGTCGCGCTCGCGTTCCGGCACTGCGCCAGGTCTGCATTGTATTCGGCGGCGTGGTCGCCGGGACGGGCGACATTCACGTAGCGCGGGGGCGCGCAGGCGCAAAGCAGGAACAATGGAACCGCCAGATGCGCCCATCGGGGTCGTGAGCCGCGGTGATGCATGGCAAGCCCTTTCGCCTGGCGCAGTGGACATGGGGAACTGTGGACATGGGGAACTGTGGACATAAGGAACTATAGTGCAACGATACCACAGGTCGCGCCCCTGTCGAGCGATTTGTGTCACCGAAACGAACATCGCCGCGGCCGATCATTGTCCAGGACCGCGTCATCGGCCATGAAGGGAGCATGTCTGACGACGGCGCCCGAACCATCCGGCTGCTGCTTGCGGCGCGGTTCGTCCGCAGCATCGGTCAGGGTGCACTCGCCGTCGACTTCGCCCTCTATTTGCGGGCGCTGGACTGGTCGGCGGTCGCGATCAGTGCGGTGCTCAGCGTGGCGCTGCTGGTGGGCGTCGTTCTGACGGTGTTCGCCGGACCGTTCAGCGACCGAGGCGGTCGCAGACCCTTCCTGTTCGCCTACGAAGCCGCACAGGCCCTTGCCGGACTGGCTGCGCTGCTGTCCTCGCAATCTGTGATTTTGACCGGCGCGGCGATGATCGGCGGCTTCGGTCGCGGTGGCAATGGCGCGGCCGGCCCGTTCGCGCCTGTCGAGCAGGCCTGGCTGGCCCAGTCGGTCGCTCCGACGCGCCGCGGGCCGATCTATAGCCTGAATGCGGCGCTCGGGTTTCTGGGCAACGCGGCCGGAGCCGTGCTCGCCGCGATGCCGTCGCGGCTGGACGGCGTGCTGCCGGGCGCTCTCGCCTACCGCCCGCTGTTCCTGCTGTGGACCGCGGGCTCCTTGCTGTGTTGTGCGCTGATCCTGCGGACCCCGGACAGCGAGGCCGTTGGAACCGCCGGCGGCGGGGCAGGGGCCGGCGACACGGTGTCGAACGGCGGGAGAACCGTCTGGTCCTGCGCCTGATGATAGCCAACGCGATGAACGGCGCGGGTATCGGCGCGACCGGACCGCTGATCGCCTATTGGTTCGCCGTGCGCTTTGGCGGAGGCCCGGGCGAGATCGGGCCGTTGATGGCCGGCGGTTTCCTGATGGCGGCGGTGGCGTCGCTCGGAGCGGGATGGCTGTCGCGATGGCTTGGCGTCGTGCATTCGGTCGTGGCGATGCGACTGGTGGGTCTGGCTTTGCTGGTCGCGCTGCCGCTTGCGCCCAACTTCGGCGTGGCTGCCGTGCTCTACATCCTGCGGAACATGTTCAACCGGGGTACGACGGGCGCCCGCAGCGCATTGAGCATCAGCATCGTGCGTGCCCATCGACGCGGCTTCGCGGCGAGCATGGCGAACGTGTCGATGCAGATACCGCGATCGGTCAGCCCGTTATTGACGGGCTTCCTGTTCGCGGCGAATGAGCTTGCGCTGCCGTTCTTCGTGGGCGCGGCATTCCAGGGCATCTACATCGCGCTGTACTATGCGAGCTTCCGGCAGGTGGACGTTGCCCTGGCCGCGGACAGCGCCCCTAGGACAGCGGCGATCGCGCCCGGTGACGTCCGGCGTATCCGGTGAGGCGCCCGGCGCGACGGCTCACACCGGCCGCCGCGCTTCGCCGGTCGTTGCCGTGCGCAGCAGGTTCATGCCGACAAGCACGGCGGGAATGGCGCAGACCGCCCAGCCGGCCGCATAGCCGCCGGTGATGCGCAGCAGCAGCGCGAATACCGATGGACACAGGAACGCGCCCATCTGGCCGAACGACAGCACGCCGCCGGTGACCGCGCCCGCCCGGCCGACGGGCGCGAGGCGCGCCGACTCCGAGAGCAGAATGCCGTGCCAGGACATCGCTGTGGCGCTGAGCACGCCGGTGACCGCGCCGATCGCGAGAGCGGACCACGCCACGGTGAATGCGCCGGTCAGCAGCGACGCTCGCTGCCATCCCGAAGGCCAGCCAGGACATCACGAAGCGTGGCGCGACATAGAAGCTGCCGACCCAGCCCCACAGGATGCGGCACGGAATGGCGATGGCGATGACCGTGGAGAACAATGCCCCGGCGGCCACGAGGTCGTAGCCGAGCGCGGTGAGGTAGGTGACGAAGTAGGCGATGAAGACGGCCTGTAGGCCGTTGAACGCGAAACAGGCAAAGGACAGCGCGCGCAACTCCCGCACCTGCCAGCACACCCGTGATCGTCGTCACGAAATCCGACAGGTGGATCGCGTGGGTTGGCACGGGCTCGGTATCGAGCCGTCCGTGCAGCGGTTGCAACAGCAGGGCGAAGCAGCAGCAGGCTGCCGCGCTGACCAGCATGGTGCCGCGCCATCCCAGGGATTGGGCGAGCGACGGGCCGAGCCAGCCGCCGAGCAGGATGCCTGCCGGAATGGCGGTCTGGGTGACCGAGAAGGCGAACGGCGCGTATCGCCTGATCGCCCACCTGCCGAGCAACTGGGAACTGGCGGGCGTCGCTACGGCGGCGATGCCGTTGCCGACCAGCGCCGACAGCACGAAGCCTGCCGCGCCGCCGATGATCGCCAGCGCCATTCCGCCGCCGGTCGAGAGCAGTGCGACCTGGCTCATGCGGATGGCGCCGTGGCGGATGATGAACCCGCCCGATCCCAGTTGGCCGATCAGCGCCGCGATGGCTGTCAGGCCGAAATAGACCCCGACCCAGGAGGGATCGGCGTGCAGTTCGAGGATGATCAGCGGAGCGAGCACCGCCGGCAGCACTCGGCCGACCGAGCCGCAGGTTTGTTGCAGAAACATCGCCACGACGGCGATCAGCATCTGGGTCAAATGGCGCGTTTCCTCTGGGCTGGCCTGTTGCAACCCAAAGGGGTGATGGCGTCAACGCCGGTGGCGTGAGCGGTGCGATCCCGTTATTCCTGGGCCGGCGGGACGATCCCGCCAGGAGCCATCGCGATGATCCGATTTATCTTGGGCGCGAGCGCCGCTCTCGGGTTGCTGTCCGCCATGCCGTCTGGCGCGGGTGCCGTGACGTGCGCGAACGGGGTCTATCGCGCGGGATGCGTGGGACCCAACGGGGCCGCGGCGGTCAGAAAGCAGCCGGTCGTGCGGCCGCCGGCGACGGTGAATTGCGTCAATGGCGTCTATCGCGCGGGATGCGCGGGGCCAAACGGCGCCGCGGTCGTTCGCAAGCCATAGCGAGCAGCGGCAGATAATCCTTAAGCGGCTACGTCGACCGACGTTGTGGCCGTACGCAGAGCACACAGGGTCGCGCCACCCAGCCGCGCGACTGGTCAGGCGTCAGAAGTGGATTTCGTATTCCAGCCTCCAGCGCACCGCGCTGCGGCCCGACGCCGGGGTCAGGCCGAACAGATATCCCACCTCATATTTCAGTGCGCCGTACGGTGCGAAGTTCAGGCCGCCGGCCAGCACCGGACCGACCCAGTGCTGCTGCTGCGTTGTCGGTCCGGCATGCGCCAGGTCGGGAATGATGCCGTAGAACTCGACGCCGGGCGAGATCAGCGGATGCGTCTCGATCAGCGACTGCCAGGCATACTGGAAGCCGGTGGCCTTCGTCGCGTCGTGCCCGACATCGCGCGACAGGAACAGGTTGAGCGTGTGCAGCGTGTCGAGGCCGAGGACGTCGTTCAGCTCCTTCTGGATGATCGGCCCGAAGGTGACGCCGCTGGGCTCGCCGCGCAGCGTGGATTGCGAATATTCGAAGAAGAAGCCGAGGTTGAAGAAGTACTCGCCGGGCTCGGTGATCTGGAAGGTGTTCTCCAGCGTGGTGGCATTCCAGGTCAGGTGCTGGCCGCCTCCGGACTGCCATCTCGCCTTCCAGTTCGATCTCCCACCAGGGCAGCACGCCGTAGCCGATCGAGTTCGTGTAGCTCTGCGCGTTGTGCAGCGGCGAGCCCTTGGTGTCGAAGGTGACCAGGCCGTTGTGCTCGAATTCGAACTCGCCGTAGTCGACTTCGGGCATGCGGACCTGGAGGTCGGCGAGGGCGGGGCTGGCGATCAGAACAAGTGCGGCGAACGCGAAGGCAGGCCGCAGCATGCCGGCTCACTTCGCCACGATGTGACCGCGCGATGAGGGGTGGAAGTCATCGAAGAATTCGTAGCGTCCGGCGCGCAGCGGGCCGATGAACACGACGACCTCCTTGCCGGCGGGCACCACCTTTTCGCGATGCAGCTCCGCGCTCTCGAACTCCGAGGCCGCCGCATCGGCGTTGTGCACATGCAGTTCGATCTTCTGGCCGGCGGGCACCTCCAGTTCAGGCGGGTCGAAGGCGCGATTGCGGATGGTCAGCGATGCGGTGGTATCGGCCGCGGCGGCGGGCCAGGCGAGAAGCAGGGCGAGGGGGAGGACGAGGGACGTAGGGCGCATGGGCTACCTGCGAATGTAATTGCGAATGATTTGCAATTGCACATCTTGGGCGCGAAGCGCAAGAGGCGCCGCGAGAAATCGGCATGCCTCGCTGCCCTCCCGTATCGCGGCTACACTGACCGTCGCACCAGCCACCAAGGGAGGGACCCATGGCCAAGGCATACTGGATCGCCTGCTACCGCTCGATCTCCAACCCGGCCGCGCTTGCCGAGTACGCCAAGCTGGCCGGCCCCGCGATCACCGCCGGCGGCGGCAAGTTCCTCGCCCGCGGCGGCACCGCCAAGACCTATGAGGCCGGCATCGACCAGCGCACCGTGCTGATCGAGTTCCCCAGCGTCGCCGCGGCGATCGCCGCGCACGACAGCCCCGGCTACCAGGCGGCACTCGTCGCGCTCGGCAATGCCGCGGAGCGCGACATGCGCATCGTCGAGGGAGTCGACTGAACCGGCGCGCGCCGCCATGACGCGTGCAGATCATTCTGCTCGTCGTCGTCATCATCGTGCTGGTGGTGATCGCGCGCTCGCTGCGCGTCGCCGCCGAGTGGCAGCGCGCGGTGATCCTGCGACTGGGGCGCTTCCACAAGACGAAGGGGCCCGGCATCTACCTGGTGTTCCCGGTGATCGATCGCGTGGCGCAGATCGTCGATCTGCGCATCCAGACCACCACCATCACGGCCGAGCAGGCGCTGACCCGCGATACGGTCGCGGTCGGCGTCGATGCCATCGTGTTCTGGCAGGTGGACAACGCCGAGGCCGCGGCGATCCACATCGCCAACTATCGCGAGGCGATCGAGCGTGTGGCGCAGACCAGCCTGCGCGAGATGATCGGCGCCACCGAACTCTCGCGCCTGCTGTCGGACCGCAAGACCGCGGACGAACAGTTGCGCCAGACGATCAGCGAGAAGACCACCAGCTGGGGCGTCGTCGCGCGCAGCGTGGAGATCAAGGACGTGTCGATCCCGCGCGAATTGCAGGACGCGATGAGCCGTCAGGCGCAGGCGGAGCGGGAGAAGGATGCGCGTGTCACGCTGGCCTCGGCCGAGCGGGAGATCGCCCAGCAGATCCTGCTGGCTGCGGCGCTGTATGGGCAGGATCCGAACGCGCTGAAGCTGCGGCAGATGAACCTGCTGTACGAGATGAACAAGGAACGCGGCACGACGGTGCTGATCCCGACCGAAATGGCGAGCAGCCTGGGCGGACTGGTGGGCCTCTCGCAGGCGCTCGCCAATCCTCCGCCGGACAAGCCGCGTTAATGCGGGATGGGCACCCAAAGGCGCGCTCATCCCGCGCTGTCTCTTTGTTTGATCGCGTGATCCAGCCGTCCGGCGATCCCGCCTTCGGTCATCACGCTTTAGCGAAGATTGCTTACGCCGCCGCCAGGAGCGTGGTACTCCGCCGGGTCCTCATCGGACTGACCCTGGGCAACCGAAGCTTCGATCGCCTGCTCGACGCGCCGCTGATCCGCCGGCGCGGCACGGGCATTGCGACAGTCAAAGAAGATGCGCGTCACGCGGCGTGGCTCGATCAGGGTGGCGATCACTGACATGGCGGCGGCCTCAATGCACGGCGACGAAGGTGAGGCCACGCTCGGCAGCCATATCCAGGGCGGCCTCGACATCGTCGGCCGCCACCAGCGGCGCCCCGTCCGCGGCAAAGAGCACAAAGAGCATCTCGCCATCGCACACGCCGGATTTCATGTAGACGACATGGCGCTCGCCAAAGTGCAGGAACTGCTCGGCGGTCATATGACGCAGCGCGGCGGTCCGCCGGTCCCCGGCATCGATCCTCGTCTCGCTGGTCCCGGCGGTTGGATGGATCTGCATGGCTGACAATCCTCCGTCCTCGATCTGTCGCGCAAAGGCATACATCTCCGTGACGGCCGGACAATTCGATAAGGCACGTACGTAATCTTGCGTGGTGCCGATCTGTCCGCTCCGTCCCGACGAGGTCAGAATGGCAGATGCGCGCGCGGCGCCCTGTGACCTGGTCAACACCCTGCGCATTTTCTGACGCGCCACCCAGCCGGGGAGGGCTCCTGGATCTGTTGGCCGCGAGTGGCCTTCGCCTCTCAGCGAGCCGTCGCGTCGAGCAGACCGCGGATGTAGCCGTAGCAGAAGGCGAACGCGGTGCCCGACGGATCGCGCCCATCGATTTCCGGCACATGATCCGGCATCAGCATGTACTGGTAGCCAACCTCGCGGTACACCCGCAGCGACCGCGCCATGTCCATGTCGCCCTCGTCCGGGAAGGCCTCCATGAAGTCGAGCTTCCGCCCTCTGATGTTGCGGAAATGCACGTTGAACAGCTTGCCGCGTGTGCCGAACCAGCGGATCACGTCGTCGATCTCGCGCTCGGGTTCGTCCAGCATCTCCGCCACCGTGCCCTGGCAGAAATTCAGCCCGTGATACGGGCTTTCATGCATCGTCACGAAGCGCTTGAGCCCGGCGACCGTGCCGAGCACGCGAGTGACGCCCTTGTAGCCGGGCGGCGTGTAGGGATCATGCGGATGACAGGCCAGCCGCACCTTCGCCGCCTCGGCAACCGGCACCACCGCCGCGAGGAAGGCATCGATGCGCGCCCAGTTCTCCTCTTCGCTCACCGCGCCGGCACGTCCGGGTGGCGCCGACTGATCCGTGGCACTCCAGCGAAACGCCGCATTGCGCGAGCCGCCGCGTCCCGCCTCGTGCGCGGTGCGCGGAATGCCGATGATGTTGAAATTGTATTTCGCCGCGGGAATTCCCGCCGCGCCGATCCGCTCTATCAGCCGGCAGATCGAGTTCGAGCTCGCGCTGCCGCTCCGGATCCTTGCCGAGCAGGATGTTCGGGCTCTGCGCTTCCTCGATTGGCCGCGACGACAGCGGCAGTTGCACCATGTCCAGCGTCAGCCCGAACTTCTCCACGTGCTCGCGCTGGCGGCTGCAGCGCGTCCACCGTCCAGTCGTGCGGATTGCCAGGCGGATCGACGCAGACATGGTTCACGCCGAGCTGCGCCCAGACGCGATAGTCGCTGTCGTCGCGTGGCTTGATCTGGGTTCCGAGATACATCGCTGCCCCCTCAGTCGGCTGCCCCCTCAGTCGGCTGCCTCTCGTGCCGGTTGCACGGGCGCCGATCGCCGGCCGGTCAGCTCATCGCCGGCATTGCGCGGCATCCACAGCGCGATCGGCGCGGCGAGCAGGGTGAACAGTCGCCACCACCAGGAAGGCGTGGCTGAAGTCCATCGGCATCGCCGTCGCGTGGCCGGACATGCGCATCGAGATCTCCAGCGAAACCGCACCGGCCGAAATGCCGATCGTGGCGGCAAGCTGCTGGCACGTGACATACAGGCTGGTCGCCGAACTCATGCGCGAGCGCGGCACGTCGCCGTAGGCGAGGGTGTTGTAGGCGGTGAACTGGAGCGAACGGAAGAAGCCGCCGATCAGCAGCGCCCCATAGATCGCCGCCGCCGGCCAGGTCGGGACGGAACGCGGCACAGATCCCGATCATCACCGCCGAGATCACACCGTTCCACACCAGCGTGTCGCGGAAGCCGAACAGGCGCAGCGTGCGCTGGGTCGCCGGCTTCATCACCAGAGCGCCGGCGGAACTGGCGAAGGTGATCAGCCCGCTCTGCACCGCCGAATCGCCGAAACCCACCTGCAACATCATCGGCAGCAGGAATGGAATGGCGCCGATCCCGGTGCGGAACAGCATCATCGCCGTCAGCGCGACGCCGAAGCACGGCAGGCGCATCAGCGACAGATCCAGCAGCGGCGCGGGATGATTCCACGCATGCAGCATGTAGCCGGCGATGGCGACGAGACCGACGCCGATCATCGCCTCGGTCAGGTCCTGCGGCACAACGCCGCGACCGGCGGTCTCCAGTCCGAACATCAGGCTGGCGAGCGCGACACCGCACAGCAGCAGGCCGATGCCGTCGAAGCGGCCGCGCGGCGGCTCGCGCACGTCCTCGACGAACAGACTGACCAGCACGATGCCAAGGATGCCGATCGGGATGTTGATGTCGAAGATCCAGCGCCAGGAGAAATAGGTGACGATGAAACCACCGACCGGCGGTCCGAGCACGGGTCCGAGCAATGCCGGCACGGTGAGCCAGGCCATCGCCGCGACCAGCTCCTGCTTCGCCGCCGTGCGCAGCAGGACCAGCCGGCCGACCGGCACCATCATCGCGCCGCCGATGCCCTGCAGGACCCGCGAGGCGACCAGGAACGCCAGGCTGTCGGCCCGGCCGCACAGCACCGAGCCCGATGGTGAACACCGCGATCGCTGCACGGAATACCGTGCGTGTGCCGTAGCGGTCGGCGACCCAGCCGCTGGCGGGGATGAACACCGCCAGTGACAGCAGATAGGACGTGAGGGCGACGTTCATGTGCACCGGAACGGCGCCGAACGCCTTCGCCATGGTGGGCAACGCGGTGGCGATGACCGTGGAGTCGAGGTTCTGCATGAACATCGCACACGCAACGATCACGGCGGTCAGGCGGGTGCGTCCGCTGGTGCGGATTCGGGGAGCGAAGTCGACCATAGCTCAACGGTCAGTAGCACCGCCCGGCGCGGGTGGCCATTGACAGAAGCGGTTGGCGGACTGTGGCGGGAGTTACGGCACCAGCACGGTGCTCCCCGTGGTCTTGCGCGATTCGAGCGCGATGTGCGCCGCCGCGGCGTCCTTCAGCGGGAAAGTCTGGTTCACCTCGATCTTCACCGCGCCCTTCGCGACGACGTCGAACAGCTCGCCCGCCACCCTCTCGAGATCGGCGCGCTTCGCGGTGTAGGTGGCGAGGTTCGGCCGCGTCACATACAGGCTGCCCTTGGCCGACAGGATGCTGATGTCCACCGGCGGCACCGGGCCCGACGCGTTGCCATAGCTCACCATCAGCCCAAGCGGCGCGAGGCAGTCGAGGCTGGCGTTCCAGGTGTCCTTGCCGACGCTGTCATACACCACCGGCACCATCGCCCCGCCGGTGATCCGCTTCACCTCGGCCACCAGGTTGCCGGCTCCGACCACCGTATGCGCCGCGCCATGCGCACGGGCGAGTTCCGCCTTCTGCTCGGTGGAAACCACGCCGATCACGGTGGCGCCCAGGTACTTGGCCCATTGGCACAGGATCAGCCCCACGCCGCCGGCCGCGGCATGCACGACGATCGTGTCGCCAGCCTTCACCGGATGGGTGCGGCGGACCAGATACTGCGCCGTCATGCCTTGCAGCATCATCGCGGCCGCGGTCTTGAAGTCGATCGCGTCCGGCAGCTTCACCAGACGGTCGGCGGCGATCACCCGCTCGGTGGCATAGCCGCCCAGCGCGCCGGCATAGGCGACGCGGTCGCCGGGCTTTACCGTGGTCACGCCCGGGCCGACGGCGAGCACCGTGCCGGCGCCCTCCTGGCCGATGATCAGCGGCATGGTCGGCGCCTTGTAGAGGCCGCAGCGGAAATACACGTCGATGTAGTTGAGGCCGACGGCCTCCTGCTTGATCAGCGCCTCGCCGGGACATGGCTCGGGGCGCGGGCACATCCTCCCATTTCATCACCTCAGGACCGCCGGGCGTGTGGATGCGGATGGCCTTGATCATGGTGTTCTCCGTGGGAAGCGGGCCGGATCAGGCGGCCGCGTCAGGGATTGGCTGAAGCAATGGCTGCCCGCGCGCCTCGAGCGCCAGCAGCCACCGCTTGGTGGCGAGGCCCTCGCCGCCCGAGTAGCCACCCAGATGCGTGGTGGCAACGACACGGTGGCAGGGAATGATGATCGGGATCGGGTTGTTGCCGTTGGCCTGACCGACCGACCGCGGACTGCCGCCGGCGACCCGCGCGATATCGAGGTAGCTGCGCGTCGCGCCGTAAGGGATCGCGCGCAATGCCTGCCAGACGCGCTGCTGGTACGCGGTGCCCGCCGGTGCGAGCGGCAGAGCGAACTCTGTCAGCTCGTCGTCGAAATACGCATGGAGCTGTTCGCGGGCGCGGCGCAGCAAGGGCGTTGCGTTCTGCCGGCTTCCCCAGCCCCAATCGACAGCGACGATCGCGCCGTCCTCTTCCGAGACGGAGATGTCGCCTATCGGGGTGTGGAGCGAAAGCTGTGCCACGGTGCAGATGCGAGCGCCGCCGAACGTCAACTGTCAAGGGAGGGGAGGTACTAGACCTGCTTCACCGAAGGCTGAATCTCTTTGTTCGCACCTCTCGGAACGTTCCGTGCCGGCGACTGGCGATGACGCGGGGCTCGATTTAGACTTACTGCATGACAACCGACGAAATCCGCGTTGCACTCGAAACTGCCGCGTGCGTGCCCGAGGAAGCGCTCCATGCTGCCGTAAGGCAGGCGGCCGATCTTGCCCCCTCGGTCATCGAGGTCGCGCAGAGCATGGCCGACGGCCGCATGCCGCTGCCGCGCGAGGAGAGGCTGTTGCGCTTCGGCCTGCATGCGCTGTCGGTCGCGCGCGAGGCCAGCGTCTGTCCGGCCTTCCTCGCCCTCCTCCGACGGCCTCCGATCGAGCTGGAATGGCTGTTCAGTGAAAGCGATCGGATCAACCGCGTGGCCCGCCTGCTGTTGGGGCTGTTCGACGGCGACGATGCGGCCGTGCGTGCCGTTGCGGCCGATCCGACGGTGGACGGCGACACACGTGCCGGATTGCTGGAGGCGCTGGCGCGCCTTGCGTGGGAGGGTCGTGCGTCACGCGAGGCGTTGGTGGAGTTGCTCGACCGGTTCGACCGCGAGGAACTGGCGCCGCCGGCAAGCTGGGCATGGTACGGCTGGCAGAGCGCGATCATGCTGCTCGGCCTCACCGACTGGATCGAGCGTGTGCAGAGCGCATCGGATGCCGGACGCATGATCCCGCCCTTCGACCGTAAGGTGGACCGCGACGACTGGCTTGAGCGCATCCGTACCGCCACGGAACACCCTGACGACCCTGAACGCTTCGTCAGTGCCTCGCTGATGCCATTCGACGATCCGACGAAGCATCTGGGTTGGTGGCCGGACCCGGCCGGCGGCCCCGACGATTCGCTCAACGAAGACGAGTTCGCCTGGCTGGATGTGGCCCTGTGGCGGCGCGCCGGTACGGACGCGATGTGCCTGGAATGGGCCGACGGCTTCCTCACCGCGTTGGCCGTCGGTCCCGAGCGTCTGTCGCCTGAGCGATACCTGCCCGAGATCGTGGGCACGAGTGAGGCTGGTCCGGTGTTCGATTCCCCGGAACACGATGCCTATGTCGCCGAACTGTTGGCCCGCCAGCTCGCGACCATCGAGCGCAGGCTGGCCGACGATGAGGATATCGAGCCGTCCATCACTCGCGACGTCGACGAGTTGGAGGCCATGCTGTGGGCGCAGGGCTATCTGGCCGCCATCGCGCTGTGCAAGGACGCATGGCTGCCGCTGACGAACAGGAAAGATCTCACCGAACGCCTGATCGTGCCCTTCATCGGTACTGATGCCGGATCCGGATGGCCCGGAGGGCGCCGAACTGTCGCCGGAGCGGCGGACATCGCTGATCGATCTATTGCCGAGTTTCCTGATCGCGACATGGAAGTTCTGGCGCGGCGAGGCGCATCCGCTGCTCGAGACCAGGCGGGAACGTGTGCCGAAGATCGGCCGCAACGAGCCTTGCCCGTGCGGGTCGGGCAAGAAATACAAACGGTGCTGCGGGGCGGCGGCATAGGACTTTGGCCTCGTGGCGCTTGGCATGTCATTGCAATCTCGTTCGATGGTGCGCATTCATGACCGGGATTGCTTCGTCGCTTGCGCTCCTCGCAATGACAATGTCGGAGTGACTCGCGCTCCACGGTAGTTCCGGAGTTTCACGCCATGCCCGCAAGCTTGTCGCCCGCGCAGGTCGAGCAATACCGTCGCGACGGTTTCCTCTTCCCGGTCGATTGCCTGACGCCGGACGAGGTGCGGCATTACCGCGGTCGGCCTCGAGGCGTTCGAGCGCGAGCAGGGCGACACCTTCGGCAAACTCCCTGACCTGGTGCGCTCGAAGTCGCATTTGCTGTTCACCTGGATGGACGAACTGGTGCGCCATCCGAAGGTGCTCGACGCGGTGGAAAGCATCATCGGTCCGAACATCCTGATCTATCACCTGACCTCATGGCTCAAGGAGCCGAACGAGCCGTCGCATGTCTCCTGGCATCAGGACGGAACGTATTTCGGATTGGAGCCGGCCGAGCAGGTCACCGCCTGGATCGCGCTCACCGACGCGACACCGGAGATGGGCTGCGTAAGGATCATCCCAGGCAGCCACGTGATCGGCCAGCGTCCGCACAAGGACACATTCTCGCCCGGCAACCTGCTGTCGCGCGGTCAGACCATCGAGCACAAGCTGGACTACTCGAAGTACGTGATGATGCCGCTCACCGCCGGACAGATATCGCTGCACCACACCCACATCGTGCATTCGTCCGAGCCGAATCGAACGGACCGGCGCCGCATCGGCATCGGCGTCAGCTACATCCCGCCGCACTGCCGCCTGGTCAACGACATGCGTGTCACCGCCACCCTGGTGCGCGGGCGCGACGAGTTCGGGCATTTCGATCCGGAGCCGCGGCCGACCGGCGACTTCGACGCTGGTTCGCGGGCGGTGCATGCCGCGGCGGTGGAGCAGTTCTTCGAGTTCAAACAAGCTGCTGGCGGCGCGCCGCAGATCGGGGAATATCGGAATCTGAACTACCCTGCCCGCGTCAGTGAGAGGCGCCTGCGGCGCGGGCGGACAAGGACGTTGCCAGCGCCCGACCATCGACGATCGGCAACCCGCATACGTTGCGGCGGCAGACATAGGCCACCGCGCCATCGACACCCACCGACTTGCCGAACGCCGGATGGTCGGCCGGCAGCGTGTCGAGGCCGGACACGCGCAGCACCGCGACTGCCGGGTCGGCCGCCGCCAACGCCACTGATGCAAGCGGCTGCACGCCATCCCCGGCGATGACCACGGTGGCAGATTCTTCCAGCAGGTCGGCCGCAGCCAGCAGCGTCGGCATCGCAGATAGCTGATCGAGGTTGCCGGTGAAGGCACGAAACAAGGCCTCCGCGCGCTCGCGCCATCCCGCGTCGCCGGTCAGGTGCCAGAGCCGAGCGAACACCTCGGCCAACACGCCATTGCCCGCCGGCGTCGCGTTGTCCGCCGCGGTGCGTGGGCGCGTCAGCGGCACATCCAATGCATCGGCGGCCGTGGTGTAATAACCCCCCTGCCCGTCCGCGAACGCAGTCTCGGCCGCGCGCGCCAGCCGGATCGCCTCGGCCAGCCGCCGCGCCTCGCCGGTCGCCTCGAACAGCGCCAGCGATGCACGCGCCATCGCGGCCTGATCGTCAAGCAGCCCCGCCGCCGTCACCCGGCCGAGCCGCCAGGCGTGCTGCACCCGCCCATCCGGGGCCGACATCTCCGCCAGGACGAAGTCGTGCGCCTCCTGTGCCCGCGCCAGCCACTCCGGCCGCTCGAATACCGCGGACGCGCGCGCCAGGGCAGCGATCGCGAGGCCGTTCCAGTCCGCCAGCACCTTGTCGTCGCGCCCGGGCCGCACGCGCTTTGCACGAGCCGCGAACAGCACCGCGCGCGACGCGCGCCAGCGCCGCTTCGTCATCCGCCGTCCCGGAAGGGGTCACCCGGCGAAGGATCGTGTGGCCCTCCCAGTTGCCGCCCGGCGTCACGTCATAGGCGCGCTTGAACGCGGCCGACGCATCGCCCAGCAGCGCGTCCACCTCCGCCTCGGTCCAGACGTAGAAGCGGCCCTCCTCGCCCTCGCTGTCGGCATCCTCCGAGGCGGCGAATGCGGCGCGCCCCGCCACGCGCTCGGCGGTCATGTCGCGGACCATCCACTCGACGGTCTCCGCCGCGCGCTGTGCATACGAGCGGGTCCGGCCGATGGGCATGCGCGAACGCAAGCAGCTCCAGCAACTGCGCATTGTCGTAGAGCATCTTCTCGAAATGCGGCACCAGCCAGACCGCATCGGTGGAGTACCGGGAAAAGCCGCCACCGAGATGGTCGTAGATGCCGCCCTGCGACATGCGGGTTAGCATCAGGTGCAGCGCGTCCTGGCCCTCGGGTGCTCCGGTGCGGAACGCGTTCTGCCAGAGGAAGCGGAAGATCGGCGGGTTGGGGAATTTCGGCGCACCCTTCAGCCCACCCTGCTCCGGATCGTTCATCCGCAGCAGCGCCGCCGCTACGGCATCGAGATGCACCGGCATCGGCAGATCGCCCAGGTTGGCCTTCGACATGCCGGCCAGCACGCGGCGCAGCGCGGTAGTGTTCTTCGCCACCATCTCGTGGTCGGTACGGTATGCCTCCGACACGCCTTGCAGCACCTGGCGGAACGACGGCCGGCCCCAGCGCGGCTCGGGCGGAAAATACGTGCCGCCCCAGAAGGGCGCTCCGTCCGGGGCGATGAACATCGTGAGCGGCCAGCCGCCCTGCTCGCCCAGCGCATGCAGCGCCGACATGTAGAGGTGGTCGATGTCCGGCCGTTCCTCGCGGTCCACCTTGATGTTGACGAACCGCTCGTTCATCAGCGCCGCGGTTTCCGCGTTCTCGAACAACTCGTGGGCCATCACGTGGCACCAGTGACAGGCGGCGTAGCCGATCGACAGCAGGATCGGCTTGTTGTCCGTTCGCGCCTCCTCGAGCGCCGCCGGCCCCCAGGGGCGCCAGTGCACCGGATTGTCGGCGTGCTGAAGCAGATAGGGCGAGGTCTCGCGGCGGAGCAGGTTTGCGGGCTCGGCCATGGCGTTGCGCTCCTCCTGTGTCGGGATGACATAGGGAGGCATGGACGCCGACACCATCTTTGCCGTCGCATCCGGGGCGGGGCACGCCGCCATCGCGGTGATGCGGGTGAGCGGGCCGGCGAGCGGCGGGATGCTGGCGGCGCTGTGCGGGCGCGTGCCCCCGGCGCGGCGGGTGTCGTTGCGCCGGCTGCGTGATATCGATCAGGCCATGGTCGTGTGGCTGCCGGGGCCTGCGAGCTACACCGGTGAGGATTCCGCGGAGCTTTACCTGCACGGCGGCCGCGCCGTTCTCGCCGGCGTCGCCGATGCGCTGGTGGCACTCGGCGCGCGGCCGGCGGAAGCAGGCGAGTTCACTCGCCGCGCCTTTCTCAATGGCCGGATGGACCTCACCGAGGCAGAGGCGGTGCATGACCTGATCGCGGCCGAGACCGAGGCGCAGCGGCGCCAGGCACTGCGCCAGCTCGATGGCGCGCTGGGCACGCTCTACGCCGGCTGGGCGGACCGGCTGCGGCTTCTGCTCGCCCAGCAGGAGGCGCTGATCGATTTCCCTGACGAGGACCTGCCGCCGGAAGTCGAGGCGCAGGTGCAGGCAGAGCTGGCGGCGCTGTGGCACGAGGTGGCAGCGCATCTTGACGATGGCCGCCGCGGCGAGCGGCTGCGCGAGGGGCTGGTGTTCGCGGTCACCGGCCGGCCGAATGTCGGCAAGTCATCGCTCGTCAATGCGCTGGCCGAACGCGACGTGGCGATCGTCTCGGCAATTCCCGGCACGACGCGCGATGCATTGGAGACGCGGGTGGTGCTGGGCGGCGTGCCGGTGACGCTGGTCGACACTGCGGGACTGCGCGACGCGGCGGACGAGATCGAGGCCGAGGGCGTGCGGCGCGCCCGCGCCCGCGCTGCCGCCGCGGATCTGGTGATCGTGGTCGAGGAGCCTCCCCCTCCCCTTGCGGGAGGGGGTTGGGGGGAGGGGGCTGCGGGTGATCCGGGGCCCCCTCCCCCCAACCCCCTCCCGCAAGGGGAGGGGGAGGCTGGTAGCGGCATTCTGGTCGCCAACAAGATCGATCTCGGCGGCTCGGTGCCTGCCGGTGCGATCGGGGTCAGCGCGCTGACCGGCGAGGGGCTGGCTGAACTGCGGGCGCGGCTGGCCGATGCCGCGCGGTCGCTGACCGAGAGCGCCGGGCCGCCGCCACTGACCCAGGCACGCCACCGCTCCGCGTTGCTGGAAGCAGCCGCGCGGCTCGCCGGCGCTCGGTCCGCGGACCTTCCGGAATTGCGGGCGGAGGATCTGCGCCTGGCCTTGCGCGCGCTCGGGCGCATCACAGGCAGCGTGGGCGTCGAGGACATCCTCGACACGCTGTTCGCCCGGTTCTGCATCGGCAAGTGATTGCCTTCACCAACCGCCTTTCGCCTCTGTGCCAAAATCAGCCCGACCTGCCGGAGAACATAGATGCCAGCATCGCAACAGCCAGGAATGGGCGCGATACCTTTTGCGGGTGGCGTGGCCTTCCGCGTCTGGGCGCCGTTTGCGAGCAGCGTGAATGTTGCCGGTGCCTTCAACAACTGGAACACGCAGGCGTCGCCGCTGACGTCCGAGGGCAACGGCTACTGGTCCGGCGATCTCGCCGCCGTTGCGCTGAACGACCAGTACAAGTTCGTCGTCACCAACACCGCTCTGCCAACGCCACTGTGGAAGAACGATCCGTATGCGCTGTCGATGACCAATTCCGCCGGCAACAGCATCATCTCATCGACCGATTTCGCCTGGCAGGCGCAGGGCTATTCCACGCCTGCCTGGAACGAGATGGTGATCTATGAACTGCATGTGGGGAGTTTCCTGTTCGATCCCGGGAGCCGGAGTGGCCGCGGCGACTTCAACACAGTGATCGGCAAACTCGGCTATCTCGCGGATCTCGGCATCAACACGATCCAGGTGATGCCATCGGACGAATTTCCTGGCAGCAACTCGATGGGCTACAATCCAGCCGACATCTTCGCCATCGAGGACAACTACGGCGGCCCCAACGGCTTCCAGGCATTGGTTGACGCCGCGCACAGTCATGGCATCGCGGTCATCTACGATGTTGTCTACAATCATCTCGGCCCCAGCGACCTCGATCTTTGGCGATTCGATGGCTGGAGCGAGAACGGCGCCGGCGGGATCTACTTCTACAATGACTGGCGTCGCAGCACGCCGTGGAGTGACACGCGCCCCGATTATGGTCGCGGCGAAGTGCGCCAGTTCCTGCGCGACAACGCGCTGTTCTGGTTGCAGCAGCATCGCTGCGACGGCCTGCGCTTCGACGCCACCAACTACATTCGCAATGTCTGGGGCAGCAACAATGATCCGGGTTCGGATGTGAGCGATGGCTGGGGCCTGCTGCAATGGATCAACAGCGAGGTTCAGGCGAGTCAGTCCTGGAAGATCACCATCGCCGAGGACATGCAGGACAACGAATGGCTGACCAGGACGCAGAATTCCGGAGGCGCCGGCTTTGGCTCGCAATGGGGCGCGGGCTTCATGCACACGCTGCGTGGCATGATCGTCCCGCCCGATGATGCAGGGCGCGACATGCAGGCGCTCGCGAGCATGATCGGCCAGCGGTTCAACGCCAATGCGTTTCAGCGCGTGCTCTACACCGAAAGCCACGACGAGGATGCCGCGTCGAACGGCAAGGCCCGGGTGCCGGAGCTCATCTGGCCCGGCTCTGCCGACAGCTACTTTTCACAGAAGCGCTCGACTCTGGGTGCCGCGCTGGTGTTCACTGCGCCCGGCATTCCGATGATCTTCATGGGACAGGAATTCCTCGAGTGGGGAGCCTGGTCCGATGCGGTTGCGCTGGACTGGTCGAAGGCCGATCGTTTCGCAGGCATCCTTACGCTGTACCGCGACCTGATCCGCTTGCGGCGCAACTGGTTTAACAGCACGCGCGGCCTGTCCGGTCACGAGGTGAACGTGCACCATGTCAACAATGCCGACAAGGTGATCGCCTATCATCGCTGGGATGCGGGCGGACCGGGAGACGACGTGATCGTGCTCCTGAACTTCGCCGACCGCGCCTACAATTCTTACCGCATCGGGTTGCCGCGTGGCGGCACCTGGCGAGTACGCTTCAATGGCGACTGGAATGGCTACAGTCCGGCCTTCACCAACCACTCAAGCTTCGATCTTGCGACAACCGATCAGGGCGCCGATGGAATGGCGTTCGCCGGTACAATCGGGCTTGGGCCTTACACCGCGCTGATCCTGTCGCAGGATCGTTAACTCATGGATGGATGACGGTCTCGGTGCGGCTGATGACGAACGCCTCGTGACGCTCGAGAAAATCCGCGGCCACTTCGGCAAACGCTTCGGGGCGATCGGTGCTGATCTCATGGCCTGCGTCGTACACGAAGACCAGGTGGCAGTTCGGCAGCAGCGTCTTGTAGATCCGGCCGAGGTCCGGTGGCATGACCCGGTCGAGCGTGCCGAACACCACGAGCGTCGGCGTCGCGAGCCCCTCCATCCGCGCCTCGAGCTCCGCATCGCGGTCGGGTCCGCGCAAACGACTGGTTAGCGCGCGTTGCTTTTCCTGCACCGCCTGATCGACGGGCGGCAACGGGCCGAGCCGTTCAGGATGCGCGAAGATCAGTTGCGCGATCTCCTCCGGCGTACCCGATGGCGGGCTTTGCCCCGCCGGACGAATTGCGGCCGGCGCCTCCAGAATCAGCGCCTGCACGCGATCCGGCTGTTGCAGCGCCAGCCACAACGCGACACGGCCGCCGAATGACGTCGCCATCAGATTGAAGCGATCGATGCCGAGCGCGCTCACCGCCGATCCCATCGTGGCGCCGAGCTCGCCCAGCGTCTGCGTGCGCGTGTTCTCGGCTGACAGCCCAAACCCAGGCATCTCGAACACGATGACCCGATAGCGCTCGCTCAGCAGATCATGCGCGCGAGTCATGCGCATCCCGCCGGCGCCGTGCAGATGCACCAGCGGCGTCCCCTGCCCTGCCTGCATGAAACGAATGCGAAACCCGTCCGCCTCGACGAAGCCTTCACTGAACGCCACGTCAGATCTCCCGGATCCGCGGCAGAACCTTTTCCCCGAACAGTTCGAGCGCCTTCAGCATGGCGCCGGTATCGCCGGTACCAGGATCCTGCAACGACAGATCGAGCACGCCGGCACCGATCTCCTCGCGACAGCGGCGGATCTGCTCGACGACACGGTCGGGGCCGCCGCAGAAGCTGATCGGCAGCACGCCGCCGACATTCGCCGGCCGCTGCTCGCCAGCGACATTGCGCCGGTCCGACTGGAGCAGCGCATCGCGCAGCCCGCCGCTGATCGGGAACGCCGCCTGCTTGTCGCGCCGATTGAGCAGCTCCTCGGCCGCATCGTCGGTCTCGCCCAGGATCATGTTGGCGCGGTAGATGATATCGTCCGGACCCGGCTCCCAACCGTAATGCGCGCATCGCTCGCGATAATGCCCGGTCGCCTTTGCCATCAATTCGAACGTGCCATACGACACGCCAAGCCCGATGTGATGGCGCGCGGCGAATTCGCCCGCCTCCGCGCTGGTGCCGAGCGCGTAGGTCGGCGGATGACCGTTCTGCGGTCGCGGCCAGATCGACACGGTGCGATACTGGTAGTGTCGCCCCTGCCAACCGAACGGTTGCGGCTCAGCCCATGCCTTGAGGATCAGCTCCATTCCCTCATCGGTACGCTCGCGCGCCTCCTTCGGATTGAGGTCGTAACTGAGATACTCGTTGGTGGTGCCGCGCAGCAGTCCGACCACGATGCGCCCGGGTGCCAGGTTGTCGAGCATCGCCAGTTCCTCGGCGATGCGGATCGGATTGCTGACCGGCACGATCGGTCCGAGCAGCGCGATCTTGATCGTGTCCACCCGCGCGGCGAGCCAGGCGGCGGAGACCACCGGCGACGGCGTCAGGATGCGCGGCGAGTAGTGGTGCTCGGACACACTTACCCAGTCGAAGCCGAGGCCCTCGACGAATTTCACCCGCTCGACCATGCCGCGCAGCGCCTCCTGTCCCACCGCCGGATCATAGGCGGCGGGCGGCACCGGCCATTCGCGCGGCAGGTCAGGCGACGGCACATAGCGACCAGTTTCGAAATACGAGACTTTCATGACTGCCTCCCAGCGCATCGCATCTTCTGCCCGTGAGGCCGCCCGGCGCAAGCGCCCCGCTATATCCGCGCGAAGATCGTCTCGCGGAATCGCTGCATGTTCGCGATGGTGGCGGCCTCGTCATTGCCCTCCACCTCGACATCGACCGCTGTCACGCCAAGATCGCGCAGCGCGCGCAGGTCGGCGACGATGTCGGCGTCGCTGCCGGAGAACAGTCGCCGTTCGCCGTCGGACGCAACCGGCGCCACCTCATCGCCGTAGCGCTTCACGCGATACACCACCGACACGCCGGCAGGATCGCGCCCGGCTTCCGCGACCAGCTTGCGCAGGCGCGCAATGCCGGCGGCGAGGCGAGGCAGCGTGTCCAGCAGATGCCTCTTGTTGGAGCCAATCGGATACCACGCATCGCCGAACCGCGCCGCACGCCGCAGCGATGGACCGCTCTCGCCGCCGACCCAGATCGGCGGATGCGGTCGCTGCACCGGACGCGGCAGGAAGATCAGGTCGGCGAATTTCGTATAACGGCCGTCGAAGCGCGCGTGCTCCTGCGTCCACAGCGCGCGGAATGCTTCGAGGTACTCGTCGGTCACCGCGCCGCGTTCGGCGAAGGGCGTGGTCACGACGGCATCGAACTCCGCCTTCAGCCAGCCGGCGCCGATGCCGATCACCAGGCGACCCTCCGACAGCACGTCGATGGTCGACAGCATCTTCGCCGCAAGCACCGCCGGCCGATGCGGCACGACCAGCACCGCGAGCACCAGCCGGATACGCGAGGTTTTGGCGGCGATGAACGCGGTGGCGGTGAGCAACTCATGCCGCTCGGTCGGCGTGTTCGACATGAACTCGCCGAACTCGGAATACGGATAGCCGGGCACGCTGACGTCCGGCAGCACGACGTGATCGGTGAGCGTCAGGTAGTCGTAGCCCATGGCCTCGCCTTGCTGCGCGATGCGGGCGAAGCTGCGCGCCGCCGAGGTGGGGCCGCTGATCGGCAGGTTGAAGCCAAGCTGCATGATGGTCTCCTGGTGTCATCGCTCAGCGAAACTCGCCGCGACACATGAATGATCCTGCAATTGCTCGCCAGCGCCCCAGTTGCCGGTGGCAGGCGTCGCATGTCCGGCGAGCAGCACGAAGCCGGAATTCGCACCGACCAGGACGAGCGTGTAGTGTCCCATATCGGCGCGCGCTCCTTGGATGCCGTCGGCGAGCAGGTCGAATGGGTCGGTGCGGCCAAGGTCGGATTGTTCGAGCCGCATCGCCATGTAGTGATGGCCGGCAAGCGGCACCGGGAACTTGGACCACTGCGTGCCGATGGCGGATGCGTGTTCACGCAGGGCCGCGACCACGTCGAGCCGCATGCAGTCGATATGGATGTGCAGCTGATTCTGCGTGCGTCCGCTGATCGAATTGATCGCCAGGCCGATGACATCGCGGGGCAGGGGATGGCCTGCCCGATCCTCGACATAGCGACGCGCCTGCCAGGCATCTTCCCAGTAGTTGGGAGCGTTGGGCGCGAGGATCGCGGGGCTTTCGATGCCGCTGACGCGCGCGGTCGGGATCAGCAGGAATTGCGTCTTGCCTACGATGTCCTTCAGCACGGCATAGCCGCCGGCGAGATCGACCTGTTCGCAGGGTTTCGGCGAGTGGTAACGCTTTTCATCCGGGACGCATCGCTCACCCACGATCTGCCACAGCGCATTGGCGTCCGCGGCGGCAGGACGCGGAGTTGGCAGAATGAACAGGGCGGCGAGGATTGCGACGATGCCCCCTCCCCTCAACCCCCTCCCGCAAGGGGACGGGGAGAAGCGCGGGGGCGCTACCACCCGCGCACACCGCCAGGCCGGCGCACATCCGCGCCACCCTCCATCATGCCGCTCTCGAAATCCTTGACGACGGCGCAGACGCAGCCGGCCTTCCACTCCCACTCGCGCCACCAGTTCACGCTGTGGCCCATCCGGTCGAGCGCCGCCGCCGTCTCGTCGCTGAACCGCCGTTCCATGCTCATGCGTCCCGGCGTGTAGTTATGCGGATCGGATGAGCCGGGGAAGCTGGACGAGGCGAAGCGCGGCTGCTCGATCGCCTGCTGCGGCGTCATGTCGAACGCCACCATGTTGAGGAATACCTGAAGCATCGCCTGTGGCTGCACGTCGTTGCCCGGCGAACCGAACGGCATGATCCACTTGCCGTCGCGCATCGCGATCGACGGATTGGGCGTGAGCCTCGGCCGCTTGCCCGGTGCAAGGCAGGCCGGATGCGCCGGATCGGTCCAGGACTGCATGCCGCGCGACGAGGGCGCGAGCCCGGTGCCAGGGATTACCGGCCCGTTGATCGCGCCATCGCTTGGCGTGGCGGAGAAGCAATTGCCGTGGCGATCGACCACGCAGACATACGAGGTATCCGGGTCGCCCTCGACATATTCGCGATCCGGCTTCGCAGCGTCGGACGCGCGCGCGGCGATGCCGAGTTCCTGCGCGGTGCCGGCCGGCGGCATTTCCGGGCAGGCGCGGTCCGGCTTGATCAGCGCACGGCGGCGCGCGGTGTAGGCGTCGCTCAGCAGCGCGTCGATCGGCACATCGACGAACTTCGGATCGCCGTAATAGGCATGGCGGTCGGCGAAGGCGAGCTTCAGCGCCTCTACAAGCGTATGGATATAGGCAGGCGTGTTGTGGCCGAGCGACCTGAGGTCGATGCCGTCGAGGATCTTCAAGGTCTGCAACAGCACCGGCCCCTGGCACCACGGCCGGCAGCCGAACACCGTCACGTCGCCGAAGCGGACGTTCAGCGGCGTCTCGACATCGACGTGGAACTCCGCCAGGTCATCCTCGCGCAGCCAGCCGTCATTCGCCTTGTGATAGGCGACGATCTTCTGCGCTATGTCGCCGCGGTAGAACGCATCGCGCGCCGCGGCCAGTCCCGCCGCGCGGCCGCCTTTGCGCGAGGCCGTGGCTTCCTCATCCGCCATGTACTGGATCGAGTTCGCCAGGTCGGTCTGGAAGAACCGCGTGCCCGGCTGCGGCACTTCGCCATCGGGCAGGTAGATCGCGGCGTTCTGCGGATAGCGGCGGATCGTCTCGGCGGCCTCCGTCATCACCTCATGTGAAATCGACTGGAAGCCGAAGCCCTCGCGGCCGAAACGTATTGCCGCGGCGGCAACCTCGGCGAAGCTCATCGTGCCGTAGCGTTCCAGCGCGGTGATCCACGCGTCGGGCGCGGCGGGAACCACGGTGCGCTTGATGTTGGACAGGATGCGACCGCCCTGGTGCTCGCGAAACCACGCGGCACTCGCCAGCTTCGGCCAGGGGCCGAGGCCGCTGATCGACACCGTCTCGCCGGTTTCCGCGAGGCGGATCATGATCGGTGCCACGCCGGCGAAGTGCACGTATTCGCATTGCAGCACGCCCAGCGCGATGCCGCCTGCCACGCCCGCGTCGATCGCATTGCCGCCGGCTTCCAGGATCTCGAACCCCACCTGCGCGGCGAGGTAGTTGGCGGACGAGACCATGTGCCGCGTGCCGATGATGCGCGGATGGTGGGTGGGCATGCGATGCTGGTCGGCCATCTTCAGTCTCCCTTCTGCGGCAGGACATTGGCGGCACGGATGCGTCCGTCGATGCGCGGCGTGTGGCGGATCTTGCGCGTCATCGCCTCGATGTTGAACTGGTGGTGCAGCGGCACCGGAGCGTAGTCACGGCGAGGCCCTCGAACAGGTTCGGCATCAGGCCCTTGTTGTTGCCGAAATTGTGGTCGTGCGGATCGCTCGTGTCGGGCTCGACCGCGAGGCCAAGGCGGAGGTCGGCAGCAATGGCGGGGGCAGGGAGGGCGAAAATCGCCAACAGCAGGAATACGATGCCCCGTCGCATGCAGCGCTCTTGTCGGTGTCCGGAATGGCAGCCTGTGCCGCGGTGCGGCGCGGCGTCAAATCATGGCGGCCGCGTCCCGGCCGGAAACTGGCGCCGGCGGGAAACCTGCGGTAAAGTCAGGCACCGGAAGTTCAGGTAGCGGAGGGGTGCTACCATGGATCAGAGAAACGGACGCAAGGCGATCACCCGGCGCGCATTGTTGGCTGGTGCGGCGACGGTCATTGGAAGCTCCGCTTATGCGGGGCTGCCGGTACCGTCGGATAACAAGCTGGCCTTCAGGCTGATGCGTCATGGCGCGCCGATCGGCACCCACACGATGACCTTCCGCCGAGATGGCGACGCGCTCACCGTGGACATCGCGGTTGATGTGCTGGTGAAGTTCGGACCGATTCCGTTGGTCCGCTACACCCATCGCAATCAGGAGTCGTGGCGGCGCGACCGCATGTTAGGATTCGCGTCTCAAACCTATCGAAACGGCACGAAAATGCATGCGCTGGCACGGCGGATCGATACCGGTGTCGCGGTCGACGGCAGTGGCACCTCGCCATACATCGCCCCGGACAACGCATTGGCGACGACCCACTGGAACTCGCGCATGCTGCGTGGACCGATGATCGGCACGCAGGACGGCATGTTGGTTCACCCTGCCGTGTCTCTCGAGCCTGACGAGCGAATCCGGCTGGCATCGGGCGAGGAGATACCGGCGAGACACTACAAGCTGAGCGGCGATCTCAACCTCGAACTCTGGTACGATCAGAACGACACGTGGGCGAGCATGCGCTTCACCGTCGACGATGGGTCGGTGATCAGCTACGAGCGCCTGTAGGACGCTACTCCGCCGCCAGTACCTGTTGTCTCTCCTCGGCCAGTAGCCGCTCGATGGTGCGGCGCATGTGCAGCCGCACCGAGTCGCTGGCGATGTCCACCAATGCTGTCTCGCCCAGTTCGGTCAGCCGCTCCTGCTGGGCTTCGACCACCGTCTTGTCCTCGAGGAATGCGGCGGCGACCTGTTCGAAGAATTGCTCCGTCGCCGCCGGGTCGTCCTGGCGGAAGCCGTTCGCGGCCGACCAGAAATAGAAGCACGAGGTCTCGGTCTCCGGCGTCAGCGCGTGATAAAGCCGGAACGCCAGCTTGCTGCCGGACGTATCGCCGTCGCGATAGCCGCCGGCATCGGCGGCACCGGTCCATTGCAGCACGGAACCTGGAGCGACGAACTCGAAGCGCTGGCAGCGATCGATGCGTCCCTGGAAACCGACCGCCTTCACATAGGTCGGCGGCGGCAGCGAGTTCATCATCCAGCGGGTGAACTTCACGCCGAGTGGCGTGCGCTCGGTTTCCATCTTCGCCTCGACGTGGTCGTCGGATTGCCGCCGATGGTGGAGGTGTGGACGTAGCCGAGATGCGTCAGGTCCATCAGGTTGTCGACCATCAGCATGGCGGCTGCCTTGATGGGATACATGGTGTGCTTGTGCGGCCAGTTGACCGCGTCGTTGTGATACGGCCAGGACACGATCTTGGTTGGATCGGCCAGCGCCGGATCGCCCATCCAGATCCACACGAACGCGTCCTGCTCCACCACCGGGAAGCAACGCACGCGGGTGCGATCGATGATGCGGTCCTGGCCGGGGACGTGAACGCAGGCTCCGGTGTGGTCGAAGATCAATCCGTGATAGCCGCACTGGAGGCCCTGTTCGACGACCGTGCCGATGTGAGCGGCGCGCCGCGGTGGCAGCACATGTCCAACAATGCGGCGACGCGGTTCTGCCGGTCGCGGAACAGCACGACCGGCTCGTTGCAGATCCGCCGTGCCAGCGGCTGTGTCGCCGATCTCGTCGGCCCAGGCGGCGACATACCAGGCGTTGCGGATGAACATCGGAGTCCCTCCTTTGCGATGCGGTGACCGCTTCCAGGGATGACACCCTTGCGCGCACGCCGAAGGCAAGCGGCGGGGCGCCAGGCCGGCAGGGCGCCGCGTGCGATCACGATCGGTTCAGCAACGCGCCTGGTGTGAGCTACGTCATTCGGAACGACCGCCCGTCGTGCCGGAACAGGCGCGGATCGCTGCATCGCGATCGACATCTCACGGGGGAAAGCTCACCATGACCATTCAGCCAACCACAGGTTCCGAGACGGCCCGTCGCCGGTTCCTTGGCAGTATGGCGTTCGGCGCCGCCGCACTGGCAACGGGCCGCGCGATGGCCGCATCTGGCAGCGATGCGCACGCCGCCGGCTACGACGTCGCGGCCGCCAGCGACTTCATGCCGACAGTGCCGCGTAAACCCGGTCAAGCCGCGGCATTCACGTTTGCACTCGACCGAAACCCGGTGAAGGCGACGTCGGGTGGGTGGGCGCGGGAAGTGACCGCGCGCCACCTGCCGCTCGCCACCGAAATCGCCGGAGCCCATCTTTACATGAACCCGGGCGGCTCGCGTGAAATGCATTGGCACTCTACCGCCGGAGAATGGGCCTATATCCTGGCTGGTCAGTGCCAGGTGGCGGTGCTCGATCCCAGTGGTGAACTGGATGTCGCCAATTACGGCCCGGGCGACCTGTGGTACTTTCCCAAGGGCCATGCGCACGGCATCTTCACCTTGGGCGACCAGCCCTGCCATGCCCTCCTCACGTTCAGTGATGGCCTCTATTCCGAACGAGGCACCTTCGGGATCAGCGACTGGCTGAGCCGCTTCGATCCGGCAACGCTGGCGCGGAACTTCGGCGTGTCGCCGGCAAGCATCGCCGCCTTCCCGCAAGGCGAGACCTACATCAACCAAGGTGAGGTGATCCCACTCGCCAGCAAGGCGGCGCATGACCTGCACGAACTGCCGCCAGCGAAGAGCCACCGCTATCGGACTCATGGCCACTAAGCCATGGCGTAGCTTCCCGGGCGGGACGGTTCACATCGCCTCGGCTCGCGAGTTCCCGATGTCGGCGAACATGACCGGTCTGGTCACTCGGCTACAGCCGGATGCGACGCAGGCACTCCACTGGCATCCGAATGCCAACGAGTGGTTCTACGTGTCGAAGGGCCACCTGCGCGCGACCCTGTTCACTGCGGACAAGCATATGGCGGTAGCTGAACTCGGCGTCGGCGACTGCGGCTATTTCCCGCAGGGCTGGGGCCATTCACTAGAGGCGATCGGCAGCGAAGCCTGCGAGATCATCTCGACGCTGGACAGCGGGGTGTTCCAGGAGAGCTCGGTGTCCGAATGGATCGCCAAGGTGCCGCGCCACATGCTCGCCAACAATCTGCATACAGACGCGACCGTGCTGGCGCAATTTCCCCGCCAGAAGGTGGTGATCACGCGCGGCGCATGACCAGGCTGCGGCCACCCGCATCACACCGTCGGTGGCCGCCGCACAGCGAGCGACAACGCGATCTGCCCCAATATCGCCGAGCCGAGCAGCACCACCGCGACGGTCAACACCGAGCCCGGCCGCCACACCTCGACGATGACGGTGCACAGCGCGCCGTACGCCATCTGGGTGAAGCCGTACAGCCCGGACGCCGCGCCGATAGCGTGCGGGTTGACGCTGACCGCGCCGGTCAGCGCGAACGGGCTCGCCATGCCGGCGCCGATCATGAACACCACGACCGGCGCGATCACCGTCGGCACGCTGAGCCAACCGGCGAGATTCGCCAGCCATGAAGCACGCGGCGCCGGCGATCGCGATGGAATTGGCGATGCGGAGCGCCATCTGCGTCCTGATCCGGCCGGCCAGCCGGTTCGCCGACAGGCTGCCCGCCGCCACGCCCAGCCATCAGCAACAGGTAGTAGAGGCCGACGCGTTCGGTCGGCTGGTGCAGCAGGTCCACCAGGATGAACGGCGAGGCCGCCATGAAGGCGTAGAACGACGTGGTGGTGCACGCGCCGCCCAGCACATAGCCGCAGAACGCCCGTGAGCGAAACAGGCGCAGCGAACCCAGCAGCAGCGAGGCGCGCGAGCTCGACTGCAGAGCGTTGGTCTCCGGCAGCAGCAGCACGGCAAAGCCCAGGGTCACCGCGCCGATGACCGCCAGCAACGCGAAGGCGGCGCGCCAGCCGAACCAGGCGGTGGCGTAGCCGCCGAGCACCGGCGCGATGGCGGGTGCCGCCGACATCACCAGCGTCAGCATGGCGAGCCGCGCCGCGGCGCGGTCCGGGGCCGCGGAATCGCGCACGATCGCCCGGCCCAGCACCAGCCCGCTGCATGCGCCGATCGACTGGAGGATGCGCGCGACCACCAGTGTCCAGGCGTTCGGCGCGGCGGTCGTGGCGATGCCGGCGAGCGTGAACAGCGCCAGCCCACCCAGCAGCACCGGCCGGCGGCCGAACCGGTCGGATATCGGCCCATACAGCAATTGCCCGATCGCCAGGCCGATCAGATACAGCGTGATGGTGAGCTGGATCGTGCCCGGCGAGACGCCCAGCGCGCGCGCTGTATCAGGGCAGCGCCGGGATGATCAGGTGCATGCCCAGAGTGCCGCAGGCGGTGATCGCAACGATCAACGCGAAGGGCGCGCGATCCCGTCTGCCGAAAGGCGGCGTTCTGTGCCACTCCATGAAGCGGTGTTTCCTGTCGGGGCCGGTCGATGCCAAGCATGGATGCAAGCGCGCTGCCAACCACCGCGCGCGAACGGCGCTGGGGGCTGGTGGCGGCGATCGCCTCGGTGACCGTGTTCGGCCTCAGCGTCGGTCAGGCGGGACCGCTGCTGTCACTGTTGCTGGAACAGCGCGGCACGGACGTGGCGCTGAACGGGCTGAATGCTGGTGCGACGTTCATCGGCGTCATCATCGGCCCGCTGCTGGCGCCGCGGCTGGTGCAGCGCTTCGGTGTCCGCAACTTCCTGTTGGCCGGTTTCGGGCTCGATATCGCGCTGTTCCTGGCGATGAAGCCGCTCGACAGCATCGCGGCCTGGTTCGTGCTGCGCCCGCTGGGCGCCGTTATCGGGTCGAGCATCTTCACGGCCGGCGAGGCCTGGATCAATCAGCTTGCCGGCGATGCGCGGCGCGGCCGGATCATCGGGATCTATGCGGCTGCGCTGTCCGCCGGGTTCGGCACCGGGCCTCTGGTCCTGTCGCTGACCGGGATCGAAGGGTGGCCGCCGTTTCTGGTCAACGCCGCCATCTCCGCGCTGGCGATGCTGCCGCTGCTGGGCGTCGGCGAGGCGTCACGCAGTTTCGGCCGGGAGCGCGGCGCGGGGCCGCTGCGCATGTTCGCCCGCGCGCCGGCGATCCTTGGGGTCGTGGCGGTGTTCGGTCTCTACGAATCGTCGCTGATGGCGGTACTGCCGATCTGGGGCGTGCGAAGCGGGCTGACCCAGCGGTGGGCCGCGGCGACCCTGTCCGGCGTGTATTTCGGGTCGATCGCGTTCCAGGTGATGATCGGCTGGCTGTCGGATCGCGTATCGCGGCTGACCGCTTTGCGCCTCTGCGGCGCGGTGGGCGTGGCCGGGGCGATGGCGCTGGTGGTCATGCCGCCCGCGCCGCTTCTCCTGTTCGGTCTGCTGTTCGTGTGGGGCGGCGTGGCGTCGGGCATCTACCCGATTGCGCTCAGCATGGCAGGCGACCGGTTCCGTGGCGGCGACCTGGTGAGCGTCAATGCAGCGATGATCATCGCCTATGGCCTGGGCGCCCTGGCTGGCCCGCCGCTGGGAGGTGCGGCGATGGATCTGCGCAATCCACAGGGGTTGCCCTGGCTTTTCGTGGCGCTGTTCGCCGGGCTTCTCGCAGCGGCACTGCTGCGGGGACCCGTTCGGCGGGGGTTGGCATGGAAAGCCTCGCCGCGCCAGTGACGCCGTTCACAGCCGAACCACCGCACCCTTGCATAGGCTGTCGGCCGCACGGGTGGCGGGAGGTGGCGATGGGTGTGTGGTGGGACGAGGCTACCAAGCTGGAGTTCGCGAGCCAGAATGGCGGCGCCTTTGTCGGTGGCCCGTTCAGAGGCGTCATTCACACGACCGAGGACAAATCGTATACGCCCTCCACCACAAGCTACTATGGGCATCACAATCCGCCGCACTTCACGCTGGTGATGGAGCGCGATGTCGCCAAATTCTATCAGCATTTCCCGATCAACGCCGCAGCACGCGCGCTGGAGCACAACGCGGGCACGGTCGATACCAACCAGCAATCCGCTATACAGATCGAGCTTGCGTGGAAGGCGGCCGAAATCGCCGACATCCCGGAGGCGATGCTCGAGAGGCTCTGGGACTGGATGCGGTGGGCTGAAAGTCAGACCGGCATAAAGTCATGGCAGTACAGCAGGTTCGTCGGTGAGGTCGACGGCAAGGGCTATGACAGCTCGTCGCGCATGACCGACGACGAATGGCTCGCCTTCAACGGATGGTGCGGACATCAACACGTGCCCGGCAACCGCCATTGGGATCCGGGAAAGCTGGATATCGGTCGATTGCTCAGGATCTCGCGCCCTGGCACCCCGCCGCGCTGCGAAGTGGCCGGTTGGTTCGGCGTGAACGCGATATAGCGCGGGATGAGCGCTCATCCCGCGCTATATCTTTGTCTGATCGCGTGATTCAGACCTCTGGCGATTCCGCCTCCGGCCATCACGCTCGCGCTACAGCAGGTCGGCCACCGCCGCCCGGTACCGCGTGATCGCCGCCAGGTGCGCGGCTGCACTGCGTCCGTCGATACGTTTGTGGTGACCACTGACATAGGTGGTGTGCGCCGTCACGTGCGTCACCCCGGCCTGCTGCCAGAACTGGAACTCGCGCCGCCAGTCGTCTTCGCTGCCCGCGCCGAGTGACGCCCACACCTCGATGCCCATCGCCGCCGGATCGCGCCCCGCCTCGCGCGTCAGCCGGCGCAGCTTGTCGAACGCCGCCAGCGCCGCATCGCCGGGCGGATACGCCAGCGGCATGAACCCGTCGCCATAGTTTGCCGCGCGGCGGAACGTCGCCTCTGCGTGCCCGCCATACCAGATCGGCACGCGCCCAGAGGCCGGCCGCGGATTGATCCCGGCATCCGCGATGCGATGGAACTCGCCGGTGAAGTCCACATGCTCGTTCGCCCACAGCGCCTGCATCACCCGCACCTGTTCTGCCGAGCGGCGGCCGCGATTGTGGAAATTCTCGTTCAGCCCGACGAACTCAACTTCGTTCCAGCCGACGCCGATGCCGAGGCGGAACCGTCCGCCGGATAGCACGTCGAGACTTGCCGCCTGTTTCGCCACCAGCACCGCCTGGCGCTGCGCCAGGATCAGCACGCCGACGGCAAAGCCGATGCGCTGCGTGCAGCCGGCGAGGAAACCGAACAGAACGAACGGATCGTGATACGGATTGGCGGTGGTGCCGACCCGGCGGCCGCCATGATCCGCCGCCGGGTTGACCCCGAGCACGTGGTCCGGTGCGACCAGATACGAATAGCCGAGACCCTCGGCTGCCTGCGCGTAGTCGCGAACGACCGCCGGTCCGGTGCCGATGTCGACCACAGGAAGTGAAGCTCCGAGCTGCATCGACTGTTTCCCTCCATTCCGCTCGGACCGACGCTACTCCTGATCCGCCGGACAATCACGCGCGCGTCGCTCGGTGCCGGACAGCGAGTTGACGCCATGGCTCATCGCGTTCAGCCTTCCCGCAGTTGCAGAGGGGGAAACGCACATGCCGCTACCGGCAGACACGGATGCCACCACGCCCAGATATCTGCGCGACAAATACGCGATCGTCGGCGTCGGCGAGACCACATATACGCGCGGCTCGGGCAAGACGACACGCGCGATGGGTACCTGGGCGGTACGCAATGCCATGCTGGATGCCGGCCTGAAGCCGTCCGACATCGACGGCATGCTGTCCTACTCGGGCAACGATTCGACGCCCTCGACATTTCTCGCCGGCGATCTTGGCATAAGGCTGAACTTCTTCATGGACGTGAACGGCGGCGGGTCGTCCACCGAGGCGCTGATCGGCATCGCGATCGGCATCATGGAAGCCGGCATGTGCAAGTGCGTGGCGATCTTCCGTTCGATGAACGGCTATTCGCAGATACGCATCGGCGGCACCGGCGCGCGGTCCGCCGCGCCAGTCAACGGCGACGCGCTGCACAGCCGCGCCTATGGCTGGCAGAGCGCGGGCCAGAACTTTGCGCCCACCTTCATGCGTCACATGGTACGAGGTACGGCACCAAGCCCGAGCAGGTGGCGATGGTGAAGGTGGTGCACTCCGAACACGCCTCGAACAATCCGAAGGCGTTCTACAAGAAGCGCTATACCGTCGACGATGTGATCAACAGCCGGATGATCTGCAAGCCGCTGCATCTGCTCGACTGCTGCGTGGAGACCGACAACGCCACCTGCATCATCGTCACCAGCGCCGAGCATGCGCGCGACCTGCGCCATACGCCGGCGCTGATCCGCAGCGTGGTGGGCCGTTGCTCCAAGCCGCGCACTGACATGCACTTCCAGCACGGGCCGATCACACGTGTCGCGGGCTACTACGCCAAGGACATCCTGTGGCCGAACGCCGGCGTCGGCCCTGAGGATATCGACGCGGTTGGCGCCTACGACGCATTTACCTTCACCTCGATGCTGCAACTCGAGGATTACGGCTTCTGCAAGAAGGGCGAGGGCGGCGAGTACGTCTCGTCCGGCATCACCAGGCTGGGCGGGAAACGGCCGCAGAACACCTCGGGCGGCCATTTGTGCGAGGGCTATACCCACGGCATGAACATGGTTATCGAGAACGTGCGCCAGCTACGCCACGACGCCGACGACTACTGTCCAATCGGGCCGGATGGCAAGCGTCAGCACACATACGACTATCGCGAGGGCGGTTGCCGGCAGGTGCGCAACATCGAGGTCACTGCCAATCTCGGCTGGGCCAATCCGATGACCGGATCGGCCATGGTCATGCGTCGCGGCTGAGGGGGAGAACCGATCATGCCTGTTCGTGGCACTTATCTCGACATGCCGCTGTCGATCGACGATCTGGACGGCGAGAATTTGGAATACTTCCGCCACTGCGCGGATCACGACTTCCATTTGCAGCAATGCGACGATTGCAAGCTGCTGCGCTATCCGCCGACGACTGCCTGTCCCTGGTGCACCTGTCTGACATCGACCTGGACGAAGGTGGAAGGGAAAGGCGCAGTGTACTGGTACGAAGAGGTGCATCACGGCATCCAGCCGGCATTTCAGGCGCGTACGCCGTACATGGTGCTGCTGGTCGAGCTCGACACGCAGAAGGCCAAGCCGACCGAACATGAGGCTTTGCGCGTCATCGGCAACCTGACCACGCCGGATGGCATCTTGGCATCCCCCGACGTGGTCGAAACGCGTCGGCATTGGCTCGCGCATGCGGATGGTGTTCAGTGACGTCGTCCCCGGCCTCTCGCTGCCGCAATGGACGATCGACGAAGGCGCTCCGCAGCCGTCGAAGCCGTGGCGCTATCCGCAGGAATAGCGGTTCGAACTACTGGCCGCCTCGGTGACTATACGAACTGCCGGCAAATACTTGGTTCTTGCGCACTACGTAAGCAAGCACAAGTAAAAATCTATAATAACGAACTCGTTACTCTAGGACGTCGGCCGGCGCGCGCCGGCTGCGCCAGAAGCTGGTGCTCGCGGTGCCGCATGTACAGCCCTGCGATCACCAGGGCGGCAACGACAATCGCACAGATGCCGATAGCGATTGGTCCGGCGACGTGCTTCGCCTCGTGGCCAAGCAGATAGGCACCAAGGCCGTAAAGTGACGCCCAGACGACGCTGCCCGCGACATTGGCCACCATGAAGCGGCCCCGCGGCATGCGGTTTGCCCCAGCCAGCAATGCCGCCAGAGTACGCAGCAGCACGATGAAGCGCGCGGCGAACACGACCTTCTCCCCGTGGCGACGGAACAACGCTCTGCCGAATGCCAATCGGCGATCCGTCAGGCCGATATACCGCCCATAGCGCCGCAACAGCCGGAAGCCGACACCCCAACCGATCGCGTACCCCGCAATTTGGCCGACGATCGCGCCCACGGCGGCGGACAGAATGACGAATGCAATGTTCAACTGATGCGTCGTTCCCGGCATAGACGGCGGCCGCGATCAGCAGGGTCTCGCCTGGCAGCGGCAGGCCGACGCTCTCCAACCCGACGACGACGCCCAGCACCACATTGCCGTATGCGTGAAGAAGCTGGATGAGATGATGCAGTGAGAAGAATTCCATAGGCGCTATAAAGCGCCGCCGCAGGCGTGTAACAAGGTGCGAATATCGTGGCTGAGCGTTTCGACGTCGTGGTGATCGGCGGCGGGCATGCCGGCTGCGAGGCGGCCGCGGCGGCCGCGCGCATCGGCGCGCGCACGCTGCTGCTGACCCACCGGCTGGATACGATCGGCGAGATGTCCTGCAATCCGTCGATCGGCGGCATCGGCAAGGGCCATCTGGTGCGTGAGGTCGATGCGCTGGATGGGCTGATGGGCCGCGCGGCGGACGCGGCGGGCATCCACTTCAAGCTGCTGAACCGCAGCAAGGGGCCGGCGGTGCGCGGGCCGCGCGCGCAGGCCGATCGCGCGCTGTATCGGCGGGCGATCCAGCGAATGCTGGCCGAGACGCCCGGGCTGACTGTGCGGGCAGGCTCGGTCGGAGGACCTGGAGATCGGACGTGACGGTCGTCTGTCCGGCGTTCTGTGCGCCGATGGATCGGTGATTCGCTGCGGCGCGGCGGTGCTGACCACCGGAACCTTTCTGCGCGGCGTGATCCATATCGGCGACAAGCAAAGCCCGGCCGGCCGGGTAGGGGAGGCGCCCTCGATCGGGCTGGCGCACACACTGGCGCGGCTGGAGCTTCCCTTGGGCCGCCTGAAGACCGGCACGCCGCCGCGGCTGGATCGGCGGACGATCGATTGGGACGGTCTGGATGCAGACCCCGGTGACGCGGTGCCGGAGCCGTTCAGCCCGCTCACCGAGCGGATCGCCAATCCGCAGGTGGAATGCCGCATCACCCGGACCACCGCCGGCGACGCACGCGATCATCCGGGCCAATCTGCACCGGTCGGCGGTCTATGGCGGCCGCATCGCCGGGACCGGCCCGCGCTATTGTCCGTCGATCGAGGACAAGATCGTGCGGTTCGCCGCCCGGGAGAGCCACAATATCTTCCTCGAGCCGGAGGGACTGGACGACGACACGGTCTATCCCAACGGCATTTCGACCAGCCTGCCGGCGGACGTGCAGCGCGCCCTGCTGGCGACGATCCCGGGGCTGGAGCACGCCCGGATGATGCGGCCGGGCTACGCGGTGGAATACGATTACGTGGATCCGCGGGCCTTGGCGTCGTCGCTGGAGGTGCGTGCGCTGCCGGGGCTGTTCCTGGCGGGGCAGATCAACGGCACGACCGGATACGAGGAGGCGGCGGCGCAGGGGATGCATGGCGGGGATCAACGCCGCGCGCCGGGCTGGCGGCGCGCCACGGCGGTCGCGCTGGGCCGCTCGGACGCCTATATCGGCGTGCTGGTGGATGATCTGACGACGCAGGGGGTCAGCGAGCCGTACCGGATGTTCACCTCGCGCGCCGAATTCCGCCTGACTCTGCGAGCGGACAATGCCGATCTGCGGTTGACCGGGAAGGGGATGGCATGGGGCTGTGTCGGCCGCCGGCGCGCCGCGGCGTTCGAGGCGCATCGCTGCGGCTGTGACGGCGGCGCAGGAGCGGGCCAGGACGGAGGGCGGCTATCCCGGGGAGCTGGCGCGGCTTGGGATCGCGGTGCGGGCGGATGGACGCTGGCGGTCGGTGTTCGAGTTGCTCGGCCACCCGGACGTCGAGTTTTGCGCGCTGGCTGCGGCGTTTCCCTGGCTGCGCGACCTGCCGCCCCGCGTGCTGAGCCAGTTGCAGACGGAGGTGCGCTACGATGGCTATCTGCCGCGCCAGGAGGCCGACATCCGGGCGTTCCAGCGGGAGGAGAGCTGGTCGCTCGGATGGCGTGGCGTTCGAGCGCGATCGGCGGGCTGTCCGCGGAGCTGACCGCCAAGCTGACACGCTCGCAGCCGGAATCGCTCGGCGCCGCGTCCCGGATCCAGGGCATGACGCCGGCCGCGTTGGCGGCGATCGCCGCCCATGTGCGGAAGCGTGCGTCGCGTCCGACTCAGGCAGCCTGAGGCGTTTCACGTGAAACATCGTTCGACGCCGAACGATGTTTCACGTGAAACACTGGTCCGCGCTGGAGACCTTCGCCACGCTGCTGCTCCGCTGGAACCGCACCGTCAACCTTATCGCGCCGCGCGATGAGGCGCTGCTTTGGCACGCGCCACATCGCCGATTCGCTCCAGCTCGTCCCGCTGATGCCGCCAGCCCTCGACCGCGCCATCGACCTTGGCTCCGGCGCCGGCTTTCCCGGCCTGATCCTCGCCCTCGCCACCGGCGTGCCCTTCGACCTGATCGAGGCCGACCAGCGCAAGGCCGCCTTCCTGCGCGAGGCCGCCCGCATCACCGGTGCCCCGGTCCACGTTCATGCCGTCCGCATCGAGGCGGCCGACTTGCCGCCGGCCCCGCTCATCACCGCCCGCGCCCTTGCCCCGTTGCCGAAACTCCTGGGCCTCGCGGCTCCGCTCCTCGCGCCCGGAGGCCAATGCCTGTTCCTCAAGGGCGCCGACGTTCAGACGGAATTGACGCACGCGGCGGCACAGTGGCACATGCAGGTGGAGCGCATCCCGAGCCGTACCGCCCCCGACGCCTGCATCCTCCGGATCAGCGATCTCAGCCGTGTCGTTCCCGCAGCCTGACGCCGAGTCCTCGCGAACCACCGCCCGCCACCGGCGTGCGCATCCTGGCGATCGCCAACCAGAAGGGCGGCGTCGGCAAGACCACGACCGCCATCAACCTCGCCACCGCGCTCGCCGCCAACGACGAGCAGGTCCTGCTGATCGACCTCGATCCCCAGGGCAACGCCTCCACCGGGCTTGGCATCCCGCGCACCGATCGCGCCGTCGGCAGCTATCGCCTGATCACCGGCGATCTTCCGCTGCTGGCCGCCGCCCGAGCCACCCACATCGCGAACCTGTCGCTGGTCACCGCCGAGGCGGACCTCGCCGGCGCCGAAATCGAACTGGTCGGCCTGGATCGCCGCGAATATCGCCTGCGCGATGCCCTGATCCCCCTGCGCGAAGGACCGTCCCCTTACAGTTTCGTCCTGATCGACTGCCCGCCGAGCCTCGGCCTGCTCACCCTGAACGGCCTGGTCGCCGCCGATGCCGTGCTGGTGCCGCTGCAATGCGAGTTCTACGCCCTGGAGGGCATCAGCGGCCTGGTCCGCACCATCGAAATGGTGAAGCGCGGCCTCAATCCGAGCCTCCGTCTGCAAGGAATCGTGCTGACCATGTTCGATCGGCGCAATAATCTTTCGGACCTGGTCGCGGCCGACGCCCGGGGCTTCTTCGGCGAGACGGTCTACGACACCGTCATCCCCCGCAACATCCGCATCTCCGAGGCGCCGAGCCACGGCAAGCCGGTGCTGCTCTACGATTTCCGCTCGCCCGGCGCGCAGGCCTATGTCCGGCTGGCCGGCGAAGTGCTCCGGCGCGAACGGGCCCAGCCGTGAACGCCAGGCGCGACGCCGGTCCCCGGCTCGGCCGCGGCCTGGCCGCCCTGCTGGGCGATGCCGCCGTCCAAGCGCCGCCGCAGGGAACCACCGTCCGCCAGGTGCCGCTCGATCTGCTGGAGCCCAACCCCTTCCAGCCGCGCAGCAGCATCGATCCCGACCGCGCTGGAGGAACTCGCCCAGTCGATCCGGCTCCGCGGCATCCTGCAGCCGCTTCTGGTCCGGCCGCACCCGGCGACCGCCGGCCGCTATCAGATCGTCGCCGGCGAGCGCCGCTGGCGGGCCGCCGGCGCCGCCGGCCTGCACGAGGTCCCCGCGCTGGTCCACGAAATGTCCGACACCGAGGCCGCCGCCGTCGCCCTGGTGGAGAACCTGCAGCGCCAGGACCTCAACCCGATGGATGAGGCCGAGGGCTATGACCGACTGCTGACGCAGTTCGCGTTCACCCAGGAGGCTCTCGGCCAGGCGGTCGGCAAGTCGCGCAGCCATGTCGCCAACACGCTGCGGCTGCTGAACCTGCCGCCAGCTGGTGAAGGCGGCGCTGCGCCAGGGGCGAGATCTCCGCCGGCCACGCCCGCGCCCTGCTGGCGCACCCCGCTGCCGGAAACCGCGCTGCGCGAGGTGATCGACCGGCAGTTGTCGGTGCGCCAGACCGAGGCACTGGCGGCGCGCGAGCCGCCTGGCGAACGCACGCTGGCCGACGACCTGCTGCGCGGCCGCGGGCCGGACACCGTGGCGCTGGAGCGATTGCTCAGCGAGCAGCTCGGCCTGACGGTGAAGGTGACGTTCAACGGCAGGCGAGGCGTCATACAGTTCCACTACACCAATCTGGACCAGTTGGACAGTTTACTGAGCAGAATTGGGTCTGCAACAGTAATCGCCAAATAAAGGTCAAGTAACACGCGATCAGGCGGTCCGCCGCCGCCTCGCCGCGGCGGCCGCCGCGCGGCGCGCCAGGGTCAGCACCGCATTGCGCGACAGCACGTCATCCGGCGCGCCGGTGCGCTTGCAGGCGCGCTCCGCCTCCGCCAGCCCGGCCATCGCCGCCATCAGCGCGCCCGACGACCACAGCTCGATCGCACGGCTGAACGCGCCCAGGCGCCGGAAGAACACCGGCGGGCGGACGCCCTTCACCGCATCGGCCGTGCTCCGCCCATCGTCGATCGCCAGCCGCACCCGATGCAGCCGCTGCAAATGCATCAGTGCGGCCCGCAGCACGCCGACCGGCGTCGCTCCCTCGGCGACCGCCAGTTCCAGCGCACGATCGGTTCGCGCCACGTCGCCTTCCGTCGCGGCGAACAGCGCATCGTCGAGCGACAGACCGGCGAGGTCGCCGACACACGCCATCGCCGCATCCAGGTCCACCCGGCCGCCAGGGCCGGCATAGAGGGCCAGCTTCTCGGCTTCCGCCCGGGTCGACACGCGATCCGCGCCCAACTGGTCCGACACCCAGGCCAGCGCATCCGGATCGATGCCGACGCCGGTCTCGCTCAGCACCGCGCGGATCGTCTCGGCCAGCGCCCGGCCTTCCTCGGGATAGCAGGCGATCGCCGCCCCGTCCGCCGCGCCCTCGATCAGCGTCCGCAGGCGCGAGCGCGTCGCGAGCCCGGGAGCCTCCAGCACGACCAGCGCCGGGGCGCTGCCTTTCAGGATGGCGGCGACCTGGTCGGTCGCGGCGTCGGTGGCCTCGCGCAGCCGCACCACGCGCCGCCCGCCGGTCAACGCCAGGGAGGCGGCCTCGTCGGCCAACCGCCCGACGTCCTCCCGCCCCAGTTCGGCGACCAGGAACGGATCATCCACCGATCCGGCCACCGCGCGCACCAACGCGGCGGCGCGGTCGCGGATCATCCCGTGGTCTTCGCCATAGCAGCAGCACGACGCGGCAGGCGCCCGGATCGCGCAGGAATGCCCCGACGCGCTGCGGCGGCAGCTTCATCTCACCGCGGCCGGCTTACACCGGCAGCGCATCACGCGACCACGAAGTTGATGATCCGGCCCGGCACGTAGATCTCCTTGACGATCCGCTTGCCCTGCAACGCCCGAGCGACATTCGCCTCGCCCTTGGCCGCCGCGACGTTGGCGTCACGCGGCGCGTCCGGCGGGACCGAGATCGTCCCCCGCAGCTTACCCATGACCTGCACCGCTATCGTCACGGTGTCCGCCGTGAGCAGGTCGGGTTCGGCTTCCGGCCAGGGCAGGTCCGCGACCAGCGTCGCGGCATCGGGATGCATACGATGGTACACCTCCTCGGCGAGGTGGGGCATCATCGGCGCGACCAGCCGGGCCAGCGTCTCGATTGCCTCGTGACGGGCCGCGCCAATACCCGGCTCGTCTCCGGCGGCGGCGATCGCATTGGTCAGTTCGTAAAGCCGTGCCACCGCCACGTTGAATGCGAAGTTGTCCAGCGCCTCGCTGACCGCGGCGATGGTACGGTGAGTCACACGGCGCAAGGCACGGGCCGCGTCGGTCGGCTCGCCGGCAGGCGCGTCACCAAACGTGTCCACCAGTCGATACACACGCTGGGTGAAGCGGAACGCCCCGGCGGCGCCTGCCTCGGTCCACTCCATGTCGCGGTCGGGCGGGTTGTCGGACAGGATGAACCAGCGCGCGGTATCGGCGCCATAGCGGGCGATGATCGCCTCAGGGTCCACGGTGTTGCGCTTCGATTTGCTCATTGCCTCGACCCGGCCGATCACCACCGGGTCACCGGTGTCACGATGCAGCGCGGACCCGTCGGGCTGTTTGATCACCTCGTCCGGGTACAGCCAGGCGCCGTTCGGCCCCGTGGTCGAGCGGTAGCTCTCGTGCGTCACCATGCCCTGGGTGAACAGCCCGGCGAACGGCTCCTCCATATCGAGATGCCCGGTGCGCTTCATCGCGCGGGTGAAGAAGCGCGCGTAAAGTAAATGCAGGATCGCGTGCTCGATGCCACCGATATACTGATCGACCGGCATCCAGTGATCGACCGCCTTGCGCGCCACCGGTGTGTCGGCGCGCGGACTACAGAACCGCGCAAAATACCAGGCGCTGTCGACGAACACGTCGAACGTGTCGGTTTCCCGCTGCGCTGCTGCGCCACAGTGTGGACAGGCGACGTGCTTCCACGTCGGATGATGATCCAGCGGATTGCCGGGGCGATCGAATGTCGCATCGTCGGGTAGCTTCACCGGCAACTGATCGTCCGGCACCGGCACTACACCACAGGCCTCGCAATGGATCACCGGGATCGGGCAGCCCCAGTAGCGCTGCCGGCTCACGCCCCAGTCCCGCAGCCGCCAGTTCACTTCGCCATGGCCGACGCGGAGACGCTCCAATTCGGCAATCGCCGCGCGTTTTGCCGCATCGACGTCGAGCCCGTTCATGAAACCCGAGTTGAAGATCGTGCCCGGACCGACATAGGCCTGATCCTCTATTCGGAACGTCTCGGGGTTCTCACCGGACGGCAACACGACCGGCACCACGTTCAGGCCGTATTTGCGGGCGAACTCGAGGTCGCGCTGATCGTGCGCGGGGCAGCCGAAGATCGCACCCGTGCCATACTCCATCAGCACGAAATTGGCGATCCACACCGGGAACGTCGCGTCCCTGATAAACGGATGCTGCACACGCAGCCCAGTGTCGTAGCCCTGCTTTTCCGCGGTCTCGATCACCGCCTCGGAGGTTCCCAGGCGGCGGCATTCGGCGATGAAGGCTGCCGCCTTCGGATCCCGCTCCGCCACAGCCGCGGACAGCGGATGCTCCGGCGCGAGTGCCAGGAACGACATGCCGAACAACGTGTCCGGGCGCGTGGTGTAGACCTCGCCGCCCTCGAAACACTGCTCGGGCGTGGTCAGCAGGAAGGTCAGGCGCGCGCCCTCGCTGCGGCCGATCCACCTCTCCTGCATCAGCCGCACGCGTTCGGGCCAGCGCTCCAAGGTATCGAGCGCGTCCAACAGTTCCTGCGCATACTCGGTGATCTTCAGGAACCACTGGCTGAGCTGCTTCTTCTCCACAAGCGCGCCGGACCGCCACCCTCGGCCGTCGATCACCTGCTCGTTCGCCAGCACAGTGCCATCGACCGGGTCCCAGTTGACCCAGCTCTCCTTGCGTTCCACGAGGCCGGCGCGCAGGAAATCGAGAAACAGCTTCTGCTGATGGCCGTAATACGCCGGATCGCAGGTGGCGAACTCGCGCTCCCATTCGAGCGACAGTCCCATGCGTTGCAGCTCGGCGCGCATGGCGGCGATGTTCTCGCGCGTCCACGTCGCGGGGTGGACGCCGCGTTCACGCGCCGCATTCTCTGCCGGCAGGCCAAATGCATCCCAGCCCATCGGATGCATCACCGCGAAGCCTCGTGCCCGCTTGTAGCGCGCCACCACGTCGCCCAGCGTGTAGTTGCGCACGTGGCCCATGTGGATCTTCCCGCTCGGGATACGGGAACATCTCCAACACGTAGTATTTCGGCTTGTTGTCGCTCGGCACGTCCGGCACGCGGAAGCAGCCGCGTTCGGCCCAGGCGCGCTGCCAGCGCGGCTCGGCCTCGCGGAAATCGTAGCGCGGCAGCTCGGCCGCGACCGTCACGCTTTCGTTCATCACATAGTTATTTGCCGCCAGACGCGACTTCGCAAGAGGCGGCGGATCGACCAAAGCTGCGCGCGCCAGACCTCCGGCGACTCCGCCTTCGGTCATCACGCTCTAGCTGCTTGCCTGCGACTGCTCGCGCAACTCGCGGGCGCGGGACAGCACCTTGTTCTCGATATCACCCACCGTGACCGGGCTCACCGGTGCATCGACCCACTGGCCGTTCTGCAGGACCTGACGGAAGATGCTGACGCGCACGCCGTCGCTGCGCAGCTCGCGGCCAAGGATGTAGGCGGTGGCCTTGAAGCGCTCGTCGCTCGCGGAGTTGGGCGTGTACCAGTCGGTGATGATCACGCCGCCGAACGGATCGGCCGATGCCAGCGGCATGAAGCTGAGCGTGTCGAGCGCGCCGCGCCACAGGTAGGCGTTGACGCCGAGGGCACCGCCGCCCGTGCCGCCTGCGCCGCCACCTCCGCCGCTCGAGCCGCCGCCGGGCCGGTCCTTGGCGGTGCCGAACACCAGGCTGCTGTCACCCAGGATGCTGCCGCCCGGCATCGACCCGCTGCTGGCCGGTCCTTGCTGGCCGATATAGCCCGGATCGGTCGGGTTTGGCTTCGAATTGCCGCAGGCGGAGAGCAGACCCACGGCAACGCCCAACGCCACGGTAGTCTGAAGTCTGATAGCCATCTCATTACTCTCACGCCAGGGGGACACTTCCCTTAGCGCCTTGCGATTGAGTCGCCAAGCTTCCCGCATACCATGCGGGCGAACGTGAAAAAGGCGGCGGGGATCTCTCCCCGCCGCCCGTTCAGGCCCGGCCGTGCCGAACTCAGAAGTTCACCACGTCGCCGATCAGGAAGGTCTGACCCTTGACGTTGTTGTTGAACTCGGCGCCATTCGCGCGGCCGGCAGCCCCTATGCCCGTCGCTCCGGTGAGGAAGTTGTTTCCACTCTGGTACTGATCCATATAGAGATATTCGCCAAACACCGTGAAGCCTGGGGCAACGGTGTAGGCTGCGCCGGTGCTGAGGCCGCGCGCACGCCGCTGGCTAAGGCCGGCTAACGTGACTGTGCCCTGTTCCCAGTATTCCTCGCCGACGATGCCCACAGTCCACGGGCCGTTCACGTATTTCGCACCCAGCAGGTAACCCAACTGC
>CAVPTU010000054.1:0-50550 GCA_963708565.1 uncultured Alphaproteobacteria bacterium
CGGCGATGCCTCCGGGCGGCGGCGGCATGGGCGGCATGGGCGACATGGACTTCTGATCTTCAGAAGTCCGACCGGACGAAGGAAGGGGCGGGCCGCAGGGTCCGCCCCTTCTTTTCCGCCATTGTCGAATCCGAAGCCCATCGGGCCTCACTCGCCCCTCTGCCGCCAGATGCTATGCCCGGACGCGCAATGGGGAGAACCAACCGCATGGCCACCGGAGCGACGGACTTCGATATTCCCACCCTGCGCGCGCGCCGTACCAACAAGTGGCACAAGTTCCCCGACGACGTGCTGCCCGCCTGGGTCGCCGACATGGACTTCGGCGTCGCCCCCGCGGTCACCGAGGCGCTGGATCGCCTCACCCGCAACCAGGAATACGGCTATGCCGCGCGCGACGGGGCATTGGCCGCCGCCTTCGCCCGCCGCATGCAGCGCCGCTTCAACTGGCAGGTCGATCCGGCCGATGCACACCCGATCGGTGATCTGGTCCAGGCCAGTTTCTCTTCGGTGATGGCGTTCAGCGATCCCGGCGACGCGGTGCTGCTCCAACTGCCGTCCTATCCGCCGTTCATGGCCGCGATCAACGACACCGGCCGCCGCCTGATCGCCAATCCAATGCGCGACAACGGCACGCGCTGGATGCTCGATCTCGCCGCCTACGAGGCAACACCCGATGCGCGCGCCCGTGTGCTGATCTTCTGTCATCCGCAGAACCCCTCCGGACGCTGCTACAGTCCGGAGGAACTCGAAGAGGTGGCCGCGTTCGCCATCCGCCACGACCTGATCGTGGTGTCGGACGAGATCCACGCCGACATCGTCTATCCCGGCAACACGCACATCCCGCTGGCATCGCTCTCGCCCGAGATCGCCGCCCGCACCATCACCATCACCTCGGCCACCAAGAGCTTCAACATTCCCGCGCTGCGCTGTGCGGTGATGCATTTCGGCGCGCCGGCGCTCAAGCAACGGTTCTTCACGCGCATTCCGGCGCGACTGCTCGGTTCGCCCGGCGTCACCGGCGTCGATGCGACGATCGCGGCCTGGGATGACGGCCAGCCCTGGCTCGACGAGATTTTGGCGCAACTTCGGGCGAACCGCGACTGGCTGGCGCAGACCATCGGCGCCGAATTGCCTGGCGTGACGATGCGCCTGCCCGGGGCGACCTATCTCGCCTGGCTCGACTGCTCGGCGCTGAAATTGCCGTGCCCCGCCGGCCAGTTCTTCCTCGATCGAGCGCGGGTCGGGCTCAATTTCGGCGAATCGTTCGGCGCGCAATACCGCGAGTTCGCGCAACTCAACTTCGCAAGTCCTGCGCCGGTCCTGCGCGAGATCGTCGGCCGCATGGCCGAGGCTGTTCGCCGGATGTAGCGGAAGGCACTACGCCCTCTCGTAGCGTATCAATAGCTGATCCGCGGTGCTGCCCGCATTGCGCCGCGCGCACAAGGACGCATCGGCGCCAGGCTGCTGCGCCATCCATCCTTCGTACAATCCCTCCAATGCAGCGCCGAGCCAGAAGCCAGCGGGCTCGCCGGCCGAGCCGACACGCGGCAGCGCGCTATGCGTGATCGTCACGCACCGCTCAGCTTCGTTCACGGCGAGCCGCGCGGTACCCCACCCAAGCCTCTCGAGTGCAGAATTGATCTCCATCTCCAGAGCCTCAAGCGAATTGACCGGTGGCAGCGCCATCATGCGCGCCATCTGCTGCCCCACTGCGCGCAACAGCGTGTCGCGCCCCGCGGGGTCGCTGCGGTCGTCGATCTCCAACGCCAAAGCGCGCAGGAAGCAAGGCGACACGCCGATCCCCATCAAATGCCTCCGTTGAAAATATAGCGGGCGTACAACATGCCGATGGCCTCACTCCAGTTACCGGCATGCTGATAGCTGGCGCGACCGCCGAGACGAAAATTGGGATCGACGATGTATTCCGCCGATCCTGTCGCGTTGCCGACAATTCCAGACGCGTCTTGCCCAGGATACACGATGTTGATTGTCGGATTGCCGGTCGCCGCGGCATCGAGTGCCAATTGCAGACCATTGTTGTTCGGGAAGACGTTGGAGTTGTGCTCGTTGTACGTCTGATATCCGACCGCGCCGCCGAGCGACCACGTCCATTCCTCGGTCTTGCCGGTGTAGCGCACCGGAACGAGAGCGGCGAAATAGGACTGCGGGCTGAAGTAGCCACCCTGGCCCAGGGTGAAATGCCGCAAGTTCTTCTGATAGCCGAAGTCGACCAGATCGAGGCCGACCCGGACTTCGTCGGAGCCCGAACGCCAGACGGAATATGACCCGCCCGCGCCGAACTCGTATTCCTGGTTGGACGCGACGTTCACGCCCGTCAGGCTACTGTAACCGCCCCCGGCATAGAAATTCGCCTTCCCGGCGGAGAATTCGATCTGTGCATGTCCGCGCGTTCGCGTCACGCCACCCCATTGGGTGCCGGTCGCCGGATCCTTCGTGCCGGCATAGGACAGGACGCTGTCCGTCACCGCGCGACGCTCGCCGACGACGCGCAATCGCACGCCATCGGCGATTTCCGGCGATAACTCGACACCGCCAAGGACATTCTGCTCGAGGAAGCCGAGTGGTGAGCTGCCGACATCGGCTTGCAGCCAGCCGATCTTGTATCCCACCGAAATGCCCACGCCTTCCGCGTGTTGCGACCCTGGTGCGACATGGCCGCCGAGCGCTCCGGTGCCGAACAGCATCTGGCTGTTCGCGTCGCTGGGCACATTGCCCGAGTTGAGGAATGTCGGCGTCGCCTGGACTGAGAGTTGCCCGCGTCCGAACGGGCTGGCCAGCAACTCCATCGACGTCGAGACCTCGGTAAGGCTGTCGAGGCCCGACGTGCCGGTCCGGGAGCGAAACTCGGGCCCGACAGTCAGCTTGGGAGCCAGATCCTCTTGCACGGAAGCGATCTGGCGGGAGATGTCCGCGGACATCGGATCGGCCGGAACATTCGCCGCACCGACACTCGCCACCGATGTACTGTCCGACCCTCCAGAGCGGCGGAACGGATTGCCGCCGGGTTGCACCAGCGCGTCATCCTGGCCCGCGGCCGTCTGGTAAACCGACACGCTCGTTGCGCCGCCCGCGTCGCTGGTTCGGCGCATCCGCGGCTGGTCGGCGCCGACCGCCTGCTGGCGCAGGTCAAGCGCGCGCCGCAGATCGGCAAGCGCCGCGCGATTGTTGCCACGGGCGCGATGCAAGGCGGCCGACATCATCCATACCCGCGGATCATCCGGGGCCAACTCGATCCCGTCGTGGACGAGGCGCTCTGCCAACACCCAGTCGTGCGATTGAATGGCGGCATCCAGCGCGCCACGCCGCGCATCGAGGTTGTCCGGATTGCGCGACAGCAGGTCCTGATTGATCGCCATCGCCTTGCGCGGCGCGTCGGCGCGCGCGTAGAGCCGCGCCACCGCCATGGCGAGATCAGGATTGTCAGGGTTGCGGGCAAGCTCAGGCTCCAGCACGTCATACGCCTCAGCCTGGCGGCCCTGCGCATTGAGGGTATCCGCGGTGCGGATCGCGGCTCCGGCGCGCAGGCGGTTCAGCGCCGCCGCCTGGTCCCGCGTCAGGCCCGTCGCGCCATCCAGGGAACGCAGCAAAATCTGCGTGCCCCGTTCATCGCCGGCTTGCAGCAATACGCCGGCATACGCGATGCGCTGGGCCGCAGTCGGCATCGGCGTCGCCGCCTGTGCAGTCGCAAGGGCCTCGCGCGCCGCCGCAGGGTTGTGCATCTGAAGAAAGGCTTGCGCGACCGCCACGCCTCGGCTGCCGTCAGGATCGGGCTGCGCGGCCAGCATCAGCAGCTTTTCGCGCGCGGCCGTCGGGCTTACGCCGCCAAGTCCAATGGCGGCCTGGATCTCGCTTTGCAACTGCGCGTGCGCCAGCAGGCTACGCATGTCGGCGGTTCGCGCGGCAGGAGGCAGCTTGGCCACCAACGCCGCCGCCTCATCGGGACGGCCGTCCTCAGCGGCGAACAGTGCGCCGGCACGAAGGTCGTCAGTAGTGGGCCGTGCCGCGCCGGTGACCTCGCTCATCACCTGGCGCGCCTCCGCCTTCCGGCCGGCGGCGGAGAGGGCGCGGGCAAGGTCGAGGCGAATCCAAGGATCCGGAGGGGCCGATGCCGACGCCGCGCGGAGCAATGCTATCTTCTCTTCCGGATCGCTGACGGAACCGGCCTGCTGTCGCAAAGCCTCGGCGCGAAGACGGCCCACCCCACGCGTATCCCCGGCCTGCTGCGCGCGATCCAGCAGCTGCGCTGCTTCCTGCGAGCGACCGGCACGCCCCAGCACCTGTGCCAGGCCAAGCAACGCCTCTGCATTGTTCGGCTGACGCGCCAGCAAGGTGCGGTAGGAGGTCTCGGCGCCGGACAGATCGCCACGCCGCGCCTGAACGTCGGCCAGCATTGCCAGCGCGCCGTTGATATCCCCGCCTCGAGCGGTGATGGCGCGCAGTTGCCGTTCCGCCGCGTCCAACTGGCCGCGCGCGATCATGTTGCGTGCCGAGGCGTATTCCTCGCCCACGCTGGCGCCTTGCAACGCCTGCTCCCACCGCGATTTGTGCGCCGGATCGGCCGCGATGGCACGTGACAGCAGACCGCGCGCTTCCTCGGCATTGTTCTGCCGCAGCCGCACCAGCCCCAACCCGCCGAGAGCGTCGGCATCGTCCGGGTTCTGCGCGAGCACGTCACGGAAGGCCGTTTCGGCTTCGCCCAAGCGCCCGGCCTCCAGCGCGGCAAAGCCGGCGCTGCGGCGCGCGGCCATCGCATCCGCCACGGTACGTTTCGGGTTGCGCGCTTCAGCCAAAGCCGCGGAGATGGTTCCGTCGTCCGGATGCTTCGCCAGATAGGCCTGATAGGCCGCGATGCTGTCGCCGTTCACCGGCAGCCATTGCAGCGCCTGGCGCCACGCCTTGGTGGCTGCGGCGGACGTCGTTGAATTGTCCGCCAGCGCCGCCAGTTTCGCGATGCCCTCGGCGCGGGTCGACGCCTGATACGTCAACAGCCGCGCGTAGGCGAGCTGCGCACGCGTATCCTGAGGATTTCGCGGCGACGACCCGTGCCAGACCGGCACGCGCCGGCTCCCATCCTCCCTGCGTGCCGGCCAGCGTGTCGTAGTACCTCAGCCGCCAGAGCACCCGGCGGGTCGTTGCCACGAAACAGTCGCTGATAACGGGCAACGGCCTCCGCGTTGTGCCCCTGCGCTGCAAGCGAACGCGCCTCCGCAAGACCCGCAGGATCGATAGCGCCGACCGCAAGTGCCCGCTCGACCGACGCGATCCGCTGATCGGAGGGATTGATCTGCCGCAGTTTCGCGAGTGCCGCCCGCGCCGCGGTTGCATCGCCGCGCTCGCTCGCGAGTTCCGCCGCCATGGCGAGAGCGTCGGGATTGTCGGGTTCCAGCAACAGCAGCCGCTTTACGGCGAGATCGGCCTGATCGAGCCGGTTCTGCGAGCGCCAATAATTTGCCTGGTCGAGCAGCACATGCGCCGCCGGGGAGGTCGGTGCAGGTGCAGGTGCTGGCGCAGGCCCCTGGGCGAAGGCGGATCCGGCGAGTGCGATCCAGGCGAGGCAAGCCGAGCGCATTGCAATCATGGCGCTAGCGTCCTCTGGCCGATAAGCCGCGCGCACGTGCCACGCGCCGGCCGGCACTCCACCGCAACAAGCGATACAGGCAAATGCCCAAGACCATCGCAGCGGCCAGCAGAATCGCGATCAGCGACATGGGCTGATCCTGCATCAGCCACTCCGGCCAAAGCCAAAGCGGCAGGTAACCGACGGTGTAGAGGCCTCCCGCGCGATAGGAGGTGATCGCACCACCGGACAACAACGCCAGATCGCCTTGGACCTGCGGCACGAGCTTGGCGTCACGAAACGCATCGACCATCGCCACCAGTCCCTGTGGCATCCCCGCCACCAACGCCACGACCGAACGTCCTTCGCCGTGCGGCGAGGCGGCACCGATCAGCGCCGCGGCCTCGTCGGGCAATTGGGACGCGAGCGCCGCCGCCAGGCGAACGCGATCGTCGCCGGCCGTGTCACCGAGGTTGCGCCAGATGTCCTGCAACGGCGGCGGCAGCGCGACGTGCAGCGTATCGTTGCTGACACCGTAGGGACTGCGCGACAGGAGTTCCGCGGCAGGACCCAACTGATTGAGCGTGCTGACGACCAGCAGATCCTTGTCGGGAGCCGAGGCAACCTCGGATACGCGCAGCACCGTCACCCGATTGACCGGCTGGAAGGTCAGCGATCCAAAATATCCCATCAGATCGAGAAAGGCGCTCAGCTCGACGGTATTTGGCCGATCCGGCAACACGACCGCGGTATCCGACAGATCGGCCATCCGGGTGAACGGAAAGCCCGAGCTGACGAAGACCGACAGGTTGGGCAACTGCATAAAGTGATAGGCATTGCTGAGATCGATCGTCGAATCAGGATCGACGGACATATGGATGTCCTGCGGGATAGCGGTGCAATCGCCGCGACTTAATGGCCGCGCATCGAAAAACAGTTGCAGGTCGTTTTGCCCGAACACGGCGTAAGGCGGAATCTGCGTGTCGCCATATCGCACGGGACGGGGATGGCCGAGTTCGCGCATGACCCAGTCAAGCGTCGTGTCAGTCGGCTGGAGCGAGTAGCTGCGCAGGTAGGTGCCGTTGATGGAGACATCGAGCCGCGATGCAGCGACGTCGATCACCGGACCAGGCGGTGCGCGGAACCGGATCGCCGCCAGGAACGGACGCCGCCGCCATGTGTAGAGGTCGGGCGCCGTGCGGAACGGTACGTGGAAGGTCCCGGGAACATAGCCGACACCTTGCAAGGCCGATGGTTCGACCAGCTCGCTGAAGGGCACCTTCCGCTCGGTCGATATCCAGGCCGGAGCGTCATTCGGACGGTGTTCGGGCAAGATCGGCGCTTGGACGGTGGCCCGCTCGCCGCCCATAGTCCTGCTGCCAAGCGTCACATAGTCCGCGGCCGCGACCACCTCCTCGGCCGTGCGCCCCGTCACCACCATGATCGTCGACAGCGAGTCGTCCGGATTCGCCACCTCGGCGATCGTGGGTCCGTTGATGCTGGGGAGCGCCAGCTCGGTTGGAATGTCCTTGCCGACCGCCACCAGCACGGCGTTGCCCTCGTGCGGCGTATTCGTCGAAACCGGGAACGACGCGCCACGGAAATCGGTCAGCCGCCCGAACCAGGACGTCATGACCGCCGCGGCCTGCAAGATCCTGTTGTCGGCGCTGCTCGGCAGGATGAACGGCAACACCAGCTTCTGGCTGATGTTGTGATCAAAGAACGGGAAGGGCAACTGGGCAAGGTTGCGCTGCGCCGGCAACCGCGTCACGGTCAGCGTCAGCGTCGATGTATCGGAAACCGTGGCCCAGAGCAGTCCGCTCAGCGCATCGTTGCAATCCTGCGTATAGCGCCCGGTAAAGCGGAAATTGAGACGGTTGCGGTCCTGGAAGAACACCGGATTGACCGGCATTTCCATTGGACCGAACTCTGCTCGGCCACTACTGACCGGTACCGTGCCGACATACTGTTCATTAAGGGTGACCGTGACGTTGCTGAAGTCGGCGAGCAGCGCCGGAGAAAATGCCCCGCTGAGCGACAGGTGCGCCTCGGTCACCACTTCGTCGCTGCGGATCCCGAACAGCAGGCCCTGGATCGTGCTGGCTCCGCGCATGGTCATCGGTCCGGCCGCGCCAAGGTCGCGCATCGTATAGACGACGGTACGGACGGTGCCTTGGGCGGGCGCGACCGATGGCGGCGCGGCAGGCGCGGCAGGTGCCGCCGCCAAAACGGGGGCAGGAGCGGCGACGGGAGCCGGGCCCGGAGCCGGCGGAGCCAGATCGATCACAGACATGCCGCTCTGCGGCACTGTCGGTCTCTTCCGCGCCACGGCAGTCGGGCGTGAATGCGCCGACTGGCCCCAGGCCTGCGACGGCAGCGCGGACGCAGACGCCAACAGTAATATGGTCAGAGCGCGCATCGCCGCACCGGGGCGCAATACGAAGCTTTGTGGCGCCAGGGTTGACGGCGTCGCGAGCCTCCCGGCCGGTACTGTCTCGGTGTCCGCACTCGCGATCGGGCGTCCAGGTCCGCGGAACAAACCCTTGATGGTGATGAGCACGCTCCAAAGGCTCGCCAACGGCCGGTCGCGTGGGAACCGGTTCCAGTCAACCCACGCATCGGCGCGGCCGAAAACCAACTGCGCGACGTGGCGCTCGTCATCGATCGTCGACATGTCCCAGCTCACTTGCAGGAAGCGCTGACCCCAACGCTCGACACGCGCGGGAATGACCAGTTCCTGTTCCCCCAATGCGAACTGCAAATCGATGATCGTACCATCAGGAATTCCCTCGGGCCGCTCCATCGTCAGCGCACTGCCGCTCAGCGAGACATTGTGCGTCATTCCGCTCAGAACGCGCCCGTCCGCGAGCCAGGCCATAGCGGGCACACGGGCGCGGATACGGGCACGGTTGCGCATCTGTCGGGTCTCGCGACCCACCGCGATGGCCGCCATGACGATCAGCAGGCTGAACGTCACCCAGATCGTGTTCAGCAACAGCGCCTGGAACTGGAGCTGGTTGTTGTCCTGAAGCAGCAGTCCGAACAGACCGCGCCCAAGGCCGCTCAGCAGGATCCCCGCGAGCAGCAGATTCGGATACACGGCGCGGATATCGAAATACCCGGACTTCAGCAGGCCGCCCTTCTCGGTGACGTTGAAGCGACCACGTCGCGGGCTGAGCATGGTTACGGCCGTGATCCGCACCAGGAACAACGCCAGCACCGTCTCGTAGATTTCGCTCCAGAACGAATGGCGCCAGCTTCCCTGGATGCGCGCGTTCGTCGCAATCGCGTGGAACATGTGCGGCAGTGCGTAGGCGATGATGGCGAGCGGCGACGCCGCGATGATGTTCTGTCCGAAGATCAGGAACGCGAGCGGCGCGGTGAGAAACACGATCCGCGGCAGTGCGAACAGGAAGTGCATCATGGCATTCAGGTAACAGAGGCGCTGGCCGATGCTGAGGCCGCGACCGAACAGCGGATTGTCGAGGCGCAATATCTGCAACATGCCGCGCGCCCAACGCATGCGCTGACCGATATGCAGAATGAGCCGCTCCGTCGCCAGTCCGGCCGCCAGCGGCAGTCGCAGATATGCCGAGTGCCATCCGGCTCGATGCAGTCTCAATGCGGTATGCGCGTCCTCGGTGACGGTCTCGGTGGCAAAGCCGCCGATCGCTTTCAGCGCCGCGCGCCTGATGACCGCGCATGAGCCGCAGAAGAAGGCTGCGTTCCAGAAGTCGTTGCCATCCTGCACGAGGCCATAGAACAGGTTCCCTTCCGCGGGCACGCGCGTGCCCGCCGCGAGATTCCTCTGGAACGGATCGGGAGAATAAAAGTGGTGCGGAGTTTGGATGAACGCCATGCGAGGGCTGCGCACGAGCCAACCCAACGTCATCTGGAGAAACGCTCTTGTCGGCACGTGGTCGCAATCGAACACGGCGATGAAGTCGCCGTCGGTGTGCGTCATTGCGTGATTGAGGTTTCCCGCCTTGGCATGCCTGTTATCCGGCCGGATGATGTACCCGGCACCGCATTCCTCGGCGAAATCACGAAATGCACGGCGGCGACCGTCATCGAGAATGTAGACACGCAGCTTTTCCGGCGGCCAATCCATGGCAAGGGCAGCCAGCACCGTCGCGCGCACGATCGACAGGTCTTCGTTGTAGGTTGGCACGTACACATCGACGCTTGGCCAATCGGCCGGATCGGCTGGCAACGGCGCGGGCTTGCGCTCCAACGGCCAGACGGTCTGGATATAGCCCAGTGTCAGCACAATGATCGCATAGAACTCGGCCAGGGCGAGGCCTATGCCAAGTAATCCTTGCAGCACGGTGCTGAATTCAAGTGTCTCGGTGAAGCGCCAGACGATGTAGCGAAGCGAGACGACGCAGGACAACACGGTCAGGAACAGGGTCATCGGCCGGCCCTGAACGCGATTGCAGATCACGAATGCCGTCATCGTTCCGAGCGCGAGCACCGACTGCGCTGTCGGTTGAAGATTGACCGTGACGGCGGTCCAGGTGAGCACGAACCCGATAGAAGCCAAAGTACAGATGGCAACCCATTCGAACAGCCTGGGTGTGGCACGGCTGCCGCGCCAGAGGCGCCGCAAGGGCGGCTTCATCTGCTCGGCTCCGACACCCGTGTCGCGGCGTCCTGCGTGGTCCGATCCGCCGCCGTATGGCGCAGACTGGCGACTATCGCGCCGGTTAGGTCGGCGATGTCGTGGGCCGCCTTGCTGGCAGGCATATACTCGGCCACCAGTTTCTGCGCGGCCGCCGCCTCCGCCACGTTTTCGTCGCGATAGACGGTTCCCAACAATCTGCCACCCAGATGGCGAGCGGCACCTTCGCGAATACTGGAGCCGAGGCGGGTGCGAGGATCGAACTGGTTCAGGACAAAAGCGAGACGGCTGGAATGTTCCTGCGTGAATGCCACGCCGTAGCTGGCACCGCTCTCCACCGATGGGATTTGCGAAACCGAGGCGGGGTCGGCCAGCAGTATCGTGACCAGCAGGTCCACCATCGGCAGCAGCGCCCATAGCTGGGACGAGGGGCCAGGAGGCGTATCGACGATGAGCCAGGCGTCGCTGCCGATTTGCATCTGCCGCACGGGTTCGGTGAGCAGATCAGGCCTGCGGCCGATTTCCGCCGCCAGCGATACCGCGGAGACCAGATCGCTGCCGCCGTACGGCAATAACGCAACCCCGGCTGCCGTTCTTCTCCGAGCGGTACGCCAATCCTGCTGTTGCGCCAGCAGGCAGGTGAAACCAGCCGCATCACTCAACGGGATACCGAAATGCAGCCGCAGGGCGTTCTGCGGGTCGAGGTCCAGAGCGAGAGTCCGCTGGCCCGTTTGCGCAAACCGGCTTGCGATGTTTGCGGCCAGCGTGGTCTTGCCTACGCCACCCTTCGGCGAGGCGACGCAGATTATCGGCATGGTTCCCCCTCGATTTTCTTGGCTCGGAAGTCCGGAGTTGCAGGGGACGGCGCGTTACGCTGGTGCCGGGATAGGGGGGCGGTCTTTCCACTAGAGCCTGCGGAACAAATCGTTCAGTCCAGGTTTCGTGCCGAGTGGCTGCACCGGCGCCTGGCCTCGGAGAAGTCGAAACACCGCCGCGAGTGCCGTACCGGTCTGCTGCACGGGGGAGCGCTTCCGAGGCGCGATCGAACCTTCAGTTGCGGGGCTGATGGTCTCAATCGACGGCGGCGCCATGGGCGGAAGCGGGATCGGATAGAAACCTGATCGTTGCTCGGCGGCGAGCGGCGGCAGCGGTTCGGAATGCATCGGTTTCGCCGCCATGTCGGTGGCAGGCTTCACTGGCTGCGCGGCGATCTCCGGCAGCGCATCCGCAAGCAACGGGAATGTGGTCGCGAAGCTTGAACCGGAAGCACCGTTGGGACTGCCGCCGCCTTTGCTGTCAAAGTTTCGATAGGAAAGCGCGGTCGGACCAATAGCCGCCATCGCTTGCTTTATGTCCGGATCACTCGCCTCACTCATGGCCTGCACCTTTCGCACGCACGATTTCCGATGGAAGTGCACGAACAGGAATTAAAACTGTGGCGTGCGCGGCCTGGCACACTCAGTGGGGGTAGTAGACGAGATTGAAGGGAATTCGCAACTGTTCTCTGAATGCTTTACCCGTCTCAGCGCACAGCGATCTCTTGCCAAGCTATCTGTGATAAAAGTATTAATGCAGAGTCATAATAGCTGGTTTCCGGCGTTAACATAGGCGGCTCGAAAGCCGTGCCGTGCATAGCGGCAAGCGTCAGGCGCGACACTGCCACCATTCCCGGCGTCGCCGGGTACGGTGCAGTCTCATTAGAAACGAGATCAACCCACGCTGGAATTTCCCCGGGCGGAAACGAAATCCAGAACCGCTCCAGTGCGTCTTGCAATTCGTTGATCCGCAACCTGCCCCACGTTAACCAAAGCGGCACCCTGATTGCGTCAAACGAGAAACGGCGAGGCCATCCGGGGGCGGGATCAAGCGCGTCTGACGCACGTCGCAGGCGGAGCCAATCGGGCGGCAACATCCATTTGCCAAATCTGCCGCGACGAATAAGCCTCGCACCATCGATCAAGAGGTCGTGCCATAACGGCGAGGCAGTCGTTTGCGACAGCTCCGTGATGAGCGGCACCGCATAATAGGATGGGTTGAGGATCACCTCGCCGGGTCGTTCGAAACCTCGGGCACCCGGCAGGAGGACGGTGTATTGACCCAGCCGTCGGACGAGCAGTTTGAGAATGGCACCCGCGATCCTGCTCGAGGCCATCTTGTGTTGGGGGACATTCCAGCGCTTTGCGGCACGCGCCAAAGCGGCAGCAATGAAAATGTCGCCGTCCGTTGCATTGTTGAGATCGTCGGCGGCAGGCGATCTGTTCGGCACATATCGCCACGCGTGCAGCGCGTCATGCGGCCGGCGCAGGTTCTTTGATGTCCAATCCAGCATGCGTTCGAATGTGTCGCGATCGTTGAACGTGACGGCGAACAGCATTCCCCAGCCTTGACCCTCGCTGTGCGAAATACCGCCGTTGCCACGATCGATCACGCGCCCGTCGAGTGCCACAAACCTATCGCGGAACGAAAGCCAGCCTGCCTGCGCCGTGTCGACCTGGCTTGCCAACAGGCGTCGCGGTGCAGTCGACATCGCACCGGCCAGAAAAATCCGGCGCGGGAACAGGACAGAACCGCGTTGACCACTCAGCTTCAACGTATCTTCGCGCGGAGCGCGACCGGGGTAAAGCGATGCAAATAGATAGCCGTCAACTCGTCGACGCGCGCGGCGGTGTTGCGACTTTGCGCTCGGCGTTCAGAGTGTCCGCGATTTTCTCGTAGCTGGCGGCGAGCTCGAACATCCGCTGTCGTGATAGCGGGTCCCGCATCCGGATGGCAACTGTTCTAGCCTCATCAGCCATTTTCCGCCATTTCACGGCGCCAGATTCCGGTTCTTCGCTCATCGCCATAGAGCGAAGCACCCCCAGGTCTATCCTGCGTTAATCTGGCATTGTCATGCCGTCAATCTACCATCACAACGCGCGCTCCAGGACATGCCGCCGGCTTGCCATCAGCGGCTGAATGCGCTCGCCGAATTTGTCCATGCCTTCGACGAAATCGTCGAACGTCAGCATGACGCCGCGCACCGCGGGCACGGACGCATACTGGTCCAGCAAGGCGGCGATGCGCTCATAGGAACCGATCAGCGCGCCATGCATCGTGGGCATGCGGTTGCGGAGTTTCTCAGCCCACCGGCCGGCCCCGGCGTATTTGTCGCCGCCCGGATCAGCCTCCGCCTGCGACTGCCGCCAGCCCAGCGCTTCCATGTCCATGCCGTCGCGATAATGCTCCCACTTCGCGAACGCCGCCGCATCGGTCTCCTCGGCGATCACCATCATGACGACCAGTGCGCCGCAGTCTCGCCCTGCGCGTTCATTGGCCGCGACCAGCCGCGCGGTACTCGGCGCGACCGCGTGCGGGTCGTTGATGCCGAAACTGGAGCAGAAATTATAGTCGGCATGGGTCGCCGCAAACTGTGTCCCCCGGTCGCTCTGTCCCGCGCAGATGATCGGAATGCGCGCGGTCGGCAGCGGCAGGCATCGACAATCGTCCATACGGAAGAAATCGCCCTGGAAATCGCTGCGCCCGGTCTCCCACAGTTCCCGCATGATCGTCACGTATTCGCTGCAATACTCGTAACGATGCTGGAAGTGCCGCTCGCCGGGCCAGATGCCCATCTGCGAATACTCTTTCTCCTGCCAGCCGGTGATCATATTGAGGCCAAACCGGCCGTGCGAGATGCTGTCGATCGTCACCGCCATCCGTGCCGCGATCGGCGGCGGCAGCGTCAGCACCGAGCAGGTCGCAAACAGCTGGATGCGGCTGGTGACGGCGGCAAGACCCGCCATCAGCGTGAAGCTATCCAGATTGTAGTCCCAGAACTCCGACGGTCCGCCGAAGCCTCGCAGCTTGATCATCGACAGCGCGAATTCCATGCCATATTGCTCGGCTCTCTCCACGACCGCGCGGTTGAGGTCGAACGAGGGCATGAAGCGCGGCGAAGTCGTCGAGATCAGCCAGCCATTGTTGCCGATGGGTATGAAGACGCCGACCTGCATTGCGTGGGCTCCCGTCGTGTCACAGGGTGATGACCCAGTGTGACTCGCCCGGGCGCCCAAGGGCAAAGGCAGCTATCCTGACCGGAGCAGGCGACGCTACTCCGCCGCCTTCCGTGCCGCCAGCCGATCGATCTCCGCCTGCACCGCGGCACTCGCCTGACCGATGAATTCGCCGTGGTGGTCGCGCGCGTACTCGTACGACACCCGTCGCAATTCGCGCGACCGCTGGAAGTGCGGATGTACGTAGCGCGCCATCAGCTCGTAGTGCCGCTTCGTCGCCTCCCAGTCCGCCCAGTTGTGCGCCAGCTCCATGATTGCGCCGAAACCGCCCGACCCCTTCAGCAGATTCTCGATATACGCGATCGCGTCGTCCGGCGTGCCGATGCAGGCCGCGCCGCTTTCGACCAGGAATGTGTAGGGGTCCGCGATGTCGCCCGGCACGATCGGGAAGGTTGCCACGTCGGTGAAGTAATCGCGGAACGCATGCAGGCCGAACCTGACATTCTCCCGCGCCTTCTCGCGCGTCTCCGCCACGTGCAGCAGCGTCACCACGCGCCACTTGCTGCGGTCCGGCACCAGCCCGTTGGCTCTCGCCTGCTCTTCATAGAGGCTCCAGTTCAGCGTGTGCTTCGCCATCGCCTCCGGGCTCGTCCCACCGATCGACAGCATGCCGATCGCATGCCGCCCGGACGCCAGCGCGCCCGCCGGCGAACGCGATGCCGCCACCGCCATCTCCATGATCGGCTGCGTGTAGCAGGGCAACTGCAACTGCGCGTCCACAAGGTCGTACCAGTCGGTCTTTTCGGTGACGCTCTCGCCCTTCAGCAGCCGCACGATCACATCGAGCGATTCGTTCATCATCCGCCGCTGGTCGGCCGCCTTGATGCCGATCTTCAGCGCGTCATGCACCAGCGCGCCAGGCCCGACGCCGAACATCGCCCGCCCGCGCGTCATGTGGTCGAGCTGCACCATCCTGCCGCGTGCGCTCGGCGGCGGCCGCGATGAACACCTCCGGCGAAGCGATGATCTCGAAGCCGCCCGAATGGTGCTCGCCGATCCACGCCTCGTGGTAGTTCAGCCGATCGAGATGTTGCAGCAGTTCCATGTCGCGCTCCAGCGCGAGCGTCGGATTCTCGGTCAGGTTGTGGAACGGCGCCAGGAAAATGCCGCTGCGCAGATAGCTCATAGCTGGCCTCTTGAGAGTTACTGGCCAGTAGGATACGCCCGCAACCATCATTCGACCAGGAGGGACCCCGCACATGACCATCCGCTTCGACGACCGCGTCGCCATCGTCACCGGCGCCGGTGCCGGCCTCGGCCGCTCGCACGCCATGCTGCTGGCAAGCCGCGGCGCCAAGGTCGTGGTGAACGATCCCGGCGGCGCGGTCGATGGCCGCGGCGGTCAGCACGCCGTCGCCGACAAGGTGGTGGCCGAGATCAAGGCCGCCGGCGGCCAGGCGGTGGCAAACTATGATTCAGTCGCCGACGCCAGGAGCGCGCAGAATATCGTCGATACCGCGGCGAACACCTGGGGCCGCTGCGACATCCTGGTGAACAACGCAGGCGTCCTGCGCGACAAGGCGTTCAACAACATGTCGATGGAGGACTTCGAGTTCACCGTGCAGGTGCACTTCATGGGCACGGTCTATTGCACCAAGGCCGCCTGGCCGATCATGCGCAAGCAGCAGTACGGGCGCGTCGTTGTCACGACGTCAGGTTCCGGGACGGTCGGCAACTTCGGCCAGAGCAACTACGGCGCGGCCAAGATGGCGGTGAACGGCCTGATCAACGTGCTCCGCTTCGAGGGCGCCAAATACAACATACTGTGCAACGCGATCTCTCCTTCGGCGCACACCCGCATGACAGAAGGCCTGCTGCCGCCTGACATGGTGAGGTTCATGCGGCCCGAATTCGTCTCGCCCGCCGTCGCATGGTTGTGCAGCGAGGAGTGCGACGCCAACGGTGAGATTATCGCCGCCACCGCCGGCAACTACGCCCGCGTGCAGTATTTCCAGTCCGAGGGCGTGCAGTTCGATCCCGATGAACCCGTGACGGTTGAGATGGTGGCCGACAAGATCGCCACGATCCGCGATCTGTCGAAGGCGAAGCCCTACACCGGCCTGATGGGCACGGTGGAAGCCAGCCTGCGCGCAATGGGCAAACTCAAATAGTCCCAGCCGGGAACAGAGATGCCGGCGGCCGAAGAGAACCACTCCCTCTCCTTGCAGGAGAGGAGTGGTCCCTCGCCAAGCTGCGTCACCCGCGTGGCTCGCCACCGACCTCTACTGGCCTCTACTGGAACGGAGCGAACCATGAGGAAGGTTATTGGCCTCGGGCGGACAGTGAACCTGGGCCGCTCATCGCCGAAGCATCACTTTCAAAAAGGCTTGCAGGCCAGCCTTGGACGGAGCCGCACTGCACCAGCCGATATATCCATCAGGCCGAACCAACCAAGCGGTGCCTGGTTTGGCAGCAAACGCAGCGGCGAACTCTCCTTCCGCATCAGTGAGCGTCGGAAGATCTTCGCGCGCCGCTGGCGGCGCTCGGCCTTGCGGGGCGATGGCACATCCGTCTGCGCTTTCACCGAACGTGGCGCGGACTAGATTCAGCATTTCCGCGAGCGAGACCGCCGCCGGGTCATCATCGACGAAGCCAAGCAAGACGTGCCGACCACGCCCGAGCCGCTCATGCAGCCTTAATGCATGACCAACGAAGGCACGGCGCAGCCGTCCCGCGTCAGGTACGCGATCTCCAGCGGCAAGCGGTGCCGTGGCGGCGTCCGCCCGCTCATCCTTGACGATCGGACTGCCGCGATAGCTGACCAGCAATTGGGTCTCCCGCATGCCGGGAAGCTGCGCGCGCTGCGCCAGTACGTCGTTCAATGCCCGACTGGTGTTCTCAACGACATCCAGGCCCACGGCGCGACGCTCGACGGAGTAGCTGTCCAGCAACGTCTGACTCGCAAGGCCGCGACTGGCCAACGTCAGCTTCCACGCCAGATTGTGCGCATCCTGGAGACCGGTATTCATGCCCTGACCGACGACCGGCGGATGCAGATGCGCGGCGTCGCCAGCCAGGAACACGCATCCTTTCGCATAGGCCGGCACAATGCGGTGGCTGACCCGGTAGACTGACGACCAATGCAGCGACGAAAGGAGCGTCCCCTTGGGCAGAAGCGGGCTCATCAGAGCGGCGACCTGCTCAAGCGTCGGGGCAATGGCTTCCGCTGCGGCATCGCCCAACCTGTTCGTAGCGGATTCCGGCACCGCCGTGGACAACCGATAGCGGCGAGGGGAGCCGTGTACCGGAACTGCCGCCAGAGCGGCACCGCCAGATTGGCCGGCTGCTTCCGCATTGAACCGATACATTCGGCCGCGCGGCAGATCCCAGTCCACCTCAAGATCCGCGAGAACGAAGGTCTGCGGATATTGGCCACCAGCAAAATCGAGGCCGAGGGTGGCGCGGACTTTGCTGTGAGCGCCGTCGCAACCTACCAGCCAGCGGCAATCGACCGTCCGCGTCTCGCCGTCCGGCCCCTCGACCTGGGCGCGGATACCATCGGCCTCCGCTTCGAAGCCGATCAGCGTATGACCATACAACACGCTGCCGCCGCACCGGTGCAGGCAGGCTTCCAGCAGCCGCTCGGTGTCGAACTGCGCGAGCGAGAGACTGCCGAATGGAAGGTCCGTCGGAACGTCCATCGATGGGCCCGGTACACCGTCGTTGAACGCCAAGAAGCCCTGCAACCAGACACCACTGTCGATCGCGTCCTGAGCGATGCCAATATCGTCAAAGATTTCCAATGTGCGCGGGGTGACGCCAAGCGCCTTGCAAAAGAACGAACGCGTCGTAAGACGGTCAATCAGTAGCACGTCCACGCCGTCGCGCGACAGTTCCGTCGCCAGCAGCAGACCGACCGGGCCGGCGCCAGCAATTAACACGTCCGTGCTGGTCTTCATCGGCACTCAGTCTCCTGCAGCCCTCGACAAACCCAGTGTCACCAGTTTCCTCATACGCGATCTGCCGGCTCGACTCACTTGACCGGCTCCCCCCGATTACAGAAGGGCACCCCTATCACACCGTCATCTCCAGCACGTACAGTCCGCCCGCGAACCGATCCACCGCATAAACCAGCCGGTTCTCATCGACATACACGTCGTTGATCATCGCCGCCTTCATCGGCGAACCCTCCGGGCGGGTCCGGAATGAACGACGCCACTTCCTTCGGCTGGAGCGGATCGGTGATGTCGTGCACCCGCAACCCGCCGCCGAAATACGTGCCGAACACCAGCGTGCTGGACTGGAATGCGGGCCCCGTCCGGTTCTCCCAAAGATTGTGCGCGCCGTAGCGGCCGCCGATCGCGTAGTCCTCCATCGGCGGCAGCGGCAGCGTCGCCACCGAAATCAGGTTGTCCTCGCGCCGCGCATCCAGCAGCCACACCAGCTTCGGCCAGTCGGCGCCTTCCGTGCGCACGCATTCGTCGCTCACCACGTACAGGTCGCGATCGAACAGCGGCATCACGGTGTGCGTGAAGCCGGGGAACGGCGGATGCGGATTCCAGTGCCCCACCAGCTTCGGCCGACCGATATCGGAGATGTCCAGCACACAGGCACCGCCGTCGATATACCCCACATAGGCGCGGTCCGGCCGTTCCGGATATACATTCGTATTGTGCGCCCGCCACCCCGTATCGAACTTCGGATGCCGCGGCACCGGCGGCGCCTCGTCGCGCTCCTCGGTCCCCGGATACCACCAGCGACCGATTTCGCGCGGCTTCGCCGGATCGCTCACGTCGAACGCCGTGTAGGCCTGATCGTCCTTCAGGTTGCGCGGCATGAAATCGGCCGCGCCGCTGGAACAGTGGATCGTCTTGCCGTCGATGAACCAGAGCTGATGCACACCGCGCGACCGCGGCCCCGAGCGGTCGATGAAGCTGATGCTGCGCGGCTGTTCGGGCGTGGAGATATCGAACAGCTCGATCCCCGCCGGCGTCGCGCCATGCGTGCCGGTCTGATACGCCACCGCCATGATGTTGTCGCACACCTCCAGCGAATTGGACCGCACGTTCCGATGCGGCAGGTCGGTCTGCACCACTACGTGCGGCTTCTTCGGATCGGTGACATCCACCGCGGTAAAGTTCTTCGGCGCGCATTCGTGCGCCATCCACATGATGCGCCGCCCACCCGGCGCGAGCTGGAGGCTTATCCCCTCGCCAACATTGCCGAACCCGCTCATCAGATCATGCGAGATCAGGCGGAAATTGTGGGCTTCCGGTTGCGCCATGGACTGTTCTCCCCGAAGCTGCACCCGATGAGCGAGGCAGCGAACACTGTGCCGGTGACAATACTCACCGGGTTCCTGGGCAGCGGCAAGACCACGGTGCTGAACCACCTGCTGCGCCAGCCCTCGCTCGCCGACACGGTAGTGATCGTCAATGAGTTCGGTGCGGTCGGGCTGGACCACCTGCTGATCGAGCAGGCCATCGAGGACGCCGTGCTGCTGAAGAACGGCTGCATCTGCTGCACCGTGCGCGGCGACATCGCCGACACGCTGGATGTGCTGTGGCAGCGCCGCGAGTCAGGCGAACTGCCGCCGTTCCGTCGCATTGCCATCGAGACGACGGGGCTGGCGGACCCGGCGCCGGTGGCGCACGCGCTGCTGGCCGAGCCTGGCGTGCGTTACGCCTGCCGGCTGGACGGCATCGTGACCACGGTCGACGCGCTGCACGGCGCGATCCAGCTCGATCGCCAACCCGAGGCGCGGCGGCAGGTGGCGATGGCCGACCGCATCCTGCTCACCAAGACGGACCTCGCGAACGCCTCACAGATCACCGACACTGAGGCGCGCATTGCAGCACTGAACGCAACCGCCCCGCTGCGCCGGGTCGTTGCCGGCGCAGTGGATGCGGCCGATGTGTTCGATCTCGGTCCGGACAGTGCGAGGCTGGAGCAGTGGCTGCGGCCACTGGATGCGCACGGCCACCACCATCTGCCATTCCGTCACGGCGAGCAGATCGGCTCTGTCGTGCTGCGCCACGACACGCCGATCGCATGGTCGTCGCTACAGCGCTGGCTGGAGTCGGTGCTGTCGCTGCGCGGTGACGCCGTACTGCGGTTGAAAGGGATCATCTGGCCGCAAGGCGAGACGCGCCCGATCGTGCTGCAAGGCGTGCACCACGTGTTGCATCCTCCGGTGTATCTCGATCGTCCGGTTCAGCCGGCAGGCGCAACGCGTATCGTGCTGATCACGCGCGGCCTGTCCGCTGCCGGACTGCGCGCAAGCTTCACGATCGCACTGGCGTAACAGTGTCCTGGCTCAGCCGTCATGAAGGCAGCCATTGACGCGGCGCGAGATGCAATACGGGCAGGCTTCGCCCCAAAACCGCGAGGAATATCTGGCCAGATCCTTGCCCACAGCGCGCCGACAAGGGGCCAGCTTATTCGAACTTCGTGCGGCTACGGCGTCCGCGCGGATACTGGCAGGAAAGGACGAATGCCGTAGGGCCTTGTTGGATGAGCTTCGCTGAGCCGGAACGTGGTCACGGCACCTCCGCCTCGCGCATCGCTTCCGCCTCGCGCTTCAACCGGTGGAAGCTGCGCACGCTGAACGGCAGCATGCCGAGATAGATCAGGCCGGCCGCGGCCAGCGCGGCCCACGGATCGGCAACCAGCACCGCTGCGAAGGTGACGGCGCCAAGCAGCATCGGCAGCACATACTCGTGCGGCACCTTGAAGTTCTTGAAGCTCCAGACCGGCAGCGTAGAGACCAGCAGGAACGCCGTCCCGGCCAGCACAACGGCGCAGAACAGCGGAAACTGCGCAACGCTGAGCAACCAATCCCAGCCAAGCACCTTTGCCTCCAGGCCAAGGAACAGCGGGAACAATGCGACCCCGGCACCGGCGGGCGCGGGAACACCGGTGAAGAAGTTGTAGGCGTAGGCGGGCCCTGGCGCGCTATCGAGCGAGGCGTTGAAACGCGCCAGCCGCAACGCCATGCAGACCGCGAAGATGAGGCACGGCGTGTAGCCGAACCCTCCCGCGCGCTGCAGCGACCAAAGATACAGGGTGAAAGCCGGGGCCACGCCGAAGCACAGGAAGTCGGCGAGGCTGTCCAACTCGGCGCCGAAGCGCGACGTCGCCTTCAGCAGTCGCGCCAGCCTGCCGTCCAGCCCGTCGATCGCACCGGCAACCACGATCGCGACCGCCGCCGAACCGAAACGGCCCTCGTAGGCAAAGCGCATCGAGGTCAGACCAGCGCACAGGCCGAGCAGGGTCAGCAGGTTGGGCACGATGCGGTTGAACGACTGTCCCTTGAAGCGCGGACGCGCGCGAGGGCGCAGGCGGCGCAGCCGGTTGATCGGTGACACGCGGCCTGCACCGTTGTGCCAGTCGTGGCGTGGCGATCCGCTCATGATGTCAGCTCCGCGATCACGGTTTCGCCGCCGACCATGGTCTGGCCGACGGCCACCAGCGGGCGAACTCCTTCCGGCAGGTAAAGGTCCGCTCGGCTGCCGAACCGAATGATACCGAATCGCTGGCCTGCATGCACCGAGTCGCCTTCGCGCAGATCGCAGACGATGCGGCGGGCGATCAGGCCGGCAATCTGCACCACCGCGATCTCGCGGCCGTCGGACAGGCGAAGCGCTACGGCGTTGCGTTCATTGGCCTCGCTCGCCTTGTCCAGGCTGGCATTGAGGAAGCTGCCGTGGCGATACGCGATGCGGGTGATGGTCCCGTCGGCCGGGATGCGGTTCACGTGGACATCGATGATCGAGAGGAAGGTGGAAACGCGCCAGCGCGGAATGGTGCCGAGACCAAGCTCCGACGGCGGCACGGCGGGCGTGACCGAGACCACGCGGCCGTCGGCGGGTGCAAGCAGCGCGCCTGGCCGGCCGGGCGCCACGCGCTCCGGGTCGCGGAAGAAGTACAGGCAGAACAGGGTGAACAGCAGGCCGAGCCACGCGAGCCACGGCGCGACCACAAGCCCGAGCACCACGGCGACCAGGCCGCCCAGGGCGAATGGCCGCCCGGCGGGATGGGGCGGGGCGAGCACATGGCCGATGTCATCGACGAGGGACATAAGCGTCCGGGTTTATGGAAGCTTCACCTTGGTGGGGCAAGACTGGCAATGACCAGGAGCACGAGGCCATGTCTTTCGACGCGCCGTTCAAGCTTGGGCCGTTCTCAATGGATTCCGAAGGACGATTGTCGCCCCGCAACCCTGCGACGCCCCCTGTCTTCCTGTTCCGCTGGCACGACCGCGTGGTCCGCGCGCGACTGGACCAGGCGATGCCCCGAGAATGGGCGGCTGGCTCTGCAGGTGACACTCGCACGCGTGAGCAGCACGGCCAGCGCACCTGACGAGTCGCTGCGCCCACGCTGCTTCGCACTGGTCCATTGGCTCGAAAAGACTGTGCCGCCGACCTGGCGGGTCAGGCTCCTGGCGGACCATCGCGTCTGGATGGAGACCGATACCCCAATGGACCTGCCGATCACTGCCGTCTGCCTTATCACCGAGATCACCCGGTTCGCCTTGGACCTCGTGCCATATCTTGAGCTGATGGACGAGATCGGGCTGACACTGTCGCACCGCAGCGAAGCCTAGTGTTCCGTTTCCGGACTTCGCCGCATCTTCAGTGGCCTGCTTATCCCCTTCATTCGTCGCCAGGTGCGACGAACTTCGGGGGCAGGACACTAGCTAGCGGTGGAGGAGCTGTCGGAACGCCCAGACGCAAGCGACCGCGATCGCGCCGGCCAGAAGGCTGCCGGCCAGTGGCGCCGCCCGGCCGGCTCGTCCCATGCGCTCCACGGCACGCGGCATAAGCCAAAGCGCGAGCAAGGGTGACAACGCAGCGGCATCCACCGGCGTGAACCCAAGCCGTGACAGACGTCCCAAAGCGATCACCGAGAGGCAGGCGAGGGCGGCAATGTCGACCGCGACCGGCAGCGCTACCAACCCGGGCGCCGCCGGCAGGGCGAACATCGCAAGCGCCGCCACCCCGGGCACCAGTGCGAGCTGAATCCAGATCGGCGGCGTGCCGGCGATGTGCAGCGCGGCCGCCAGCGTCAGCCCGGCGAGCGCCAGGCGCATCGGGTCCAGCGTCCTGTCGGTCAGCACACGCGCGAACACCATCGCCGCCACAACGACGCCAAGAGCCGTCGGCCAATTCGCCCGCAACACCGGCAGATTGTGCGGCGCTCCAGTCAGGAACCAGCCGGCCAGCAGAGCGGCAAGCGGAACGGCGGCCAAGGCGAGCCGATCCTGGCCGCGCAAGGCGCATAACAGGCCGATCAGCAGCATGACGGCGGCAAGCCCGGTCAGTCCGTCCACCGACACCGGCGGCGGGAACGCCCAGAAACGGCCGGTCAGCCAATACCAACCGGCGAGCACCCCGGCACCGCCCGCCGCCGCGACGAGCATGCCGATCCGCAGGAAGCGTCCCAGCGCGGCGAGCCCGAGCGCCACTCCAAATGCGATCAGCGGCCCATGAAAATGCTGCCCGTCGGCGAAATGGATCGGCATTCGGATTGGGTGACGCGGCACCGTCGGTGCGTCAAGCTGCCCCACCGAGGATCGAGGTCGTTCGTGTGAACAATAGACGCCTGCCGGTGCGTGTCTGGGACGCGCCCACCCGCCTGTTCCACTGGTCGATCGTTATGCTGCTCGGCCTTAGCTGGCTCAGCGAAAGCCGCGGCTGGATGGAAATGCACTTCCTGTCCGGCTACGGCGTTATCACACTGCTGCTGTTCCGCGTGGCATGGGGGTTCGTTGGCAGCGAGACGGCGCGCTTCTCACATTTCCTGAAGAGCCCGCTGGCGGCGCTGCGGCACCTTGCCCACCTGCACCGGCGCGAACCGGACACGGCGATCGGTCACAACCCCGCGGGCGGCTGGATGGTGCTGGTGATGCTGGTCCTGCTCGCCATTCAGGCAGCGACCGGTTTGTGCGCCAACGACGACGCCGACACCGAGGGACCCCTGTTCAATTACGTGGGCAAGGACTGGAGCGACTGGCTGTCGCACATCCATGCCGTCAACTTCAAACTGATCGAAATCGCGGTGTTGGCGCACATCGCCGCGATCGTCGCCTACGCGGTGCTGAAGCGGCACGACCTGGTACGGCCGATGATCACTGGTCGGAAGCACCTGCCGGATGCGATGGCCCCGCCGGCGCTCGCCAGTCCGGTGCTGGCCATTGTGCTGTTCGCGCTCGCGGCCGCGGCCGTCGGGCTATTCATCAATTCGCTGTAGCGGGGCGTTCAGGCCGCTAGCCGCGCGGCGAAGCTCTGGCGCCGCCACTGCATCAGCCGCCAGGCGGCCTTGGCGGACAGGTCCGAAAGCCTGCCGCGCGGCGGCAGACCGACCGCCTTGAAGATCATCCCCATGCCCCGCTCGATATGACGGAAGCGATAGAACGCCATGGCGCCCGCCATGTAGGCGGCGGTGCAGCGGGCACGCTCATACGCGAGCCCATCCGGCTCGTTGCCGCAGTGCCAGGCGTAGGCCAGTTCGTCGTCCTCGCTTTCGCCGATGCGACCGGCAGCGATGCGCAGGCGCCGCAACAGGCCGATGTTCTCGCGGGTCAGATACCGGCGCATGTGGTCATAGAACAGCTTGAAGTGGCGGAATTCGTCCGCGGCGATATGGCGGCAGATCTGCTGGAGCACCGGCTCCTTCGTCGCATCGGCCAACGCCGTGTAGTAGCTGGACGTGCCGGTCTCCACCATGCAGCGCGCGATCAGTTCGCCGGTCCGCGAGCCGCGTATCGAGGCTTCCGCGTCCAGTTGCAGCCGAAAGCCCGCCTTGTAGCGCATGAACGCTGCCTGGTAGTCCCACGCCGGGTCCGCAAGCATCGCCCATTTGCCGAGCGCGTCGCCGTGCTGCACCTCCTCCTGGGCCCAGTGATCGGCCGCCTGTCGGAAGTCCGGATCGTCGCCGAATACGCGGTTGAGGTAGATGGCGTAGTCGGTGCCGTTCCGCTCCACCATCGCGGCGGCCTTCACCAAAGGGATCAGTTCGGGGTCCGCTTTGGCCGGGTCGAACCGGTCCCACGCCACGTCCTCGATGCGCCAATGCTTCATGGTCGTGTCCGCACTGTTCGAAGCCGTGTCGCCAAACTGCCATTTTTCGGCGGGAGTCGGAAGGGCAGCGAACCAGGGCGCGCCAGGACGTGGCTGTACTCACTATCGCTGGAGCGGGACCTATCGGCCGGTCAGCAGGGCGTCGACCGCCTCGATCAACGCCCGCGCCGATTGGACCCGCTCGAGCGCCAACTCCTCGGCCACGACATCCGATGCCTCGACCTGTGACAAGGCAGTCTCGGCCTCGGCCAGACGCCGCTGGCCTTCCTCGCGCGACAGATCGGCGGGCGCCAGCACCTCGTTCGCCAGTACGGTGCAGTGCTCCGGCGTCACCTCGGCAAAGCCGCCGGCGACATACATCTGGTCCGTGACCTGCTCACCCTGATACAGCGCGATCACCCCGCCGCGCAGCATGACGATGGCGGGGGCGTGGCCTTCCAGCACGCCCATGTCGCCTTCGCTCGCCGGGATGACCACCATGTCCACCGGTCGCGACAGCAGCAGCCGCTCCGGGCTGACGATTTCGAGGTTTACCGGCATCGTGGTGTGATCCTTCGTCCGTCCGTCATGGCTGGGCTTGACCCGGCCATCACGCGGTCGCCGTCAGCGTCTCGGCCTTCTTCACGGCGTCCTCGATGGTGCCGACCATATAGAACGCCGCCTCGGGCAGGTGATCGTACTCGCCGGCGCAGATCGCCTTGAAGCTGCGGATCGTATCGGCCACCGGGACGAAGATGCCGGGGAACCCGGTGAACACCTCGGCCACGTGGAACGGCTGCGACAGGAAGCGCTGGATCTTGCGTGCGCGGGCCACCACCAGCTTGTCCTCCTCGGAAAGCTCGTCCATGCCGAGGATCGCGATGATGTCCTGGAGCGACTTGTAGGTTTGCAGGATGCGCTGCGTCTCGCGCGCCACCTGGTAGTGGTCCTCGCCGCAGATGCGCGGGTCGAGGGATCGCGACGTGGAATCCAGCGGATCCACCGCCGGATAGATCCCCAGTTCCGCGATCTGCCGCGACAACACCGTGGTCGCATCCAGGTGCGCGAACGATGTCGCCGGCGCCGGATCGGTCAGGTCGTCGGCCGGCACGTAGATCGCCTGCACCGAGGTGATCGACCCCTTCTTGGTCGACGTGATCCGCTCCTGCAATGCCCCCATGTCGGTGGACAGCGTCGGCTGATAGCCCACCGCCGAGGGAATGCGGCCCAACAGCGCCGACACCTCGGCACCCGCCTGGGTGAAGCGGAAGATGTTGTCCACGAAGAACAGCACGTCCTGGCCTTCCTCGTCGCGGAAGTACTCTGCGAGCGACAGCCCCGACAAGCCGACACGGGCGCGCGCTCCGGGCGGCTCGTTCATCTGGCCGTACATCAGCGCCACCTTGGAGCCTTCGATGATCTTGTGATTCTCGTCCATCTTGATGACGCCGGCGTCGATCATCTCGTGGTACAGGTCGTTGCCCTCGCGCGTGCGCTCGCCCACGCCGGCGAACACCGACACGCCACCATGCGCCTTGGCGATGTTGTTGATCAGCTCCTGGATGATAACGGTCTTGCCCACGCCGGCACCACCGAACAAGCCAACCTTGCCGCCCTTCAGGTAGGGTGCCAGCAGGTCCACCACCTTGATGCCGGTGACCAGAATCTCGGCCGAGGTCGCCTGCTCCTCGAAGCTCGGTGCCTCACGGTGGATCGGATAGCGCTTCGTCGTGTTGACCGGACCCTGTTCATCGATCGGCTCGCCGATGACGTTCAGGATGCGGCCCAGCGTCTCCGGCCCGACCGGCACGGTGATCGGACCGCCGGTATCCACCACCTCCTGACCGCGCACGATGCCGTCGGTGCTGTCCATGGCGATGCAGCGGACCGTGCGCTCGCCCAGTTCCTGCGCGACTTCCAGCACCAGCGTATGATCGGCCAGCTTGGTGTGCAGCGCGTTCTGGATGTAGGGCAGTTCCCCGTCGAACTGCACATCAATGACCGCACCCATCACCTGGGTCACGCGTCCGACGATGTTGCTTGCCATGTCTTATTGCCCCTATCAGACGGCTTCGGCGCCGGAGATGATCTCGATCAGTTCCTTGGTGATGTTCGCCTGGCGCGCGCGGTTGTAGTTGAGCGTCAGGCGCTTGATCATGTCGCCGGCGTTGCGCGTCGCGTTGTCCATCGCGGTCATTCGCGCGCCATGCTCGCCGGCGGCACTTTCCAACAGCGCGCGGAAGATCTGGATCGCCAGCGCCTGCGGCAGCAGACGCGCCAGGATGGTCTCCTCGTCGGGTTCGAATTCGTAGCTGGCGCCGCCAAGGTCGACCGCTTCGCCTTCAGGCGGCGGTGGCGCCGGGATCAACTGTTGCTCGGTGACGATCTGCGAGATCACTGAACGGAAACGGTTGTAGATCAGAATGCAGACATCGATCTCGCCGGCGCTCAGCATATCGGTGATGCGTGTAGCGACTTCGCCGCGTCCGAGAACTCCAGGCGACGCTTGCCCGCATAGGAGATGTCTCCGGTTATGCGGCTTGCCAGTTCGCGGCGCAGATAGTCACGGCCTTTGCGGCCGACGGCGAGGATCTTGACGGTCTTGCCTTCCGCCTCCAGTCGGCGCGCAAGCGTGCGCGTGGCGCGGCCGATATTGGAGTTGAAGGCACCCGCCAGACCACGATCCGCGGTGACGGGCACCAGCAGGTAGGTCTGATCCTTGCCCGTGCCGGCCAGCAATGGCGGCGCGTTCGGCATATCCGCCGCCGAGGCAGCCAGGGCGCGCAGCATGCGCTCCATGCGTTCGGCGTACGGCCGCGCGGCCTCCGCCTGCGCCTGCGCGCGGCGCAGCTTCGATGCCGCCACCATCTTCATGGCGGAGGTGATTTTCTGCGTCGACTTCACGCTGTTGATGCGCGTGCGCAGTGCCTTCAGGCTGGGCATTTGAACCTCCTCCCCCTCCCCTTGCGGGAGGGGGTTGGGGGAGGGAGCTGGGGACTGGTCGTGGCCCCCTCCCCCTGACCCCCTCCCGCAAGGGGAGGGGGAGGCCTCGATCACTTCTGCCGCGATCAAGTGAAGCTCTTGGAAAAATTGTCCATGAACGCGGTCAGCTTCTTCTCGGTGTCCGGCTTGATCTCCAGGTCGGTGCGGATCGACTCCAGGATCGTCGGTTCACGCGACTTCATTTCCGACAGCATCTGCGACTCGAATGCGCCGACCCGGCCGATGTCGATCCTGTCGAGATAGCCGCGCACGCCGGCGAAGATCGCGACCACCTGCTCCTCGATCGGCACCGGCTTGAACTGCGGCTGCTTCAACAGTTCGGTCAGCCGCGAGCCCCGCGCCAGCAACTGCTGCGTCGATGCATCCAGGTCCGAGGCGAACTGCGCGAACGCCGCCATCTCGCGATACTGCGCGAGTTCCAGCTTGATGCGGCCGGCGACCTGCTTCATCGCGCGCACCTGCGCCGCGGACCCGACGCGCGAAACCGACAGCCCGACATTCACCGCCGGCCGGATGCCGCGGAAGAACAGCTCGGTTTCCAGGAAGATCTGACCGTCGGTGATCGAGATGACGTTGGTCGGGATGTACGCGGACACGTCGCCGGCCTGCGTCTCGATCACCGGCAGCGCGGTGAGCGATCCCGCACCCTCCGCGTCATTCATCTTCGCCGCGCGCTCGAGCAGGCGCGAATGCAGGTAGAACACGTCGCCCGGATACGCCTCGCGTCCGGGCGGGCGGCGCAGCAGCAGCGACATCTGACGATACGACACCGCCTGCTTCGACAGATCGTCGTAGAAGATCACCGCATGGCGGCCGTGGTCGCGGAAATGCTCGCCCATCGTGCAGCCGGTATAGGGCGCCAGGAACTGCATCGGCGCGGGATCCGACGCCGTGGCGGCGATGACGATGGAGTAGTCGAGCGCGCCGTATTCCTCCAGCGTCTGGACAAGCTGCGCCACCGTGGAACGCTTCTGCCCCACCGCGACATAGATGCAGTACAGCTTCTTGCTCTCGTCGCTGCCGGCGTTGATGGTCTTCTGGTTGATGATCGTGTCGATGATCACCGCGGTCTTGCCGGTCTGACGGTCGCCGATGATCAGCTCGCGCTGACCGCGGCCGATCGGGATCAGCGCGTCGATCGCCTTCAGCCCGGTCTGCATCGGCTCGTGCACCGACTTGCGGGGAATGATGCCGGGCGCCTTCACCTCGACGCGGCGCCGCTCGGAGCTGACGATCGGACCCTTGCCGTCGATCGGATTGCCGAGTGCGTCGACCACGCGGCCGAGCAGCATGTCGCCCACCGGCACATCGACGATGGCGCCGGTGCGCTGCACGGTGTCGCCCTCGCGGATCATCTTGTCGTCGCCGAAGATCACCACGCCGACATTGTCGGTCTCGAGGTTCAGCGCCATGCCGCGCAGGCCGGCGCCGGGGAACTCGACCATCTCGCCGGCCATGCAGTTCTGCAGGCCGAACACGCGGGCGATGCCGTCGCCAACGCTCAGCACCTGGCCGGTCTCGGCGACATTGGCTTCGGTGTCGAACGCGGCGATCTGCTTGCGCAGGATCTCCGAGATCTCGGCTGGGCGGATCTCCATATCAGGCGGCTCCCTTCATGGCGTACTGCAGGCGCTGCAAGCGGGACTTGAGTGAGGTGTCGTAAAGCCGGGCACCGACGCGCACGACGAGACCGCCGAGCAGGTCGGGTTCCACCGACTCGAGGATGTTGACGTTGCCATAGCCGGCCTCGATCAAGCGGGCGCGAAGCTGCTGGCGCTGGACGTCGTTCAACGGATGGGCGGAGGCGACATGCGCGGTGACGATGCCACGCCGCTCTGCCACCAGATGGGCGAAGGCCACAACGATCTCGTGCAGATTGCGCAGCCGGCGGTTGGCGGCGACGACGCCGACGAAGTCCCGACCGGCTTGGAGAAGCCTTCCTGCTCCAGCACGGCGAGCGCGGCCCGGGTGGCCTGGTTCACGTCGATCAGCGGCGATTCGATCAGGCGGCGGAAGTCGGCACTGGCGTCGATCAGGCGACCGAGCGTCTCCATCTCCGACACCACGGTATCGAGCGCGTGCTGCTCATCGGCGTGCGCATAGAGTGCCGCGGCGTAGCGGTCGGTGAGGCCGCCGCCGGATGCAATCGTCGTAGCGCCATTGGCCACGTGCCGTTCCCTGTACTTGGCCGCGCGCGGGCGCGGGCGTGGATGGGAGACCGGCCCCCGACCGGCGGGCGGCCTCTAGCATGGGGTCCAGGAGGGCGCAACACGCCGGGCGTCCGTCAGCACCGACCCTGCCGCAGCCGTTCGAGCCGCCGCGCCGCCAGCGGGTGCTCCACTGCCTCGAGCGCCGCGACAGCCGCAGCGGCAAGGTCCGCGGCGGTTCCCTCGGCTATGCGGCCGAGCAGGACGACGCAGTCCTCATCGGCGACCTCCGCCACGGCATGGATCACCGGCAGGGTTGGCGCCTGGCCCAAGGTCAGCTTGAGCAGCGGCATCGCCTGTGCGCTGCCCATGCGGCCAAGCGCGCAGGCGGCCTCGATGCGGACGTCCGCGTGCAGGTCGCCCAGCAGATCGGTGAGCGTGGCGATGACCTCGGCTCCGCCGCGCGCCAGTACGCAGGCGTGCCGACGGACAATCGGATCCGCGTGGCGAAGCAGGGTAAGCACGGTGTTCGCCGGCAGGCGCGATCCGAGGCGAGCCGACGCGGCGGCCGCGCTGGCCACCGCCGGCCCCTGCACCCATCCCCGCGTCATGATCTGTGCCACACTGCGCGCGGCATCAGGGCCGCCGATCGTCGCAAGCGCATCCAGAGCCGCGACCTGTTCGGGCAGCGCGCGGTTCATTCCGAAGCCGGCGAACCGGCGGCAGTAGTCTTCCAGCACAGGGACGGCCGCGACCAGGCCACGGCGGCCGGCTTCGGCCGCAAGCGACGGGCCGTCGGCGAGGCCCGACGCAGGAATGGCCGCCAGCAAGGCCGCATCGTCAAGTTCCGCCGGGGCGCTCGCCGCCGGCCTCGCAAGCGGCGCCGGTTGGGTCGCCGGAAGGAAGCCAGACCCGGCAAACAGGTCGAGTTGGCCGTCAGCCGTTGGAGCGTCATTTCCCGGTGGACCGTTCACCCCGCGTGCCCCGATCCGACGCGCTTGAGCACCCTGTCGGTCAGCTCCGCCTTCACGTCGAGCGAGGACTGCACGCCGAGGTCATCGAGATGCTCGCCCAGCCAAGTCTCAGCCGTCTGATATCCGACATCGTGCAGGCGGGACAAAAAGTCCCATGACGTGCTGTTCTTCGAGGCAAAGCCAAGCTGCTCGACGAACGCATCGTTGCGCACCGCGTGCAGGCGAATTGGCCTGTAGCGCCCGGCATAGGCGACGCCAGATGCCGACAGCTCAGGCGAGCAGGCGGTTGACCGTCTCGATCGCATTGATCTCGAGCACAACGGAGGCGTTGAAGGTGATCTCGTTCAACCGGTCAAGGATAGCAGGGGAGGAGTAAGGCGGCATGCCGTCGCGGTGGAACGCGTTCACCAGGACCAACATCAGATCCTGTGCCTGGTCCAGCAACGGCGCAAGCGCCGGATTGCCGAGATAGCCGCCGTCCCAATAGGTCGCCCCGCCGATGGTGACCGCCTTGAACTCGGTCGGCAGGCAGGCGGAGGCACGTAACGTGTCGATGGATATGTCGGGCTGGGTGAAGATCGCGCGCTCGTTGCTGGCGACATTCGTGGCGCCGACGAACAGTCGTGGCGCGGCGGCCGCGTTCAGCGCCTCAAGGTCGGACGCGGCGAAGGACTGCTTCAGCAGCGGTGCCAGCGCGTCGGAGTAGAACGGGTTGGTGTAGGGCGAGACGACGAGGCCGATCGCCTCCATGGCGATGGTGATCGGCGACCAGTCCAGGTTGACGCCACCGAAAGGGCCGGGTTCGCCATAGAACAGCGGATTGCCCAGCTGGAACCCGCGGCGCGACAGCAAGCGCCAGAAGTCGGTCAGTCTTCGCCTGGCGACCTCAGGGCCGCCCTGGACGAGCCCGCTGACCGTGAGGGCGGCGTTCACGGCGCCGGCACTGCTGCCGCTGATGGCGGCGATGCGGATGCGACCGGCGGCAACCTCCTGGAGGAGCCGGTCGAGCACGCCCCAGGTGAAGGCGCCGTGCGATCCGCCACCCTGGAGGGCAAGAGCGATCGTCGGGGGCGTGCTTGCCATGAGGCGGCTCCGTGGTCTGGGCATCGGCGGATGCAGGTTGCGCCCGTCCGGCTCGCGGCGTCTGCCACTGCGATGGCCGTGTCGCAGTGATCTGGGTCATTTGCAAATATGGCGCGGCCTGTTGTCTGCTCCTGTTATGGATGACGCTTCGCCAATCCAGGCGTACCTCGCGGGCGATATCGGCGGGGGTGAGCTTCTGGCGGACGTTGACCGCGTCCTGGCGGACGGCTCCGTGCTGGCCAGGACGGTCTTGCTGAATGACTGGAGGACCAAGTCCGGCAGAATTCGCGCCTCCGCGATCCGCGAACAGCTCGACGCAAGACTCCTGGCCTTCACGTCCATAGCGGGAGAAGGTGCCGACGCGGCCAGGGTACCGGGAAGAACCCTGCGGCCGGGTGACGTACTGGCTCGGCGCTTCGTCATCCAGGAGGTCATCGGCTCCGGAGGGATGGGCACGGTCTTCAAGGCCCGCGACCTGCGCCGGGACGAAGCACAGGATCGGCACCCCTATGTGGCGGTGAAGACGCTGAACGTCGAAGTGCTTCGCCGCGACAACTCTTTGAAGATCCTGCAAAGGGAAGCCAGAAAGGCGCAGAGTCTCGCTCACCCGAACATCGTGCGCATCTATGACTTCGACCGCGACGATGAGACCATTTTTCTCACCATGGAACTCCTGGAGGGTTCGTCCCTCGAGGCCATGATCCAGGCGAACGGCCTGCTCGGCACGAGCCCGCAGGATGCGCTGCCGATACTTGAACAGGTCGCATCCGCATTGGAGTTCGCGCATTCCGAGGGGATCGTACATTCCGACCTGAAACCGGCGAACATACTGATGCTGAGCACCGGTCGGGTGAAGGTGATCGACTTCGGTATCGCGCGGGCAATCCCAACGGCGGGGATGCAGACGCTGGATCGCACCACATTCGACGTGCATGCGCTGGGAGCGCTCACGCCCGCCTACGCCAGCCCCGAAATGATCGAGGGAAAGGACCCGGATCCGCGCGATGACGTATTTGCGCTCGCCTGTATCGCGTACGAGCTGCTGACCGGATCGCATCCATTCGGCAGGACACCGGCGTTGGCGGCGCGCGCCGCGAACCTCAGGCCCAGGCGGCCCGCGCGGCTGTCCGCCAGGCAGTGGAAAGCGCTGCAAGGTGGATTGGAGCTCGATAGATCGAGACGCACCGCCAGTGCGAAGCGCCTGATCGCGGCGATGCAGACGAAGCCCGCGGTTTGGCGGAGCCGCAGACTTGCCTATCGGGCCGGCGCGGGCCTGGTCGTCGCCGGTGCCCTTGTTGGCCTGTGGGCCTATTCGGCTGACATGCTGCGGATCATCCGGCCGCCATCGGTGAGGACCGCTGATCAAACGGGCCTTGCCGCGCCCGAACAACAGGCCCCCCAAGGTCCTGACCGGCAGCAGCTCGACGAGGCAGCGGCGAAGCGACTTGCCCAGCAGCAGGCCGAGGAAGCAGCAGCCAGCCAACTCGCCCAGCAGCAGGCGGCGGAGGACGAGGCAAAGCGAATTGCTCAGCAGCGGGCCGAAGACGAGGAGGCAAAGCGGCTCGCCCAGCAGAAAGCCGAATCCGAGGCAGCGCAGCGGCTTGCCCAACAGCAGGCGGACGATGCTGCGAAGCAACAGGCTCAACAGCAGCCGGCCGGCGCCATTGCTCCGGTGGACATTGCCGAGTTGCAGCGGTCATTGAACGCGATCGGGCTGAATACCGGCGCACCGGACGGCAAATCTGGAGCAAGAACGCAGGAAATGGTGAAGGCATTTCAATTGATCGTCGGCCAGCCGCCAACGGGGGAGGCAACGCCGGCGCTCTTGGAGTCGCTGCGCCAGGCAAGACCGTCGGCCGAGGCGAAAGCCAAGAGCCTGTTCACCCTGGCGGCCGCCGCAAGCCAATCGCGCCGGTCTGGCGACGCGATCCGGTTGTACGAATTGGGGCTGACATTCGCGCCGGCCAGTTCGGACGCATTGCTCGCGCTCGGCGATCTCTATCGCGACAGGAATGATTACGACGGAGCGCGACGCCTTTACGAATTGCTGGAGAGGAACGGCGGTTCCGCAGCCTCCCGGGCGCGCGAGCGATTGGCGGCATTGCCCAGGCAACCGGAAACGCCTGCCAAACAGACTGCGACGGTCGCTCCGGATAATGCCGCAACGCGCCCGCCGGTTAACGCCGCTCCGCCGCAGTCGACAACCGGGAGCGAGCCAGGTCGGATGCCGGACGGCACCTATGTCGGGTCAAGTCAGGCCAGCGGGTCAAGTTCGCCGAATTGCGTCCTCGGCACGCTTCGCCTCAACGTGCTGAACGGCAAGCTTTCACTGGGACGCGGCAGACAGGTAACTTTGGCCGGCGACGGAACATTCAGCGGCACAACCACGATCGGTCTTCCACCCGTGGTCCAGTTCTGGGACGGCAAGATCGTCGGGGACAGTATCGAAGCCAACGTCAGGGACCCTGCCTGCACGTATCATATTTCTCTGAAAAGAGTCGCCCCGTGACCTGGTCGCCTCCTGTAGATGAGTGATTGCGGCGAAGACGACGGGATACGGAGCTTCGCTGCTGCGTATCCCGCATCATGGTCAGCTTGCTGTCACACCAAGTTCCGCGGTGAGGTGCTTGCCGCGTGTTTCTGGACCGAGAGCCAGAGCCACGATGAAGCTGACCAGGCCGCCCAGAGTTCCGATCGCCATTGGGACGGCAAAGCCAAGATGCCAGTTGATGGCGAAGAAGGCGATGATCGGTGCGGTGAGCCCTCCGAAGATGGCGCCCTGATGATAGCAGAACCCTGCGGCCGTCGCCCGCACTTCGGTTGGGAACCGCTCAGACAGGTAGCTGGGATTTTGGCCATAGATGCCCCCCGCCGCAAACAAGCCCTGAAGGCCGAAGAACACCACAATCATCGTGTAGTCCTTGGTGAACAGATAGAACGGCGTTATCGCGATACCGGCGATCGCGGGCAGAATCATCGACCAGCGTCGGCCAACGCGATCCGAGACCCAACCCCAGATGAACCCGGAGACGAAGAACAGAACGCTCTGCAACATCACGGGCAACGCAACCAGGCCCGGGCTCAGGCCCAAGTCCTTTTGCAGATAGGTGGGAAAGAGGCCGCCGATCGAGTAGCCGATGACGAACCCGCTCGCCATCCACCAACAGGCATTCAGCGTGTTGCCCAGGGCATTCATTTTGAAGATGTTCAGCAACGGCGCCCGCACTTCGCGTCTCTGCTCCCGCTGGATCGTGCGGTTCTGTGCCCAGATTTCCGGCTCTTTGACGTAGCGGCGGACATAGACGACCAACAGCGCCGGCAGCACGCCGAGTATCAGCAGGCCACGCCAGCCGATCGCGTCATACAGCAGCCCATAGGCGGCGCTCGACAGCAGGGCGCCAAGCCCCCACGACGATTGCAGCACGCCAGCCATGAGACCACGTGAGCGTTGTGGCCAGGTTTCCATCGCCAGTGCCGCGCCGACCGGCCACTCCGCTCCCATGCCAATCCCGAGCAGGGCGCGGAACAGGAACAGCAACCCGAAGCTCGGCGCCAGGCCGGCGAGCAGATTGCACACCGAGAACCATGCGATCGAGATCATCAGCGGCTTCTTGCGGCCGATGCGATCGGCGAGCCAGCCGGACGCGGTGGCGCCCACCAGCCTCAGCCAGAGTGTGATGGTGAACACCGCCGTGACGGCGGTGAGCGGCACGTTGAATGACTGTGCGATGGGCAGCATGAGCAGCAGGAAGATCGTGAAATCGAACGAATCGAGCGTCCACCCCAACCACGCCGCGATCCAGGCGTGCCATTGGTCCCTGGTAGGCTCCTTCCACCAGGGGATCGGTTGCACGGTTCCTGCCGATGGTGACATGCTGGTTTACCTCCCTTGATTTCATTTGCCTCGAGCTGTGCTGGTGGTTTCCCGTAAGGCTATTGCGGCGAAACGAGTCGGCTGGTGCCGGCGGCCTGCGTCAGCGCGCGAGTCGCAAGCAGTCGTTGGTTACGTCAGATAGATCTGCAGTGGGCCAATCATGTGCGGGCCAATACGACAGCGTCTATGCTTCGCGTTATTGATGCAGATCATTAATCTGCCTAAATAACCAAGATTGCCGCACTTCTCGGACCGAGATGCCAAACTCGGCGGCCAAGATGGAGGTTCATCTGACCGGTCGAGCCGAGGAGCCGTTTGCAATGACACCCAGCAATGACAGCAACTCGACCGAACTGCACTTTGTGCTGTTGGCCATCGCCACTGTGATCGTTGCCGCCACAGCACTAACGGCTGGCCTGTTACGGTTGGCGGATAACCTGGGACCGCAGATAGGCGATATCATCGCATTCCCGATCGCCAGGATACCATCAACCAGCACGGCCGTGCTCATGGTCGATCCGATCGGTGCCACGTCTCGTCGGCGCTGCGCCCTTGACGTGCCGGTGATGCAGAGGTCTGGGGGGAGCCTGATGATTGAAGCGATGCAATTCAAACCTGATCGCAGGTTCCAGGTTCATTGGGCCGGCACGCGGACCAGCGATGGTCAGCAGGACTGCGGCGGTTCGGCCGATCTTTTACTCAACCACTACCAGATCACCACGTTGGTCTTCGCGGCCGGAGGCACAGGGGTGAAGATTGGCGAACATTAGGGCCTGTCATCAATTCGCGCGCGCCATCTGATCGAGAACTTCTTTGCCAAGATCAAGCAGTTTCGCGCGATCGCCACCCGATACGAGAAGACCGCTCGGAACTTCCTCGCTGCCGTCCCGTTGTGCCGCGCAACAAGAAGGATTCTCGCGCAGATGCAGGCAGATGCACGCGGAACACGCAGATGGATCGGCGTCGTTCACAGGCCATTGACGACGCGCTTGATCTCCAGGCGCGATTTGCTGCCAAGGCGTTCTCATAGACCTTTTCCAGGAACCCGGCACCAAGCGTATTGAGCACGGTAAGTGCGCAGCCGATCACTCGTCCCGACAGATCATTCAGCTTGTCCCCATCTGCGTGTTCCGCGTGCATCTTCTTGTATCTGCGTTTGAGTCCTTCCTTCGCGATGCTGCCAACGGATTGTTACGGAAGTGTTGACTGACCCGCGATCCACAGAATGCGCAGGTCCTCCACACCCCTGGAACCAAGCCAGGAGCAACCGGCCAGAACCTCTGTGCAGAGGTACTAGAAGCATTCCAGCAGGATGACATGGAATGCTGGCAGGACGTCGCACAGCCGACGCCGCTTGCCCTACAGAAACGACACCGGGTCCACGTCCACGTCCACCCGCGCCCCGCGCGTCACCGCCACCTTCCCCAGCCACGCGCGCAAGATCGGCTGCACCGCGACATCCCGTCGCGTCTTCAGCAATAACCGGCGCCGGTGCCGCCCACGCAGGATCGAAAGCGGCGCCGGCGCCGGCCCCAGCACCTGCACCCCATCGCCGTGCGGCGCCGCGCGCCCGAGATCGCGCGCCAGAGCATCCGCCGCCGGGGCGCTGTCCGCGGAAACGATCAGCGCCGCCAGCCGCCCATACGGCGGCCAATGCCCCGGCCGCCGCTGCGCCGCCTCCCGCGCCATGAACGCCGCAAGGTCCGCCTCCACCAGCGCCTGCATCACCGGGTGCTCGGGCGAGAACGTCTGGAGCAGCACGCGCCCCGGCGCCTCGGCACGACCCGCGCGCCCGGCCACCTGATGCAGCAGCTGCACCGTCCGCTCAGCCGCGCGCAGATCGCCACCGGCGAGGCCCAGGTCGGCGTCCACCACGCCAACCAGCGTCAGGTGCGGAAAGTGCCAGCCCTTGGCGACGATCTGGGTGCCGATGATCAGGTCCACCTCGCGCGCCTCGATCGCATGCGCCGCCGCGGCCGCCGCATCAGGGCCGGGCAACGTATCGGAGGCCATCACCAGCCGTCGCGCGTCGGGGAACAACGCCGCGGCCTCCTCGGTGATGCGCTCCACTCCCGGCCCGACAGGCACCAGGCTGTTCGCCGCACCACACGCCGGGCACTCATCGGGGATCGGCACGGTGTGGCCGCAATGGTGGCATTGCAGCGCGCGGCGCACGCGGTGCTCCACCAGCCAGGCGGTGCAGTTCGGACACTGCATGCGATGCCCGCAATGGCGGCACAGCGTCAGCGGCGCGTAGCCGCGGCGGTTGAGGAACAGCATCGCCTGCTCACCGCGCGCCAAAGTGTCTCGCACCGCGGCGATCAGCGGTGGGGCGAGGAAATGCCCCCGCTCGGGCGGCGCGGCGCGCATGTCCACCGCGGCCACCGAGGGCAGCACCGCGCCGCCGTGCCGCGTCGGCAGGGTGATCCGCCGATAGCGGCCGGCCTCGACGTTGGCCAGCGTCTCCAGCGATGGCGTGGCCGACACCAGCACCGCGGGCGCCGCGCAGAACCGGGCGCGCACCACGGCCATGTCGCGGGCGTGGTAGACCACGCCCTCCTCCTGCTTAAACGCCGTCTCATGCTCCTCGTCGACCACGATCAGGCCGAGATCGGGGAATGGCAGGAACAGCGCCGACCGCGCGCCGACCACCACCGGCGCGGCACCTTCGGCCACCGCGTGCCAGGTCACCCGCCGCACCCGCGAAGTGAGATCCGAATGCCACACCGCGGGAGCGACGCCGAACCGGCGCTCGAAGCGTTCCAGCCATTGCGAGGACAGCGCGATCTCCGGCAGCAGCACCAGCGCCTGACGGCCCTGGCGCAGGCATTCCGCAACCGCCTCCAGATAGACCTCGGTCTTGCCGGAGCCGGTCACCCCGTCCAGCAGCGTCACGCTGAACGCGCGAGCCGCCACCGCGTCCCGCAGCGTGGTGGCGGCGGCGGCCTGATCGGGCGCCAGAACCTGGCCTGGATGCCCCGGGTCCGGGATCGCAAACGGGGGCTGGACCGGCAGCAGCGCAGGCACCAGCAACCCGGCGTCCGCCATCCCTCGCACGACGCCTGCCCCGACCTCCGCCGCGCGCGTCAGATCGGCCGTGCCGCGCGGCTCACGTTGCGCCAGCGCGTCGAGCACCTTCCTCCGCGCCTCGGTGACCCGGGCCTCGGGCGGCAGTGGCGCGGCGCGGCGCCACCCGGTCGGTGGCGCGGCGATCCCGGGGGCGACGACGCGCAACGCCATCGCCATCACCTCGCCGGGCGGCGCAAGGTTATAGCTGGCGACCCAATCGATGAACCGCCGGAGCGCGGGACGCATCGGCGGCGTGTCGATCATGCCCGCCAGCGGCTTGAGCTTGCCGTCCGGCACGCCCGCGTCGGCTTCCGAGTCCCACACGACCCCCACTTCCTCGCGGCGGTTCAGGGGAACCAGGACCACGTCGCCGGGTTGAGGGTCCATTCCGGGCGGAACCCGGTAATCGAACGGGCCAGGCAGGGGATAGGGCAGCATGACCGGCACGCGCCTTGCGTCATATGACGTTCGCTTCCGGTCGCTGGCCCGCATCCTATATGATCCGCATGGAGTTCCGCCTGGCACCCAGGCGTAGCCGCAAATCGGAGCGATGGCATGAAGTTCTTCGTCGATACCGCCGACACAGCGGAGATCCGGTCGCTTGCCGCCAGCGGCCTGCTCGACGGCGTCACCACCAATCCTTCGCTGATGGCGAAGACCGGCAAGAAATTCCAGGACGTGCTGGTGGACATCTGCGCCGCCGTTCCCGGCCCGGTCAGCGCCGAGGTCGCCGCAACCGACTTCGACGGCATGATGGCCGAGGCCCGTGTGCTGCGCGGTATCGCGAAGAACATCGCGGTGAAGGTGCCGCTGACGCCGGACGGGCTGCGCGCCTGCCGCCGCCTGACCGGCGACGGCGCGATGGTCAACGTGACGCTGTGCTTTTCCGCCGCCCAGGCGATCCTGGCGGCCAAGGCGGGCGCCACGTTCGTCAGCCCCTTCATCGGCCGGCTGGACGACGTGGGCGAGAACGGTATGGGCCTGATCGCCGATATCGTCACGATCTTCCGCAACTATTCGTACTTCAAGACCGAGGTGCTGGTCGCCTCCGTGCGCAATCCGACGCATGTGGTGGAGGCCGCCAAGCTGGGTGCGCACATTGTCACGGTGCCCCCGGCGATTTTGCGCCAGTTGTTCAACCACCCGCTGACCGACAAGGGCCTCGCGGCGTTCCTCGCCGACTGGGCCAAGACCGGTCAGCAGATCGCCTGATCCGCCGCATATGAATCTGCCAGGCAGGGAAGCGCCGACCCGAGCCGAAGGCCCGGGGGCAGAGGGAGCCGACGCAGCCTTCGTGGAGGCATTCCTGCGTGCGAATCCCGCCTGGCTGGCCGAGCATCCAGAGCTGTATCGGGTGCTGGAGCCGCCGGTGCGCCTGCATGGCGACGGCGTGGCTGACCATATGGCTGCGCTGCTGCGCGTTCAGCGCGAGCGCGCCGACACCCTGCTGGCGGCCGGGCGGGCGACCGCCGGCCTCGCCGCCCGGGTCCAGGATGCGGTGCTGGCCTTGTTTCGCGCCGCTGATCCAGCCGAGTGCGTAAGCGCTGAAATGCCCGGCCTCCTGGCCGTCGACGCGGCGCATCTCTGCATCGAGGCGGAGCATTCGGGCGCCCGCCGTTTGCCGGCCGGCACGGTTTCGCAACTGCTGGACGGCCGGCAGGTGGTATTTCGCGACGCGCCCTCCGATGCTCGCCTGCTGCACGCCGAGGCGGCGGGGTTGGCGCGCCACGACGCTCTGGTGCGTGTGCCGGGCGCTGGGCCTGCGGCACTGCTCGCACTGCTGACGCGCGACCGGCACATGCTGGAGCCTGCGCGGGGGGCCGGCCCTCTCGGCTTCCTCGGCCGCGCGGTGGCCGCGGCACTCGGCCGCTGAACCTGTGACCGCAGAGGCGGCACGGCAGGCCTTCCTCGAATGGCTCGGACAGGAGCGCCACGGGGCCAGGCTGACGGTGGCGGCCTACGGCGCGGACATCGCGGGATTCCTCGGGTTCCTGACGCAGCACCTCGGCGGCGAACCCGATCTGGCGGCGCTCGCCGCGCTGCGGCAGGCCGATCTGCGCGCCTGGCTGGCGCACGAGGCCGCGGAGGGCGCGGGCAACGCCACCCGCGCGAGACACCTGTCAGCGGTACGCAGCTTCTTTCGCTTCCTGGCACGCAGGCACGGCGTGGACAATCCCGCGCTGAAGCTGATCGCCACGCCACGTCGCAAGCCGCCGGTGCCGCGCGCTTTGGCGAGTGCACAGGCGTGCGAGGTCACCGAGCGGATCGGCGAGATGTCGGATGCCGCCGCGATGCAGGCACGCGATACGGCGTTGTTCACTTTGCTGTACGGCTGCGGCCTGCGGATTGCCGAGGCGCTGGCCCTCGATGTCCGCGACGCGCCAGAGACGACGCTGCGCGTGGTTGGCAAGGGCGGCAAGGAGCGCATCGTGCCGGTGTTGCCGGCGGTACGCGAAGCGGTCGCCGCCTGGCTGGCGCTGCATCCCCGCCGGCAGCCCGACAGCCCGCTGTTTATCGGCGCTCGTGGCGGGCGCCTCGATCCCGCGGTGGCGCAGCGCACGCTGCGGCATTTCCGTCGGCTGTACGGTCTGCCCGAGCACGCGACACCGCACGCATTGCGGCATTCGTTCGCGACGCACCTGCTGGCGGGCGGCGCCGACCTGCGCTCGAATTCAGGACCTGCTCGGACATGCCAGCCTGTCCACCACCCAGCGCTACACGGCGGTGGATGAGACGCGGCTGGTTGAGGTGTGGCGCAAGGCGCATCCCAGGGTGTGAGAAGGATGAAACGATGCAGGCATTCGATCTCGACAAGGAACAAGTGTTCAATCCGGCGCGGCACGTCGAGAAGGTGCTCGGGACGATCGAAGCGGGCGATGTGACCATCGCCTGCTGGGAGCCGGGGCAGGTCAGCCCTAACCACCTGCATCCCAACGCGACCGAAATCTACCTGTGCCTCGAAGGAGGCGGCGTCATGCGCACGCCCGAGGGCAGCATGCACATCAAGCCCGGCTCCCTGGTCGTGCATCCGCCCGGCGAACTGCATGAATATACCAACGGCTCTACGCGCACGGTGCTGTTCCGCGTACGCTACGGCACCGATTTCGCTGCGCGCACCAAGGACTGGCCGAGCAATCCGGCCTGGCAGCCGCGGCCGGAGGACACGGGGTATTTCGCGAACGGCTAGCTCTCCGGCGCGCGCACGAAGCACAGGATGCCAACCTGCGGCGTCCAGCAGACGATCGCGCGGCCGGTGGGATTGTCGTTGCGATTTAAGATGAGGTGATCCGGCACCCGGCGCCATTCGCCTTCGATCAGCGCCTCGTAGTGACCATCGTTAAGTCGCGAATCGACCGGCCTGCAATCGGCCAGCGAGCAGCACAGCGCGTTGGTCCACGGCTGACGCAGGCTGTTGAACCACGGTGCGAGTGCGGGATCGGCGTCGGGCGGAGGCGCTGCCAGGGCAGGACGTGCGAGCAAGGCCAGCGCGACCAGGCCGGCGTGCAGGGGCGATATTGCGGCGACGCGCACTGCTTTCGACCGGCTCGCTGACGGCATTGGTTGACCTCCTGGCCCCCACTGCACGGTATCGTAGCGCGGCAGCCCAAAGTTGCACGATGCCGCCACGGTGGCTGCAACCCGGATGCGTTCCTTGCGGATTCGCATTGACGTAACGGTGCACCAAGCGTCGCGTGACCATGTAATCCCTCGCCGTGCTTGCAACAGCGGCGCGCGGAAGTGCGCAGACGACCACGGGCGCGGGAACGCTCGGGCCGACGTTGCAGGCAGGCATTCCGGCCCACAACATCGGCACATTTCAGGACCTTGTACAGGTGCGCAGCACGGACAGAAATGACGCCACCTTCGCGCGCGCGATCGGTCTCTGCACGGGCTACATTTCGGATATGCTGTACCTGGCATCTGGTGGACACCGGCCGGGCCGGCGTCCGACGCAACTACTTGCCGACCGAGCCGCCGACACAAATGGAGACGCTACAATCTCTCGTGAGCTGCGATCGATCGCATGACCGAGAGACTTGCGGCCCGGCATGGTGATCCACCAACGGGAGGAGCCGCGATGCAGACATACGACGCGATCATCATCGGCAGCGGCCAGGCCGGACCATCGCTCGCCAAGCGTCTCGCCGGCGCAGGGCAACGCGTCGCGATCGTCGAACGCGGCGCATTCGGCGGGACATGCATCAACACCGGCTGTACGCCCACCAAGACGCTGGTCGCCAGCGCCTATGCCGCGCACATGGCACGACGGGGCGCGGAGTTCGGTGTCGTGGTCGGCGGCGGCGTCACAGTGGACATGGCGCGGGTGAAACAGCGAAAGGACGCGATCGTCGCGTCGTGGAGCGCTGCGACCGAGGCATCCTTGCGCGCCACTGAGAACTGCACCGTGCATCGGGGCCACGCGCGCTTCGTCGCCCCGCACGAGCTCGAAATTGGCGGCGAACGGCTGGCCGCGTCGCGGATCTTCCTCAATGTCGGCGGCAGGGCCGCGGTGCCCGCGCTGCCCGGCATCGACAGCGTGCCCTATTTCGTGAACTCCACAATACTCGGCCTCGATGCCGTGCCGCGTCATCTGGTCATACTCGGCGGCAGCTACGTCGGACTGGAGTTCGCGCAGATCTTCCGCCGCTTCGGCGCCGAGGTCTCGGTGCTGGAAGCAGCACCTCGGTTGGTGCCGCGCGAGGACGCGGAGATCTCGACAGCCATCCAGGGGATCCTGGAGAGCGAAGGCGTGCGCGTCATCTGCGCCGTCCGTGACGTGGCGGTCTCGCCGTCGCAGCAAGGCGTGGCGCTCAGTCTGACCGGCGGTGAGACACACATGTCGATCGAGGGCTCGCACCTGCTGCTCGCGACCGGACGGCGCCCGAACACCGATGACCTGGGCCTCGAACGCGCTGGCGTCGCGCTGGATGCGCACGGCTTCATCACCGTGGACGAGAATTTGCGCACCAATGTGCCGGGCATCTGGGCACTCGGCGATTGCAACGGTCGTGGCGCATTCACCCATACGGCGTACAACGACTTCGAGATCGTCGCCGCCAATCTGCTGGATGGCGAAGCCCGGACGGTGAATGACCGCATCGCCGCCTATGCGCTCTACACCGATCCTCCGCTCGGGCGAGCGGGGATGACCGAGACCGAGGCACGGCAGTCCGGCCGCAGCGTGCTGGTCGCCAGCATGGCGATGGCGGACGTTGCACGGGCGATCGAGAAAGCCGAGACCGCCGGACTGATGAAGCTTGTCGTCGATGGCGAGACCCGCAGGATCCTCGGGGCCGCAATCCTCGGCACGGGCGGCGATGAGGTCATCCACTGCATCCTCGACCTGATGTATGCCGGCGCGTCTTCCACGGTGCTGCAACGGGCCATGCACATTCATCCGACCGTGGCGGAACTGCTGCCATCGCTCGCGGCGGAGCTGACGCCGGCGGCGTGAGCCGGGCGGCTTGACACTGCGCCCCGCCTCCGGCGGGATACTCGCCAGTAGGTCTGGGGAAAGCCCCGAGGGGACGACATGAAATTCGGCATCTTCTACGAGCTGCAACTGCCGCGCCCGTGGGGGCCGGACGACGAGAGGCAGCTCTACCAGAATGCGCTCGATCAGGTGGAGCTGGCAGACCGGCTCGGCTACGACTACGCGTGGGAGGTCGAGCATCACTTCCTCGAAGAGTACTCGCATTCGCCCGCGCCCGAAGTGTTCCTCGGTGCCGCCAGCCAGCGCACCAAGAACATCCGTCTCGGCCATGGCATCGTGCAGCTCACCACCAACCCGCCGCAGCGCATCGCCGAACGCATCGCGGCACTCGACCTCGTGTCCAACGGCCGCGTCGAGATGGGCACCGGCGAGTCCGCGTCGATCACCGAACTCGGCGGCTTCGACCGCGACATGGAGACCAAGCGGGAGGTCTGGGAAGACGCGCTCCGCTGCATCATCCCGATGTTCCAGGACCGCGGCGTCGAGCTCGACACCAAGTGGCACAAGATGCCGATGCGCAACGTGCTGCCGAAGCCGGTGCAGAAGCCGCACCCGCCGCTGTGGGTCGCGTGTTCGCAGCTAGAGACGATCGAGATGGCCGGGCGCCGTGGTCTGGGCGCGCTGGGCTTCCAGTTCCTGAGCGCCGATGCCGCGCATGCCTGGGTGCACGCCTACTACAACGCGTTCGTCAGGCAGCAGGAGAAGCTGTGCGACTATCAGACCAATCCGAACATCGCGCTGGTCAGCTACTTCATGTGCGCCGAAACCGATGAGGAGGCGCGGCGCCGCGCGGATGGCGCGACGTTCTTCCAGTTCGCGCTGCGCTATTACGGGTCGAGTTCAGGGCGCAAGCGGCCGAATCCCTACACCGTCAACATGTGGGACGAATACAACAAGTGGAAGCGCGAGAACCCCGAGGCGGCGGCGCGCGCGATCTCGGGCGGGCTGATCGGCTCGCCGGAGACCCTGCGGCGCAAGCTGCGGCGGTTCCTCACCTCGAACATCGACCAGGTGATCCTGCTCAATCAGGCGGGCAAGAACTCGCACCAGCATATCTGCGAAAGCCTGGAGCTGTTCGCGCGTGAGGTGATGCCGGAATTCCACGCCGACGAAGCGGCGCACCAGGAATGGAAGCGACGCGTGCTTGCACGCGAGATCGAACTCGAAGAGATCGATACCACGCCATATCGCGAGCGGTTCGGTCCGAACACGGTGCCGGTACCGGCGCGTCCGGCGGCGGAGTAGCGCTCCTGCCTGCCTAGGCAGGCAGGCCGGTGAACATCAGCGCCACGACCGCCGACACCGCAAAGATCGCGACCGCGACCAGGAACGGCGCCAGCTGCGGATGCTCGCTCGCGAAGTCGTGGCGCTTGACGGGTGCGAAGTCTGCGCTGGGATGCGTGACGCTCATATCCCGAATTCCCTCGGTTGGTTGTTCCGGGGGGACATCTGCACCGGTTCAGTCCCTGCCGGCTTTGACCTGGATCAAAGCGGCAGCTCTGCTGGCCTAATTCGCGGCCCCAAGTGAGTTCGACATATGGCCGGCGCGCTGTAACGTAACGCATGGAGTCGTCTGATGCCTGAACCACACGTCTCCGAGGTCATCTGAAACTACACCGCTGCCGCGCAGTCAGTAATAACTACTACTGCACTCATTGTTGGTGGCGTCTATGAAGTCCGCTCGTAGTGCAGCGAAGGTGCCATCGTCTACCGTCTCCGCGGCACGCATCCTTCACAAAATGGTACCTTCCCAACGTTTATATGCTGCGGGTTCACCTGATGCGCCGAATGATTTGGGTTGATACTTCAGCAAATCGTCAACGAGTTTCCAAGAAATTTCTGCATCTCTTGCGGCAAACTCGTCGTCTAGCATTACAGTTGTGATTTTTGCTTAAGATGAGACATTTGTGCGACGGCCTGATGTGCACGCCGCCAGAGCGACCATGCGATGACGTAGGCAGGATCGATGCGTCTTCGCGCGAGGCGCTGCGCTACGCGTCGAATCTCCTGGATCGACCAGCGGATGAAATGGAGCGGCGTGTTTTTTTGGGTATCGACTTGTTAGCCAGGTGCTGGATCGCGGCCATCATGGCAAAGCCAAGCATGACGAGCGAGACGTGACGATGCCAGCCATGCCAGGATCTGGTCTCGTTGTGGTCGAGACCGAACTCGTTCTTGGCAGTCTCGAAGCTGTCCTCGATCGCCCAGCGATGGCCTTCGACGCTGACCAGCGTGTCGATCGGAGTTCCCAGCTGGGCACCATGTGGAGAAGTAAGCGAGATCTCCATCTGCGATGTTGCGCCTGATCAGCAAGCCACGTGTCCACAGGCCATGGTTTTCCTCGTTGAACTCTCCCGCGCCGAGATCGGCCAGTTCCAGGTAGCACCAGTCATGCAACCTTGGTCCTTTGGTGCCCGACCCGGCTGACAGACGCTGCCAGTCAGATGCTCCCAGCGCTTTGGCAATCTTTGCGGCGGCGCCGGCAATCGCCTGCGGCTTGCCCCAGGACCGAAAGACATGGGAGGCATGGACGCCAAGCACATACCCCTTGCCGGCCCGGCGTAGGTCCCGTTCGATATCGCCGACGCCATAGACAGTGTCGCCCGCTACCCATCGGAACGGCACAGCAGTGGCAATGGCGCGCTCGATCATCCTGGCTGCCAGCTGAGGCTTGGTCGCAAAGACCACGTCGCTTGGCACGGATGTGGCTTTCAAACGCGCCGGATCATCGGTCCAACTTTTTGGCAAATAGAGCGCCCGGTCGATAAAGGCATGGCCGTGGCGCGATACATAGGTGGCAAACACGCCGATCTGGCAGTTCGTGATCTTGCCGGCGGAACCCGTGTACTGCCGCGCCACGCCGCACGAAGCCTTGCCCTGCTTGAGGAACCCGGTTTCATCGACAACCAGGACTGCGTCGTCGTCCGCGAGATGCTCCATGACGTACTCGCGCACCATGTCGCGCAACGCATCAGCGTCCCACCGATCGCGCCCTAACAGCGCCTGCTGCCGCCAAGGCCCAGGATCACCAGCGGCCTCGGCGCGCATCCATCCTGTCTTGCGACGCTCATCGCCAAGCAGCCCGTCAAGGAATAATCCTGCGTTCACCGCCGCGCGTTCTTGCGCAAACAATGGACGCATCAGGCTCTTCACCCTTCGCAGCGACGATGCCCACAACTCCAGCGTCGCCTCGATCGATGCCACCGCCATGCCATGATCTCCGAATCATGGTGGCCCATAGATTCAGAGTTCCAACCGCTTCGCAATCAAAAAATCACAACTGTAATGCTAGGGCCTGTCATCAATTGAGCCAAACGATGCTGGCGACGAGTTGGACGGCAGCGAGGAAGTTCCGCGCGGTCTTCTCGTAGCGGGTGGCGATCGCGCGAAACTGTTTGATCTTGGCGAAGAAGTTCTCGATCAAATGGCGCGCCGCATAGAGCTCTCGGTCGTAGTCGCGCGGCGAGGACCGGTTGGCCCGTGGCGGGATCACCGCAGTCTTACCAGCGGCTGCCAGCGGCTCAAGTACCCGCGCGTCGGCGTCGAACGCCTTGTCGGCGATCAGCATATCAGCCTCCATCGTGGGCAGCAGGCGGTCAGCCCCGAGAAGGTCGTGTGCCTCGCCGCCGGTCAGGAAGAAGCCGATCGGGTTGCCCAGCGCGTCGACCAGGGCGTGGATCTTGGTGCTCAATCCGCCGCGCGAGCGCCCGATGGCTTGATCCTCGCCAGCTTTTTTTGGGCGCCGGCGCTATGCTGGTGGGCGCGCACAATGGTGCTGTCGATCATCGCATATTCGTTGTCGGCGTCTGCCGCGAGATGCAGAAACACCCGCTCCCATACACCACTTTTAGCCCAACGGCTGAACCGCAGGTGGACCTTTACCCCGTCACCGAACCGCTCCGGCAGATCGCGCCACGGCATCCCGGTACGATAACGATAGAGCACGGCCTCGACGAACAGCCGATTGTCGGTTGCGGTCACCCCGACCGAACCTTCACGTCCCGGAAGCAGGTGCTTGATCCGCTCCCACTGATCGTCACGCAGTCCGAACCGCCGCATCGGTCAGCCCCCCACAAGCTGACCCCCTATGAATTGAAGAAACCGCCGCGCCGGAATCGGTCGCCGATCACCCGGCACTGATTGGCGGGTGGGTGTTGCAATCGGGACTCACCGGCCCAATACGGTGTGCGCGTGGTCCCCGCCGGGCCGAGTTCGGCTAATTGATGACAGGCCCTAGCATTACAGTTGTGATTTTTGCTTAAGATGAGACATTTGTGCGACGGCCTGATGTGCACGCCGCCAGAGCGACCATGCGATGACGTAGGCAGGATCGATGCGTCTTCGCGCGAGGCGCTGCGCTACGCGTCGAATCTCCTGGATCGACCAGCGGATGAAATGGAGCGGCGTGTTTTTTTGGGTATCGACTTGTTAGCCAGGTGCTGGATCGCGGCCATCATGGCAAAGCCAAGCATGACGAGCGAGACGTGACGATGCCAGCCATGCCAGGATCTGGTCTCGTTGTGGTCGAGACCGAACTCGTTCTTGGCAGTCTCGAAGCTGTCCTCGATCGCCCAGCGATGGCCTTCGACGCTGACCAGCGTGTCGATCGGAGTCCCAGCTGGGCACCATGTGGAGAAGTAAGCGAGATCTCCATCTGCGATGTTGCGCCTGATCAGCAAGCCACGTGTCCACAGGCCATGGTTTTCCTCGTTGAACTCTCCCGCGCCGAGATCGGCCAGTTCCAGGTAGCACCAGTCATGCAACCTTGGTCCTTTGGTGCCCGACCCGGCTGACAGACGCTGCCAGTCAGATGCTCCCAGCGCTTTGGCAATCTTTGCGGCGGCGCCGGCAATCGCCTGCGGCTTGCCCCAGGACCGAAAGACATGGGAGGCATGGACGCCAAGCACATACCCCTTGCCGGCCCGGCGTAGGTCCCGTTCGATATCGCCGACGCCATAGACAGTGTCGCCCGCTACCCATCGGAACGGCACAGCAGTGGCAATGGCGCGCTCGATCATCCTGGCTGCCAGCTGAGGCTTGGTCGCAAAGACCACGTCGCTTGGCACGGATGTGGCTTTCAAACGCGCCGGATCATCGGTCCAACTTTTTGGCAAATAGAGCGCCCGGTCGATAAAGGCATGGCCGTGGCGCGATACATAGGTGGCAAACACGCCGATCTGGCAGTTCGTGATCTTGCCGGCGGAACCCGTGTACTGCCGCGCCACGCCGCACGAAGCCTTGCCCTGCTTGAGGAACCCGGTTTCATCGACAACCAGGACTGCGTCGTCGTCCGCGAGATGCTCCATGACGTACTCGCGCACCATGTCGCGCAACGCATCAGCGTCCCACCGATCGCGCCCTAACAGCGCCTGCTGCCGCCAAGGCCCAGGATCACCAGCGGCCTCGGCGCGCATCCATCCTGTCTTGCGACGCTCATCGCCAAGCAGCCCGTCAAGGAATAATCCTGCGTTCACCGCCGCGCGTTCTTGCGCAAACAATGGACGCATCAGGCTCTTCACCCTTCGCAGCGACGATGCCCACAACTCCAGCGTCGCCTCGATCGATGCCACCGCCATGCCATGATCTCCAAATCATGGTGGCCCATAGATTCAGAGTTCCAACCGCTTCGCAATCAAAAAATCACAACTGTAATGC
>CAVPTU010000055.1:0-65793 GCA_963708565.1 uncultured Alphaproteobacteria bacterium
GTTGCCGAGGAATGTCGCAGAGGCTGTCATGCCGTAGACCGTGCCGCGGTTGGCGCGGTCTACCATGCGCCCGATCAGCGCATTCGCGGTCGGCAGGATGCCGCCGATGAACAGGCCGACGCCGAAGCGCTCGACGGCGAACACCCAGTAGCTGTTGGCGAAAGCCTGCGGGAGACTGGTCAGCGTGGCGCCGAGCAGGCAGATCAGCAGCACGCGGCGGTAGCCGATCTCGTCGCTGTGTTTGCCGAGCAGCGGCACGGCCATCATGCCGGCCAGCCCGGTGACGGAGAACGCCAGCCCGCCGAGGGTCGCCAGGTTGGGCTGATTGCCGACGATCTCCTGCACGAACAGCGTCACCACGGGCTGCACCGCGCGGGTGCTGAACTGTGCCATGAACAGCACGAAGAACAGCGGCAATATTCCGGCGGCACCGATCATGAGCGCGAGGCCGCGCAGACCGGAGCGCCGCTGATGCGAGGCGTCCGGGCGAACGAAGCGTTCGTGCACGCCACGCCACACCAGGAAGACTGCGGCGAAGGTGACGCCGGAGGTGCAGTAGAACGGGATGCGGTAGCTGCCGGTGATGTCGGCGAGCACGCCGCCGATTACCGGCCCGACCAGCGAGCCGACCAGTTGGCCGGTGCTGAGCCAGCCGAGTGCGTAGCCGAGGCGCTGCTCCGGCACCTGGCTCGCCACGAGCGCCATGGCAGTGGAGGAGAAGCCGGCGAACACGCCCATCAGCGCGCGGGCGGCGAAGAACTGCCAGACGTTCTGCGACGCTCCCATGAATGCGGTGAAGATCGCGATGGCGCAACTCGAGCGGATCAGCATCGGTTTGCGCCCGTAGCGGTCGGCGAGCCTGCCCCAAAGCGGTGAGGTGAAGGCGGCGACGAACGAGGTGGAGCCGTTCAGTATGCCGGACCACAGATCGATGCCCGCCTCGGTGGTGACACCGAGCTTCGGCAGAAACAGCGGCATGATCGGGCTGAGGAAGCTGAACGACATTGTCATGATGAACTGAATGCCCACCATGGCCCAGAGTGTGACCTGCCAGCTGGAGGCGCTGGTGCTGTCGTCGTGTGTCCTGTCGGGGGTCGGCGTTTTGCGTGGGGCGTCCGTCATTGGCGCAACAGTGACACGTAGGCGGCGCATCGTCGAACCCGGCGGCGTCGCCAGTCGGCGAGCCGGGCGATAGGCTGCGCCATCGCGGCGAGGAGGCGAGCATGCCGGCCTACATTTGCATCACATGCGGGACGCAATACCCAGAGGCGGACAAAGTTCCCGCCGCATGCACGATCTGTCGCGAGCCGCGGCAATACGAGAACCGGCTCGGCCAGGCATGGACCACGCTGGCGGCGCTGCGGCGGACGCATTTCAACGCCTTCCGCCGGCATGAGCCCGGATTGATCGGCATCGGCACCATGCCCGCGTTCGCCATAGGCCAGCGTGCGCTGCTGTTGCGCACCGCGGCGGGCAATGTCCTGTGGGACTGCATCAGCTTCATCGATGATGCGACCGTGGAGATCGTGCGCGCGCTGGGCGGCATCAGTGCGATCGCGATCTCGCATCCGCACTTCTACGCCTCGATGGTCGAATGGAGCCGGGCTTTCGGCGGGGTCCCCATACACCTGCATGCGGCGGACCGCGAATGGGTGATGCGGCCCGATCCGGCTGTCGTGCCGTGGGAGGGAGAGGCGCGGGAAATCGCTCCGGGCGTGACGCTGCTGCGCTGTGGCGGCCACTTCGCCGGAGGGACCGTGCTGCATTGGGCGGATGGCGCCGATGGCAAGGGCGCGCTGTTGTCCGGCGATATCGCGACCGTGACGCCGGACGGCAATCTCAGTTTCATGCGCAGCTATCCGAACCTGATCCCGCTGGATGCGGGCTCCGTGCAGCACATTGCCGATGTGCTGGAGGCGTGGCCGTTCGATCCGGTCTATGGCGGCTGGTGGGATAGGATCGTACCGGCTGGCGGCAAGGCGGCGCTTGCCGTATCGGTCAGGCGTTACCTTGCGGCGATCGGTGGGGCGCCCGCCGATTAGCGGAGGACGAGTAATGAAAGGCGCGCTCATTCCGCGCCATGTCTTTGTTCGATCGCGTGATTCAGACCTCCGGCGATTCCGCCTCCGGTCATCACGCACTAGCTAGCCCCGGTGCGGGAGGAGATACGGTGCTCGCGCGAAGCCGGCCTATCCGGGTTCACAGAACCCGAAACGTATGTGCTATCATCGCGACAAGAATAGCGACGAAGCGGTCCCGGTCATCAGTTCGCTCCATCGAATAAAATTGCTTCGCCGCTGCGCTCCTGGCAAATGACAGCGTGGTCGTGAAGCGACCTCAGAGGTGCGGACGCGTCAGGGGTCGTTGATCTGGATCAACGACTCCGCTTCGGATGTACGATTACGGTGGCATTCCTGTTGGGGGCACGCCTATGGAAGATCAGACATTGGACGACGATCTGCTCGGCCTGCACGCCGAAACTCAGTGTCTTGCGTTGACCTTGGCCGACCCATCGATGAGCGCGCGCCTTACGGAGGTGGCCGGCGAGCTGTTGGAGTTCGCGTGTCGCGACGCACGCCTCTGTCACCAGCAGACGATGGCATTGTACTGATCGAAGTAGCGTGTCAGTTGAATGCCATTGCGGGATGGCAGCAGTTGATTGTCGCGCAATCTGACTTTGAACCCGATCAAGACACTGAGTAACCATTTCTTAGAATGGTGCGCTTAGGGTTTTGCATTCCAGCGAACCGGCTGCGGCTTCACAGGTTGGTTATGGGATGCACAGAAAATGCAGTGCGATACTGCCAAGAGGGCTCACGTTCCGCTGTCACAGTATACCGTGAGGGAACTGCAAGCGCGCGCCGTTGAGTTTCGCCGTATGGCGGCAACCGCCAGGACCGAAGCTGACGCGCAGGGACTGACGGCACTCGCTGCGCGCTACGGCGCGCTGGCGGACCGCCGTGGCCATGAGGCGAACGACACCAACGAGGCCGTCGCATCGCGTCCCGGCGGCGTGACGCAGTCCGCGGTCTTGCGCGGGTCCGAGCAGCCGATGGGCGAGCCCTCGGCTGAAGCCCTGGTGATGGCGAGCGGAGCGGTCGGCAGGCATTTCGTGCTTGCGGAGACCAGACAGCATCCGGTCATTCAGTCCGCGGCCAGGCGGCTTGCCTATCTGCTGATGGCCTACGGGCTGGCTCCCACGAAAACCAAACCCGTGGCGGCGCAGCAGGGCAACGCGCAGAGCGCCGAGGGGTCGCGTGATACCGCGCGGCATGTCCTGGTGGTGGACGACGTCGCCGATGTGCTGGTGACCGTCGGTGCCTTCCTGGTGAAGGAGGGCTTTTCGGTCCACCGGGCTGCCAACGGCGACGAAGCGCTGCGGTTGATCGCGAGCGATCCACGAAATCGATGTCGTGGTGACCGACTTTGCGATGCCGGGACTGTCCGGAGTCGAGTTGATCGTGCAGGCATCGCAGATCCGGCCGCACCTCAAGGCGTTGGTGATCACCGGGTATCCGAATGCCGACGGACTGGCCGAACTGCCTCCGCAGACAGCGATACTGGTGAAGCCGTTCCGCCGCGACACCCTGATCGCAGGGGTGAAGTCCCTGCTCGGCGAATTGCCGACGGTGCCGAACGCAACGGCCGAGTTGGTCGAACGGGAACCGATCGAGCAAAGGCGCGATTGAGCGGGATCGCCAGGGGGGCACGCGCGGGATTACCTCCCCGCTGTGCTCCTCGCGACGACAGAGATCGGGCGGCCTGGCGCTACGCGCCCGCGGCGAGGCGCGCGGCCATCTGGCTCTTGAACTGCTCGATCGGCATGAAGCCAGGGTCCTGCCGGCACGCATCCTCGGTCTCACGCAGGATCTGCTCGTCCGATTTGGCGAGATCGAGCGGCTTGCCATGGGGCTGCGGCACGTGGAACGGCGTGTCGAGATACGCCTCCATCGTGTTGCCTTCCGGATCCTTGAAGTAGACCGACCAGGCGTTGCCGTGGGTCACCGGGCGCATCTCGGTGGCGCCGAGCGAGAGCGCGCGATTGTGCACCTCGCGCAGATCGGCGAGCGAGTCCACCATGAACGAGATCTGCTGGATCGGGTTGAAGCCGGACGTATCGGGCCGCCCCGTCACCAGCACGACCTGATGGTGGTTCTGCGGATTGCCGCTCATGAAGGTGAGGTGCATCCCTGCGCGTCCCTGGCCTCGGTCGGTGACCATCAGGCCGAGTACCTCGGTGTAGAACCGCTCCATCTTCTCGCGGTCCTGAACGTAGATGCCCATGTGGGCGAGGCGAGCGCGGATGTTTGCCATGGTCCAATCCTCCTGTGGGGCCAGCGTCCTCCAGCGCGGTGGTTTCCGCAAGCCGCGCGTTGGGGCATGCTGGCGCCGTTGAACCAGGAGGGGAACGGCAGTGAAGGTCGGCTTCATCGGCGTCGGGAACATGGGCGGCCCCATGTGCCGCAACATCATCCGCAACACCAACCACGACGTGGTCGTGTTCGATCTCAATCCGGCGGCGATCAAGGCCTGCACCGATCTCGGCGCGACGGCCGGTACATCGGTGGCTCAGGTCGCATCCGCCTGCGACGTGGTGCTGACCTCGCTGCCGATGCCGCGCAATGTCGAGGAGGTAGCACTCGGCTCCGGCGGCATTGCGGAGAGTGCCAGGCCGGGCACTGTCTATATCGACCTCTCCACCAACTCGCCGGCGACCGCGCGGCGGGTCCACGAAGGGATGCGCGCCAAGGGCATCCAGATGCTGGAGGCTCCGGTATCGGGCGGCGTGCCGCGCGCGACCGACGGTACGATCGTCATCATGGTGGGCGGCGATGCCGCGGCGTTCGATGCACAGCTTCCGCTGCTGAAGTCGTTCAGCGGCGAGGTGGTGCATGTCGGTGAGATCGGCATGGGCTCGGTCGCCAAGCTGGTCAACAACATGCTGGCGTTCTGCAATGCGGCGGCTGCCGCCGAGGCGCTGATGATCGGCACCATGGCGGGGATCGACCTGCGCAAGCTGCAACAGGTGATCAGCAATGCCAGCGGCAACTCCTCGGCGTTCCGCAACATCTCCGAGAAGGCGTTCAAGCGCGAGTTCGATGCGACCTTCGCGCTCAACCTTGCGCACAAGGATTTAAGGCTCGCGCTGGAACTGGCCGATGAGCTTGGCGTGCCTGGAATGATAGCGCCGCAGGTGATGAACCTGATGCGCATCGCGCGCGCCAGGGGTATGGGCGGCGACGACAGCAGTTCGGTGATCCGGGTCTACGAGGAGGCGCTGGGGCGGGAAGTACGGCCGTAGGGAATTCTATATCGAGAATAGCCATGGCCAGGTTGTATAAATAACCCGCGATCCAGAAGTTCCGGCGGATTGTAAACTTTCCGGATCGCCGAATGCGTCATATCCTGCTCAAAGGCCTGTGACACCACTAAAGGTTCGAGGTTGCTATGGAGAGCAGTCCGCAAAAGCGAATTCTCGTCGTCGAGGACGATCCACTGGTCTCCGAAGTCGTGGTGGATGCGCTCGACGGGATCTATGACACGAGCTGCGCCGAGACGGCGGCGGCCGCGATGGAGCGCCTGCGGGCGGGCGGGATCCACGCGATGCTGCTGGACTGCACGCTGCCCGGCGGGCTCGATCCGCGGCTGGTGCCGCTGGCCGACGATGTCGGTGTACCGGTGATCCTGATGTCGGGCCATCCCGACATGATGGATCGCGTGCCCGGCCTGCGCCCGTGCATCCAGAAGCCGTTCAGCCTGACGGCGCTGTTGGCGACCATCCAGAGCGTGGTTCCGGCCGACGAAGTCGCGCCGTAAGGCGTTAGTGCACGTCCATCAGTTGCTGGAGCGCTGAGACGAGGGCGCGGGCCCGGAAGGGCTTGGCCAGGAACTCCTCGCTGGCGGGCGGCCGCTGCATTCCGCTGACGAACAGCACCTTGAGTTCCGGCCGCAGCCGGCGTGCCTGCGAGGCGAAGGCGATGCCGTCGAGACGCGGCATCGCGATATCGGTGACAATGAGGGAAATGTCGGGATGTTGCTCGAGCAGCTCCAGTCCTTCCTGACCGTCCGACGCGCGGTAGACCTGTTCGCAGAGTTCCTCGAGGATCTCGGCGACCGATTCACGGACCAGTGCGTCGTCATCCACCACCATGCCAACTGCGTGATCGGAGATTTCATTGTGAGCTGAAAGTTCTTTATTCGTCATGTTTGCGGCCATCTTATGATCAAAGGTCACGATTGAACCCGAGGGGCACGACTCACGTTCCTGCCTCGTGTCTTAACGACCAATGAAAAAGTCTGCGATGGGCCGAGGGGACATGCTGTCGCAAAGTGATGAGCCAACTCGGGCTTTCCGACTATTGTGCTGTGCCGCCTCGGGCATGGCGTCGTGCCTGTGCCGTAAGATCACCTGCCAGGGATTACGGGTCTCTGAGTGGGGTCGAGGGGGGCTGCAAGCGTCACATCGTACGCCATCACGATTTCGCGCGCCGCCGCGGACTGCCCTCGGTATCATACCGGCTCGGCCAGATCTCCTGTGGCGCGGTGCCGATTGCTTCGGCCAGCAGCTGTTCCATCGCGGGCCACGGTTGCTTGAGCGCCTTGCCGGCGGCGGTCGGGTGATATCCATTCGCGACGGACAGGCCGGACAGGCTGTGCCCACGCTTCTTGAGAGCGGCGAGCACGTCGGCCGGATGCCAGTCGGTAGCGCCAGGCTGGATGCTCTCGGCCCCGTCTCTTGCATTCATGCCAATTCTCTCTACAGAACCTGGGTGGGTAAGTGGTCTGGTCGAGCGCCTGAACGAGCCGAACTGGTCGATACCTTGTCCCGAAAGTGGCGAGACTTTGGGTAGTGGATGACGAATGTCACGCCGAAGCGATCCTGCTAAGACCTGGCCTGTCCCGGGCACCGCCGAGAGGGGCGCATTCATCGGCCGGCTGCAGTCTGTCCTGCGCCATTGGCCGAGCGCGGATCGGCTGGCGAGGGCGACGGGGGTGTCGCCTTCTGCCTTCCGCAAATGGCTGCGCGGTGAAGCTGAGCCAAGCCGCGAACGGTTGGTTGCCCTGGCACAGGCCGCCGGGGTCAGTGTGGGTTGGCTAGCCGGTGGCGAAGGCCCCGAGCCGCGGCTGAAGGGCCTTGCGGAAGTCCCCATCCGACTTATCCGCGTCCGGCGGTATTGCCGATGGGGACTATCTCCTGCTGCCGCGGCGTCCGGAGGCGGCGGCGGCCGGCGCGGAATCGCCCGCGTCGCCCAATCCCGCCGCGTTCATCGCATTCCGTCGTGACTGGATCCGTGCCGAATTCGGCATCGATCCGGACCGTCTGGTGGTGGAGACGGCCGTGGGCGAGTCAATGATGCCAGGCATCCAGGCCGGCGACCTGCTGTTGGTCGATGCGTCGGAAGATCGGTTCCGCAGCTTTGGCATTTACGTGCTCGAGGTGGCCGGTGAACGCCTGGTCAAGCGAGTTCAGCCAAAGCTCGATGGCAGTTTGACTTTGATCAGCGACAATGCCGCGTATGAGGCCGAGCAGATCCCGTCGGCCGGGGTTGGCGACGTCCGTGTCGTGGGGCGGGTCTTGTGGACCTGCGGGCCGCCGCGCGGGTCGCGCTGATCGGACGGCAGCCAGAGTTAACGGCTCGACGCCAGATAGGGCTACCAGCTCCGATCGGTCAGCGCGACGTGACGGCGCCGCCGACCGCACCGATGCCGCCGCCGATCAGCGCGCCGGTCGCGGGCTTGCCATGGGTCAGCGCGGCCACGCCTGCACCGGCGCCGGCGCCCATCAGGCCGCCGGTTACACCGCGCGTGAGGGGGTCCTCGCCGCAGGCCGCCAGTATTGCCAGCAGGCCGCCGAGTGCCAGTCCGAGTGCGATCTTGCGGGTCATGGACAAGTCCTCCTTGCGTGACTTGCGTGGGCTATCCCGGCTGGCAGCGGAAATCCGATGGCCGGAATGGGGCGGTTCCGGGGCGGGCCGTTCAACCTCTTGTTAACGAGGGGAAGCGGGGCTAAGCCCAGAGGCTTCCGCTCATTGCACATAAAGGCACCAATTTGATGTTCTCCCGGGTGCTCGGCTTCATGTCAGCCGACATGGCCATCGACCTCGGTACCGCCAACACGCTTGTCTATGTCAAAGGCCGCGGGATCGTGCTGGCTGAACCGTCGGTCGTGGCCATCGCCGATGTTCGCGGCAAGAAACAGGTGGTGGCCGTCGGCGAGGAAGCCAAGCAGATGCTTGGCCGCACGCCCGGTTACATCACCGCGAGCCGGCCGCTGCGAGACGGCGTGATCGCCGACTTCGAAGTCGCCGAGGAGATGATCAAGCATTTCATCCGCAAGGTGCACAACCGGCGGGGCTTCGCATCGCCGCTGATCATCGTCTGCGTGCCGTCGGGCTCGACCGCGGTGGAGCGGCGGGCGATCCAGGAGAGCGCCGAGAGCGCCGGCGCGCGCAAGGTCGCGCTGATCGAGGAGCCGATGGCGGCGGCGATCGGCGCCGGGCTGCCGGTCACCGAGCCGACCGGTTCGATGGTGGTGGACATCGGCGGCGGCACGACCGAGGTGGCGGTGATCTCGCTGGGCGGCATCGTCTATTCGCGCAGCGTGCGCGTGGGCGGCGACAAGATGGACGAGGCGATCATCAGCTACATGCGCCGCACGCATAACCTGCTGATCGGGGAGCCGTCGGCGGAGCGGATCAAGATGGACATCGGTGCCGCCGGTCAGACGGAGGACGGCGACCCGGGGCCGCAGCGCGAGGTGCGTGGCCGCGACCTGATCAACGGGGTGCCGCGTGAGGTGCTGGTGAGCCAGCGGCAGATCGCCGAGAGCCTCGCCGAGCCGGTCAGCGCCATCGTTGACGCGGTGAAGATGGCTTTGGAGAACACGCCGCCGGAGCTTGCCGCCGACATCGTGGACCGGGGCATCGTGCTGACCGGTGGCGGGGCGCTGCTGTATCGGCTGGATCAGGTGCTGCGCGATGCGACCGGGCTGGCCGTCGCGGTGGCGGAGAACCCGCTGCATTGTGTCGCGCTGGGCACTGGGCGCGCGCTCGAGGAGCGCAAGCGGCTCGCGAACGTGCTGACGTCGATGTACTAGGCGGTTGTCGGCCTCCCCTGGCCCCCCTCCCGCAAGGGGAGGGGGAGGTCGTTCAGGCGGCGGGGCCAGGGATGAAGCACAGGATGTCGGGCGAGAAGTTGGCCGGCGGAGGGCCGAAGCCGTAATTCCATTGCGTCTGCAAACAGGCGACCGCGGTGCCGGCTTTATTTTCACGATGCAGAACCACACCGTTCGGCACGGGTAACCATTTGTGGTCGAGCAGTATTTCGTAGTGGTCATCGATCAGGCGAGAGTTGTAGGGCCGGCAATCGGCGATCGAGCAACATCCCGTGCCGGTACCTGGGCTGCCTGAGACTTTGATACCACCTGCTCATTTCTGGATCGATCGGTTGCCCCGCGGGCGGCGCGGCATTCGCCGTGGCCGGCGATACCGGATATCATTGCCGCGAGCAGAAAAATCGTCAGCCTGATTGCAAGCATCGCCTTCCCATGCCGTCGCAGTTGCACGTTTCGGAATTGATGTCGTCCCGCGTCGACGCAGTTCACGACCCGACATGGGCTTACGCTGTATTGCTACCCGTCAATGCATGGTAAAGTAAATATAAATTCTTTAACGGAATGGATAACGCCACGGTCTGGGCTGGGCTGACAACTCCGCGCTTCATCCGCGACCGACGATCGCGTATGGGTTGTGGGTCGCAACAGACCTGCGTTTGCCATGATCCGTCTTTCCATCCAGGCACGGCAGGCACTGGCGAAACTGACCCTGCCGGTGCTGATCGCGGCCACCTTCGGCCTGATGCTGCTCGGCAAGGCCGATGCGGTGCTGGCCGAGCGTGCGCGGATGGCGCTGGCCGACGCGCTGGCGCCGATCTATGCCGCGCTCGCCGGACCGCTCGGTGCCGTGCGCGACGCCATTGCCGCAACGCGCCGGGCTGTGGGACGCCAACGCCGAGAACGCGCGGCTGCGCGAGGAGAACGAACAACTGCGCCGCTGGCAGTCGATCGCGCTGGCGCTCGACGCCGAGAACCAGCGGCTCAAGGCCAATCTGCACTGGATCCCCGACCCGGCGCCGTCCTACGTCACGGCGCGCGTGGTGGCGGACGCCGGCGGCATCTATGCCAAGGCGGTGCTGCTGTCGGTCGGGCCGAACCACGGCATCCGCAAGGGCGAGATCGCGCTGGACGAACGCGGCCTGGTCGGGCGCGTCACCGAGGTGGGGGCGCGCACCGCGCGGGTACTGCTGATCACCGACCTGAACAGCCGCATCCCGGTGGTGCTGGAGAATTCGGGCGCGCATGCCATCCTGGCCGGCACCAACGGGCCGCGGCCGCGGCTGGTCTACTGGCCGGAAGGCAGCGCGCCGCAGGAGGGCGAGCGGGTCGTCACCAGCACGGAGGCCGGCGCATTCCCGGCCGACCTGCCGGTCGGCACGGTGCATTTCTCCGCGACCAAGGTGCCCGAGGTGGTGCCGGCGGCGATGCTCGACCGGCTCGAGGTGGTGCGCATCTTCGACTACGGCCTGACCGGCATCGCGGCGCCGGAGGCACCCGGACGGCTGCCCGAGCGGCGGGGGCAGCTGATGGCGCGGGCCGACCAGGCACCGGGCATCCGGCCGCGTGTCACGCTGGGGCGGCGGCTCGACATCGCGGCGCGACATGCGTTCCCGGCGGGCTGCACGCTGCTGCTGATGCTGCTTGCCGAGGCGCCGTTCGGCATCGCGGATCAGGCCGCGCTGCTGCCGGCGGTCACACTCGCCTGCGTATATTTCTGGTCGCTGCTGCGGCCCGCCGCGATGCCGCCGCCGGTGGTGTTCCTGGTCGGGCTGCTGTTCGATCTGCTCGGCTATCTGCCGCTGGGCGTGGGACGCTGACGCTGCTGATCGTGCACGGGCTTGTGGTGCGCTGGCGCGCGCCTGCTGCGGCAGGGGTTCGTCACGGCCTGGCTGGCATTCGCGGGCTTCGCTGCCGGCGCGGCCGCGCTTGAATGGCTGCTGACGGCGCTGCTGGTATTTCGTCTGCTGCCGATCGGGCCCGCGTTGTTCGAGGCGGTGCTGACGGCTGCGCTGTATCCGGCGCTGGCCATCCTGTTCGTTCGCGTCGATCGCACCGCCGCCGATCCGGAGCGTGCATAGCATGCGACGCGTCAGCCGCGGCAGCGGCGTGTTCACCCGGCGCGCCCTGCTGATGATGGGCGGCCAGGTGGCGTTGCTCGGCGGGCTCGCCGCGCGGCTCTACCAGGTGCAGGTGGTCGAGGGCGCGCGCTATGCCACGCTGGCGGAGGAGAACCGCGTCAGCACGCGGCTGATCGCGCCGCCGCGCGGGCGCATGCTGGACCGGTTCGGCACCGTGGTGGCCGGCAACCGGCTGAACTGGCGCGCGCTGCTGGTCGCCGAGCAGACCAGCGATACGGCGACGACGCTCGACAATTTCTCGCGCATCGTGCCGCTGGCGGACTATGAGCGCGCCCGCATCGAGCGGGAGCTGCACCGGCATCGCAGCTTCATCCCGACCATGGTGCGCGAGTTCCTGAGCTGGGAGGAGATGGCGGCGATCGAGGTCAACGCGCCCGATCTGCCCGGCATCCTGGTCGATGTCGGCACGTCGCGGATTTATCCGTATCGGCGAACAGCTCGCGCATGTCGTGGGCTATGTCGCGCCGCCGACCGAGGCGGACGTTGCCGATGATCCGGATCTAGCGCTGCCGGGCATCAGGGTGGGACGCGCGGGGCTGGAGAAACAGCACGATCGCGATCTGCGCGGCGGCGCGGGCGCGGTGCAGCTCGAGGTCAACGCGGTTGGACGGGTGATCCGCGAACTGGATCGCCAGGAGGGCGTGGCGGGCGAGGAGGTCGGCCTCACCATCGATGTCGGCCTGCAGCAGACGGTGCTGGGCCGGCTTGGCGATGAGTGCGCCAGCGCCGTGGTGCTCGACTGCCGCAACGGCGAGGTGCTGGCGATGGGGACCAATCCGTCGTTCGATCCGTCGCTGTTCAATGCCGGCGTGTCGCAGGCGCAATGGACCGAGTGGGCGCAGGACAAGCGCACGCCGCTGCTCAATCGCGCGGCGGCGGGTGTGTATGCGCCGGGCTCGACATTCAAGATGGCGGTGGCGATGGCGGGGCTGGAGTCGGGCATCGTCTCGCCGGGCGATGCGGTGAATTGCCCGGGGTATCTCGATCTGGGGAATGCGCGGTTTCATTGCTGGCGGCAGGGCGGTCACGGCACGCTGGATCTGCGCGGCGGACTGAAGAACAGTTGCGACGTGTATTTCTATGAAACGGCGCGGCGCGTCGGGATCGACCGCATCGCGGCGATGGCGCATCGCTTCGGTCTGGGCACCGAACTGGCGATCGACCTGCCGGGCGCGCGCGCCGGTTTCATCCCGACGCGCGAATGGCGCATCGGCCAGGGCCATGCGTGGAACCTCGGCGACACGGTCGTGTCGGGGATCGGCCAGGGATATATCCAGGTGACGCCATTGCAGCTCGCGACCTACGCCGCGCGCGTCGCCACCGGCCGTGACGTGCAACCGCATCTGACGCGCAAGCTGGGCGGCGTGCTGCGATCCGGATCGCAGGCGGCGGACTGGCCGAGCCTCGAGCTGTCCGAGCGCTCGCTGCACGTCGTGCGCGAAGGGATGTGGGCGGTGGTGAACGAGCCGGGCGGCACGGCGCCCGTCGGCGAAGCTGCCCGACGCGCGCTGGCAGATGGCGGGCAAGACCGGTTCGTCGCAGGTGCGGCGCGTGTCGCGCGAGCAGCGTGAGGAGGGACACTTCGACAGCGCCAAGCTGCCCTGGGAGTTCCGTCCGCACGCGCTGTTCGTGGCCTACGCGCCGTATGATGCTCCGCGTTATGCGGTTGCGGTGGTGGTCGAGCATGGCAATGCCGGTGCGGCGGCGGCCGCGCCGATCGCGCGCGACATCATGATGGCTGCGCTGCAGACGCGATCCGGCGGGGCGCGACGACGCTGCCTGCCGCGCAGGTCGCCGAGAGCGAGGCGGCGCGATGAGGGAAGGCGCCTGTGGCGCGAGGCGTCGTTCGGCATCGGCGCCAAGATCTGGCAGGTCAACTGGCTTACGTGCTGCTGCTCTGCGCGCTGGCCGGCGTCGGCTATGCCGCGCTGTACAGCGCCGCGGGCGGTGCGGCCGAGCCGTATGCGTCGCGCCACGTGCTGCGGTTCGCCGCCGGCCTGGTGCTGATGATCGGCATCGCGCTGGTCGATATCCGCTTCATCGCGCGGCTGGCGTGGCCCAGCTATTGCGTGGCACTGGTGCTGCTGGTGCTGGTGATGCGCTACGGCCATCGTCGGCAAGGGCGCGCAGCGCTGGATCGAGCTCGGCGGGCTGCAGATTCCAGCCATCGGAACTGATGAAGATCGCGCTGGTGCTGGCGCTGGCGTCGTGGTTCCACCGCGCCTCGTGGGAGCGGATCGGCAATCCGCTGTTCCTGATCCCGCCGCTGCTCGCGGTGCTGGTGCCGGTGGGCCTGATCGTGAAGGAGCCCAATCTCGGCACCGCGGTGATCACCGCGGTGCTCGGTGCCGCGATGTTCTTCGCCGCCGGCGTGCGCTGGTGGAAGTTCGTGCTGGTGGCGCTGCCGGTGCCGTTCGCCGCGCGCATCGTCTATGGCCATCTGCACGACTACCAGCGCGCCCGGATCGACACGTTCCTGCAGCCCGGAGAGCGATCCGCTGGGTGCCGGCTACAACATCATCCAGTCGAAGATCGCGCTGGGTTCGGGCGGCATGTGGGGCAAAGGGTATCTTGCAGGGCACGCAGGGGCATCTGGACTTCCTGCCGGAGAAGCAGACCGACTTCATCTTCACCATGATCGGCGAGGAGTTCGGCTTTGTCGGCGCTGTCGCGGTGATGGCGCTGCTGGGGCTGATCGTGCTGGGCGGCATGGCGATCGCGCTGCGCTGCCGGCACCAGTTCGGACGGCTGGTGGCGTTCGGCATCGCCAGCAATTTCTTCCTCTACGTGTTCGTCAACATCGCCATGGTGATGGGCGTGATCCCGGTGGGCGGCGTGCCGCTGCCGCTGGTGTCGCATGGCGGATCGGCGATGATCACGGCGATGATGGGCTTTGGCCTGCTGATGTCGGTGCACGTGCACCGGGATGTCGAGTTCAGCACGGCTCGTGACGCGATCTGAGCCGATCCCGCCGCGCCTGCTGCGCGTCTATCGTCTGACGCTGTACCGCGCGGCGGGATTCGACATTGCGATCGGGCGTCGTGCGCCGGACGCATTGTTTGCCCGACTGGATGCGCGCGGCGCGACTGTCATCACGGCCTGGAATCCGCGATCGCGACGCATGCCCGATGGCTGGAACAGTCGCATGCAGCTGCGGCTTCGGCAGTGGCTGCGGCGCGCGACGGTGGTGGACGCGGAGGGATCGCTGAAGGGTTGGCACGAGAGGATGCTGGTGGTGGCCGGGGAATCGCGGCCCTGCATCCGACTGGCAATCCGCTTCCGGCAGCGAGCCGTGGTGATCCTGCGTCGGGGGCGGAAGGCGCGGCTTCGACTCCTGTGAGTTCGCCGTCGTCTTGGTGGACCAGCCGTCACCCGCTGCGTGCCACCATGAACAGCCGTTGGAACGGCAGCAGCGTCGTGCCGTCGGCGCGCCTTGGATAATGCGGGCGCGCGGCGTCGGCATAGGCGCGACGGAACGGCTCCCGTCGCTCCTCCGGCAGCCGATCGAGGAATGCGCGAAGGCTGCTGGCCCGACGCCCATTCCATCACGGCGTCCTCGCCGCTGAGCGTGTGCATATACGTCGTCTGCCACATATCCAACGCCGCGACATGCGGGCGCAGCATGTCCCAGTATTCCGCCGGCGAAAGTATAGCCGGAGCAGAGGTGACGCTGCTCAGGTACTCTGCCCAGGGTTCCCGCGTGGCGAGGTCGTATGGGATGCGTCGCAACGGCGTGTCGTGCATCGCCGGCATCTGCACCGCGAGAACGCCGCCGGGTGCCAGGAACGACAGCAATCGCGGGAACAGGGTCGGATGGCGGTCCACCCAGTGCAGCGCGGCATTCGAGTAGATCAGGTCGAGCGGCGTGGCGGGCTGCCATTGGAAGAAATCGACCTGCTCGAAGCGGCATTGCGGCACGGTGGCGCGCGCCTTCTCCAGCATCGTGACGGATCCATCCACGCCGACGACCTCGGCCGCTGGAAAGCGCTGTCGCAGGATCGCGGTGACGTTGCCTGCGCCGCAGCCCAGGTCCACCACGCGCGCTGGCTCATCGAGCGGCACCTGCGCCAGCAGATCCAGCGCGGGACGCAGCCGCTCGCCGGCGAAGCGCAGGTACTGTGCCGGGTCCCAGACCGCCGCCTCACGTGCCATCTCGCGGTTTCCTTGCTTATGACGCCGTCGCGCTCTTCACGTTGGCCGATGCGGCGGGGCCGATGTGGGCGCCGTTCGGATCGGGCTCCGGAGTGTGCTCGGGTTCGGCCAGCCGCAGGACGAGACGAAACGTGGTCCCTGCGGCGCTGGTGTCGAGCAGTTCGATCCCGCCGCCATGCGCCACCATCAGGTCGCGGGCTATCGCGAGACCAAGACCCGTGCCACCGCGCCGCATGCTACCCGCGAACGGGCGGAACAGGTCGGCACGCGCGGGTGCCGGCAGGCCCGGGCCGTCATCGGCGAACACGATCGAGCAGGTCGGACTGTTGTGCTGCGCGGTGACCCGCACACTCCGGGCCCCGGCCTCGGCGGAATTGCGCATCAGGTTGGCGAGAACCCGGAACAACTGGATACGGTCTGCGCGGACCAGCGTCGTAGGATCGACCCCGTTCTCGAGACGCAAGACGCTGGCGAGCGGCCGCACCGTCTCTGCCGCCTCGCTCACCAGCGGCGCCAGCGCGACCGGTGCGAGTTCGAGCGGTGGCGGTCCCTCGCGAGCGTAGTCCAAGGTGCGCCTGACCAGATCGGTCGCGCGGTCGACGGCCTGGGCCAGCACTTCGCCCGAATGGCGCACGCGAGGATCCGCGTTGAGCTGCAATCGCTCCGCAGTTATCAGCGCAGGGGTCAGGATGCCCCGAAGGTCGTGGCTTACCTTGGCGACCACGGTACCGAGAGCGGCCAGCCTGGCATTGCGCCAAAGTGCTGCGCGCAACTCGTGCTGCATCGCCGCGAGTTCCTGGCTGGCGACCGAGATCTCGTCGTGCGGCAGGACGGTAACTTCCCTGGGATCGAGCGGCGTCGTCCGCTCGGGGTCCGCGCGGAAGGCGGCGATGCTGCCGGTGATCCGCCGCATCGGACGGACCAGCAGAAGCAGGACCGCCAGGTAGACCAGTCCGCCGGTGACGCCGGCGATCAGCGCCGCGAGGACGGCGAAGTCCGCCGTGAAGTGCCGCAAGGCTTCGTTGAGAGTATGCTCACGCAACCAAACCTCCGCGGTCAGATACGGCGGGAACGGGCTGTAGCCTGCCACGTGGATCAGCCGGTTCTGCCGCAGCACGATGGCGCCGAGGGCGCGCCGGATACGGACGAACAGGTCTTCCGCCCGAAGATCCATGGCGGCATCCGGTTGCAGCGCGGTGTTGCCGGCGGTGATCGTCGCGCCATCCGCGGCGGTCAGCCGGACCGCGTCGGCCCCTACGAGACGCAGCAGGTCGTTGCGCTTTGCCGTGTCCGCGGTTGTGTTTGAGCCGGCCAGCGCGACCATTGAGGCGTCCTCGAGGCGGTCGGCCAGCCAGGCGGACCGCTCATGGGCGATGTACGGCAAGAAGACCACGATCTCGCTCAGCAGTACAGCGAACGTGGCGAGCAGCCAGAGGCGCCCTGACAGGCTCTGGCGTGGCCTGACCCGCGGTGGTCCGGCGCTCGCTTCGGACATGGCCGCAAAATGGGTCAAACGGCGGCTTACGGCAACCGGGCGAGAAGCTGGACGAGGGCCTTGGTCCGTGGGGCGAAGAGCCTGGGCAGGAAAAAATTACCGGCGGCGCGCTTGCCGGCCTCCGAGCGGGTCGGATAGGGCACGATCAGCGACGCCAGCGCGCTCAGCTTCACGCGTTGCGCGATAGCCAGGCCCCAGAGGCCGATCATCTCGCCGGCATTCGGCGCCAGGATGCCGGCGCCCAGCACGCGGCCTTTCGCGACGACCAGTTTGACCAGGCCGGCAGTGTCGCGTTCGGTGGCGGCGCGGTCGTTTTCAGCGAGCGGCCAGCGCAGGATTGCGATCCGGCGGCCGGCCGCTTGCGCCTCGGCCTCGGTCATGCCGACCTGCGCCAGCTCGGTCCGAGTGTAAGTGACACGTGGCAGCGCGGCGTAGTCGATCCGCGCCGGCAGGCGAAACAGGGCGCTGCGGATCACGATGCCGGCGTGGTAGGAGCCGACATGTGTGAAGGCGCGCGGGCCGATGCCTTGCGGGTCGGCGATATCGCCCACCGCGTAGACGTGCCGGTTGGTCAGGCTGCGCAATCCCCGGTTGGTGGCGATCCCCGCCGGGCTGGCCTGCACGTTGCCCGTGGCGAGGTCCAGCGCCTCGAGGTTCGGTTGCCGGCCGACCGCCACCAGCAGGTGGCTGCCGCCGATCCGTTTGCCGTCGTGCAGCACCAGGGTGGGGCCCGGCTCGACCGCGCTCACGGTGGCGCCTTCCAGCAGCGTGACGCCGTGCCGTGTGAGGCAGTCGCGCAGTCCGGCGACCAGTTCCGGATCCTCCTTGCCCGCGATTGTCGCCGCCTCGACGACGGTGACGCGGCTGCCGAGGCCGGCGAATGCGTCGGCCATCTCCAGGCCGATCGGTCCGCCGCCGAGGATCAGCAGGTGTTCGGGGCGCTCGGGCAGGGCGAAGATCGTGGCATTGGTCTGAAAGGTGACCCGATCCAGGCCGGGAATTGGCGGCACCGCGGCCGTGCTGCCGGCGGCGATGACGATCCGACGGGCGGTGAGCCTGCGGGCGTCGACCTGGAGTGCGTCCGGGGCGACGAAGCGGGCCTCGCCGCGCAGGACGGTGGCGCCCAGAGCGCGGTACCGGGTCTCGGAATCGGCGGGGGCGATTTCGGCGATCACGCCGTCGACGTGGCCGCGCACGGCCTGCCAGTCGATCTCGGGCTCCGGCAGGCGGACGCCGAACCGTGCGGCGGCGCGCGCTGCCTGGGCAGCGTGCGAGGCGGCGAGCAGCGCCTTGCTGGGGACGCAGCCGAAATTCAGGCAGTCGCCGCCCATTCGGTGGCGCTCGATCAGCGCTACGCGCAGGCCCAATTGAGCGGCGACGGCGGTGACGGAGAGGCCCGATGCGCCGGCACCGATGACCGCCAGGTCGAAGTCAGGCACCGGAGCGCTTCCACCGGCGCCAGGCGACGGGCAGCAGCGACAGCGCGGCCAGTCCGATCAGCGGCCCCAGAATGCGCGGCGAGAAGATCGCGGTGAGATCGGGGCTGCGGCCGGCGGCCAGAACATTCCCCAGGCCGGCGCCGATGGAGGCGAAGACGAAGGTGGCCGGCACGATCCCGATCACGGTGGCGGCGGCATAAGGCAGCAGTCGCATGCCGCTGAGGGCGGCGCCGAGGTTCACCAACCAGAAGGGGAAGGCGGGCACGAGCCGGATGGCGAGCAGATAGCTGAAGCCGTCGCGGCAAAGGCCGGCACGAATGGCGGTGAGAAATCGGCCGCCGCGGTGGGCGATGGCGTCGGCGAGGTGGTAGCGGACGGCGAGGAACAGGGCGATGGCGCCGGCGGACGATCCTATGACCGCCAGGATGCCACCGAACAACGTGCCGAACAGCAGCCCCGCCGCAACCGTGAGCACCGCCGATTCCGGCAGCGAGAGCAGGACGGCGGCGGCATAGATGAGGACATAGAGCGACGGCGCCATGATCGGATGCGCGCTGACCCAATCGAGCAGCACGGTCTGGTTGCGGCCGAGGGACTCCCAACTGATCTGCCGAGTTGCCCCGCCGGCCCAGGCGGCGATGACGGCCGCGAGCAGGAGAGCAACAGGCCAGAATCGGCGCAAGGTCCGCATGGCTGCACCATGTAGTGGCTTTGGGTTTGGTGTCGCATGACAATCTGGATTGGATTGCCGGATGCTGCGGTCAGCGAGGCGCGATTGACGGCATTTGAGCACGCCCCTATAAGCCGCCGCCTGCGAGTGGGCGCCGGGTGGGCGCTCCAGCCCCGCGGTGATGCGGGTATCCTTGCACCATCGGAGAACCGGCTGTGAAGCGCACGTATCAACCGTCGAAGCTGGTCCGCAAGCGGCGGCATGGTTTTCGCGCCCGCATGGCCACCGTCGGAGGCCGCAAGGTGGTGGCCAACCGGCGGTCCAAGGGCCGCAAGCGCCTGTCGGCCTGATTGGGGGCCTGACTTGGGCAGCCCAGGTCGCCTGACACGTCGCGCCGAATTCCTGCGTGCGGCGGCCAAGGGCCGTAAGGCGGCGGCGACCGGCGTGGTGGTTCAGGCGCTGCCGCGCGAGGACGGTGGTCCGGCGCGGCTTGGCTTTACCGTCACCAAGAAGGTCGGCAATGCCGTGATCCGCAATCGTACCCGCCGCCGTTTGAAGGAAGCCGCGCGGTTCGTGCTGGCCGAACACCCAGTGTCGGGTGTCGACCTGGTGTTGATCGGCCGGGAGGCGACACGCGGACGAGGCTTCGCGGCGTTGCAGGACGATCTGCGCCGGGCATTGGCCAGGGCGGGGGTTGCATGAACCCGGGCGCCCAGATCGCGATCGGCATGGTGCGTGCCTATCAGTGGACGATCCGCCCGGTGATTGGAGCCAATTGCCGGTTCTTCCCGAGCTGTAGCGACTACGCCATCGAGGCGATCCGTGGTCACGGCGCAATGCGGGGAAGCGGATTGGCCGCGCGGCGCATCCTGCGCTGCAACCCGTGGCATGAAGGCGGCTACGATCCGGTGCCCGATTGCGATTGCCGGACGAGGGTGTGATGGACCAGCAGCGCCTGTTCATAGCGATCGCGATCTCGGTGGCCATCCTACTCGGCTTTCAGTTGCTGATCGCGCCGCATCTGCCGCAGCCGCCCAAGCCGGCGCCGCAGCTCGCGAGCGGTCAGACCGCGCAGACGCAGGGGCCGAACGCGGTGGCAACGGCGGCTCCGGCAGTGACGATCAAGCGGGCGCCTTCGAATGCGCCGCGGGTGCAGATCGCGGCACCGCGTCTGAGGGGCTCGATCAGCCTGCTGGGCGCGCGGCTGGATGATCTGGTGCTGACAGACTATCGCGAGACGCTGGCGCCCAATTCGCCCGACGTGCGGCTGCTGGAGCCGCTGTCCGAGGACCATCCCTACTATATCCAGTATGGTTGGAGCGCCGGGCCGGGCGAATCGGTGAAGCTGCCGGACAGCGACACCGTATGGGCCAGTTCGGGCGGGGTGCTCAGCGACGGCCACCCGATCACCCTGTCATGGGACAATGGCGCCGGCCTGACCTTCCAGCTCCGGTTCTCGGTCGACGACAACTACATGTTCACCGTGCAGCAGTCGGTGAAGAATGCGACGGGGGCGCCGGTGAAGCTGTTCCCGTGGTCGCGTGTCCGTCGCGACTACACGCCCGAGGTGGCCGGCTACTACATCCTGTTCGAGGGCCTGCTCGGCGTGGTGGACGGCACGCTACAGGAGACGACCTACGCCAAGGCGAAGAGCGAGGGCGAGAAGAAGGACGGCATCGCCTATAGTGCGGCGGCGACCGGTGGCTGGGCCGGCATCACAGACAAGTACTGGCTCGCCGCGCTGATCCCCGACCAGTCGGTCGCTTCGAAGGTGAACTTCGCCCATCTTTCCGATGGCGGCGACCACTACCAGGTGGACTACATCACCCAGGAGCCGGAGACGATCGCGGCCAACGGCGACGCCTCGCTGTTCTCGCATGCGTTCGCCGGCGCCAAGATCGTGCGGCTGCTCGACCGCTATCAGGCGGAAGATCACATCCCGAGCTTCGACAAGGCGGTGGATTTCGGCTGGTTCTATTTCCTGACCAAGCCGATCTTCTATTGCCTCGACTGGCTGAACGGCCTGCTCGGCAATTTCGGGCTGGCGATCATGGCGTTCACCGTGTTCGTGAAGGCGCTGTTCTTCCCGCTGGCGAACTACTCGTATCGCTCGATGAGCAAGATGAAGCTGCTGGCGCCGAAAATGCAGGCGATGCGCGAGCGGTTCAAGGACGAACCGCAGCGGATGCAGCAAGAGATGATGGCGATGTACCGCGCCGAGAAGGTGAACCCGGCATCCGGCTGCCTGCCGATGGTGGTGCAAATCCCGGTGTTCTTCTCGCTGTACAAGGTGATCTTCGTCACCATCGAGATGCGGCAGGCGCCGTTCTACGGCTGGATCCATGACCTGTCGGCGGTCGATCCGACCAACGTCTTCAACCTGTTCGGACTGATCCCGTTCGATCCCACGATGATATCGCCGTTCCTGCATCTCGGCGCGTGGCCGCTGATCATGGGCTGCACGATGTTCCTGCAACAGAAGCTGAACCCGCCGCCACCCGACCCGGTGCAGGCGCGGATGTTCCAATTCATGCCGCTGATCTTCACCTTCATGCTGGCACGCTTCCCGGCGGGACTGGTGATTTACTGGAGCTGGAACAACCTGCTGTCGGTCGCGCAGCAATGGCTGATCATGCGGCGGACGAACCTGGCGCGCCCGGGACTCGCGCGCACCTGACCGAGCACGACGATGCGCTGATCGAGGCGGGGCGACGGCTGTTCGCCGCCGAGTGCCGGTTCGTTTACGCGGCGCAGCGGCTTGACCAGTTGCCGCCTGCGGCGGGGCCGGAGGTTGCGTTCGCCGGGCGGTCGAACGTCGGCAAGTCGTCGCTGTTGAATGCGCTCACCGGGCGACGGGCGCTGGCGCGCGTGTCGGGCGAACCTGGGCGAACGCGGCAACTCAACTTCTTCGATCTGGGCGGGCGGCTGACGCTGGTCGATATGCCTGGCTACGGCTATGCGCGCGCCGGCAGGTCGGTGAAGCAGGATTGGCAGGGAATGATGTTCGACTACCTGCGCGGGCGTCCAACGCTGCGGCGCGTGATGCTGCTGCTGGACGCGCGGATCGAGGTGAAGCCGGCGGATGTCGCGGTGATGGAACTGCTGGATCGCGCGGCGGTGACGTTCCAGCTTGTGCTGACCAAGGCCGATGGGGTGAAGCCGGAGGCGTTGGCGGGGAAGCTGGACGAGGCGCGTCGGTTGGCACGGGCACATCCGGCGGCGCATCCGGACGTGGCGGTGACCAGCAGCGAGAGCGGCGAGGGGATCGCGGAGCTGCGGGGAGCAATTGCTGCGCTGGTGGAGTGATCCCAGTGTCATTCGGGCCGGGCGACGACGAAGCAAGGTCCCACGTGGGGTGGAGATTGCTTCGTCGCATGGCTCCTCGCAATGACAAGGCGCGTGGTCAGTAAATTCCCAGGTGCTGGTGCAGATCGATGCCGTCGCGCTTCAGGGCGGCGACCGTGTCATCGACGACGACACGGCCGCTGTTCAGGATCACGATATCGTCGGCGACGTCGAACACCAGTTTGGCATTCTGCTCGACCAGCACGATCGACAGTCCACGCTGCTTGAGCTGGCGTATCGTCGCCATCACCTCGGCGACGATCTGCGGCGCCAGACCCTCGGAGGGCTCGTCCATCAGCAGCACGCGCGGGTTCGACATCAGCGCGCGGGCGATCGCCAGCATCTGCTGTTCGCCGCCCGACAGATATCCGGCGTATTGATCGCGACGCTCGCTCAGTCGCGGGAAGGTGGCGCAGACCCGCTCGAAGTCCCACGGCTCGGTACCCCGATCGCGTGGGCGACGCGCGGCGACCGCGAGATTTTCGCGCACCGTCAGGCTGCGGAAGATGCGACGGCCCTGCGGCACGAGTGCGACGCCGTGCGCGGCGATCGCCTCGGGCGCACGGCCGGTCACCGGTGCGCCTCGCACCGTGACGGTGCCGCGGCGCGGCGGCAGCCAGCCCACCGCGACACCCATGCAGGTCGACTTGCCGGCACCGTTGCGGCCGAGCAGGCCGAGCAGGCGGCCTTCGCCAAGGCGCAGCGACACGCGATGCAGCACGTGACTGTCGCCGTAATAGGCATCGATGTCGCTCAGCAGCAGCGCGTCAGTCGCCAAGGTAGATCTCCCTGGTGCGCGGATGCTGCACCACCTCGGCGCGCGTGCCCTCGACGATCACCTGGCCGAAATGCAGCACAGTGATCCGCTCGGCGAATTCCAGCGCCACGTCCATGTCGTGTTCGATCATCACGATGGTCACGTCGCGCGGGATGGCGCTGATCAACGACAGCACGTCGCGGCGTTCCTCGACCGACAGGCCGGCGAACGGTTCGTCGAGCAGCAGCACCTTCGGGCTCTGCGCCAGCGCCATGGCGATCTCGACGCGGCGGCGCTCGCCGTAGGAGGTCTGCGCCACCGGCCGATCGGCGAGATGTTCCAGGCCGACACGCACCAGTGTCGCATGCGCCTGGTCCAGCAGGTCGTGCTGCGCGTTCAGGCGAACGACGGGGTTCCAGCGGAGGCGCGACAGACCGAGCAACGACAAGGTGACGTTGCGCACCAGCGTCTCGCCCGCGAACAGCGTGATGATCTGATAGGTGCGCGCCAGTCCGAGATGGGCGCGACGGCGTGCCGCGATACCGGTGACGTCGCGGCCGAACAGCACGATGCGCCCTGAGTTCGGCGCGCAGTTCGCCGGTGATCAGATTGAACAGTGTCGTCTTGCCGGCGCCGTTCGGTCCGATGATCAGCCGCCGCTCGCCGGGTTCCACCGCCAGGTTCACCGTGGCTGTGACACGCAACCCGCCGAACGCCTTGTTGAGATCATGCAGCTCGAGCGCGGTCATCAGCCACCCTCGCGCCGGAGGATCGGCGGCGGCTGCGGGCGCAACAGCGAGATCCCCCAGCGCCACAGGCGCACCGAGCCTGGAACCAGGCCCTCCGGCATGAAGACGACGATCAGCACGAAGATGGCGCCGAGGACGAAGTTCCAGCGTTCGATATAGGCGCTGGCGACGTCCTTCATGATGATGACCAGCGCGGCGCCGGCGATCGGGCCGAGCAACGTCGCGGTGCCACCGGCGATCACCATCAGCAGCGCCTCGGCCGATGCGCTCAGCGCGACGGTCTGCGGACTGACGAACTGGTTGTAGTAGAGATACAGCAGCCCCGCGACGCCGCTCCAGAAGCCGGAGAACAGGAAGGCGAGGAAACGCGTGAGCCACACGTTGTAGCCCAGTGCGGTCATGCGTCTTGGTTGGTCGCGCGTGCCACGCACGACCGCGCCGAACGGCGATGCGACGAAGACCGACATGGCGGCGACGGCCACGAGGAACACGACGAGGGTCGCCCAGTAGAATGCATCCGCCGAGGTGAGCGACAGACCGAACGGGCTTGGGCGTGCGCTGATCGAGATGCCGTTGTCCCCGTTGGTCAGGCTGATCCAGCGATAGGCGATGCCCCAGACGATCTGGCCGAGCGCCACCGTGATCATGACGAAACCGAGGCCGGTGCCGCGCAGCGCCAGCACAGCGAATATCGCGGTCACCACAAGTGTGGCTGCCAACGCACCGATCGTGACCACGATGTGGCCGTGACCGGCATTGATCAGTGTTGCGCCGGCATAGGCGGCGACGCCGAACAGGCTGGCGTGACCAAGGGTCACCAGTCCGGCATATCCCACCAGCACGTTCAGCCCGAGCGCGAATACCGCGTAGATGAGGATCTGTGTTGCGACGTTGATGTAGTAGCTGTTGCCGATCCAGTAGGGCACCGTCGCCAGCAGCAGCAGCGCGATCGCGAGCGCCAGCCGCTTCACAGCGTGACCCGGCCGAACAGGCCCTGCGGCCGCACCACGAGGACGACGAGCATGGGCAGGAACAGGACGACGTAGGCGAGCTCGGGGAACATCGCCTGGCCAAAGTTGTAGAGGAAGCCGACGACGAAGCTGCCGGCGAGCGACCCCAGCAGGCTGCCGGTTCCGCCGAGGATCACCACGACCAGGGCAAGCGGCAACATGTCCTGATCGAGGCCTGGATAGACCGACAGGATCGGACCGCCGATGACGCCGGCGAAGCCTGCAAGTCCGGCTCCGAGTGCGAACACGATGGTGAACAGATGCGACACGCGGATGCCGACCACGCGTGCCATGGCGGGATCATCGACTGCGGCACGAATCATCGCGCCGAGCCTGGTGCGGTCCATCAGCAGCCACAACGCGGCGGCGATCAGCGTGGCTATCAAGATGATGGCGAGCCGATAGGTGGGGAAGAACAGGCCGAACACCGCGGTTGCGCCGCGCAGCGCGGGCGGCGTTTCCACCGAGATCGGATCGCCGCCCCACTGCATCAGGCAGACATCGGCGACCATGAACGACAGGCCAAGGGTGACGAGGACCTGTGCCAGTTCCGCGCCGGCGAGGCGGCGAAGCACGAAGCGCTCGACGATGGCGCCGAACAGCGCGACACCGAGACCCGCTGCCACCGCGGCGGTCCAGAACCCGAAACCCCAGGCGATGCAGGTCACGCCGAAATACGCGCCCAGCATGAACATCGAGCCGTGCGTGAGGTTCGGAATGCGCATCAGGCCGAAGATCAGCGAGAAGCCGGCGGACAGCAGGAACAACAGACCGCCCAGCGTGACGCTGTTGACCGACAGGATCAGCCAGAGGCTCACGGCCGGGGGTTCGTCAGCTCTTCAGGGGCGGATAGTCCCGCGAGTAGACCGGTTGCGCGAGGAACCATTTCTCGTCGTAGGTCCAGAACTGGCTCACGTTCGGGTAGGTCTTGATGGTGTGCTGCGCCAGTTTGCCATCCTGCTTCACCAGGCGGCGGATATAGACGTTGCCGACGACATTGCCGAAGTGGTCGAAGTGGAACGCGCCGCGCGGCGAATCCTCGAGCGACACGGCGCGCATCGCCTTGATCAGTGCCTCCTTGTCGTCGGTGTTGCCGCCGGTGGTCTTCAGCGCCGCCTCGGCGACCATGCCGTTGATGTACATGCCGGCGGCATACAGGCCAGGAATCGCGCCGGTGTCGCGCACCATGCCGGCAATGAACTGCTTGTTCACCGGCGTGTCGAGATCCGACGTGTAGGCCGATGCCGTCACCAGGCCGATCGCTTCGTCGCCAAAGCTTTTCAGCAGCGCATCGTCGCCGGCCGTGCCGCCGCCGATCACCGGAAGCGTTGCGCCGGCATCCTTGTACTGCTTCATGAACTTGAGCGGATTGGAGCCGGCGAAGCCCTGTACCACTGCGTCGACGCCGCTGAGCTGCGCGATATATGGCGTGTAGTCGGGGGTGACGATGGGCGGCCACAGTTTCTTCACCACGTGGCCGCCGGCGTCTTCGAACACGCGCTGGAAGCCGCCCATCTGTTCGTAGCCGTAGGCAAAGTCCTCGCTGATGGTGATGACACTCTTGTATTTCAGTTCCTTGGCGGCGAAGTCGGCCAGCGGCTGCATGTTCTGCGCGGAAGTGCCGGAGGCACGCACGAAATACGGATTGGGCTTGCGCTGCGACATGTCCTCGGCGGCGGCGAGGCTGAGGATCGGCGTCTTGTGCGCGGCGACGTAGTCGCTGATGGCGAGCAGCTCGAATGCGGCGAGCGGGCCGAAGATCATGTCGACGTTGTCGCGCTCGATCAGTTCCTGCGCCTTGGTCTTGGTGCCGGCGGGATTGCCGCCGGTATCGCCGACCATCAGCTCGACCTTGCGACCGGCCAGCGTGCTGTTGCGGTCCTTGAGGAAGAGATTGGTGCCCTGCTCCATCTGGATGCCGCCCTGCGCCAGCGGGCCGGTCTTGACGGTGAGCAGGCCGATGCGGATCGGCTTGTTCTGTGCGATGGCGGGCATCGGCAGTGCGGTAGCGGCTGTACCGGCAAGAAATGAACGGCGACGAAGCTTGGCACGCATGAACCGATGTCCTCCCTTTTGTTGAGCCATTGGTAGAGCGGCGGCCGGATGGCGTCCACCCTGCGACGAGGCTATGTCAGCGCGAGCCTGCTTCGTGTGTGTCAGGCCTGGAAATCGCCGAGTCAGTGTTCGAGGTTCACGCGGAGGACGCCAAGAGGCCGGTGCATTGTTCTGGCCATTTTCATCAGTGGGCTCGATTAACCGGCCCGCTCAATGCACCACGAGGGCCAGGCCGGCGAGCCCGATGCACAGGCCCACGAAGACGCTTATGAAGTAGTCGATGGGGTCCATGGCCACCTCTTCCCAACCCTTCGCGCCACCGGGAATTGGCTGCGGGCCCGGAGACCATCCCCGGGAGCCTTAGGCCGACCAAGACAAAGGCTCTGCGAGTACCCTCGCCGCCGCAGCCGTGCGGTGAGATATGCGCTCGCCCCAGGCGCAATAATCGGCCTTTTCGGCATATGATTTATGCGCGGTGCGAAGCGGGATCAGTAACCCAGCTCACAGATTGCCAGCGAAAGCGCCGGCGGGGGTCGCACCGTCACATATGCGCGGTGATCGCCGGCAATGGCCGTGGTTCCAGCGCGGGACTGTCGATCGGGTAATGACAGGCCGCGAACTGGCCCGGAGCAACGGCACGCAGGACCGGCATTGCCGAGGCACACTTCTCGGTCGCGCGTCCGCAGCGGCCGTAGAGCGGGCAGATGTTCGGGGCAGGGTCGACCGGGCTGCGTGGCTCGCCGGGCAGCCCGATCCGTACGGACCGCTTGCCGCAGGCGCCCGGCTTCGGCACTGCCGACAGCAAGGCCTGGCTATAGGGGTGCGCGGGCGCGCCAAACACCCTGGCGGCAGGCCCGCTTTCGACGATGCGGCCGAGATACATCACGAGGATCCGATCGCACAGCAGCCGCACGACATTCAGGTCGTGGCTGACGAACAGGTAGGACAGATCGAGTTGTCGCTTCAGTTCCGACAGGAGTTGCAGGATCACGATCTGCACCGACACGTCGAGTGCCGAGGTTGGCTCGTCGAGCAGCAACAGTCGCGGTTCGACCGCGATGGCCCGAGCGATACCGACCCGTGCCTTTTGGCCACCCGATAGCTGATGTGGAAAACGGCTGAGCAGTTCTTTCGGCAAACCCGTGAGGCTTGCCACTTCCTCCACACGGGCCCGCAGCGCCGCGCCGGACAGGCGCCTGAGGCGCAGCAGCGGGTCGGCGATGGCCCGGAACGCGGTAAAGCGTGGGTTCAGGCTATCGGTCGCGTCCTGAAACACCATCTGGATCTGCACACGCTGCGGTGCGATGCCGAAGTGCCGCTCCGAAACCGTGCCGATCTCCTGTCCGTCGAAACGGATCGAGCCGTCGCTGGCATCGATCAGGCGGGCAATCAGCCGAACCACCGTGGACTTGCCGCAGCCTGATTTGCCTACCAGCCCGACCGTCTCCCCATGTCCGATCGTGAAGCTGACGTCGTCAACCGCATGCAGGAACGATTGCGGTGGACGCCGCCGCCAGACCGGCCGGCGGCCGATCGGGTACAGCTTGCGCAGCCCGTTCACGGCGAGCAGCGGAAGGTCCTGCATCACAGCGGGAAATGGCAGGCGACCAGCCGGCCGTCGCCGAAGGTTCGCCGTGGCAGCGGATCGTTATGACAACCGCCGGCGGCACGCTCGCACCGCTCGGCGTAGCGACACGACGGCAGATCGGTGCGGCGCAGATCGGGCAGCGCGCCGGGAATCGCGGCGAGCGCGTCGAGGTTCGGCACCGCGCCCGGTGTCGCGGCTATCAGTTTCGCCGTGTAAGGATGGCGTGGCGCGGCAAACAGTGCCGCTGTCCGCGCTGTCTCCACGACATGACCGGCATGCATCACCGCGATGCGATCGGAATATTCCGCGGCGAGACTGAGATCGTGGGTGATCAGCAGGGTCGCCATACGCTGCGACGCGGCGAGTTCGGCAATAAGATCCATGATGACCGCCTGCGTGGTGATGTCGAGCCCTGTCGTCGGCTCGTCGGCGATCAGCAGTTGCGGTTCGCAGGCAAGTGCCATCGCGATCATGACCCGCTGACACATCCCGCCCGACAACTCGAACGGATAGGAGCCGGCCCGCCGCTCCGGATCGGAAATGCGCACTTTCGCCAGCATGCCTTTGGCGCGCCCCGGTGCCTGGGCGCCGGTGATATTGCTGTGGCGCAGCAGAATGTCGGCAATCTGCTGACCGACCGGCCGGATCGGGTTGAGCGCCGTGCGCGGGTTCTGAAAGATGATCGCCAGCTCGCGCCCGCGTATTTCGGCGATCGCCCTTTCGCCCGCCTGCAACAGATCCAGACTGCCGAACATGATCTGGCCCGACGTGATGCGCGCCGCCGGATCGAGGATGCCCATGATCGCATAGGCGGTCACCGACTTGCCCGAGCCGCTTTCGCCGACCAGCGCCAGAGTCTCGCCCCGATGCAGTTCGAAGCCGACCTTGTCGAGTGCGCCCACCGTCCCACTGCGCGTGCGAAACTCGACGCTGAGATTTTCGACGGCCAGCAACGGCAGGGCATTGGCGCCGCTCATCATGTGCGCCGCTGGGGGTCGACGATGTCGCGCAGACCGTCACCCATCAGGTTGAAGCAGAACACCGCGGCCATCAGCGCGAGGCCCGGGAACAGCGCGACCCACCACTCGCCCGACACGATGAAGCTTGCGCCCTCGGCGACCATGATGCCCCATTCCGGGGTGGGTGGGCGCACGCCGAGGCCGATGAAGGAGAGACCGGCCGCGTTCAGGATGGCGTAGCCGAGGGTCAAGGATACCTGCACCATCATCAGCGGCATGATGTTCGGCAGCAGTTGCGCAAGCACGATCCGCGCCTGACCATTGCCGCACAACCGCGCTGCCTCGACGAAGCCTGCATTGCGCCGGACATTGGCCTCTGCGCGGGCGAGCCTTGCATAGATCGGCAGATTGATGATGGCAGTGGCATAGACGATGTTGGCCAGGTTGTTGCCGAGAGCGGCGACGATGCCCATCGCCAGCACGAAGAGAGGAAATGCCATGATCGTGTCGACTGCGCGACCGACGATGCGATCGACCCAGCCACCGCAATAGCCGGCGGCGAGCCCGGCGAGGGTGCCGATCCCGAAGGCGAGCGCCACCGACGAGATCGCGATGCCGAGATCGAGTCTCGCCGCGACGACCACGCGAGAGAAGATGTCGCGGCCAAGCTGATCGGTGCCGAACCAGTGTTCGGCGGACGGGCCGGTCAATGCGGCGGCGGTATCGCTAGCCAACGGGTCATGCGGCACGAGCGACGGTCCAAGCGCCGCGCACACCACGAGCACGAGGAACAAGGCAAAAGCGAAGCCGGTCACCGGGTTTTCGCCCAGGACATATCCCGCGTGGCGCACCATCGCTGTCATGCTTCGAGCCGCACCCGCGGATCGACGAAACCATAGGCGAGGTCCACCAGGAGATTCAGCAGCACGTAAAGCAGTGCCATCGCCAGAACGAATCCCTGGACAGGCGCATAATCGGAGGCGAGCACGGCATCGACCGCGTACGAGCCGATACCGGGCCAGGCGAATACCTTTTCCACCAGAACATTCGCGCCGAGCAGAAAGGAGAACACCATGCCCAGCGTGGTGATGACGGGCAGTACCGCGTTGCGAAAGGCATAGACGAATACGATCTTGCCGCGCGGGAGGCCGCTTGCCTTCGCGGTGCGAACGAACTCGCTGCCGAGTGCCCCCAGCATCGCCGCGCGAGTGATGCGTGCCAGCGGCGCAAGCGTGAAGATCGCCATCGTCGAAGCCGGCAGGATGATCTGCGCCAGCGCTGCGCGGAACGTCTCGAAATCGCCGGCAAGCAGGCTGTCGATCAGGTAGAACCCGGTATGGTCGGGCGGCGGCGACGAGTAAACGTCGAGCCGGCCGAGCGGCGCCGGCGCCACGCCGATCAGGTAGTAGAACACATAGACGAGAAGCAGGCCGGTGAAGAATGTCGGCAGCGACACGCCCGCCGTGGTGACGATCCGGCACGCGTGGTCCACCGGCGAGCCTGGCCGCATTGCCGCCACGATGCCGAGTGGTATTGCGATCGCCACCGCGAGGAACAGAGCAAGCAGTGTCAGCTCGGCCGATGCCGGCAAACGGGTCAACAGCTCGGTCGCCACCGGCTGTCCGGTCGTAAGCGAGGTGCCCAGGTCGCCGTGCGCGAGGCGATCGACATAATCGACGAACTGCACCGGCAGGCTACGGTCGAAGCCCAACCGGTGGCGGATCTCCGCGATGGCCTGAGGGCTAGCGGCCGGCCCAGCGAAATACACCGCCGGATCGCCGGGCAATGCCCTTGTCAGCAGGAACGTCACGATGATGACACCGACGATGACCGGCAATGCGCTCGCAAGGCGACGCAGAACGATCATCGGTGCGTCCTCAGGTCTTCACCAGTTGCCGGTAATCGAGCTGGCGATGGAACCAGTAGCGATAGCCGGTAATGTTCTTCTGCATGGCGACATCGAGCGATGGTTGGAACAAGAGGATGCGCGGGACATCCGTGAAGGCAAGGGTGATGAAGCGTTCGACATCCTCGATGTATTTCTGCGGGTCTGATTCGAAGCGGGCGGCGTCGATCAACTTGTCCATTGCGGGATTCTGATAATTCATATCGTTGAACAGCGAGTTCTGCCCGTGGTAGTTCCAGTAAAAGAAGTAATCCGGCAGGATCAACCAGGCGCCGAACACGTTGACCAGAAATGGCAGCGACTTCTTGGCGAACTCGGCCCGCCAGTTTGCGCCGGGAACCTTGTTGAGGGTGATCCTGACGCCGATCTTGGCAAGGCTTTCCTGCACCAGTTCACTGAGCGGCTCTTGGGTAACGGCGTAACCGAGGTCGAAGGATAGCGTCGTCTCGAACCCGTTCGGGAAGCCGGCCTCGGTGAGCAATTGCTTTGCCCTGGCGAGATCAGTCACGTAGGGGCTCGGCTGCGGCCAATCGATCGTAGTCACCTCGCCTGGGCCGCCGAACATCGGTCTGCCGCGGCCGAACATCACCGCATCCATGATCTTCTGATAGGGGATCGCGTAGGCAACCGCCTGACGCACCTTGACGTTGTCGAACGGCGGCGTCTTGACGTTCATGTCGAGATAGACGAGTGCGCTCTCGATCAGGTTACTGGTCACTGTCAGCTTCTTGTCGCGCGCCATCTCGGATACGTCCCTCGGCGGCAGGTCGAAGGAGATGTCGGCATCGCCGCGTTCGAGTAATGCGCGGCGATTGCCGGCCGAGGGGACGATGCGCCAGATGATCCGCTTGATCTTGGGCAACGGTCCTGACTTCCAGTCATCGAAGCGCTGGTAGATCAGTTCCTGGCCAGGGGTCCATTTCTCCACGCGGTAGGCACCGCTGCCGGCTTCATTGGTCTTCAGCCACTCCTGTGCCCAAGGGTCCTGTGCCGTGGCGTGCTTCTTGGCGAGCTCGGAATTGAACACGCACGTGGTAGGCACCGCGAGATCGGGGAGGGTGAACTTGTCCTAGCGCATCAAGTCGAGGCGGAAAGTGTGATCGTCGACCGCGACGAACTGCTCGGGTTTCTGCATTGAGCCGGCGGCAAACTGAAAGGTCGCGGCGCCACCGATCGTCACCGCGCGGTCGAACGACCATTTCACATCCCTGGCGGTAACAGGCGAACCGTCGTGGAACTTTGCGTCCTTGCGCAGCTTGAAGGTGACCGACATGTCGCCGGCATCCCAGGACTCGGCGAGCTCCGGTTCGAGCTTGCTGTGATCGTAATAGTCGTTGCCTTCGGGATCTTTCTTCACCCCGTAGGTCAGCAGCCTGTCATGGGTGTTCCATGAAGACTCATAGCCCGGACGGTTGGTGCCGATCCCCATGACGTCCAGACTGTTGGTGCCGCTCTCCGAGAGGGTAATCAGCGTGTCGGTGTGTGCCTGTGCCTTCGCCGGAGCGACATAGGAACCGGCCGCCACCCCTGCTGCGGCCGCTGCCGTTTGCTGAATGAAAACGCGCCGTCTCATCGCAGTCTCCGATACGAGGCTCGCTGGATATGCAGACTGGCCGCATCGCGGGCGCCATGGCCGCGGCTTGAACCGGGTTCAGTCAGCGGCCTCGGGCAGGGCGGGATGCAGCGCCTGCCCGAGAGTCTGCTCGTAGGCCTCCAGCCACGACTGGCTCGAAGGCGCGATCAACTCGCCCGAGCGCACTCCGCTACTGAGTTCCGGATCATCGACCAGAGGCGGAACCGTGCCGTTGTCGCGCAGCGCACGCACGGCATCGAGCAACCGCCGGCGCGTCACGATGATCATCCGGTCACTCGGCGCCAAATGCTCGAACGTGCGGTCGGTGATTTCGCCCATGCTCTCGGTCACCGCCGAGTCCTGCGGGAACACGCCTTCTATCCCGCTGTAGCTGACAGTGCGCTGGGCTTCGCGGTCGATCAGGTAGTCGTTGCTCTGATTGGCGACCGGACGCCAGCGGCCGAACCAGTCGGCGGTATTGGGGAGCGCCGGGGTGCCTCGATCGAGGAAGGGAATCGGCTCGCCGCTCCGCGTGACGCTCAGCGGCTGGGTGCGTCTGTTCCAGCTCAGGTAAAATGACATCGTGTGGGTGTCATCCATCGGCACCCAGGCCTGAGCGATGATGTTGTCGGTCAACGGGCCGTTGGGAAACAACGTCCAGAACGGCAGCACGAAATGGGCGAAGCGGAAGTAGGTGTGGCCAGGCTGCGCCGGCCGATAGGCGGTATACATCGAGCCCCAATCGGTCGTGCTGACGTGATACTCGGGGGCGCGATTGATCAACTGGAAGCGGTCCATGTGGTCCGGGTCGATGTGCGCGGCTTCCACCTTTCCCGTGTGCAGAAAGCTGAAATGCGACGTGTCGATATCGCCTTCCAGTGCCTGTAGCCAATTGCATTCCCTGAGTCGGCAGGCCAGGCTGGTCTCCGCCGGCGGACAGAGCATCGCCTCGAGCGCCGGCAGCGGCGGTGTCGCTTCGCGCTCGCCCATATAGACGTAGACCAGTCCGCCGCGCTCGGCCACTTTGTAAGCCTTCGCCTTGACCTTGTGACGGAAGCCCTGATCGGCCGGCAAATTCGGCATGTCGACGCAATTTCCGGCCGTGTCGAACTTCCAGCCGTGATAGACGCAACGCAGGCCGCCCTCTTCGTTTCTTCCATAGAACAACGAGGCGCAGCGATGTGGGCACCGGTGATCCATGATGCCGATCTGCCCGGCGCTGTCACGGAACGCAATCAGACGCTCGCCCAGCAGCATCAGTCGCAGCGGATCGCCATCGGCGACAAGTTCCGACGACAGACACGCCGGCAGCCAGTACTGACGCATCAGGTTCCCCATCGCGGTGCCGGGTCCGACGCGTGTCAACAGTTCGTTCTCGCTATGAGAGGTCATGTGTTGTGCCTCCGGTCCATGTTGGAAGATTCGGCTCTGGCGGAATTGAGCGGTGCAAGACGCGGGTCCGCGTCCCGCTGAGCGGACGCGACGAGGTTCTTCGTGATCATCTGGCTGAGGAGTTCCATGTCCCCCCGTTTCGACCATTCACGGCGTGTCCGAGCGGCACGCCTGGGTTGCCGCAATAATCATCACCAAGAGCGTCTACAAGGCAATATGCCTTGCAGGCGTGCAGTATCTTTGGACGTTTCCATGAGAGTGATCAGATGTTATGCGTCATCGGGCATCGACGCAAGCCTTCCGTCGATCTATTGCCCAGCTGTCAGGCAAGCGGGGAGAACATCTGCATGGAAATCGGCGTCTTCATTCCCATCGGCAACAACGGCTGGCTGATCTCGACCACCTCGCCGCAATACAAGCCGAGCTTTGATCTCAACCGGGAGATCGTGCAGCGCGCCGAGCACTACGGTCTGGAATTCGCGTTGTCGATGATCAAGCTGCGTGGCTTTGGCGGCGACTCCGAGTTCTGGGACTACAATCTCGAGTCATTCACGCTGATGGCAGGCTTGGCCGCGGTCACGCACCGCATCCGGCTGTTCGCCTCGGTCGCGGTGCTGACGATCCCGCCGCCGATCGTCGCGCGCATGGCGGTGACGATCGACAGCATTTCGCGCGGCCGGTTCGGCATCAATATCGTTTCGGGTTGGCACGCCGCCGAGTACAGCCAGATGGGTCTGTGGCCGGGTGACGCGTTCTTCGGAGAGCGCTACGAGTTACAGCACCGAGTATGTGCGGGTGTTGCGCGAGCTCTGGAGCGATGGCCGCTCCGACTTCAAGGGCCGCTATTTCCACATGGACGATTGTCGGCTGCTGCCGAAGCCGTCGCGCGAGATCCAGATCGTCTGTGCGGGTCAGAGCGATCGCGGCATGCAGTTCACCGCCGAATACGGCGATTACGCATTCTGCCTGGGCAGCGGGCTCAACACGCCGACCGCGCATGCCGCGACCAATGCGAGGCTGGTCGAAGCCGGCGTGCGCGCCGGGCGCGATGTCGGCACTTATGTGCTGGTCATGGTGATCGCCGACGAAACCGACGCCGCGGCGATGGCAAAATGGGCGCATTACAAGTGCGGCACCGATGTGAAGGCGCTCGGCTGGATGTTCGACCAGGCCGGCGCCGACACCACAGCGTCGGAGAATTCGACCGCCAAGTCGATGACGCTGCCGGAATCGGCCATCAACTTCAACATGGGAACGCTGGTCGGTTCCTATGCGAGCGTCGCGCGCATGCTGGATGAGATGGCGGCAGTGCCGGGCACGCGTGGCATCATGCTGACATTCTATGACTTTCTCATCGGCCTGGAGCAGTTCGGCCAGCGCATCCAGCCGCTGATGCAGAGCCGGGGCCGCGTGCGCGCCGCGGCGTAGTCCGCCCGGGCCGGCGTCATGTCTCGGACGGCGGCTCCCGTAGCACGTCGAGCGGCATCAGCCGCCCGTTCTGCTCGAAGTGCCAGAAGGTCCAGCCATTGCAGGCCGGCGCGTTCTGCACGGTCGCCCCCACCTTGTGGATGGAGCCGCGTACGGTACCGGCCACCACCGACCCATCGGCGGCCACAACGGCGCTGATCCGCCGCATGCGGTCGAACAGCTTGGTTCCGGGCGGCAGCAGCCCTCGCTCGACCAGACTGCCGAACGGCACCCGCGGCACGTCGCGCTTCGATATTGCGCCCGACAATCCCTCCTGCGGCGCTGGCTGCGTTGTCCTGATCCTGCCAATAGCGGCTTCGGCGTAGGCGGGATGCCGCTCGATGCCGATGAAGTGCCGATGCAGCCGCTTCGCCACAACCGCCGTCGTCCCGGTGCCGACGAACGGATCGAGCACGATGTCGCCAGGTGCGGTGCTGGCCAGGAGGACACGGTGCAGCAGCGCCTCGGGCTTCTGCGTCGGGTGCAGCTTCAGCCCATGCTGGTTGCGCAGGCGCTCCGGGCCGGTGCACAGCGGCAGAAACCAGTCGCTGCGCATCTGGATGTCGTCGTTCAGCGCCTTCATCGCGGCGTAGTTGAACTTGTGGCGCGAATCGCGGCCGCGCGCCGCCCAGATCAGCGTTTCGTGCGCATTGGTGAACCGTCGGCCGCGGAAGTTCGGCATCGGATTGGCCTTGCGCCAGATCACGTCGTTCAGCACCCAGAACCCCAGGTCCTGCAACGCGGCGCCGATGCGAAATATATTGTGGTAGGCGCCGATCACCCACAGCGTGCCGTCCTTGCGCAGCAGCCGGCGGCACTCGGTGAGCCACTCCCGGGTAAACGCATCATAGGTGGCAAAGTCGGCGAACCGGTCCCATTCCTCGTCGACGCCGTCGACCAGGCTGTCATCCGGCCGGCGCAGCTCGCCTCGGAGCTGAAGGTTGTAGGGCGGATCGGCGAACACGCAATGCACCGAGGCCGGCGGCAGCATGCGCATGAGCTGCACGCAGTCCCCAAGCATGACCTGATCGAGCGGCAGTTCGCGGACGACTTCCACGGGGCTCCCGGGTGACGGGGTTGGCGGCGGGGCCGCCTGGATAGACGGGGCGACCGTCGCATCGTGGCGGGCTGGCCGAAGCCGCGTCAATCGGCCAGATCGGGGGTGGGCGGGCTATCGCATATGACGCCTGCCGAACCGAGCCAGGAGGTCAGCCGCGGCGACCGGCTCAGGAAATGTCCCCGGCGTGGCTGTCGACAGGTGCCTGGGAGCCGCCGATTGTCGCGCCCGATCGAGACGACGGCGCCGGCAGGACAGGGGCGGGGGTTGCCTCGGACGGCGCGACCGCACCCAGGTACAGGTGCTGGATCAGCAATGCGACCTCTGTCCGGTTGCCGACTTTCAGTTTCCGTATGATGTGATGCACGTGGGCCTTGACTGTACTCAGCGACATGCCGAGGCGATGGGCGATGACCTTATTCGGCGTGCCGCTGCCCAGCAGCCCAAGAACGGCCCGCTCTCGCGCTGTCAGTTCGGCGATCCTGGCGAAACCGGTTGTCAGTGGCTCGTGGCCCGGCGGCAACTCGTTTTGCCGGCGCGCGTCGCTCTGCCGGCGTGGGAAGTAGGTGCCCCCGGCGATGATCAGGCGGACGGCGGCTGCGGCAACTTCCAGGCTGCTGAATGGCGGGATGTATCCCTGGAGATCCAGTTGCTCGGTCAGTTCGGCGGCCGTGGCGATTTGATCCGAGTCCACGAACAGCATGATCGGCAATCTGCCATGCCTTGCGCGCAGCAACGCGATCTGGCCGCATAACCAGTCATGCTGCTCCGACGGTTCCAGACCAATGATGGCAGCGACGACCGAACGAGACAGCACATCCTGTTGCAAGGCCGATTCGACATCGGCTGCGGGTACCGGCGTGATTTCGCCGCAGTGCCTTTCCAGCCAGCAGGTCAGACATCCACGGATGAATTCCCGTCGCTCGACGAGAATTAGAGCATTAGGCGAGGTAGCTTCCTGACGGCTCAAGTGTGAACGAGGATCAACACACCACTCCGCCAACGGCCGAGGATGGTCCGATACAGAGCAACCGGCAACCATCCGCATATCCTCTCGCTTATTCCACAGTCACAGTCGACCGCACCGCCCACCGTTTCCATGCAGACCCTGCCTGCGGCGCGCCTTGCCCCAATGGGTAATGGCCCGAGCAATCGAAATGGCGAACCAATGCAATTTGTGCGTGCAAACAATGTTCGTTACGCAGGTGTGGGTCAAACCGGCAATACGGGCTTGACCGGATAGGAGAGGTCTAATCCGTGGCCGCGGATCTCTGCCGCATCCGCTTATTTGCGGGGCAGTAGACTAGCGCTTCTTTGTCGATGGAGGCTGATATGCTGATCGCCGACAAGGCGTTACGACGCCGACGCGCGGGTACTTGAGCCGCTGGCAGCCGCTGGTAAGACTGCGGTGATCCCGCCACGGGCCAACCGGTCCTCGCCGCGCGACTACGACCGAGAGCTCTATGCGGCGCGCCATTTGATCGAGAACTTCTTCGCCAAGATCAAACAGTTTCGCGCGATCGCCACCCGCTACGAGAAGACCGCGCGGAACTTCCTCGCTGCCGTCCAACTCGTCGCCAGCATCGTTTGGCTCAATTGATGACAGGCCCTAGCACTACTTTGGCTAGACCGATCGATCAGGGTTGGTGCCGCGGGCCAAGCACCGGCGAGTGTCGCGAACACGAGGCCGCGACTGTAACCTACTATAGTATTATACAATACATACACAAGTATTTGGCAAGCAAGCCGCATTCCACATAGGTTAACGACTCCTCAATGCTGCCATCATGTTAACAACTGTAGATAAATCCGGAATGATCTCGTAATTTATTAATTGTCCCTGGGGAGGGGTCGTGCTGAGCAGAACTGAAGCGCAGCGAGCGAAACCAACCAGGGCCGGCGCATATGGCGTCAGCCTCGAGCCGCGAGGAGATCCTTCCAGTGCCTGCCATTGCCACCAAGCCCATCATCACGATTGATGGAAACCTGTCCGATTGGACGGCCGCCGAACTCATCGATAATCCGGGCAACTTCGTCCCGGGCTACGCGCTCTACGGCACCGTCGAGAATGACACCTACTGCATCGCCATACAGGCCACCGCAGCGACCGATCCGGTGATCGGGGCTGGCACCACCATCTGGCTCAATACCGATCAGAACACAGCGACGGGCTATAGCCCATTCGACAGCATCGGCGCCGACTACAACGTGACCTTCGACGCGTCGGGTACACCCTACCTTTATACCGGCGCCGCGGGGCAAACCCTCGTCAGCGCCACCCCTCTCACCTACTGCGTTGTCGCCCGACGGTGAGAGCCTGGAGATTGCGATCCCGCGCAGTCTGGTAACGCCCGCCGGCGGCGCGGCGCCAACCTCCATCAATATCGCCGCAGAGCTGAACAACCCTGGCGGCAATGCGTCCACCGCGGTTTATCTCCCGGCTGACTACAGCAATCCGGAATACACAATCACCGATCCGGCGACGCTGCCGCCCGCCACTGCCACCCACAAGGTCGCCATCGTCTATTCGGACACCAGCGCCGAACCTCTATTTCAGTCAAACCGCCTATTCCGATCTGTTCATGGCGGCGCAGAACCAGGCCCGGATGGCCGGCGTTTCGTATGACATCATCGACGAATCCCAACTGACGAATATCAACAACCTTATCGGTTATGATGCGATAATCTTCCCGTCGATGGCGGACGTGAATACGGCGGAACTTCCGGCGATCATGTCGACACTGACCAGCGCGGTCTACAACTACCACATCGGCATCATCACTGCCGGCGACTTTCTGACCAACGATCAGACAGGGTGCGGCGCTCCCCGGCAACGCTTACGCCAATATGGAAACACTATTGGGTCTCGAGCGGTACACCGGCGGCAACAGCGGAACCATCACGGTGACCGCGAATGACGTCAGCAATCCGATCATGCAGGGCTACACGTCCGGCCAGGTCATACAGACCTACCCCGATGAAGGCTATGCAGCCTATCAGGGAGTAGGGGGGACCACGACGGACGTACTCGTGAACCAGAACGTCGCCGGCGTCGGGACGCTCCCTGGTGTTGTTGAAACCACGACCGGCGGCACCAACGTCCATTTCGCCACCACGGATCTGCTCGGCGACAGCAACCTGTTGTCAAGGCGATCCAGACCGTCGCGCTCGGCACAGCAGCCAGGTGTCGCATTGCATATGTCGCGTGACGCCGGTGTCGTGGCAGTGCGCATGGACATGGACCAGTCGCAATTTCCCGCTGACGTGTCGCCAACCGCGGGAGGCGCCGGCATCTACGATACCTTGATCCCGATTTTGCAGCAGTGGAACCAGCAATACGATTTCGTCGGATCCTATTACATCAACATCGGCGACAATCCGAACGGCACCGATCCGTCGACGACCGACTGGGCGAAGAGCCTGTCCTATTACCAAGAGACTTCTGGCGATGGGGAGCGAGATCGGTAACCACTCCTACACGCATCTTATCAATCCTCCCACGACGACGGTGACGGAGACCACTGTCGGCGATACGCCGGCCGGTTCGACTGAGATAACCCTGTCCGCCCTGCCCGCCTTTGCCGGGGTTACCGTGGGCATGACGGTCACGGGTCTCAATGTTGGCGCGAACACGCCAGTTCCCGGCGCCGCCGGAGAGGGCGGAGCCGTGGCGAACACGAAGTCACGGCGGTTTCCGGCAACACGATTACTCTCAGTTATGTCCCGGGGGGATACGGCACCGCCAATGACGGGGTGCTCGGCGACATACCGGCCGGCACGACTCTCACCTTCTGGAATTCCTGCGGAAAATACGAATTTCCTGCAGACTGGAACCGGCGCGGTCACAGGCTCGGACGGCGATCCGTTTACCTACGACTACGAATTCAATCAGTCGAAACTGCTGGAGGAGCAGGAGCTGGGCATCACGATCTACGGTGCCGCTGTTCCAGGTGCCAACGAGACATACGCGACCGACCAGAATATTCTTCCCTATTTCCAATCCGTCGCCGCGACAGCGACCACAAGCGGGTACACCGGCTATGTGACCGGTGGCTGGACCGGCGTCGGCTCGGGTTACCCCAGTGCGATCGGCTACATGAGCCCAACCGACCAGGGTGCCCTCTACATCGCTCCGAACATGACCTTCGACTTCACCGAGGTCCAGTACGAAGGCAAGACCGTGGCGCAAGCCGAGGCGGACTGGGCGGCGCAGTTCAACGCGCTCACGGCCGATGCGGCAGGCACGCCCGTCGTCGTGTTGCCTATCCACGACTACGGCGCCGCTGCCTGGAATACGACGACCGATACCGGCACGGGATCGCCCTATACCACGGCGATGTACACCGACTTCATCGCGCAAGCCTATGCCGACAACTACGAGTTCCTGACGCTCGAGGAGCTCGCGGCTCGAACGGAAGCGCAGCAGAAGGCCAGCATCAACTACACGACCACCGGCAACACGATCACAGCGACGATCACGCCGGATCCGACGGCGCCCGACCTCGGCGGAATGGCGCTCGACGTCGTCAATGGCGGCACGGATGTCATTCAGAACGTCACGAACTGGTACGCCTATAACGCGCAGGAGCTATTCCTGCCGAAGAGTGGCGGCACGTTCACGATCAATCTTGGCACTACACAGGACGATGTCACGCACATCGCCTCGCTGCCGATGCGGGGTGATCTGCTTTCGTGCACGGGCGACGGTCTTGACCTTTGTTTTGCCATGGTGGGGACCGGCCAGGTCGTCATCGACCTCGGTGGGACGGGTACGGCGGCGCCTGTCGTCACCGGAGCCACGATCGTCAGCCTGATCGGTGATCAACTGGACCTTTCGCTGACCGGGACGGGCGAAAATGACGTCTCGATCAGTCTGCTCGCGCATGTCACGGCTGTGGCATTCTCGGCTGACACGGGATCGAGCTCCACGGATTTCATCACCGACGTCGCCACCCAGACCATTTCGGGCACATTGAGCGGCCCGCTCGGTGCGGGAGACGTGGTGCAGGTATCGCTCGACGACGGTACGACGTGGCTGACCGCGACCACGGCAGCGGCGGGCACGACCTTCTCGCTCACCGGTGTCACCCTGACCGGCAGCAACACGCTGATCGCGCGGGTCGAGAACTCCTCCGGGGTCTTCAGTACGCCATTGGTGCAGGCCTATGTGCTCGATCAGGTCCCGCCGGCGGCTCCGACAACTCCGGATCTGCTCGCGGCTTCGGACAGCGGTGCATCCAACACGGACAACATCACCAAAGTCGTCACTCCGACGTTCACCGGCACGGCAGAGGCGGGCAGCACGGTCACCCTGTTCGACGGCGCGACCGCAATCGGCTCCGGTGTCGTGACTGGCGGGACGTGGACCATTGTCACGACGGCGTCCCTGGCGAACGGCGTCCATAGCATCTCTGCCACAGCGACCGACGTGGCTGGCAATGTGAGCGTTGTGTCGTCAGCTCTGTCAGTCACGATCGATACAATAGCGCCAGTCGCTCCATCCGCGCCAGATATGACCGCCGCGTCGGACACCGGCAAGTCCAGTACCGACAACATCACCAGCATCACCACGCCGGTCTTTACCGGCACGGCCGAGGCCAATAGCACGGTGACCCTGTACGATGGCACGACCGTGGTTGGCACCGGCGTTGCCGCGGCGGGAAAGTGGACCATCACGGCCTCTGCCCTCGCAGCCGGGGTCCACAGCATCATCGCTACGGCAACCGATGCGGCCGGAAATGTCAGCGTCGCGTCGACGGTCCTGGCTGTCACCATCGAGAGCTCGATTGCTCCCCCGTCGACCCCTGATCTGGTGGCGGCCTCCGACAGCGGTGTGTCCAACACGGACAACATCACCAAGACCGTCAGGCCGAACTTCACAGGCACGGCTGCGCTCGGCAACTCGGTGACCCTGTATGACGGCACGACGGCGATCGGCACAGCCAATGCCAACGCGACGACGGGCGTGTGGACCATCACCGCCGCGACGTTGGCGGACGGCACCCACAGCATTACCGCCAAGGCAACGGATGCGGCTGGCAACGTAAGCGTCGCGTCGGGAGCGCTGTCGGTCACGATCGATACGATCGCTCCCGCCGCCCCGACGGTTCCTGACCTGACCGCGGCATCCGACAGCGGCGTGTCAAATACCGACAATATCACCAACGTCACCAAGCCGACCTTTGCCGGAACGGCCGGGGCGGGCAGCACGGTGACGCTGTACAACGGTTCGGCGAGTATCGGCACGGCCATCGCGGCGTCGACCGGCGATTGGAGCATCACCAGCACCACGGCCCTGGCGAACGGCGTTCACTCCATCAGTGCCAAGGCAACTGACGCGGCTGGCAACGTGAGCGTCGCCTCGGGAGCCTTGTCGGTCACCATCGACACGGTCATCGCCACCCCGACGCGCCCCGATCTCATCGCAGCGTCGGATAGCGGCGTGTCCAACACCGACAATATCACCAAAATCACCGCGCCGACCTTCACTGGCACGGCCGCGACCGGCAGCACGGTGAGCTTGTTCGACGGCACGACACTGATTGGCACGAACGTCGCCACACTGGGGATATGGACCATCACCACTCCGACGCTGGCCGACGGGGTTCATAGCATCACCGCCCACGCGACGGATGTGGCCGGCAATGTCAGCGCTGCTTCCTCCGCGCTGTCGGTCACCATTGATACTGTGGCGCCTGGCGCTCCGAAGTTCACAGGCGGCACTGCTTCGATGCTCTCCGGCACCGGAGAAGCCGTCGCTACGGTCACCATCCTCAACGGTCTGGCTACGGTCGGCACCGCAACCGTGGGTTCGGGCGGAAACTGGAGCTGGCAATTCGCTGCCAGTTCGTCCGTGCGCACGCTGACGGCGGTCGAGACCGACAAGGCGGGCAACGTGAGCGCCAAGAGCGGTCTGGCGCTGATCGGAACCAACGGTCCCGACACGCTGACCAGTACCCGGAAGCAACGAGCTTCTGATCGGCGGAGCCGGGGCGGACAAGTTCGCTTTCGGCCAGGGCTTCGGCAACGACGTGATCGCCGATTTTGCCGCAGCCGGAGCAGCTCACGACATCATCAACTTCCACGGGAGCCAGGTTCTCAACACCTTCGCAAATGTAATGAGCGACACTATGCAGGTTGGTTCGGGTGTCGTGATCAGCGACGGCAGCAATATGCTCACACTCAACAACGTCAACAAAGCCACGCTGACAGGGGCTGACTTTACGTTTGTTTAGTCTTTGGCGATTACTTGGCAAAGGAAACGACTGAGATGTGCGGCATCGTTGGTGTGATCAGCTCGCGGCAGGCGTCGCCGCTCATCCTGGAGTTGCTGCGGCGGCTGGAGTATCGCGGGTATGACAGCGCCGGCATAGCGACGCTGGTTGACGGCCGCATCGAGCGCCGCCGTGCGGAAGGCAAGCTGGGCAAGCTGGCTGCGGCGCTGGGCCGATTTCCACTGGAAGGTACCACGGGCATCGGTCACACGCGCTGGGCGACGCACGGCGCGCCGACCGAGAGCAACGCGCATCCGCATGGCACCTCGCGGGTGTCCGTCGTGCACAACGGCATCATCGAGAACCATGTGGAACTCCGCGCGGAACTCGAGGCGGAGGGGCAGCACTTCAGTACCCAGACCGACACCGAGACCGTGGCGCAGTTGGTCGATCTGAACCTGCGGCGTGGCATGGTGCCGATCGAGGCGGCGGGCGCGGCGTTCCGACGCCTGGAGGGCGCCTATGCGCTTGCCATGATCTTCGCCGGGTATCCCGAACTGATCGTTGGCGCGCAGCACGGCGCACCTCTCGCGGTCGGCTTCGGCAAGGACGAGATGTTCGTCGGTTCAGATGGCCTGGCGTTGGCGCCGCTGACGCATCGAATTGCCTATCTGAACGACGGCGATTGGGCGGTGGTGGATCGCCACGGCGCGCGCTTCTTCGGCCCCGACGGCAGCGAGGTTCAGCGGGAGGCGAAGCTGACCCGGCTGACCGGTTCGGCGATCGGCAAGGGAAATTTCCGTCATTTCATGGAGAAGGAGCTGCATGAGCACCCGGCCGTGATCGGCGAGACGCTGCGGCGTATGATCGATCCGGCGACACGTGCCGTCGTCCTGCCGACGCTGCCGTTCGACTTCGCGGAGCTGCCACGCATCACGATCAGCGCTTGCGGCAGTGCGTTCTATGCCGGGCTGGTCGGCCGCTGCTGGCTCGAGGCCATTGCACGCATTCCGACCGAAGCCGACGTTGCCAGCGAGTTCCGCTACCGTGCACCGCCACTGGCGAGAGGCGGCCTCGGCATCCTCGTCAGCCAGTCGGGCGAGACCGCCGATACCATGGCGGCGCTCCGCTACATGCGAGAGCAGGGTCAGCATGTGCTGACTATCGTGAACGTGCCGGAGAGCAGTATGGCGCGTTCATCGGACGCCGTGCTGGAGACGGTCGCGGGGCCCGAAATGAGCGTGGCGAGCACAAAGGCGTTCACCGTGCAGCTTTCGGTCCTGGCATGCCTGGCGATCGCTGCCGCACGCGCGCGCGGGGTAATCTCGTCGAGCGATGAGGCGAGGATGTCCGCGGCGTTGCTCGATGTGCCGAGCCGGGCGGCCGAGGTGCTGGACAAGCATGACGAGATCAAGCGGTTGGCCCAGCGCATCGCGCAGGCTCGCGACGTCTTGTATCTCGGTCGCGGCAACTGCTTCCCGATCGCGCTGGAAGGTGCATTGAAGCTGAAGGAGATCAGCTATATCCATGCCGAGGGATACGCTGCCGGTGAGATGAAGCACGGGCCGATCGCGTTGATCGACAAGGACGTGCCGGTGATCGCGATTGCGCCGTCGGGACCGCTGTTCGAGAAGACGGCTTCGAATCTGCAAGAAGCGGCGGCGCGTGGCGGCCAGGTGGTCGTGTTCAGCGATGCAGTCGGGGCGGCGAAGCTGCGCGGTATCGCGGCGGAGACGATCGTGATGCCGGCGATCGATCCGTTCGTCGCGCCGATCCTGTATGCGATTCCCGGTACAGTTGCTGGCGTATCATGTTGCGCTGCTGAAGGGGACGGATGTCGATCAGCCGCGTAACCTGGCGAAATCGGTGACGGTGGAGTGAACGCCAATGCTTGACAAGGTGTCTGTCACACTGCCGGGGGCGCGGGTCATGAGCCAGGAGCGTTGCCTGTTCGGCACCGATGGCATTCGTGGGAAGGCGAACACCGCTCCGATGACAGCCGGCATCGCATTGCGTCTGGGTCAGGCGGCCGGCCTGTGGTTCACTCGCGACAACCAGAACCACCGCGCGATCATCGGCAAGGACACGCGGCTTTCCGGCTACATGCTCGAGTTGGCTCTGACCGCTGGCCTGATCGGTGCCGGCATGAATGTGACGCTGCTCGGACCGGTGCCGACGCCGGCTGTGGCGATGCTGACGCGCTCGTTGCGCGCCGATCTGGGGGTGATGATTTCCGCGTCACACAATCCGTTCGAGGACAATGGCATTAAGCTGTTCGGCCCTGACGGCACCAAGCTGTCGGATGAGACAGAGTTGGCGATTGAGCATCTGATGGATTCGCAATTCGCCGACCGTTTGGCCGAACCGAGCGCGCTCGGACGAGCGGCGCGGCTGCAAGACGCGGCGGGGCGGTATATCGAGGCCGCCAAGGCGAGCTTTCCGCGTGGCCGAAGGCTCGATGGTCTGAAGGTTGTCATCGACTGCGCGCATGGCGCCGCGTATCGTGTCGCCCCGGCTGTGTTGTGGGAGCTGGGAGCGAACGTCATTCCAATCGGTGTCGCACCGGATGGGTTCAACATCAACCGCGGCTGCGGCTCCACAGTGCCGGAGTTCTTCTGTGAGCAGGTCGTCGAACACGGAGCCGATATCGGCATCGCCCTGGATGGCGATGCCGACCGGGTGCTGATCGCTGACGAGCACGGACGGCTGATCGACGGCGATCAAATACTGGCACTCATCGCCTCCTCCTGGGCAGCCACGGGGCGGCTGGCCGGCAATTCCATCGTCGCCACCGTGATGTCGAACCTTGGCCTGGAGCGTTTCCTCGCCGGCGCGGGCATGACTTTGCAGCGGACCCGGGTCGGCGATCGCTATGTGGCGGAACGGATGCGTGAGACCGGGCTGAATGTCGGGGGTGAGCAGTCCGGACACATCATCCTGTCCGACTTCACGACAACAGGCGACGGACTGATCGCTGCGTTGCAGGTGCTTTCTGTCATCGTCGAGCAGGGCAGGCCGGCCAGCGACGTATGCCGGCTGTTCACCCCGCTGCCCCAGCTTCTGCGCAATGTCCGCTTCAGTGGCGTCTCACCGCTGTGTGGCCCGCGAACGAAGAGCGCCATCATCGAGGCCGAAAAGGCCCTCAATGGTGCCGGCCGGTTGCTGCTGCGTCAGAGCGGCACGGAGCCGGTAATCCGGGTGATGGTGGAAGGGGAAGACCAGGCGCTCCTGACCGAAGTGATGGATGCGCTGTGCGACACGATAGCAGAAGTCGCGAGGCTGGAATGACGCGCGGCATCGATGATCGGTGGTCGTCGCTTTACGGAGAGGGATCGGCAACGATCCTGTCGAGCATCCTGGTCGCCACATAGGGACTATGCCCAAGCTGACGCTGGCGGAGATAGATCAGCCTGATTGTTTCGGTATCCTCGGGATTCCAGTAGTCGAGGCTCAGGATCGGCAGCCGAGGTTGATGGTGCATCGCAGGCGCCAGCAGAGATAACTGCAACGCGACCTCTGATGGCTCATTCCACTTATAGCCAGTGACCTCGTGCGGGTCGGTGGTTGTCAGCAGGCTTTCGGCAACGATCCCATCGATACTATCGATCACGCTGGGAAGCAGGGCGTAGCCACGGTTCATTATCAGCGTCATGTTGGGATCAGACTTGCGGATTGCCTTGAACGAGATCCACGGCCGCCTGACGCATGCCTCGCTTGCCGGCGGGATCGGTCTGCTCAATAAAAGGCGGCGTATCCAAGGTATCGAGCAGAAGGCCCGTGAACCCCTTGGCCGCAATGGAGGGAATGACCTCGCGGAGAAGCAGGTCTTGCCATGCGCGATGTCTGACATCAATGCGACGCGTGCCTGGCCAAGCCGGATTTTCCTCGAGCAAGGCGCCGGGACTGACCCTGTTGTAAAGACTGTCCGATGTCCTGATTTCGCCAAGACTGAGATATGCGCACACGCGCGCGCCGTGTTTGGCGACCGCGGCGACGGAGCCTTTGAACATCGGGTCCAGAACAACGATGTCATATGATGAAAGCACCTGCTCATCGGCAGCCTGTCCGTAAAATGCGATCCATTTGATGCAGCTTTCGGAGGCGGCCTTTGAGCGGCGCAGCCAAGTGGTCCAACCGGAACTCGCCGCACTCATGGCGGCACAGGCCTTCAGAATGGTTCGTCGCATGGGGTTCTGGCAAGAGCTTTGTCGGTTGCCGGGACTGGTTGACGCTCGGTCGGGCGAGGTCATGCGCTCATAAGGCACTGGCTCGGCTCAATCGAGCTTGCGGCGCAGATCCGCGAGCGCGGCTCGATATTCGGTGTCCTCACCGAGCTCTCCGGCGAGGCGGGCATAACGGGCGAGGAGATCTGGGGAAAGCTGGCCGCCGCGCCGCCGCTCGCGCAGAATCACGAACACCTCAGGGGGCGAGGCAACGGCGGTCAACAGATCGAGCCACATCTGCCTCTCGGGATTTCCCAGCCTGGCAAGGTCAACCGATGCGAGCAGCCACCTCGTCGTGCCAAGGTCGTGTTCGTGAAAGGCAAGCTGTGCAGCCAACAGCGGTCTGTGCTGGATTACCGATTGCGGCAAACTCGACCAGAAGGGCGCAAGAGCCCCAATGCCGAACTCCGCGGCGATCGCCTCGCTGAAGTGCGCGATGAGGTCATCATCCGCCGAAGGGCGCCTCAGCACCTCGCCGAAGGCTTGCCACACGATAGCCGGCTCGTCGTGATCGCGGCAGGCGGACAGAAACGCCGCGATCTCATTCATCGACGGCGATGGGTTCGCTGCGGACCAGGACTCCAGGAGGTGGCGAGCGACCGGCACGGCACCCATCTGCGCAAGCTCGCGAACGAGGAAGAACCGGAGCTCCGGGTGCAGAACGGCCACTGCGTCGCCGAGCTCCGATGCATCGGCGACAGGCGCCTTTAGGGCGACGGCACGAAGCAGGCGATCGGCCAGCCAGGGCTGACGCCACTGCAAGATCCATTCCTTGCCCAATCGAACGGCCTCGGCGCTGCGCCCGGAAGCAACGAGCAGCTCGGCCAGCAAGAGGCGTTCGTCGTCGATGTGCGCCGACGGAGCAGGTGGTCCAACGATTTCCTTGCGCATGAGAACGCGGATGGCGCCGTCTCGATCTCCGGTGTCGGCCTGAAGCTTCGCCAGTCGCAGCAGGAGCCCGCTTTCCACGGTCAGATCGGCCTCGAATTGCGCCAACAGAGCGAGTTCCTTGCCGGTCTGGTGCTCCTGCTGATACAGGGCTGCCAATTGCACGACGCGTGGCAGTGTCGGCGCGATCGCGATATTGCGCTCCAGCATGGCGATCTGCCTGGTTGCGTCGCCGACGCTCGTTGTAGAGATCGGCAAGATGCGCGTACGCCTCCGCGTCATCGGGGCGAAGCGTGGTATAGCGCTCCAGGAGTTCGATGGCGCGCTGGCTAGTTGCCGATTTCGGCATAGGATCGAGCAAGCGTCGCAAGGACGCCGGGGTCATTCTCGCCGCGGGCGACGCGTGGCTCGAGAAGGGCGATGATCTGGGCCTGCTTATCCTCATCCCGCAGCATGGCAAGCTGCTCATTGCGGCGCGGAGCCATGAGCACACCTGCCACGACAACGATACCGAGAACAAGAACCATGAAGCGGGCGGGTGCAGTCATTCGTCTCCGGCACGGCAATGCCTCTTCGACCGTCACGGCCGGCCGCGCGCCGCCCCTCAACGTCATCACCGCAGGCATCAGGAGAAGACGTGTATGGCTGGGCCAAGCCCAGTCATGACGATTGTGTCGGCCTCTGTCATTGAGCCTCGGTATAAACTTCACCCCGCTACTTCACGTATGCGTCGCTTTTGAAGGCGTCCTGATGGGCTTTGACAAATTCGATGGTCCGCAGGAGGCCCTCGTCGAGGGCGATTTCGGGCGACCAGTTCATCTTCTCGCGCGCCAGACTATTGTCTGACACGAGCTTCATAACCTCGCTGAGGTTGGGCCTCATGCGGTGCTGCTCCTGCACGATCGGCTTGTCGACGCCGATGAGAGCTCAGGAGACGCTCGGCAAACCAGCCAACCGTATGGGTCTCTCCCGTTCCGAGATTTATGGTCATGCCGTCGATGCCAGGCGTGAGTGCGGCGGCCATGAAGCCGGCCACCGTGTCGCTGACGAAAGTCATATCGCGCTCGGGCGTCAGGGAGCCGAGCCGGATCTCGTCGCGACTGAGCGCCTGGGAAATGATCGTGGGGATGAAGGCACGTGCGCTCTGGCGCGGCCCGAAGGTGTTGAACGGCCGTAAAGTCACGACCGGTGTCTCGAAGGAACGAAAATAGCTTTCGGCCAGCTTGTCGGCGGCGATCTTGGAGGCCGAATAAGGGGACTGCCCTTGCAGCGGGTGCGTTTCGTCAATCGGCACTCTGAGCGCGGTGCCGTAAACCTCCGAGGTGCTGGTGTGAACCACGCGGGCGACACCGTAGCGCCTCGCGGCCTCCAATACGTTCAGCGTGCCCTCGATATTGGTGCGCACGTAGCTGCGCGGGGCCTCATAGGAATACGGAATGGCGATCAGCGCGGCCAGGTGCAGGACGATCTCCTGCCCCTCGATGGTGCGATACATGAAGTCACTGTCTTCGATATTGCCGCTGGCGATGCGCACCATATCGAGGACCTGGGGATCCAGGAAGGCGAGGTTACCGATGAGAGAGCCGGAATTGTATCGGACCACGGCGGTGACCGAGGCTCCTGCCATCGCGAGCGCCTCGACGAGATGGCTGCCAATGAAGCCTCCGGCGCCGGTTACGACGACTTTCTTACCTGTCCACATGACGGGGGTCATCTCCATTCGATTCTGCCATGCCGATGCAGATATCGCCGATATGTTATAATTCGGCAAGGATTTCGCTCTTGACATACGATCTGTTTCGCGACGCCGCTCCCGCCAAAGAGGTGTTGTTGGTGATGAACGCGTGATAGTGCAGCCACGGCAACTCACGCAGCAACATCGTGAAGGCCAGCAGGAACGTCGCCGCGGCGGCTATCATACTTCCATAGCCGTAAAAGACTTGGCCCATTGGTAGCAGCAGGAAAGTGAAGGTGGTGTTCAAGGTGGCGTAGGTCAGCACGATGAGCAGTGCAGGCCGTCGGAGATCGAAATAGAGCAGAAAGATAAAGCAGAACATGGCGCTGGTGTGAAAGACCATGGCCCAGAGCGAGACTCGGAGAATGCTCATGTAGGTTGGCCTAAGACCAAGCTGGCTCATGAAAGCGAAGGAAAGCAGAATGGTCATGACCGCCACGATGCCGAGCGCGACGAACAGGATGGCGATGCTCGAGACAACGCAGGATCGCAGCTCCTGCATGGCCACGGTGAGCTCGCGCAAGCTGGCCTGGTGATCCAGGCGGCCGTAGAAGCGGCGGAAGAGGCGGGAAAGTCTTGTCTCAACATGCACGAAGGCGACTGCTATGACAGGGATCGAGGCCAACTGCGCCCAGAACACCGCGGTATCGTAGCTCGGCATGGTTCGCAGTATCCCTGCGACGACGAGGCCACCCGATGGTGCGGCAAACCACATGACCACCTTGTCGGCCCAGATCCCGACGGCATAGGCGAGGCCGGCCATCGGCAGCTCCCACCTTTGCGGCAGGAGCGTCAGCAAGGTCCGATCCCACTCTATGTGGGTTCCGAAATGTCGAACGAGGGTGCCGATCAGGATTGTATCGGTGATCGCGAAGCCCGCGTTGAATGCGCTGAGAAGCCCTGTCGCCGATGGGTCCGACAGCAGAAAGCCGAGTACGATCATGGCCGCTGCGTTGGCGCCGAAAGCGGCGAGCATGGCGTATTGGGCTCTGATCACGCCAAGAAATGGAATAAGCAGCCAGGAGACGCCGATCAGGAAGGCATTTTGAGCTGCGGCGAATCGGGTCGAACCGTCGAGGGTCGCTGTCAGCAGATAGAAGGGTACGACGGTCGCCAGGGTAATACACCAGAACACGGCGAGCGAGACGACGAATGCAAAGAAGATGCACTGGGTTCGCCCGCTAAAGAGCTGGTCCGAGATGTAGCGCCCGGAAAAGAAGGCCAGCGGGCTGGTGACGACCAGTGAATACAGAGAGTTATAGATGACGATCGAGCGGAACAGCGGCAGTTGGTCGCAAACGGCTGTGCAGCCGGTGGCACTGAGGCCGACGATCGCCAGGATCGTGAATATCCAAGGGCCTGCAACCAGCAGGGCTGCATGGACATAGGCTGCGACGATGCTGGTCAGTGCCCGCTGGCGCGTCATCCACTCGATGGTGGTGTTGATGCCAGACATAATGCTTCGGCTATTTGATCTGTGTTTGACGGATCGATAGACGTATATTATATCTTTCGCGCCCTGATTGCAACGGTCTATAGCGATACTACCGTATGCGATCGCCTGTGAAGGGTGTCGACAAATCGGGTCATGATCATTCAAGTGTGCTGAACGGCAGCGGGCTTGCCGGGCAAAGCTCGCCGTATTTTCCGTAGGCACGTTCGCCATGCTCCAGCCGCAACGGTGCCCGTTCCACTTGGTTCGGCCAATGCAGGCTTCGGGCTGAAGCTGGCATACAGATCCTCGTAGAGCCGCCGGATGCGTTCCTTGTGATAGAGGTTCGGGATACGCTGTTGCATGACGCGGCCCATGCTCGCTCGCATTTTGTCGTCGGTGAGGATGGCGGCGAGCGCCTCGGCAGTGGCCTTGGGGTTGCAAGCCTCGACCACGATCCCGCCGCGGCCAACTACCGAATCACCTTCGAAGCCCTCGATGATCTCTCGACATGAGCCGACGTCCGTCGTGACAGCCGGCAAACCGGTCGCTGCGGCCTCCAACAAGGCAATCGGCTGCGCCTCGCTGATGCTCGTCAGGGCAATCACGTCGGCCCGGCCGAGATATTCCATCACGTCGGGAACCCGTCCCAGGAACTGCACGGTCAACTCGAGCCCTAGTTGGGCCACCAGGGCGCGACAGCCTGCGGCATAGGGAGGATCTTCCTCCTCCGGTCCGATCAGGATTGCGACCACGTTCGGCACGAGCTCCTTCAACAGGGAAACCGCCATGATGAAGGTCCGCGTGTCCTTGATGGGCACGATGCGTCCGATCATAAGAACCGTCGGTGGGCGGGGCTCGGTGCTGCGGCGGACGCGCGCGTACAGATCGACGTCGATCCCGTTCGGGATGATGCGCAGCTTATGAGCCGGCGCTCCGTCGAAGCGCTGGTAGATCTGGTTGGCGCGGTACTGGGTGGTGATCACGTCGGCTGAGGCATAGGAGATCCGCGAGAAGCTGACGAAGGCGGTGAGCCAGACGTCACGCAATTGGGTCGGCTTCACGCCGACTGTGAAACCGTTGGCGCCTGAATCGAAGATCCAGTCCGCGATGCTAAGCTCGATTCGCCGCTCGTTGGTATAAATGCCGTGCTCGGTGACGATATAGGGGCGCCCGGTGACGTGCTTGGCATAGGCTCCGACGATTCCGGCAAATCCAGTCGAGACCGCGTGGAATACGCGGGCATCCGGCAGCTTGGTGTTGACGACGGCGAGCAAACTTCGCGCCAGAAAACGCCATGACCAGAAGAAATCGACCAGGGGCCCGTCCGGCATCAGCTCCTGGTACACGCGCTCCATCGCGCTCCATGCCGGCTTGGAATTGAGCAGTGCGGCCTGACCGAAACCTGTCTTTCGGACCAGTTCGATGAGCTCCTCAAAGCTTGTCCCGGGGTTGCCGCTTAAGGCGGATTGCATCGACCGCACGCCGTGGGCGATGCGCCGGGCGTCCTTTGCCGACGGAATCCGCCCTGTGGGGCAGACGTCGAGGATCACGTCGGTTATGCCGACGACATTGTCGGCAATGGCGTATTTCCTGATTCGTGGCTGGGACGCGATGCTGATGCTGATGATATGGAATTTGAGCCCCGATGATGCACGCATGAGAGCGTCCATCCACGACGCGACGCCGCCGAGGATGTACGGATAGCCTCCCTCGACGATCAGGCAGACATCGGCCTCAGGTTCCATCGTGTGCGCTGTCCTCGCCGCCGCTGTTCGGTTCGCTCGCGCGGGCAAGCGCGGCGCGTGCCTGGTTTCTTTCGGTGTCGGCGCGTGACAAGTCCAGCAGCCCGCTCTCGGCGTATTGCGAATGGGCGTGCGCGAGTTCGCTCCAGCGGGCGGAATTTTCGGGCATGGCCCGGGCGGCGGCCTGGAGTGCGCCGATCCGCTTGGTGTAGGCATTGTGCTGCTGGGCCATGACTGTGGCCGCGAGCACGCGGACGGCGCTGTCCTTGTCCTCCAAGGACAGCCGGAGCGCGGGCGCCAGGGCCGCTGAATAGCGCTTGGAAATGAGGCTAAGCGCGTCGAGCTTTTCCAGCTGCGTTCCCTCGATGACGACATCCAGCAATGGTCGGACGGTATGCGCATGCTCGAGGCGCAGGCGGCGGTCGAGCAGGGCGCTGTGCAGCATTTCCAGTCGTGTCACCTCGGAGGACTGGGCGGTCGCGTGAGCGGTGAGGCTCGCTGCCGCGCTCGGCGGAATCAGCAGCACGGTGGCGATCAAGGTGCCGAAAGGCCCTGCAAGGACGGTCCAGGCCACCAATTGAAGGACGATCATCGCCTTGTCCCCGGTGTCTCCGGCCGCGGCGGAAACCTTGACCCACCGGAAGCCGCCTATCGCAGTGGCGGCACACAGGCTGAGATGACAGGTCAGATAAATCGGCAAATCGAGGCTATGGGCGGCGAGCAGCAGGAATAACGTGGCCTCGAAGCTAAACAGGCCAAGAAGCGGCATCAGCGGACCGGAGCCTCGCGGGGCGTCGGGTGGCTGCGTTTCCTCTACCGGGGTCTGGTCAGGTTCCGTCATCTCCGCAGGCTCCGGCGGACGCCCCAGGACACACGGCGAGCAACACTGCCAGCACACGGCACACCTCGTTGAGCCGACGAACGGCCATGGCAGGGTCCTGCGTTGGCAGCAGGCAATTGCAGACCACGACACCGATCGGCTTGGCGGTGCCGGACGGGCAAACGGGTTCGTGATGAGGCATATGAGCCACGCTTGGGTCGTTCGCCGCCGGCGCGGCTTCTGCGAGCGCAGCTTCGCCATGGATCTCACGAAACACTGAGGGCGCAGGCGGGATGATCGTGGTGGGCGTGACGCGGGTCCCGTGCTCGACGGCGAGGCAAGGCTCCAGCCCATGGGCGCCCTCGAGATGGATCGCAAAGCTTGTCGCGCCAACCCCATAGCGGATGACATCGGCGAAACTGGCGACCAGGGATCGACGGTCGGTCAACTCAAGCTGGGCGAGACTGTGGAGGAAGCTTGCAAGCGTACTGGAGTCGGTCGCGATGCGATGCTCCAGCCGCTCGATCTCGGTGATCGCACGCTCCAGACCATCGGCCAGATCATTGGCAACCTGCCCGGTCTGATCGAGCCGTTCCTGAAGCTCGGTCTGGTGATGGATGTGCAGGGTGCGCAGCCCCCCCATCACCAGGGCGGTGCCGAACCATGCACACGGCTGTGCGGCGACAATACCCGCGTAGGCGTAAAAGTCCTGGGTCGCGGACTGCGGCGGGAGCCCGGTGAGGAGGAGCGCAGCGGATGCCGCAAGGGTGGCGAACAGGCCGCCCATGATGCCGTATTGGCCGGACAAGAGCAGGACCGGAATCCAGAAGGGATGTGGCAGACTGCCGGCGCCGGCGTGACCCAGAGGCAACGCGGTTCGCGCGAGCGAGATCACCACGAGAAGTCCGACAGACTCAGGAACGAACCAGCGCCAGTCGGCAAGCGACATCAACTCGGTCAGCGAGCGTTCACGTGCAGCACGGGAGTTGCCGTTGGAGGGAAGACCCAACGACTTCTCGCAACCCGGCACTGGTTGCGACAAGTCGCCTGCGGTCATGACATCCCGGCCTGGCGGCACTCGGCGTCGCGCCAGACGCGCGCGACCACGTCCGCATAGTCTGTCGGCGGCGGTGCAGCGCCAAACCTGGCGAGGAGAGCCGTGCTTCCGACCACCACCTCGAGTTCGTCCTGTCGGAGGCGCGAGGCGATTGTCTCGATCACGACATGCTTCCCTGAGACGTCGATCAGGATATCGACGAGCTTGCTGAGCTCGACTGCCTGGCCGCTGCAAATGTTTACAACTCCGCGGGCGTCAGGATTCTGCGCCAGGCTTCTTAACGCCCCGACAACGTAATCGACATCGATGAAATCGCGGAAGACGTGAATGTTGCCGGTTTGCACGATACCGTGGGAGGACGGCAGCAGCGATATCTGCCGGGCGAAGTCACCCAGCGCGAGATAGGGTGGCATCCCCGGGCCGATCGGGTTGAAGATTCGTGCAATCAGCACCGGCGTCCCGGTGGCTTCCGCGAATGCCAGGGCGGCCTTCGTCTGGGCGAGCTTGGCGGCCCCGTAGACACTGATCGGCGCGCACCTTGCGGTCTCGCCGATGGGCACCCCGTCGATCACTGCCGCGCCATATTCCGCAGCGCTGCCGCAACAGACCAGCAGCGGGCGCATCTGAGCATCACGAAGCGCCTGCATGACAGAATTCGCCACCCCGACGTTCAATTGCTCGAGGTCCTCCCGCGATCCGACTGTGCCACCGACCAAATGAAAGACGACGTCCGGTTCGGCCGCCTCGACTATCCGGGCAAGTCTGGTTGCACACCAGGGTGCGTCTCCCATCCCGATATACGATGCCTCATGCCGCGATTGGCGTCCCAATGCGGTAACATGTGCGCCGTGCTCTCGCAGGTCACGCACCAGATGGCGTCCGAGAAATCCCTCGGCCCCGGTAACGATGGCTCGCTGCACGAGTTCATTCTCCCAGGAACAGCTCGCGGTTCTGCGCAAACAATTTCTGTGCAAGCGCAAAGTCATCCGGGCGCCCGATGTCGAGCCACATGCAGTCGTCATGATAACAACGAACGTCCGCGTCGCCCGCGCGCATTTTCAGCAGCAAGGAGGGCATATCGAGGTATTCATCCTTGATAATGCAATGACGGACGGCCTCGCGCTGAAGAATATAGATTCCCATACTGACGTAGTACATGCTTGTCGGCTTCTCGCGGTATGCACTCAGGCGATTCTCGGAGTCGAATTCGATCAACCCGAAGTCGATTTTGTTCTCCCGCTCGAAAATGCCGATGGAGGCATCGCACTGGGTCTCCAGGTGTTGCTGCGCCATCGCTTCCAGACTCATGGTGGTCAAGAGGTCCCCGTTGGCGACCAAGAAGGTTTCGTCCAGATCGTCGATGATATTGCCCAGGGCACCTGCCGTGCCGAGAGGCTTGATTTCGTTGGTATAGGAGATATGCAGCCCGAGATCGGAGCCGTCGCCGAAGAAGGCCTCGATGAGGTGGCCCAGATGATTGACTGCGAGAATGACGTCGGTGACGCCTGCTCTTTTCATCCGGCGCAGCAGCAGTTCGAGGATCGGCATGTCGCCGAGTGGCATCAGTGGCTTTGGGAAAAGCGCGGTATATGGTTGCAGTCGTGCCCCTTTGCCGCCGGCCATGATGACGGCTTGTGTCACGGTTCCGCTGCCATTTTCGTGCGACATGTTACGAACAGGGGCGCGGTGCAGTCGGTTGAGCGAAGTCATTCTCATTCTCCATTAATCTTGCGAACGCCGCACGTCCTGCGCGATTCCGGATGCCTGTATGTCCGAGCCGCTGGCGGGGCCAACCTGAACGACGTCGCCGGGTAGCAGCGAGGTTGTCTCGGTCGCCGCAATGACCACAGGGCCTGCCGCGATTCTGCGCGTGATCCTGATGCCCGGGGAGGCGATCGCCATTGCTTCCGCGATTTCCGGAGCGCTGTTGCGCAGCACCCGGGTCACTGCCTGCATGGACGCGATAGCGTGGGTGCAATCGTCGATTTCCTGCTGTGTCGCGGCAAGCTCGCTTTGGAGGCCGCCAAAGTGCTCTGCCTCCATCTTGGCCTGCGTCGTCTCCGCCTCGACGACGCGGCGCTCGGCCTGCGCCGACGCAACACGAAGATCGAGTTGGTGCGCCAGGAGTTCGGCGATATCAACGTTCATGTCGGTCAGCTTGTATTGTGTCACGCTGCCGTGGGCTGCGATCTCCTCAAGGTCGTGCAACCTGCTTTCCTTCTTGGCCAGCAACACTTTGACCTGGTCGATCCGCATGTTCTGGGCTTCGAGCTCGACCCGTGCGATATTGACCTGCCGCTCGGCGAGCGACAGAAGCTGTAGGTAGTCCCTGCGATCCACACTGAGGGTGGTTGCCTCCGCCGCGATGAGCGAACTCAGGCCATCGTGCGATGCCGTTCCTGATAGACGCGACCTGATGCTTTCCGGCAGACGGATGCTGTCGGCATTGTCTCGTTGAGCGACGAGCCTGGCCTGCCTGATGAGCAGGCGGTCGAATTTGTCCTCCGCCTGACGCAGGCGTTCGGTTTCGCGGATGTTCTCGATCGCCTTGGACGTGTCGGCGGAGCCGGAGTCGATGCCACCGGCATCGGCGAGAGCCTGTAGCACGATCATGCCCGGTGTATGTTTGAATGTCCCGGCATTGCGCACCGCGCCCAGGACATAGATCGGCTGGCGCTCGACGATCGCGACGTGGACGTCGCTCGTTCTTCCCATGCCGCGTGTGAAGGCCGCGGCCAGCTCCGACTGCAGTGCGGCGATCGTCCGGCCCTCCGTCGCGAACTGCCCGAGCTTCGGGATGTTCACGTTGCCGCTGTCGTCGACGGCATACTCGGCGGAGAGATCCATGCGCGGAAAGACGGTGGCGACGACGTGCTCCGAGGTGGCGCCGTTGTCGTCGAGCGAGACGCCGAGACTTTCGAAGAAGGTTATCTTCAGTCGGTCTCCGTAAGCGATGACACCACGCTCTGCATTCGATGAGCCGCTCGCCGCGGCCGATCGTGGGGTGCCGGTATTCCCCTGTGCCGGTCTGTCACCCGGCAATTGCCGTGGAGCGGCGTGCCAAGGCACGCTGACGGGCAGGCGCGCCAAAGTATTGGTGAGGGTCTGGAGACCGTCCGCCAGTCGCGCCTGCGGGAGATTGGCGACGATTGCAAGGCTGAGCGGCACGAGCAGCAGCAACAGGCAGAACGCGAGAGACAGCCGGAGTGGCCGTGATGCGCTGTTGTTGCGAATGCCGTGGAGCGAGTTTGGACCATCAGAGTGGGTGAAGACCCTGGATATCTGTTGACGGTAGAACACGATCAGCGATCCCCGAACAGTTGGTGACAGAGTGAGGAACCTGGCCCGTTACGCGACGGAACGGCTCGCCTGGAGAGAGTGGACGCAACGGCAGGTTCTCTTCGCCTGGCTGTGGTTCCGTGCCGTTGCCGTTCCTCACCAGGCTCAGTCGAGAAAATAATCCGTAGTCCCGAGTTTTTCTACAATCGTTAACGCTGTGGCAGCATTGATATAGTGTTAATCTCTGTGGAATAGATGTTGCCTGAATAATACGTTAGCATGCATTTAGCAATTACTATGGTATGTCTGAGGCCGCAGCACGGTTCACTTGGACGACTGTCGCACGCGATTCGGCGCGATTGTGGTCCATGGCGCTGCGCCCGACATGAAACGCCGCGTGAGGAACTCCAGCAGAACAGTGACCCGGATAGGGCGCGGGCCGCCGGCCGGCGTGACCAGGTGCAGCGACAACTGCGGCGCAGCCCAGTTGTCGAGGACGGTCATCAGCCTGCCCTGCCGGACCGCTTCCCAGACCAGGAAGTCCGGCTGGAGCGCGATCCCCAGCCCGGCGTCGAGCGCGAAGCTGAGCGCTTCGGCGTTGGTGGCGCAGAGCGGGCCCCTTTACCGTGACCAACTCCTGGCCGCCCTCGAGGTCGGTGAAGCGCCAGGTCTCGCCGGTCGCCAGATAGATATAGCCGAGGCATGCGTGGCTTTGCAGATCGCGTGGTCGAAGCGGCGTGCCGCGCCGCGCGAAATACTCGGGTGACCCGACCACCCAGCGCCGCACCGGGCACAGCCGCCGGGCGATCAGGCTGGAATCGGGCAGATCGGCGATGCGCAGCGCGACATCGAAGCCGCCGGCGACCAGATCGACCGTGCGGTCGTCAAGCTGAAGCTCCACGGTGACCTCGGGATAGGCGGCCAGGAACTCCGGCAGCGCCGGCGCGAGATGGCGCAGCCCGAACGACATCGGCGCGGCGAGACGCACGCGGCCATGCGGCACGGCGGACGCTGCGTGGGCTTCGGCCTCGGCTGCCTCGCCCTCGGCGAGGATACGGGCAGCGCGCACCGCCAGGACGCGTCCGGCCTCGGTCAGCGCAAAGCGGCGCGAGGTGCGATGGATCAGCCGTTCGCCCAATCGCGCCTCGAGCCGCTGTATCGCCTTCGACACCGTCGGTCCGGACAGGCCAAGTTCCGCGGCAGCGGCGGCGAAGGAGCCGGTTTCCGCAACCTTGGCGAAGATCGCCCAGGCTTCCAGGTCGGGCAGGGGCATGCACCACCTCAAATTCTGGCAACGATGAGTTTCCATCCTTTCTGTTTTCGTGGCTATGGTGGGTCCCTATTTTGTCCCTGCGACTGGGCCGGAAGGCCCTCATCAGGAGAGACATTGCATGATTGAACGCAGGAAATTCGCGGAACTGGGTGGTGCCGATCATGGCTGGTTGAAGGCCAAGCATCATTTTTCCTTCGCCAGCTACTACGATCCGCAGCGAATGGGTTGGGGCAATCTGCGTGTCTGGAACGACGACGAGATCGCGGCGAAGTCCGGCTTCCCGCCACATCCGCACGCCGACATGGAGATCATCACCTATGTCCGCGAGGGCGCGATCACCCACAAGGACTCCATGGGCAACGAAGGCCGTACGACGGCGGGCGATGTGCAGGTCATGTCGGCGGGTTCGGGCGTGCGGCACGCCGAGTACAATCTGGAAGACGAGACGACGCGGATCTTCCAGATCTGGATCGAGCCGAACGAAAGGGGTGGCAAGCCGGCCTGGGGTGCCAAACCGTTCCCGAGGGCTGACCGCTCCGGCCGGTTCGTGACGCTCGCCAGCGGCTTCGCGGACGACGCGGAGGCGCTGCCGATCCGCGCCGACGCACGCGTGATGGGCGCCACCGTCAAGGCCGGAGAGCGCGTGACGATCGACCTCGATCCGACTCGGCATGCCTATCTTGTGCCTGCCACCGGTGCCGTCGAGGTTGGCGGCGTGCGCATCGAGGCGCGGGACGGCGCGGCAATCACGGACATGGCCAAGGTCGAGATCGTCGGGATCGCGGACGCGGAAGTCGTTGTGGTCGACGCGGACTAGCTTGCGTCTGTTGTTCGACGTGCCGCGCATGGTGCGTTGCGGCTTCTCGCGCACATTTGCGGCGGATTTTAACTAACACGGAGAAGCAAGGCGAGAACCACGGAGGGCACGGAGAAGGTTATCGCTGCGCTTCGCGCGAGGTGCCTTTTCTTGCTACCTCTGTGGCGCTGTCCTCGCCTTGTTATCTCCGTGTTGAATGGAGGCGAACATGCTCGATCTGGTCATCGAAGGCAGGCGCAAGGATCTGGGCGGCGGGTTGGAGGTCGGCCGCGTGCTGCCTTTCGCGCGACGTCGCATGGTGGGTCCGTTCATTTTCCTCGATCACATGGGACCGGCAGATTTTCGGTCCGGCGAGGGGATCGATGTTCGGCCGCATCCGCATATCGGCCTTTCCACGGTCACCTATCTGTTCGACGGGGAGATCCATCATCGCGACAGTCTCGGCGTCAGTCAGAAGATTCGTCCCGGTGAGGTGAACTGGATGACCGCCGGTTCAGGCATCGTGCATTCCGAACGCACCGATCCGACGCTGCGATCGAGCGGTGGTCTGATGCACGGCATGCAGGCCTGGGTGGCGCTGCCACGAGAAGACGAGGAGACCGATCCTGCCTTCGCGCATCACGCGGCCGATGCGATGCCGGAGCTGTCGGACCACGGCGTCTGGGCACGCCTGATCGCCGGCTCGGCTTACGGCCTCAACAACGCTGTGCGGACCTTTTCACCGCTGTTCTATATGCATGCCGAACTTTCCGCCGGTGCCAGCATGGCGATGCCGACCGATCATGCGGAGCGCGCAGCTTACGTGGTGTCGGGCACCGTTGTGCATGACGGTCAGCGGCACGCGGCCGGCCGGATGCTGGTTTTCGCCGCCGGTGGCGAACCAGTGATTGCCGCCGAAGAGGCGCCGGCGCGCGTGATGCTGCTCGGCGGCGCCAGCATCGGTCCGCGGTTTATCTGGTGGAACCTGGTATCATCGCGCCGGGAGCGGATCGAGCAGGCGAAAGCCGACTGGAAATCAGGGCGAATGGCATTGCCGCCTGACGACGACCGGGAGTTCATCCCGTTGCCGGAAGAACCGCGAATCCCGTAGGATCCAACGCATCCTGTCTGATGCGACAGGCGCCAGCGGCCGCCGGCCCGCGACCGACCAAAGCACGCGAAAGCAGCGCGAGGGACGGCACGATGCCGCCCCTCGCGGCTCGTTATTGCTGGCCGGGAGGCTTGTAGGCGCTGCGAATTTGCCTTGCCTTCTCCCGAATACCGGTAACCTCCTCCATCGTGAACAAGCGTGTCATCTGCACGTTCTGGATGGTACCGGCGGATACGGCGACACCGGTTATGGCAGGCGCCATGGCGGGGTCAGCCACATCGAAAATCACCATCACACCAGGACCATTGGTCATCCTGCCGTACATGGCGACAAGTTTTCCACCGGCGGCCGAGAGTAGTTGTTCGACTGCCGCCTTGCGGTTGGTATTAGGATTTTCCCTCATCGCGTTGAGGGCTTGTGGTGTATAATCTGCCGTCAAACAGAACAGCATGGTCGTTGTCCCCCCTGTTTGTTGTTGGTTGCGCCGGCAGATTAGGTGATTTTTTTGCGGATATCAAATTGAATCCGCGCCCTTTGGCCCGCCTTGACTGTGGACGTTTGATTTGGCCACCTTCAGTCGTCAGAGATCATTTCATTGTATTGCTGCGGCCGTAATGGTGATCGACCGTCCCCGCATTATCGGGATCGTAAACCGCGCGCGAAATCCCGATTTGCAGTCAGGCGCGTCAGCGGGAACACGGCTTGAATTGGTCCGGCGTCCCGCAGTTCGCCGAATTGTACGTGCGGATTCCAACGATGCCGCCCGGGCATACTGAAGTTGAGGCGTCCACCTGTTCCAATCTGATGCCGTCCACCGTTCTGAGGTGATGGCGTCCAGGTGGTGTCGTCCCGGCAGGTCAATTTGGCTCATGTCATGAAGGGCCGATCGCGGTCAAGCGGCTGGTCTCTGCTTGCGCAGACTTTCGCCGCTCAGTTCGACCCGATAGGCATTGTGGACGATGCGATCGAGAATGGCGTCGGCCAGAGTGGGATTGCCCACGAGCTCGTACCAGCGGTCGACCGGAAGCTGGCTTGTGATGATCAGCGAGCCGGCGTTGTAGCGATCCTCAGTGATCTCCAACAGATCGCGCTGCTGCTCGGGCAGCAGCGGCTCCGGTCCCCAATCGTCGAGTATGAGCAGGTCGACGCGGCCGAGCTGACGCATCAGCTTGGTGTAGCGCCCGTCACCGCGTCCCAATGCCAACAAGGCAAACAACCGCGGGACACGCTGGTAGAGCACCGAGAGGTTCTCCCGGCACGCCTTGAAGCCGAGAGCGCAAGCCAGCCACGATTTGCCCACACCGCACGGCCCGGTCAGGAGGCAGTGCCGATGCTCGCGGATCCAGTCGCAGCCGGCGAGTTTCAGGAACAGCGTGCGATCGAGACCGCGTGCTGCCCGGTAGTCGATATCCTCCACGGAGGCGAGATGACGCAGCTTGGCAGTCCTGGCGCGCGTCTCGAACCGCTTCTGCTGTCGGAGCGTCATCTCGTGTTCGAGCAGGATCCCGAGCCATTCCATGTGGTCGAGAGCCTTGCTTTCGGGGTTGGCCGTCAGATCGCGCAGGCTCTTGGCCATGCCGTCCAGGCCGAGCTCACGCAGCCGGTCGATCGTGGGATGCTGCAGCAACGTTGTTCTCCTCAGTGGTAATAACGGGAACCGCGGATGTTGGCGTGCAGGATCGGTGCGCCGTCCGCGGTGAGCGACGCCGTCTTGCCATCGAGCCTGTGCTCGATGATGGAGGCGACGCTCTGGTAATTGAGCGCGCCGATCTCGACTGCTCGGACAGAGACAGCCTCGGCCCGAGCCGCATCGATGCCGCGATAGAGACGCAGGATGCCGAGGCAGGTGCGGAACCCCTGCTCCGGATGTGGCCGCCGGGCCAGCACGGCGATGATCAGCGCCTCGGTGTTGGGACCGATCGCGCGAGCCTGGCTCTGGAAGCGTTCGGGATTTCACTCGGCGTACAACCGATGCGCGCTCGGCATGTGGTCGGGCAAGGTGCCGTGCCGCGGACCGCCGTAGCGCCGCGCGTGTGCGGCAACGCGTTGCCCGCGGTGGAACACTTCCACCGTGCGCTCGGTCAACCGTGTCTCGACCTGTTGGCGGATCAGACTGTACAGAACCGAGTAGAAGAACCCGGCCGCCTCGACGTGATAGTCAATCCCGACCCGGGCGAACGCCCATTCGGCATACTCGTGCTCGGTTGCTGGCAGCGGCTGCATTGCCGGTCGCTCGACGGTCTCGAACAGCTCGCGCCGGCTGACCCCGAGGCGGCGCATAACCCGTCCGTTCAGCTGCACCAAAATCTCGGTGATCGCCGCGTTGCATTCGACGAGGGAGAAGAACTTCAGGTTGCGCAGTCGGCCCAAAACGTAGAGCTGAGCGATGCGTACGCCAGCCTCGACTTTGGCTTTGTCCTTCGGATGATACGGCCGTGCTGGCAGAATGCCGACGCCGTAATGTGCCGCCATGGCGCCATAACTGCGGTTGATCTCGGGATCGTAGAACGAGGCCTTGTGCACCCCGCTTCTCAGATTGTCGGGCACCAGGAGGCGAGGCCTCGCACCCCAGAAGCGAAACATCCGCACGTGTGCGCCGATCCAGTCCGACAAGCCCTGTGTCCAGGTTGCCTCCGCGTAGGTGAGATTGGACGCACCCAGGTACGGCGACGAAGATTTCCGCCTCGCGCACCGCGCCGGTCGCCGGGTCGATGATCGGGACCTTCTTGCCCGAGAAGTCGACGAAGGCCTTGTCGCCGGCAACATGGGTCTGTCGCATGCTTGGCGACAACCGGCGCTCGAAGTCCCGGAACAACTGGCAGTAGCGGCTGTAGGCGTAGCCATCAGCATGAACGGCGCGATATTCCTCCCATAGGATCATCAGATTGACGCCCGGGCGCTTCAGCTCCCGCGCAACCGTCGCCCAGTCTGGCTCGACGTAATGACGTGCCCCGGCCCGGACGCCGCCATTGACGAACAGCCGCCGCTCCAGCTCCTCGTCGGTGACATCCACTGGCAGCGGCCACGTGATCTCCGCCGCGGCGATCCGGGCCAGATACTCGCGCACCGTGCTGTGCGAGATGCCCAGCTCCCGGGCAATCACCCGCGTTCCGGCTCCAGCACCGAAATGCATTGTCATCAGCCGATGTATCCGCCGCATGGTCAGCCTCTTCGGTGGGCATCCCTCACTCCGTTCATTGCAATGGAGCAGTGGATGCCAGCGCGATGCTGACCTGCCAGACGCCACCTCCTCCCGGCCGCCCTTCCCACGCGGGTGGACGGCTTCGTCAGAACGGTGGACGCCTTCAGATCGGAATGCTGGACGGGATCAGATCAGAATGGTGGGCGCCATC
>CAVPTU010000056.1:0-70725 GCA_963708565.1 uncultured Alphaproteobacteria bacterium
CCATGTAGTCGACGCTGACCGGCTGGTTCGTTTCGAACGGGCTCTTGAGGTCGAATTCCTTCGCCATCTCGCGCACCGCCGGGAACACCTCGGTGCCGAGTAGCCGGATGCAGGTCTTGGCGTCCTGGTGCGACACGGTGCCGTCATTGCCCCAGAAGGCGAAGATGCCGGGCCGCGTCTCCTCCAGCAGGACGCGCAGCTTGGCGATCACCTGCTTGGGCGTGCCGGCGATGATCATCATCTCCTTGAGCTGCCCCTCCAGGTCCGGGCGGGCACGCGGGCTGGTCGACCGGCCGATGGACGAACTCGACGAAGGCGCGGCGGTTCTCCGGGCTGTAGTAGCCGGCGGGCGTGCTCCACACCGGGTGCGCCAGGCCGGTGAACTCGCCCTGCATCCACAGGAACTGGCGCGCGTTCTCCAGCGCCTTCTCCTCGGTCTCGGCGACGTGGATCTGCTTCAGCAGGCCGTGGTACGACGGACCTCCGGCAAAGCCCGCCAGCGGCCGCCGTATCGTCGTACATCTTCCAGATCTGCTTCGTGCGCTCGACCGGCGTGTTGAGCGCGATATACGGATAGCCGTGCTGCGCCGCCCAGATGATCGTCTCGCGGCTGATGACGCCGGGAATCCAGATGCGCGGATGCGGCTTCTGCATCGGCACCGCCCACGGATTGACGACGCGGTGCTGGTAGTGCGTGCCCTCCCAGCGGAACGGCCCCGGCGTCGTCCAGGTCTTCACGATCAGGTCGTGCGCCTCCTCGAAGCGCTCGCGGTTGAACGCCGGGTTGACGCCGTTGGCGAGCTGCTCCTGCCCGCCGCCGCGCACGAAGCCGGACACCAGCCGGCCCTTCGAGATCATGTCGATCATCGCCAGCTCTTCGGCGAGCTGCACCGGGTTGTCGGACAGCGGCAGCGGATTTCCCAGGATGACGATCTTCACGTTCTTCGTCATCGCGGCGAGGATCGAGGCGAAGATGTTGGTCCGTGCCTGCATGCAGAACGGCGCGTTGTGGTGCTCGTTCAGCATGATGCCGTCGAAGCCCAGCTCGTCGACCAGCAGGTAGTGCTCGAGATACTCGTTGTACAGCCGGCTGCCCTCGTTCGGGTCGAAATGGCTGTTCGAGAACATCAGCGCGGTGGCGCCGAAGTCCAGGCCGGCCTGCGCGAAATAGGCCGACATCGGCTGTTCGGTGAAGTACATCAGGTGCATGACGATCTCCCTTCCGCCGCGGCAAAGGCGGGCTGCTGGCCGTTTCACTAGGTTTGTGACAAGGCTAGCCCTGCGCCTGGCTGCCGGCAACCGTGGGTCGCGTCGCGATCGGGCCCGAAGTTGGCATGATGCGGGCGCCGGGCGATGATCGATGGCGTATTCAGGAGCGACAGCAGATGGCCGACTTGGGCGAAGCGCCGGACTATGACGCCATCATCATTGGGGCAGGGATGTCGGGCCTGTACCAGCTCTACCGTCTGCGCGAGCTGGGGATGCGCGTGCGGGTGTTCGAGGCCGGCACCGGAGTCGGCGGCACCTGGTACTGGAACCGCTATCCGGGCGCGCGCTTCGATTCCGAAAGCTATTCCTACAGCTACTCGTTCTCGCAGGAGCTGCTGGCGGAATGGAACTGGTCGGAGCATTTCTCCGGCCAGCCGGAGACGCTGCGGTATCTCAACCATGTCGCCGACAGGTTCGACCTGCGCCGCGACATTCAGTTTCGCAGCCGAGTGGCCGCGGCGCACTGGCAGGAGGCGGCGCGCCGGTGGGACGTGACGCTGGAGGACGGCAGTCGCCACAGCGCGCGCTTTCTGATCACCGCGGTGGGTCCGCTGTCGGCACCGACGATGCCGCGCATCGAGGGGGTGGAGACGTTCCAGGGGCAATCCTGCCACACCGCGCGATGGCCGCATGAGCCGGTAAGCTTCGTGGGCAAGCGCGTCGCGGTGATCGGCACCGGTGCGACCGGCGTGCAGACGATCCAGGAGGTGGCGAAGACGGCCGGCCACCTGACCGTGTTCCAGCGCACGCCGAACTGGTGCGCGCCGCTGCACAACAGCAAGATCGACGCTGCGACGATGGCGCAGATCAAGGCGGGCTATCCGGAGATGTTCCAGCGTTGCCAGGAAACCTTTGCGTGCTTCCTGCACACGCCGGACCCGCGCCGCACGTTCGAGGTGACGCCGGAGGAGCGCGAGGCGTTCTGGGAGAAGCTGTACGCGGAGCGTGGCTTTGGCATCTGGCAGGGCAATTTCCGCGACATTCTCACAGATCGGGCGGCCAACGCGGCCATCTCGGATTTTGTCGCCAGGAAGATCCGCCAGCGGGTGAAGGACCCCAAGGTGGCCGAGAAGCTGATCCCCAGGAACCACGGTTTCGGCACGCGCCGTGTTCCGCTGGAGACGCGATATTACGAGGTCTACAACCAGCCCAATGTCGTGCTGGTGGACATCAACGAAACGCCGATAGAGCGGATCACGCCGACGGGCATCAAGACCAGCGATGCCGAGTACGCGTTCGACATCATCATCTATGCGACGGGTTTCGATGCCATCACCGGCAGCTTCGATCGCATCGACATCCGCGGCGTGGATGGGCTGCGGCTGAAGGACAAATGGGCGAGCGGGCCGCAGACCTATCTCGGCGTTCTGGTGACGGACTTCCCGAACATGATGATGCTGATGGGGCCGCATACGGCGCTGGGCAACATACCGCGCAGCATCGAATACAATGTCGATTGGGTGACGCGCCTGTTGCGCCATGCGCGGGAGCACGGCCTCACGCGCGTGGAGGCGACGGACGCGGGGGTGACGTCGTGGACCGATCACGTCAAGTCGTGTGGGGTGGGCCTGCTGTCCAATGAGGTCAATTCCTGGATGACCGGCATCAACTCCAATGTGACGGGCAAGCAGACCCGCATTATCGCGCGCTACAGCGGCAGTGCGCCGGCATACCGGGCACGGTGCGATGAGGTGGCTGCGAAGGGATATCAGGAACTCGCGCTGGCATAGCGCCAGCAGTCAATCGAAGTGGAGGTCGTGGTGAAACCAGAAGCGGTTGGGCTGTCGGCGTCGCGGTTGGCGCGCCTGGATGAGGTGATGAAGCGGCGCTACGTCGATAGCGGCCGGCTGCCGGGTGTGCTGACGATGGTCTACCGTCGTGGCAAGCTCGCGCATACCGGCATGTCGGGGCACATGGACCTCGAGCGCGACAAGCGGATGCGCGAGGATGCGATATTTCGCATCTACTCCATGAGCAAGCCGATCACGTCGGTCGCGCTGATGATGCTGGTCGAGGAAGGCCTGATCGGCCTGGACGACGATGTCGCCACGCACATTCCGTCGTGGAAGAACCTGGGGGTTTACGCTACCGGCCTGCCGAGCCTCGTCGCCGTGGGAGAGCCGAGCTTCGTGACGACGCCGGTTGTGCGGCCCATGAAGGTCGTGGACCTGGTGACGCATACTTCGGGCCTGACCTACGGGTTCATGAACCGCACCAGCGTCGATCGCGCGTACCGCCGCGCGCACATTGCCGAACCCAGCGCCGAGGGCGGGCTCGATGCGATGATCGAGCACTTGTCAAAATTGCCGCTGGAGTATTCGCCGGGGACGGGGTGGAACTATTCCGTCTCGATCGATGTGATGGGGTATCTCGTGCAGAAGCTCAGCGGCATGAGCTTCGGCGAGTTCCTGCGCACGCGGCTGTTCGAGCCGCTGGGGATGACCGACACCGCCTTCTGGTGCCCGCCGGAGAAGGTCGAGCGCTTCGCATCCTGCTATATGCCACGACATGGCGGCGGGCTGTTGACGCAGGACGATGCTGGCAACAGCACATACGCCGCGCCGCCCAAGCTGGAGTCCGGCGGTGGCGGCCTGGTGTCGACTGCGCACGATTACATGCGGTTCTGCCGGATGATGCTGAACGGTGGAACGCTCGACGGCGTGCAGATCCTCAGTCCCAAGACCGTCGCGTTGTTCAGTCTGAACCACCTGCCGGACAACAAGGAGCTGGCGGACATGGCGCCACCTGGTCTGTTCAGCGAGGCAGGCTATTCGGGCATCGGCTTCTCGATCGGTTGCGGCGTGAATGTCAACGTCGCCAAGACGCGCCTGCCCGGTACGTTGGGCGAGTACTTCTGGGGGGGCGCTGCCTCGACCGCGTTCTGGATCGACCCGAAGGAAGAGCTCGCGGTGGTGTTCATGACGCAGGTCATGGGCAGTGACGTCCGGCTGACGCTGCGCCGTGACCTGCGAACGCTCGTCTACTCGGCGATGACCGAGTCATTCGCTTGATCCGCCGGGAGGAGATGATGGGACCGAGGCTTGTCGAGTACTTGCTGTATGAGCCGGAGGACAGCGGCATCCTCTGGATCAAGTTCAACCGCCCGGAGCGGATGAACGCGCTGGTCGGGACCGCGGAGGAGAACGGCACCGTCGCGAAGGTCGGTGAGTACATGCGGGCCGGCGACGATGATCCCAACATTCGCGTGATTGTGCTGACCGGCGTGGGGCGCGGATTCTGTTCCGGTGCGAACCTGGGGTCGAGGGCGACGCAGGATGTCACAGGAGAAAACCTGCCCGGCAATCGGGGTCCGCATGAAGGGCCCGATGCGGCGCGCCAGCACTTCTTCCACGGATTCACCCAACTTCACCGCGATATCTCGCTGATCCGCAAGCCGACGATCGCGATGATCAATGGGGCGGCGGTCGGGTCGGGCATGGATATGGCACTGCATTGCGATATCCGTGTGGGCTGCGAAAGGACGCGCTTCATCGGCTATCACAACGCCGGACAGATCATCGAGAACGGCGGGTCGTACTATCTACCCAAGATGGTCGGGCTCGGGCGCGCCCTGGAATTCGCTTATACCGGCGAGCTGAACGCGGAGCGGGCATACGAGTGGGGGATGCTCAACCATCTGGTGCCCTCCGAGAAGCTGGAAGAGACCACGCGGGAGCTGTGCGAAAAGATCATCGCCCGGCCGCCGCTTGTGCAGTGGGTGAGCAAACGCGTCATGCGTGCCGCTTTGGACAGCACGTTGGAGACGACGATGGTGCTTACGTCCAACGCAGGCGGCATCCTGCAGAACTCGGAGGATGCGAAGGAGGCGCGGCGCGCTTTTGTCGAGAAGCGAAAGGGCAGTTTCAGGGGGGTGTGAGAGGCGGCACTGTGATGGAGATTGCTTCGCTGCGCTCGCAATGCTTGGTGCGCTCGCGATGACAGCTCGGCACGAGGATTGCATGCAGTAGCCAACGGCGTGGGAGCGGATAGATGGCGGCGAAGCCCTTTCACCTTGGCTGGTTTCTGCAAGGCTCGAGCGCGCAGGCCTGGGGCGAGAGCTGGACCGGGCACATCGGCAACAACTGGATGGTGCCGGAGCTGTTCATCGACATGGCGCGTTCGTTGGAGCGCGCGTGCTTCGACTACCTGTTGATCGAGGACTCGTCCTATGTCGGCGAGAGCTGGGGCGGGTCGACGGAGCTGTATCTGAAGCACGCCATCGCGGTGCCGCGGCAGGATCCTTCGGTGGTCGCCTCGCTGATGACACAGGTGACGTCGCGCATCGGCATCGTGCCGACCTTCGGCACCTATCGCCTATCCGCCCTACCTGCTCGCGCGGCTGATCGCGACACTGGATCAGGTGTCGGAGGGCCGAATCGGCTGGAACGCCGTCACCGGCAGTTCCGACTTCGCGGCGATGAACTTCGGCATGCCTGGGATGCCGGAGCACGATCTGCGCTACGACATGGCCGACGAATACATGGAGGTCTGTCGGCGGCTCTGGGGTTCATGGGAGCCGGGTGCGATCATTGCCGACCGGCACAGCGGCTTTCTGGTCGATCACACCAAGGTCCATGCGGTGAATTTTGAGGGTCGCTACTACAAGACGCGCGGGCCGTTGAATTCGGGACCGTGCGTGCAGGGGCAGCCGGTGATCGCGCAGGCCGGTGGCTCGCCGCGGGGACGACAGTTCGCCTCGCAGTACGCCGACACGATCGTGGCGCACACCAAGGGCGTTGCCGGGATGAAGGCGTACCGCGAGGACGTGCGTGCCCGCATGGTGGCGCACGGCCGCGATCCGGATTCGTGCAAGGTGCTGTTCCTCGTGGCGCCGATCATCGCCGAGACGGAGGAGGAGGCGCAGGAGAAGAAGCGGCTGCGCGCGGCACGCGCCGAGGCGCAGATCCCGCAGCGACTCGCGCATCTGGGGAAGGTGACGAACATCGACTTCGGCCGCTTCGATCTCGACATGCCGTTGCCGGAGGATGTCACCACCAACGGGCATCAGCAGACACTGGACGAGTTCCGCCGCAAGTATGCCGGCAAGACGCTGCGCGAGGCGATGCTCGACCACAATGCCACGGAACTCTCGGTGGAACTGATCGGCACGCCGGACTCGCTGGCGGCGCGCATGGGTGAGGTGATGGAGGAAGTCGGCGGCGACGGATTCCTGTTCTCGCTGCCGAATGTCAGCCGCCGTACCCTGGCCGAGGTGGAGGATGGGCTGGTGCCGGCGTTGCAGGATCGCGGTCTGGTTCGCGCGGCATACACCCACCGGTATTTTAGGGATAACCTCCTCGAGTTCTAGCGGGGAGGGGGGCATGGCGCTGAATCAGACACAACAATCGGCCGTCGCCTGGATCGATACGAACCGGGCGCGGCTGTCGGACTTCAACAGGGGGATCTGGAACTTCGCCGAGCCTGCCTGGCGGGAATACAAGTCGGCGCGTGCCTATTGCGACCTGCTGCGCGCCGAGGGGTTCACTGTGGAGGAAGGCTCGGGCGGCATGCCCACCGCCTTCGCCGCGACCTGGGGCAGCGGTTCGCCGGTCCTGGGCAGCTACGCCGAATACGATGCGGTCCCCGGGCAGTCGCAGCAGGTGGTGCCATACAAGGCGCCGCGCGAAGGGCTGCATCCCTGGACGGCCGGCCATACCGATCCGCATTCATCGCTGGGAACCGCGGCGGTGGCCGGCATCCTGGCGACCAAGGCGGCGATGCAGCTTCACGGGCTGCGCGGCACGCTGAAGTTCTTCGGCGAGCCGGCCGAGAAAGTGTGCGGCTCGAAGCCGGTGCATGCGGCGAAGGGCTACTACGACGGCTGCGATGCTTTCATCGCCTACCATCCGCACAGCGCCAACACGGTGCAGGGCGAGACCCAGTGCGGCGCCTATTGGAGCGTCGTGATCACCTTCGAGACGCTGACGCCCGAGCAGTGGATCGACAAATCGCTGCTGCCGATCCGGACATCGGCGCATGCGGCCGCGCGCTGTCCCGGCGCGATCGACGCGCTATGCCTGATGTACACGACCACGAAATACACCAAGGAGGCGATGTATCCGCACGCCGGTGCCTGGACGCTGAACGAGTTCATCCTGGCCGGCGGTGATGCGACGTCCGACAACCTGCCGCCGCGGTTCAGCCAGATCCAGTATTCCTGGCGCTCGCCTTCGCTCGCGGTGCAGCAGCAGATCTATCAGGTGCTGGCCAACAACGCTCGTCATGCGGCGGCTGCCTGCGGTTGCCAGGCGTCGGTACGATGGGTGACCAAGACGCGCGTCGGCCTGCCGAACAGCACGATGATCGACCTGGTGTATCGGAACATGGAGGCGATCGGCGCGCCGTCATTCGACGAGGAGGCGCGCGCGTTCGGGCGGGCGATTCAAGAGAACCTCGGCATGGCGTCGATGGACGATCCGTTCATTGCCGACAATCAGCGGCTGACGTCGCCGGCGGAGTTCGAGGCGATCGTGCGCCGCAGCCTGCCGCCCGGGCAATTCCATATCGGTGCCGATGACTACGTGGAGTACAGCTGGCATGCGCCGGCGGCGCGGCTGTTCACCATGCGGCCGACGCTGCGTCCTGCCGACGACAGCTATGAGTACCCCGCCTGGTGTCGCAATGCTCTTGGCGGGCTGCCGGCGGCGATCGATCCCGGGCTGTTCCTCGCGGCGAAGACACTGGCGGCGTCATTTCTCGATCTTCATGCGCATCCCGAGATGCTCGAACGCGCCAAGGCGGAGTTCAACGAGCGTACCGGCGGTGGCGTCGGCGGCACGAAATGGGTGGCGCCGCTGCTGCCGCATGATTTCGTTCCTCCGGTGGACCTGCGATGGCCGGAATACATCACCACCGCACGCGGCGAGGAATGGTGGATACCGACGCCGTTCTCCGGCTCCGGCGCCGGAGAGACACTGACATGACCCTTTGATCAGGAGTGCAGCCATGACCAGACGCGACGACACGACTGACCACAGCCGCCGCCGCTTCCTTGGCTTTGCCGCATGGGCCACCGCGGGCATGACCGCTCTGGGCGGCACGCGAAGCTTCGCGCAATCCGCGCTGCCGGCGAAGATGCCGGAGATCACCGCGATACCGGACAAGCTGAAGGGCAGCGGCGAAGTGCGCATCGCGGCCTATGGCGGCACCGCGCAGGATGCCGAGCGCACCGCGTATTTCACGCCGTTCGAAAAGCTCAGCGGCATCAAGACGCTCGACTTCCCCGGTGCCGATGTCAACAAAGTCAAGGCGATGGTGGATACCGGCAACGTCGAGTGGGACGTGGTGCAGCTCGGCCGTTCCACCGTGAAGAACCTCCAGAAGAAGGGCGACTACTTCGAGAAGATCGACTACGACCTGGTGGACGTGGACAATATCGATCCGCTGTATCGTTACGACTATGCGCTCGACATGCTGGTCTGGTCGCAGGTGATGGCGTATCGCACCGATGCGTTCAAGGGTGCGGTGCCGAACGGCTGGGCGGACTTCTGGAATGTGACGAAATTCCCTGGCGACCGCGCGCTGACCGGCGCCGGTCCGAGCACGCCGGAGCTTGAGTTCGCACTGATGGCGGCCGGCGTGCCGCCCGACAAGCTCTACCCGATCGACATCGACCAGGCATTCGCCAGCTACGACAAGATCAAGGCGAGCGTGGTGAAATGGTGGGAGACCGGCGCGGTTCCGGTGCAGATGCTTACCGACCACGAGGTGGTGCTGACGTCGGTCTGGAACGGTCGCATGGCCGCGATCCAGGCGGCCGGCGTGCCGGCCGCGATCAGTTGGAATCAGGGCCTGCTGAAGCGCGACTGCTGGGCCGTGCCGAAGAACTCGCCCAACAAGGCCAACGCGATGAAGTTCATCGCGTTCAGCACGCTGGCGATCTCGCAGGCGCGGCTGTCGATGCTGATCCCGTACGGCTCGGTCAACAACAAGTCGGCGGAATACCTGAGCGAGAAGCAACTGGAGGCCTTGCCGAGTGCGCCGGCAATCAAATCGCAGTTGGTGCCGTACGATTACGAATGGTGGGTGGACAACCGCGATACCGTGATCGGGCGCTGGAACAAGTGGATACTGGCCTGACGGGAGCCGAGGTCATGGACGGAACCGCCACGCTGGCGGTCGGACGCGCCGCGGCGCGTCCATGGCGCGTCCGTCGTCCTGAGCGACATCGAAAAGCGCTTCGAGAGCTGTCGGCGCGGTGCGCGGCGTCACGCTCGACATCCGCTCGGGCGAGTTCCTGACGCTGCTCGGGCCAAGCGGATCCGGCAAGACCACCACGCTGATGATGATCGCCGGATTCGAGACGCCTACCGCCGGCGACATCGCGATCGACGGGAATTCGGTCGTCGCGCTGCCGCCGTACAGGCGCAACATCGGCATGGTGTTCCAGAACTACGCGTTGTTTCCGCATATGACGGTCGCAGAGAATATCGGCTTTCCGCTCAAGCAGCGCGGCGTCGATCGAGCGACGCGAGCGCGACTGGTGGCGGAGAGCCTGGAGCTGGTGCGGCTGCCTGGCTACCAGTCGCGCTATCCGCGGCAGCTTTCCGGCGGTCAGCAGCAGCGTGTCGCGCTGGCCCGCGCGATCGTGTTCCGCCCGCGCCTGCTGTTGATGGACGAGCCGCTCGGCGCGCTCGACAAGCAGTTGCGCGAGAGCCTGCAGCTTGAGATGCGGCGCCTGCACGCCGAACTGGGCATCACCTTCATCTACGTCACGCATGATCAGGCGGAGGCACTGACCATGTCCGACCGCGTCGCGGTGATGAATGAAGGCCTGATCGCGCAGGTCGGCACGCCGGAGGACCTGTACGACCGTCCATGCGACCGCTTCGTCGCCTCGTTCATTGGCGAATCCAATTTCATGCAAGGCGTCGTGCGCGGTCTGGAAGACGGCATCGTGGTTGCGGATTGCGGAGGCGCGACGATCCGCGCGATTGGCCGGGCGGCCTGCGAACGGTCGGCGAAACCGTCACGCTTGACGACACGCCCGGAGCGCCTGGGGTTTGCCGATACGCCGAACAATGCGCGACGCACCAGAACCGCATGGCCGGCACGATTGCCGAGACGGTCTTTGTCGGCGAGCACTGCCGCTATCTGTGCCAGTGCGAGGGCGGCGTTTCGATCGTCCTCAAGGAGCCCTCCAGCGCGACGATCCGCCGTCGGGCCGTCGGTGAAAGCGTGGAGCTCGCGTGGTCGATCGCCGACACGGTCATCGTCTGACGCATGACCACTGTCGCGATCGCGCCCGTGCGGCTGCCACGACATGTCCTGGCGAGCGCATCGGCTCCGATCCTGCTGGTGTTGCCGCTCGCACTCTACATGCTGGCGTTCTACCTGCTGCCGCTTGCGTCGATGCTGCTGCGCAGCGTCGCGGAACCGACCTGGACGCTCGACAACTACCGCCGGCTCGCTGTCGGACCGCGGTCTTCCTGGAAGTGTTCTGGACCACGCTGCGCACCGCTCTCGTCGTGACGCTTGGCACGATGTTGCTGGGCTATCCCGTGGCGCTCGCGCTGTCGCGGCTGCGGCGCGGCGCGGCGACCGTGGTGCTGATCGTGGTCCTGCTGCCGTTCTGGACCAGCGTCCTGGTGCGCAGCTACGCCTGGATGGTGCTGCTGGGGCGCCACGGCGTGATCAACGAACTGCTGATCGGCGCCGGTCTGATCGATGCGCCGCTTCGCCTGTTGAACACGTCACTCGCCGTGCATGTCGCGATGATCCATATCCTGCTGCCCTACATGATCCTGCCGATCGCCAGCGTGCTGCGGCAGATCGACAGCGCGCTGCCACGCGCGGCGGCGGGGCTGGGCGCGCCTCCATGGCGCGTGTTCCTTCAGATCGTGCTGCCGCTGTCGCTTCCCGGCGTCGCCGCGGGCACGCTGCTGGTATTCGTGCTGTCGCTTGGCTTCTACATCACGCCGGCGCTGGTCGGTGGGCCGCGCGACCTCATGCTGTCGATGCTGATCGCGCAGCAGGTCGATCTGCTGAACTGGCCCTACGCCGCCTGCCTGTCCGCGGCACTGCTCGCCGTCACCCTGCTGCTGATCGCGGCGTTCCAGCGCCTGCCGGGCTTGCGCGATCTTCTTCGCGTGGCGACGCAATGATCGGGCGCGTGGCCTTCCGGGTTCTCTGGATCCTCGTGCTGGTGTTCCTGGTGTTGCCGATCCTGATCGTCGTCGTGCTGTCATTCTCTTCGGCGAGCTACCTGACCTTTCCGCCGCCTGGCCTGGGCATCCGCTGGTATCGCGCCTATCTGGGCAGCAGCGAATGGCTGGCATCGACGTGGCTCAGCCTCGGCGTTGCCGGCTGCGTGGTCGTGCTGTCGACCATCCTCGGAACTCTGGCATCGCTCGGTCTGGCGCGACTGCCGTCAGCCATGCGTACCATCATGGGAGCGCTGATCGTGTCGCCGCTGATCGTGCCCGGTATCGTGGTGGCGATCGGCATCTACTACGTGTTCGCGCGCTATCGCCTGGTCGGAACGCCGGCAGGCCTCGTGCTGGCGCACACCTGCCTTGCCGTGCCGTTCGTGGTGACCAGCGTCAGCGCAAGCCTGGCGGGTCTGGATCGCCGGCTGGAGCAGGCGGCGCTCAGTCTCGGCGCGACGCCTTGGGGCGCGTTCCGCCAGGTGACCTTGCCGCTCATCCGTCCCGGCGTGCTGGTCGGCGCGCTGTTCGCCTTCATCACCTCGTTCGACGAACTGATCGTCGCGCTGTTCCTGTCCGGCTCGGGCGCGATCACTCTGCCGCGCCGCATGTGGGACGATCTGCGCTTCGCCATCGATCCGACCATCGCCGCGGTCTCGACGCTGACCATTGCATTGAGCGCAATGCTGTTGCTGGGCGCCCATCTGGTTCGTCGGCATCAGGCCAGTGGGGAAAGAGCGCCGGGAGGAACGGCGTGACTCCGCCGCAGCTGAATTTTACATCGTGCGGAATACGACGCGCGTCTCGCCAAGCACACGAACCGCCATGGCGAGAGCGGGCATCGACCTGCTGATCGTGACCGATCCATCCAACATGCATTGGCTGACCGGCTATGACGGCTGGTCGTTCTACGTTCATCAGTGCGTGCTGATGCCGCCGAGGGCGAGCCTGTCTGGTATGGGCGCGGGCAGGACGCGAACGGCGCGCGGCGCACCACCTGGCTGCACCACGACAGCATCGTGGGTTATCCCGATCACTACGTGCAGTCCGTCGAGCGCCATCCGATGGATTTTCTGTCCGGCGTCATCAAGGACCATGGGTGGGAGCGCGCCTCGATCGGGGTGGAGATGGACAATTACTGGTTCACCGCCGCTGCCTACGCGTCGCTTGTCGACGCATCTGCCACGCGCGCGCTTCACTGACTCGCGTTCGCTGGTGAATTGGCAGCGTGCGGTCAAGAGTTCCGACGGAGTTGGAGTACATGCGACGCGCCGGGCGCATCGTAGGCGGCGATGCATCAGCGTATCGTCGACAAGGTTGAGCCAGGGATGCGCAAGTGCGATCTGGTCGCGGAAATATACGATGCGGGCATCCGTGGCGTGGACGGGTTCGGTGGTGACTACGCCGCGGTCGTGCCGCTGCTGCCTTCTGGCATCGAGGCTTCGGCTCCGCATCTGACATGGGACGATCGGCCTATGCGTGCGGGCGAAGGAACTTTCTTCGAGCTGGCCGGATGCTACAGGCGATACCATTGTCCGCTGTCGCGCACGGTGTTTCTTGGCAGACCCACGCAGCAGTTTCTCGATGCGGAGAAGGCGACGCTGGAGGGCATGGAGGCGGGGCTCGCTGCGGCGAGACCCGGGAATGTCTGCGAGGATATCGCCAATGCGTTCTTCTGCGGTGCTGAGGAAATACAACATCATCAAGGACAATCGCACTGGCTATTCGATCGGCCTCAGTTATCCGCCTGACTGGGGTGAGCGCACCATGAGCCTGCGACCGCGGCGACAGGACCGAGTTGCAACCCGGCATGACGTTCCACTTCATGACCGGCCTGTGGCTGGAGACGATGGGGCTGGAGATCACGGAGAGTATCGTCATCACCGAGACCGGCGTGGAATGCCTGGCGGATGTGCCTCGGCGGCTGTTTGTGAAGGCGTGAAGTCGAAGCAATCCATAGCGCGATGGGGATTGCTTCGCTCCGCTCGCAATGACAGGTCGTTCGGCGGGTACTACGGCCAGACCTTCTTCGGGTTCTTGCCCATCGAGAATGTCTTTGGATCGTCCGAGATGAACTCGTAGACCGCGGGCTTGAACTTCGCGCACTGGCCGTAAGCGTCGCAGGCGATCGGCCCGCTCATGCCGTCGAACTTTTCGGCGAACACGGCGTCCCGCAGCGCCTTGCGGCCGATATACAGATTGCCTTCCTTGTCGGTCTTCGCCACTTTGGGGATCGCCTTGATCGCCATCTCCGCGGCATCATAGGCGTTGGCGTGATAGCCGGAGATCGGCGCCTCGCCATAGACCTTCTTGTATTCCTCGACGAACGACGGATAGGCCTTGCCCATCGTGTCGACCGACACGTCGGGATAGCAGATGTGGAAGCCGACCACTGACGGGCCGGCCGCCTCGATGAACTCTGCCGCCGCGAGCGAGCCGCCGCCGACCAGCGTGGTGTGTTCCAGCCCCGGGATCTCCTTGGACTGGCGCAGCATCTGTGCTGCGGCCGCGACGAAGATCGGCATGTAGATCACATCCGGCTTCTCGGCGGCGATCTTGGTCAGCACCGGATGCATGTCCACGTCGGTTGGCGCGATCGCTTCCGTCGACAGGACCTTGCCGCCCATGCCCTCGAAGCTCTTCGCCATGACGGCCGCGAGCTGCTGGGCGTAGGGGCTGCCGTCGTGGACGGCAACGACTGTCTTCGCCTTCAGCACGGTGAAGATGTATTTCGCGTCGGAGGCGCCCTGGTCGATATCGCTCGCGATGGTGCGGCCGAAGCCGGCATATTGCGGCCCGCGATCGGGTGCGGTCAGCGACGGCGCCGAGCATGCGTTGCAGATGTTGGTGATGCCCTGCTGCCACAGGATCGGCGCGGCCGGCGTGGCGGCGGACGAGCAGGCACCGCCCAGCACGATCAGGATCTGCGGGTTGGCCGCGAGCTTGGTCGCCGCGGTCTGGCCGCCCTCGGCGTTGCACTGATCGTCCTCGACCGGTGAACTTGATCGGGTGCCCGAGCAGCTTGTTGCCGATGTCCCGGAAGGCGAGTTCAGCGCCTCGCTTGGAATCGATGCCCATCGCGGTGTCGGCGCCGGACATCACCCAGTAGCCGCCGATCTGGATCGGCGCACCCTTCGGGATGCGCACCACACCGATCGGATCGGTCACCGGCCCGAGAGTTTCCGCATACAGCGGATGCGCCAACAACAGCGTGGCTCCGACGAGGATGGCGCGCGTCAGGCGCCTGCGCACGGTAGCGGGATTCATGTTCAAGCCCCCCAGCCTGTTCAGCGTTCCCGAAGAGAGCGCTTCTTCCCGGTGCCCAACATGCCCGCATTTTTCGCGAAACGCGGGCAATTCTTGCTGCCGGCTGGTCGGTGCGCGGCAGGGACTACCGGCAGAGATTATGGGCGAGGCAGCCGTTGGCCGCAATCCGATTGCACTGGGCTGCTTTGTTCGAGCAGTCCGCAACGCATGCAGACCGTCTCGGATCGATACTGAAAAGCCGTGCCCGGCATTCCGCAACGCATGAACTCACGTTTCTCATTGCAGCCGGCCGCCGCCACACAGGCGGCACAGCCATTCGCTGGTTGTGCCACCGCGAGACATGGCATGATGCAAGTACAGTATCGAGGCGAAGACAGCCGCTTTCACCTTGAAGGCCCGCAAGCGCGGCATGGGAAGACTAGGCGCGCCGCAACGTGTCGCTACGGACGCACATAGGTCCAGCCCTGTTCCTCAAGATCGACGATGCGTGCGATACCCGCCGGAACAAGGCGCGCCTCGGGAAGCAGGGAGATATCCTTGTTCTCCTGCTTGGACTGCGCGGCGAGCGTGTTGCCGCATCCCGAGAAGGTAACGTTCTTCATGCTGCTGCTGATCGCCGCCAGGCGTTCCTTCACCGGCGAGGTGTCGCTGCGGACCATGTTCAGGCCGGCGCCATAGGCGACGAACTCGATCTCAATCTTGTCGCCTTGGTCCTGGTAATATTTGACCAGGTTCTCGGCGTTGTTGAGCGCCATGTTCATGACAGCGGGGTCGTTCTGGGTCACCTGGATGACGACCCGATGGGTCTTGTGCATGCCAGAATACGCGATGCTCGGCGGTATCTTGCTCTGGGTTTGCGCCATTGCCGGCACCGTAGCCATCATGACGAGGCCTATTCCGCCGAACAACGCGGCCTTCAGTAAGTGCATTCGATTTCCTCCGAACTGGAAGTGCTCACTGTTATCGAGGCGTCACTTGCCATGCTGGCGTCGCCAATCCAGGAATTCCTGGAACAATCTAACCTGCTCTGGCGTCGGCGAACCTGCGGCGGCCCCAGGCTGTGGCGAAACGGCGCCGGCAGACTTGTCTGCTTGCGTCGCGGTCGGTCTTGTCGCCGCGGCACTGTCAAGCCATTCCTGCGCCGCGGGGAAGCGTTCCAGTCCGGGCACCTTGGCGTTGAGGTTGACGTCCTTCCACTTGGGGTGAAAGCCCGGCTCCTGGAGCTTGCCCAGCCGGCTGAACAGGTAATCGGTCAAACGAGCGACCCGCTTGATAGCGGTCTGAGCCCCTTCGGCCAGTTGAAGGCCGCCAGTATTGTCGGAACCGCGATCGTCTCTACGTCCTGGCCCTGCGGAATGAGGTCGGGATAATCGCTCGAGCTCAGCGTCGATGGCAGGTAGAACCCGAAATCCTCGAAGTGCACCGGCAGGAACTTGAAGCCGGGGTCCCACTTCGCATGCAGAAAGGCGTCCACCGGCTTGGACGTGATGAACACGACCGCCTCCATGCCGTCCTGGCCCGATCGCATCTGCTGTAACGCGACCTGGTGGGGGATGAAGGTCTTTTCGACGTCCAGTTTCAGCCGCTCGAAGATCAGCGGACCAGAGATAGGCTGCTGCGGTGCCAGGAGTGTTGAAATTGACCTTCTTGCCCCTGAGATCATCCAGGGACTTGATTTCCGGACGGACGAAGACGTGCAGTTCGGAGGGAAACAGGTTGAGGATATATGTGATGCGCTGGCGGATGTTCGGAACCAGCGTCTTGAACTGGTCCAGCGCATCGGAGTTGATGATCGCGGCGTCGACGCCCTTGAGGTAGAGCAGAGCCTCGACGTTTTCAGCAGGGCCGCGCGTGACTATGGGAAGCACGTGCAGGTTGTCACCATCGTCCACAACGCGCGCAATTTCGGTCGCGAAGCGGATAGGGGCGCCTTCCAGTTGTCCGCCGGCCAGCCCGACAGTCCAGGCGTTGAGCCGCTCGATTGCCTGCAATTCGGGTGCGCGGCGCGTTACCGGTGTCGCGGACTGATTGGCCGGCGGGCCGGCGTCCTGGGCGTTCGCCCCGCACGCGAGGCCGGTGCACAACAGGCCAAGGACCATTCCAAGAATGATCGCAGGTTTCAATGCGGGACCCTCACACAAAGGTGTATAATACAGAGGTCCCGCAGAACTGCATATGTCGAACCGGGCGCCGACGGAAGGTTCGACGGCGGGCCCGTTCTTTTGTCCTAGAGCCTCGCCACCAGGGCCGTCAGCTGGTCGGCACATTGCCCCCAACCGGCGTGGAATCCCATCTTCTCATGCGCCTCGCGGTCGGCGACCGTCCAGTGGCGTACCGCGCGGTGTAGCGTGTCTTCCCGTCCTCGTCCCGAACGTCACGATCACCGTCATGAACGGCTTCTGCGATGGCTGCCACGCATCGGTATAGGCATCCGTGAAGACCAGCCGCTGGTTCGGCACGACTTCGAGATAGACGCCCTTGCACGCCATTTCGTTGCCGTCGGTCTGCTCGGGCCACCTGGTCGGTGCATGCGTCGCGGCGATGGCCGCCTGGATCTGGTATGGACCCGGCTGGCCGTGCCGCACCGCCTTGTCGATCAGTGCCAGGCTCTCGGCGATCGATCCTGATCGTCCAACAGCACGGATCTCACCCACCGCATCGAACCGTGCCGCCGCGCGCGCGTTGGACCAGGATCAGCGCGGTCAGGCCGATGATCTCGGGCTCGGTCTGGAACAGTCGCAGCAGCAGGCGTGCCAGCCGGATCGCCTCATCGCACGGCGGAGCGCGTGCCGATCCGTCGGCCGCTGAATAGCCTTCGTTGAACACCAGGTGGATCATCGCTGGCTTCGCAACGCCCCAGGGGTCATCTACAGTCCCGGGGCTGACCCCAGGGAGGAACCATGATCATCGACTGTCATGGCCATTACACCACGTCGCCACGCCAGCACGAGGCCTGGCGCACCGAGCAGATCGCGGCGCACGGCGAGGGCAGGGCGGCGCCGCCGCGTCCAGCGATCAGCGACGATGAGATCCGTGCCAGCATCGTGAACGGCCAGTTGAAGCTGCAGCAGGAGCGTGGCACGGACCTCACGATCTTCTCGCCGCGGGCCGCCGGCATGGGTCACCACCTGGGCGACGCCACGACGTCCGAGGCCTGGGCTGCCGCGTGCAACGAGCTGATCCACCGCGTCTGCACGCTGTTCCCGCGCAACTTCGTCGGCGTCTGCATGCTGCCGCAGAGCGCCGGCGTGTCGCCGCGCAACTGTATCGCGGAGCTGGAGCGCTGCGTGCTGCAATACGGCTTCGTCGGCTGCAACCTCAATCCCGATCCGTCGGGCGGCTTCTGGAAGGACCCGCCGCTGGGCGATCGCTACTGGTATCCGCTGTACGAGAAGATGGTCGAGCTCGACGTGCCGGCGATGATCCATGTCAGCGCGGCCTGCAATCCGGCGTTCCACACCACCGGATCGCACTACCTGAACGGCGACACCGCGGCGTTCATGCAGTGCCTGACGTCGGACCTGTTCAAGAACTTCCCGACGCTGAAGTTCATCATCCCGCATGGCGGCGGCGCGGTGCCGTATCACTGGGGCCGGTTCCGCGGTATCGCGCAGGACATGAAGCTGCCGCCGCTGACCGAGCATCTGCTGAAGAATGTGTTCTTCGATACCTGCGTCTATCACCTGCCGGGTCAGGAACTGCTGGCCAAGGTCATCCCGCTGGACAATATCCTGTTCGCCTCGGAGATGATCGGTGCGGTGCGCGGGATCGATCCGGAGACCGGGCATCACTACGACGACACCAAGCGCTACATCGAACAACTGTCGTTGTCGCCGGGTGACAAGGCCAAGCTGTACGATGGCAATGCCAGGCGCGTTTACGGCCGGCTATCGGCGCAGCTCAACCGTCAGGGTGCCGACTAGCTCATGATGACACGGATGCTCGCACGCTGCGCCGTACTGTTGCTGATCGGATTGCTCACGGCCGGTCGATCGCAGGCCGAAAGCGCGCACATAATTCCTCCACCCGCGATCGACGAACCCGCCACGGCGACAACCGAGGTGGCCGTGCTGGCCGGTGGATGCTTCTGGGGCGTGCAGGGTGTCTTTCAGCATGTCAACGGCGTGACAAGCGCAGTCTCCGGCTACGCCGGCGGCGACGAGAACACCGCGCACTACGAGACCGTGGGCACCGGCGTCACCGGCCATGCGGAATCCGTGCGCATCAGCTTCGATCCGCACCGGATCAGCTACGGGCGCATCCTCCAGATCTATTTCTCGGTAGCGCACGATCCGACCGAATTAAACCGGCAAGGTCCCGACAGCGGCACGCAGTATCGTTCAACGATCTTTCCGACCAGTCCGATCCAGACCGAAGTCGCCAAGGCCTATATCGCTCAGCTCGATAAGGCCCATGCGTTTGGCAGCGCCATCGTCACCACGATAGAGCCTGGCCGCCAATTCTATCCCGCCGAGAACTATCACCAGGACTTCCTCTCCCGGCATCCGGACAATTTATACATCGTGTTCAATGACCTGCCGAAGATCCGGAACCTGCAACGCAGCTTTCCCGAGGATTATCGCGCCGATCCGGTTCTGGTCACGGCCGACAGCTCGAACTGACGACGAAGTACTGCGATGCGCCGCGCCATACTGCTCGCGCTGACGGTACTGTTGTCGGGCTGCGTCAACCAGCTGGCCGCCAGACAGGCCTATCTCAGCCGCTTCGTCGGCCAGCCGGAGGCGGTGCTGATACAGCAGATGGGTGTGCCTGTGCGCACCTATGAAACCGGCGGCGTGAAATACCTCGCCTATGACGAGCATCAGGTGGACATCGTCCCGGCGTTTCCTTCGTACAGCCCGTTCTTCACCGGCTGGTACGGTGGCGGCTTCCCACCGCAGGTCATCGATCTACAATGCGAGACGACCTTCGAGGTCAGCGACGGTGCCGTGCGAGCCTTCACCTTGCGCGGCAATGCCTGCGGTTGATGGTCATGCCGGTTCGGGTCTGATCAGTCGCGCGGCGAACCGATTGACCCAGCGCAGCCAGGCCTCGTCCACGCGCGCAAACAGATAGCCGACGCCGATCACCACTGGTGCGTAGGCGGCGGCGACCAGCAAGAGCGTGCTTGGCAGCGACAAGGTTGGTCGCAGCAGCACGAACAAAGCGCAACCCAGCGAACAGAGTAACGGGAAGTGGAACAGATACACTGGGAATGACAGCCGCCCGAGCAGACGAAACGGTGGCGTTGCCAGCGATCGGCCAAGCCGGTCGTTGCCGAGCAGACCGATGATGATCATGACGCCGCTTGCCGTATGGATGGCGATGCGATCGAACCGCGCCGGGCTCGTATCCCGCAGGGCCGCGAACATCGCATAGCTTCCGCGGGGCTCCAGATAGCCGAACAGGAAGACCCCGGTGGCGATGCAAGCCAGCGCCATGCCGGGCGACAGATGCAGATCGCAGCGCGACACGAGCCAGGCGAGACCGGTGCCGGCGACGAAGGCAAACAAATATGGGTCGGTGAAGTGGACTACGACCGCGGCAGTCGCCAGCAGCCACGCAGCGGCGACCGGACGCGCGCGCCAGATGATCATCGCCAGGAAGAACGTGACGAAGCTGCCGATGAATTCGTGATGCATTGTCCACAGCACCGGATCGTACATGTCCGGTTCCCGCAGAAAGGCGAGCAATGATCCTTCCAGCACGGCGCCAGACAGTGATGGCGTGAAGCTGTGATGCGGGTGCGAGCCGCCGAATGTGCCGAGCCAGTTCGATTGGCTGAGCTGTGCCGCCTCCCGATGCCAATAGAGGCCGCAGCGGAACAGCAGCCACGACAGCAATACGGCCAGCATCACAAGACACACCAGCCGCAGCCAGCGCTTGGCGGTCGCGCGAACCACGAGTTCGGTGCGGCCGGCGCGGAAGAAGCCCAAGGGCAGGACGAACCCTGACAGTACGAAGAACAGCGTCACCGCCGCGGGACCGTCGATCGATGCGAAACTGACGCTGCCCAGCAGCGCCGACGATTGATCGAAGCCATCGACGATGCCGATGCGTGCCGGGTCGAACGCCCAGAGAAAATGCCAGGCGACAACGATGAAGGCTGCCAGCCCGCGCAGAGCCTCGAGCTGCACAAGCTTGCTCTCGGTGCGCGCCGTGACAGCGGACGCATCCGTGCGTGCCAGCATGCCGGGGTTTGCCACGTATGACAGGATTGCGCCTCCGCCTCGCTTGGGTTGCTGCGAACAAGGCGACGAATTTGACCGCAATGTGACGTGCCGGACGCACGTCGGTGTGAGTCAGGTCACGATCGTCAGCATCGCGGGCAGCGCAAGCTGTGCGATCAGGCGCAGGCGGGGCAGATGGCTCTCGTCAAAAAAGCCGGCGCGATGGCAAAGGTTCAATGTTCCCATGGTCTGGCCGCGCCAGCGCACCGGCATGTTCAGGATGCTCTCGCAACCGAGCGAGGCGATCAGCGCATGATCGAAGAAATTCTGCTCGATGTCGTGACGCGTGCGGCCGATATAGGGGACGCCATCGCGGATCACGCGCTGCATCCAGATGCGAGTCCGTGACCGGCTTGCGTCCGCCGATCGGATAGGCTTCGGGCCTGTTGGTGTAGCAGCGCTCCGACTGCCTCAGTGCCGGGTGGTGCACCAGGACGGTGAACAGGATGTGACCGGGTTCATGGGCGAGTGCCGCGTCGATCGCGCGGAACGTGGCGCTCGGCTGGTCGGGATCGGCGTGCGCGGCGAGTATGGTGTCGATCATGGCGTGGCGGCGAGCGCCTTTGCGTAGGCAGCGACCGCGGCGGCAAAGCCCATGACGAGCGCATCGGCCGTCAGTTCGTGGCCGATCGACGCCTCGGCGAGGTTGCGGCATGCGCGCGATCAGCGGCGGCAGGTTGTGCAGATTGAGGTCGTGGCCGGCGTTGACGACCAGCCCTCGATCCGCCGCGGCGCGCGCCGTCCGCGCGCAGGCGTCGAGCAAAGTGTCATATGCTGCCGGCGCGAAATGCGGCGGCGTATCCGCCCGGTGTAGATCTCGACGCCATCGGCGCCGCTCTCGGGGATGCGATCCAGCACGGCGGGATCGGGATCGATGAACAGGATGACTCGCGCGCCGCCCGACTTCAGCGCCGCGATGGCGGGACGCACCAGCGCCATCTGCTCGGGCCGAGTTTGAAGCCCTCCTCGGAAGTGAAAGCATCGGGCGCATCGGGCACCAACGTGCACTGCTCCGGGCGCACCTCGGCTGCGATCTCCAGCAGGCGCGCATCGGGATAGCCTTCGATGTTCAGCTCCACGTTCGGGCGCCATGCGGCGATCGTCTCGGCGAGCATCGGCACGTCGGAGCGGCGAATGTGCCGTTCGTCGGGGCGCGGATGCACGGTGATGCCGCGTGCACCGGCCTCGATCGCAATGCGGGCGAACGCGCGCAGGTCGGGCACACCTGTACGGCGCGAGTTGCGCAGCAAGGCGATCTTGTTGAGGTTGACGCTGAGCCTGGCCATCTGTTCAGCCTGCCGCGGCGATCGCCGCGTTCAGCGCGCGCACGCCGGCGGCCGGCCCGTCCGGATGGTTCCAGATGCAACCAACCACGGCGAGGAAGTCGGCACCCGCCGCACCAGCGGCGCGCAGTTCTCCGCGGTGATGCCGCCGATCGCGCAGCACGGCAGTTCCATCAGCTCCGACCACCAGTGCAGATATCTCGGGATCGATGAAGCGCGTGACCTCCTTGGTGCCCGAGGGAAAGAACGCGCCGAACGCGACGTAGTCGGCGCCATCCTCGCCGGCCTGCATCGCGAGATCGCGGCTGCCCTTGCAGGTGACGCCAAGTGTCGCGTCAGGGCCCATCAAGCGGCGCGCCTCCTTTGCCGGCATGTCCTCCTGGCCGACATGCGCGCCGTCGCTGCCGGTCTCGCGCACCAGGTCGGCGCGGTCGTTCAGCAGGAACGCGACATCGCGCGATTGCGTCAACCGGGCGCAGCGCATCGATCGCGCGGCGCCACGCATCGTCATCGATGTCCTTCAGCCGAAGCTGCACCGCCGCCACATCGCCGGCGTCCAGCGCGGCGGCGAGGGGGTCGGCAAAAGGCAGCGGATCGAGCTTGGGCGGCGTGATCAGGTAGATGCGGCAGCCATCGCGGCTGCCGCCCATGCCTGCCATTCCTCAGGCCTTGCCGAGGTAGATGTCGATGATCTTGTTCAGCATCTCCATCGCGGCTTCCTTCGGTCGCTGGAAGGTGTTGCGGCCGATGATGCTGCCGTTGGCGCCGCCGTCGCGCAGGCCGCGCACTTCCTCGTACACGCCGTCGAGGTCCTTCGCCTCGCCGCCGGAGAACACCACGACGCGCTTGCCATTGAACGCGCATTGCATGACGTGCTCGACGCGCTTGGCAAGAGTGGAGCCGTCGATCTTCTCGTAGCTCTTCTTCGCTGCTTCCAGGCTGATCACCGCGGTCGGCGGCTTCACCTTGATGATGTTGGCGCCCATCAGCGCCGCCATGTGCGTCGCATAGGCGCAGATGTCGAGCGCGGTCTCCGCGGCGCGGTCGAGATTGCCGCCGCGCGGATAGCTCCACACCACGACGGCGAGGCCATTCGCCTTCGCCTCGGCGGTGAGTTCGCGCAGTTCCTCCATCTGGTGATAGGCGTATTCGCTGCCGGGATAGATGGTGAAGCCGATCGCCGCACAGCCGAGACGCAGCGCATCCTTCACGCCGGCGGTAACGGCCTGGTCCTTGTTGGTGGCGAGCGAATTGGCGCTGTTCACCTTCAGGATGGTGGGGATCTGGCCGGCGAAGGTGTCGGCGCCGGCAGCGATCATGCCGAGCGGCGCGGCGAAGGCGTTCAGCCCCGCTTCGATGGCGAGTTGGTAGTGGTAGTGCGGATCGTACGCCGGCGGGTTCGGCGCGAAGCTGCGCGCCGGGCCGTGCTCGAAGCCCTGATCGACCGGCAGGATCACCACCTTGCCGGTGCCGCCAAGCTTCCCGGTGGAAAGGATGCGGGCGAGGTTGGCCTTCACGCCGGGCGGATCGCCCTCGTACCAGTCAAGGATTTTTTTGACTTTCTGAGTGACGCGCATGTGGACGGTCCTTCCTGCTGAGCTCCGCAGACACTGACGTGCGTACTAGCCCAGGGCGTGGCTGCTGTCACCCGGGGTGGTTCGCACTTGCAACCAATCGGCCAGCCGGTGAGCGGCTGTCCGGTCGGCCATATCGAGCGAGTGTGGACGCGAGGTTAACACTTCGCCGCCGAGTGACGCTGGCGATCGCGGCAACAGAGGCCCAGCCCGGTGCCGCGGCGTCGAGCACGATGCGGCGCTGGCCGACGCGCAGCGCTCCCAGCGCCAGTCCCGGCGCGTCCGCGCAATCGAGGATGTCGTCGAACGAGGAGCCCTCGTGCTCGGCGCGGGCGCGGTCGATCAGGGCACGCCACCAGCCGCAGCCGGCGAACAGCGCCGCGCCGGTGGCGGAGAGCAAGGTGACCGGCCGGCCGACGGCGAGCACCGTGCGGGCATCCGCCAGGCCGTGGATGACCACAGCGGGATATTGCTTGACGTTCAATGCCGCACCCGCTTTCTGTTCACGCAGCACCTGAGATAGGGCGGGGAAAATGGCCAGCGATACCGACGACCCGGAAACTGCGGCCGATCGGCTGGAGGCAGCGCTGGAGCGGATTGCCCAGGCCGCGGCGCGCCAGGAGGCGCGGCCGGCGATCAAATCCCGGCGTTCGACACGGAAGAAATTGCTGCGCGACTCGACGGTTTGATCGATCGTCTGCGCGCGGCGCTCGGCGACACGGCCGGTTGAATTCGCAAGCAAGGATCACAGGATCATTCGATGGCGCAGGTTACCGTTCGCATCAACGGCTACGCATACACCGTCGGCTGCCAGGACGGCGAGGAGGCAGCACCTGGAGGCGATGGCCGCCGAGGTCGAGCGGCGGATCGATTCGCTCAAGACGGCGGCGGGACCGAGCGGCGAGGCGCGCATGCTGGTGATGGCCTCGCTGCTGATGGCGGACGACCTGTATGAGATGGGCAAATCACTGCGCGCGGCGCAGGCGGGGCAGCCCGGTGGCGGCGCCGGCCACCGATCCGAAGCTGGGGCGCCGGCTGGGGAAGCTGGCGAAGCGCGCCGAGGAGATTGCCCTGGACCTGGAGCATCCCTAGATTGTGAAAGCGGAGCTGCCCGGTGCGTCAGGCAATTCATCCCCGGGGCCAGTAAGCATCCTCCAGGGAGCTGGCTCTGCCGGGATCGTGGTCTCGGTATCTGGCGCCCACCTGCAAACGCAGGCCTTGGGAGGATGAGACGCCAACGGCCATGGCGGCTCCGCACATTTCTGCCGAACTGATCGAGGCCAAGCGCCTGCTGCGCCAGCGGATGCTGGCGGCGCGGCGAGGCGTGGGATCCGGCGTGCGGCGCGGCGCTGGCCGAGCACGTTCTGCGCGAGGTGCCGCCGCCGGCCGGGGCGGTGGTGTCGGGGTTCTGGCCGATGGGGCAGGAGATCGACATCCGCCCGCTGCTGCTGGCGCTGCACGAGCGCGGCCATCCGATCGTGCTTCCGGAGACACCAAAGCGCGGCAACCCATTGATTTTTCGGCTTTGGCAGCCCGGAGCGACGATGGTGCCGGAGCGCTTCGGCACAGTCGCGGCCGGATGGGGAGGTGATGGTCGCCGGACTTCCTGCTGGTGCCGCTGCTGGCGTTCGACCGGCGCGGCTATCGGGTGGGGTACGGCGCCGGCTATTACGACCGGACACTGGCGGCGCTGCCAGGGCGGTTCCGGCTCGGCGTCGCCTACGCCGCGCAGGAACTGGACGAAGTGCCGGCCGGTCCCTACGACGAGCGGCTGGACGCCGTGGCGACCGAGCGCGGCGTGATCTTCTGCAAGGACAAGTGAATGCGCATCCTGTTCATCGGCGACGTGGTCGGGCGCACCGGCCGCGAGGCCGTGGCGACGTCGCTGCCCAAGCTGCGCGAGGCACTCCGCATCGACCTTGCCGTGGTGAACGCCGAGAACGCCTCGCACGGCTTCGGCCTCTCGCCCGACATGGCGGACGCGCTGTTCGCCGCCGGCGCCGACGTGATCACCCTGGGCAACCACGCCTGGGACCGCAAGGAGATCATTCCCTACATCGCCGAGACGCCGCGCCTGCTGCGCCCGCTGAATTTTCCGCCCGGCACGCCCGGGGGCGGGTCGGTGGTGGTCGAGGTCGCCGGGCGGACGCCGCGCGCTGGTGCGTGCAGGCGATGGGGCGGCTGTACATGGACCCGCTCGACTGTCCGTTCCGCGCCACTGCACGAGCTGCTGGCGCGGCATCGCCTGGGCGGCACGGTGGCGGCGATCTTCGCTGGATTTCCACGCCGAGGCGTCGAGCGAGAAGATGGCGTTCGCGCATTTCCTCGACGGCCAGGTGTCGGCGGTGGTCGGCACGCACACGCACTGTCCCTCGGCGCGATGCGCAGGTGCTGCCGGGCGGGACGGCGTTCCAGTCGGATGCCGGCATGTCGGGCGACTACGACAGCGTGATCGGCATGGCGAAGGATGGCGCGACGCTGCGGTTCTGGCGCAAGCTGCCGGGCGAGCGGCTGGCGCCGGCGGAGGGCGAGGCGACGGTGTGCGGCGTGTTCGTCGAGACCGACGATGCGACGGGACTGGCGCGGCGCGTGGCGCCGGTGCGGGTGGGCGGACGGCTGGCGGAGGCGATGCCGGCGGGGTAGGGCCTAAGGTAATCGCATGACGGCCAACGCAAGTCGTGGCTTTACAAACCGACCGTTTCCCTGATGGATGCGCCCGCCATCACGAGGTTCAACTCATGAGCACTGCCGTCTCGAAGCCCCGCGGCCGCCATTTCTTTGCCAATCCCGGCCCGACCAACATTCCCGACAGCGTGCTCCGCGCAATCGACCGGCCGTCGATCGACTTCCACGACCCGGACTTCCGCGAGGTCTATGACGCCTGCTTCGAGGGCGTGAAACGCGTGCTGCGCACCGAGCACCGGCTGTTCATGTATGCCAGCTCGGGCCACGGCGCGTGGGAGGCGTCGCTGACCAACCTGCTGTCGCCCGGCGACGCGATCCTGTTGCTGGAGTCCGGCTATTTCTCCGACGAATGGGCGAAGATGGCCCGCGCGCTGAAGGTCGACGTGCGTCCGGTTGCCGCCGACTGGCGCCACGGCGTCGATATCGCCGCGCGTGAAGGCCGCGCTGGCCGACGGACACCGCGCATGCGATCAAGGCGGTGTGCGTGGTGCACAACGAAACCGCGACCGGCATGTTCATCCCGCTCCCCGAGGTGCGCGCCGCGATCGAAGAGACGAAGCACCCGGCGCTGCTGCTGGTCGATACCATCTCGTCGCTGGGATCGCTCGACTTCCGCATGGACGAGTGGAAGATCGACGCCGTGGTCGGCGGCAGCCAGAAGGGGCTGATGCTGCCCACCGGCCTGAGCTTCACCGCGGTCTCGCCCAAGGCCATGGAGGCGCACGCGAATGCCAAGCTCGGCCGCTACTACTTCGACTGGACGGCGATGCTCGCGCGCAATCCGCAGAGCTTCGTCGGCACCATCCCGGTGAACATCTTCTACGGCCTGCAGGAATCGCTGCGCCTGCTGGAGGAGGAAGGACTGCCCAACGTGTTCGCCCGCCATCATCGTCTGGGCGAGGCGGTGCGGCGTGCGGTGCAGGTCTGGGCCGGCAACAACGGCCCGCAACTGTTCTGCACCAATCCCGGCCGCTATTCCAATTCGGTGACGGCGGTGCTGATGCCGGAAGGCCACGACGCCGAGGCGATCCGTCGCACGACGCGGCAGCGGTTCAACGTCTCGCTCGGTGGCGGCCTGGGCAAGCTGGGCGGCAAGGTGTTCCGCATCGGCCATCTCGGCGACCTGAATGAGCCGATGGTGCTGGGGGCGCTGTCGGCGGTCGAGATGGCGCTGCGCATCAACGACGTCCCGCACGGCAAGGGCGGCGTGGATGCGGCGATGGACTACCTGGCGGCGGCCTGACGGTCCGGCGTATCGTCCAGGCGACTGCCCAGGCTGGCGATCATTCCGAAGTATTCGATCAACTGGCCGGACACGATGCGCTACTACGGCAACTCGGCCAGCGGAATGTTGAAGTAGCTACCGGCGAGCGACACCACCTGCACGAGCATCGCACCGCGAGGGTTGAGGCCGATCCGCGTATAGGCGGCCGATCTCGACCAGCACCCATAGGACGGCCAGTATTCCGACCAGAATGGAGAAGAACGGGACAGCGAGAGGCAGATAGCCCAGTTGGCCGACATCCATGAGGGAAGAGTTCCGCCCGGCAATCCTGGTTCCATCAGCCGCTTCGTCCTCCGGGCTGTCGTCGCCCAGGCTGTCCTCGTGCACCCGCATCGCGTTGAGCACTGTCATGAAGCCGACGGTGGATACGCCACATGGCGCTGCGGCATAAGCTCTCCGATTATTGGAAGATGGTCATCATCCGTTCATGTCAGGTGCGCCCGGGAACCGGCACCACGGCGCCGGTCGTCACCCTGTTGTCCGCCGAAGCGAGGAACGCGATGGTGGCGGCGATCTCTTCCGGCTTCGGCCACGCCGCGTGGTCGGCCTTCGGCATCGCGGCGCGGTTGGCCGGCGTGTCGATGATCGACGGCGCGACCGCGTTCACCAGGATGCCGCGCCCGGCAACCTCGGCCGCCAGCGCCTGGGTGAAGGCGGCCACCGCGGCCTTGCTCGCCGCATAGGGCGCCATGCCGGCGCCCAGCCGAGGTTCGATCCCCGGGCGCGCGGCGACGTTGACGATGCGGCCACCGCCCGCGCCGAAGCTCTGCACGGCAGCGCGACAGCACAGGTAACAGCTCACGAAATTCATGTTCATCATGTGCAGCATGCCGGCCTTGTCGGTATCGGCCACACCGCCCATGGCAAAGCCGCCGGCGATATGGATCGAGGCCCACAGGTCGGTCACGCCGTCATAAAGCCGGGCGACGTCGTCCTCGTTCGTCAGTTCGCAGCGCGGTACCAGCGTGACGCCGTCCTTGTGCGGAAACGTCGCCGCTTCTGCCTCGACGACATACGGGACACGGCAACGTGCGCCGGACGCGAGCAGGGCGCCCACGACCGCGCGACCAAGCGCACCGGTGCCGCCTGTGACGATGACGGTCTGATTGGCGAAATGCATCCTCGGCCTCCGTTGCTTTGCGGCGCGGCGTCCGCATAGCAACGGGAAAACCGCCAGAGATCAAGGCAGCGGCGTCCCCGGCGGAGGCGACTTGCCGCCGCGAGATGCCGCAAGCCGCGTCAGGCGGCTACGGCGAACGCGTCCAGTTTCCAGCCGGCCGCCGCCATGGCGCGCTGTAATACGGCCATGAACCGGCGTGTCGCCTCCATCCCGCCGGTGCGCGGCCACGATCGGCCGGTGAAATGCTGGCCGAGCAGGTCGAGCAGCTGTCTCGCGTTCGGCCTTGTCGAGCCCGCCGTCCGGTGTCGCGTCGCCATAGAACCGGTTAAGGTCGGCGACAAGGTCCGGGTCCGTCTCGATGATCAGGCGCAGGGCCTCGTTCGAAGGGGGCACCATGCGCCGGTTCTCAAGCTCCCAGCGGCAGCAGGCCAGCGGGGCGGAAAGCAGGGTGGACAATTGCATCTCCTGGGGCCGGGGTTTGCCGGTTCCGACTGAATTGAGCCGATATGGGCCTGCGAAGCCCGTCCGTCCAGCGGCGAATTTGCCGTTCCGCCATGACGGAGCGGCCAGTTGGTACGCTACAAAAAGGGTCAGCCCTCCAAACGTTCGATATCCGCGCCACATGCGGCCAGTTTTTGTTCAACCGCCTCATAGCCGCGATCCAGGTGGTAAACCCGATTCACCATCGTCTCGCCGCGCGCCGCGAGGCCCGCGAGGATCAGCGATACGGAGGCCCGCAGGTCGGTCGCCATCACCGGCGCGCCCGACAGTGCCGGCACACCGCGGACGATTGCCGAAGCGCCATGCACGTTGATGCGAGCTCCCATGCGGTTCAGCTCCGGCACGTGCATGAAGCGGTTCTCGAAGATCGTTTCGGTGACCATGGCGGCACCCTCCGCCACCGCCATCAGCGCCATGAACTGCGCCTGCATATCGGTGGGGAAGCCGGGATACGGCTCGGTCATCGCATCGGCACCGTGCAGCCCGTTCAGCCGGCGCACCCGCAGGCCGCCCGGCTGCTCGAGGATCTCCACGCCGGCCTCGCGCAGCGTGCGCACCGTGGCACCAAGGTGCTCCAGCCTTGCCTTGGTCAGCATCACCTCGCCGCCGGTGATCGCGGCGGCGCAGGCATAGGTGCCGGTTTCGATCCGGTCCGGAATGATCGCGTGTTCCGCGCCATGCAGCCGTGCGACGCCGTCGATGGTCAGCCGATCGGTCTCGATGCCCGTGATGCGCGCGCCCATCGCGTTGAGGCAGCGCGCCAGGTCGCCGATCTCCGGCTCGCGCGCGGCATTGACCAGCACGGTGCGGCCATCGGCCAGTGCCGCGGCCATCAGCAGGTTCTCGGTGGCGCCGACCGAGATGGAGGGAAAGATGATGGTGGCGCCGCGCAGCCGGCCATCCGTCCGCGCGTCGATATAGCCGCCCTCCAGCGTGATGCGGGCGCCCAACTGTTCCAGGCCCTTCAGATGCAGGTCGATCGGGCGGGCGCCAATGGAACAGCCGCCGGGCAGTGAGACCCGTGCCTCGCCGATGCGGGCGAGCAATGGTCCGAGCACCAGGAATGAGGCACGCATCTTGCGCACGATATCGTATGGCGCCTCGGTGTTGGTGATGGCTCCGCCCAGCGACAGGGTCCGCCCGTCATTGCCGACCGGCTCGACCGCGATGCCGTGCTGCGCCAGCAGCAGCGACATCGTGGTGACGTCCTCGAGCTGAGGCACGTTCGACAGCACCACGCGCTGGTCGGTCAGCAGGGCGGCGGCCATCAGGGGGAGCGCGGCATTCTTGGCGCCGCCGATGACGATCTCGCCGGAGAGCGGCCTGCCGCCGCGGATACGGATACGGTCCATCATTCACATCCTCGGCAGCGCAACGCCGCGCTGGCGCATGTATTTGCCGGCCTTGTCGGCGTAGCTGATCTCGCAGGGTTCGTTGCCTTGCAGGAACAGGAACTGGCAGATGCCTTCGTGCGCGTGGATCTTCGCGGGAAGCGGCGTCGTGTTGGAGATCTCGATGGTCACCTGGCCTTCCCATTCCGGTTCGAGCGGCGTGACGTTCACGATGATGCCGCAGCGCGCGTAGGTGGATTTGCCGAGACAGATCACCAGCACGTCGCGCGGGATGCGGAAATACTCGACGGTGTGGCCGAGGGCGAAACTGTTGGGCGGGATGATGCAGGTGTCGGTCGTGCGGTCAACGAAGCTGCTTGGGGCGAACTCCTTCGGATCGATCACCGCCGAGTTGATATTGGTGAAGATCTTGAACTCATCGGCGACACGCGCATCGTAGCCGTAGGAGGACAGGCCGTAGCTGATCACGCCCTCGCGCTTCTGCGCCTCCACGAAAGGCTCGATCATGCCGTCGGTCCTGCGCCATGCGGCGGATCCAGCGATCGGACATCACGGGCATCGGCGTGCGACTCCGAGGCAGGAGGGGTGCTGGGGCCCTCTAGCGCAGGGTGTGCGCGAGGGCAAACAGTCTGTCGCGCGACGGCAATTCCGGGGCGCGATCAGGTCTGCTTGGGCTTTTCTCTCGCCCGCGCCTGTTCCTTTCGCTTGCGCAAATTCGTGCGTAGCGCGTCGGCTTGGCGCTTCTGGCGTTCGATCAGCCGGGCGCTGCGAGACGCAGGCCGGGGAGGCTGCGGGGGTTTGTCCATGCGACAGTGCACGGCGGCAGGCCGGCCGAGGTCAACCCTGGGCTGATGGTCGCGTCGTGAGCCTCAGCTCTTGTCAGTGTTTGTGGTGCCGTCGAGGATACGCCGCAGGGCAGCGAATTCCGGACCGGGGCCATCGATGCTCAGAAAGTCGTCCACATCGGTATCCGTGATACGCCCCCCGGACGAAGCATTCGGTTCGTGTCGAACAAACGCGTGGCCTGAAGTCGCTATAGCGGATCAGCGACCAGCGATCGCCGTTGGAACTCCGATAGATATTGGCCACTGAAACGGTCATGGCGGCGCTTCCTTCGCTGGGCAATGCCTGACCCGTCGCGTCGTGAGATCGGTGCTGCCGTGGGCAGCACCGATCGATATTCAGACCGCTTTCAGATTGGTTGCCGAGGTCTTTCCCTGCTGACCGCGCTCGAGGTCGAAACTGACCTTCTGGCCCTCGTTGAGTCCGGTGAGACCAGCGCGCTCCACTGCTGAAATGTGAACGAAGACATCCTTCGATCCATCATCCGGCTGAATGAAACCGTATCCCTTTTGCGAGTTGAACCACTTGACCGTGCCTTCCGACATCGCGTCTTTCTCCATGCAATCCGGCGATCCACCCCATGTGGACCGGAATGCTTTTCAAATTGGGAGCACCGAAGAGCGACAGGGTCGCATAGGCAAGGTACGATAGACCCACGCTGAAAAGCGCCGTTCACCGCATATAGGGAGTCCAAGAGCGACTTTGCCAGACAAAATTCCGCGGATCACATTCCGGCGACGCGTGGCGTGCGTTCCGGCTGTACCGGCGCTCGTCCTTGCTTCGAGCATGGCCTGACTGAGCTGCGCGATCGCTTCGACCTTGGCGGTCTGGTTGACGGCGGCGAACTCGGCGGCAAGCCGGTCGAGCGCAAGCTCGAACAGATTGCGCTGACTGAAGCTGCTGCCGGACCCGTCTCCGGCGCTTTGCAGGTCCCGAACCACCTCGGCCAAAGCCCCAAGATCGCCGGAGTTGATCTTCGTCGAGATACTCCTGGGCACGCTTGGCCCACATGAGCCGGCTCGCCCGAGGCCGGCCCCTCACTCTGGCCAATGCCTCAGCCAATTGCTTCCGGCTGGCGAGCTTTCGCAGACCGGCCGCGCGCGCCTGCGCAACGGGCACACGCAATGTCATTTGATTCTCATCAAAGGAGATGTGGATCAAATTCAGTCGGTGCCCGGCAATTTCCTCAATCCCGACGCGCTCGATCCGGCCGACGCCATGTGCGGGATAGACCACGGCGTCGCCCTTGCGAAACGGGTCCGCGTCCCTGGGCTTGATCTTCGACGCTGTGGCCACGAGCGCGGCCGTTACCATCGCCTCGGTCATCGGTGTCGCAGCCACCCGAATTTACCTTCTGGTTCGTTGACATTCTCATATGGCGCTTTTTGCGCCAAATACATCGGCACACGACAATACTTCATCGCGGACAATCATCACTCCGCGGTGAAGCGGTCAGGAATTGACGTTGGTCCGTTCGCGTGCCGCTCTGACATTGGCGCGCCGTGCCGCCGCACGGTTGCGCTCATTTTGCAGGCGCTGCTCGTAGCGCGGAAGCCGCGCGTCCGGTGGCGCCTCCGCACCGATCGGCCTGCGCGGCGCCGACGCTTGCCACGGATTGGCCGCGCGGATCATGCGCTGAGTCTGCACGATCCAGGCGTTTGCCTCATGTTCGCTGGCGAACCCTTCTATCGTCGTGCGGGATCCGCTTGGTTTTGCCATCTCCACATCGAAGCGATGTTTTGCGCGCGGGATCACCCGATAGGACGTATCAACCATGCCTTAACATGGCATGTATCGCCGGACGGATGACAGCCCCAAAACGCACGAGCCGCTATTTCGGCCTCCGCGTCATTCGTCTCAGGGTGGCGACCTGCCGAAAGAACTCCTTCCGCGGCTGCGCAGGACTGCCAAGCAGGATCGATCCTTCCGGGACATCCGCGATGACTCCGGCCTGCGCACCGATCTGGGCGCCTCGGCCGATATGCAGATGCCCTGCCATCGCCGCCTGACCGCCGACCTGAACGAAATCCTCCAGGGTCGTCGACCCAGCGATGCCGACCTGCGCCACGATGACGCAGCAACGGCCAAGCCGAACATTATGACCGATCTGGACCAGGTTATCGATCCGTGTCCCTGTCCCGATGATCGTATCGCGCGTAGAGCCTCGGTCGATCGTGCTGTTGGCGCCCACTTCAACGTCATCTTCGACAATGACCCGCCCTAGTTGCGGGATGCTCAGAAAACCGGATTTCGTGGCTGCAAAACTGAAGCCTTCCTGTCCAATTCGTGCGCCGGGATAGATGTACACGCGCGACCCGAGCAAAGCATGACTAAGGCTCGCGTGCGCGCCGATTCGGCAGTCAGGGCCAATCGTCACGCCTTTTCCGATGGATGCGAACGGGCCGACGCGACAACCGGCGCCGATCTCGGCGTGCGCCTCGATCACGACATAAGGGCCGATTTCGGCCGATACGTCCACCCGCGCCGCCTTATCGACCACTGCGGAGGGATGAATGCCTGGACGTGGCGGCGGCATCGGGTGAAACAACGCCGCGACGCGGGCCCAACCTTCGTAGGCCGCCATCGTAACGATGGCTATGGTGCCAGTCGGAACACGATTCTGCATTTCCGGCTGCACGATAACTGCACCAGCCATCGTCCGCTCGAGTGCCGTCGCGTAACGCCGGTTATCGAGAAAGCTGACCTGATCGGGTCCTGCTGACTGCAATGGGGCGACGCCGACGAACGTCCGCTCGACTGCAGGAGCTGTACCGACCGCTGCAATAGCGATTTCCCGGAGCGCGTGGGGACTCGAGCGGGCGAAGAACCGCGCATCGCCCATGGGAGCTTCGATCAAGTTCACGTTCCTCCATTGCAGCGACTTTTCGGTATCCGCCGGCGAGGTGCCCGCCATATTAGCCCTGGCACTCCAAGATGAAGAGTGCTAAATATCTCCAGTCTGCGAAATATAATATGTGCAGGATATGTCTGCGCCCACCCCTAGACGCCTGCACGACTGAACATTCAAGACATAAGTGCTGAGGTGTTGCCTAATCCACGTTCCGGGGACGCTTTTCGTCGCCGGCACGTCGCAATGCCAGCGCGTGATCGAATTCAACAAGGATCACAGTAATGCCCGCGAAGGACGCTCGATTTGGCGACGGTGCGCGTGAGCCCATGATACGCGGCGTCGATATGCCCGCCGAGGCGATGCAAAAGTTGGGCAATGAAGGTGTGATCCGTCGAGGAGGCCAAAGGTATCCTGATCGAGCTCGATGTGGTCGAGGGAATGCAGTTCGATCGCGGCTACATGTCTCCCTATTTCATCAGCAATACCGAAAAGATGAGGGTGTAATTGGAACAACCCTACATCCTCATCCATGAAAAAAAGGAGCTGCCCGGGCTGCAACCGCTGCTGCCTCTGCTGGAAGCGGTGGCGCAATCGGGGCGACCCCTGCTGATCGTGGCGGAAGACGTCGAAGGCGAGGCAATCGCCACACTGATGGCGAACAGGAAGCTGCCGGAGCGATTGGCGAAATTGGCCGGTGGCGTCGCGATCATCCGTGTCGGGGGTTCAACCGAGGTCGAAGTGGGACCGCAAGGACCGGGTTGACGATGCCCTTCATTCGACGCGCGGCGGTTAAGGAGGGCATCGTACCGGGCGGTGGCGTCGCGCTGGCACTTGCATCGCTGATCCTGTCTTGGCTGAAGGCCGATAATGACGATCAGCATGTCGGCATCGACATGGTGCGCCGGGCGGTGCGGTCGCCGCTGCGACAGATTGCGGAGAATGGCGGCGAGAACGGTGGGGTCGTATCGGGCAAGGTACTGGACAGGGATGGATACGATTGGGGATTCGATGCTCAGACAGGAGAATACAAGGACCTTGTGAAGGCTGGCATCGTCGACCCCACCAAGGTCGTGCGTTCGGCCCTTCAGCGCGCCGCATCGGTCGGTTCGCTGATGATCGTGACCGAGGCGATGATCGCGGAACGGCAGGACAGGTCGTTCGCCGACGACGACGCAGGTGATTTGCGCTACTGAGCCCTAGCGTGACCCGCGACTTGTATTCGAACCGTTCATCACCAGATATGGTACTGATTTCCGCAGGAATCATCAAGCTGGGCCGGCTGGGCGACGCTAGTGCTCACTATCGTTGGAGCATGATTCACTGGAACATTATCATTGCGAGGAGCGCGGCGGCGAAGCAATCTCGTGCGAGGGTGCGAATTTGCGACCAAGTCCGCTTCGCCGCCGCGCTCCTCGCAATAACAGCACGAAAGTCAGATGATGGCCGTCACCCACCCAGGATCGCCGACGGCTCCCTTCTCGATACGTTCCCATCAGATGGATCATGCCCGCGTCGGGCCCCGCGTCGGGCGATGACCGGACCGCAACAGAGGTGATCCCCAGGCCTGGCTTGCCGTGACCACCAGCAACAAGGAACAGATCAATGAGCACGGTGCCTCAGGGCCAGGATGACCACGCGGACAAGGACGCCAAGGCACAGGCTGCCCAGTTGCGCAAGGACGTCGAAACGTGGTCCAGGGCACGCAACGAGACCGCCCCGCGAGATCCCCCGGCCGATCCGGGCGCAGCCGCGGTCAGGCAACCGCCGCCAAAGCCGGTTGCCCGAGCCAGGAAACCAAAGCCCATCCCGCCGTCTGCCAAGCCGTCGGATGCCAAATCGAAGCCCTATCGGATGTCATATGATGGCAGCACGACAGCGGATTACATCCAGTACATGATCGACCGAGGGGCCAAGTGAGCTGGGTAACCTTCGAAGTCGCAGGAGGAGGCCTGGTCGCGGTGCAATTGCATCACGTCGTGGCAATTTACGACGAGCAGGGCACCGTGAAACTGGCAACGACCGCCTCTGGAGTGCACGTTCTGAAGGATACCACGGTGCAACGGGCCGTCATGGTTGTCTCCGCGGCGGCTGACGCGGAGGCAGCGAGAAGCGGATAGGGAGCAGCCATGCGAACGGCGTTCGAATATGACGGCCAGATCGCCTACGATCTCGAGGAGTTCTGTAAGGATTACGGCCATCCGGCGGGCCAGTTGTTTACCTTTGAGGTAACCTGCGACGCGGTAACCTATGTGTATGCCAATGTCGTGGGTACGGTTTGCGCCAGCAAAGTCATCTTCGATCTCAATGGAGAGGACCTGGTGGACACACGGAAGGCCCATTGAGGGGCAGCGATCGAGAGCCATGAATCGGGAAGATCGTCGATGAATGTGCGGCTGGCATCGAACAGCGATGATCGGGCCGTCGCAATCCGTGACCACATCCTGACTCTCCTGCGACAGGACGGTGCCGTGCAGGTTCAGCGCGACACGGTGCGGCTGACCGAGCTGCGGATGGGTGTCTGGGCATTCCGGCATTGGACGCCGTTCAACGAACTCGGCCGAGACGAGGCCGCGTCGCCAGGCTATCGACACGCCATAGAGCGACAACGCACGCGGCAGCCGCTGCCATACGGGCTCGACGTTTGGCATGGAGCGAAAGTGCTGAGCATCCTGTGGGCGGAAGATGGAGGGATCGAAGTGGCAAGCTTCGTCCGCGGGCCTTGGGAAGATGAGGTCCTCGCGCTTCCGCCGCGCCATCCCAGCGTGCATTCAGACACTCAATGAGCTACGAACAGCAATGGCCGATGCAAATTATCGCGTGATTCATAGGGAAGATGACAGCTTCTCTGTCGAGATAACCAGATCCGGTGTTCTGCCTCAAACGGCAGCCGGTTTTGCGACCGAAGCCGAAGCGAATGACTGGATCGCGCAGGACAAGCGACTGTGGCAAGCTGCCGATCCTTTCAGGACGCCAGCCGGCCGCAGGTGGCGTGGTACCTGATCGCGACAGAACGATGGCGGCCGGCAACAGCGCTGCCGGGCACATTCGACGAATGGCGTGCGAATGTTGAGCACACCCCGAGCCGGCGGCTCCAATCCTGCGGGTCGTGATCAGATCAGCCGGCAGACGGTAGCGTCTGCAACCTCGTTGCTTCGCTGAGCCGTGAATACACCAGCTCCAGCAGTCTCTCCCGGGCGCGCAGGGCGATCTCTTCCAGAGATGGCGTTTGCGCAAGGCGCTCCCTGGCGTAGCGGCGAACCTCTTCGAGGGTTGGCACCACCGGCAGATCGACCTCGCTCCAGAATGTCTCCGCATGGGTCCGGGCCGACGCAATCCGTGCCTTCAATTCCGTCCAGCCTGGCGAATGGGCCAATGCTTCGTGTACCTGGTTGGCGATCTGATTGATCGGGAAAGACGCGGCGATCTGTCCGGCGACCTTGTCGATGACCTGGCTCCCGAGCCTCTGGTCGCCTCTGATGACCGTCTTCGGCGGAACATGGAGGTCCCAGACGAAGCCAGCCCAGGACAGGATACGCAGAGCGTAATAGGTCGGATCGTACTCCCACCAGCGAAACCCCTGCCGGACCGATGCCTGGTAGGCGTGATGGTTGTTATGCCAGCCTTCACCCATCGTCAGCAGTGCCAGCAGCCAGTGGTTCCTGGACTGATCGCCCGTCACGTAGCGCTGGCGGCCGATGACATGGGCGAGCGAGTTGATGCTGAAAGTCGCATGCCAGACCGCGACAGTGCTCCAGCAGAAGCCGACGGCAAGTCCCGGCCAACCCGCGATCAGCCATGTCGTCAGGGCGAGCAGAGCTGCGGGCAAATAGGGCTGCCGATTAAGCCAGACGAGCTCTTTGTATCGGGCTAGGTCCCGCACCGCCGTATAGTCCGTCGCGTCGTTCCGGGGCACGAAAATCCAGCCGACATGGGCATAAAGCAAGCCGCGCTGCACCGGGGAATGCACATCGGCTGCCGTGTCCGAGTGCTTGTGGTGCAGACGATGCTTCGCGGCCCACCACAGGATGCCCCGCTGGGCCGAAGTCTGCGCCAGGAACCCCAGGCAGAACTGGAAGACGCGCGAGGTGCGGAAGGCGCGATGGGCGAAATAGCGATGGTAGCCTGCTCCGATGGCGAATATCCGAACCAGATACAGCACCCCCGCCAGCGCGAGTGCGCGCCAAGTAAGTCCGGTCCAGAAGACGGCGAAGCACCCAACATGGATCAGCAGGAAACCGACACTCGAGGGGTAGGCGATGTCGTCCGAGTGCGGCTTCGTGATCGGCGTCATAGGACGGATCCTCTTCTGGCCTCCGATGTCACGCTGCCGTCCGAAGTCCGGCTGAGCGGCGCATCCGTCGGGGTTGGCTGCTTGCACGAGTTGCGCCGCTCGGTGGCTGTCCCCGTGGCGGCTGACCGGCTGCCGGCAAATCTCCTGCAATGTGTATCGCCGTGCCGGTCATGCGTTCGATCGTCCGCAGTGTAGCATGTTCGGCAGCATCGCAAAACGATATCGCCACGCCGCTGGCGCCGGCGCGCGCGGTCCGGCCGATGCGGTGGACATAATCCTCCGGTTGTGCCGGCAGATCGAAGTTGATGACATGCGAAATGCCGGTCACGTCGATGCCACGCGCGGCGATGTCGGTCGCGACGAGCACGCGTGCGCGGCCGCTGCGAAACTGCTCGAGCGCCCTCTGACGCGCCGGCTGGCTCTTGTTGCCATGCAGGGCGCTCGCCCCGACGCCTTCGGCCGCCAGAAATTCGGCGACGCGATCGGCGGCGCGCTTCGTGCGCGTGAACACGATGACCCGTGACAATGCCGGATTCTTCAGCAGCCGGCCGAGAAGTGCCCGCCTGCCGGCAGGTTCGATAAAATGCGCGTGCTGCTCTATCGGAAGCTGGACCGGCGCGCTGCGCGCCACATCGACGCGCACCGGACTGCGCAGCAGGCTATCGGCAAGTCCGGCAACCTCCGCCGGCATGGTCGCCGAGAACAGTGCGGATTGGCGCCCCGCCGGCAGTGCGGCGACGATACGTCGAACGTCGCGAATGAAGCCAAGGTCGAGCATGCGGTCGGCCTCGTCGAGCACGAAATGGCTGACCTCGTTCAGTTTCAACTCGCCGGTGCTCAGCAGGTCGCAGACACGCCCCGGTGTGCCGACGACGATATCGGCGCCTGGACGCATTCGCTGCACCTGCATGAAGCGACTGACGCCGCCAAGAATGGCAACGACGCGGCGCGTCCGATTGCCGAGAGCGTGCAGGCTTTCCTCGATCTGCAATGCCAGTTCGCGCGTCGGCGCCAGGATCAAGGCGCGAGTGGCATAGCGGTGCGGCTGCGATCGATTGTCCGCCAGGTGCTGTAGCATCGGCAGGGCGAACGCCGCGGTCTTGCCTGTGCCGGTCTGGGCGATGCCCAGCAGGTCGCGCCCGGCGAGTAAATGAGGGATGGCGGTTTCCTGGATTGCCGTGGGTCGAAGGAAGCGTGCCTTTTCAAGGGCGCGCAGCAGAGGCTCGGCCAGGCCGAGCGAAGCAAAGTCGTTCAATGACACGAAAAGGTCTGCTCCAGCGCTCGCCGCCGCGCCTGCATGACTGCGGCAAGGCCAAGCGCCTTGATGTTCGCCTGCCCGCGCGACAATGGGGCGAACGTGTTGCAAAGAGGTTTCCGGGAGGGCACGTTGTCCGAAGGGGACCAGGCGCCAATCACGCAATCACGGATGGCGCCTTATATCGCCTATGCGCCGCCGGGCGCAAGGTGTCGGCAGGGCACGGCCGGCGTCAGTGGTTTATTTTCGGCAAGGTCCTGTAATTCCGTTGCGGCTTCCCATCTAGGTCAACGTATCCGCGCCGAGGGGTCCGACCTCTCACGGCGTGAAAAGAATACCCCAATGCAATTTCCTCCCTGGCTGGGGCCCCGACTTCGGGGCGCGCCTTTCGGCACGAGCCTGCCGTCGTTCGCCGGCGTCGCTCGGATCGTCGCCGCGGAGTTCGTCGGAGAAGCCGGATGAACAGGCACCGATTGAGCAGCGCGTCGCTCAAGATCACGCGGCAGGTTGATGCCGATCAGGCGGTTCATTTCATCATCGAAGTGTGGAGTCCTTTCGCCGGCGCTTATCAGCCGGTCGGCTCGGTTGAGGATGGGCTGGCTCGCGTCGCCGCTTTGGCTGATCTGATTTGCAGAATGTGGTTGCAACGTCACCCGAAACGAGATGTCCTCATCGATGTTCCCAGTGCTGTCGCGGCCGATGGGGAGCGGTGGGCGGAATTTCGCATCAACGCGACACCAATCAGAAGCTACGATGCCCGATATGACGACCGACCGGCCTGGGCGAGGGCTACAGGCATGACGCAGGCTGCCGCGACAACGTGCACCAGGGTCGGCTATGCATCGCCGGAGCGCGCCGCGGCCTGACCTGACGGCCGTGCCGAGAGTTGGTGTCGGTGGCCATACGCGACTATCCTGATGGGCAACCCAGCTGAGTGTCGCATGCCTGGCGCACATCACACGGAGAACGTCGTCAGCAATGCAATTGACGAGAGAGCAATTTGCCTTCCTGGCCGATCTCGGGACAGGCGCCTGCCGCGCAGTTGCGGCGATGGATGCCAGCATCGAGACCTGGTGCGATGGGACGATGATCCCGCCAAGTCCGCCAGGCGCCGCCGGCCACCTGAAACCACTTTCGTTCCCACCAGTCTTGGCGAGCAGTTGCCGGCTCACGATGACGTCGGGTGCCATCCCGCAAAATAGGATGCACAGCACCGACATCCAGCGTGGGGACGGCGGTACCGTCTCATACAGTTTCCCGCACTACACCGCAGCCGAAGCCTCCGCCGATCGTGCGTTGCACTTCCTGGCTCTTCCGGCGGCGATCGGCGCCGTCGGCTGGCTGCTTCTGGCGACCGCTCCTGTTGCAAGCATGCTGCTTGCGGCCGCCCTGCTGATCTATGCTTGCGGGTTGATCGGCACGCTGGCCGCTTCCGCAGCCTACAATCTGACCCGGCCAAGTCGAACAAAGGAGCTGTTGCGCCAAGTCGATCGCGCCATGATCTTCGTGATGATTGCGGGCACCTACACCCCCTTCACGGTGTCGGTCTTCCGCCAGACCGTCTACTGCCTGCCGATCTGGTCATTGGCTGCGATCGGGGTCACGGTGACCCTTGCGTTTCCGCGCCGCTTCGAACGGCTGCTGCTTACGCTCTATCTCGTCATGGGCTGGATGGTGCTCGCGATGGGACGCGGCTTTCTGGTTCACCTCTCAACACCCGTGCTGTTGTTGCTGTTCGCCGGTGGCGCGGCGTACTCCGCTGGTGCGGTTGTTCATGCGCGGTATCGTTTCCCCTTCGCTAATGTCGTCTGGCATACGCTCGTTGTCGTCGGTGCCGGTCTGCACTGGGCGGCGGTGGCGCGACTGCTTGCGCCACCGACATCGGCTTTGGCAGCGTTCTCGGGTTGACGTGGTCAGAAGACGGGCATCAGCGGTATCGGCACCTCGTGCTCCTCGACGCCGCGTACGCCCGCCACGTTTTCTGCCGCAACCCGCACGGCCTGCCGTCTCTCCTCAGGCTCGTCCGACCCGAACCATAGATGCACGACACCGTTGTTCACGATGACGTCCTGCTCCCAGAGCCTGGTTGCCCATTGCTGCTGCCCCAGTTCCGCAAGCAGCCTCGCGCGGATCGCGCGATCATTGTCGCCGCCTCCCGGCGTTGGAGCGCCTGACGCCGCTGCCAGTGCTCGCACCAGGTTGGCACGACTGACGATGCCGACGACCTTGCCGTCGCGCATGACCGGCACACGCTTGATCCGTTTCGTCTCGAGCAGCGTGGCAATATCGGCAAGATCCGCGTCCTCGGTCACCGTGGCGACATCGCGCGTCATGATGTCCTTGACCGTGCGGCCGTGTGACTTGACGTAATCACGGGCGAGTTCCGACGCAAAGTGCTCGAGCCACCACGAGCGACGACTCTGGCGGTGGCGTTCGGTGCCGAGTTCCGCACGATGCAGCAGGTCCCCTTCGCTGACGATGCCGACCATCCGACCCATGTTATCGACCACCGGGGTGCCGCTGATGCCGCGCTCCGACAGCAGCGTCGCGAAGTCCTGAACCGTTGTGTCCTGGTCAACCATGATCACGTTTGGTGTCATCACGTCTACTGCGCGCATGCGTCCCTCCCGGCTGTTATGCTTGGCCGACCTTCCCGGTCCGGCGCCGGCGAGCGCCATTCACTGGTACTTGGGCCGCCCACCGCAACGCTCGGGACGGGAAGTCTTCAGCATACTCTCTTTCACCGTCGCGACAATCACGATGTGCCAGCGCCAAGGTGACCGGTGGCCAACGCAGCCAGCGTGGCCGCGTCCGAAGGCGGTCCATCGCCGCGCCAGACGATATGCAGGTCGGGGCGCAGCAGGAACACCGCGGCACCGTACACGTCCCGCACGCGTGCCTCGTCCAGCCGAAGCACCTTGAGCGGCGCACCGAGCGCGCGGAACGCCGCCTCGAGCGCGGCCGTGTCGCAGTCGCCGCGCAGATCGAGCAGCGTGTAGTCATCGCCCAGCACGTCCTGCATCGCGCGCCCGTCCTTCAGCCACATATGCGGGATGCGGACGCCAGGCCGCGCATGCGGCGTGTAGCGGCTGGTCTCCCACTCGGCGACATTGCCCGGCTCGTCGGCGATCAGCGGCGAGCCGGCATAGGAATATGCTGACTTCCACGCCGACCATGCCGTGCATGCGCCGATGGTTGACGTCGAACGATGCCGCCAGCTTTCGGCGCACCTCGTCGCCTTCGGGAGTATCGTCGTACACCGCGGGCGTGACCAGTGCCCGCCAGATCGGCACGCCCGCGGCAGCCCAGCCCGCCGCCGCGACATTGCGTATGCCGACTGGCCTGCGCTCCTGCTCGTAGCCGTCGAGCAGGCCGGGGCCGCCCCAACCATTGATCACGCCGGCAAGCTTCCACGACAGGTCGAAGGCGTCGCCGACACCGGTGTTCATGCCGAGACCGCCGGTCGGAATAACCAGATGGATCGCATCGCCGGCAAGAAACACGCGCTGATCGCGATACCGCTCCGCGACCAGCAGATGATGCCGCCATGGCAGGACGTGCAGGATCTCGAAATCGCAGGGAAAGCCGATCAGGTCGCGGATGACCGGCACGAAATCGGTATCGGGCGGCAGCGACGAATGGAGCGTGAACTCCTTCCGGTCGCCCTGCGCGACCATGCTGGAGCCTGCCGCGTCGGCAAACTGGTAATGCCGTCCCTTGCCGGTCACGATGCGCTCATACAGGGTATCCGAGCGAAAGATCACCTGCACGAGGTCGCGTATGCCGCCGCGGCCTTCGAGCCTGATGCCAAGTTTCTTGCGGACGGTGCTGGTTCCGCCGTCGCAGCCGGCGAGGTAGTTGCAGCGCAGCGTACCTTCATCGCCGTCCGCGGTGCGCGCCTAAACCGTCACGCCGCCCTCGTCCTGGGTGAAATCGACCAGTTCGCAGCCGTAGCGCACGGTGACATTGGGCGTCCCCTCGGCCACTTCCTTGAGCAGCGGCTCGAGCTTGTTCTGCGAGACAAGCTGATACGGTTCGAGCAGCCACGCCCCGTTCGGCGACTCGGCGATCTGCTTGCGGCGCTCTGCCACGGACGGATATTTCAGCACCGCGATTGGCGGATCGCTGAGGCGCGTGGTCAGGAACACATCCATCGGGTTGTCGGGCGGATAGCCCAGCGCGCGTACCCGATCGACGATGCCGATGCGACGATAGAACTCCATCGTGCGCGCATTCGAGCGGTCCATCTTCGGCCACGGCAAGGTGGTCGGGTGACGCTCCATGAGCAGGCACCGGACGCCGCGACGGCCGAGATCGATGGCGAGCGTCAGGCCGACCGGACCGGCACCGGCGACGATGACGTCGTAGGCGGCGGGCGTAGAACTTGATGCCATCTATCAGCCCGGCGGTGCGATCAGGAACACCTTCGACGAGTTGAAGATCCAGGTATCAACGAAACCGGTCGTCTGCGGCTTGCGCTGAAGTGCGTTGAGCGCCCCCGCCAGGCACATCCAGTTGAGGATTTCCTGCTGTCCGCTGTCCTCGACCGCGTGCGTGGTATAGCTGCGCCAAGCTTCGTAGTTGCCGTCGCGAAGCTGCTCGTACATCCGCCGGTCCGACGGTGTGTCGGGGTAAAGATAGTGGTTCTTGGCGGTGAGGAAGGCGTGCGACCACCCCGACGACGCCAGCAGTGCCACACGGTAAGGCGACTCCGCGAGAATCCGTGCCGTCGCGGCACCGAGGTCGAACAGCCGCCAGGGTGCGGGCGACGGCGGGTCCAGGTCGGCATCGGTGGTTCGCCTTGTCGAAAGCCGGCACTCCGCCGCGCTGAGAAACCACCTTGCGGCCGTAGCAGTTGATCGCGAAAGGCACGATCGGGTAGCCGAAGCCCTTGCGATCGTAATCGAGATAGAAAATCGCATTGGTGAAGGCGTGTCCAAGCGCGTGATGCAGCGGCTTGTAGGCATACGCCGTATCGAACCCCTGATCGATCAGGCGACTAGCCAGCATCTTGGCCGCGTCACGGTTTCCCGCCAGCTCATAGGTCCTGTCGGTCTCGTCCCAGACATTGTCGCGCGGCGGCGAGAAGGCGAAATTGTCGTACGCGCTGATGCAGTACGGCGGAATGATGTCCTCGCGGAAGTTCTCGTACTGGTCGTCGCCCCATATCAGGACGAAGTCCGGGTCGAACGCATCGAGCGCCGCCCGTGTCTGTTTCATCCAGCCGACCAAATCGGCGCGATGCCGGGCCGCGGATGTGGCGCCATGGTCGTTCCCCCACTCCGCCCGCATCGCCTCCGGCCAGCCCTCCGGCGTCCGCAGATGCGCCGGCAAGTCGGGGTTCTGCAGCATGCGCCGCAAAATTCCCGCCATGCGTTCGTCGGGGCCGGTCAGCGGCGGATAGTGCGATATGCCGAGCGCCAGAATCTCTGCCATGGTGTGTCCTCGCTGCTGATCGTGCGGCCGCACGCCGGCCCCCTCGCAGGCGGTCGGCCCGTTGCTCGCGGCCAAGCGCTATACCGCCGCAGCGTCGCGCTCTTGGCAAGGCGCCTGCGGCCCTGCGCCGTTCGGACCCGGTCGTGGCCGACGGCTGGACCTACCGCAGGTACGCTTCGGTCGCGTAGCGGCGCATCATGCGCTGGCTGTTGAAGTAATAGCCGATGGTTCCTATCGACTGCTTCATCATTCCGCGCCACCGGGCAGGGTCCGTGTAGAATAGCGGAAGGACGACTTTCTCCAGTTTTTCATACAGGGCCGCGGCATGGGCCTGGTATGAAGCGGCATCGCCGTCGTTCCCGATCGACCAGCCGGTAACGCCCTCGATACAGGCCTCGATCCACCAGCCATCGAGCACGCTGAAGTTGAGCACACCATTCAGCGCGGCCTTCATGCCGCTGGTGCCCGAGGCCTCCAGCGGCGGTAGCGGCGTATTGAGCCAGATGTCGGATCCAGCGACCAAGGCCTTCGCCATCCGCATGTCATAGTTCGGCAGAAATACGCAGGTGAGCGTGCCGGCCAGCCGACCGGCACGATCGTGCAGCTCGCGGATCTCTTCCTTTCCATCACCGTCGTGCGGATGCGCCTTGCCGGCCATCACCACCTGCATGGGATGTCGCGACGCGATCGCGGCAAGCCGATCCAGGTCATTGAACAGCAGAAGCGGGCGTTTGTAGCCGGTCATCCTGCGTGCGAAGCCAATGATCGGCACAGCCGGATCGAGCACAATCCCAGTCGACTGCCGCACATAGACTATCAGATCGGATTTTGCCTCCTGATGGCAGGCCCAGACCTCGTCCTCCGGCAGTTGAAGAGCGCGTACCAGGACTTCGGGCTCGTGTTGCCACTGCGGGACCCGACGATCGAACAGCCGCGCAAAGCTCGCATGTGTCCAGGTGCCAACGTGGACGCCATTGGTGATGGCGTGTACGCGATATCCGGGGAACATGTGACGCGCCGTCTCAGCGTGGCGGCGGGCGACGCCATTGACGTAACCGGAAAGATTGAGTGCAAGCTGCGTCATGTTGAGCCGATCGGCACCCGCAAGATGCCGCAGCTCGTCGAGTGCCACCGCGCCAGGCAGTAATTGCTCGAAGAGTTCGTAGGTGAAGCGGTCGTGGCCGGCCTCGACCGGTGTGTGGGTCGTGAATACACATCGCTCGCGTATCTCTGCCAGCTCGTATTGCGATTCACCTGGCCTCACATCCACTTGTGGCAGATGGTAGCGGTTGAGCAGCTCAAGGGTGAGAAGTGCCGCATGCCCCTCGTTGAGGTGGTAGGTGTGCAGGTCGAAGCCAAGGGCGCGGAGAACGCGATACCCTCCTATGCCGAGGACGATTTCCTGTCTGAGCCGGTATGCGTCATCGCCGCCGTACAAGTGATGAGTGAGTTTCCGGTTCTCGGCACTGTTCTGATCAAGATCGGTATCGAGCAGAAGGATCGGGATTTGATGACCGTGCGAGGTGCTATGGATGTAGAGCCATGGCCTGATCCACACCAGCTTGCTCTCGATTTCGACGCCAACCATCGCGGGAAGCGCGACACACCAGCGCTCCGGTTCCCACCAGTCAGGTTGTTCGATCTGCCGGCCGCCATCATCGAGTTCCTGTCGGAAGTAGCCCGCTCGACTGACCAGTGTCACGAACACAACCGGGATTTCCAGATCGGCGCAGGAGCGCGCCGTATCGCCGGCCAGCACGCCGAGTCCGCCGGCATATGTGTGCATTTCCGGTCGGACCGCAATCTCCATCGAAAAGTAGGCTATGTGGGTTCTGGCGATGAAGCGGTCGATCAAGACTGTCATGCGCGCCTCCGGGAACGTCCGAGGTATTTGGCGCGCTGACCGCTTTACGCAAGGTGGTTCTGCGATCTCCTGGAAGGAGGAGCAGAGCGGTCAGATCCTGCCGCCATCTTTGAACACTGTCCGGAAAGGCGCTATATATGTGGTCGCAAACAAGTCGGCGGAGACGAAAGGATCCGTCACCGCAAATTCTTCCGCCGCGGCGCGGTCCGCCACATCGATGATCAGGATCGAACCGATCTGTTGGCCCTGCTCATCGAGCAGCGCGCCGCCCGTCGTTATGCAGGGCATCACCTGCTCCAGATAAATGAGATGCTTGGGCCGCGCCGACTGCCGAAGTGCAACGCTGTTTGGTTTGTCAAGGCGAATGACGGCAAATAGCATTGGCGATCTCCTCAGACGGCTGGCGACTTCTATAACATGATAATCCGGCGCGGGTACGACTTTGTCGGACTACGTCGAAACGTTCTATGGGTCACTGCCGCACAGCGAGAACGACACCGGATACGACCAGGGCGAGAGACGCGAATTGAGGAAGTGCCAGAGGCTCGCCCAGCGCGATCGCCGAGGCGACCACGCCGACGATGGGTGTGAGCAGCGTTCCGATCGCCGCGGTGCCGGCATCGAGCCGGCGTAGGGCCGCAAACCACATCAGATAGCAAATACCAAGCGAAACGGCCGCAGTGTAAGTCAAAGCTGCCCAGCCAAACCAGTGCATTTCGCTGAGGTGCGGGCGCTCCAATACGAGACTTGCTCCCAGAAGGACTGCACATCCGATCCCGACCTGCCACGCTGTCATCGCTATCGGGTCCATGACGAGTGGACGGCGCTTGGATAGGACCGTTCCGAGCGCAAAGAGTATCGCGGCCGCCAATGCGATCGCGACGCCTGGCAGTTTGTCAGACTCCGTATTGAGTCCGGCGCCGCCAAGCAGTGCGGCAATGCCGGAAATCCCCAGCACGAGTGCTGCGATCCTGTTCAGCCGGAGTTGTTCGCCAAGGACCGGCCATGCCAGTAAAGCCGCCCAGACAGGCATCGTATAGGCCAAAGTCGCCGCCTCGCCAGCATTCAGCCAAACCAGGGACAAGGTCGTCAGCCCCATCCAGGCACTGACGTTGAGCAATGCAGATCCCACGAGCCGCCATCGCAGTTCACGCGGAACGGCCAGTGTCTCGCCCCGCGCCACTGCGATCCCGGCCAGGGCCAGGCTGGCCACGATGCCTGCGATGCCACGCGCCGTGAGTGGAGGGCACTGTTCCAGCAGGAACTTCGTGGCGGGCCAGTTGAGCCCCCAACCAAACGCGGTCACGACCAGACAGCTCAACCCGGTCAGCTTGACGGGCCAATAGGCGGTTCCCGCCATCGACATATACGCACGACCCCACGCTGCCATGTCCCGGGCAATATACATCCGTTGCGCCGGCGAATGGGAAAGAAAATGACTTGGTAATGACAACTCCATAAATTTATGTTTGGCAAACAAACGAATTCGGTCTATGCAGACGCTGGCGCCGCACCGGCAATGTACTCATGGGCATGAGAAGGGCGTTCTGAATGACTAACTATCGCGCATCCTGGCTGCCACGCCTGCAAGGCATTGGAAGCCGCGCTGTCGCGGCAATTGGCGCTGGGTGTCGTGGCGATCGCGGCGTTATGCTGGGCGCCGGGGGCTTCTGCCGAAGACCAGATACACCTCAAGGTCGTGGGTGGCTTGGCGGGTGTCAGCCAGTATGATCGCCTGGAAAGGCCATTCTGGGAAGAACGCATCGAGACGCTTTCAGGCGGACGCATCCAGGCGGAAATCCATCCGTTTGACCGAAGCGGGCTGCCGGGCCAGGAGATGTTGCAGTTGATGCGGCTGGGCGTCGTGCCGTTCGGCACGGCCTTGCTCGCTCTCGTCTCGGGGGACGAACCGGAGCTCAATGCGGTAGACTTGCCGGGACTTAATCCGGACATGGCCGCTTTGCGCACTACCGTGAGGTTGTACAGACCGCATCTCCAGAAGATGCTTCATGATAAGTTCGGCATCGAGCTGCTCGCTATCTATACGTATCCGGCCCAGGTTCTCTTTTGCACCAAGGCCTTTACCGGCTTGGGCGATCTGTCGGGTCGGCGGGTCCGCACTTCATCCGTCGGACAATCCGAATTGATGACGGCGCTAGGGGCGATACCCGCCCTCGTGCCGTTCGCCGAAGTCGTCAATGCGACGCGAACTGGTGCCGTCGATTGCGCCATCACTGGCACGTTGAGCGGTAACGAGGTTGGCCTTTCCAATGTCACTTCCTACATCTATCCGATGGCCATCAGTTGGGGGCTGTCGTTCTTTGGCGCGAACCTCGCCGCCTGGGAAGCGTTGCCGCCTGACGTGCGCACGCTGCTGCGTCAGGCAATAAGCGGCCTGGAAGGTCAGATCTGGGATGCTTCGGAACGAGAGACCGCGGATCGGCATAGCGTGCGATATCGGCGCGCCGGATTGTGGCAGTGGCCATAATCCAAGTCACATGACCCTGGTGGCGGTCACGCCGGAAGACGAGGCCAGGCGCAAGCGTCTGTTGGTCGAATCGGTATTGCCAAACTGGATACGCCGCTGCGGCATGGAATGTGCCGTCGCATGGAACCGAGACCTGGCTCCCGCGCTGGGCGTAAAGGCGCCGGAGGAATGAGGTTCTGCGGCCCGCCGCAAGGCCGGTGTCAGGCGGCGGCAGCAATCAGTGTTTCATCAAACAGACGGTAATAGGCGCGGTCCAACAGCTTTGCTCCGCATACCTCATACATTTTTCGTGCCGCGCAGTTGTTTGCGTCTGTCGTCCATTCCAGTGCCGAGAAGCCTTCCTTGACAGCCAGGCGCGCGCCCGACTTTACGAGCAGCCGACCTACACCTCTGCGCCGCATGGACCGGCTGACATAGAGATCACGGATATGCAGCGACAGGCTCAGTTCAAAGGCAGGAAACGTCACATTCATTACTATGCAGCCAACGACAACGTTATTGACCACGGCGATCAGAACGCGTGGATCGAAAGTGCTGACCGGTGGCCTGCACGCAAGTGTTGCCGCTTTTACTGCCGCATCATATGGTGACCGGGCGATCGTAGTGAGCCTGCATTTCCGAAAAGAGTGCGGCTAAGCCGGGCACGTCCCGCTCGCACGGGCGGCGCACCACGATTTCTTCCAAAGCTGCATGATCGGTCTGAGCGGCCTTGCGAGCGATCGGCAATCGGGTTGTTATCGACATGACCCTCCCAACATATTATATTCGGATAACGCTTGAAACCCGAATCTGACGAACGTCATGGCGGCGTTAACAGGGTGGTAAATTTACCGGAGAGTTACCGTTCTGCTGTGCGATAGAGGCAAATACTTCTCGTTCCGTTACAGGGAGTACAATCTGTAACCAACCCAGGCTTACAAGAGCGTTATACTCCGCACGGAATGGAAGGCGCCGGGATGAAGCCGTGGGAATCTCGCCGTGTGTGGCAAGCGTTGCGCGCGACCGGCTCGCACGGCTGGTCGGTCGTCAGGAGCTGGGATTAGCCAGGGAAGCAGTCAAGACACGCATGGGCCAATCCTATCGTGACCAATCCAGAGCGATGAAGCTCCGTTATGCCGACTAGCTCCTCGTCCGTCGTAACGGCGCACCCTGTGATGCCGGCAAGACGAATCGGAATCGTCGTGGCCCTTGGCGCCGCTCTTCTGCTGGCGACCCTCATCTGCGGCAGCGCGCTCTTTCTGGAGCGCGCGCGCCAGACCGCGCTGCACGCCGCGGATACGACACTGCAAAACGCAACGCTCGTGGTCACAACCGCGATCAATCGCGAGTTGCTTCAGGTGGACGGCGCATTGGTCAGCCTGCCTTCGCTGTTTTCGGCGGCCAGCGACCAAAAGGGCAATGTTGATCCGGATTTGGCCAGAAAGTTGCTGCGTGCCTTCAACTTCGAAACCTTCTCATTCCGTGACTTGTTACTTGTGCGTCCAGACGGTTCCGTCTGGGCGACGGCGCGGCCAAGACCCGCAAACCAGCGACTGCCGTTGACGCCATCGGACGCGACCAGCAGTCAACATCCGGGTACCGTCGCCGTCGATGGCCCGGCTTACAACGCAACAACGGGAGATTGGTCCTGGTATCTCTCCCGCTCCATCAGCCTGAGCGGGATCGGGAGGCTGCAGGCGGTCGCCGAGGTACCGGTTCCCTCCATTATGGCGCTGCTTTCGCCCGTGGCAGCAGTGCCCGGGCTACGAATCTATGTGCGTGCGGCCGGACGGCTCGCGTCTTGCCAGCTATCCCGAATGACGAGCAGAAGGCCGGCAAGGACCAGGCGTTGGCGTTCAGTGGACTGGGCGCTGAGAGTGTCGCCTTCCAGTCTCCCGCCCGACGGTCACAACTGCGCCCACTGTCGCGGTATGGCGCAATACCCTCTATCCTGACGTCCAGGTTGCGCTGACCCTGGATCTGTCGGTGGCCTTGGCAGACTGGGTCAGGGACCGGGACCGTCTGCTCATCGTTCTCGCCGTGGCATGTCTGCTCGTGGTCGCGCTGGCCGGCACCTTGTATGCGCGCTCTGCGCCAGCGCGAGAGCGTCGAGACGGAACGCAAGAAGTCGCGCGATCTGCTTGACAGCGCGATCGAGGCGATGTCGGACGGCTTCGTCATGTGGGACGAGCAGGATCGACTGATCGCCTGCAACCATAGATTTCGCGAGATCTATGCGCTCAGCGCTCCGTTCATTCATCCCGGTGCGACGTTTGAGGACATCATTCGAGAGGGGGCAAAGGTCGGTCAATATCCGCAAGCCGGTGACGATATCGAGGAATTTGTTCGCGAGACGATGGAGTGGCATCACGGCAATCAGGGTTCGCTCGAGCGCCTGCTGCCGGATGGTAGGTGGGTGCTGATAACGGAACGTGCGAAACCCGACTGGTGGCATAGTCGGGATTCGCACGGACATCACAATTCTCAAGCAGACACTGGCCGAACTGGCTGAGGCGAATGAGCGCGCGAACCGGGCCGTCGAGGAAGTGCGTCTCCAGAATCTGACGCTGACAGAGCGTGATCATGAGCTGCGTGTCAGGAACATGCTGTTCACCGCCGCGTTGAACAACATGTCGCAAGGGCTTCTGATGGTCGACTCGGATCGCAGAGTGATTGTCTGCAACAAGCGATTCCACGACATGTTTCGGATTACCGCCTCCGACGCGACTCCCGGCACGACGACTGCGGCACTGTTCCATGCAATTGAGAATCATGCGGGACTGAGCGCTCGTGCGGTGGAGAGCATTTACCAGCAACAGGAGGAGTTGGCAGGATCGCAACGACCCGGGTCATTCGTCAGCGTTGAGGACGACAAGCTCGCTTTGGCCGTGTCGCAGCGTCCACTGCCCGATGGCGGCTGGATAGCCACCTATGAGGATGTCACAGAGCGCCAACAGACAGAGACGCGCATCCGCTTCCTGGCGCATCATGACGCGCTTACCCATCTGCCAAACCGAGTGCTGTTCCGCAGCAAGATGGCGGATGCCCTGGGGCAGTTGACGGCGGACGGAAATAATCTGGCATTGCTGTACCTGGACCTCGACAGGTTCAAGCTGGTCAATGATACGCTCGGACACCCCGCAGGTGACGCGCTTCTGGAGATCGCGGCCCGAAGGCTGCAAGGCTGTATTCGCAGTACCGATTTCGTCGCGCGTCTTGGTGGTGATGAATTCGCGGTCCTCTATCCGTCGCGAGACTTGCCTGCCGCGGCAACCGCACAGGCTCAGCGCATCATCGATGCCCTCGGCGCGCCTTATCAACTTGGTCATCGCAAGATCGAAATAGGCGCAAGTATCGGCATCGCGATCGCCTCTGGTCCGAATGTCAATGGCGATACGCTCCTCAGGAACGCCGATATGGCGCTCTACCAGGCAAAGGCGCGAGGAAGGGGTACTTTTTGCGTCTTTGAGCCCGACATGGAGGTCAGACTGCATGCCCGGCTAAGCAATGAGTGCAGATTTGCGCGTCGCGCTCGATCAACATCAGTTCGAGATCTACTATCAGCCGGTTCTCGACTTGCGCAGCGATCGCGTGCGTAAATTCGAGGCGCTGTTGCGTTGGAACCACCCGGAGCGTGGGCTCGTCATGCCCGGTCAATTTATTCCTTTGGCCGAGGAACTCGGGATCATAAAATCCATTGGCGCCTGGATCTTGCGTCAAGCATGCCTGGATGCCGTGCAATACCTTGGCGGAGCGAAGGTCGCGGTCAACCTGTCGCCGATCCAGCTTGAGGACGGCGATATCGTCGAAATAGTCAGCGATGCGATCTCGGGTGCTGGATTGGATCCGGCCAGACTGGAGATCGAGATCACCGAATTGGCACTGTTGAACAACAGTGTGACCACCACCGCCTTGTTGCGCCGACTGCACGACCTCGGCTTGAGCATTGCTCTGGACGATTTCGGAACCGGCTATTCGTCGCTCAGCTATCTGCGGAGCTTCCCATTCGACGTGATCAAGATCGACCGCTTGTTCATCAGCGAGCTGACGACACGGGATGATTGCGCAGCGATTGTCGCCGCGATCGTCAGCCTTGCCGATAGACTGGGAATGACGACGACCGCTGAAGGCGTTGAGACAAACGAACAGGTCCATCTTGTGCGTGAACTGGGTTGTACCGCCATTCAGGGCTACCTTCTCGGCCGGCCACAACCAATCCGCAAAGCCGTCGAATTCTTTGATGTCCATCTGGAGCGAGCGATCGCCTTCGGCGAGGCGCAGGGCTGATGGGAGAGAAGCAAACGGCCATGTAACAGGCATGCTCACAGGAGACCGATTGCCCATGGCCGAATTGAAGTGGCGGTGTAACAGCTTGCATTTACGGTATAGACAGGAGTGATTGCCTGATATACTTGTGACTGTGTGGATGCGCTGGGCTTTGGCCGTTGCACGAAGATGGTGGTAGACAGGCCCTGTAAAGGACATTCTCATGGAGCTGCTGCCGTCGGGGCCGGCCTAAGAGGCATTTCCCCTTGCTGAACCATTGGTTTCTTACAGACAATGTTCCACTTGCCCTCTGCGTGCCGTATCGGCACCAGCCTTGGTTCGTGCTTTTGTCTTATTTGGTGGCGGCGTTTTCAGCGTACACTGCATTCTGACCTCATTGTCTGCGTGCGGGCGGCGAGCGATCGTAACCGACGTCTTCTCTGGTTGATCACAGCCGGCTTCTCGATGGGCTTCGGCATCTGGGCGATGCACTTCATCGCTATGCTGGCGGTTGAGATCCCGATCCCGCTGCGATTTCGACCTCCCGCTCACGGTACTCTCCGTCGGCTTTGCCGTGTTGGCCAGCGCCGTCGCTTTCCATCTGGCGGCGAATGGCACAAGAGATCGGGTCCAGTCTCGAGTCTGGGCGGCATAGTGCTCGGGCGCCGGCATCGGCCTCATGCATTATACGGGTATGGCGGCTCTCCGGATGCCCGCTCGCATCTACTATGTCCCCTGGTTGTTCGTGCTTCTCCATTGTGGTTGCCGTTCTGCTGTCGACGGCTGCCTTGTTCGCGCTTTCGGAGTTGCCGCGACTCGGAGGCAAGCGTCGTATTCTGGCTCGCCTCTCGGGCTCCCTGGTCATGGGCCTTGCCATCGTGCTGATGCACTACACAGGGATGTCCGCCACGTGCTTCTATCCGGACGTCCGGAGTTGGTTATGTCCGGCGTGTCGTTCGATCCGTCTGTCATGGCGGCCGCGATTGCTATTGTCAGCTTGTTGATTGTGGGTCTTGCGTTGGCCGCAGCCTTGTTTGACCGGCGCGTCGAGCAGGCGGAAACGCTGCTGCGCGATGCGGTCGAGAACTTTGCCGAAGGCTTCGTAATCTACGATCAGGATGATCGTCTTGTGATGTGCAATCAGGCGTACCGAAAGAGATATCCTGAGAGCGTCGACCTCCTGGTTCCGGGGACGCCCTACGAAGACATCGTGTGGCGTGGACTGCGGCTGGGGAAGTATCCCGATGCGCGTGGGCGCGAGGACGAATGGCTCGCGGAGAGGATGCGCCAGCGTCGTGAGGCCTCGGGCTCGTTCGAGCGGCAATTGAGTGACGGGTCGTGGATGCTGGTGACCGACCGGCCGAATGCGCAATGGCGGCACCGCGGGACTACGGGTCGATATCAGCGCTTTGAAGGCGGCGCAGGCGGCGCTGCTTGAAAGCGAGCAGCGTCTCGATCGGGCGCAGGAGATCGCCGGCATCGGCAGTTGGGAGTTCGATGTGCAGACCGGACGCCGGGTCTGGTCCAAGGAGATGTACCGTATTCGCGGCATACTCGGCGACGAGCATGAACCTATGGTCGAGGGTCTCGCGCAGTTCACTCACCCCGATGACTGCGTCAAGCTGTATGCTTGGCTCGGCGAATTGCAGCGAGGCATTCCGCAAGAGCCGATCGAGTACCGTATTGTGCGCCCGGATGGTCAGGCGCGAACGGTTCGCGCCGAAGGCCGCCCGGTCATCGATGCGACCGGCGCGATCAGCAAGGTGGCCGGGACCCTCCAGGACATCACCGAACGGCGACGCATCGAGCAGCAGCTCGACATGGTGCTCAACAACCTCACCCAGGGCGTCTGCTTCTTCGATGGCGCGCGCAAGACTGATCCTGGCCAATCGGCGCTATGCCGAAATCTATGGCCTGTCGGCCGATACCATCCGCCCCGGCACCACACTGGAACAGATTGTCGAACGCCGGTTCCAGGCGGGTACTTTCCCGAACATGAATCCCGAGGAATATCTCGCCTGGCGGGCGTCGATCGCAATCTCCGATCAGCCCAACGACACGACCGTCGAGTTGAAGAGCGGTCAGATCATATCCATCCACCATCGCCCAATGCCCGATGGCGGTTGGATCTCGACGCATGAGGAGATCACGGAACGCCGTCAGGCCGAGAGACGACTTGCCCACATGGCGCGCCATGATGCTCTGACAGGACTGCCGAACCGTGTGGTGTTCCGCGAGTACATGGAACAGGAGGTGGAGCGCCGGACGCGCAGCGACAGTCTCGCGGTGCTTTGTCTTGATCTCGATCATTTCAAGTATGTCAACGATACCCTGGGACACGCGGCCGGTGACGCGCTTCTGTGCGCTGTCGCTGAACGGCTCACCAAGAATGTTCGCAGTGACGACATCGTGGTGCGTCTCGGTGGTGACGAATTTGCCATCGTGCAGATCGGGGTCGACCAGCCGGGTCAGGCGACGGCCCTGGCAGTGCGCCTCATCCATATCCTCAGTCAGCCGTTTTCATTGCACGATCATCGAGTGGCCATCGGGACAAGCGTCGGCATTGCATACAGCCAGGCCAATGAGGCGGACCCGGAGACGCTTCTGAAGAACGCTGACATGGCGTTGTATCGAGCGAAGGCCAGCGGGCGCGGCTCATTCTGCTTCTTCGATGCCGCGATGAATTCGGAGGCGCAGGCGCGCCACACGTTGGAGTTTGGCTTGCGCATGGCACTGGCCAATTCTGAGTTCGAGTTGTTCTTTCAGCCCATCTTGAACGCTCGCACCGAAGTGTTGGTCAGGTTCGAGGCTTTGATCCGCTGGCGGCACCCGCAGCGCGGCCTGATCGGAGCATCGGAGTTCATTTCTCTCGCCGAAGAGATAGGCGTGATCATACCGATCGGCGAGTGGGTGCTTCGGGAGGCCTGCCACATAGCGGCGACCTGGCCGGACGATATCTCGGTGGCCGTCAATCTCTCCGCGATGCAACTCAAGAGCGACAATCTGATGGAAGCGGTCTCCGGTGCGCTGCAAGCGTCCGGGCTGCCGTCGGGCCGCCTGGAACTGGAGATCAACGAGACGGTGCTGCTGCAGAATACGGCTGCAACGCTCGAGCCTCTGCGCCAGCTACAGACGTATCGGCGTGCGCATTTCCTTGGATGATTTCGGCACCGGCTATTCGTCGATCAGTTCGTTGCGGAACTTTCCATTCGACAAGATCAAGATCGACCAGTCGTTCGTACGCGATCTTGATTCCCAGAAGCAGTCGGCGGCGATCGTACATGCGATTGTGAACCTTGGGCGCGCCCTTGGCATGTTGGTCACTGCCGAAGGTGTCGAGACGGCCGAGCAACTCAGGATGTTGCGGACTGAGTCGTGTCAGGAAGTGCAGGGCTATCTGTTCAGTGCGCCGGTTCCGGCCGCGGAGGTTCCTGCCCTGATCGCGCGCATGGGTCCGGCGGCCGGGGGTCGGGGCAGGTGTCGTCGATGCGCCTGCGGGTCCGACGCTGAATTACGCCGAATGACCGTCAGTAGTGGGTTACCCAGGGGCTGGTGAGCGCATCCTCGATGCGACGGTGACGGGCCTTGATGATATCGGCAGGCACTGCGCTGACGAAGGCGTAGAACGTCTTCGTACGGATCGCGTCCACCACCCGCTCTCCAACTCTTTTCGGATCAAGTCCCGTGGTGGCGAGGCGTTCGGCCAGCACCGCTTCGTCGGTGGCGTGCATCTGCGGGCCGCCCATGTGGTCCGGGCGATTGCGCGCGCCGCGCGCGATATTCGTGGCGATCGGGCCGGGGCATAACACCGAGACGCCGACCTTGGTTCCTTCCAGTTCAATCTCCAACGCCTCGGACAGTGAGACCGCGGCGTATTTGCTCATCGAATACGGAGCCTGATCGGTGCCGCGGCGATTTTGGAAACCGGCGACCGACGCGGTGTTGACGACGTGCCCTTCCTCCCCGTGCCGCAGTATGGCGGGGACGAAGTGACGTATGCCGTGGATGATCCCCCAGATATTCACGCCGATCACGAATTCCCAGTCGCCGCGTGGCACGTCGATCATCCTGGTGCCGTGCATCGGCACACCGGCATTGTTGCAGGCGATGTGGAGTTCTCCGAAATTGCGTTCGGCTTCCGCCAGCGCTTCGAGCACGGACTGCTCTTGCGTCACGTCGATCCTGACGGGCATGACGCGCTTATTGGTGCCGGAGAGGCCATGCGCTGCCTGCTCGACCGCCTCCTTCTGGATGTCTGCCATCACCACATTCGCGCCGGCCTCGGCGAGCGCGGTCGCGATGCCGAGACCAATGCCGGAAGCGGCGCCAGTGACGATGGCGGTCTTGCCGGAGATGTCCATCATGGCGCGGTCAACCGATAGACCTTCGCCGCGGTGCCGCTATAAAGCGCGGTCTTCTCGCTCGCCGAGGCATTGGCGGTGATGCGCTTGAACGCGTTCCATAGTTCGGTGTAGCCGCAGGACTGCTTGTCCGGCGGGAAATTGCTCTCGAACATGCAGCGGTTGACACCGAAGGCTTCGATGCAGGGCTCGATATATTGTCGCCACGCCGCCGCCAGGTCCTCGGATGACGGCGGCACGTCACGCTCGTGGAAGTCGAAGCCGACCGATACCATGCCGAGACCGCCAAGCTTGCAATACACATTCGGGCACTTGGCGAGTTCGTTGATGTCCTTGCGCCAGCCTGCCAGGATTTCCTGGCGATGGCCGTTATACGGCCCAACACCGAGGATGCCGCCCACATGATTGAGGATGATGGTGGTGTCCGGAAAGGCGCGCGCGAGGTTGATCGCATCCGGTAGTTGCGGATGGTATTGCCACGATTCGAAGCTGAGACCGAGTGGTGCGAGTTGTGCCAGGCCTGCGCGGAAGTTGGCATCGAGCACCTGGTGCAACGGGACCGTGCGGGAGGCGTATTTGCTGACGGCTTCGTGGGTGTCCCAGGCGACACCATGGCGCAGGCCGCGCAGTCGCCCGCCGGCGGCGGCAATCTCAGCCTCCAACAATTCACGCACGCGCGCTCCGACGGTCAGGTCACCACCACCCACGATGCCCTCAGCGACGCGGCATGGGCCATAACCCCCCGACGCACTCATTGCCGCTATGCCGGTGACGAACTCGACCTCGCCCAGCGCCGCCATCTCGCGCGGGCCAGCTTTGCGGTACATTGCGCGGCATTCCAGGAAGACGGTCGAGACGATCTTGTGCCCGCCGCCGATATCGGCCAGGAGCTCAGGCAGCAGGTAGTGGCCGCGATGTGGCATGTCCCAGAAGTGGTGGTGCGGATCGATGATCGGCAGATCGGGCTCCAGCGCCGCTTCGGTGGGACGCTTCGCGAGCCATGCCTTCAGCGCGGCATCTTCGCGATAAACGCCGCCGCGGTATTCGCCTTTGGACTCGCCGAACTGGGGCATGCCTGTTTCCTCCGTGTAGCCCTGTCCCCGCTGGCGGGGAGGGGGTTTCCTGCTGGACAGCTTAGGCCCACGCTCGCCGATCTCAAGCGGCGCCTCGGGAGGACAAGCGATGGCCCAGGAGACCGTTCGGCTCGCCGAATATGCGGTGGGTTTGCGCTACGACGATCTGCCGTCAGAAGTCGTGCAGCGCGCCAAGGACTGCATCACCGATACCGTTGCGGTGATCGTGCTGGGGAGCAGCCTGCCCTGGAGCCGCATCGTCGTCCGCTACGCGCAACGCACCGGCGCCGGTGGAAGCAGCCGCATCTTGGGTGTCGATGGCCCCGCCATCCAGGCTCCTGCCGCGGCATTGGCCAACGGCGCGCTGGCCCACGCGTTCGAGTCGGACAATCTCACCAGACCCGGCGCCGGCGTGCATCCGGGAGCGACGCTGCTGCCGCCAGCGCTTGCTGTCGCGCAGGAACGTGGCAGCAGCGGCCGCGACCTGCTCACCGCCATCGTCGCCGGTTTCGAAGTGATGTACCGCATCGGCCGCGCGACAAAGCACAGTAATGAGCGACGCGGTTTCCATGCTCCCGGCACAACCGGGCCGTTCGGGGCCGCCGTTGCCGCTGGCACGCTGCTGCGGCTCGATGCCGAGGCGATGACCAATGCACTGGGAATTGCCGGTTCGCTCGCCTGCGGACTGATGGAGTTTGCCCGATCCGGCACGGGCGCCATGGTGAAACGTCTGCATCTGGGGCGCGCGGCCGAGAGCGGTGTGCTCGCAGCCAGCCTCGCCGCCGATGGCTTCAGCGGTCCGCGCAGTGTGCTCGAAGGCGACGCCGGCTTCCTGAAGGTGTTCTGCACTGAATGGGACGCCGCCGATCTCACGCATCGCCTTGGCAGCGAATTCGCAACGCTGAGACTGTGTCTGAAGCGTTTCCCTGTTCACATGACGGCACAGACCGCCGTGCAGGCGATTTTGGAGCTACAGGCCGAGTATGGCTTTGACGGTACACAGGTGGATCGGGTTACAGTTGCCGGCGACGAACGGATGGCGACGGTCAACAACATTACCGACCCGACCGACATCATGATGGCGCAGTATTCCATTCCGTTCTGCGTGGCGCTGGCTCTGTTCCGCGATCCTCGTAACCCTGGGTCGTTCGACAATTCTGCGCTTGTGGATGCGGGCATCCGTGCCATGTGCTCACGCGTCGCGGTCACGGTGGCAGATCCACCAACAAGGGTCGCCGGAGCCAGCGTTGTCACTGTCCGCCTGAACGATGGCCGGAGCGTCTCGCGCGCGGTCGAGGAGTTCGATGGGACGCCAGCCCGCCCGCTCAGCCGCACCGGACTGCGCGACAAGTTCCTGATGCTGATGGGCACCCTAACTGCCGAACGGGCAGCGGCGTTGTTCGAGCGCTTGCAGAACCTGGAGAACGAACCGGACGTCCGATGGCTGAACTGAACGGCCGACGGTCACCCTGTCACTGCGAGCGCAGCGACGAAGCAACCTCGGTCATCAGTTGGGCGGCCAACCTGGGCACCTGGGCACTAACCGGTGATCCCCGCGCGGCGTGCCCAGTATTCCCAGGCGCGGGTATGGCCCGCTCGGGCAGACTTCTGCATCTCGGTGATTTCGCCTTCGCTAAGATAAGCCACGTCGCCGCCAATGCGCATCGCCTCGGCTTGGATCTGAGCGTTAATCCGCAAATAAACCGACGTATGCACCGTATTCTGAATCGATATGCCGGCAACCGCCGAACCATGTCCACGCATCAGCACCACACTGTTCGGCCCCAGCCCTTCGGCAAGGTCCTCACCATGCGCGAGCGTCGTCACCAGCAGGTTGGTATCGCCGAATTTGCGGCGAATATCCCAGACCGGAATCTCCGCCCCGATGCCCGCCGCAGTGTGCAGGAGAGGCCTTAGCTTCACGCTCTGCGTGACAGTGAAGGGTATGACCTCGTAGGCGTGGTTGTGCACCACGGAGACCACGTCCGGACGCTTGCGATAGATCGCGCCATGAATCGGCCGCTCCGTGTATTGAGCGCGCCCGCGCAGGTCGATCGGATTGCAGTCGAGATCGTATTCGATGATGTCGTCCGAGCGTGACCAGTTCCGGACTGCGCGATCCCGACAGAAAGAACCGGTCAGGCCGCTCGGGATGGCGCACGCTGATATGGCCATAGGCGTCCACCACGCCTTCATGGGCGAGAATGCGGTTGGCGATGACGAGGTCACGCAGGACGTCGGCAGTACTCATCGCAGCACCTCAGGTATCAGAAGAAGATACTCAGGTTCTTGGCCGTCAGGACGTTCTGATCAAGCACCATCCTGCGGTTGGCGATCTTCCAACCGCCGTCCACGCAACGCAGCCTGTCCTCGCGCGCGCCGACATAGAAATCCTGTTCGGTCTCGCCCCGGCTGCGGTAGACGATGAAATTGCAGTGGACTGTCAGCTCGATCCGCGGCATCGGATGCGACCTCGATATTGGTGATCAGGTGCCGTGTCCGCGACGGCGGATCTTCCGCCCAGGCCATGCCGGTATCGAGCCGTGCGACGCGGGCCGTCAGCGTCTTGATGTCCTCATCGAACAGGCCAAGCTCATCGTTCCTGTCCCGTTCCTCCTCGGCAAAGCGGTCCGCGTTGAGAATGGTGATCGCTTTGCTCGATCTTGGATAGCGGTTGGTCCGCGCGGCCATCCAATAGTGCACGTCGTCGGTGAACAGCCGCAGCCATTCGTGAAAGCGCCTCTCATCGAGCAGGCGGGCCTCACGATAGAGGAATTGCTCGACCCCTCGGATCGTCTCCGCCTCAAGCATACTGCGGTTCCTTCGCGGTCGCGCACTCCAGCGCGCCCCAGCCGGTTCCTGCGATCAACTCCGCCCACCGCCGATAGAAGTGACGATGATTGCTTTCGCTGAACCGATAGTCGCTGACCCAGGCGCCGAGTGCGGGATCGAAGCGGTCATGCCCGAGGCCCATGCGATTGTCGAGCGGCATGCGCCGTGACATCACGCCACGACACGTCTGCGTGCATTCCTGCCAATTGTCCATGTCGTCCTGCTCGAATGAGCCGGACGGGCTGAAGCCGCGGATACCCGCCTGCCGGATCGCGCGCTTGACCTCTGGCGGTGCCGCCTTGTCCATGAACACGAACGAGCGGACCTCGGTCTTTTCCGGACCCCGCGGTTGCCAGACGCGGAAGGTACGCGAGGTGCCGCGCAGCAGCGAGAAGTTCGGAAAGACCGTGCCGACGATCGGATTGATCAGGTTGGCGCGCGGCCCGAGGCGCTCGCGAACCTCCGCGGCGATCTCCCGTTCGTAGGCCTCGATTTCCGGCATTGGCGGATCGCCGACATCGTCAGGACCGACACAGATCAGCGCATGGCCGTTGCCGGGTGAGGCCATTCTCTGCGCACTCTGCGCGTTCGCCGTGACGCCGCGGCTGAAGCCGACCTTCACGGCGGACAGATGGTTCCACTGCACATGATACGCGTCGCCGCCGAAGTTCTCGGCAGGGAACTTCCAGTTACATGGCATGATCCACTTGTGGGTCGCGACGATCTCGATACCGCCTTCGCGCCGGTCGACGAACGTATCGATATACCAGGCCATCTCACCGAGATACTCGCGCAGCGTTGGTGCCTCGGGATCGAAGGTGGCGAACCAGAGTCCCTTGTAGCTCTCCAGTTGCGCGACCGGAATCAGGCCAAGGCTCGTGCGGTCCAGATCGCCATGATACGCCTCGCGCATGTTCGGCACGCCGGTGAGTTGCCCGCCATTGTTGAACGTCCAGCCATGATAGGCGCAGATGAAGCTCGCGGCGTTGCCGTCATCGGCGCGACAGAGCCGGTTGCCGCGATGGCGACAGACATTGAGGAATGCGCCCACGGTCCCGGCACTATTGCGCACCACCAGCACCGGGTCCTCGCCCATATAGGTAGTCAGGAAATCGCCGGGCCGCGCGATCTGGCTGTCGTGGCACAGGAACAGCCAGCAGCGCGCGAAGATCTGCTTCAGCTCCGCTTCGTAAATTTCCGGCTCAATGAAGATCCGGCGACTGATCATTCCGCGCTCGGTGTCGACGAGCTTCGCAATCTCCGCTGTCATTGATACCTCCGTGGTGTATCGCGGCGGGCGTCCTACCAAAGCCTAGGCGCGCCGAACGCCGGTGACCAGCCTCGGCTGCCATCCCAGCCCGTTGACGCAAGGCATCGAACCGGGCGAAAGCTTGGCAGATATCGGCAGGGGAGACGGAAATGCATCGATCGTTCGCCGTCGGCATGGCGATCGCTCTGTCGTCGGGCTTGCCTGCGTTAGCCGACGAGACGCCGAAACATGGCGGCACGTTGACTTACATGATCCCTGCTGATTCGCCGCCGAGCTTTGACGGCCATCGTGAAAATACCTTCGCGACCATTCACGCAGTGGCGCCGTTCTACAGCGTGTTGATCCGGGCGAACCCCGAAGAACCCTGCCGACACGACCGCGTTCGTCTGCGATGTCTGCACCGGGATTCCTACGCCGACGGACGATGGCCGGACCTACGCATTCCATATCCGTGACGATGTCAAGTTCCAGGACGGCTCCGCCATGACCGCTTACGACGTGGCGGCAAGCTGGAAGCACATCGTCGATCCGCCGGAGGGTGTCATCAGCGTGCGACGCGGCTACTATGCAATGATCGACAAGGTCGAGGCGCCCGACGCGAAGACTGTCGTCTTCCACCTCAAATTCGCGACCGCCGCATTCCTGCCGGCGCTCGCCGATCCATACGCCTTCATCTACAAGAAGGACATCCTCGACCGCGACCCGCATTGGTTCGAGAAGAACATCATGGGGTCCGGCCCGTTCCGCTTTAAGGACTATCAGGCGGGACAGTCGATCTCCGGCGTGCGCAATCCCGACTACTATCGGCCAGGACTGCCTTATCTGGATGGCTTCATCGGCATCTTCGCCGACAAGCAGGCGGTCCGCGTCGCGGCGATCAAGTCCGACCGGGCGGCGATCGAGTTCCGTGGCTTTCCGCCTGCGACGCGCGACGAGCTCGTTGCCGCGCTGGGCGATAAGATCACCGTGCAGGAGAGCGACTGGAATTGCGGCGCTCTGGTCACGCCGAACCACGCAAGAAAGCCGTTCGACGACGTCAGGGTGCGCCGCGCCTTGACGCTGGCGATCGACCGCTGGCATGGCGCGGCGCCGATGTCGCGGATCACGTTGCAGCGGACGGTCGGCGGCATCGTGTTTCCCGGCTCGCCACTGTGCCGCCAGCAAGCAGGAACTGGAGCAGCTTGCCGGCTACTGGCCGGACATCGAGAAGTCGCGCGCCGAGGCGAGGCGGCTGCTGAAGGAGGCAGGGGCCGAAGGGCTGACCTTCGAATTACTCAATCGCAATGTCGATCAGCCTTACAAGTTCAATGGGGTCTGGGTCATCGACGAATGGAGCAAGATCGGCGTGCATGCGACCCAGCGCGTGTTGCCGACGGGGCCGTACGAGGATGCGCTGCGCCAGGGCGATTTCGCGGTGGCGATCGACGCCGAGTGCCAGAACATCGTCAATCCGCTGCTCGACGGCACCAAGTATTTGCCGCACTCGGTCTCCGATGGGAATTACGGCAACTATGACGACCCAACGGAAATCGACATCTACGACCGGATGCTCCGGGAAACCAATTTCGTCGCGGCAACGCGAGCTGATGCGTCAGTTCGAAAAGCGCGTGCTCGATACCGAGGCGCACGAGGCCTTCCTGCTCTGGCGCTACCGCATCGTGCCGTACCGGAGCTACGTCAAGGGCTTCAAGATCAGCCCCAGCCATTACGTCAACCAGGATCTGGCGACGATCTGGCTGGACAAGTGATCGTCAGCTCGGCAACCGCAGCAAGCGGTCCGCGTTGCCGTGCGCGATCTTCGCGCGGTCGGCCGGCGAGACCGGCAGCGCATCCAGAAACGCCCTTGCGCGCGCGTTCGACGCGAACGGGTAGTCGACCGAGAACATGATGCGGTCCACGCCGAACGACATCAGCGCCGCCATGAATGGCACCATGGTGAAGAACCCGCTGGTCGTGATCCACACCTGATCGAGGATCGTCTGTCGCACCGAGCGCCGCGAGCTGCGTCTTTGCCGTGGCGGCAGTGGTTTCGTCGATGCGGTCCAGCATGAACGGCAGCGCCTCGCCCATGTGGCCGATGACGATCTTCAGTCCGGGATGGCGGTCCAGTGCGCCGCTCAGCACCAGGCGCAGCGTGTGGATCGCGGTATCGGCGTGCCAGCCCCAGGCGGACAGCGCCATGGTGAAGCTGAAATTGCCCGGCAGCCCGTCGTAGTAGGCCTTCCGCACGGCCTCCACCGGAATGCCAGGATGCAGGTAGATCGGCAGGTCGAGCGCCTCGGCGCGCGCCAGGACCGGTTCGAACGCGGGATCGTCGAGGAAGCGGCCATCGGTCGCGCCGTTCACCAGCACGCCGCAGAAGCCTAACTGCTTGACCGTAGCGTTCCAGTTCGTCCGCCGCCGCTTCAGGCGCGAGCAGCGGCAGATGCGCGAAGCCGCGATAGCGGTCGGGATGGCGGGCGCACGCCTCGGCCAACGCGTCATTATAGGCGCGCGCCATGTCGATGCCCGCTTGCCCCGGTACCAGATCGGCGCCCGGGCCGGCGACCGACAGCACCTGCACCGTGATGCCGCTGGCGTCCATGTCCGCCAGCCGAGCGTCGCCCAGATCGGCAAGCTCGTTGCGCTTGGTGGTCTGTGCCCAGACGAAGTCAGGGCCGGGAAAGCCGCGGCGTGCGATCGCTTCGGCGGATACGCCGGCAACGATGCGAGGCACCGTGTAGTGCTCTTCCAGGGCGACGATGCGCATGTGGTTTCTCCCCGTGTGCGGGGCCAGGAGGGTCGCACGTTGCAGGTTGGGGCGCTACGCGGCGCGGGACTGGTCCAGCATCAGCCGGCCACGGTCAGCGGCCGCAGCTTGGCACGCGCTGCACTGCGTGCCGCCTCCGTCCCTGTGAGCAAGTTCAAGTGAGTCACCGGCGTCATCCCGCGTCAGTGCCACGTCGCGATAATCGGATGCCACCGGGTCGCGCGTCAGCCTGTGGCGACGCATCAGCAGTAGCGTCGCCATCACGGCCATGCGGAACGATGGGCAAACCCAGCCGGCGCTCGGTGCGCACATTGCGGCGCAGGTAGCCGCCTTCCAACGGGTGCGTGTGCTCGATCAGGCTCAGGCTCCAAAAAACTCACCAGCGGCGCGGCTCATTGTCGCGTGTGCCGTCACGACATGGAAAATGTCCTAGCGGTTGAGGTCGGCGTCCATCGGAATCCCGGCCGGCGCCAGCTTCTGGTGAGCCTCGGAGCCCGGCTGCGGGGTCAGGACGAAGAACTCCAGGAAATCGATCGGCAGCTCGTTCTGGATGATGCGGATAGAACACCGACCATTCCCACCATGCCAGCTCCGGCGCTGGCCATGTCGCGTGCGATCCGCTCCAGCAGGATCCGGGGGTTGGTCTCGTCATACGCATTGACGCCGATCGCGGTCTCGGTTCCCAGCACCTGGCGCACCGCGAAAGCCATAGCCAGTCCGTAGACTGCGGCGAGGCGGTTGGAGGGCACCGAGGAACGGAATCACTGAATGACAAGCCGTCGTCGTCATAAAGCGGCGGCTTGATCAACACGAGAAGGAACCTTCTGCGCGAATTGCTGGCGGATATGGTGACGGCCCCCTCCATGATTGCACTCGCACAACCACATTCTCAGAAGAGCTGGCAATCCGGATCGCGCTTGAGTGCCGCCGCCAATCGCCTCTCGTTCACCGGCTTGCCTGCCCCGCGGCTTGGGCCACAAACTGTCCGCGGAAACCGGGACGCGCGAGACGACCGGGCGCCCGCAGGCGGGAGAGAGTTCATGGACCTCAGAGGCGCAGTCGCCCTGGTGACAGGCGGCAACGGCGGACTCGGGCAGCGTATCTGTCACGCGCTGGCGAAGGAGGGCGCGCATATCGCCGTTATGTATGCACAGAGCCGTGACCAGGCGGAGGGCGTCGCCCGGGAGCTGACGAGCAGCTATCAGATCAACGCCGCCGCGTTCGCCTGCGACATCACCGACGGCGCGGCCGTGGAGCGCCTGATCGGCGACGTCGCCAGGCGCCTCGGCCGCATCGACATCCTGGTCAACGACGCCGCCTACAACAAGTCGATCCCGTTCAGCGACCTCGACAATCTGACCGCAGGACGTGTGGGACAGGATTATCGCGGTCAACCTCACCGGGCCGATGCGCCTCATCAAGGCGGTGGCGCCCATCATGAAGGCGCAAGGGAAGGGCCGCATCGTCAACATCGCCTCCATCGCCGGGTTGGAGCCAACCGGCTCGTCCATCGCTTATGCGGTGTCGAAGGCGGGTCTCATCCACCTCACGCGCTGCATGGCCGTGGCGCTGGCGCCCGAGACACTGGTCAACTGCGTGGCGCCGGGATTGCTGGAGGGCACGCGAGCGACCGCCAATCTCCGGCCCGAGTTCATCGAACGCGCAGCCTCCGGCTCGCTGCTGAAGAAGGCCGCCGACAAGGACGACTGCGCCGACATGGTGGTCACCATGTGCCGCACCGAGACGATGACCGGCCAGACCATCGTCATCGACTCAGGTCGCTACTTCCACTGAGACGCAATCATCACCAAGGGAGAGGACAATGGCTTACGAAGGCATGATCGCGGAGACCATCTCCATCATCGGGCACAACAACGAGCCGATCTCTGCCTACGTCGCTCGGCCGTTGGGAGCGGGCCCATTCCCCGGTGTCGTGCTCATCCACCATGCCCCCGGCTGGGACGAGTGGTACCGCGAAACGACCCGCAAGTTCGCGCATCACGGTTATGCGGCGATCAGCCATAACCTCTATCATCGCGCCGGCGACGGCAAAGCCGATGACGTCGCCGCCAAGGTGCGCGCGGAGGGCGGCGTTCCCGATGGTCAGGTGGTTGGCGACACGGAAGGCGCGGTGCGATGGCTGCGTGCCCAGCCTTGGCTCAATGGCAAGGTCGCGGCGCTGGGCACCTGCTCGGGCGGCCGGCATACCTTCCTGTTCGCGTGCAAGACCAAGAGCATCGATGCCGCCGTCGATCTTTGGGGTGGCCGGGTGGTGATGAGCAAGGAGGAACTCAACCCGAAGCAGCCGGTCGCACCGATCGAGTTCACCAAGGACCTGTCCTGCCCGCTGCTCGGACTGTTCGGCAACGAGGACCGCGCGCCCACGCCCGAGCAGGTCGATCAGCATGAAGGCGAACTGAAGAAGTACGACAAGAACTACGAGTTCCATCGCTATGATGGCGCCGGCCACGGGTTCTTCTACTATGACCGGCCGATGTATCGCATCGAGCAGGCGCTGGACGGATGGAAGAAGGTATTTGCCTTCTTGCAGAAGCATCTCGCCGCGTAATCGCAAGCATGTGCACCTCGATCGTCGAGATCGTCGGCGCCAGCGGTGCCGGCAAGGGCAGTGACGGGTGGTTCGATCTCACTCACTCCGTGGTGTCGTACGACCATCCGCACCATGCCCTGCTGGAAGAGGCCATCACCATCGATTTCGTGAACTCCGAACTCGGGCCGGCCGCGCGGGTTGCGGTCGAGCTCACGCTGGAATCGGCCAAGGAACTGAGCGCCGCGCTTGCCAAGGCCATTAGTGCAGCCGAGATCGAGGAAAGCGGACGCCTGCGCGGGACGTAATACCAAGCCCCGCCGAGTACAGGCTCATTGTGTCATGGCCGACGCAAGGTCAACCATCAACGTCTTTCTGGCCAGCAGCAACGAAAGACGCGAATGGCGGAGGCCAATGGATCAGTACGCCGCCTCGAGCAGCCGCATCGCGTCCGCGATCTGATCCGCGGGCGACCGTCCCCCCGCGTTGGCATTGAAGTTCTTCACCGTTTCGTTGGCGATCAAGGGCAGGTCATCTCGTGGGATAGCGAGCTGCCGCAACCGTGTCGGCACCCCGACGCGAGTATACAGTGCCTCGAGCGTATCGGCCACGGCGAGTGCAGCCTGCCGTGCGTCTATCCCCTCGCGCCATACTCCCAGCGCCTCGGCGACCTGCCGTGCAGAACGCGCGTCGACCGCGTCTGACAACCGGATCTTCGCGGCATGCACCACCGACGTCGACTCGCCCTGCCCGACATGCGGGTAGCGCACGTGCAGCGCCGTCGAGACCGCGTAGTTGCCGGAGAATACGCCGTCCCGGAACCGCCGTGCCCCGTCGTCCTCCGCGCGGTTTTGCAGGAAGGCAGCGATGCTCAGATCGATGCGCAGCGACGGATCGTCGCGTTCGTCGACCAGTCGCGGATAGGCACGGTGGGCCAACCGGAACGCATGGTTCCGGTCACCCTCCGCCAAAGGGTTTATGTCCGTTTGCGCCATGGCTCCGACAAGGCCCGCAAATACCGTCGTCGCCGTCGAGCGGATCAGCTCCGGCGGCGCGCTGAGCAATGCGTCCTCGTCGAGGAATATCGCCTGAGGCCGCGTCTTGGGATCGAAATATTCCATCCGGTGGTCGAGATCCGGATTCTTCAGGCCCGTGCCGGCGCGGTTCATGGCGCTGTTCGGCGTGGTCGGGATATTGATGATCGGCGGTTTCGGCGCGAGCAGCCGTGGACTGTAGGCCGGCTTGCCTTCCGGGTATTGGGTCATGATCTGGAACGGATCGCCCGGCTCCGCCATGAAGATCGCCACCGCACGGGTTGCGACGATGACGCTGCCGCCACCGACCGCGATCAGCAGATCGGCCCCGACCTCGTCGGCGGCCTGTTTGGCAGCGCACACCGAGGCGTAGGTCGAATCCTTCTCGATGCCGTCAAAGACGCCGGCATAACGTTTGCCGAGGGCCGCTTCGATGCGACGAACGGTGTCGGTATGCCGGCTGACGGATGGCGAGCAGACCACGAAGGCACGCTTCGCGCCGGCGCGATCCACTGCTTCCGCCAAACCTTGCTCGATGACCTTCCGGCCGCAGTGAAGCCGCCACGAATAGCCCGCCGCCCGGAACGTATATCCGCTCATCGATACGCCATCGTCGATGTTCTTCCAGTCTACCGCCACCCCTTCAGACGCGCCGCTGCCTCGCGCATGTCAGCCTCGGCACCGCAATAGGAGAACCGAAGGAAGCGATTGCCCCGCGCGTGATCGAAATCCACACCGGGTGTTACCGCGATTCCGGCCTCCGCCAGCATACGCGCGCAAAATGCCGCGCTGTCATTCGAGCGATCGGCGATATCGGCGAACAGATAGAACGCTCCCTCGGCCGGCGAGAGGTGGGTGAACCCAGCCTCCGGCA
>CAVPTU010000057.1:0-56694 GCA_963708565.1 uncultured Alphaproteobacteria bacterium
AGTTCAAAGCCACGGTGGCGACAATTTGGTGTGGCAGCCCGCCAATGATTTCTACGTCTGCGACCCCAGTAACGGTCTTCCGTTGGCTAATTAATTTATTCATGATTAAGTAATTTTTCGGCGAACGAATTTCTAAAATTTGCAAGGCAACGGCACGCTTTGTGCGTAAGTCATCAAGGATTATGTGCTATCTTAGCGCCCGCCGCCGTCGCTCCGCCGATCATCGATTCAACGATCTGCGCTTTCAGGTCCGGCCGCTCCTCTGCGATCCACTTAAGCGAATTCTGTGCGGCCTCGCGGTAGCGAGGGACGTTGGTGTCCATCTCCAGACGTCCGTCGTTGAGATACAGGATCAGCCCGTCCCAGTGGCGCAGTGCATATCGCATGGCCTACGCCAGGTCCGACCAGCCCGGCACGCGCGGCACGTGGTCCTGCAGCCAAAGGTGCAGGACCTCGACCAGCGGCCGACTTCGCAGCTGACGAACGCCCTGACGCACATCGTGCGGCTGGCCGCGGATGTCGGCCTCGATCTCGTAGAGCTTCGCGATGCGTGCCAGCACCTCGGCCGTCAGGCGCGGCCGTGCTCAGCCAGACGCGAGCCCGTTCTGCCGCCGGATTTTCCTTGCCTACCAGCCGCCTCCTGTGTTCTACTTTTGTTCATGTTCGCCGCGGCTCAAGCGCCCGCCCTGACCATGGACCCCGATCCACCCGGGGCCGGCACGGACATGCCCAGCCGCATCGGCCGCGTCCTCGGCGTGCTCCGCAAGCTGATCGACTACGGCAGGCACCTCGCCACCGTGGTCCAGCAGCGCGCCGCCGCCCCGGGATTTTCCCTGTTCGCCAGACCCTTCGGCACCGCCGACCTCGCCGTCATCCTCGCCCGCATCACCGCCGGCCTGCACCGCGCCGCGACCCTGGAATCCAGGCTCTGCCAGCGCGCCGCACGCGGCCGGGACCTGACACCAGCGTCCATCCGCCTGCCCGCCCCACGCCAGCCACGCCCGTCACCGCAGGTCGCGCCGCCCGACCACCAGCCGGCCGATCCCGCCGGGGCGCCGCGCCTCGCGGAGGATCCCCGCCTCGCGCGCCTCCCCACGGAAGCAGAGATCGCCGCCGAAGTGCGTCGTCGCCCGGTCGGCGCCGTCATCGTCGACATCTGCCGCGACCTCGGCATCAGGCCCGGCGACTGCGACCGGCCGTTCTGGGACGAACTCTGCCACGCCATCATCGCCTACGGCGGCAGCCTCGCCGGCTTCCTCGACAGGCGCAACAAGCCGCTGCTCGACTACGACCTCGCCGACGATGCGGACCCCGCGTGGCCCACGGCACCGCCGAGACCTCCGGCGCTCGCCACCGGCCCGCCCTGACGAAGAAAATCAGTTCCGCGGCGTGCGTTCCGCAGAAGATGGAACCGCAGATGAACGCAGATGAACGCAGATGAGATCAGAGGTTATGGACGATCCGTCGGATCTCCACGCGCGGCTTGCCGAAGTTCAGTAGCAGGCAAAGATGCATGCCCGTGGCCCGCAGGTAATTCATGCATTGCGCCTGATGTATATCATCGAGAGCCCTGACGGCTTTCAGTTCTACTACGACGGCCGCCTCCACCAGCAGGTCGGCGGCATATTCGCCGACGATGACATCGTCATAAATAACTGAAACACCTTGCTGCTGCGCAACCGTCAACCCCGCCTTCCGCAACTCGTGCGCCAGGGCATTTTCATAAACCTTCTCGAGGAACCCAGACCCCAGCCCGTTGGCGACGGTAAAGGCGCAACCAATGATCCGCTCCGACAGGGCATTCAGCATATCTGCGTTCATCTGCGTTCATCTGCGGTTCCATCTTCCTTCCTGCCCCCACCAACTTGCCAAAGCGTTTACCCCGCCCGCACCGCCGCCACCGTCGCCCCGGTGATCCGCAGCAGCTCCGCCGCCGTAGTCTGGAACACATGGCTCGGCGACCCCGCCGCCGCCCAGATCGGATCGAGCGCCAGCAGGTCCTCATCCAGCAGCAGCATCGGCGGCGCTACAGTGCCCGACCGGCGCGACGCCGCCGATCGCGAAGCCCGGTCGCCTGCCGCACCCAGTCGGCATCCGCGCGCCCCAGCTTCACCCCCAGCGCCGCCTCCGCCTTCGCCTGATCGACCCGGTTGGCGCCCGAGGTGATCACCACCGCCGCACGCATCCCGCAGCGGAACACGATCGACTTGGCGATCTGCGCCACGGTGCAGCCCACCGCCGCCGCCGCATCGGCCGCGGTGCGCGTGCCCGCCGGGAACTGCGTGATGGTGTCGGGATGGCCAGCGGCCAGCAGTGCCGATCGCACGCGCTCGACCGAGCCGCCTGTTTCGCTGGCGGACATCCTATATCTCCCCGCAATGGAACCTCTGGCGCTCTATATCCACTGGCCGTTCTGCCTGGCCAAGTGCCCGTACTGCGACTTCAATTCGCACGTGCGGGAGCGCATCCCGCAGTCGCGCTTCCGCGCCGCGCTGCGCCGCGAACTGGCGTGGGAGGCGGAGCGTCTCGGCCGCCGCAGGCTGACCTCGATCTTCTTCGGCGGCGGCACGCCCAGCCTGATGGAGCCGGACACGGTCGCCGCGCTGATCGACGATGCGCGGCGCCTGTTCGAGCCGGCCGACGATATCGAGATCACGCTGGAGGCCAACCCGACCAGCGTCGAAGCCGGCCGGTTCGCGGCGTTTCGCGACGCCGGGGTGAACCGCGTCTCGATCGGCGTGCAGAGCCTCGATCCGGCGGCGCTGCATCGGCTCGGACGGCAGCACTCGGCGGCGCAGGCGATCGCCGCGCTGGAGACGGCGCGGGCAGTCTTCCCGCGCATTTCCTTCGACCTGATCTATGCGCGGCCGGGCCAGACGCTCGAAGCCTGGCGCGCCGAATTGCGCCAGGCGCTCGCGCTGGCGGCGGATCATCTGTCGCTCTACCAGCTCACCATCGAGCCGGGCACGAAGTTCGAGGCGATGCATCGGCGCGGCGAGATCGTGCTGCCGGATGACGACACCGCGGCCGCGCTTTACGAGGCGACCGCGGAGGAAGCCGGCCGCTTCGGGCTGCTCGCCTACGAGGTATCGAACTACGCGGCGCCAGGCGGCGAAAGCCGGCACAACCTCGCCTATTGGCGATACGGCGACTACGCCGGCATCGGACCGGGCGCGCATGGCAGGCTGACCCTCGCACACCTCACCGCCACGCGCCGCCATCGTGCGCCGGAGCCATGGGCCGAGAAGGTCGAGCGCGACGGCCACGGCACGGTCGAGGAGGTCGCGCTGGCGCCGACCGAGCGCGCGCGCGAGATGCTGCTGATGGGCCTGCGGCTGACCGAGGGCATCGATCCGGCGCGGTTCCTGGCGCGGACCGGCATGGAGCTGGATGCGGCACTCGATGCCGACATGCTGCGCATGGCGCTGGACGAGGGCTATCTGGAATGGCGCGGCGAGAGGCTTGCGGCCACGACAGCGGGCCGGCTGCGGCTGGATGCGCTGCTGGCGGCGATCGTGCGTTGAGCGTGATGACCGGAGGCGGGATCGCCGAAGGTCTGAATCACGCGATCAGGCGAACAGACAGCGCGAGCGCTGCCGCTTACTCGATGTCGCGAATTCTCCTACGGCGCCAACGGTCCTGGGCCCTCGACGCCAACGCCCGGCAGGTCGCCGACCAGCGCGGGCGGGCTCTCGAAGCGACTCCACGCCAGCTCGTGCACGAAATACAGCGCGCTGCTCGCCACCGCGCTGACGATTGCCAGACCGCCGGCCGAGGGCAGGCTGCCCAGCCACAGGTAGTTGACGCTCATGTCCGTCATCGTACCGAAGATGCGGTAGGTGATCATCTTGGCGCCGATGTGTTCGACGTGGTCGCCGTTCTCGCCGACCTGCGGCAGCATCTGCGGCGTGGCGGCCGGCCGCCTCCAGTCCGGCAGCCCGTCCTCCACGCCGTGGCGATTGCGAAAGCCGCTTCCCACCTGCTGCCAGCTCGCCTCCGTCCATGCGACGAGAGCGCGCACCGTCGCCGCGTTGGTGCCGCTCGCCGGGTGAAACAGGTAGCGCACCTGGATCGCGTCGCGCGGATCGGTGATGCGATACGCCGCCTCCAGCCAATGCGTCGGGAAGCGCCAGTCATTGCCGGCGCCGTTCAGCAGCGCCTGCTGCCAGGCGGGGTCGGTCGCTTCGCGCTTCACCGCCGCATCGACATACGCCGCATAGGCGCAGGATCCATCATGATCCGAGGCGTAACGGATGCGCGCGAAATACAGGTCGGTACGATCGCATGCGGTCGCCTTGCCCCAGGACGCCGCGGTGTCGCGCGCGTTGGTCTGGATCAGCACCGCGGCATCCACGTCCGCGCCACGCAACCTGACCAGCGCCACGCTCACCACGCTATGCTGTTCATCCGGGGCGTTCGCCGCGCGGCCGGCGAGGTGCCAATCGCCCTCGGGCAGAGGCACGTGCTTGTCCTCGACGCTGAGCATGCCGCGGTACAGCTCGGGCGCGTGCTTCGGCGCGCCCTGTGCCCGGGCGGCGATGCGAATGACGGGCCAGTGGCTGGGAACCGGCAGGAGCAGCGCCGCCCCAACCGTGACAAGCGCGATGAACCCGAGGGACGCGCGCCGGTTTCCCATGCGCCCAGTTTAGCAGACGACGCCGGCGCAGTGCGGCACTTTCCGCGCTACCGGCTCAGCGCCAATGCCCGCGCATAGACCAGCTTGCGAGGCAGGCCGGTTGCCACGGCGACCAGCGCGGCAGCGTCCTTCACGCTGTTGCCCGCGAGTGCCGCACGCAGACGCTCGTCCAGATCCTCGGGGTCCTCCTGCTCCGCGCGGCGCCACCACCACGGTGACCTCGCCGCGCGCGGCGTTGTGCGCATAGTACTCGGCAAGTTCCGCCAGCGTCCCGCGCCGCACCTCCTCGAACCGCTTGGTCAGCTCGCGCGCGACCGCGGCGGGACGCGGACCGAATGCGCCGGCCATGTCGGCCAACGTCTCGCCCAGACGATGCGGCGCCTCATACCAGATCAGCGTCGCGCTCAGCCCCGCCCTCTCGGCGGCGCGCAACCGGCCGAACGCAGCGCGGCGCGCGGCCTGACGCGGCGGCGGAAAGCCCAGCATCACGAACGGCAGCGGCGGCAGGCCGGACAACACCAGTGCGGTGATCGCGGCATTGGCGCCGGGCACCGCGCCGACCGGCAGGCCCGCTTCGCAGCGCGGCACGCACCAGCCGGTAACCCGGATCGGAGACCAGCGGCACACCGGCGTCCGACACCAGCGCGATGCGCGCGCCTTCGCGCAGCCGCGCCAGCACTGCCGGAATGGCGGCGTCCTCGTTGTGTTCGTGCAGCGGCTGCAGCTTCGCCTTGGCGCCGATCGCGCTGAGCAGCCGCGACGTGTGGCGGGTGTCCTCGCAGAGGATCAGATCGGCGGCGAGCAACGTCTCGCGCGCGCGGGGCGTCAGATCGCCAAGGTTGCCGATCGGGGTGGAAACCAGCACAAGACCATCCGGCAGGACGGACTGTCCGTCCTGCCCGTGGTCAGGAGATGTGGCGCATGCTTCGTCGGGCATTCGTGCTCCTTCTCGGCACACTAGCACTCGCCGCCTGCGGTGGCGGATACGGCTACGGACCGCGGGGCTACGGTTATGGCGGAGCGCCGGTTCCGCTGGGCGGCGGACCGCCCGCGGCCGGTGGTCCGGCCGGGCAGGGGGTCGCGATCCTGCTGCCGCTGTCAGGCCCGCGCGCCGATCTCGGCCAGGCGATGCTGCATGCGGCGCAGCTTGCGCTGGACGGGTCGGGTGCGCCGCCGCTGGACGCGAAGGACACCGGCGGCACGCCCCAGGGCGCCGCCGCCGCGGCCCAGGCGGCGATCGCCGATGGCGCCGGGCTGATCCTTGGGCCGCTGACCTCGCCGGAGACCGCCGCCGTCGCGCCCATCGCACGCGGGGCGAATGTCGCCGTGCTGGCGTTCACCAACGATCCGTCGCAGGCGCAGCCTGGCGTCTGGACACTCGGGATCACGCCCGGGCAGCAGGTTCGCCGGCTGGTCGCCGCCGGCGTGGGGCAGGGCAAGTCGCAATTCGCCGGGCTGCTGCCGGACAACGATTTCGGCCACGCCATGGCGCAGGCGCTGATCCAGGCGACATCGATCAACAGCGCCGCGCCGCCGAATGTGCGGTTCTATTCACCCGGCATGGCGTCGATCAACGTTGCCGCCCGCGACCTGTCGGACTACGCCAATCGCCGCGGGCCGATCGACGCGCAGATCCGCGCGGCGCGTGCGCTCGAAACGCCCGAGGGACGGCATCAGGCGCAGGAACTCGCGAAGACGGCGATCCCGCCGCCGAGTTTCAATGCGCTGCTGCTGGCGGACACCGGCGATGCGCTGGCCGAGATCGCCGCCGTCCTGCCCTACTACGACGTTGACCGCTCCGCGGTGCAGATCATGGGACCGGCCCTGTGGGCAAATCCGGCCAGCGGCTCGGGCCAGGTGCGGGGCGCCTGGTACGCCGCCCCGGATCCCGCCGCGCGCAGCGGCTTCGAGCAGGCCTATTCGGCCAAGTTCGGCAATCCACCGTCGCCGTTGGCGGATCTGGCGTACGACGCAGCCTCCATCGCACGCGTGCTGCACGGCCAGGGCTATCTCCGTGGGCGCGCTGACCCAGTCGGCCGGGTTCGTTGGCGCCGACGGCTGGTTTGCCCTGCTGTCGGACGGCCAGGTGCGCCGGGCGCTCGCAGTGTTCGCGGTCGAGCGCGGCGGACCACAGATGGTGGAGCCGGCGCCGCAGTCAGGGAACGTTCCCGGGGCGTAGCCCTAGCGCTTCGACAGATCGACGATCGCGGCAAAGCCCTTTTCCGTGCCGATGGCGAGCTGGCTCCCGTCCGGGCTCCACGCCAGCGCGGAAACCGGCCCGCGCCCAGGCGGCGCGATCGGCAGGACCCGCGAGGAGTTGACCTCCGCCAGCACCACGAGACCGTCGGCGAAACCGCCCGCCACCATCTCCTGCTGCGGATGCGCCGCGACGCGCGTGCAGGTGATGCCGTCGCCGCCGGCGAGCTCGATCGGCGCCTTGCCCATCGGTCCGCCGCCGAAGAACGGCCACAGCACCATGGCGTCCGCGCCGCTGGTGGCGAGCCACTTGCCGTTGCGGGTGAACGACAGCGCCTCGGTCTTCGCCGGATAGCCGCTCATGCGCATGTGCTGGCTGTCGGACAGCCGCCAGCCATGCAGCGCGTTCTCCTGCATCGCGGTCACCACCGCGTCGCCGTCGGGATGGATGGCGATCGCGGTGTGGCTGCCCTTCCATTCCAGCTTGCGCGGGCTGTCCACCTTGGCCGCGACGAACCACAGCGTGGCGCCGTTGTAGTGCGACGCCGCGACGCGCTTGCCGCGGCCGTCGAAGGCGAGGCCGGTGACGGTGGACGGATGCGGCAGTTCCTTGAGCTTCTCGCCCGTCTGGTCGAACAGGTGGATGGACTTGCCGACCGCGCAGGCGAGCAGCCCCTTGCCTTTCTCGCCGGGGTGAGCTGGCGACGTGCTCCACCCATTTCGAGCGGAAATCGGCGATGTCGGATACGGCGCCGTCGGCGGCGATGCGGCGGAATTTGCCGTCGTCGCCGCCGGAGACGAAGCCCGTCGGGAGTGGCGTCGGGCGCGAGCGACAGGACGGCGCCGTCGTGCACCTCGGACGGCGCGCCAGGACGCGCGGTCGGCGAGAGCGACGAGATGCAGGGTGCCGTCGCCGAGGGCGAACGCCGCGGTCGTGCCGGCGCGATCGAAACCGGCGGCGACGACAAAGGCGTCGAGCTCGCGGTGGGTGCCGCGGGATTCGAGCAGGAACTGCGCGACGGATTCGCTCATCGTGCAGCTCCCCTCCCCCCAACCCCCTCCCGCAAGGGGAGGGGGAGCATTTGGGGGCCGCGCAGCCCACCGCATCAATCAACCGCGCAGCCCTCGAACCCGCGCCGCAGCCGCGGCCGGTTCAGGTTGCGCCCGATGAACACGATCCGGCTCACCCGCGGCTCGCCCTCCTTCCACGGCCCGATGAAATCGCCATCGGCGATCATGTGCACGGCCTGGAAGGCGAACCGCCGGTCGTCGTTCGCGTATGACAGGATGCCCTTGGTGCGCAGCAGATCGGGCCCCTGCTCCTGCAGCAGCGCGCCGATCCAGGCGTTGAACTTCTCCGGGTCGATCGGCTTCTCCACCTCGAAGCTGAGCGACGTCACCTCGTCATTATGCTCGTGCTCGCTGTCGGTGAGGAAATCCGGCGCCATCTGCAGCACGCGGTTCAGATCGAACGCGCCGCGGTCCAGCACCTGCGCGATCGGCAGCGCCGCGCGCTCGGTGCGATGGATCACCGCGAAGCGGTTGATCGCGCGGATCTTGTCCTCGACCGCCGCCAGTTCCTCCGGCGTCACCAGGTCGGTCTTGTTCAGCACGATCACATCGGCGAACGCGATCTGGTCGGCCGCCTCGTGGCTGTCCTCCAGCCGCTGCGGCAGGTGCTTGGCGTCCACCACCGTCACGATGGCATCCAGCTTCGCCTTCGACCGCACGCCCTCATCGACGAAGAACGTCTGCGCGACCGGCGCGGGGTTCGCGAGGCCGGTGGTCTCGATGATGATGCCGTCGAACCGGTCGCGCCGCTTCATCAACCCGCCGACGATGCGGATCAGGTCGCCGCGCACCGTGCAGCAGATGCAGCCGTTGTTCATCTCGAACACTTCCTCGTCGGTATCCACGACGAGGTCGTTGTCCACGCCCAGCTCGCCGAACTCGTTGATCACCACCGCGTATTTGCGGCCGTGCTGTTCGGTGAGGATGCGGTTCAGCAACGTGGTCTTGCCGGCGCCGAGATAGCCGGTGAGCACCGTCACCGGCACCAGCGCCTCGGTCTCCGTATTCGCCATCACCCCAACTCCGACTTCCTGTCGCGCGGAATATAGGATGCGGTGTCCTGGTCGGCCACCGGCGCGCCGGATGCGCCCCAGCGCGCCTCTGCCATGCCCCAGCCCAGCAGCAGGAACGACCAGCCGGCGACCGGCAGGGTGAAGAAGCCCGTCGTCGATGCGATCGGCCAGAGCTGGATCAGCGCCGCCGCGAACAACCCGACCAGCACCGGGTCGGGTCGCCGCATCAGCGCGCGCGCCATCGCTGCCAGCCAGGCGAACGCGAGCCAGACGAACAGCGCCAGCCCGACGAAGCCGCCGCTCGGCCAGCGCCTCGAAATAGATAGTTGTGCGGATGGTGCCAGCAGATCGCCGCGCCGCCGCCATCCTTCTGGCTGCCATCGAAGCTCGGCCGGAAATAGCGCGGCTGCGCGCAGCCATAACCGAACCCCGACCGCGCCGAGCCCGGTGAAGGGATTCTGCACGCCGATCTCCAGCGCCCTGGCGTAGAGCTCGCCGTATTGGCTGGTGGAGAAGTTCTCCATCTGCCTGGAGAACTTCGAGACGAGGCGATGGTGCGCCTCGGGCGCGATGACCGGCGAGGCCGCGACCAGCAGCGCCGCGAGGACGACGGAGACCAGCATGGCCGGGCGGAGCCGCGGCAGCAGCAGCGCCACAGTCACGAGGCCGAGACCGGTGAGCAGCAAGGGCATGCGCTGGCCGATCAGCACCATGACAGCCGTGCCGGCCATCAGCAGCGCATAGCCGCCCGCGACGGACCAGAGACCGGGCCGTTGCAGCAGTGCGGCGACCGAAGGGACCAGCGCCGGGAACAGGATCCGCACCAGCGGCGGCCCGGCGCGTGGCTTGGCGAACGGCCCGGTCAGCTCGCCGTCCGGGGCATGGCGCATAGCCATACAGGTTGCGCCCGAAGGTGAACTGGATGACCGCCTGGACGGCGATATAGATCGCCGACGCCGTGACAACCCAGCCGAGCCAGCGGCGCGGCGCAGGATCGCGCAGGATGGCATGCTCCATCGCGGCGATCAGGATCAGGAACCGCCCGATCAGCACCCCCTGGATCAGCGAGGGCAGGCCGGCTTCGCCCAGGTCAAGCGCGGGTATCGGCACCGAGCACAGCGTCACCCAGCCCCACCAGGCAAATCCGGCGCGCAGCCAGGGAGTGCGCAGCCAGGCCCATTCCCGCGTGATCACGCAGCGCGCCAGGAAGCAGACATCGGCAACCGCGATCGCACCTTCGGCGATGCCATGCGCATGCAGCAGCAGGAGCGGCGTCAGCAGGATGGCACCGAGCGCCACCCGGTCGAGCGTACGCAACGTCCGGGCGGTGTCGCCCGTAAGGACCGCCGTTACCATCGGGCGCTACGTCGTCCGGCTGCGCTCGTTCGGGGCACACTCGGCGTCCCCCGGGCCTAGCAACCCGCGATCGCGCTCGATGACCGCGAGGACAGCGTCCAGCGAAAGCCGCGCCACGCCGTCGAACGGGCCGCCTGATGGCGACAACACCGGCACTATCTGCGCGCTGTGATGCAGTGGAGGGGTCGCGCCGAACAGGGCGTAGGCGCGGGTGCCGACGGCGGCAGCCATGTTCATCACTCCAGTATCATTCCCGACATAGAACGCTGCCTCGCTCAACAGCGCCGCGACCTCTGCCATGTGCCAGCCGAGCGCTGGTACCACAAGCGCAGCATCGTCCCCCAGCAGAGTGCAGATCTGCCGCTGCATCATCTCTTCGCCGTTTCCGCCGGCCAGCACAAGGGTTGGCCAACCGGCATCGATCAGCGCCCGGGCCAGGGCTGCGAAGTGCTGCGCGCCCCATTGTCGCGTCGGTTCGGAACTGCCGATGCCCAGTACCACCAGCGGTCGGTTCACCCGATCCAATCGTCGCTGCACTGCTCCCCGTGCAGCCGGTGTAATTCCAAGGCGTGGCTCGGCCTCGTCCATCGCGATGTTCGCGCTTTGCAGGAACAGCGTGGCTCGTTCCATCGGCCGGTTGCGCCAATATGCCGCCTTTGCCAGATATGGCCCCCGATTGAGGAACCAACGCTGCACTCCAATTCCGTAGCCCTGCCGCGACGGAATGCCCGCAGCCCAGGTAGCGAAAGCGAGTGACGCACTCTTGTGCAGCAGCACGGCAGCGTCGAACCGGTAGGAGCGCAGCATGCGGATCAACCGCCACATCCCAAGCGGCCCGTCATGGGCGCCGCGCGCACCCTTCGGATTGCGGTCCACCAGGATGACCTCGCGCACCAGTTCTTCATCGGCGAAAATCTCATCGGCCTGAGACCGCGGCTTGGCAGCCATCGTCACCGGCCCTCCGACGTGAAGCGCCAAGGCGCGAATATGCGGTAGATGCCAGATCATATCGCCAATGCCGGGCAAAAGCTGGACCACCAACACGCGACGGTGGGATGTGCTCAGCGCTTGACCCTCGACGCTGTCGATGGCCACGGCAATCCGCAGCCAAAATGGGCGAAACATCGCTCGGGAGATACAGCCAATGGATACTCATGCACCTGTTGCCGCGTTGCGCTGACCGGCGCGCTCAGCGTGGCGAAACCACCCGGTCTGAGCACAAGGAACAACTCGCGCAGCGCCCCAGCGAGGTGGCTTTCGCACACTGATGAACATACCGAGATAGCCACAAATCGGGCAAGTGCGGGTTAGCCATCTCCGCGAAGCTGCCGCGATAGTGCAACAAGGCTGCGGCCAGGCGTCAAGACGGCGGGCTTGAGTCACGGTGCCGATTGCGGGCAAGATGCCAGCGCGACCGAAGGCCTGAAGCACTCATCAGATGGATCGGCGGACACGATAAGACCCGCAGCTGCGCTCAAGATCTTGTCATTGAACCGCCGTTACACGATTCCGAGAGCCGACAAAAGATGACATTGTTCATCTGCATGCGTCTCATAGCTTCTGCCGGCCGCGCCGAACGGCCGGCAAGGGCCCGCCGCCGCAGCGCGCGAGGCGTGCCGCGGCCACCGGCACGTCGAACTGCCGCGCTCGTTCGCGCCCGGCCGCACCGAGCGCCTCCCGCAACGATGGGTCGCGCGCCAACCGGAGAATGGCATCGGCGATCGAGGCGGGGTTGTCCGGATCGACATACAGCGCGGCGTCGCCGGCGACCTCGCGCAGCCCGCCACGGCCCGAGGTGATCAAGGCGGCGCCGCTCGCCAGCGCCTCCAGTGCCGTGAGGCCGAACGGCTCGGGCCACCGGCTGGGCACCACGGCGATCGATGCCCTGGCATTGGCCTCCAGCACCAGCGGGTGATCGAGGTAGCCGGCCATGGTGACGCCCGCCTCATCGGCCGCCTTCCGCACGCGGCGGACGAACGCGGTGGCGGGGCTCGTCTCGCTGAAGCGGTCGGCGCCGATGATCTCCGCGCGCCATCCGGGCAGTTGCGGCAGCGCCTCGCGGCAGGCGGCGACGAACATGTCGGGACCCTTGTCCGGCACGACGCGGCCGGCGAACAGGATGAGCTGCTCGCGTGGCCGCGGCGCGCGGCAGCTCGGCCAGATCGATGCAGTTGGGCTGCAATGCGACGGTATCAGCCGTCGCGTCCAGACCATCGAGCAGCCGCGTGCGCAGATACTCGGACGAGGTCATCACCAGGGCCAGGCGCCGCAGCAGCACGGCGCGCTCGGCCGGGGTTTGCGCCGCACGCATCGACTGCGGGTCGTTGTGCAGCAGCAGCGTGACCGGCACGTGCGGCAGCCGGCGCGCCAACCGGAGCGCGATCTCCGGGCGGTTGTGCACCTCGATCAGGGCGGGGGACAGCCGGCGCAGCACCCGGCTCGCCGCCTGTGCGAAGCGGAGGTTGACGTTGCCGGGCCACCAGAAGGCTCGGCCTGACCGCCGCGAACGCGATGCCGGGAAACAGCGGGCCGGATTGCGGACCGCCGATGATCACGGTCCGGAAGCCGGGTGTGGCGACGTGCCGGCGGGCGATCAAGCCGATCGCGCCGGCGCGTCCCGGTCCGAAGCCCTCGCGCGGGGGCAGGACGACGGCGACCAGCGGTTCGTCCGCCGAACCGCCGGTGGCCGTGACACCGGCGTCGCGCCATAGTGATGACATACCGGCGAGCTTTGCTATGTCCACCCCTTACCCACCTTCCGGAACCCTCCCTTATGGCGGCCCGCCGCGCTCTTGTCGTGCTCATCGTGCTGCTGGCCGCCATCGGGCTGGGCACGCTCCTGGTCCAGGTGCTGGCACCTGGCGGCTGGACGCTGCCCAAGCTGCGTGATGATGGCGGCGTTTGCCGGCACGGCGCCCTGGACCGGGCTTTGCCTGGCCAACGGACTGATCGGCTTCGTCATCCTGCTGGCGTGCCGCGATCCCGTCCAGGGCGGTGTTTCCGATCGCCGAATGCGGCCGCCGAGGCGCAGCCGTTGCCGCGCACGGCCATCGCGATGACGGTACGCGAGGAGGACATGCGGCGCGTGCTGCCGCCGTTGCGGCGGCTGCTGCGTGACCTGGACCTGTCGGGGGCCGGCGACGCCTTCGCCGTGTTCATCCTGTCCGACACCAGGGCCGGGCCGGCCGCGGACGCCGAACAGCAGGCGGTGGCGACGTTCCGCGCCGAGGACCGCGAGCCGGCGCGCATCCACTATCGCCGGCGCGCGACGAATACCGGGTTCAAGGCCGGCAACATCATGGACTTCCTCGATCACCACGCCGAGGGGTTCGAGCTGATGCTGACGCTCGATGCCGACTCCGAGATGTCGGCGGCTGCGGTGCTGCGGCTGGTGCGCGCGATGCAGGCGGATCCGACGCTGGCGATCGCGCAGCATCTGACGGTCGGGCTGCCGGCGTCTTCCGCCTTCCCGCGGCTGTTCCAGTTCGGCATGCGCGCGGGGATGCGGACCTGGGCGGTCGGGCAGGCGTGGTGGCAGGGCGACGAAGGTCCCTACTGGGGGCACAACGCGGTGGTGCGCATCGCGCCCTTTCGCGCCCACTGCCGGATGCCGATCCTGCCCGACGGGCGGCACATCCTGTCGCACGACCAGGTCGAGGCGGCGGTTCTGCGCGCGGCGGGTTGGGGCGTGCGCGTGCTGCCGGACGAGAGACGGGTCGTGGGAGGCGAACCCTCCGGCGCTGCCGGAATTCCTCGGCCGCGAGCTGCGTTGGCTGGCAGGCAACATGCAATACCGGCACCTGCTGCGCCTGCCGGGGCTGCGGCCGCTGGGACGCTGGCAGCTTCTTCAGGCGATCCTGCTGTTCGCCTGCACGCCGCTCTATCTGCTGTTCCTGCTTGCTGCCGCGACCGCCGCGGCAACTGACAGGACGTCGGCGTTTCCGACCGCGCCGGCAATGGCGCTGACCGCCGGGTGGCTCGGCGCGCTGTATGCGCCGAAGCTGCTGGGCTATGCCGAAGTGGCGCTGTCGCCGGACGGGCGACGCCGCTACGGCGGACTGGCGCGGCTTGCCGGCGGGGTGATGGCGGAGATCGGCTTCACGCTGCTGCTGGACGCCGTCTCGGCGGTGGCGAAGACCGGCGCCATGCTCCGCCTGATCCGCGGCAGGCATGCCGGATGGACGCGGCAGAACCGCCGCGAGCGGGGTGTCACGCTGGGGCGAGGCAATCCGGCTGCTTTGGCCGCAGACCGTTCTCGGCGGGCTGGCGTTCGCCTGCTTCGCCAGCCGCCGGATGGACGGCGACATTGTGGGCGCTGCCGCTCGCGGGAGGCCTGCTGGCGGCGATCCCGCTCTGCGTGCTGACGGCCGAGCCGCGCTTTGGCCGCTGGCTGCGCGAGCGGCAGATCGCGGCGGTCCCGGAAGAGATCAGCGCGCGCGGCTGGCGCACGGTTTCCGCGCATCACGAAACTGGCCTAGCGTTGCTGGCCCAGCCCGAACCGGATTGAGGGGAACCGACCATGCTGACCCGCCGCTCGCTGCTGGCCGCCTCCGCGGCCGCTCCGTTGCTGTCCGCCCGCGGCGCCGCGGCGGCCACGCCGAAGGATGTGCTGGTCATGGGCAAGACCATCGACGACATGATCGCGCTGGATCCCGCCCAGGCGTACGAGTTCTCCGACAACGAGTTCGACGGCAACATCTACCGCAAACTGGTGATGCCGGATCCGAAGACCGGCGAGACCGTGGTCGGCGATCTGGCGGAGAAGTTCGAGGTCAGCAGCGACGGTCTGACGTTCACCTTCCACATGCGCGGCGACGCGAAGTTCGACTCCGGCAAGCCGGTGACGGCGCAGGATGCCGAGTTCTCGCTGCATCGCATCGTGCAGTTGAACAAGACGCCCGGCGTTCATCATCACCCAGTTCGGCTTCAGCAAGGACAACGTCGAGAAGCTGATCCGCGCCACCGACGAGAGGACGCTGGTGATGACGCTGCCGGCGCCGCAGGCCACCAGCTTCGTGCTGTTCTGCATCTCCGCCAATGTCGGCGGCATCGTCGAGAAGGCAGCGGCCCTGGCGCATCAGCAGAACAACGACCTCGGCAATGCCTGGCTGAACAACAACAGCGCCGGCGCCGGCCCTTATAAGCTCACGTCGTGGAAGGCGAGCGACACGGTCATCCTGGACGCCAATCCGCATGCCGCGACACCGCCGCACGTGAAGCGGCTGGTGATACGGCACATGAAGGATCCATCGACGCAGCTTCTTTCCCTCCAGCGCGGCGACATCGACATCGCGCGCAACCTGGGTGCCGATCAGCTCAAGTCGATCGCCGGCAATCCGAGCCTGCACGTGGTCTCGGCGCCACAGGCCAGCACGATGTATTTCGCGATGAACCAGGCGGTGCCGGAGCTGGCGAAGAAGGACGTGCAGCAGGCGATCAAATGGGCGATCGATTACGCGGCGATCGCCAAGAACATCACGCCCGGCGTATGGCGCGTATCGCAGTCATTCCTTCCGGTCGGCATGCCCGGTGCGCTGCCGGATACGCCATTCCACAAGGATGTCGCCAAGGCGAAGCAGCTTCTGGCGGCGGCCGGATTGGCGGGCGGCTTCTCGGTCAGCATGGACTATCCGTCGTCGTGGCCGTTTACCGACATCGCGCAGGCGATCCAGGCGGACCTCGGCGCGATCGGCATCAAGCTTCAGTTGCTGCCCGGCGAACTGAAGCAGGTCATAACCAAGACGCGCGCGCGGCAGCATCAGATGGCGCTGCTGACCTGGTTCACCGACTACATCGATCCGAATTCGAACGCGCAGGCCTGGTGCGCCGATCCGGACGATTCGGACAACAGCAAGCTGAAGATCCTGGCATGGCGCAGCCACTTCGCCGACAAGGAGATGACCGACGAGGTCGAGGCGGCGACGAAGGAGCTGGACAACAAGAAGCGGATGGCGATCTACGCCAACCTACAGCGGCAGATGTGGGATCGCGGACCGTTCGTTTTCCTGCTCCAGGCGGACGAGATCGCGGTGATGGCAAAGAATGTCAGCGGGTTCCAGTTGGGACCGACGCCGGATTACTTCCGCTACGCGCCGATAACCAAGACCTGACGCGAGGCACGACTGATCGGTAAGGTTCTCATCATCGGCTACGGCAACACGCTGCGCGGCGACGATGCGGTCGGACAGATCGCCGCGCTGCGGCTTATGAGCGATGCTGCGGTCGCGGGCGCCGAGGTGATCGCGTGTCACCAGCTCACGCCGGAACTGGCCGAGCGGATCGGGACGGCGGATCTGGTCGTGTTCATCGATGCGGCGGCCGATCTCCAGCCTGGCTCCGTCGTCGTGGTGCCGGTGCAGGCGGCGCCGCTGTCGTCTGCAATGATGCATCACGTAGATCCGCGGGCACTCCTGTTCATGGCCGCGAAACTCTACGATCGAACTCCGGACGCAAGTCTGATCAGAGTCGGCGCGGCCTCGTTCGAGTTGGGAGAGGGGCTGTCCGCCGCTGTGGCCGCGGCGCTGCCGGATGTTGTCGCGACGGTCCGGCGACTGGTCCTGGATCAGGCGCGCACCGAATCCAGCAGCGTTCCGTCGGCGTCGAGCAACTGAAGTTCCACCGCATATTGACCGCCGGCGTGGGTCGAGCAGCTCAGGCACGGGTCATAGGCGCGCAACACCGCCTGGACGCGGTTCAGCGCGCCATCGCTGATCCGCTTGCCATCGATGTAGTGCCGACTGACCTGGCCGATGCTGCGGCCGATGGAGAGATTGTTGTGCCCGGTCGCGATGATGAGGTTTGCCCAGACGATCGCGCCGTCCTCGTTGACCTTGTAGTGATGCGTCAGGACGCCGCGCGGCGCCTCGGCCATGCCGATGCCCTCCAGGGCGTTCACGCCGGCATGCGCGCGCACGTGACCGTCGAGGATGAGCGGGTCGTTCAGCAGCGCCTCCATCCGCTCGATGCAATACATGATCTCGATCAGGCGCGCGTAATGGAACAGGAAGGAGCTGTGTACCACCGTGCCGAATCTTTGGTGGTACTCGGCGAATTCGGCATCGGCCGCCTCGGTGCCGCAGCGGGACACGACGTTCAGCCGCGCCAGTGGACCGACGCGGTAGGTTCCATCCGGATAGCCGCGCGGCTTGAAGTAGGGGGCCTTCAGGAAGGATCGCGGGACCGTCGCCTCGCCGATGTACTGCTGATAGTCCTCGGCTGCCATGCGATCGACCACGATCTCGCCCGCGGCGTCGACGAAGCGCAGGCCGCCGTCGTAGAGCTGCATGTTGTCGTGGCCGTCGACCAGCCCGGCGTACATGGTAGGAGCGGAGCCGAACACCGCGATCTCATCGGTGAACCGGTCGACCACGCCTTTGAAGAAATCGAGGGTGCGCGATGCCAGCGCCCTGGCCTCCGGCAGAGCCGCCAGGATGCGGTCGCGGACGGCGGGGTCGAGCGGCGCGTTGACGCCGCCGGGCACGGTCCAGGACGGATGGATGCGCTCGCCTGCGAGGCCCGCGATCACCTGTTGACCGAACCTGCGCAGTGCGATGCCGTCCTTGGCAAGCTGCGGGTGGTCCTCGATGACGCCGACGAGATTTCGCCGTGCCGGATCTAAGTCGAAGCCGAGCAGCAGGTCGGGCGCGGAGAGATGGAAGAAGCTCAGTGCGTGCGACTGGATGACCTGCCCGCAATGCATGATCTCGCGAAGCTTCGCCGCGGTCGGCGGGATGCGCACGCTCATGATGGCTTCGCAGGCCTTGGCGGAGGTCAGCAGGTGGCTGATCGGGCAGATGCCGCAGATGCGCGCGGTGATCGACGGCATTTCATAGAACGGCCGCCCCTCGGAGAATTTCTCGAAGCCGCGCAACTGAGTGACATGGAAGGCGGTGTCAACGACGTTGCCGTCGTCGTCGAGGTGGATGGTGATCTTCGCATGGCCCTCGATGCGGGTGACCGGGTCGATGATGATGGTGCTCATGGCGGCTCCTCAGCCGAAACGCGTCCTGGCCCTGACATCGGGGATACGGCCTTCGAGAAGCTCGTTGAGAACGAACAGGATGGTCGTGGCGGACGGCGGGCACCCCGGCACGTGCAGGTCGATCCGCACGACGTCGTGCAGCGGAACGGCGTGTTTCAGCAGCACCGGAAGCGCGGGGTCCGCCGGGATGCCTTTGTCCACATCGGCGCCTGCCACATAGACGCGCTCGAAGAGGTCCTTCAGCGGGATCGGGTTGCGCGCGCCTGAGATGTTGCTGGTGGTCGCGCAGTCGCCGAGTGCCACCAGGATGCGCGTGCGCTCGCGGACCTGGCGGATCTTCTCGAGGTCCTCCTCGGTGCTGACCGCCCCCTCGACCAGAGCGACATCGACGCCATGGGGATATTCCCTGGCATCGACCAGCGGGCTGTAGACCAGATCGACGCGCTGCGAGATGGTGATGAGAGCCTCATCCAGATCGAGCAGCGACATGTGGCAGCCCGAACAGCCGTCGAGCCACATGGTGGCCAGTCGCGGCTTCTTCATGGGTTGGCACTTCGCTTCGCGGCGAGTGTGGTGACGATGCCGCGCCGCTTGGTCATCTCCTCGACCGCAAGGCCTTTCTCGACCAGCGCGCCGGTGGGGCAGACCTGCACGCACTTGCCGCAGTTGGTGCAGGAAGGCGCATCGCCCCATGGCAGGTTGAGTTCAGCGACCAGCATCGAGTTGATGCCGCGCGCGGCGATGTCCCAGACATGCGCGCCCTCGATCTCGTCGCAAACGCGCACGCAGCGCGAACAGAGGATGCAGCGGTTGTGGTCGAGCACCCAGTTGGGGTGCGAGACATCCACCGGCAGGCGGGGAAAATTGTACGGCATGTCGACATGGGTAAGACCGAGGGTCTGCGCCAGCGACTGCAACTCGCAGTGCCCGTTGGAGACGCACACTGCACAGATGTGGTTGCGTTCGATGAACAGCAGCTCGAGCGCCATCAGGCGGTTGTGGGCGAGGCTGTCGGAATTGGTGCTGACCGACATGCCGTTCTGCACCGGGGTCGTGCAGGCGGGCAGCAGGCGGCCGACGCCGGCGATCTCGACCAGGCACAGACGGCAGGATCCGGGCGAACTCAGACCTTCAAGGTGGCACAGTGACGGGATGTACTTGCCGTTGTCATGCGCGACCTGAAAGATGTTCTGGCCCTCGGTTGCGGTACAGAGCTGACTGTCGATACGGATCGAGACTTGCTGCGGCACGTTTGGCTCCTTAGCGACGGGCGACGGCGAGTGCGGTCATCTCTCGGATGTCGCAGCGCAGACAGCGGCTGGCTTCCTCATGCGCCTCGTCCGCGCGGAGGGCGGTTACGGCCTCGTCGAAGGTTCTGGCGCGGGCGGCGGCGGGGAGGAAATGCGCATGGTGGCGCCGGCAGGGACTGGGCCGCGGCGGCGCCTGCTCGGTACTGGAAGCCCGGCATGATCGCGTCGTAGCGCGACGTGCCCGTGAGGTGATGGTCGATGTTCCTGGCGGCATCCTTGCCCCAGCCCATGGCGGTCGTGACATTGGACGCGCCGGTGACGAAGTCGCCGCCGGCGAAGACGTGGTCGCGACTGGTGGTCAGCGCGTAGCGATCAACCTCGAGCGTTCCGCCGCGGGTGATTTCGAGGCCGGTGTCGCGGCAGAAATCGCGATCGACACTTTCGCCGACGGCCAGGATGACGCTGTCGCAACTGACGTTCAGCACTTCGCCGGTGTCGATGGGGCGTCGCCGCCCGGACGTGTCGAACGCACCGAGCCTCGTCTTGGTCACCTCGATCGCCTTGACGGCGCCGCCCTCGCCGACAATGCGATGTGGCGAGGCGAGGAAGATCATGCGCACGCCTTCCTCCTCGGCGGCCTCGACCTCCTCGGATATCGCGGGCATGTCCTTGCGCTCGCGCCGGTAGATGACGGTCGCCGATGCGCCCATGCGGATCACCGTGCGGGCGCAGTCGATGGCGGCATTGCCACCGCCGATGATGACGACGCGCCTGCCCAACCGCACCGTCTCGCCGCGGGCCTCGGCCTCCAGGAAATGCAGCGCGCCGAAGACGCCGGTGAGTTCGTTGCCGGGCACACGCACATCGGTCTCGTGCCAGGTGCCGAGTGACAGGAACACCGCGTCGAATTTCGCCTCGAGATCGCTGAGCGAGACGTCGGTGCCGATGCCGGTGTTCAGGACGAAGTTCACGCCGAGGCGGCGGATGATCTCGATCTCGCGGTCCAGCACTTCGCGCGGCAGCCGGTATGCCGGCAGCGCGAAGCGCAACATGCCGCCGGGTTCGGCGTGCTGGTCGAAGACGACGACCTCGTGCCCGAGCAGGGCGAGGTAGAAGGCGGCAGTCAGTCCGGCCGGTCCGCCGCCGACCGTGGCGACCTTCTTGCCGGTTGAGGGGTGACGCCTGGCGACGATGCGGTCCGTCATCGCGTCGAACTTGTCGGACAACAGGATGGCATCGGCGATGACGCGGTGGACCTCGCGCATGTTGATAGGCTCGTCGACCGTCTGACGGCGGCAGCGATGTTCGCAGGGGTGCTGGCAGACGCGGCCCGTGGTGGCCGGCAGCGGGTTGTCGAAGATGACCGCCTCGAAGGCGTCTTCCAGACGGTTCTCCTTGTAGAGCTGGAGGAACCGCGGAATGTTCATGTGGATCGGGCAACTGTTCTCGCACGGCGCGACGGCGAGTTCCTGACAGACGCCGGCGCGGCAGCGTTTGGCGCGGATGTGGTCCTCGAACTCGTGGCGGAAGTGACGCAGCGCGGTGAGCATCGAGTTGGGCGCCGACTGGCCGAGACCGCAGAGCGAGGTGTCGCGGATCATGCGGCCCAGCGTGTCCAGCTCGGCCAGGTCCTCCTCGCGGCCTTGTCCCTTGGTGATGCGCGTGAGCGTGCGCAGCGCCTTGTCCAGTCCGACGCGGCACGGCGTGCATTTGCCGCAGGATTCCGAGCGGGTGAACTCGATGAAATAGCGGGCGACGTCGACCATGCAGTTGTCGTCGTCCATCACCACCATGCCGCCGGAACCCATGATGGAGCCAAGCTTGCCCAGCGATTCGAAATCGACGGGCGTGTCGAGCATGTCGTGCGGTATGCAGCCGCCGGACGGCCCGCCCGTCTGCACGGCCTTCACGCTATGGCCGGGCGCGGTGCCGCCGCCGGCGTCATAGACGAATTTGCCGAGCGGTGTGCCGAGAGGCATTTCCACGAGCCCGGTGTTCTGGATCTTGCCCACCAGCGAGAACACCTTGGTGCCGGGGCTTGCATCGCTGCCGGTGGCGGTGAACCACTCCGGCCCTTTTGCGACGATGGGTGGAATGTTGAACCAGGTCTCTACGTTGTTGATGTTGGTCGGATGGCCCCACAGGCCCTTCTGGGCGGGATACGGCGGCCGCGGACGGGATCGCCCGGACATACCTTCCAGCGAGCTGATCAGCGCCGTCTCCTCGCCGCAGACGAACGCGCCCGCTCCCTCGACCAGCTCGATGTCGAAGTTGAAGCCCCGGCCAAGGATGTCGGCGCCGAGTAGGCCATAGGCGCGGGCCTGCTCGACGGCCACCGCCAGCCGATGAACCGCCAGCGGGTACTCGGCACGCACATAGATGATGCCCTGCGTGGCGCCGGTCACATAGCCGCCGATCGCCATTCCCTCGAGCAGCGAATGGGGATCGCTCTCAAGTTCGTTGCGGTTCATGTAGGCGCCGGGATCGCCTTCATCGGCGTTGCAGACGAGATATTTCCGGGCGCCCGCGGCCTTGCGCAGATATTCGAACTTCACGCCGGTCGAGAAGCCGGCGCCGCCGCGACCGCGAAGCTTGGCCTGCTTGATCTGTGCGTTCACCGCCTCGGGCGTGGCTTCGCGCAACACCTTGTGCAGCGCCTGATAGCCGCCGACGCCGATGTATTCCTCGATGTCGGAAGGATCGATGAGGCCGCAGTTGCGCAGGACGATCTTCTGCTGCCCGGCGAAGAACGGCACCTCGTTCCAGGCCGGAATGTCCGGCAGCCCGCTGCCGTACTCGAGCTGCGCCGTCACGTGGTCCCACCGTTCGATCTTGCACAGGACCAGCGCCTCGGGAAGCGCCTTGCCGGCGAGGCCGTCGAGAATCTGGCCGACCTGATCTGGCCTGACACGATGCAGCATGATGAGCGGCCGGCCTGGCTGCCACACGTTGACCAGTGGCTCTTCGGCACAGAAGCCGAAACAACCGGTCTGCACCAGTTGCACATCGAGCCCGCGCTTGTCGATGGCGTCGGCGAAGGCGTGGTAGACACTCTCCGACCCGTTGCCGGCGCCGCACGTTCCCATGCCGACGGCGATGCGCGGGTGCGACGGCAGCAGCCTGTCGAGCCCGGCCCGGCGTACTGCATCGAACGTGCTCGCGTCACGGATCGGCGTCATGTCGCAGGTTCCCGCTGATCGAGCGCTTCCAGTTCCCGCTGAAGCGTCCGTTCATTCATGTGGCCGAAGATCGCGTGGTTGATTTCGATGACCGGAGCGAGCGCGCACTGGCCGAAACACGCGACGGTGCGCAGCGTCGCGTTGCCGTCGGGCGTGGTGACCGACAACTGCTCCATCTCGCCGTCCGCCGCGGGCTGGAACCCGAACTTCATCAGCAGGTTCTCGAACAGGTCGCGCGAACCCCTGGTGTGGCATGCGGTGCCGCGACAGACCGAGACCGTGTTGCGACCTTGCGGCTGGAGGTTGAACAGCGCGAAGAAGGTCGCGACGCTGTAGATTCTGGACAGCGGCACCGCGGTCCTGGTTGCGACGTAGTGCAGCGTCTCGAGGGGCAGATACTTGCGCGGGTGATTGTTCTGGACCTGTTGCAGGATCGCCAGGAGAGCGCCGGGACGCCCGGCCTGACGGGCGAGGACGCCGTCGATGAAGTCGTGGCTGACCGGAGCATCGTGCGATGGAGCGTGCTTCATCGATCACCCCGAAGACGTGGACGGCCGGCACGATCCCCGGGACAAGCCCGGGGACATGGGTCGGCCATGACGAGGAGGGACGCGGTGGGTCACTCAGGACCAGTCCGCATAGAGATTGGCTGCCTGAAGCGCGGTGCTCAGAAAGCGCCCCTCCAGGACGGAGCCGATCTGCTGCATCAATCGATACCCCAGGGAATGCTCCTGCTCGCACAGCGCGATCAATTGCCCCGCATCGATCGCGAGCGCGCTGGCTGGCCCGATTGCGCGGGCATCCCAGGTCCATGCGCGGGGAGTGAGCAGCCACGACACGCCGAGAAGCTCGCCGGCGCCGATCGTGGCCAGCGTGATGGGCCTCATCTGTAGTGCGACGCGGCCGTCGCGCAGCAGGTAGAACTCGTCCGCCGGTTCTCCCGCGCGAAACAGGAACGCGTCGGCGGCGAAGCGCGCGCTGCGTGTGATCTGCCGGATGAACCCGACATGCTGTGGAGCAAGCGACCGCAGCAACGGATGATCGAGCAGATACCGGTGAACCCCATCCACGTCGCACTCCCCACGCGGGTCGCGCAACAAGGGATGAGAAAGGTGAAGGATTAACTAAAGGATAAGCCTAACCTCCACCCTAGGGTGCCGGCGACTGTGTCATACCAACCGCCCTATCCGGCCACCGGTTTTGCCCATGTCCGTCTGGTGAGTGAGGCAATACGCTCGGGCATTCGCATCAGCTTGTTCCAGGCGTCACAACAAGCCTCGATGATGGCGTCGTAGCCGTCCCAGACACAGTGGCTGAGAAAGTTGCCGCGCATGAACTCCCAGACATTTTCCATGGGGTTCAGTTCGGGCGAGTAGGGCGGCAGTGGCAGCAACACGATGTTCTGCGGCACGTTGAGCCGCGGCGAGCTGTGCCAGCCGGCGCCATCCAGCACCAACAGTGCGATGGCGCCGACAGAGACGCGGCGGCTGATCGTGGCCAGGTGCTCGTTCATCGCCTCGATATTGACCTCCGGCATGACGATGGCGGCACCGACGCGACGCTCCGGACAGATCGCGCCGAACAGATAGGCCCATTCAAAGCGTCGATCGCGCAGGGCGCGGGGGCGCGAGCCGCGTTTCGCCCACACGCGCGTCAGCGTCCCCTGCTGACCGACACGGGCTTCGTCGGTGAACCAGATCTCCACCGGCCTGCCGGCCGCTTGCGGCGGCAGTGCGGCGGTCACGAGATCGGCGAAGCTATGCTGAAAACCGCTTGTTCCTCGGGCTTGCTCTGCGGGTGCTGCGGACGCACCGACAGCCGCCGGAACGACAGCCGGCGCAGCAGTTTGCCCACCGTGCGTTCGTGCAGCTGGACGGCAAACTCCTGCGCAATCCGCAACTGCAGATCGACACAACGCCAGCGCACCACGCCGTCCCGCCCAAGGTCCGGACCCTGCTCGACCCATTCCGCCACTTTGGCCTGCTGCTCAGCGGACAGGCGGGGCTGCGGGCCGTTGCGACGCGGCCGGTCGAACAGACCCTCCAGTCCCAATTCGTTGTAGCGGTGCACCCAGTCGCACAGCGTCTGGCGATCCATTGCGCATGCCTCGCCCGCCGCTTCCCGCGACCAGCCTTCCAGCACCAAGGCAATCGCCAGCATCCGTCGCGACGCTTTCGCGTCCTGTGTCTGTGCCGCCGCGTCGCGCAGATCCGAAGCCGTCAACTCCAACCGTGTGATCGCAATCGTCATTGCCGTCTCCCTTTCCAGCAGAGACTGCGAATCACACCCCGTCGCGTCGAGCCAATTCACGTTCGAGTCATCGGTCCAGGCGGATGGTATCAGCCCCGTCCAGGGAGTCGTGGCGAACCTCCGGTCCATTCCACGGGGACGCCGAACGCTACGGCCTGGCCCTCAATCCACTCCCGCGCTTCGTCCGGCGATGCGCATGAGCGGGTAGCCGGAGCGCGCCGCTCGGCCGTGGGAGCGGACACGAATGCCGCCGTGCACCCTCGGTCGCCATTCCGTGGTTCGATCCAGGCAAGGAGCTTGTTGTCAGGCATGCCTCAATTCCCCGATGCTGCTTGACAGCAATCTAGACGATTTGGCGGGAGATCCGTAAGTGTCATACGATTGAAACACCCGTGAGGTGGGCGAAAGGGCCCCCGCCGCTTGGGAGTGCGGTGAGGGCAAGGTTGTGGTGTACAGGAAAACCGCACCGGGTGAGCGCGGCGGCAGGCGTATAGCGGCGGCGGGTAGCGGTGTCAGGTGAAAGAATGATGTCGCGCGTGCATGCGTCATGGCGGGGCTGAGGTCCCCTCGCCGTCAACGCCTTTCCGCGACCTTGACCGCTACCTCGCGGTATCCTGCGCGGTGAGGTTCAGTCCGATCAGCCGGTCCAGGCTTGCCTGATCCGCCAGCAGCGATCGCGAGGACGCGCGCAGCGCGATGGTGCCGCGCTCGATCACCACCGCCTCGCGCGCCAGCGACAGGGCGACCTCGGTGTGCTGCTCGACCAGCACGATCGCGGTCCCTTCCTCGGTCATCATGCGGCCGATGGCCTCGGCCAGTTCGTCGACGATGACCGGCGCCAGGCCCTCCAGCGGCTCGTCGAGCAGCAGCAGCGCGGGATTGGTCATCAGCGCGCGGGCGATCGCCAGCATCTGCTGCTCGCCGCCGGACAGATGGTTTCCCATGTTGCGCCGCCGCTCGGCCAGGCGCGGAAACAGCCGATACACCGCTTGCAGGTCCCAGCGGCCGGCGCGGGCGGCGACGGTCAGGTTCTCCTCGACCGTCAGCGAAGGAAAGATCTCGCGTTCCTGCGCGACCCAGCCGATGCCCAGGCGCGCGCGGCGATGCGGCGCGATCCGGCCGATGTCGCGCCCGCGCCAGCGCATGCGCGCCGGACGCAACGCGGGTGAAGCCCATGATGGTGAGCAGCAGCGTCGTCTTGCCGACGCCGTTGCGGCCGAGCACCGCGAGGCTGCCGCCCTCGGCCAGTTCGAGCGAGATGCCGTCGAGCACGATCGACTCGCCATAGCCGGCGCGCACGGCATCGAGTGCGAGCAGCGCCTCAGGCATGGCGCGAGCGGCCGAGATAGACCTCGCGCACACGCGGATCGGTGGCGATCTCGGCGGGCGTGCCCTCGAGGAGAAGGCGGCCGCCCACCATGACGATGACGCGGCTGGCGAAACGGAACACCACCTCCATGTCGTGCTCGATGAACAGCACCGTGATGTCGGACGAGAGGTTGGCGATCGCCTCGAACAGTTCGCTGCCTTCGTGGCGCGGCACGCCGGCCGCCGGCTCGTCGAGCAGCAGCACCTTCGGTTTCGTCGCCAGCGCCAGCGCGATCTCCAGCAGCCGTTGCTGGCCGTAGGCAAGCTCGCGCGTCGCGCGATAGCAGACATGGCCGAGCCTGAGCGAAGCCAGGATCTCATAGGCCTCGTCCACCGCCTGGCGGTAGCGCGGCAAGGCGACGCCACCAGATGCCCGCCACGCCTTGCCGTTCGCAGATCGCCAGCGTCACCGCCTCGAGCGGCTCCAGGTCGGGGAACAGCGTGTTGATCTGGAAGGTGCGCGTCAGGCCCCGCTTGACGCGGCGATGCGGTTCGAGCGCGGTGATCTCGTCCTCGCCGAGCATGATCTGCCCGGAGTCCGGCCGCAGCGTCCCGGTGATCAGGTTGATCAGCGTGGTCTTGCCGGCGCCGTTCGGGCCGATCAGCGCGTAGCGGGCGCCTGGCGGCAGCGACGATCGCGACGTCCTGCGCGACGACGAGCGAGCCGAAGCTCTTGTGCAGGCCGATGGTGCGCAACGCCGGAACGGTCATGACGCGGAGCGCGCGGAAGGCGCGAGCCTGGCCGCCGCCTTGGCGAGCCCGCCCAGGATGCCGTTGGGCAGGAACAGCACGACGCCGATCAGCATCAGCCCGATCCAGAAATACCAGTATTGCGGGTTGATGCCGGAGAGCCGGTCGCGCGCCACCAGGTAGACGATGGCACCGATGACACCGCCGTACAGCCGTCCCGTCCCGCCAATCACCAGGATGGTGACCAGTTCCGCCGACCGCTCGAAGCTGAGTGCGCCGAGCGACACGAACTGCGTCGTCTGGGCGAGCAGGCCGCCGGCGAGACCTGCGATCGTAGCGGCGATCGTATAGATCGTGCGAAGCCGTGCACTGCTCGGCGCACCGATCGCCGGCATGCGGCGCTCGTTCTCGCGGATGGCGCGCAGGGACAATCCGAACGGCGAGTGCACCAACCGTCGCGCCGCCAGCACGACCAGCAGCAGGATCGCCAGCGCGTAGGCATAGGCGGTGTAGCCGTAGAGATCGAAGTCGAAGCGTCCGAACAGCGGCCACATCGCGACACCTTGCAGGCCGTCATTGCCGCCGGTGAGCCAGTCCTCGCGGTTCGCCACCTCGTAGAGCAGCAGGCCGATGCCGAGTGTGATCATGATCAGCGCCAGGTGGCGGACGCGCACGACGATGAAGCCGGTGAGATAGCCGAACAGTCCGGCCGCGGCGGCGGCGAGCAGCAGGCCGGAGAACGGTTCGCCCCAGCCGGCCTTGGCGATCAGTCCGGCGGTGTAGGCGCCGAGACCGAAATACGCCGCATGACCGAGCGAGACCAGGCCGGCATAGCCCATGATGAGATCGAGCGAGACCGCGAAGATCGCGGTGATCGCGATCTGGCTTGCCAGCGTGAGGTAGGTGGGCGCCAGCACGAAGGGCAGCAGGGTCGCGAGCCAGAAGGCGACCTCGATGGGACGCCAGCGGTGCTTTGCGGCAATGTGCCGTTGCGGATCGGCGGCCAACGCTGCGCTGACCGCCAACGCTGCGCTAACCGGTTACCTCCACCCGCAACGCGACCCATTTCGGCCCCGGCAATGTCCGCACTTTCGGCAGGATCAGCATCATCACGAAGGCGCGCTTTTCGCCGCGCGCCGCATCGATGGCGTGCTGCACGTCGCTGGGCTGGGCCATCGGCTTGTCCTGCACGCGCAGGATCACATCGCCGGCGGCCACCCCGCGATGCGCGGCGTCGGAGCCGGCAGGACACTGTTCACCAGCACACCGCTGAGACCATCCTCCAGGCCCAGCTTGGCGCGCTGGCTCGTCTGGACGGTGGCAAGCGACAGTCCGAGATTGGGCTGGGATCGTCAGCTTCGGCCGCTCCGCGGTCATCGGTGCGTCGCGTTCCTCCCACTGGCTGCGCGGCCAGGCGGCGATCGTGACGGGGATGCTGCGCTCGGTCCCGCCGCGCTGCACGACCACCGGCACCGTGTCACCGACGGGCGTCTTGCCGATATCGCGCAGCAGGGCGCGCTCGTCACTCGGCGTGTCGTCGCCGTATTTCAGAATCACGTCGCCGATCTCGATGCCCGCCTTGTGGGCGGGGCCGGCGGGCAGGACCCATGCGACGACCGAGCCTTCGGGCTTGATTCCCATCGCCTCCGCCATCTCCCGCGTGACCTGCTGCACCTTCACGCCCATCCATCCCGGGCGGACCCAGCCGTATTTCATCAGCCGGTCGACGACGAATTGCGCGCTGTCGGAGGGAATGGCGAGGCCGAGACCGGCGGAGGCCTCGGTCGGCGAGACCAGGGCCGTGTTCACGCCGACAACACGGCCTTCCATGTCGAACAGCGGACCGCCTGAGTTGCCGTGATTGATCGCCGCGTCGGTTTGAATGTAGTCGTCGTACGGCAAATCCTGGACGTCGCGATTGAGCCCGCTGACGATGCCGCCGGAGACCGACATGCCGATGCCCAGCGGATTGCCGATCGCGAACACCTCATCGCCCACGCGCAGTTTGGTGCTGTCGCCCCACTCGACCGGCGTCAGCTTGTGATCCGCCTGCACCTGCACGATCGCCAGGTCGGCGATCCGTGAGGCGTGCAGCAGCTTGCCCGGCAAGACCGTGCCATCGGACAGCGTCACCGAGATCTCATATGCGCCGTCGACGACATGGTAGTTCGTGACGATCAGCCCGGAAGGGTCGATGATGAAGCCGGAGCCGACGAAGGACTTCGAAATGTCGTTCGCGGCGCCGGCCGATGAGGCGGCACTCGCCATTTGGGCATCGGTTGGCACTTCCTTGCGGACGGCGATGTTGACCACCGTCGGAAGCAGGCCGCGGATCAGGTCGGACCGGCTGGCGCCAAGGTCCTCGGCGACAGCGAACGTCGTCAGGACAGAGCAGCATAAGCGCCATGACGGCGACGATGCGGCTGGTCCGAAACCGCCGGAATCCGTCGATGATCATCCGCCGTCACGCGTGCCGCTGGAATTCGTCCCCCACATGATGCTTGCCTCCATTTGTCGGCAAATGAGACCAGGGATTTGCCGGCTGTCAAGCAAGCGCCTGTGCGCTTCCGGCTGCGGGACTACCGCCTGCCGAACAGGCCCGAGGGCCGCCACAGCAGCAGGCTGACCATCACCAGATAGATCAGAAACGCGCCGAGCGTGGGGATATAGTATTTGCCCGCCGCATCGCTGACGCCCAGCACGATCGCGGCCAGCAGCGAGCCGCGGATCGAGCCGAGCCCGCCCACCGCGACCACGATCAGCACGTAGATCAGGTAGGTGAAGGCGAAGTTCGGATCGAGGCCGACGATCTCGATCGCCAGCGCGCCGCCGAGGCCCGCCAGACCGCTGCCCAGCGCGAAGGCGATGGCGAACACGCCGTCCACGTCGATGCCGAGACCCAGTGCCATGCGCTGGTTGTCCACCGCGGCGCGGACCTGCGCGCCGAAGCGGGTATATTCCAGCGCTCCGACCAGCAGGACGGTGATCGCCAGCGCGACCGCGATCAGGAACAGCCGATAGATGCTGAAATTGATCCCGACGACGGTCGCATAGCTGCGCAGATACGCCGGCAGACGCACCGGCTGCTGCATCGTGCCGTAGAGCCAGGCGGCGGCGGCCACCGAGACGAACACCACGCCCAGCGTCAGCAGCACCTGCTGGAGATCGCTCGCGCGATACAGCCGGCGGAACAGCGTGCGTTCGAGCGCCACGCTGACGATGGCGGCGGCCAGGAATGCGCAGGGCAGCGTGGCAAAGAATGGCCAGCCACGGCCCATCAGCGTCACGGTCACGTAGGCGCCGAGCATGGCGAAGCTGCCATGCGCCAGGTTGACGAAGTTCATCATGCCCAGCGTCACCGACAGCCCGACCGACAGCAGGAACAGCAGCATGCCGTAGGCGAAGCCGTCGAACAGGACGCCGAGGGCTGGGGCAATCACCGCCCGCTCCCCCCGGCCCCCTCGGGGAGGGGGAGGGTACGCGGCGGGGTCACTTCGGCATGCGGGCCTTCACCGGGTCCTTGACGTTCTCGACCTTGTCGAATTCGACATTCACCAGACGGCCGTCCACCTTCTCCACCCGGCGGATGTAGACCGTCTGGACGATGTCGCGGGTCTCCGGGTCGATGGAGATGGGGCCGCGCGGGCTTTCCCACGCCATGCCCTTGGCGGCATCGATCAGGTCCTGACCGTCGGTCTTGCCGCCGGTCTTCTCCAGCGCCGCGTAGATCAGATGCATGCCGTCATAGCCGCCGATCGAGTAGATGTCGGGATTGCGTCCGAACGCCTTGTTGTAGGCCGCGACGAACTCCTTGTTCAGCGGCGAGGCGTGGTTGTAGTCGTAATGGAACGCCGTGATGATGCCGATGGCGTCATCGCCCATGCTCTTCAGCGCGTCCTCGAAGGTGATCTCGCCCTGGCCGAGGATCTTGGTGTTCTGCGGCGTGATGCCGCGGCTGGCCAGCGCCTTGCCGATCGCGGCCGGCTGCGTGCCACCGGGCACGAAGATGAAGATCGCTTCGGGATTGGCGTCCTTGGCGCGCTGCACGAAGGCGGAGAAATCCGCGTTCGCCACAGGCATTCTCACCGACCCCACGATCTTGCCGCCACCCTCCTGGAACGCGCGCTGGAAGGCGGTCTCGGCGTCCAGTCCCGGGCCGTAGTCGGACACCAGCGTATATGCCGTCTTGATGCCGCTCTTGGCGGCCCAGCTGCCGAACGTTTCGTCGATCTCCGGCACCGTGACCGAAGTCCGCGCCAGATAGGGCGATTTGGTCGTGATGCTGGAGGTGGCGGCGTTCATCACCACCATGAACTTCTTCGCCTGCGCCGACACTTCCGCCGCGGCCAGGGCGTTCGGCGTGAGCGCGAAGCCGGCGAGGATGTCCGCGCCATCGCGCACGATCAGTTCCTGCGCCAGCCGCTTGGCCACCTCGGGGGCGATGCCGCCGACATCCTTGCGGATCACCTCGATCTTCTTGCCGGCGACCGTGTCGCCGTGCTGCTGCATATAGAGCTTGATGCCGTTGTCGAGCTGCACCCCGGTATCGGCGAACTGCCCGGAAAAGGGCAGGATCACGCCGATCTTCACCGTCTCCTGTGCATTCGCTCCGCACGGTCCGGCAAGCAGCGCCAGGAGACCGACGCACAAGGCGATGGCGCGCAACATGGACGCTCCCGTTGTTCTTCAGTTGCTTAGAGGAGGATACGGATTGCTTGCCGGCAGGGTCAATCGGCTCGGCCTTCACAGCTCTCCAAGGTCGGGCTGATCGGCGGCGGATTTTTGGCGGCCCCGCCGCGCCCGCGGCTTCGTCGCGGCGTTGCGTTTGACCTCCACGAGCAGCGGCATTTTCAACTGGCAGTCAGGCGGGCCCTGGCTCGAAGCCCCGGCTTCCGCGGTGATCTTCGCCTGGTTCTGCAAAACCCGGGCCCGGTGCGCGCGAGACTTCGACGAAAGCGTTGGCAAGCGGTTCTCCTGCGCAGCGTGGCGCCCCGCTTCAGGCGCGCTTGCGGGACGCCTTGGCGGCAGGCCGAGCGACTGCCTTCTCCTTGGGTTCCTTGGCCGACTTCTTCGCCGGCGGCGGCTTCGTCTCGGCTGGCTCGCCCAGGCTCTTCTTCAGCGCGGCCATCAGGTCGATCACGTTGCTCCGATCCGGTTCCTCCGGCTCGCTCACGTCGATGCCCTCGCCCTTCAGCTTCGCCTCGATCATCGCCCGCAGCCGCGTCTCGTAGTGATCCTCAAGGTCGGACGGATCGTAGGCCGTGGTCTGGCGATCGATCAACTGCTTGGCGAGCTGTACCATCTCGGGATCGGTCTTGATGTCGGCGACGTCGCCGAAGACCGCGCGGGCATCATTGATGTCGCGCTGTTCGTCCAGGGTGTGGGCGACGAGACCGCCGGGCATTGCGCGCAGCGCTATGGTGCGCTCGCGCTGCCCGATCACGACGCGCGCCAGCGCGATGCGGCCGGTCTCGGCGATGGATTGCAGAAGCACGGCATAGACGTCGCGCCCCGCTTCGCCGTCCGGCGCAAGGTAGTAGCTGCTCGCGTAGTAGATCGGGTCGATCGAATTCACCTCGACGAACTTGTCGATGGCCATCACCGAGGAGCTTTCGACCTTCACGCTGTCGAAATCCGCATCGCTGAGGATCAGGTACTGGTCCTTGCGGAATTCGTAACCCTTCACCAGATCACGCCGCTGCACTTCCTCTTCGGTGCCGGAATCGACGGTCATCATCTTGATGCGATGTCCGGTCTTGGGATTGATCATGTTGAATCTGATCGCCGCGCGATCGTGCTTGGCGTTCCAGAGCGCGACCGGGCACGAAACCAGTGCCAGCCGGAGATGACCACGCCAGATTGGTCGCGCCGCCATGATCAGGCCGCCCGATAGCGCGAGAACCACGACCGCCTTGCCCACTCGGCTTCGCCCGCGTCCTCGGCTTCCGCCTTGTCATCGGCAAGCGCGGTCGCGATGCGCGCGAGATGGGTCCCGATGGTTTCCTCGATCTCGGCCAACGCGTCCTCGACATTGCGCCCGTAGCCGCCGTGCTGCGCGACGCGGGCCTGATGCCCGGCCACCTGCAAAGCCTGCCGGAGGCGGTCGAGGTGCTCGCCGCTCAAGGTGAACTTATCGGGAACAACATTTTGGTTTTGCATTCACCAAACTTGGGCAAAATCGCCTGGGCTGGAAAGATGTCATTCCGAGCGACGTAGCGCCTCGTTCTGCCAGCGTATATCAAGTTGTCCCCATACATGCCTTGACTCGCTGGACTCTCGCGGGGGAACGACGGGGTCCAGGGAATTCTGCACACAATGGTGTGATAGGCTCGCCTGGCGAGGTTTAGCGAGCTATGGCGGCCAACCCCCTCGAGCGTCCGATTTCCGCACGCTGCAGGTCCGATCTGAATGGGTTCCGCGGGATCGCTTCAGTGTGTGGGCGGCCTCTTTGATTCAAACACGGAGAAGGGAAGTCGAGAGCCACGGAGAACACGGAGAAGTCGGAATGGCGCTTCGCGCGACACGCATCGATACTTTCTCCGGGCCCTCCGTGGCTCTCGACTTCCCTTCTTCGTGTTGAAGTAAATGCTGCCGCAAGGCACGAGCGATTGGGGGTTGGACATTTGCTGACGTACCAAACTTGCGCAATGACACCGGGCCTGAAATGCACGCAAGGAGGAAACACATGGAACGCCTCGAAGGGAAAGTCATACTGATCAGCGGCGGCGCTCGGGGACAAGGCGCGGCCGAGGCGCGGTTGTTCGCCGCGGAAGGTGCGCGCGTCGTGATCGGCGACGTGCTCGAGGCAGAGGGGAGCAGACTGGCATCCGAACTCGGCTCCGCCGCGGTCTTCGTGCGGCAGGACGTGACGCGGGAAGCGGATTGGGAAGCGGCTGTCGGTGCGGCGGAGCGCCTGGGCGGCCTGCATGGGCTGGTCAACAACGCGGGCATCTTCCAGCCGCGCAGCCTGATGGACACCGATGCCGAGTTGTTCGAGCGGCACATGCGGATCAATCAGTTGGGCTGCTTTCTCGGCATGAAGGCTGTGGTGCCTGCGATGGAACGGTCGGGCGGCGGATCGATCGTCAACATATCATCGGTTGCCGGCCTGCGCGGATCGCCTGGAGCAATCGCCTACAGCGCCACCAAGTGGGCGCTGCGCGGCATGACCAAGGCGGCCGCGGTCGATCTTGCGCCGCGCCGGATCCGGGTGAACTCCGTGCATCCCGGCCCGATCGATACCGAGATGCTGAAGGTCCGCACTCCGGAACAGAACCAGCAGCGGCTGCAACAGGTGCCGATGAAGCGCATGGGAACCGCGGACGAGGTCGCGCGCCTCGTGTTGTTCCTGCTGTCCGACGAGAGCGGCTACATCACCGGCGCGGAGGTCGCGATAGACGGCGGCGCCACGGTCTAGCAACACCTCAGGCGTGGCCCGCGCCGCGATGAATGCTACGATGCGCGGGCCTCGAGGAGAGCCCTGATGGACGTCAGCAAGATCCCGACCGGTCGCGCGCCACCGGAGGACATCTTCGTCGTGGTGGAGATCCCGCAGGGATCCGCGGTGAAATACGAGGTGGACAAGGAGTCGGGCGCGATCTTCGTCGACCGGTTCCTGTTCACGGCGACCGCCTACCCATCGGCTTACGGGTTCATCCCCGGCACACTGGCCGAGGACGGCGATCCCGCGGATGCTCTGGTGCTGATCCCGACCCAGGTCGTGCCCGGCGCCGTGATCCGCGCGCGGCCGATCGGCATGCTCCGCATGGACGACGAGAAGGGGCCGGACGAGAAGATCATCTGCGTGCCGCATGAGCGGGTGCATCCGCAATACAGCGGCATCGACAGCATCGAAGACCTGCCTGCGATCACCCGCTCGGCGATCGAGCACTTCTTCGAGCGCTACAAGGATCTCGAGCCGGGCAAATGGGTGAAGATCAACGGCTGGGCCGGCAAGGCGGAGGCCGAGGACAACATCCGCAAGGCGATCGCCGCCGCGAAGTAGGTCACCGCCGCGCGTGCAGGTGAACGATCGGCTGGCCGGTATCGTCCGCGATCATCTCGGCGACGAAGCGGCGATGGCAGGTCATCGGGTCCTGCTCGAAGCAGAGCAGGCAAGCGCGCCGCTCTCGCACGAGAGCCTTGGCCTGTGCCAGCTCGACCTGCGCCCGATCCGAGCGCATGTGCTCGCGGAAGATCGGCTCCATACGCTCCGGATGGCCGGCGCGTACCGCGTCACGGCCGGGCTTCGGCGTCCCCAGACCCTGGAGATGCACGTAGGCGATGCCGGTCTCATCCAGTCCGGCCGCAAGCTGGCGTTTGGAGAACCCCGGCTTGCGCGACTGCGCCACGGCGCGGACATCGACCAACAGCGTCGCGCCTGCCGCCTTCAGCTCGGCCAGCACGTCGGCGATCGTGCATCCCTCATAGCCGATGGTGAGCAGGTCGGGCATGGTCAGTAGACCGGCGGCCGGATCGGCTCCACGCCAATCGGCGGCACCAGCCCCTTCTGCGCGAGGCATTTCTGTAGCGCCTGGCGCTTCGCCCACATCAGGTTCGAACGCGCCGGGCCGAGCTGGGTGTAGTCCCCCTGATCGCCGCGATAGATCGACTGCACCGTGGGGTCCTGATCCGCCTGCCGCTCGCACTGTGCCTGCGGGCTGTTGTCGCGGACGGCGCAGGCGGTGAGCAGGAGCACAAGAACGAGCCAACCCCTCACTCGGTCGCCATCCAGTCCTCGATCAGCCGCCGTGCGATGCTGTCGGCGCGCGGCAGCAGGAAGCCGTTCGCCTCGCTATCGCGGATCTGCTCGCGCGAGAACCAGCGCACGTCGAGCATCTCTTCCGGATCGATGGTGATGGCCTCGCTCAGTCCCTCGCCGTAGAAGCCGAGCATGATGTTGCCGGGAAACGGCCAGGGCTGGCTCGAGTGGTACTGCACCTCGCCGACCTTGATGCCGGCTTCCTCGAACACCTCGCGTCGGACCGCCTCTTCCAGTGTTTCTCCCGGTTCCACGAAGCCGGCCAGGGTGGAATACATGTTGGAACGCGGGAAGCGCTGGGAGTGGCCGAGCAGCGCCTGATCGCCGCGCGTCACCAGCATGATCACGGCGGGATCGGTGCGCGGGAAATGCTGCGCCTCGCAGGCGGTGCAGACCATCATGTGGCCGGCGGTGCGCGCCTCGCACACGCTGCCGCAAACGCCGCAGAACCGATGGCGCGCGCGCCAGTGCATCAGCCCGCGCGCGTGCGCCAGGATCGACGCCTCAGGCCGTGCCACGCCCCAGCCCACCGAACGCAGATCGACAAATGTTCCCAGGTCCTCCGACAGCAACGGCACCGGGTCCTCCGCCGTGCTGATATCCATCGCGAAGATCGCGAGCCCATCGTGCAGACCCAGAAATGCCCAGGGGCCGCCCTGCATACGCAGCGTGTGTGCCATCTCGCCGGAGATGAACACCGCCTCCGGCGCGCCATCGTTCATCCCGCGCACCAGGTTGCGGTTGCGCCACACCGGCACGAACAGCGTGTCGGGGTCGTGCAGCCGCTGTTCGATCCACGCCGAGTCCTCGCGCCGCATCCCGGCACGGTCGAGCGGGCTCGATGAATAGACGTTGGGGCGGCTGGCCAGGATCAATGTCACGGAATGCGCTCGCTGCTTGGGTTTGGCGAGGCGGGACCGTGCCATGCGGCGGGCGGAGCGGCAACCGCCGTGCTACACAAGCGGCCATGGCCGACGAAACCGACACCTCCCTGTCCGGGCAGCTTCGCCAATCCGCGCCGGCGGTCGCGGTTGGCGCCGTGGTGGCGTTGCGGCTGTTCGACGTGGCCTACGCCATCGATCTCTCGCGCGCGGAGGCGCTGCTGGCCGAGCAGGCACGCACGTCCCGCCGCATCCGGCTTGAGTGCCACGCCGCCGAAGGCGATGGCCTTTGGCGTGCCGCCGGTGGCGGTCGAGCTCGAACCGGTCACGCTGGCGCTGGACCACGGGAATGTGGCGGCGACCGCGACCGTGCGGCTGTATGACTTCGGTGCGGTCACGATTGCGCTGCGTGTGCCGATCATGAATGCCACCTGGGCTCAATTTGTCCGGCAGTTGAACGCCGTCGATCGCAACGTCACGGCGGCCGGCGACATGTGGGATCGCCTGCTGAAGCGGGTGCGCGAGCTGTTGGGGCCGGCAATGATCCGCGCCGAGGACTCCGGGGTGCAGGAGGAGTACCTGATCGGCGTCGTGCATGAGTTTGAGCCGAAGCTGTCAGCGACGGAGTTGCGGGACAGAGTCGATCTGGTGCCGTTGCTGTCCGGTGAGCAGCGTCCGCTGTCGGAAGGTGCGCGGCAGGACCTGCTGCGCCAGCGCTTCTCGTACTACACGGACGATCTGGTCGTGCTGACCTGGGACCGTGCGTTCGTCTATGAGCCGCGCGGCGACTCCGATGTCCTCGACGTGCTGGAAGTGGCCAATGCCCAGCTTCTGGAGATGCGCTACTACGACGAGCTGCTGGACGACGAACTGCCGCGCATGTACGAGCTGGTGGCGAAGGCGCGACGCACGCGGACACTGCTGGCATCGCGCCGGTTCGCCGGGCTGGCGCGCCGGCTGCACACGCTGGTTGCCGAAGTCACCGAGCTGACCGAACGCGTGGACAATGCGCTTCAGGTGACCGAGGACGTCTATCTCGCGCGGATCTACGCGGCCGCGCTGGAACTGTTCCGGGTGCCGGAGGTGAATGCCGCCGTGGAGCGCAAGCTCGCGATCATCCGCGATACGTATTCCGCGCTGTACGACGAAAGCCTGGCCAGCCGGACGGAGCTGATGGAGCTCCTGATCATCGTCCTGATCCTGGCGGAAATCGTCATCGCTTTGGTACGGCCGTAGATGATGACTGCTGGTTCCCACTTTCGCCACCGCTCCCGGCTTTCTGGGCATCACACGCAGCGATCCGGGCGCGGAGTTCGTTGTCGCCGGCGTGCCGCTCGACATCGGCACCACCAACCGTGCCGGCGCGCGCGATGGTCCGCATGCCATCCGGCGCGCCAGCCGGATGCTGACCGATGGCGCGCATCCGGAATTCTGGGTCGAGCCCGCGACGATGAATGTCGCCGACATCGGCGATCTGCGGCTTGCCCTCGGCGACATACCCGCCAGCCTGCAATCGATCGAGCAGCAGGTGGCGGGGCTTGGCCATGTGATTGCCCTGGGCGGCGAGCACGGCATCACCCTGCCGTTGCTGCGTGCTCTGTCGCGCCGTGTGGGCGGCGGTCTCGGGCTGGTGCATTTCGATGCGCACGTGGACACCTGGCCCGACAATTTCGGCCAGCCTTACGGGCACGGGTCGGTGTTCTATCACGCGATCGAGGAGCGGCTGGTCGAGCCGCGGCGCATGATCCAGATCGGCATCCGCTCGCCGGTGCAGCGCGAAGTGTGGGACTGGACGCATCGGTCATGGCGTCACTGTGCTGACCGCGCAGGAGGTTCACGCGCTCGGTCCCGATGCGGTGGCGCGGCGTATCCGCGACGTGGTCGGAGAGGCGCCGGCCTATCTCAGCTTCGACGTGGACGCGCTGGACCCGGCTTTTGCGCCCGGCACCGGCACGCCGGAGATCGGCGGCCTGGCGTCATGGCAGGCGCAGGCGATCCTGCGCCGGCTGCGCGGCGTTGCGTTTGCCGGCATGGATGTGGTCGAGGTCGCGCCGGCCTACGATGTTGCGGAGATCACCGCGCTCGCGGCGGCGACCGTGGCGTGGGAGTATCTCGCGCTGGTCGGGTCCGCGCAGCGGCGTTGATATGCCGACAGCAGTCACCACACCATCGATCATCGCATGCCTCTCCGACCGTCGTAGTCCCTATATGCGCATCCCCGCTCGGCCCTCGTGGTTGAGCGGCGCCTGACGCATCGCACGTGCCGCGAGCCCCGCACTGAGAATCTCAGGGGCACAGCAACGACGTAACGCGTCCTTTTCGTCTGGCCGGTCCAAGCGTGGGGCCGGGGTCGTTAGGGAGTCGCCTATGTTCGCTGATCGGTTCGCGGCGATGCGAAGTCCTCGCAGCACCGTCTGAGTCTGTCGCCGCGGCGTTATCGCGCGGCGACACCGTCTGTGTGCCCCTGCCCGCGAGGATTATCGGCATGAACCATCTGCGCGTCCGCTCTGCCGTGTCGCCGTCTGCGCCGCCGCTTCCCCGGCGCCGCAACGCCACTGCCTTCGGTCGACGAACTGGTCGCCATCGAGCGGCCGGAGGAGCCGATGCACTGCCTGCGTCCGGCGGTGGTCGAGGCGGCGGCGCGCGAGTTCGTCGAGGTATTTCCCGGCGATGTGCTCTATGCGGTGAAATGCAACCCGGAGCCGGCGATGCTGCGTGCCGTCCGCGCCGGCGGTGTGACGCATTTCGACTGCGCGTCGATCGGCGAGATGGCGCTGGTGCGCCAGATGTTTCCCGACGCCGCGATCCATTTCATGCACCCGGTCAAGTCGCGCGGCGCCATCCGCGAGGCGTGGGAGCGGCACGGCGTGCGCGACTTCGTGCTCGACAGCGCCGAGGAGCTGGCGAAGATCCTGCATGAGACGGCCGCGACCGGTGTCGCCGGCGAGCTTGGCCTGATCGTGCGCCTTGCGATGCCGAAGGGGCCGGCGGTGCTGGACCTGTCCGGCAAGTTCGGCGCGCAGCCGGCGCTGGCGGCCGGAGTTGCTGCGCGCGGCGCGGCCACATGCGACGCGTCTCGGGCTGAGCCTTCCACGTCGGTTCGCAATGCCTCGAGCCGCTCGCCTGGCGGGATGCGCTGGCCCTGGCCGGCGAGGTGATCCGCGATGCCGGCGTGGCGATCGAGGTGATCGATGTCGGCGGCGGTTTCCCGGTGGCGTATCCGGACGTGGAGCCGCCGCCGCTCGGCGCATACCTCGCGGAAATCGAGGCAGGCTTCGAGCGTCTCGGCCTGCCGGAGGCGCGGCTCTGGGCCGAGCCCGGCCGCGCTCTGGTTGCCGGTGGCACATCGGTGGTCGTGCAGGTGCAGCATCGGCGCGGCAATGCGCTGTACATCAGCGACGGCGTCTACGGCGCGCTGGCGGATGCCGGTCCTCTCGGCTTTCGCTATCCGGTGCGGCTGGTGCGGCCCGATGGGCCGGCGCCATCGGGTGCATTGGTCGGCTACGCGTTCTTCGGGCCGACCTGCGACAGCGCCGATGCGATGCGCGGGCCGTTCCATCTGCCTGCCGACGTGGCCGAGGGAGACTGGATCGAGATCGGCCAGCTCGGCGCCTATGGCGGCTGCATGCGCACCGCGTTCAACGGCTTCGACCGCGCGCGCCTCGTCGAGGTGCGCGACGGTCCGTTGCAGGCTGGCGGAACTCAAGCCGCTCGCGAGGGTGCGTCCTTTGAGACGAGGCCGCTTGTCAGCCGCGCAAGCAAATCCGCCACCGACATCACATGCGCCGTCGAGGCAGCGGGTACCTTGGCACAGTGGCTTTGACCGGTTGGGGACGAGGCGTGTTCCGGGCCGTCCGTCAGCGGGGATGAATGCCTGGACGGACAGCCGCAATCGACCCAACTCGGCTATAGGCCGGGCCTACCAGGCGATATCAATAGCGGATGTTCCGTGCACGACTTCGGCTAGCTGGCGCAGGGCGAGCATCGACGGTCCATCCTCTGGATGCGGCGGCATAAAATGCCCGACCGTCACGCGCCATCATCGCCCACGTCAGCGTCACGATCCTTGAGGCGATCACGGCGCGATGTCCGGCGGGCATATTCAGTACCGTCCGCGAGGCGGCGCCCCGGCCTGCGACCGGCAAATCGGATCAGCTCGATGATTCCATCTGTTGCTATGGCAATGCCCGTTGCGAACAAAGCGCCGGAATACAGGAGAATCACATCGCGTGATCGAGCATTCTCCTTGTCCTCGACAAACACCGACCCCGCGAGACTCGCGGTCGTGATTTTCACTTGGCCCTGACGAGTAAGAGCTTCGGCCGATTTCGCAAGCAAAATGGACTTGATTCCGAGATCCCAGGAAAAGATGAGGTCGATCGAGGCCACGTCGGGATTGTCCACAAGGTAGTCGTCCTCACATTCGCTTTCGGTTTGACAGCCTTCGCGAATGTGGCTTCCGGGAAGCCTGACCCAGTAGTGCAGAACCCTGTCCGAAAACGACGTACGGTGCAGCAGTGCGCCAAGCTCGCCCTTCATGTAGATGTCCCCCGTACGGAGCCGCTCCGGCAGGTTTCTGACGGCCACCGTGAATCTCGCCTCCTCTCCGTGCGAAGCGTCAAGGAATGCGCTTCCGACCAGCGGCTGCTTACCTGGTGAACGCTGGTAAATGTCCTCTCGGTTCTCAACCGCGCTCACCGGGCCCGACAGTGCATCGGCGTATGCATGGTCGAGGCGGCCCGGGAACCGGACGTAGATATATTCGCAAGGATGCGATGCTGATGCCGGCGCAATCTCACGGAAAGCCAAGGTGAAAGTCGCGGGCGTCCTGGCATCGACGTTGAATTCGATCCGGTTTTTCTGGCGGAACTCGCAATTCGAGCCGGCCGAAATATGTGTCGTTGGAACAAGTTGTTCATCGGATAGAAACACCTGCGTCAGCCGCGGAACGGACCAGCCCAGCAGGGCCGCCGCCATACTCAGCATGAGCAGGCCCGTGATCAGCTCAAGGCTGTCGCGCGGCAGTCCAATTCTGACGAGGCGAAACAGCAACATCACACAGCTCCGTCGGGGGTCGCGGCGCTCCGATCTTCATGTGTAAAACGGCGGTAGCGGCTCGGCAGGCAGCGCGTTTGGCGCCGCGGGATAGAAACCAGCGACCGGGACCGCGTATTCCAGTGGCCTTCGCCATGCTCACCGGAAGTCGAACGTCTTCCCCCCAAGAATTCCCTTTAGCAACGCCGCCGCGCTGGCTCGCGTGTCAATCGGTGTTGAACATTGGCTCCGGCCCACATTTGGTGGACCATTGCTCCATCTCTGTTTCAGCGGGTGCTTGACGGCATCGACGTCCTGCCGAAGCATGCCAGCGAAGTGATGAATGGCATAGCTGCCCGCCTCGCACGCAGGAGATCGCCGCAATGCCGCGCCAGATGCACTTGATGGCCTATCTGAAGACGGGCCCCAGCGCCATGCATTCCGGCAGCTGGCGGCATCCGCATGCGGCCTTGCAGGACATCTTCAACCCAAGTCGCTATGCGCATATCGCCCGCGTGCTGGAGGACGCCCGCTTCGATGGCTGCTTCTATGCCGATACGCAAGGCATCCCCGACATCTATGAGGGCAACCCCCGCGCTTACCTTCAGCATGGCGGGCAGCTCTCCTACCTCGACCCGTTGACCGTTCTGCCGATCATGGCGCAGGCCACCCAGCATCTGGGACTCGGCGCTACGCTGTCCACGACTTTCCACCATCCATACCATTTGGCGCGCACGCTGGCCTCTCTCGACATTTTGTCGGGCGGCCGGGCTTGCTGGAACATCGTCACCTCCAGCACTGACTTCGAGGCACGCAACTTTGGCATGGAGGAACTGCCGGAGAAGGATTTGCGCTACAACCGCGGCGATGAGGTGGTCGAGGCTTGCTGTGCGCTGTGGGAGTGCTGGGACCAAGACGCACTTGTGATGGACAAGGCGCGCGGTCTGTTCATCGACCCGCGCAAGGTGCACTACGCCAACTATCGTGGGGAGTACATCAGCACACGAGGGCCGCTGTCGATCCCGCCCAGCCCGCAAAGGCGGCCGGTGTTGATGCAGGCCGGCTCTTCACCACGGGGGCGCGAGTTCGCGGCACGCTGGGCCGAAGCGATTTTTTGTTCGCCGGCCGACAAGCCAAGCGCGATCGCGCTCTATGACGACCTCAAATCCCGCATTGTCCTGCGTGACCGCGCGGCGGAGGATTGTGCGGTGCTGGCCTGGATCTCGGTGGTGCTGGGCGAGACCGAGGCGATTGCCCGCGAACGGCTCGACCATCTCAATTCGCTGGCCAGCCCGGAATTGGAGATTGCCACCAATTCGGCAATGATCGGGGCGGATCTCAGCCAGGTGCATGAGGCGGACGGTATTGCCGCAGCCAAGAAGGCGCAGGGCCATCAGGGTTTGGAGGATCGGCTTCATCAGATCATGAAGTCCGAAGGCATCAGCTTTGAGGAAGCGAAGCGGCGGGGAAAAACTCCAATGTGCGGCACGCCCGCGCTGGTCGCCGATTACATGCAGGACCTATTCGAGTCGGGTGGCTGCGACGGCTTCGTCGTCGCACCGACGATATTCCCTGGCATGTTCGAGGAGTTCGGACGCATGGTCGTGCCCGAACTGCAACGGCGCGGCGTGTTCCGCAAGGATTACGCCGGCTGCACGATGCGAGAGAACCTGCGGAGCTGAATTGCTGATCTTCTCGTGCTCACAGTGCTATCGCCGCGCGCGGCGTTGGGGTGTGCAGTGGCTTGGGTGGTATACGACGGACACGCTGCACCGAAATTGCACGCCGAACCACAGCTCGCACACACCGCATATTACCCAGGGCCGACAGAAGCACGACTGCGCATCGAACACGCGTGCGCCGTGCTCTCCCGGCTGACCCGAATGTCCGATCCCGACGCATCCTGGCCCGCAAGCGGACCGGCCGGGATCCACCCAAAGCGGTCTATCCGAAGCCGACCGGTCCTCCTCGCGATGGCCGGACCTCGATATCATCTTGCGTGAGTAGGCATCGATACCGTTATCTCTCTGAGCACGGTCGCTGGCTGCGGTGCTGCTTGAATTGCAGCCCGGCTTTACGATCAGCGGATTGGCTTCCGGGAATATCACAACACCGGAACGCATGGCCATGCTGGCCGGCGCGCTATCTCAGGTGGGATTGCCGGAGTAAAGTCCCTCGGTGAAGACCGCCGCGTCGGTTGGCATCTGACGCGCGGGTTATTCCGGGAGGAGGACAGCAATGGCACAGACGTATGAGCTGGTACGCGATTTCCTCAAATTGCCCAGCGGAGAAAGGTTCGGGCTGGTCAGCCGGGTGGCGACCAATTCACAGGATCGCGTCTACGTCTTCCAGCGCAAGGATCCTCCGGTCGTGGTGTTCGACCGCGATGGGAAGTACCTGGGCGCCTGGGGCAGCGGCGAGGTCACCGACCCGCATGGCCTGAAGATCGTCGACGATGTCGTATATACAACCGATCGGTCGGACTCGGTCGCGAAGTCGTTCACGCTGGATGGCAAACCCCTGCTGGAACTCGGCGAGCGCGGCGTGCATTCCGACACCGGATGCACGGGGTCTCCGTGGCTAGCGGAACGCGCGGCGGGGCCATTCAATCACCCGACCGAGATGATGGCGCATCCCAACGGAGACATCTACGTGACCGACGGCTACCGCAACGCGCGGGTGCACCGCTTTACGCGCGACGGAGAACTCGTGACGTCATGGGGCTCGCCCGGCAAGGGGCCAGGAGAATTCCACCTGCCGCACAGCATCGCGTTCGATTCCGACGGCAAGCTTTATGTGGCCGACCGGGCGAACAAGCGCATCCAGATCTTTTCACCGGACGGCGACTATCTTGGCGTTGTGGACCGGCATGGGCGGGCCGAACGACATCACGCGCGGCAAGGACGGCAACTACTACATTGCCGAGCAGGAGGATGGCGACAAGCCGGCGTATGTCTGCGTGCGCGATGCGGCGGGAAATGTGCTTGCGCGCATGGAGAGCCGCCATGTCCACGGCGTCGGCGTGGATTCGCGTGGCGACATCTACGCCGGATTGACCGTGGACCGCAGCGTGGACAAGTTTGTGCGAACCGCCTGAGCGCAACCGCAAGGAGGAACTGCAATGCCGTTCTACGAAAGAGGCGACGTCCGCATTCACTACGAAGCGGCCGGCACCGGCTGCGGGAACATGCGCCAGTGACGGCAGCCGAGTAGGCAGAAAGGAAGAAAGCTTTAACCGCAAATGTAAAAGCAGATGCACGCAAAACACGCAAATAGTTCATTCTCTCTATTTGCGTGTTTTGCGTGCATCTGCTCCTTATTTGCGGTTAATTCTTTCTTATAAAGGCGGTGGCGGCGCGACGGCGCCTGGCGCCACGGATCCGATCAGCCACTCGCGGAACAGCGCGATCTTCGGCGTATCGGCGGTCGCCTCGGGCGCCACGATGTAGAAACCGGCATCCGCCGGCAGCACGACATTGAACGGCACCACGAGACGGCGGGCGGCAATGTCGGCTTCGACGAAGCGGGTGCGGCCGAGCGCGACGCCCAGGCCATCGACCGCCGCCTGAATCGCCATGAAGCTCTGGTCGAAGCTCAGGCCGCGGCGCGTCGCGAGCGAGACCGGCAGGCCGGCGGCGGTCAGCCAGAGCTGCCAGTCCTCGCGCGACGCCGTCGCATGCAGCAGGGTGTGGTGTGCCAGGTCCTCGGGCGCGCGCAGCGGCTTCTCGCCCGTCACCAGCGAGGGGCTGCACACCGGGAACATGTCCTCGGCCATCAGCCAGTCCGTGCGCAGTCCCGGCCAGTTGCCACGGCCGTAGCGCACCGCCATGTCCACCTCGTCGCGCTGGAAATCCACCAGGTGCGACGATGTGGTGATCCGCACCTCGATGCCGGGATTGGCGTCCTGGAACGCCGCCACGCGTGTCACCAGCCATTTGGCGGCGAGCGAGGCCGTGGTGCTGACAGTCAGCAGGCCTTCGCGCTCCGGTCGGCGCAATCGTTCCGTCGCACGCCGCAGGTCCTCGAACGCACCGCGCACCGCGGGCAGATAGGACTCCGCCTCGCGGGTCAGTTCCAGCGCTCGATTGCGGCGCACGAACAGGCGGATGCCGAGTTGCTCTTCCAGTCGCCGGATCAGGTGGCTGATCGCGGTCTGGGTAACGTTCAGTTCTTCGGCCGCGCGGGTGAAGCTGAGGTGCCGCGCGGCCGCCTCGAAGGCGCGTAGCCCGGTGAGCGAGGGAAGGGTCGCCATGGCGCCAGTCTAGCATGAGTTCGCCTCATGCGAAGACTGACAAACTGTCGTTTGTCGGGTCCGGTGTGCAGCGCCACTTCAAGCGAGGTTCTCATGACAGGAGCGACGGCTATGACCGGGCTTGCCCAGACATCCCTGATAAATTCTCAGCCACTCGCGGCGCGGCCGTGGGGTGACCGCCATCGTAGCCTGCTGGCGCGGATCGCATCGACGGTGCGGGCCTGGCGGCAGCGCAGCCGCGAGCGGCGGGTGCTGGCCAGCCTGACCGAGCGCGAACTGGCGGACTTCGGCGCTTCGACTGCCGATGTGTATCGCGAGCTCTCCGCCCCATTCTGGCGCGCGCTGCCGCCGTGCTGAGGCTGCTGACACACTCAACCACGAGGAGAACGAACAGATGACCGGTGACCGGTTTGCCCACCTGCCGCATGTCGATGCCGCGTTGAACTATCTCGCCCCGATGGCGGAGCGGCCGCGCAACTATACCTTCGACCCGCCGCCCGGCGTGCCTCGATCGAACTCGCAACGCGAGACGCACACGGTCTCGATCCATGACGTGCGTCCCGTCATCGACGACGTCACGCTCGACCGCGAGGGCTTCGCGGTGCTGCGAAACGCAAGCGCCGTGCACGACTTCTGGGACGAGGACGAGGTGCGCCGGGTCTACTATCCCGAAGTGCAGCGCGTGCTGGCCGAAGCGACCGGCGCCAGCAAGGTGTTCATCTTCGATCATACGCTGCGCCGGCGCGTGCGCGGCGTTGCCGATCGGGTGCCTGGGACGCCGCGCCAGCCGGCGACCGGCGTGCACGTCGATCACACGGCGAAGTCCGGACCGCAGCGGGTGCGCGACTTCTTCGGCGATGAAGCCGAGGAGCTGCTGCGCGGACGCGTGCAGGTGATCAATCTGTGGCGGCCGATCCGTGGCCCGCTGCGCGATGCACCGCTCGCGGTGTGCGACGCCGGCTCGGTGGCGCCCGGCGACCTCGTGCCGTCCGATCTGGTGTATCAGAACCGCGTCGGCGAGACCTATGGCGTCACCTACAATCCGGCGCATCGCTGGTTCTACGTGCCGGAGATGCAACCGGACGAGGCATTGCTGCTGAAGTGCTTCGATTCAGCGACCGACGGCCGGGCCCGCTTCGCGCCGCACACGGCGTTCGAGGATCCGACCACGCCGGCGGATGCCCTGCCGCGCGAGAGCATCGAGATCAGGACGCTGGTCTTCCATCCGGAGTGATGGAACCGGGCGGCGGGCTCAGTGCTCGCCGCCCATCGCGCTTGCCGTTGCCGATCATCGCCAGCACTTCGCGCCGCGTCGTCGGGTCGTCGCGGAACGCGCCCAGCATGCGGCTGGTCACCATGGTCACGCCAGGCTTGTGCACGCCGCGCGTCGTCATGCACTGGTGCGCCGCTTCGATCACCACCGCGACGCCGCGCGGCTCCAGCACCTGCTGGATCGTGTTGGCGATCTGCGCGGTCAGCTTCTCCTGGATCTGCAGCCGCCTCGCATAGGCGTCCACCACGCGCGCCAGCTTGCTGATGCCGACCACGCGGCGGTGCGGCAGATAGGCGACGTGGGCGCGGCCGATGATCGGCACCATGTGGTGCTCGCAATGGCTTTCCAGCCGGATGTCGCGCAGCAGCACGATCTCGTCGTAGCCGTCGGTCTCCTCGAAGGTGCGCTCGAGCAGCGCGACCGGATCGATCGCGTAGCCGGCGAAGAACTCCTCGTAGGCGCGGGCGACGCGGGCGGGCGTGTCGACGAGCCCTTCGCGCGATGGGTCATCGCCGGCCCAGCGGAGCAGAGTGCGAATGGCCGCTTCGGTCTCCTCGCGTGTCGGTCGGTCGGTCGAGGCGTCGGTTGCCGCGCGGGCGACAGGCGTGACGATGTTCACCGCGCAATTCCTCCCAGGAGGGTGTAGGGAGCGGCGCGAAAGCCTGACGCCGCCGGTGGGGATATAAGGCGAGCCAGCGGGCACACAACCCGTTTGGCGGTCAATGCACCCTACCGCTCTGGTGCGGGCTGTCCAGACTGAACGCCGGGATGGCGACGTCGAAGTTCTCGCCGGAGGACGGCACCACCATGTGGTAGGCGCCGACCATGAAGCCCGACGGCGTGTCGAGCGGCGTGCCCGAGGTGTATTCGAAGCTCTCGCCCGGCTCGAGCAGCGGCTGCTCGCCGACCACGCCGGCGCCGTGCACGTGCTGCGTGCGTCCGCGCGCGTCGGTGATCTGCCAGGTGCGGCGCAGCAACTGCACCGGCTCGCGCCCCTGGTTCTCGATCTTCACGCGATAGGCCCAGACGAAGTGGCTGTCGTCCGGCTCCGACTGGTCCTCCAGGTAGAAGGACCGCACGGTGACGCGGACGCTGTGAGTGATCTTGGAATAGGTTTCCGCCATGGCACGACCGGTTCGCTGGGTGAGGCGATAGAAGGCGAGAGAAGGGGCGTTGTCCAGTAGAGTGGAGTTATGGTCGTGCACGAGTCGCTTCGGTTGGGCGCGTTGCAATCACCGGTGAACTAGACTAAACTGACTTAGTCCAATCGGAGGCGGATGTGCGCACCGTGAACATACACGAAGCGAAGACGCATCTGTCGCGCCTCGTCGACCAGGCCGCCAAGGGCGAGCCGTTCGTGATCGCCAAGGCGGGCAGGCCGCTGGTGAAGGTCGTGGCGCTCGATGCCCCGTCTGCGGGGCAGGTCAGGCGCCTGGGCTTCATGACAGGCCTCATCTCGGTGCCGGACGATTTCGACGAGATGGGCCGATCCGCGATTGCACGCCTGTTCGGCGACGGCGACACGTGAGGCTGCTGCTGGACACGCACCTGCTGCTGTGGGCGGCAGGTGAACCTAATCGCATTCAAGCTGCTACACGTACCCTGCTCGACGACGCCGACAATTCGCTCCTGTTCAGTGCAGCGAGTCTGTGGGAGATCGCGATCAAGCGCGGGCTCGGTCGTGACGATTTTCAGGTCGATCCCAGATTGCTGCGGCGCGCACTCTTCGACAACGGCTACGGCGAGCTCGCGATCACCAGCGAACACGCCGTGGCGGTCGATCTACTGCCACCGATTCACAAGGACCCGTTCGATCGTATCTTGATCGCACAGGCAACAATTGAAGGAATTACGCTCCTGACGGGAGATCCCATAGTGGCGCAGTACCCCGGGCCCGTTCGGCGGGTCCCACCTGCCCGTCGCGTCAGTCGGCGGCCTGCGCGGTGACGTTGCCGATGGTGGCCAGCGCCTGGGCCAGGTCGTCCTTCAGGTCCGCGGCATCCTCGAGCCCGACGGAGAGGCGGATCACACCATCGGTGATGCCCAGCTTCGTGCGCTCCTCCGGACCGATGCGCATGTGGGTGGTGGTGGCGGGGTGCGTCGCCAGAGACTTCGAATCACCCAGATTGTTCGATACCGCGATCAGGCCGAACGCATTCATCACGCTGAACGCCGCGTCCTTGCCGCCCGCCACCTCGAAGGTCACGACCGTCCCGCCCGCCGTCATCTGTTGCAATGCCAAGGCCTGCTGAGGATGATCGGCACGCGTCGGGTACCACACGCGCGTCACTTCGGGCTGCGCGGCCAGGAATTCGGCGATCGCCGCGGCGCCGCGGCAGGCGGCGTCGACGCGCAGCGCCAGCGTCTCCAGCCCCTTCAGCAGCACCCAGGCGTTGAACGGCGACATCGCCGGCCCGGTGTTGCGGATGAACGGCTGCAGCGTCTCGTTGATCCACTTGCGGCTGCCCAGCACCGCGCCGCCCAGCACGCGCCCCTGGCCGTCGATGTGCTTGGTGCAGGAATACACCACCACGTCGGCGCCGAACTTCAGCGGCTGCTGCAACAGCGGGGTGGCGAAGACGTTGTCCACCACGACGATCGCGCCCGCCGCATGCGCGAGATCGGCGACCGCGCGCAGGTCCACCAGCTCCAGCATCGGGTTGGACGGTGTCTCCAGCAGCACGAGCTGGGCGGGACGCGACAGCGCCGCGCGCCATTGCGCGAGATCGGCGCAATCGACGAACTCGGTCGCGATGCCGAATTTCGGCAGCAGCGTCGAGACGATCCAGTGGCAGGAGCCGAACAGCGCGCGCGACGCCACGACGCGGTCGCCGGCCTTCAGATGCGCGAGCAGCGCCGCATTGACCGCCGCCATGCCGGTTGCCGTGGTGCGGCAGGCTTCGGCGCCCTCGATCAGACAGAGCCGCTCCTCCAGCATCGACACCGTCGGGTTGGCGAAGCGCGAATACTGGTAGTGATCGACCGTGCCGGCGAACGTGCCCTCGGCCTGTTCGGCGCTGTCATAGACATAGCCCGAGGTGAGGTACAGCGCCTCCGCGGTCTCGCCAAACGCGCTGCGCTGCACGCCGCCTTGCACGAGCTGGGTGGCGGTGCGGTAGCCGGCTGGATTGGTGGTCATCGTCTGGGCCCTCTGAACATCTGGCCCGACCGGTGGAGCAGCTTGAGCCCGTCTGATGGGCTGTCCGCTGGCCTCTTTAGCGCGCTTGTTTCACCTCGCCGCAATCCGGCCGGACAAATCGCGAGGGCCGGGCGATCCCGGCGGGACGCACCCTAATGCGATGCCGCTTGCGCCGTCAATCCGCCCAGTGATTGGCCACCGACGCGACGCAGCAGGAACAGCCCCTGTTCGCCGAACAGATTGGCGAGTCGCGGAAATCGCCGCCACGGCGTGCGTCTACCGGCGTCATCGGCGGCGAGCCAGCTCTCCACCACATAGCCGTCGTGCTCGCACAAGGCGAAGAAGTCGCGGATCGTGCACGGGTGGATGTTCGGCGTCTCGTGCCACGGCCGGTCCCAGGCGGGCGTCACCGGCATCCGCCCGGTGCTGACCAGTTGCCAGCGCACCAGCCAGTGACCGAAGTTCGGGAAACTCACCACCGCGCGGGTGGCGATGCGCAGCATCTGGCGCAGTACGACACGCGGCTGCTCCACCGCCTGAAGCGTGCGCGACAGCACGACGTAGTCGAACGCGCCGTCGGGATAGTGCGCGAGGTCGGTGTCGGCGTCGCCGTGCATCACCGGCATGCCGTGCGCCACGGCGCGGATCACCTCGGTCATGTCGATCTCTATCCCGCGTGCGTCGCAGCCCTTGGTGCGCGACAGATGATCGATCAGCATCCCATCGCCACAGCCGATGTCGAGAACGCGTGAGCCGGGCGCGATCATCTCGGCGATCAACCGGAGATCGACGCGCATGTTCTTGGCGACGAAGCGGACGGGGTCGTGAGTTGTCATGTCGGGCGGCGGAAGCTAGCAGGTAAGGCAGGCCGATCAAGTGGGCGCGGTGATCCGGTCGATTTCCTGCATCTCGGCCTGTGTCGGATGCCAGTCGGCGGCACGGACGTTCGCGGCCAACTGCTCGGGTTTCGTGGCGCCGGCGATGATGCTGGAGACACAGGGCCGCGCCGCAAGCCAGCCGAAGGCGAGCTCCAGCAGCGTCCGGCCACGCGCTTCCGCGAACTCCGCCAGACGCTCGACGACGGGCCAGGTGGTGTCATTGAGAAAGCGATCGCCGTAGCGCGCGCCGTGCACCTTGAGCCGCGCGCCTTCGGGCATCGGCGTGTTGCGGCGGTACTTGCCGGTGAGCGCACCGCTCGCCAGCGGATAGTATGGCAGCAGGCCGATGCCGTATCGCTGCATCATCGGGATCAGCTCGCGGTCGGCGCGGCGCATCAGCAGGCTGTATTCGTCCTGGCAGGACACGAATGGCGCAAGCCCGAGGGTTCGCGATGTCCAGTGTGCCTCGACGACCTGCCACGCCTTCTGGTTCGAACAGCCGATGGTGCGCACCTTGCCCTGGCGGATGAGGTCGTCGAACGCGCGCAGCGTCTCCTCGATCGGCGTCAGCGGATCGGGCTGATGCTGCTGATAGAGATCGATCCAGTCGGTGTTCAATCGCCGCAGGCTTGCTTCGACCCCGGCGATGATGATCCGACGTGATGCGCCGCGCTGTCCGTCGTCCGTCGGCATGCTCACCTTGGTCGCGAGCACGATATCCTTGCGGCGAGGACCCAGCGCGCGGCCAAGGAACTCCTCCGAGCCGCCGATCGCGCTGCGATAGACATCCGCGGTGTCGAACAGGGTGACGCCGAGGTCGAGCGCCTTGTGCACGACGGGCTGCGATGCGGCATAGTCGATGCGGCGGCCGAAGTTGTTGCAGCCCAGGCCGACCAGCGACACGCGCAGTCCCGAGCTGCCGAGATTACGATACTCCATCGCGTTCCCCATGCCTGGTGCCGCGGCTATAATAGGGCATCCAACGGGAGAGAACGCCATGCCGCGAACCGGACGCGTCGTGTTCAGCCAGATGGAGGAGGTCGTCTTCGGCGTGCCGGCCGCGCAGGCCGTGGCCGAGCAGGCGCGGGATGCGCAGCGGGTGTTCCTGATGGTGAGCGGCACGCTGCAGCGCGGGACCGACGAGATCGACAAGGTTCGCGGCGCTCTGGGCAATCGCTGCGTCGGCGTGTTCGATCGGATGCCGCCGCATACGCCACGCCGCGCGGTGATCGACGCGGCGGAACAGGCCCGCGAGGCGGGCGCGGACCTGATCGTCACCATCGGCGGCGGCTCGATCACCGACGGCGCCAAGGCGGTGCAGCTCTGCCTCGCCAATGACGTACGCACACCCGATGCGCTCGATGCGCTGCGTCCGGTGAACGGCGCGCCGCCGCCTTGCGACCCGCCCTCGGTGCGGCAGATCACGGTGCCGACCACGCTGTCGGCAGGCGAGTTCTCCGCCATCGCCGGCGTCACCGATGAACGGCACAAGGTGAAGGAGCTGTTCCGCCATCCGCGCATCATTCCGCGCGCGGTGATGCTCGATCCGGCGATCACCGTGCACACGCCGGAATGGCTGTTCCTGTCCACCGGCATCCGCGCGGTGGATCACTGCGTCGAGGGCATCTGTTCCAACGAGGCGCATCCGTACGCCGATGCGCAGGCGCTGCGCGGTCTGGCGCTGCTGGCAAGCGGGCTGCCGCGTGTGAAGGCGGATCCGGCGGACCTCCAGGCGCGGCTGGATTGTCAGATGGGTTCATGGCTGTCGATGGGCCCCCTGGCCGGCGGCGTGCCGATGGGTGCCAGCCACGGCATCGGCTACGTGCTGGGCGCGGTGTTCGACATTCCGCACGGCCACACGTCATGCATCATGCTGCCGGCGGTGATGCGGTGGAACAGGTCGGCGAACGCGGAGCGTCAGGCGCTGGTGGCGGCAGCGATGGGCCATCCCGGCGAGGACGCCGCGGATGTGCTGGACGCATTCATCGCGGGGCTGGGCATGCCGCGGAGCCTGCATGCGGTGAATGTCGGGCCCGATGCGTTCGATCGCATGGCCGAACAGGCGATGGGCACGCCGTGGGTGCCGCGCAATCCGCGCAGGATCACGGGGCCTGCTCAGGTGCGGGAGATACTGGAACTGGCGGCCTAGGACTCTGGCGGAGCCGCGCGTTCGTCACACCACGCCCTGTGAGCGCAGTTTCTGCACTTCGTCAGCGGTAACGCCGCACAGCGCCTCCAACACCTCCGCCGTGTGCTCGCCCAACAGCGGCGGCCGCGTTACCTCGGCTGGCGAGTCCGATAGCTTCACCGGACAGCCGACTGTCTGGTAGGTTCCGCGCGTCGGATACTCGACGTCGACGATCATGTCGCGTGCGTGCAGGTGCGGGTCGGCAAGCACCTCGCCGGTATCCAGCGTCGCGCCGCAGGGAACGCCTGCCTCACCCATCAGCCGCATGACCTCGTGCTTGCCGCGCCGGCGCGTCCAGGCCTCAACGATTCCATTCAGCGCCTCACGGTTCTCCCAGCGGGCATCGGCCGTGGCGAAGCGTGGATCGTCGGCCAGTTCCGGCTGGCCCATCACGTTCAGCACGGCCTTCCACATCTGTGGTTGCGCGAAGATATACACGTAGTCGTTGGGACCGCCCGGCGCGCAGGCATAGGTGGTGCCCGGCACGGTGCGGCCGAGCTGATTGCCGTTGCGCGGCATGGGATGGCCGGAGCGCTGATGGTCGCGCAGGCTGACGCGGATCAGGTTGACCACGGCGTCCTGCATCGACACCTCGACGTGCTGGCCGCGGCCGGTCTGATGCCGCTGCTGGAGCGCGGCCAGAATGCCGATCGCCATGTGCATGCCGGTGCCGGAGTCGCCGATCGCGGGGTAGATATAGGTCGGCGGGTTCTCGGGAAATCCGGTGACGCTCATCGCGCCGCCCATCGCCTGCGCGATCGGTTCGAAGCTCTTGAAGCCGCTATACGGGCCATAGGTGCCGAAGCCCTTGATCGTGGCGTAGATCAGCCGCGGGTTCAGCTGCGACAGCTCCTTGTAGCCGAGCCCAAGCCGGTCGAGCGCGCCGGGACCGAAATTCTCCAACAGAACGTCGGACTGCGCGATCACCTGCTTGAACAGCCGCTTGCCCTCGTCGGTCTTCAGATTCAGCGTCAGGCTGCGCTTGTTGGCGTTCAGGATGAGAAAGAACAGGCTGTCGCTGTCGGTGCGGTCGCGCATGTTGGTGCGGGCGACGTCGCCGCCCTTCGGCTCCTCCAGCTTGATCACATCGGCGCCGAGAAAGCCCAGGATCTGCGCGCAGGCGGGTCCCGCCTGATTGTGCGTCATGTCGATCACGCGAATTCCAGCCAATGCCTGCGGCATTTCTAGCTCTCCCCCACCGTATTTCTGATCAGCATCCCATCAAAAGCCGCGTCCGTCGGCCCCCATCCTGACCCAATGCCGTATTGGCGGCCGGTTGCCTAGAGCTTTTCACTTGTTCCGACTCCGTGTTGGGGCTGTAAAGCATGGCCCCACTATGGCGAGGGTCTATCAAGTCGATGCGTTAGTGCGCCAGCGTCCGGGCATCAGCCTGGCCGAGCTGCGGGCGGCGCTCGGCACCGACGTACACCGCCCGCTGAAGCGGCTCGAGCTGGTCGGATACATAGAGCGGGTCCAATCGGACGATAAGGTCGTCTTCTATCCGGTCGAGCAGCCGGCGGACATGACGGTGTTCCCCGCTAAATGCGCTCGCCCGCCTCCTCAATACCTGCCTAGTCCCTTCGATCATCTCGACACGGACGTTCCGCAGCCGCAAGCATGGTGCCGGTGGCGACTGATGGAGCGGTGGATGCCTAACTTCTCCTGGAATGGCGCGGAGTTACCGGAACGTCGGTCCGACGAACCTCGCCGAAGCGCGCCGTGGTTGGCTGTCGTCGGCATTCTTGCGCTGCTGTGTCTATTCGTTCTCCTGATCGCTGGGAAGCTATGAGCTGATCCGTCAGCGCCCAGGGATGACCTGGGGAACAACTGCGCAGTGCGCTCGACACTGACGCGGACAGGGCGCTCAGGCGGAGGGCTACGCCAGCAACGTCCGATCGATCAAACTCCACATCGATCAGGAACTGGAGCAAGGCGCATGTGGTACCGGCGTTTCAACGGCAAGCGGAGGCTCATTAGGGGGAAATTCGTTTTGCCAGAAACCTAACAAAGTGGTACGATAAACGATTAAAAGAACGACTGTTATAGCCCCAATAGACTAGACAGGTGTACATTGCTTCAACCGCCGGACGTGTGCGCAAGGAAGCTCCGAGACGCTCGAAAAGCTCGAAAAGCCTTGTTTTCTCCAAAGCATTACGAATTATCGCAGAGATGGCTCCAACGACAGCGAACCCTAATGGTACTATGAATACCCACCACCAATGCCCTTGCTCAACTTCTCGCACCCGTGGGGCAAGGACAACGTGGGTTGGACCACGTGTGCCGACGATAGAAATGGCCACAGCGGGAGTTAGCTGATGCAGTGCCGTATAGAGCATTAGCACGCGGAAACCGGTGCGCGGATCGAGATGTTCCCAATTGATGGAAACCCCGTCCTTTATTAGCTCGCACGTCAGCTTCACGGGCGGTTGCTCCGAAAGAGCGACTATTGATGCGCTAATGATACGCGCCTCCTCATCAGCAGCAGCGACCTGGGGAAGGGTGATCGCAAGCGGCGAGCGCACTAGAGAATTCACATCGTTCGCACGCTCTAGCAATGCCGTCCCAGTATTCGAAACTGATAGGTTAAGGGCATACACATCATGGTCTATCTGCGCGCCTGTGCGATCGAGCAGCCGAATATCTCAATACGAGCTTTCAGCACTAAAAACAATTTGGTTTGTTGACCACCAACTGACTTCCGGGGAGCTGATTGTCCAGAGATAATAGATGTAGCCGGCGATCAGACCAGCAGCGCCGATCAATATGCCCACCCAACCCTTGGCATCAGATCGGCTACCTGGACCGGAGTTTACTGGCGGTGACGCGTCCTCACCCATTGATCCATCCCCCAGGCACACCAGTTTGCAAGCCCGCCGGCAGTGATAAGCGGTCGGCAGAGCGGCCGCCCTGGGGGCAAGCGCGTCTCAGGCGGCCAGTTGCCTATAGGCAGATGATGGCATGGCCATCGAACGATAACGACAGCGAACCCCGGCAGATCACGTCTCTACCCAACAGGACGTCGAACACACCCGGGCTAGGTGGCACAACTCAGCACCCGTCACCGCGTGGACCGAAATTTGTGCGTTCATAACACCGCTGGCGAGTTGGCCTTGCGGGAACAGGACTGCCACCTGGAACTGGTAAGCGTTCGTGGGCTGATGCCCATGAATGCCACCGACTGGTTGTTTGCCGATGGGGGTCAGCGATAGGTCGCTGATGACCTTCGCCGATATGGAGGTGCACGAAGCGCCAGTATCGATTAGGGCCACGTAATGCGTCAAATTGATAGGCGCCGAGC
>CAVPTU010000058.1:0-17433 GCA_963708565.1 uncultured Alphaproteobacteria bacterium
GCACCAGGATTTGGCGATCAGCCGGCGCCGTCTGCGCCATAGCGCGATTATTTCCTGGCGTATCGGCAACGTCATGCGGGAGCTCCCTTTGCCGGCAACGCATTACCGGCAGTCTTCGATTACCCGAACCCGACAACAAATATAACCCGATCAAGCCGGCTGCGGTGCTAGGATGGCCGGCTGTGTCCACCGAATAGAGATGTCACCGTCTGTGCCATTTAGATGGGGTCACGGGCCGGCAACCGACCGTGGTTGCGGCAGTGGCCGTCCCTCAGAGTGATGGCGTTGAAAACGGAGTCAGGCTCGGCCTGCTCCAAACATCATCGAGGGACGACCATGGAGCACTATGCCGGTATCGACGTGTCATTGGAAAGCGCGAGCCTGTGCGTTGTCGACGGTACGGGGCGGATCATCCGCGAGGCCAAGGTGGCCAGCGAGCCTGAGGTTCTGATCGGGTGGTTCCGCAGTCTGGGGCTTGAGGTGACGCGGATCGGGCTGGAGGCTGGACCGCTGTCGCAATGGCTCTATGCAGGCATGCGCGAAGCGGGGTTGTCGGTCGAATTGCTCGAGACCCGGCACGTCCGGGACGCGTTCAAGGCAATGCCGGTCAAGACCGACCGCAAGGATGCACGCGGCATCGCTCAGCTGATGCGGCTCGGCTGGTTCCGTCCGGTGCACTGCAAATCCTTGCCGGCGCAGGAGGTGCGGGCGCTGCTGACGGCGCGAAAGCTGCTGCAGACCAAGAACCATGACGTCGAGATGAGCCTGCGCGGAGTGCTACGCGGCTTTGGGCTGAAAGTTGGCCCGACGACACCGCGAACCTTTGCAAGCCGGGTCCGCGAACTAGTCGCCGGACATCCCACGCTGTCGACGATTGCCGAGGCACTGCTCGCGGCGCGCGGCACGCTGTTCGAGCAATGGCAGCAGCTCGATAAGCGCCTGCGATCTCTGGCCCGCGAGGATCGCCGCGTGCGGCTGCTGATGACCGCACCCGGCGTCGGCGCAATCGTCGGGCTGACCTATGCCTCAGCCATTGACGATCCCGGGCGCTTCCGATCCTCCAAGGCCGTAGGCGCACATTTCGGGCTGACCCCGAAAAGGTATCAATCGGGCGAGACCGACGTGACCGGCCGCATCTCCAAGATTGGCGACGGTGGCGTGCGCACCGCGCTCTACGAGGCCGCCAACGTCATTCTGACCCGGCCGGTCAAGGATTCGACCATGAAGAGCTGGGGTATGCGCCTGGCGGCTCGCGCCGGCATGCGGAAGGCCAAGGTCGCGCTTGCCCGCAAGCTCGCCGTGGTGCTGCACCGGATGCTGGCCGACGGGACAGGCTTTATCGCCGACAAGGCCGCCGCCGCAGCCCGCTAACAAAAGGAGATCACAGGTTCGGGCGGTTCGAGACATCGGCCGCCCGGAGCAAGGTCCCGTCGCTGGGACGATGGACCAGGTCAGACCGATGACATTTCAGCAGGGCATTGCTACTGCGTGTTGTTAGATTGGCCGACCTGCTCCTCATCCGACCCCATCAGGTGGCGGCCCCGCGCCGACCCCGGACAAAGAAAGACCCCGGCGACAGGATCAAGGCTCAGAGGGTTGACCGAACCAGGGCCCGTGACAGAAGAAATGTCACTGTCGTCGGGGTCGGGCGGCGGGCGGGCGCGCGTCCATGGAAAGGCCTTGGTGCGCGAAGTGCGCGACCAGTGCCTGACGAACGGCGTGGCGTTCTTCTTCAAGCAATGGGGTGGACTTCGGGCGGTTGAAAGCTCGATGGGCACGAATGGAGAGCCAGTTCCTACGTCTGGCCGAGCTAGCGGAAATGGCGGCCGAGTAAGATGGTCTCATTGAAAGACTATGCGGACTCGTTCACACGTGCTGCGACCGTCCTCAAGCACGACCCTCTGAATGCGCCTGCCAGTCCATAAGGGTCAAGCGAGGCGGGAAGGATTAACCTCGCGCTCATTTGCTCTCTGACGCGCTCGTGTCGCGGTGAGAGAACGGTCTTCTACAATTCGAATATCTGATGTGGTGTAGGCGTCGTCGCCGGGGGATAAGTCCGCCGATCCTCGCCGCCCCCGGGGGCCGCGCGCGACAGTGGAGAGAAGACGCATGACAACGACCGGAGCAACCGACTTCGATATCGCCAGGTTGCGGGCGCGGCGCACCAACAAGTGGCACAAATTTCCGCCCGACGTGCTGCCCGCGTGGGTCGCGGACATGGACTTCGGCGTCGCGCCTTCGATCACCGCCGCGCTGGCGCGCCTGACGCGAGACCAGGAATACGGCTATGCCGCGCGCGACGGCGTGCTGGCCGCGGCCTTCGTCCGCCGCATGGAGCGGCGCTTCGGCTGGCACACCGATCCCGCCGACACGATCGCGATCGGCGATCTGGTGCAGGCCAGCTTCTCCTCGGTCATGGCGTTCAGCGAACCGGGCGACGCGATCCTGTTGCAGCTTCCCTCCTATCCGCCCTTCATGCGCGCCGTCGAGGATACGGGCCGCCGCCTGATCACCAACCCGATGCGCGATGACGGCACGCGGTGGGTGCTAGACTTGGACGCCTACGAGGCAGCCCATGATACGCGCCTGCGCATGCTGATATTCTGCCATCCGCAGAACCCCACCGGGCGCGCCTTCAGCCGGGCGGAACTGGAGGAGGTGGCGAACTTCGCGATCCGGCATGATCTGGTGGTGGTGTCCGACGAGATCCACGCAGACATCGTCTATCCTGGCAACACGCATATTCCGCTCGCATCGCTGCATTCGGAGATCGCGGCGCGCACTGTCACCATCACCTCGGCGACCAAGAGTTTCAACATCCCCGCTCTGCGCTGCGCCGTCATGCATTTTGGCGCGCCCGCGCTGAAGGAGCGGTTTGAGAAGCGCATCCCGTCGCGGTTGCTTGGCTCGCCGGGGGTGACCGGAGTCGATGCCACGGTCGCGGCGTGGGATGACGGCCAGCCGTGGCTGGACGAGATTCTCGCGCAATTGCGGGCGAATCGCGATTGGTTGGCGGCGACGCTCGCCGCCGAGCTTCCGGGCGTAACCATGCGGGTGCCGGAGGCGACGTATCTGGCCTGGCTCGATTGCCGGGCGCTGGAATTGCCGTGCCCGGCCGGGCAGTTCTTTCTCGATGAGGCCAGGGTCGGGCTGAATTTTGGCGAGACGTTTGGTGCGGATTACGCGGGGTTCGCGCGGCTGAATTTTGCGACGCCGGCGGCGATACTGAGGGAGATTGTTACGCGGATGGGGGAGACGGTGAGGCAACGTTAGATCTAAGCCGATCTCCTCGGACGGTGCGGCGCCGGGAACGGTCGTCAATCGGCGCGGCCCGGTCGCTTTGCCTTTGCCTAGGCAAGCAGGTGCACTTCACGACTAAAACTCTCGAACGTAAGCGGTGTTCTGACCGCACGTTTCGCGGCGCAGGCTGAGGTGAGATGACCCCAGTCACTGGGAGATCGGTTTTGCCTGGTTTCGATCCCACATGCGAACCTAATAACGAGGTTGTCGGTGTCCGCCGGTTCAAGGTGATCACCGGCGGGCGTGGTGTAGGACAAGGCCCGATCGTGGCGGAAACGTTGGCGGCCGGCGCCAATGTCTCGGCGGTTGCGCGGCGCTTCGGTCGCAACAGATCTATACCTGGCGCCGGCTGGCGCACGAGGGCATTTGGAGATCATGGCAGCTTTACGTTCCGGATCGAGGGCGTCAGCGAGTTTTTTCTTGTCGAGCTCGCTAAGAGCGTCTTCTACGATGCTCACGGCGCCTTTCACGACCATGCGTCGGGCGGCAACCACTGCGCTGGCCGCCTGCTTGCGAAGCATAGCGCCGGCGATTTCCGACGAGTAGGCGAGGTGGGAGATGCGTGCTTCAAGCACTGAGACGCCGATCGGCTCCATGCGTGTCCGGATCTCGTGCAGCAAGGCTTCAATGACTGCATCGCCACCGTCGCGCAAACTGACCGTCGACACCGGTGTATGATCGTGGTTCGGTTTCTCTGTTCCACTTGTCGGTCGTTCGCCTTGCCTAACGGCTTCCTCGGCCTCGACCAAATCGTAAGGGTGCACGCTCGCCATCCGCCGCAGGGCGGTTTCGCTCTGCGCCTTCACGTAGTTGGCGTAGGAGCCAACTTCCAGAAGCGCCTTTGCGGCATCCTCCACACGCCAGACGATTACCGCACCAATATCAATCGGATTGCCGACAGCATCATTGACCTAAGCGGGCCACTTTCCAATGTATCCAGACGGCGCGAGATTTTCCGCCTGGAATTGAAAGGATTGATCCACCAAAAACCCGGCCAGTGTTCAGTGCCGACGTAGCTTCCGAAGAATAGACAGACAAGGCTCTCGTTAGGCTGAAGCACAACGAGCCCCTTTAGGACGGCGATGGCGACGATAATCGCCGGCAGAGCGATCCAGGCTCGAACGAGCGAGTGGCCTACGACAAATCCGGTGTAGGCCAGCCAACAAGAAACGGCGATCAAGCCTAACCCAATCCCCAGCATCACATACCCATTGCCGGCATGGAGCTCCCTGTCGACAAACGCGCTGCGGGCTGGCGGGGCTGAAATGATCGTGGCCGACATGACGGGGCCTCCTTCCACAAGTTTGCGATATAAATATGATATCACAAATACCCAGTCACGCAGTCCTTCACCCTTCGGTGATGCCGAACGCTCCGCGGTCTCGATGTTCCAAGCTGCCCCCAGGTGCCTCGCCAAGTGGCACTGACCGGGCGTCCTACACAACCGTGGCGAACGTGCGGGATGGGGGCGGGCCGCTCTCCGTTTCTGTCTCCGGCTGCCGCTCGGCCGTTCGAGGATCATCGATATCGAGCTCGATAGTCTCGACGGGAAAGGGCGTTGCGACTAGTTGCGTAAAGCCCTCCGACGACTGACGACAGTGCCAGACGCCTCGTGGGACGACCGCGATCGTGCCGGCGCCAAGGGCGAACGATCGGGGCGGGCCCGGCGGCGCACGCGATTTCCAAGGTCGCGGCACCGTCGAGAACCTGAACCAGTTCGTCGCCGGTCAAATGGCGCTCCCAATGATCCTTCCCCGCGGCTTTGATGGCCAGAAGGAGGCAATCGCGGTACGAAGCCAGTTGCGCGACGCTGCCCTTGCGATCCGCCGCTGTCGAATCGGGGGTTCGCCAGAACATCATCAGCTTTTGGCGAGTTCCGCGTTGAGATCGACGACGCTGAGGGTTCCGTTTGCCATGCCTTGCTCCTTGACTATGTCCACTCCCTCCCACGGTAAGCGAAACAATTGGATTTCAGTGATCCCCGATTTTGATGAGCAGCGGAACGTTTTCGTGACATCGGATCGTGTTTCGAATGAACCGGCGGCATAAAGGGATGCGTGCAATGACAGCTCTCGGTGGATTTTCGGTCGCGGAGCGAGACGCCCCCGCATGAGCCGGCGCCCCATTCGGCAAGAATTGAGCCGCGGGGCGATGGATTGGGGCAATGTCCGGATGTTTCTCGCCGTCGCCCGAGAACTCTCAGCGGAACGGACAGATCAAAGAATTAGCAGGGCCCGAATAATACAGTTTGTCAATTCTCCCCGCCTCAGTCGAGCTGGTAGAGCCGCTTCGCGGTGCCGCTGAAAAGGGCCGATTTCTCGCTCGCCGAACATCCGGCGGTAATGCGCTTGAACGCGTTCCACAGCGTCGCATAGCCGGTCCCCATCTTGTCCACCGGGAAGTTGCTCTCGAAATTGCAGCGTTCGGCACCGAACAACTCGATACAGGGTTCGACATAGGGGCGCCAGGCCGCGCACCAGGTTGCAGAATTCGGTGGCGCCGGAAGTTCGCGGAAATTGAGCGCCGCGCCGCGGTTCAGCATGCCGCCGAGTTTGACGGAGACGTTCGGACACTTAGCCAACTCCGCCATGTTGGCCCGCCACGCGGCGTGAACCTCATCTTTTTTGCCGGCATAGGCGCCGTAGCCAAGCACGCCGCCGCCGTGGCACATCACGATCGTCGCCTGTGGTACCGCCCGCGCCAGCGCGACCACATCGGCGAGTTGCGGATGATAGCACCAGGCATCGAGCGCCAGCCCGCGCGCGGCGAGCCGCGCCACCCCGGCACGGATTTCGAGTCGGGCGTACATATGGGGCGCCGAGTCCGGCCGGCTGTTGCCGATGGTCGGGTCGGGATCGTAGCCGACCGAGTAGCGTATGCCCGAAAGCCGGCCGTTGCCGGCGCGGATTAGTTCCTCGAGCACCGGCTCAACCCGATCACCGAGGGCGAGATCGGCGTAGCCGATAATGCGTTGCGCCACCTTGATCGGGCCGTAACCGCCACTTGCGCTCATCGCGGCGATACCGGCGACGAACTCGACCTCACCGACTGGGCGCATCTCGACCGGCCCATTGGCGCGGTACATCGAGCGGCACTCCTCGAAGACGGTGGCAACGACGTTGTGGCCGGTGTTGAGATCGGCGAGCAGTTCCGGCAGCAAATAGGTCCAGCCGCCGCGGTCCCACAGATGATGATGCGTATCGATGATCGGCAGTTCTGGTTCGAGGATCGGCTCCTTGTCCTGTTTTGCGAGCCACCCATCGTCAGGTTTGCCGCTATGACCAAACCGGCCTGGCTGAATGGATTGCACCATGGGGAGGTTCCTAGGTTTTGCCTATATTGCCTGGATTTCCCGCGTCCGTGATGGCCATCCTCTCGCTTTTGACCTCCGCGGAAAAGCTTTCCCTCGTGACAGCGGGAGCGCAGGCCGCGCGAGGAGATGCCCCCAGCGGCTCGGCAGGGCAGGTGCGCGGTTGCAGGATAGGTCTTATCCTGGCGTCGAGACACCGGCACATCAAGACCAGCGCTGCGCAGGCCGTAAACGAGCCAGGACGTCATCGAGCCGATCCGGACGCCCACCCTGACGTCGACACCAGCGTGCTCCAAAGCGCGCGGAAATTACTTCAGCATCAGCGGCGCAGACGCCTCGCCACAGCCGCCGACCTTGTTCGTCCACCATAACGCAGATCGCCGTCGTCTTCTGCGACACGTCCAGCCCAACATAGTGCGGCATCGAAACCTCCGATGGTGCAAGCCACCGGGCGAACATGCCGGATCGCGGCACTATCGACGGCTCGCGTGTCGATCCGCGATTACCCGAAGTCCATACATAAACGCACCCTAAATCTGGTGCCTGTTATGGCTGCGCGGTAGTCTGTCCCCTGATGAGAATGACTGCTGTGGGGGCAACTGCCAGCATAGTTGCCCTGCAGCTACGTCGGTAGCTCGGCGCCGTTAGCCGACGTTTCATGCCGCCGAACTTAACCGGCAGCGCTTCTGGGCGGCTGGCGCTTTTCTGACTTTCCTGAGCAGCGGGTTTCCACCGCCGCGCCGCAACCTTGGTACATCGGACCCCCAACTGTTTGAGTATATGGTATTCGGTTGTGCAGAGGATCGCGCTCCGGTGTACGCGGCATCCGCGGCATGCGCAGCGCGAGGAAAAGGAGGCGGCGACATGGCGGGAGCGGTCCAAACCTTCGCGACGATGTGCCCGATGAACTGCCACCCGACCCTGTGCGGCATGCTGGTCGACGTGCAGGACGGCGAGGTTGTCGGCGTGCGCGGCGACAAGGACAATCCCGACAGTCAGGGCTTCCTGTGCGTGCGCGGGCAGGCGTCGCGCCAGATCATCGGCAATCCGAAGCGGCTGCTGAAGCCGCTCATCCGCGACCGGCGCAGCGACGACGCGTGGCGCGAAGCCGGCTGGGACGAGGCGCTCGATTTGATCGCAGCGCGGATCAGAAAGGCCGGGCGCGAGGCCACCGCTCTGTGGAGCGGGCACGGCAACCTCGCGAACAATTACGGGCTGTCGAGCGGCGGGCAGATGCTGACCCGCTTCGCCAATCTCTACGGCTGCCAATATTGGAGCCCGGCGATGATCTGCTGGGGCCTCGGCGGGTTCGGTCTCGGCCTCACCGGCGCCTTGGAGATCAACACCAAGGAGGACATGGGGGCGAATTCGCAGTTGATCGTGCTGTGGGGCGCCAACCTGGCGAGCCAGCCCAACACCGCGCGGCATGTGCTGGCGGCGAAAAAGCGCGGTGCCAGGATCGTGACAATCGACGTCCGCGGCACCGAGGCCGCGGCCCAATCGGACGAAGTCATGCTGATCCGCCCCGGCGCGGACGCGGCGCTGGCCCTCGCCATGATGCAGATGATCATCGGCGAAGGGCTCTACGACGCCGAGTTCGTCGCCGCGCACACCCTGGGCTTCAACGAACTCGCCGGGCATGTCCCCCAATTCACCCCCGAATGGGCGGCCAGAGAGACCGGCATCGCGGCCGAGCGGATCGCCGCCTTCGCCCGCGCCTATGCCACCACTAAGCCGGCGATGATAGTGCTGGGCGGCAGCTCGATCCACAAAGGCGGCAACAGCTGGCATGCGGCGCGCGCCGTCTCGTGCCTGCCGGCGCTCGCCGGCAGCTACGGCACCGCCGGCGGCGGGCTGGGCTCGCGCCACGCCGCGCTGGCGCATGGCGGCGGCTTCGCGACGATCGCAGCGGCGGAGCGGCGCCCGCCCGGCCGCTACGTGCCCAACCAGATGTCAGAGATCACCGCCGCGCTGGCAGACGGCCAAGTACGGGTGCTGCTGCTATTCGGCACCAACATGACCTCGTCCTACGCCGATGCCGGGCGCCTTAGCGCCGCGCTCGACAAGCTAGACCTCGTCGTCTGCCACGAGCTGTTCATGAACGAAACGACGCGCCGCTACGCCGATGTCGTGCTGCCCGGCACGGCCTGGCTCGAGGACATCGGCTGCAAGGCGACCCACACGCATCTTTATCTGACGGACCGGATTCTGCCGCCCGACGGCGAGGCGCGCCCGACGCAGGAGGTGCTGAAGGGCCTCGCGAGCCGGCTCGGGGTGCAGGACTTCTACCCGTGGGCGTCGCAGGAGGAGCTGCTCGACGCATTGCTCGACCACCCGGCGGCCGGCGGGGCGACAATCGCCGCGCTGCGCGGCAACGCCGGCAGGATGGCGCTCAACATCTCGCATGTCGCCTATCCCGATCATCGCTTCCACACCCCGTCGGGCAAGATCGAGTTCTATTCCGCGCGCGCCGCGGCGGCTGGGCTGCCGCCCCTGCCCGTGCACGAGGCGCCGGCTGCAACGGCGGCGTATCCGCTGGCGTTGTGCCAGGGGCGCAGCCTGACCCAGTTTCACGCCTTCTACGACCATGGCCAGGCTTTGCCGTTGCTCGCCGAGCGCGATCCCGGCCCGCAGTTGTGGCTGTCGCCTGGCGATGCGGCGAAGCGAAGGCTGGCCGACGGCGACGCCATTCGCGTGTTCAATGGGCGCGGCGAATTCCCCGCCAAGGCGCATGTCACCGGCCACATCCCCGACGGCGTCGTGTGGATGCGCGACGGCTGCGTCGGCCTCAACCGGGTCACCTCGGGCGCGCCCGCCCTGCCGGAAGCGGCACTCGGCCTCTTCCACTTCACGGTCGGCCAGGCCGCATACGAAGCGATGGTCGAGGTGGCCGCCGCGTAAGCTGCGGCTTTCTCGCTCTCTCTGCCAGCTTAGCTTCCTCTTCCCGAGCTTTTGCGCCTTCAGACCGAGGCCGGTCGGTGCTGGCAACGGTCGCGCGGCATATCGCCGAAGACGAGATCAGGCACTACAAGCAAAAGCTGGCAATCGACGTGCGCTGCAGCCCTCAAGACATTGACTAGAGGCCAATGAGCGGCGGCCAGAGCCCCTTGCAGAATCGTGTGACCCCATTTGGCGATGTCGTCGCGATCGCGCAGCGAGGCCTTTTCATCGGCAACCGCGGGATCATCCACGACCCGGCGACCAAAACGCTGCTCGGGAGGCGCTGGACCACCAAGGCGTGGCTTGTTTGTCTCCTCGACTACAAGGGGAGGCACCGGAAGGTGATGCCGCAGCTGGACCGAGCTATTCTTTCTCGACGAAGCGGTGGCGCTCGCCGCCGGTCACCGCCCGTGCTTCTTGTGTCGCCGCAGGGACGCCGAGGCATTTCGTGCCGCCTGGGAAAACGCGAGAGGAGGGAAGGCGCCTCTGGCACCGGAGATGGATGCGGTACTGCACCAAGAGCGGCTGGACCGAGGCCTCGAACAAATCCATCCCATACCTGGTCCTGTCGGCGAGCTGCCGGATGGCGCTGTGATCGCCGCCTACACCATCGCGCACGGTCGGCCGTTCCGCTGGACCGAGCAAGGCTATCAAGCGGCGCGACAAATCCCTCACGCCGATGGGTTGCTGACCCCACCGTCGACATGCTCGCAATCGGCGCCGGCTACCGGCCGGCGTTACACCCCGATCTTGAGAATTCCCATTTCTGATTTTGGCTGCTGACGGATCTGTAAGGAAACCTTCGCCATCACGTTCCTCCCCAACGCGCCCGCCCCATTTTTGTCACAAATGGGCCGAGCAGTCTCCCGAATTCGAATTCGAACGCGCGCGCCCATTCCATCGGCACACTGACGGGCGGCGTCCGCTTCGGCTCCAGCATCAGCACCACGTGACGAGACAATTTGTCGGCGAGGGTCCGCTTTCTCACGATACCGTTCTCTAATGGGTCAAGGGCGACGGCTCGGTGATGAGCGATATCGACGCTGTCGGGTGTCTGTGTTCTCTGCGTGCTCATTGTGGCGCTTGATGGGGTCAGCTGGGTGCAGAGAGGCTCGGTTGAAATCGCAGTTGAAATCGCAGTCGGCTAGCCTTGCCGCATGCTACGGAATCGGCGCCGTCATCTGCTCCCTCCCTCGGGCGTCGCTCCGCTCGGGAGCTCGGTTCGACCTCCTGTCCGGTTGATGCTGCCGGTTACGCCGGTTTGAACTCGGTGCCGTGGCGCAACATGGCGTGCATGATGATGGCCAGACGACGGGCGAGCGCGATCCGCGCCTTGCGCATCGTCGATCGTTTGGCGATCGCCAATGCCCAGTCCTTTAGCTTCAGCGGTCCCTTGTAGCGCGTCAGCATGACGTTTGCGGCCTCGTACAAGAGGGTGCGCACCCGACGATCGCCGCACTTCGAGATGCTGCCGGTGTAATCGACCTCGCCCGACTGATAGCGCCGCGGCGCCAAGCCGAAATAGGCGCCAATCTCGCGAGACCGTCGGAAGCGCTCAGGATCGTCAATAGCCGCTGTGAAGGCGAGAGCGGTAAGTTGGCCGACACCGGGAATGCTCATCAGCCGTCGGCAATCCTCGGATGCCCTGACCATCCGCCTGATGTCCGCGTCAATTGCCACGATGGCGCCAAGCACGGCGGCCCGCGCCGCAGCCAGGCCGCGCATGGCGGCGGACAGGCCGGGGATCCCCTCGCTCGCCCGGAGTGACTGCCTGATGAAAGCGGGGCTGAGTGCACGCGGCAGTCGGACCCCAAAGATCACGGCGAGGCCGCGGATCTGGTTCTCCAAGGTGACCCGCTGGCCGACCAGCTTCTTACGGGCGATGATCAGCGATCGTACCGCGTGGGCCGGCAGCGACTTCACATGAACGGGCTTGAAGAAACCCGTGCGGGCGAGATGCGCCAGGCCGCGGGCATCGTTGCGGTCAGTCTTGTGCGTCGCCAACGACTTCAGTGCCTGATAGGCCTGCCGGCTCTCGATGCAGACGACGGGTAATCTAAGCCGGCTCAAGCCATGGTAGAGCATTGGCGCCATGCGACCGGTCTCGAGCACAATGCGCCTGCACGCCGGGGCTTGCGCGAGAGCCGCCGCGATACCGCCAGCCGTCGACGGCACCTTCATCTCATGTATGACGGCACCGTCTCGGTTCATGACACACACGTGCGTCTCCGCCATCGAGACGTCCAGCCCGGCAAAATACTCCATCTGTGGTCTCCTCTTCCTATGATCCAGCCGATCCTATCGGCCCCCAGGGAAGAGCTGCCGCCCATTACCCAATGTTGAAAAAGGAAGTTTTTGAATTTCTCGGGTAGTGCATGCTGGGAGGTGCGAGCGGAGTTGGTGAGGGGTGGTGCCCTCTCAAGCCGGTATCGGCGGGGCTGCCGGAACCAGCGTGGCGAGCTTCCGAAGGTTCTGGGCGGTGGCTGCGAGGTGGAATTCGTCGCGCGCCCCATTGGGACCGTGTAATCGGAGCCGGTCGAGCTTCAGAATGCGCTTGAGGTGTGCGAACAGCATCTCGACCTTTTTGCGCTGGCGCCGCGAGGTCCCATAGGCCTCGGTCTTGGCGATCGCGCGGGCCAAGTCGCGGGCCCCTTCGTAGATTGAGCGCGAGATCTTGCGCGCCGATGTCCTCGGGCAACAGCGCGGCCTGAGGGCCCACGCCCCGCAATCGCGCTTGCTGGCCCGGTAGTGCATCGAGTTGTCCTTCATTACGCCGGTCCGCGGTATTGCGAAGCGCCGTCGATAATGCTGGAGGGTTTTGCCCGCTGGGCAGCGGTAGGTGTCAGTAGCGTGATCGTAGGTGAAGTCGTCGCGCGAGAAGGTGCCGTCGGTGCGCTGGGATTTGTCGAACACCGGGATGCGCGGCTCGATCCCGCGATCGTGCACGAGCCAGTCCAGCATCTCAGCCGAGCCATAGGCGGTATCGCCGATCAGGCGCTCGGGGTAGAGTTCGAAGCGTTCCAGCGAACGCTCGACCATGCGCGTTGCCGCCAAGATTTCGGCTTGGCGGATCGCCGTCGTCGCCTCGACATCAACAATGATCGCATTCTCGGCATCGACGAGGTCGTTGGCCGAATAGGCGAAGAAGGCCGGTCCGCGGTGCGCCGCTGTCCACCGTGTTGCCGGATCGGCTGGTGCGATGAATTTGGGCGTCACCTCGCTTGCTGCACCGAACGCCGCGTCGTCAAGGACGGCGAGATATTCCTCCACGGCGCGACCCGCCGCCTCCGGTGGCAGACCCGCGGCACCTGCGACGCGGTTGTGGTCACTGGCGTCGGCTTGGATCAAGCTGGCATCGACGGCGACGCCGCCGGCGACATCCTTCTGGAGAAAAAGATCGAGGCGGAGCCGACGGCGATCATTGCAGTTTTGAAGCACTTCGGCTGCCCGCTCAAACGGATTGGACTTGAAGCGGGACCGACCTCATCCTGGCTTTACAGCGAACTGCGCTGCATCGGCTATCCGGCGATCTGCCTCGAGTGCCGCCATGTGAAAGCGGGACTGAGCGCCATGCGAAACAAGACTGATCGCAATGATGCGCGTGGCATTGCACAGCTTGTCCGGCTGGGTTGGTTCCGGCAAGTCCACGTTAAAAGCGAAAAGGCGCAGCGGATACGCATGCTGCTGGTCAAACGCCAGCAGCTTCTGACCAAGGCCTTGGATCTCGAAAATTCGGTTCGCGGCTCGCTAAAGGTATTCGGGCTGCGGGTCGGCAAGATAACCCGGCGGACATTCGAAGCGCGCGTGCTCGACTGGTTGTGGAAGACCGCAGCCTGCTCGCGATCACCGAGCCGATGCTGCGCGTCCGTCGAGCGCTGATCACGGAGTTTGAGCGGCTCGATCGCCTGTGTCGTCAGTTGTCACGGCAGGACCCCGTCTGCCACCGGCTAATAACCGTTCCCGGCGTCGGCACCGTCGTGGCTCTTACTTACCGAACCGGCATCGACGCGCCTGAGCGGCTTCTCGCGATCGCGAGATGTCGGAGCGCACTTCGGTCTGACCCTAGGCGCTACAGCTCCGGGCAGACTGATTACAATGGCCACATCAGCCGCTGCGGAGACGCGATGGTACGCACCGCACTTTATCAGGCGGCAAACGTCCTAATGCATCATGGCCGTTGGTCATCGTTGAGGTCCTGGGCCATGCGGATCGCGAAAAGGGCAGCGTGAAGGTCGCCAAGGTTGCTCTCGCACGCCGGCTTGCGGTGGTCATGCACCGCATGTGGGTCGACGGCGCCGATTTTCCGCTGGTCCGCGGTTGCCGCAGCAGCCGTCGGCCACGGCAATAGCACGCTAGCCAGCACCGAACGGCAACCGTTTCACCGCTTCCGCGGTTGCGGCGGAAAGGAGCGCCCGGATGGGTGCGAGGGTCGGACGAGCCCGCATCGTTGGTTGCGACAGACCGGCTATCTGCAGGCTGATCGCGTGGCAAAGCTAGGCCGTTCGATCCTTCTAACCCATCCTGTCCGCCGACGCCAGCGGGCGCCGAGCACGTAAAGAAGCCTGAACCCTTCCAGGCGCTCCCAAGCCGACGGCCTCGTAGAACGGAGTTGACAACCGATGCCCGCCTAAAGAAGCAGCCAGTCGACCGTTGCGAGCGCGGCGGGGCTTTCGACCTTCGGCAGAATGATGCCGTCGAGTCCACGCCTGACGATCGCCACGAGGTCGCCGTAGCAGAAATCGGTATCGGCGGCATTGACTCGGACATAGAGCCATCCCCGACGCGGCCGCCCGAGGGCCGCGGCAACCGCTTCGCGGGTCGCCGGCTTCTCCGCGGTGGCAACCGCGTCTTCGAGATCGAGGATCACCGCGTCGGCATCGAGCGACAGCGCTTTCTCGACCCGCCGCGCATGGTTTCCCGGCGCGAACAGGAAGCTGCGCAACGGTTGCCTTTCAATCGTCATCGCGCCATTCCCAATGCCAAAGGTTTCAGCAGCCGCATTCCGCCCGCACCGGCGGCCGAAGGCAAGACCTGAGGAAAGAGGCAAACCCGTATCCCTGGGTTTCCGGACTATGCGCCAGGCGATATCCTTCGCCGGCGACAGCGATCGAGGAGCGTGGCGATGGCATCGTTTCCGCTGGTTTCGGCGACGGGCATGCTGGGTTCGGGGTTTCGCGCCGAATCGCTCGACAAGGCGATTTCGCTCGGCGCCCGGATGATCGGCTGCGATGCCGGCAGCACCGATCCCGGCCCCGGTCCGCTGGCCACCGGTACCTGCATGTTCTCCGCGGCAGCGGTCAAGCGCGACACCGAGATCATGATGACCCGCGCGGTCAAGGCGGGCATCCCGCTGATCATCGGCTCGTCCGGCACCTCGGGTTCGGATGAGGGGCTCGCCTGGATGGTCGGCATCGTGCGGGAGATCGCCCACGAGCAGAGCCTGCACTTCAAGATCGCTGTCATTCATTCGGAATTGTCGCGGGATATCGTCCGCCGGCATCTGCGCGATGGGCGTGCGCGCGCCCTGCCGCCCTCGGCGCCGCTGACCGACGCCGACATCGATGCGGCCACCCACATCGTCGGGATGATGGGGGTCGAGCCAATCCAGGAGGCGCTGAAAGCGGGCGCGCAGATCGTCGTCGCCGGGCGCAGCAGCGACACCTCGATCTTCTCGGCGATGCCGCTGCTGGAGGGCTACAAGCCGGCCGTCGTCTGGCACATGGCGAAAATTCTCGAGTGCGGTGCCGCGGCGGTCACCGTGCGGACCGCGCCCGACAGCATGATGGCGGTGCTGCACGAAGATAATTTCGAGGTCTTTCCGCTACGCGACGATTACCGGTGCACGCCGCAAAGCGTCGCCTCGCACACGCTCTACGAAAATGCCGATCCGTTCGAGCTGAAAGAGCCATCCGGCACCTTGCGCACCAACAACGCACGCTACGAAGCGATATCCGACCGTGCAGTGCGGGTCTCCGGCTCGGAGTTCGTGCATGACCCGGAATACACGATCAAGCTGGAGGGCGTGCGCCGGGTCGGCTACTCGACGATTCTGATGGGTGGGGTTCGCGACCCGTACATCCTGGCGCAGATCGACAGCTGGCTCGCGCAACTCGACGAAAGCATCAAGACGCGCATCCGCAATACGGTCGGCAACCGACCCTACGAGATCGTCACCCGCGTCTATGGCCGCGACGGGGTCATGGGCGCGCTTGGAGCCGCTGCGCGGCAAGGTCGGCGGCCACGAGGCCTTCATCCTGTGGGACGTCATCAGCGACTCGCAGGAGCTGTCGCGGTCGATTGCGACCAGCTTGTCGCATATGGCCGTGCACAACCCGATCCCGAAATGGAACGGGCTGATTTCGGGCGTCGCCTTCCCCTATTCGCCGCCCGAGATCGACCGCGGCCCGGTCTGCGAGTTCCACCTCAATCACGTGCTCGTGCCGGACAGCCCGACCTCGCTGTTCCGCACCGAATACGAGGAGATCTGACGATGGCGACATTCGGCGACCTGGCAAAACTGGTGCGCTCGAAGAACGCCGGCCCGTTCTGGTTGACCATCGACATCATGTTTGACGATGCAGACGCCTATCGCCGCGCGCGTGATGCCGAAATCGTCAACCGCGCCGCCATCGCCCGGCTCTACAACCGCAGCCCGAACGAGATCATCGTCGTCAACCATGACATGGCGCTGGCGATCAAGGTGAGCTTCCCCCGCCCGCAAAGCTCGGGCTCCAAACTCGACAGCGACGTCTACGGGGGCCAGCAATACGCACCGCTGCTCGGGCTGGAGGTGCCGGGCTGAGGCGTTAGCGACCCGAGCGTCTTACTCTGCAGCCCGCCGCCGCGCCGCGTGCCAATCGGCGGCGCGGGGCATCGGCAAGCCCAGATTGTCGCGCAGAGTCGGGCCGGCATATTCGTTCTGGAATAGACCACGGCGCTGGAGTTCCGGCACCAGCAGCCGCACTAAGTCATCATACGTTCCCGGCATGCTGGTTGCCCCCAGCACGAAGCCGTCGCAGCGGCGCGGTAAACCATTCCTCCATCTGATCGACAACCTGATTCGGGCTACCGCAAAACATCGGGTCAGGAAGCCTCTCCTGACCTTCAGTCAGGGCATGCCCGCCTACCGAGCCCGACCCAAGGCCGGCAAGCGGCCGGATACGGATGAGGGATGGATCAACCCTTAGTTCAAAGATGTGGTTGGACACAGATCTTCGGCAGACTGGTCATAACGCGGGGATGGTAAATTGGTCGCAGGCTCGTCGACCATAAAAGTGAGGTTCGAATGCCGCAGCCCCGTTCCGTGTTTGGATCGCTGGTGCTGATTGCCGTTGTCCTCGCCGGCGGTGCCGCTGCCTTTGCCTACACGGCGGGATGGTTCTCGCCGCAGCGCCTTACGCCAAAGAAGATCGTGAATGCGCTGGCGCCGCCGACCGGCGCGGCGCTCGGCCATCGCCGCAACCACGCCTGGTCCGCCTGGCGGTGCGCGTACGCTACGGGACACCGCCGTTGCCGGCCGGCCTGCCCGAGCCGATGAAGCTCGCGGCCCATCTGTCGCATTACGCGATGATGGCCATGCCGCTGCTCGGCTGGGGGATGCTGTCGGCGGCCGCCTATCCGGTCGTGCTGTTCGGTGGCGTGCACCTTCCGGCGATCCTCCCGCTGAGCGACAGCCTGGATACCCTGCTCTGGAACGCGCATTTCTACCTTGCTTTCGCGTTCTACGGCTTGATCCTGTTGCATTGTTGCGGCCGCGCTATTCCACGCGCTTGTCCGACGCGACGGCGTATTCGAGGCGATGGCGTCGGTGTCAACTCTACGCTTCTTGCCCGTTGCCAAGCGTTCCGACGAAGGTCGGCTTACTGAACCCAAAGCCGGCGCTC
>CAVPTU010000059.1:0-136279 GCA_963708565.1 uncultured Alphaproteobacteria bacterium
CCTGCCCACCCATCCAAAGTGGAAGTTCGTGTTCGTCAATCACGTGACGACGAACCCGTTCTTCGTCCCGACACAGTATGGCATCCAGGACGCATGCGCGCTGCTCGACTGCGACTACCAGTGGACCGGTTCGACAAACGCGGATGTGGCCGAGATGGTGAATGCGATGAATGCGGCCATCGCCGCCAAGGCTGCTGCCATCGCCGTACCCATCGTCGATCCACACGCGTTCGACGCGCCAGTGGCGCGTGCATTGGAAGCCGGCATTCCGGTGTTCTCCTACAATGCCGACGCACCTGCGGGCAGCGGCAACAAGCGGCTCGCCTATATCGGCCAGGACCTCTACCAGTCCGGCTACAAGATGGGCGAGCGCATTGCGTCGTTGGTCGATAGCGGTCTGGTCGCCCTGTTCATCGCCACGCCGGGGCAGCTCAACATCCAGCCGCGCCTCGACGGCGCGGTGGCTGCAATCAAAAAGTCCGGCAAGCAAATCGAGACTCAGCAGGTCGCAAGCGGCGCGACAGTGAATGAGGAACTGTCGAAAATCAAAGCCTTCTATCTCGGCCATCAGGACCTGAAAGGGATGTTCGCGGTGGACGCCGGCAGCACGCAAGGCGTTGGCGAGGTGATGCAACAGTTCAAGCTGACGGCAAAAGGCGTGCATGCCGGTGGCTACGACCTATTGCCGCGCACGCTGCAACTCATCCACGACGGCGACCTAGACTTCACCATCGATCAGCAGGCGTATTTGCAAGGTTATTACACCTCGGTGGAGATGTTCATGTATCTCGCATCGGGTGGACTGACCGGACCGGCCGATATCAACACCGGCCTGAAATTCGTCACCAAGGAGAGTGTCGGCCCGTACCTGTCGACCAAGACACGCTTCGAGGGCAGTTCCGACCAGCCGCAGATCGTGCAGCGCTCGGGTGCGATCAAGGCGTAACAGCGTGCGTCAGCGTGTCCTGGCGGCTTTCGTGCGCTGGCCGGAAGCCAGCATCCTTGTCGTCGCCTTGCTGCTGATTGCATGGTTTGAAAACGCCAACCACGACTTCCTGCTCACCAGCGCCAGCCTGGAGAACCTGTCACAGTTTGTCGCACCGGCAGCGATCATTGCCTGTGGCGAAATCATGCTGATGATCGGCGGCGAGATCGATCTTTCCGCCGGGATGGTCTTCGCACTGGCGCCTTTCGTCATGTATTTCGCTGCTGCTGCTGGCGCCCCGGTCCTGTTGGCACTGTTGCTGGGGCTGGTTGCCGCTGGGGTGTTCGGCTGCGTCAATGGCTGTGTCACGCTGCTGCTTGGCGTGCCGTCCTTCGTCACCACGCTTGGGACGCTCTTTCTGGTGAATGGGCTGACCCTGACGATATCGCACGGCACACCGGTGACGCCGCCTGGGAGCCCGGAATTCGCACAGGTATTCGGGGCATGGGGTTATAGCGAAATCCTCTGGGCACTGTTCATTGCTGTGGTGCTGCATGTGGTTCTGCGGCACACGCGCTGGGGTCTGCACACGGTCGCCGCAGGCGCCAACGAGATTGGCGCACGAGAGGCAGGCATACGCGTGACGCGTCTGAAAATCGGCAACTTCGTGATGTGCAGCGTGTTGGCTGGTTTCACCGGCAGTCTTGAAGCCTTCCGTATCGGCTCGATCGATCCCCAGGCTGGCGGCAATCAGATCATGTTTCTGGCAGTGGCGGCTGGCGTGATTGGTGGGACACCGCTGGCGGGCGGCTCCGGTACCATTATCGGCGGATTGATCGGCGCGGTGGTACTCGGCGTGCTGAGCGACGGGTTTACCCTCATCGGCATCAACGCATTTCTGTTCAATATCATCCTCGGCGCGGCAATCCTCGTGGCAATGATATTCAATATTCACATCACCCGGTGGGCTCGCGAAGGCGGCCGGACATGAGCAGTGGCGCCGAGGCGCTTCGGGCCGAAGACATCGTCAAGCGATTTGGGGCAATCACCGCACTCGACGGTGTATCGCTCGCGTTGCGACAGGGGGAAATACTCGGGATTCTCGGCGATAACGGCGCCGGAAAATCAACGCTGATCAAGATTCTCACCGGCTACGAAACCCCGAGCAGTGGCAGGCTTTTCGTGCACGGACACGAGACGGTGCTGCATTCGGTCGATCACGCCCGTGCGCTGGGCATCGAGTGCGTGTACCAGGACCTGGCGCTGGCGAATTCGCTCAGCGTCTACCACAACATGTTTCTGAACCGCGAGATCGTCTACCCTGGCCCCATTCGCCTATTGAATCATCGTGCCATGCGGCAGCGCGCGGCGGAGTGCCTGGAGGGAATGGGGGTGCACGTCCCTTCGGTTGATTTGCCAGTTGAACGACTATCCGGCGGCCAGCGGCAGGCGATTGCGGTGGCCCGGGCGGTGAATTCCGCGGCACGCATCCTGCTGCTGGATGAGCCGCTGGCGGCAATGGGCGCACGCGAGGCGCGTTTGATCATTGACCTGCTGTTGCGATTGAAGCAGGGAGGGCGACTGTCGATCGCCATGATCATGCATAATTATGCCCAGACACTCGATATCGCCGACCGCATCGTGCTCGTCCAGCATGGGCGGATCACTTTTGAACGAGACGCGGCCGCAACCTCGGTCGAGGAGTTGATGGACAACGTCCGGCGCGAATACCGCAGCGGGATCCAACGGTGAGCCGCGAACCGACCACATTCGCACTGACGCTGCCAGACGGATTGCCACGCATATTCCCAGACTACGGGCCAGTATACACTACCGCTGAAGTGCGAGACACTTTGGAGCGCGGGGACGAAGCTATCGCCAGTGTGAGTTGCGCACTCATGGTGGGGATTGCTTCGTCGCTGCGCTCCTCGCAATGACATGTGGTTTGCGGTTCTATGATTCCGGACACTTGCCTCGGCCAGGTCGTGGACCGCACCCACCGCTGCCGGGAGAACGCGCGCTGCCGATACCCAGTCTGCCCTTGGCTTAGCCGGCGAGTTCGGGTCTGATCGATGCTCCAGCGGCGACAAGGATAGCGCGATGAGAGTTGGGGTCTCGCTCACGAGCAATCACCCGGGCGTGAAGGATCCGCGTCAAGGGGCGCGCTGGATGATCGACAGGGCCGCGGCGTCACGCCGTGCCGCGCTCGACTCTCTGTTCGTCGGCGATCAGCACGTGTCGGCCACACCCTATTATCAGAACACGCCAATGCTCGGGCGGCTTCTCGCTGAGTGGGGCGAGGCACCGACCGGCTGCCTGTTCCTGCTCCCGTTGTGGCATCCGGTGCTGGTGGCCGAGCAAATCGGCACACTGGCTGCCATCGCCCGAGGCCGCTTCATCATGCAATGCGGGCTTGGCTGGGGCGACGCCCGCTTCGCTGCCATGGGCGCCAACATCAGGACGCGTCCTTCGGCTTTCGAGGAAGCGCTCGACATCGTCCGGCGCCTGCTGGCGGGTGAGACGGTGAGTTCCTCGGGGCGCTTCCAAATTTCCGAAGCGAGCCTCGCACTGCGCCCGGCGGAGGCCGTCGAAGTCTGGATCGGAGCGAGCGCACCGCCCGCGATCGACCGCGCAGCACGCCTTGCCGAGGGCTGGATCGCGAGCCCGAGCCTTACCCCAGAGGAGGCGCGCGCGCAGGCCGACCTGTATCGTGAGCGCTGCATCGCTTACGGCAAGGTGCCGGGCGCCATCGTCTTGCGGCGCGACATCTATGTCGGCGAATTGTCGTCCGACGCGCAGGGGGTGCTCCAGCTGGCGCTGAACCGAAGCTATCGCGGCATGCCGGCAGAAGCCCTGATCGCGGGATCGGTCGATGACGTTTCCGAACAGTTTCGGAGCTTCGGCGAAATGGGGTACACCGACATCCTCGTGCGCCATTTGACCGACGACCAGTCGAAGGTATTGGGCTCGTTGGAGCGGCTGGCAGCGGTGCGAGCGGCGCTGGTCTGACCCTGGCCGCTCCTCTTGGACGGCACGATCGACACGGCGGGGAAAAGGCGCAAGTAAAATCGCCACGAACTCGGCAGACGCCAACGTCCAGACAAGGGAGGATCTCCAGTGCTCGAGCTTTCTAATATCCAATCTTCGCAAGAAGTGTTGCAGGACTATTACGCGCAACTGCGCGCGCAGAACGTGACGCCGGCCTGGATCAGCGGCGGCATCAGCATCGAGCCTCGAAGCAAGGCCGTACCGTTCTTGTGGCACTGGCGTGATTTGCGCCCACAAGCGATGCGAGCAGCCCAGCTCGTGGGCACTCAGCAGGCCGAACGCCGCGTTCTGCGTCTGACCAATCCCGAGTTGACGGGGGTGGCCAGTAACACGCTCGTCGCCAACATCCAGATCGTGATGCCGGGTGAGATTGCCAGGGCCCACCGGCATTCCGCTGCGGCGCTTCGCCTGATCATCGAGGGCGGGGGCGGCTATACGGTCGTGAATGGCGAGCGCGTTCCGATGTTTCCGGGCGATCTTGTCTTGACGCCCAACTGGAGCTGGCACGACCACGCCAACGACACCGATGCGCCGATGATCTGGCTGGATGGACTTGATACCCCGCTGGTGCGGATGCTCGAGGCCGGGTTCTACGAAGAGTACCATCAGGAAAGGCAAAGCTCAGGTGCGGCAGTCAACGCCTCCCAGTGGCACTACCCGATGTCGGAGATGCGGGCCGCGCTGGAGCGGCTGGCGGCCGATACCGTCGCCGTCGGCGGGGTCATCCTTGAATACACCAACCGGAGCGCCGGCGGACCGGTGATGCCAACCATCGACTGCCATATGCAGCTGCTGCGCCCTGGGGAGAAGACACAGGCGCGACGCAGCGTCTGCCGCACGAACTTTCACGTGGTCGAGGGTGCCGGCTGCTCGATCGTGGGCGACCAGCGGCTCGACTGGGAAGACAAGGACGTATTCACGGTGCCGACCTGGACTTTCTGCGAGCACGTCAACAGCGGCGACCGCCCAGCCTTCTTGTTCAGCTTCAGCGACGCGCCGGTGATGAAGGCCCTAAGCCTTTACCGTGATGAAACGAGATCGTAGCCGCGCGCTGAGCCGGCGCACGGTGCGGACATTCGGGCAGCTGCGCACAAATTTCGGGAGAATGTCCGTTAGCGGGGCGGTAGCGCGAAGCTGGCAACGCCGCTCCCATCAGGCATTGGTGCTGGCTTGAAGACGCCTGCCTGGAAGGCGATGACGCATGCGAGAGACATCAGGATGAGCCCGATCATGAGAAAGCGGCCGGCTTTCGCACCATCGGCTGATGTCCACTGACTTCGTCGTGACTCCCCTGACTGAGTCGGCAACAGCGCGATCAAACGGGTGGCAATCGCCGTCGCCGCTTGTAGCGGCCAGACGCTGCTCGGCATGTTCGCGATGGTGCGTGCGAGGCTTTCGGTTGCCTCGGGCTTCGGCAACCCGGCCAACCTGCCTGCCTCCTGCCATGGGTCGTTCCCCAGCCGAGCGAATACCGAGACCAGGCTGAGGGTCATGCCATTCGCTTCCGTGCCGACAGCAGCGAAGAGAAATTCGTTCAGTCCGGAGCGCCGCAAGGCAAAAGCATCGGAGCTGGGCATATCAAATTCCTAGATGAAACCAGAACGTCAGGGGATATATTGTGTCCATACTGGTGGATACAACCGCTCAATGCGGGCAGCGACTCCCAGTGACTGCGACCCGATACAGTCATGGTGGGCCTTGGCGCCGCCATCCACGACTTTCGTCGCGGCGGGGCAGGAAGACGAGGATGGATGGCCTTCGCCGGCCATGACGGAGTGAGGCGCACTCGGCGGGGCCTGGTAAAGGCGCAAAATTGTCGTGGCCATGAGGGCGCCGAGCAATTACTCGCCGGGTCGAATGGCGCCCAGCTGGTATCGCATCAGTTCAGCGGCACCGAACCGGTGTAGCGAATGATGTACAGTCCGCCGGCGAACCTGTCGTTGGCATAGATCAGACCGTTCTCGTCGACGTAGACATCGTTGATCTGGATGGTGTGCATGGCGTTCTGTGGCGGCGCCTGTGGGATCAGGTAGCCGATCTCGACGGGCCGGCTCGGATCGCTGATCGAATAGGCGCGCACACCGCCGTTGAAGTAGCTGCCAACCACCGTCTGGGTCAGCGTGCGCGACGTCTCGATCGGCCGGTTCATGTGGATGTTGTGCGAACCGAAGCGGCCGCCCGCCTTGCATAGCGCCGCCTGATCGGCAGCCGGCGGCAACACGGCCAGCGGGAGCGGATGACGCTCGTCGCTGATGTCCCATATCCAGTTGCGTTTCGGCCAGTCTTTGCAGGTGTTCTCCGTTGCCTCCTCGGTCTGGATCGCGAGTCCGCGGCTGACGAGCGGCAGCACGGTATGAGCGAAGCCGTTGCCGAGCGACTGCCAGGAGCGGTGAGCGATCAAGGTGGGATGCGCCTTGTCGGTGATGTTGAGGATCACCCAGCCGCCGTCGATCCAGCCGATATAGGCGCGATCGGGCTTGTCCGGCGGCACGACCAGCGAATGCATGCGGATGCCCGCATCGAACGGCGAGACGCGCGGTGGCGGCGGTGCGCTGTCACCCTCGCGCGTTCCTGGCAACCACCAGCGACCGGCCTCGCGCGGATGCCGAGGATCGCTGACGTCGACGATCATCAGGAACTGGTCGTCCAGCTTGTTGCGCGGCATGAAGTCGCGTGCGCCGGTGGACAGATAGGCGTAGCGACCGTCGGTGAACCACACGAAGTGTACGCCGCGCGAATGTGGGCCGGAGGTGTCGAAGTGCGCCAGTTTCGTCGGTGTCTTCGGATCGGCGATGTCGTACACATCGAGCCCAGCGCCGGCCTGTCCGACTTTCTCGGTCTGATGCGCCACGACCAGCGTGCTGCCCGCCAGGCCCAGCGAGTTGCAGCGGATATATGGGGCCTCGACTTTGACCTGCGTGATGATCGTCGGCTGTTCGGGGTGTGTCACATCGATCACGCTGATGCACATCGGCCCGGATTCGTGCGCGAGATACAGGACGCGCTGCCCGCCGGCGTACTGCTTCAGCGCCAGGCCCTCGCCGCCCTTGCCGAACCCGTTGAGGTCGGAGCGGCCGATGATCTGCATATTGGAGGCTTCGGCGACCGCCGTTGGGTCATCGGCGTGGGCTGCCGGAGCGGGCAGGATCTGCCATGTGAGGATCGCTGACGCGACGGCGATCAGTGTGGTCCACCGGGGTTTGCTGGATGGTCGGCTCATGCGGCTCTTCCAATCAGGTGAGCCAATATCAGCCCCGGGTCGCTGCAACTCAACGGTTGGCCGGAACTCGGCGGCGGGCCTACATACCAGAGGCATGCCGTACGCCGATTTCGTCCATCTGCGCGTCCATTCCGCCTACTCGCTGAGCGAGGGCGCGATCAAGGCCGAGAAGATCCCCGCCCTGGCGCTCGAGGCCAATATGCCGGCGGTGGCGATCACCGACACCGCCAACCTGTTCGGTGCGCTGGAGTTCAGCCAGGCCTGCGCCGCCAAGGGCATCCAGCCGATCATCGGCTGCCAGATCGCGCTGGCCCGCGCCGACAATCCACGCTTGTCGCCGGAGCCGATCGTGCTGCTGGCACAGGACGCCGCCGGCCTCGACAACCTGCGGCGCCTGTCGTCGCGCGGCTTTCTGGACACCGATCCAGGCCTCAAGCCGCAGCTTGGCTTCGACACGATCGCCGAGCACGCCGCCGGGCTGATCCTGCTCACCGGCGGCAGCACAGGGCCGCTCGCGCGCCTGCTGGCGGAGGGCCAGAAGCCGGAGGCCGAGCGCCTGCTCGCGCGGATCGCGGAGGCCTTCCCTGACCGCGTGGCCGTCGAACTGCATCGTCATAACCTGGACGCCCAACGCGCCCTGGAACCCGGGCTGATCGCGCTGGCGGATGCCGCCGGCATCCCGCTGGTCGCCACCAACGACTGCTACTTCCCCACGCCCGACATGTACGAGGCGCACGACGCGCTGCTGGCGATCGCCGAGGGGCGGCTGCTGTCGGAGCCGGATCGGCGTCGCGTCACGCCGGAGCATTGGTTCAAGCCGGCGCCCGACATGCGCATCCTGTTCGCCGATCTGCCGGAGGCGTGCGACAACACGCTCGCCATCGCGCGGCGCTGCGCGGTGATGATGGAGACGCGCAAGCCGATGCTGCCGGTCTCGCCCAAGGTGCGAGCGGGCAGCAACGAGGAGGAGACGATGCGTGCGATGGCGATCGAAGGTCTCGATCGCCGCATGGATGCGATGGACGCCGACGCGGCGACGCGGGCGCGGTATCGCGAACGGCTCGACTACGAGCTGTCGGTCATCGGTTCGATGGGGTTCGCCGGGTACTTCCTGATCGTCGCCGATTTCATCCAGTGGGCGAAGGCGCAGGGCATCCCGGTCGGGCCGGGGCGTGGTTCCGGCGCGGGGTCGGTGGTCGCGTGGGCGCTGACCATCACCGATCTCGATCCGATCCGCTTCGACCTGCTGTTCGAGCGCTTCCTCAACCCCGAGCGCGTGTCGATGCCCGACTTCGACATCGACTTCTGCCAGGAAGGCCGCGATGCGGTGATCGATTATGTGCGCCGCGAATATGGTGAGGATCGCGTGGCGCAGATCATCACCTTCGGCAAGTTGCAGGCGCGCGCGGCGGTGCGCGACGTGGGGCGCGTGCTCGGGTTGCCGTTCGGGCAGGTGAACAAGGTTGCCGAACTGATCCCGAACAATCCGGCGCATCCTGTGAACCTTCAGCAGGCGATCGCCGGCGAGCCGCGTCTGCGCATCATGCGCGACGAGGATGAGGGTATCGCGCGCCTGCTGGAGATCGCGCTGCAGATCGAGGGTCTGTATCGACACGCGAGCACCCACGCCGCCGGGGTGGTGATCGGCGATCGGCCTCTGGTCGAGCTGGTGCCGCTGTATCGCGATCCGCGCTCGGAATTCCTGGTCACGCAGTATTCGATGAAGCATGTCGAGCAGGCCGGGCTGGTGAAGTTCGATTTCCTTGGCCTGACGACACTGACAATTCTGAAACGCGCTGTCGCGATGCTGCACGGTCTTGGCATCGAGGTCGATCTGGATCGTCTGCCGCTCGACGATCCGAAGACCTATGAGATGCTCCAGCGGGGCGACGCCGGCGGGGTGTTCCAGATGGAAGGTCAGGGCATGCGCGACGTGCTGCGCCAGATGCGGCCTGACCGGTTCGATGACCTGATCGCTGTCGTGGCGCTGTATCGCCCCGGCCCGATGGCGAACATTCCGGACTATTGCCGGCGCAAGCATGGTGAGAAATGGGAGGCGCCGCATCCCGAGCTGGCCGATATCCTGAGCGAGACCTACGGCATCATGGTCTATCAGGAACAGGTGATGCAGATCGCCCAGAAGATGGCGGGCTATAGTCTGGGCAACGCCGATCTGCTGCGTCGGGCGATGGGTAAGAAGATCCGCTCGGAGATGGAGGCTCAGCGCGAGACCTTCGTGCAGGGCGCGATGGCGCGTGGCATCCCGCAGGCGAAGGCGACCGAGGTCTTCGAGCTGATGGCAAAGTTCGCAGACTACGGCTTCAACAAGTCACACGCCGCTGCCTATGCGTTGGTCGCGTATCAGACCGCATGGATGAAGGCGAACCATGCCGAGGTGTTCTTCGCCGCCTGTATGAGCCTGGCGCTGGGCAACACCGACCGGCTCGCCGCATTGCGCGAAGAGGCAACGCGTTCGGCAATCGGCATCCTGCCGCCCGATGTCAATCGCTCCGGCGCCGACTTCACGGTGGAGCACACGGACGATGGCGGCCTGGCGATCCGCTACGCTCTGGCCGCGGTGAAGAAGGTTGGCTTTGCCGCCATGCAATCTCTGGCCGAGGCGCGCGGTGGCACGGCATTCGCCGATCTCGCCGACTTTGCCACGCGCGTCGATCCGCGTCAGCTCAATCGCATGCAGCTTGAGAACCTGATTCGCGCCGGAGCGTTCGACAGCCTGGAGCCGAACCGCGCGCGACTGTTCGCTGCCGCGGAGGCGATTTTGCGGCGGGCGCAGGCGACAGCGGAAGAGAAGGAAAGTGGGCAGGCCGCGCTGTTCGGTCTCGCGTCCGGTGGCGCGCGCGAGAGCTTGCATCTGCCGGATATGCCTGATTGGGCGCCGATGGAGCGGCTCAACTTCGAGGCTGAGGCGATCGGTTTCCATCTGACCGCGCATCCGCTCGACGCCTATGCCACGGCGCTGCGCCGTCTCGGGACCACGCCGTGCGCGCAGGTCGAGGCCATCGCGCAGGCCGGTGTGACGCGCGTGCGTCTGGCCGGCATGGTGGCGGCGCAGAAGGAACGGGTGACGCGCACCGGCAACCGGATGGCCTGGGTGCGCATCACCGACGCTTCCGGCTCCTGCGAGGTGACGCTGTTCGCCGAGGTGCTGTCGCGCTCGCGCGAACTGCTGGCCTATGGGTCGAACGTGCTGGTCACCGCCGATCTGCGGCAGGACGGCGAGGCGCTGCGGGTCACCGCACAGGATGTCGCCTCGCTCGACAAGGCCGCCGCCGATGCGGGGGCGGCGATGCGCATCTGGCTGCGCGAGACGGCATCGGTGCCGCATATCCGCGACCTGCTTGGCCGCGAGGGACGCGGCAAGGGGCGGGTGATCCTGGTGCCGCGGCTTGGCACCACGCAAAGCGTCGAGATCGCATTGCCCGGCGGCTTCAATGTCACGCCGCGCCTGGCGCAGGCTATGAAGGTGATCCCGGGCGTCGAGCAGGTGGAGGAACTGTAGCCCGCTCATGGGCGCACCGATTGCCATCACGTCGCTCGTCGCGTTGCGCGATATGTGGCATGACGGAATCGCGGCCGAAGCCGTCAACCCGGAATGGTGCGAGATCTATCTCTAGCGCCGCCTGTGGGTCATGCCAGCGGCGCAAGACAAGGAAGGCCACACCCAGCATCTTCCCGCTGACCGACGCCGCCCTGGCGTGTCTGGGACCTCCTGGCGAGCGGCGTGAACGGCCTTATCGCTAGGTGCACAGCACGGCCGAGGAGGCGAGCATTCACCGCGGTCCGGTCACCGGGGCAATGGCCACCGCTACGTGTCCCGAGCGCGTTGCCGCTCGATAAGGCGCGTGTTCGTTGCTGGCGGCCGGCCGAACAGCAGCGTGTCAAGCGACGGCGACGGAACGGTCCCTCATCAGGGGTCGCTTTCGCGGAGTCCTCCAAGCGCGCCACAAGAATTTCCTAAAAACTTCACTGACTGCACATCACGCCAGCCGTGGCTTCCCGTTAGGAATTCATAAAATGTCGCAACCGCGTGTCGGCTGATCGATCACGGTGTTGCGGCTCGAACCTCGGAGGGGACCGTGGTCTTCATGCATCATACGAGATTGTTCGGCGCGACGGGCGCCACTGCCTGCCTGCTCGCCATGCTTGGCAACGTGACGCCCTCGGCGGCGGACGAACACACGTTTCCCGAGCAACACCTAAGCAATGCTCAGAAGATTGAGCTCCTGCAGAAGAAGGTGAAGTATGTATTCGTGATTTTTCACGAGAATGAGTTATTTGACCATTATTTTGGCACCTTCCCAGGTGCCAACGGCTTGTTCACTGCGCCACCCGGCTTCAAACCTGCCAAGCGGACCAAGAGCTTCGTCCAGCAGTATCTGGACACATCACTCGATGTTGCAACGATCTCGCCCTTCCTGATGCCGCAGGCCGTGACCACCGCGTCAGGAGGAATCGTGCCGATCTACCCGGCCGATGAGATTTCAGTCGATCACAGCCACCAGGGCATGGCGAACAGCCTTCATGTCGATCCCTCAACCGGTATCGCCGCGAATGACCGCTACGCGCTGGATCAAGAGAGCCTGACGACAGATGATTCTGGCAACATCGTTGCGTCGAGCGGGGCCGCACCGACCGCTGTCTCACTCGCACAGCAGCAGAAAGCCCAGACCGATATAGGCCACATTGATTGCGACACCATTCCGTTCATGTGGTCGTGGGCGAAGAATTTCGTGCTGTTCGACAACTTCCGCCAAACAATCGTCGGGCCGTCGACCCCGAATGCAATCGCACTGATTGCCGGGCAATCGGGTCAGACGCAGTGGGCATTGCATAACGACCAGGGCGCGACCGTCACCTTCACAAATCCTGCCTTTCCGAACCCTCTTGGCGCGAGTTATGGCTCCAACGTCATGCCGAGCACCAGCAACGCGTACGTCCCTGTGGTCAGCGATCCTGGTCCGTTTCCTGGCTCCAGCCTGGACAAGAGCGCCGTCAAACCTCCCTACAACTTTGACGAGAGTCCGACCAATCCAACGTTGAATTTGACCTTTGCCACTCAGCCGCTATCATTCATGGGCGCCAACATCCGCAACGTCATCGCGACTGACCAGAACCCGCTCGCGGATCTGCTCGATGTGCAGCATGACATCGCAACCATCGCCAGCACAGACCCGACGATCAATTGGGGCTGGTATCAGCAGGGCTTCAACGCGAACGACGCACCTGACCCTTACGAGCCGCAAAACACCGCCACACCAAACCCGACCAACGACCCCGGGCTGAACACCGGCTATGTGCTGCATCACAACGGGCCGCAGTATTTTGGTTATCTGGCGGACAACCCGCAGATACTGACCAACGATCTACATGGCGCGAAGGACTTCTTCCAGGCGGTTGAAGGCCGGACCCTACCGGCCAGCGGTGGCGTGTTCTATCTTCGTGGTGGCTACGACAACAATGACGGATTGGTGCCGGTCGACCCGACACCGGCCATTCAGCACGCATTCCTGGGCAATGACGACCATCCAGCGTACTCGGACCAGCAGATCTCGGAGGCCTTCGCTGCCAAGGCAATCAGCGATATCGCCAACAGCCCTTATTGGGAAAACAGCGTAATCATCATCACTTACGACGAGACGGACGGATTCTACGACCATGAGTCCCCGGAGCGCCGCAGCACATTCGCCGACGGCTCTCCCCTGGCTGCCGGTCCCCGCATTCCGACGCTTCTGATCTCGCCTTACGCACGCTCGGGCAGAATTGCGCATCAGTACAGCGAGCACGGCTCGGTCATCAAGTTCATCAACGAGCTTTTCGGCCTTGTGCCGCTCGCCTCTCTGCCGGACGAGGAGCACGCTCGGGCGCTTGGCGCGCAGACATTGGGTCAAGCGAACCTCGGTCCCTCGGATGATCCCACCAACGACGTCGGCGATCTGACAGAGGCGTTCGATGACGAGATTCTCAAGGGAGAGAAGGCACCGCTAGCCGCCGCGTCGGCAGTTTTCACGCCAGACCAGATCAACACGCTGCCGCATCTGGCAACGCCCAACTACTCGCCCAACGGCTACACCAATGGCGCGTGCGCGGCGATCGGCATGCTCCCAACCGATTTCCCGTCGTTCGATGCCTATCAGCAAGGCCGGCCGATCGACCCGTACCCCATCGAGGTAAATCCGCGACCGACGCAGTCGCCCGGGACGCCCACGTCGGGTACGTGGACGCCTTGATCCTGTCTGAACCGGGCAGTTGACCATCTCGGGACGGATGCTTCGCTTCCGTCCCTTCTTGTTGAAGCCATACCATACCAAGGATCGTCGGTGTTTCGCCTGCTACTTCGCTGCTTTGTTCTCGTCGGACTCTTGTCGTTCTGCGGCGCGGCTCGCGGCCAGACGCTTGCGGCCGTCCGAGCCGCCCATCACCTGAACTGCGGCACGGTCCAGGGGACCGACGACTGGAATGGTCGGGACGTCCACGGCAATCTTTCAGCCCTCGGCGCCGAAATTTGTCGCGCCGTCGCCGTCGCCGTCCTCGGCACTCAAGACGGACTTACGATTGCGGTCTTTCCCGCAGAGCCGGAGGCGCTCGGTGCGCTGAAAACCGACGCTGTTCAACTGGCGATCGGAATTTCGCCTTCAGCCTCGACGGCAATTCAGTATGGCGTCGGCTTCGGCCCGCCGGTCTTTTACGATTCTCAGCGCATTATGGTGGCAAAGAAAAGCGGGATTACCGACCTCGTCCAATTGCGCGACCAGCTTATCTGCGCGCTCGATATGACCCCGCCCGAGAGGACGCTGCGCGACGAAATGACAGTGCGCGGCATCAATTATGCGCTGATGACGCATTCCGAACAGGGCGAGATGGATGCAGCCGTCGCCGTCCGCCGGTGCGTTGCAGGCACTGCCATGGAGACGCGCCTCGCGCAGTCACGCGCAAACTTCCATGCGCGGACCAGCGATTTCGTTTTTCTCCCGGAGCATTTCGCGCTGAGCCCGGTGGTTCCTGCGTATCGCTACGGTGACCAGACGTTCGGACTGATCGTTGACTGGACGGTTAGTGCGTTGATCGAGGCAGAGGCTCTGGGGATTACGCAACAGAACGTAGCCGATGCCACGAAGCGCAGCGACATGCGGACCGAGCAGCTGCTAGGCCACGACTTCGCGACTGCTCAGGCATTGGGGTTGGCGCACGACTGGGCGGCGAAGGTGATCGCAGCTACCGGTAACTACGGCGAAATTTTCCAGCGGACGACGGGGGGGCCGTATAACTTGGATCGAGGGCTGAACGCATTGTGGACAGAGGGCGGCCTGATGCGTCCATTGCCGATGAGGTGACCGCAAATCTCGCGCTGCCATTCGTGCCGAGAAGGTGGAGTTTTCGCCACCTGTGATGTCCCCAATAAGGACTTGGGGCACCCGATTTCAGCCGCGCGACCGGCCGTCGCCGAACTGCTCGGGCAGATCGCGCCACGGCATCCCAGTACGGTAACGATACAGCACCGCCTCAACGAACAACCGATTGTCGGCCGCGGTCACCCCGACCGAGCCTTCGCGTCCGGGTGGCGCCCACCGACCGAAACCGATAGTCTGGTTGATGACAGGCCCTGGTTCTTGGTTTGATCGCGCGATTCAGACCTCGCGCGATTCCGCGGCCGGTCATCACGCTCTAGCCAAGCCCGGCTGTGTCGGTGGAAACTGCGGGGGAGGTTTCGAGGCTGGTGGCATGAAGATCCAGGACATCGACAGGGTCAATCACCTGATTGGCGAGCTGAACGGCATGAGGGAGCTGATCGGGCACGCGCAACGCGCCGAACCGGCGGACTGCGAGCTGTTCATCAAGTTGCCGGGCGACGCCTCGATGAGGCTGTCGAGCCGAGGGCGCGGCGTCGACGCATTACCAGGGATTCTCGGCCTCGCTGGAATTCCTGCGCCGGTTGCAGCAGCTTGCGGTGGAGGAGCTCGATGCGCGGCGGCGCGGCATCATCGGCGAACTGGCGTCACTTGGCGTGGAGGCGGAGGCATGATGCGGATGAACTGGTTCGAGGTTTCCGATGCCGTCGCGGAGCGCGTCGTCGCGCGGTGCGGCGTGGCGCATCCGCATGGCGACCTCGATCCGAAGCGCACGGCGTTGATCGTGGTCGATCTACAGAACGCGTTCATGGATGATGCGGTCGGCCACGCGGTCTGCCCTATGGCGCGCGAGATCGTGCCGAACGTGAACCGGCTTGCCTCGGTGGTGCGGGCGGCGGGCGGTGGCGTGTTCTGGATCAAGAACACGTTCGACGAGCGCGGCGCCTACGAATGGAGCAATTCGCATGCGATGCTGACGCCGGCGATGCGCGAGCGACGGACCGCGGCGATGAGCGAGGGCACCAAGGGCCAGGAGCTGTGGCCGGAGCTCGACGTGCGGCCGGAGGACGAGATCGTCCGCAAGTACCGGTTCAGCGCTTTCATGCCGGGGACCTGCGATCTGCCGTATCGGTTGCGCTCGCGGGGCTTCGATACCGTGCTGATCACCGGCACCGTGACCAATGTCTGCTGCGAGTCATCGGCGCGCGACGCGATGATGACGAACTTCAAGACCGTCATGGTGAGCGATGCGAACGCGGCGATGACGATGGAGGAGCACAACGCGTCGCTGGTGGCATTCTATGCGATCTTCGGCGACGTGATGGACACGGATTACGCGATCCAGCGGCTGACGCGGAACGAGTAGCCTGCGCCTCGATCCCGGGCGTTATGCCGAGAGGGCGGCACGGCCTCCTTCTCGGTGTCGCAGATCTTGAGCAAGGAGTTGAAACCCGCCGTCTCCAGCACGGTCTTGACGTTTCCGCCGGCGCCACAGATCGTCAGCCTGCCATTCTTGGCCTGTAGCAACTTCGCTGCCCGCAGGATGACCCGCAGACCGGCGCTGCTCACGTAGTCAAGCCTTGCGAGATTCAGGACCACATGATGGTCGGTGCCCTGGGCGATCGCCACCAGGCGATCTCCGGCATCGCCCGCGGTGTGGCTGTCCAGCCGGCCGCTCATGTCGGCCACCAGCACGTCATAGACCTTCCGTGTTTCGATCTGCATGCCCAGCTCCCTGATGCGCGGACGGTGAGAACCGTCTCTCTGACCGCAAGCTAATGGGTAACACCGACATGGCGTCAACTTTCCAGGCGGGTGGCTTTGCCGCGGCGGCGGGGAGCAGAAACAATCCCCGGAGTGGTTGCGCACTCATGGTGGGGATTGCGTCCGGGACCGCTGCGCTCCTCGCAATGACGATGGGCCTTGGAAGGGTAACTTGCCGAATTTGCATAGATCGGGCGTTGCACACCTGCAATGTTCGACCGGCACGAATATCGTTCAATGATGTCGCGCGGGATCGATCCGGGTTGTCGCACGCGACGGGGGAAGGAGCGGGAAGGCCATGCTGAGCAACCGTCGATGGCGGCCCATCGACATGCCTGGACAGGCCCGCGCGGCCGCTGTCGCGGGAGTGCTGTGTGTGCTGCTCGTGGGTTGTTCGGGCACCGGGCCGACGGTGCTGATGGATACCCCAACGGGTGTGACGCCGATCTACACGCCGTCGCCGGCAATGCCGGGAGGCCTCGTCGGTCCACCGCCGGGTCTGAACAGCCCGCCGCCGCCGCCTGTTCGATCTCAGGAATCGCAGCGGCAACTATGCCGGGACCGCGGTGCCGCTGGATACCGGTGGCGGTTTGTGCATCACCAATCAGCCTGTGAGCGGCTTCAGGGTTCGGGGCAATTCCGTGAGGTATGGTGGGTTCCGCGGGACGATCGCCCCCGATGGCGGCGTGCAGATGGTGTATGGGCGGGACTGGATATTCGGCCAGTTCGAAGGGCCGACCTTTCGCGGCCAGCTCGACCTGCAAGGCCGCTTTGGCGCTCCTGGCTGCACCTACATGTTCAGCCTTGAGCGCGTGGGGCCGTAGGGTGGACCAGACCAGCGCTTCAGTCCGCCAACTCCGGCACCAGGGCTTCGTGCGCCGCGCCGACGCCATCGCCGGCATCCGCCTCGGTCAGCATCCGCCAGGCGCCGCCCGCCAGCACCTCCGCCGGCCGGAAGCGCGACTTGTAGGCCATCTTGCGGCTCTCCGGCACCCAGTAGCCGAGATACACATACGGCAGCCCCAGCGACCGCGCCCGCTCGATCAGCCACAGGATCGCGTGCGTCCCAAGCGAGCGCCGCTCCAGCGTCGGGGCAAAGAAGGAATAGACCGCCGACAGCCCGTCGCCCAGCTTGTCGGCCAGGCACGCGCTCACCATCCGATCGTCGGGATCGCGGAACTCGACGATGAAGGTCTCGATCGGCGTGTCCTCCACCATGGCGCGGTAGTCGTAGAAACTCATGGTCGCCATGTCGCCGTCGCCGTGGCGCGCCGCCTGGTAGCGCTGGAACAGCTGGAACTGCTCGGCGGTGGCGCGCGCCGGCACCTCGAAGCCCTCCAGCAGCGCGTTGGCGCGCCAGATCTTTCGCAGCGTGCGGTCGGGCTGGAACGTGGCGACCGGAATGCGGATCGGGATGCAGGCCTGGCAGGACGGGCACACCGGCGCATAGGCGATGTTGTGGCTGCGGCGGAAGCCGGCGCGCGACAGCCGGTCGTGCAGCGCGTCGGCGTCGGGGCCGGTGATCTCGGTGACGACCTTGCGCTCGGTCCTTCCGGCCAGATAGGGGCAGGGCAGGGGGGCCGTCGTGTAGAAGAACTGCGGCCGGCGCGGCGGTCTGTAGGTCATGCGTATGGCGATCCGCCTTGCATGTTCCAGGAGCCGAGGCCGCCGGTCAACGCGCCGTTGCGGCGGGCGCGCACGACGACGAGGCCGCTGGCGAGGTCGTGCAGCGTGCGGTGGCGGACGGTGAACAGCGCGAACAGCAGCAGCAGGCCGGTGGTCGCGAGCGTCAGGTAGAACACCAGGGTGAAGACCACCGCCTGAAGCGGCGTCGGGCGGCCGAGATCGTCGTTGCGGCGGACGACCAGCCCGAGCGCCTGCTGGCCCGGCGTGGCCGAGGCGGGGCCGGCGACGAACAGCCAATGGTAGCAGAACGGCACGAACGGCAGCGCGCCGAGCAGCGGCAGGCCGAGGCCGAGAGTCAGCAGGCCGAACAGCAGCAGCACGAACCACAGCGCGGTCAGGATCAGGCCGAGCAGCAGCATGTCGATCAGCCAGGCGAACACGCGGCGGATCAGCACGCCTTCGGTCAGCCAGTAATCGTCGATCGGTGTTGCGCGATAGATCATGGGGTCAGCCGTATGGTTGCCGTGGTTGCGTCGGGCGTCGGGCCGAGCGTGATCGTGGCTCCGTCGCGCCAGCGGGTGAGGAAGTCGCGCGCGTGGCGGCTGAGCAGATTGCCCGACTGGCCTGGGGCCACCATGAACAGCGAGCGATCGAGATCGGCGAGGTCATAGACGCCTCGATACTCCGCTCCGTGCACCGATTGAAACTGTTTGTACGCGGGGCCGCCGCGATCGATCGTGCTGTCGTCGCCGGGGCTGGGGATGGAGAGCGTGGCGAGCTTCCCCAGGATCGGCAGCGGGCGGAGCATCGGGTGAGCGAAGATCGCCGGATGCGCCTCGCCCCAGCGCCACTGTGCCGGGTCGTTGCCGAAGCGGCGGGTCAGGTCGCCGATGGCGTCGGTCAGGGACGCCTGCAGCATGCCGGTGCAATCGCCGCCGCACCAGTGCGCGCCGGCCGGGGACAGCACGTAGCCGACGAATTCCAGCAGCGGACCGCCGTCGTTCACCGGAATCCCGGCCTGCTGCAGCACGCGGCCGTAGAAGTATTGCAGCCACGCGTTGAAGATCAGCGGCTGCGGCGCGTCGATGGTCATGCCGCCGTCCCAGTCGCGCAGCAGGCCCTGGGCGCGGCGGGCGATATCCTCGGTGACCGGCACGGCAAGCAGCTTCGGCAGGACCTGCCGGGACGAAGTCGGAATGCACGTCGACCTGCATGCGGGCGAAATCGGCGTGCGGTGTGGCGATCCGAGCGTCCGAGCAGCTCGCGGATGCGGGCGGCGCGCCAGTCGCCGAACCAGTCGCGGCCGAGGAAGACCGGGAAATCGGGCGGCGCGACGCGGTCATTGGCGTTGACCAGCCGCCCGCTCGCCGGGGCGACGATATGCGGCAACTGATCGCCCGAGGCCCAGCCGATCCAGTCGTGCGAGCCATCGCCCGGCACCGGCGCGGAGCCGTCGCCGGCGCGGCGGATCGGCACGCGGCCGGTGACGTAGAGCGCGATGCGCTGCCGGTCGGCCACCAGCAGGTTCTGCACCGGCGCGGTGATCATCGCGGCCGCCTTGCCGGCGGCGTCCACGTCGCGCGCCTGGTTGAGCGCGAGCAGGCCGGCGGCCGCGGTGTTGCCGGGTGCCAGGTTGGCCATCGACACGGCCAGGATCGGGCCGTTGCGGTTGGAGAGGTCGCTGATCACCGGCCCGTGGCGCGTCTCGCGCACGGTCAGCATCTGGTCGGGCTCGCCGCGGACCTTGATGCGCTCCTCGCGCACGGTGAACGGACGCGGGCCGTCGGGCGTCTGGTATTCGTCGTCGCCGGCCGGCGTCTCGATGAACACGTCCTGCACGTCGGCGCCGGTGGTGGTGAAGGTCCAGGCGATGTGGCCGTTGTGGCCGAGCACCAGGAACGGCACGCCGGGGGCGGTGGCGCCGGCCAGCACGCCGTCCGGCGTCTCGATCCGCGCCAGGTACCAGATGCCGGGAAAGCCGAACGCCAGATGCGGATCGCCGGCGAGCAGCGGCGCGCCGGTCGCGGTGTGGCGGCCGTCCACCGCCCATTCGTTCGAGGCGGTCTCCGGCAGCGTGTAGGGGGCCGGGAAGCGCGGCAGCACGGCGGCGAGTTCGCTCGCGATATGGCTGAGCGCGGGCGCCAGTGCCGCTTCCGGCCGTCCCTCGCTGCTCGCCGGCGGCCACAGCTCGTCGATCAACTGTTGCGGCACGTGTCCGGCGAGCGACTGGCGCGACAGCTCGGTACGCCAGTTGAGCGACAGCCACAGGCCCATGGTCTCGCCCCAGAGCAGGCTGTCCACCGGCTCCCACGGCTCGGGCGTCGCCGAGATAGAGGAACTCCGGCGCGCTGAACCGTCCGCGCTCCGCGATCCAGGCATTCACCCCGCGCGCATAGGCTTCCAGCATGGCGCGGGTCTCGGCGGGCAGGGTGGGGTAGTCCGCCACTGCACGCCGCCGCAGACCGAGCGTGCGCATGATGCGGTCGAGCGCCAGCGTCGCCGGGCCGGCGATCTCCGACAGCCGGCCGGAGGCGGCGCGGCGCATCAGGTCCATCTGGAACATGCGATCGCGCGCGTGCACGAAGCCCAGCGCGGCGGCGGCGTCGGTGGCGCTGGCGGCATGGATGCGCGGGATGCCGTCGGTGTCGAAGCCGATATCGACCGGTCCGGACAGACCGGGGATGCGCGCCTGCTGCGACCGCGGCGGCAGGGTGAGCCACAGCATGCCGGTGACGACGGCCGCCAGGAGCAGCACGACGAAGCCGAGCCAGAACAGCAGGCGGCGAGTGCCGCGGAGAACGGCACGCATGACGCCAAGGTGGCGAACCGACGGCCGGAATGGAAAGGCACCGCCCGATGACATGAGCGCCGACGTTGGCGCCGCGCATCCGCCATGTTAGCGTTTTGTGGAAGCGCAGGCCGAGACGATCAGGGGAATGCCCATGACAACAACAAGCGGCGACGACAGCGGCTTCACTGCGCACCCGCGGTGCGCGAGCTGGAGAAGATCACCAACAGGACCGACACGCGCGACGTGCTGGCGCACGCGTCCAGGAGTGCGCGCAAGCTGAACGACTATTTCATCGTCGACATCGACGCGCATGTCACCGAGACCGCGTTCTGGTCGGAATCACCGACCGCATCGACAACGACTACCTGCGTCACGCGGCACAATCGTTCAGGGAGCGCGGCGGTTCGCCGCCGGGGCTGCTGAACGTGCAGCCCGGCATGCTGTATCAGGACATGTTCGGCCGCATTCCGCACGGGCAGCAGGCGGACGCGGTGATCGGCGAGGGCACGCATCGTCAGGTCGAGCTGGTCACGACGCGCGATGGACAGCATGGGCATCGACTACACGGTGGCGTTCCCGACGCCGATGCTGCTGCTTGGCATGCATCCGCAGGCCGAAGTGGAGGTGGCGCTGGGGCGCGCGTTCAATCGCTGGCTCATTGAGGAGCTGCTGCCGCGCGAGCCGCGCATCAAGGCGATGATGTATCTGCCGTTCAACGATCCCGAAGCCTGCGTCGAGGTGGTGGAGGAGTTCGCCGACGCGCCCGGCGTCATCGGGTTCACCGTCGTCTCGACGCGCTATCGGCCGGTGCATCACAATAGCTACATGCGGCTCTACGCCGCATTGCAGGCGACGGGCAAGCCGCTGGCGTTCCACTCGGGCTTCCACTGGGGCGACGAGTCGATGAAGCAGGTGAACCGCTTCATCTCGATGCACGCGATCTCGTTCTGCTACTTCAACATGATCCATCTGACCAACTGGATCATCAACGGCATTCCGGAGCGGTTCCCCGAATTGAAGGTGATCTGGGTGGAGAGCGGTCTCGCCTGGGTGCCGTTCATGATGCAGCGGCTCGATTCCGAATACATGATGCGCTCGTCCGAGGCGCCGATGCTGCGGCGGCGGCCCAGCGAGTATATCCGTGACATGTACTTCACCAGCCAGCCGCTGGAGACCAGCAATCTGAAGCTGACCCAGGCGACGATGGAGGCGATCAAGGCCGATACGCAACTGCTGTTCGCGTCGGACTGGCCGCACTGGGATTTCGATCTGCCGACGACGATCACCGACCTGCCGTTCCTGTCGGAGCAGGCGAAGCGCAACATCCTGGGGCTGAACGCCGCGCGGGTGTTCGGCTTCGAGGTGCCGGCCGAACAAGCTTGCCCAGGTGCCCGCGCCTGAGCCGGCGCTCGCCAAGTGAGTGCGCCGTTCCGGGCTGAGGAAATCGCCGACTGCGTTCTGCGATGTCGTGGCAGCGGCTTTGCGGCGTGGCGAGCTCGATGCGATCCCGGATGACGCGCTTCGCCGCGTGCTGACCGCGGCGGTCAAGGCCTATGCCGCGAAGGCCGAAGCGGCTGAGGGCGAATTGGCACCCTTCGAGGGCGATGCAGGTCACCGCGACGGAGACCGCGGTGGCCGCCTGTGCGATGATCCGTGCCTCCGGGTTGAATTTGTTCGACATCGCGATGTGGTTCGGGCGTCCGGTGACACGGCTGTGAGGGGAGGCGAATGATGACTGAGATCATGGTCGGTCGCTGCAGCGAACTCGCCGATGGCGACTATCGCGTCGTCGCGGTCGGCGAGCTTGAGGTCGGAATATTCCGGCTCGGCGAACGGTTCGTCGCCTACGAGAACCGCTGTCCGCACCATGGCGGTCCGGTGTGCCAGGGCAGGCTGTTCAACGGGGTCGAGGAGATCATCATGCCGGACCAAACGAGCCGCGGCCTGCGGTTCACCAAGGATCGGCATGTGGTGTGTCCGTGGCACGGCTACGAATTCAATCTCGACACCGGGCGGCATCCTGGCGATCCGCGCGTGCGCCTGCGGCCGATACCGGTGCGGGTAGCGGATGACGGCATCTACATCGAAGCACCAGGCTGACGCAGCGGATAGGCCAAATCAGTCAGCCGGATAGAGTTGCAGAAGGGCATCGGTCGCTTCGCGTGCCTGGCGAGCGGCCCCCTCCGGCGTTGGTGCCGTGGCGACGCCCAGCAGCAGACGCGGAAGCAGATCTTCCCAGAGCAGCGCCAGGAAACGCGCTGCCATGACGTCGGGCTTGCCGGTCCCCAGCAGCCGCCTCCGCTGCGCGGCCGCCAGCAGCCTCGCGAGCGCCGCCCGGTTCGCGCTTCGTCCCGCGTCGTCCAGCACCTTGGCAACGCTGGAGTCGCGGCCGGCCGCGCTGATTGCCAGGCGATACAACGCCAGCACCCCGGGTCGGCTGACCTCGCGCAGGAGCGTCGCACCGAAGCCACGCAATGTGGCCGTCAGTTCGTCACGCGTGCCGCAGTCTGAGTGTCGCAGCGGCGCCTGCATCCGCGCGACACGCGTACTGACGAGTGCAGCGATGATGCCTTGCTTGTTGCCGAACCTGGCGTACAGGTCGCGCTTGGAGACCCGCGCGCGGCGGGCGATCTCCGCCGTGTTGGCGCCTTCGTAGCCGATCTCCATGAACGCCGACCACGCCGCATCCATGATACGGCTGCATTGATCTTCCTCTGCGGCGGGTTGTGCGGCGGCTGGCCGTGCCATGCTCATCTCATCCCAAAAATGCTTGCAATTGGTACCGTGCAGTACCATAGATCCGGCCTTGTGGTACCTATCGGTACCAGTCTGGCGGAGGTAACGATGCAGGACAATGCCGAACCAGCACCGGCCGGCCCCGTGGCGCCAGGACTGCGCAGCCTGACCATCGACGTGGGACTGCCGTGGCTCGCTCTTCAGGTGCTGGAGCGGGTCGGTGTTCCGACCATATGGGCGCTCGCCGCTGCCGCGGCGTTTCCGGCGTATGGGGTGTTTTCGGCATGGCGCCGCACGAGAAGCTTCGATGTGGTGGGTGCGATCGTGCTGGCGAGCCTTGCGATCGGCCTGATCGTGGCTTCGTCTGTTGGCGATGCGCGATTTGCGCTGGTGAAGGCGGCTCCTGCCTTCGCTCTGTTCGGCGCAGCCTGTCTCGCCTCATTACCCATGCGACGGCCGTTGATGTTCTTCGTCGCCCGCCACTTCGCGCCCGGCGATGCGGCGGTCAAGGCGGCCGATTGGGATCGGCGCCTGTCCAGACCAACCTTCCGTCGTGCCATGCGCCGATTGACGCAGGTCTGGGGCGTTGCCTGCCTGATCGAGGCAACACTTGGCATTGCCGCCGCGTTTTTTCTGCCATTGCATGTCGCCGTGCTTGCGGAACCTCTGCTGGCCGTCGGCACGATAACACTCCTGCTGGCATGGACACGCGGCTTCGCACGTGCCCGTGCGCGCGGCCGAGGCCGCCTGACGCGCTACGCGATGGGTGGCAGATCGACGCGGACGGTGTCCGGGTAGCCGGCCACCGGCGGAAAGCGCTTCAGGATCAGCGGATCGTGGCCGGGAATGATATGGTCCGGGCCGTCGGCGAGACCCTCGAGGATCGCGAAACCCCGCAGCATCTGCGCGACATCGACCACGACCGGAAACGGCATCCGCCTGCGGATATTGCCCCACAGATGCGTGGCATCGCCTGCCAGCACGACCCAGCCGCGCTCGGTCGGGACGCGAACCGACTGGATGCCGCCGGAATGCCCGCCGATCAGATGCAGAGTGATACCGGGTGCGATCTCGGCTGTGCCATCATGGAAACGCAGCCGATCCGCGTAGAGCGCTCGCACCGCGCTCTGCACATCGTCCACGTCGAACGGACGGCGCAGGAAGGGCTGACACATGCAGGGGCCGGTGCAATAGGCCATCTCGGCGGCCTGCAAATGGAACGTCGCCTTCGGGAAGTATTCCATGCCGCCGGCGTGATCCCAGTGCATATGCGTCAGCACGACATCCGGCACCTCCGCCGGATCGATGCCCGCCTGCAACAGCGCCTCGGCCGGCGTGCGCAGCAATTCGCGTCCGCGGCGCTTCGCGGAGGCGGGATTGAAGCCGGTGTCCATCACGATGGTGCGCCCCTGGCCGCGGATCGCAAACACATAGAAGTCGAGCGGATCGGGGGCCGCGTGATCGTCCGGGATGATGTAGTTCTGGAATTGCAGGCGTCCGTCGAAGATGCCGTAGCGTAGTGCGAGGACCTCGTAAGTGATGTCGGACATGCCGTTCTCCCGTGAGACAGTTCAAGCCACTGGTTGCAACTGGTGGAGATCATAGGGCGTGCCCTGATAGACCATGTTGATCCAGTTGCCGAACAGAAGGTTGCGGTGGGCACGCCAGGTCATGCGGGGTGCCAGTTCCGGATCGTCGTCGGGAAAGTAATTGAACGGCAGCGCTGTCTCGAGGCCGGCGTCGCGGTCGCGGCGGTATTCCCCGAGCAAGGTCTCGGCGTCGTATTCCAGATGGTTGAACATGTAGAACCGGCGGCTCGCTGGTTCCTGAATGAGGCAGATGCCGCTTTCCTCGGATTCCACCAGGATTTCGAGCGCCGGGATGGCGGCGACGTCGGCATGCCGTACCTCCGTATAGCGGGAGACCGGCACGAAGAAGCAATCGTCGAAACCCGCGGTCAGTGGCTCGAAGGGCTTCAGCACGCGGTGGGGAAACACGCCGAACCGCTTCGCGCCGACATCATATTTCGGCAGGCCGTGAAAATGGTACAGCGCCGCCTGCGCACCCCAGCAGATGAACAGGCAACTGAAGACATTCGTCCTGGTCCAGTCCAGGATCGCTGTCAGTTCGTTCCAATAGGTCACGTCGGAATAGGGGAGATGTTCGACCGGTGCGCCGGTAACGATCAGCGCGTCGAACCGTCGGTCGCGCACCTCCTCCCATGTCTTGTAGAAAGCGATCAGATGTTGCTGCGGTGTGTTCCTGGCTTCGTGGCTGGCGGGACGCAGCAGCGTCATCTCGATTTGCAGCGGCGTCGCGCCGAGGACGCGCAGCAATTGCGTCTCGGTCCTGATCTTGTCGGGCATCAGGTTGAGCAGGGCGATCTGCAAGGGGCGGATGTCCTGGCGCAACGCCACGTCCTCGGTGATGACCGAAACGCGTTCCCGGTCGAGGACCAGACGGGCGGGCAGGTCGTTGGGGATTTTTATCGGCATGGCTACGAGACATTATACATGACCGAGCCGGATGCTGCACCGTCGGCCTTTTGGCATGTCGGCTTTGGCAATCCCGACGGCAGGCTTGCGTGGCTTGCCCGTGACCATGGCAATCTCTACCGTGCGCCGCCTCGCATCGGAGGACATGCGCCATGGCAAGCATCCCGAACCGCCCGGAATATCAGAGCGAGCTGTTCAAGCAGGGCCTGGAAGTGCGCCGCGATGTGCTGGGCGCCGACTACGTCGATGGCTCGTTGACGCGCGCCGATGACTTCAACGCGGCGTTTCAGCAGATGACGACGGAAGTCGCTTGGGGCATGATCTGGACGCGCCCCGGCCTTACGCGCAAGACACGCAGCATGATCAACCTGACGATGCTTGCGGCACTCAATCGTGGAGCGGAGTTCCGGCTGCATCTGCGTGCGGCACTCACCAATGGCGTGACGCGCGACGAGATCAAGGAGATCCTGCTGCAAATCGGCGCCTATTGCGGCATTCCCGCTTGCCTGGAGGCGTTCCGTATCGCTACGGAGGTCTTCAAGGAAGCCGACGGCGCCCAAGGGAACAAGGGGGGCGGCGACTGATGGCGGAAAAGCCAAGCGTCGGTTTTGTCGGCGTCGGCAACATGGGCTGGCCGATGGCCGCGTGCCTGGTGAAAGCGGGCTTTACGGTACACGTGAACGATGCGCGCCGAGAGATCGCCAACAACTTCGTCCAGCAGGTCGGCGGTGACGCTCCCGACACCCTGCGGCAACTCGCCGTTGCCTCCGACGTGGTGATCACCATGCTGCCGACCAGCGCGATCGTCGACCGCGTGCTGGCAAGCGGCGATGACAACGTGATGGCCGGCATGAAGCCGGGCACCGTTGTCATCGAGATGAGTTCCGGTGTGCCGTCGGTCACTCAGATGCTGGCGGAACGCGTGATGGAACTCGGTGGTCACATGATCGACGCGCCGGTCTCGGGCGGCGTGCCGCGCGCGAAGACCGGCGAACTGGCGATCATGGTGGGCGGCGACAGTGCGATCATCGATTCGGTGTTGCCGGTGCTGCGGGCGATGGGCACCTCCGTGCTGCGCACCGGAGACGTCGGCTCGGGTCAGGCGATGAAGGCGCTCAACAATCTGGTAAGTGCCGGTGGCTTCCTGATCGGCATCGAGGCGCTGCTGATCGGCCAGCGCTTCGGCCTCGATCCGGCGGTTATGGTGGATGTGCTGAACGCCGCAACGGGAATGAACAACTCGACGCAGAAGAAATTCAAGCAGTTCGTGCTGTCGCGAACGTTCGATGCCGGCTTCACCATGGGGCTGCTGGCGAAGGATCTCTCGATCGCGCTTCAGGTCGGGCGCGAGACGGAAACGCCGACGCCGCTGTCGGCGCTCACCAAGGAGATGGTGACCGCCGCACAGGCGATGTTCGGTTCCGACGCCGATCATACCGAGATGGCGAAGCTGTGCGAGCGGCTGGTGGGGACGCAGCTCGGCAAGGGCTGATGTGTCCAAGGGCAGATATGCCCAAGGGCAGATATCCTTGTCTATACCGGTACATTTGTTCGCACACAGGCGTCATTGACCCTCGCAAGTTCGGACTGGCCTCCCCATATTCGGGGTTCGGCACTTTTCGCCAGGGTCACTCTTGGCCAGATCCGCATACGCGACCTCTTCGCATCGGGCATCTCGGATGAAAAGTACAACGATCTGCGCAGTGCAGATCGCCGATATTACCCGGAGTGACGTGATGTCTTCAGGTACGGTCAAGTGGTTCAACGGGCAGAAGGGCTACGGTTTCATTCAGCCGGATGATGGCTCGAAGGATGTTTTCGTGCATATCTCGGCGGTGGAGCGGGCAGGGCTCACTGGACTGAACGAGGGCCAAAAGGTCAGCTACGACATCGAGCGTGGTCAGCAGGGAAAGACTTCCGCGGTCAACCTGCAAGCTGCCTGAGCGGATGGCGACCATCCCCGTATCCTGCGGGGGTGAGTTCACGGGGCTGGAGCAAGTCGCCGATGGTCTCACACAAGTTCGGAGTGGGTAACCGGGTACGGCTGACCCTGGACAGGTACGCCGAAAGCAGTCCGTGGGACATCCACACGATTTCCCGCAAGCTGCCTGCCGAGGCCAATATCTGCCAATACCGCGTAAAGCGCGTGGGCGACGGCCAGGAACGCACGGTCAGCGAGCACCAGATGGTGGCGGTCGGCGCTGAAGATCGCGGCGCGCGGGTGCAAGTCAAGGCGCCCGAGCCGTCGCACGATCCTCAGCGCATTCGCGATCCGGACAAACGACCGCGGGGATTTGCCCCGCGATCCGATCGCGGACGCCGCTAAGGGCCTGCTGCGGAATAATGCTCCGCTCGCAAGCGGCATCCCCTTCGTTGTCATGGTGGGACCAAGCGCCGCCATGACGAAGGAGCACCACCCGTGCCCAGCAAGACCTAACCGCCGTACACGGTCGGTGATCTGATGCTAGCGGTATGCGAAAGCCAGCCGTTGCTGGCCGCGCTGCCGCGACAGCAGGAACCCGATCACGGCCAGGTTCGCGATGTTGAAGAACACGCCGACGCCGAACGCCGGGGCATAGAAGCCGAACCGGTCATACAGCGCGCCGGCGAGCCAACTGCCGAACGCCATGCCGGACATGGCGAGGAAGAAGAATGTGGGCACGCGCCACGACGCCTCGGATGACGGGAACAACTCGCGGATCGCCACGACATAGGACGGGATGATGCCGGAGAAGCCGAGGCCGAAGGCGGCGGATACGGCGAACAGCCCGATCTCGTTCTGGGTCAGCAGGAAGGCGCCGATCGCCACGGCCTGACAGGCCGATCCTGCCATCACCGCGCGCAGCCCGCCGACGCGGTCAGCCAGCATGCCCCAGAACTGGCGGCTCAGGAACGCGCTCGCAAGCAGCACCGACAGCATCGCCGCGCCGTGCGCCGGTGAAATGCCGAGGTCGCTGCAAAACGCCACCAGGTGTCCGCTCGGGACCGCCATCGGAATGCAGCAGAAGAACGAGGCGATGCAGATCAGCGCCAGCACCAGGTTGGGAGGCATGCCGAGGACGGCAGAACCCTTGCGCGGGTCGGTGGCGCGTGCGTGCATGGCGTGCGCCTCGGGTGACGGTCGCAGGCATAGCGATGCCAGCGGCAGGATCGCCACGATCACCACGCCAGAGTAGGCCAGCATGGTGGTCGGCCAGCCGTACCGTGCGATGCCGTGCTCGAACACCGTGGGCCAAACGATGCCGGCGATGTACTGGCCGGAAGAGATCAGCGCCAGCGCGGAGCCGCGGCGGCGGTCGAACCAGCGGGTGACGTAGACCACGAGCGGCGCATAGATCGCGCCGTTGCCGACCAGGCCGATCAGCAGGCCGTGTCCCACGTACAGGGCCCACACGGTGCCGATGGAGGAGAGTGCGAGCCCAGCCGCCATCATCACGGCGCCGATGACCACGGTGGCGCGAATGCCGATGCGGTCGGCGAGCCAGCCCATCATGATGCCGCCCAGGCCGGTGCCGACCCAGACCAGCGCGCCGGCCAGCGCCACGACGGAGCGGTCGGTGCCGAGTGTCTCCTGGATCGGCTTCAGGCCGACCACCACCAGCAGCGGCGAGCCATAGGAGATCGACAGGATGCCGAGTGTGAGACAGGCCGCAACCCATGACGCGCGGCTCTCGATGCTGGCCCCGCGCTGCGGCGCCATGGTGTCCGGCATTGCCGGCGTCTCCTCCCGGGGTATAAGCGGCAAGGCGGTATGGACCCGCCCCGGCGGCCCGGCAAGGCGGAGAGACGCATGAGTGAACCCATTGGCGCGCAACCCACCGGACCACTTCGCGGCCTGCGCGTGTTCGACCTGACGCGCGTGCTGGCGGGGCCGACCTGCGCGCAGATGCTGGCAGATCTCGGCGCCGATGTGATCAAGATCGAGCGGCCGGGCGCTGGCGATGACACGCGCGGCTTTGCGCCGCCCTACATGCCGGGGACCAAGGAGAGCGCGTATTTCGTCGGAGTGAACCGGAACAAGCGGTCGGTCACGCTGGATATCGCTCAGCCGGAGGGCCAGGCGATCGCCCAACAGTTGATCGCGCAGAGCGACATACTCGTGGAGAACTTCAAGGTCGGGGCGCTGGCGAAATACGGGCTGGGGTATGAGGAGCTGCACGCGAAGTTTCCGCGACTGATCTATTGCTCGATCACCGGCTTCGGCCAGACGGGGCCGTACGCGCCGCGACCGGGCTATGACTCGCTGATCCAGGCGATGGGCGGCGTGATGAGCCTCACCGGCGAGCCCGACGGTCTGCCGCAGAAGGTCGGCGTGCCCGTGGCCGATCTGTTCGCAGGGCTGTACGGCTGCATCGGCATCCTCGCCGCGCTGCGGCATCGCGACGCGACCGGGCAGGGACAGCAGATCGACATCGGCATGCTGGACACGCATGTCGCGTGGCTGGCCAACCAGGGGATGAATTATCTGGCGACCGGTGAGAACCCGGCGCGGCTCGGCAACCAGCATCCCAACATCGTGCCGTATCAGGTGTTTCCGACCGCGGACGGGCACATCGTGCTGTCTGTCGGCAATGACCCGACGTTCAAGCGGTTCTGCGAGGCGTTTGCGCTCACGCATCTGCTGGAGGACGCACGTTTCGCCACGAACGCGGCGCGGGTGGAGAACCGCCAGTTGGTCACCGACACGCTGACGCCGGTGATGCAGCAGCAGCAGACCGCGTGGTGGGTGGAACGGCTGGAGGCTTTGAAGATCGGCTGCGGGCCGATCAACAAGCTGTCGGAGGTGTTCGCCGATCCGCATGTGGTGGCACGCGGCGTGGTGCGCGAGATGGCGCATGGTACGGGCGAGACGGTGAAGGTGATCGCCAATCCGGTGCGCCTGTCGGAGACGCCGCCGGATTACCGTATTCCACCGCCGTTGTTGGGCGAGCACACGGACGAGGTGCTGCGCGAGCGGCTGGGGCTGGGGGAGGCGGCACTTGTGGGGTTGCGGGCGAAGGGCGTGACCTGATGATCCGCCATGGAGGGGGAGGGGGCGCCGACAGTGCCGCAGCCCTCTCCCCCCAACCTCCTCCCGCAGGGGGAGGGGGAGTTCATGGCGCCTGCGAGTTGCCGTCCGAGGCGATCTATCTGCCGTTCGAGAGTGGTCCGTACCGGATGGCGATGGCGCTGACGACCGTGCCTGAGCGCGCGTGGTTCGAGATCGATGAATGCTATGGCGACGAGATGGCGGAGCGGCGGCGCCTGCTGGCGGAGCAGCATGAGCACGTTTTCGGTGCGTTGCCTGAGTCCGATGCCGCGCGCGTGGAGACATTGCATGAGGTCGCAGGCAATCTGACCACCCACGCGCCCCAGTGGTTCATGGGCGACGGCGGCAGCCTGCACAATGCGCTGACCGGCGAAGCCAGGGATCTATGCGAGCCTGCATGCGATCCGCTGGAACTCGCCGGGCGGCTGGTGCAGGAGGATCTCTGCATCATTCAGCAGAGCGACGAGGGGCCGCGGTTTACCGCCGCTCTGCTGTGCTTTCCCAGTCGTTGGCGACTGCACGAGAAACTGGGCAAGCCGCTGGTTTCGGTACACGGGCGGGTGCCGTTCTATGCCGAGCGCCTTGCCAACCCGGTCGATCGGTTCATGGCGAAGGTCAAGCCGGGCCACATTGCGTCGCGGCTCAATTGGTCGGTGCTCGACGATCCGGCGATGTTCCAGCCGGGCGGCAAGTGGCGCGAGCAGCCGAATACCGCTGTCACGCCGGACAATGCCGGCGACAAGCTCTATCTTCGCGTTGAACGCCAGACGCTTCGCCGTCTGCCGCAGAGTGGCGCGATCCTGTTCGGCATCCGCGTTCACTCCTACAGGATGGCGCGCGCCATCACGACGCCAGAGGCCGCGTCACGTCTCGCCGAGGCGGTGCGCGCGCTGCCGGAGGCGACGGTGCATTACAAGAGCCTCAGGGCGTACGGCCAGGCTTTGCTCGCCTGGCTGGACGCGCGCGCTCGCTGATCAGCCAGTCGCGGAAGGCGACGATCTTTGGCTGGTCGGCGGTGGCCCGCGGGTATACCAGCCAATAGGCAAACTCCTGCGGCCACTCGACGTCCAGGGCGCGCACGAGACCACCCTGCCTGAGCTCCGCGCGTGCCAGCGTCTCGGTCACCAGGGCAATCCCCTGATGCGATGCCGCGGCGCGGATCAGCAGGGTCTGGTCGTCGAAGCTGATGCCGCTCGATGCGGCGTGTCCCAGATCGGCCACGTCCTGCGCCTGGAACCACAGCGCCCAGTCCAGGCGGTCCCCGTCGTGCAGCAGTGGGCAGGCCGATCAGATCGGCTGGAGTGCGCGGCCTGCGATCTCCGAGTGAGGCGAGGAACCGCGGGCTGCACACCGGTATCATGGCGATGCTGGCGATGCGGTCGCTGCGCAGCCCGGGATAGCGCCCGAGGCCATGGCGGATCGCCACGTCCACCCCATCGGCGACGAAATTCGCCAGACCGCGCGTGGTGGCGATGTTCAGCTCGATATCGGCGTGCCGCGCGCGGAACCCGCCAAGCCATGGCACCAGCCACGACGCGGCGAACGCCGGTGGGGCGCTGACGGTCAGTACGCCGGCGTTGGGCTGCGCGCGGAGCCGGCGCGTCGCCTCGCCGATCTCTCGAAATGCGTGGCGGATCGGCACGAAGTAGCTCTGCCCGGCCTCGGTCAACACGAGCGAGCGGTTGCCGCGGCGGAACAACGGCGTGCCGAGCCGCTGTTCCAGGCCGCGGACCAACTGGCTGACCGCGCCGGGCGTCACCGCGAGTTCGGCCGCCGCATCCTTCATGCTGAGATGGCGGGCGGAGGCCTCGAAGGCGCGCAGGGCGTTGAGGGGTGGCAGGCCGGGCATGATTTCAGAATAGATATTCTCAACCGATCCGGCCATGAAGAATTGTTTGTTCGAAGCTGCGCGGCACCACAGGTTGGGCCGCATGAGCGAACTTGCGATAACTTCTGCCACCCGGGCCGCGGCGAGCGAATTCCGCCAGGGCTGGCCGGTGGTGCTGGTCTGCTTTTGCGTGGCGACCTTTGCCTGGGGCTTCGGCTTCTATGGCCAATCGGTCTATCTCGCCGACCTGCACGCGACACGCGGGTGGCCGTCATCCCTGATCGCTTCGGCGACCACGGTGAACTATCTGACCGGCGCCCTTCTCATGTCGTGCGTGCACCGTGCGATTGAGGTTCTGGGTCCGCGGCTGCTGCTGGCTGGCGGCGTTGTGATCATGGCCGTGAGCGCGATCGGCCTCAGCCGCGTGCAGGCGCCCTGGCAACTGTATCTGTGCGGTATCGTGATGGCGTTCGGCTGGGCGGCCACAACGACCACGGCCATCGCGACGACATTGGCCTGCTGGTTCGATGCACGGCGCGGGCTCGCACTCAGCCTTGCGCTGACCGGTGCCAGCGCCGGCGGCTTCACCATCGCGCCGCTGCTGGTGAGGTTGGCCGCCCGCATCGGTCTGGCACAAGCGGTGCTGCTGATTGCGCTCGTTGGGATGGCGATCCTGCTGCCAATGATCCTTGCCGGCGTAGGGCGCACGGCATCCATCGACCACAAGGCCGTATCGCGTGATGCGTCGCGGGCGGCCCGTGGGCCACTCACCACATACCACGGCAAGGCACAGGCTTTGGGCAGCCTGCACTTCTGGTCGGTGGCGCTGCCGTTCGCTCTGGCGCTCGCCGCGCAGGTCGGGTTCATCGTGCACCAGGTGGCGTTTCTGCTGCCGCGCCTCGGCAGCGACGGCGCCGGTATCGCCATCGCCGCGACCGCCATCGCGGCGGCAGCGGGCCGGCTCGCCTTTGCACCGATGATCGACCGGATGAACCAGCGCGTCGCCTCAGCCGCCTGCTTCGCGTCCCAAGCGCTGGGTCTGGGCCTGATGCTGGCGCTGCCCGATCGGCATGTGGCGCTCTATGTCGGCAGCGTGGTGTTTGGTCTCTCCGTCGGCAACGTCATCACGCTGCCGGCGCTCATCGCGCAGCGTGAGTTCGCACCGCAGTCCTTTGGCCTCGTGGTCGGTCTCACCTCGATGGTCGGCCAGGCGACATTGGCGTTCGGACCGACGATGCTTGGCCTGGTGCGGGATGCCACGGGCTCCTACAGCGCCGCACTTGGCCTCTGCATGGCGCTGCAATTGACGGGGGCGGCGATCGTGCTCGCCGTGCGGCGGCCAGGGGGTTGAGGCGCGTGGGCATGGCGGGCAAACTCGCGGCTCCGTGGGGCACCGACCCGAAGCAGCGAGGCGAAAAGTTTGAGCGCCCCACTCTCCCTCAGCCCGTCCGCGCGCCAGGGCGGCCTGTTGTTGGCCGCCGCCTTCGTCACGTTTGCCGTGGGTGCGGCGTGCATGCACTCCTACACGGTGTTCCTGATCGCCTTCATCGAGGCGTTCGGCTGGACCCGTGCCGAGAGTTCCATTGCCTACTCGGTGTCGCAGTTCATCAGCGGCGCCACCTCGCCGGCGGTCGGGCTGCTGGTGGACCGCCTTGGACCGCGGCGCCTCGTGCTGATCGGCGGCGTCCTGTTGGCGGCCGGTCTCGTCGCCAGTTCGTTCGCCAATGCCTTGTGGCAAGTGATCCTGCTGTATGGCGTGGTGATGACGCTCGGTGCCAACTGCCTCGGGCTGGTGGTGTTCGTTCCGATCCTGTCGCGCCGCTTCGTGCGGAACCGCGGCATGGCGGTGGCGGTCGTGCAGTCGGCGAACGGCTTTGCCCGGGCCTTTTCGGCGCCGCTATCGCAGGTATTGATCGCTGAGTGGGGCTGGCGCGGCGCCTATCTGGCGCAGGGCGGCTTCATGGCGGCGGCGTTTCTGCCGCTCGCCGCATTGTTTCGGAATTCGGAACCGGAGCGAATCACGCCGGTGGCCGGCCGTTCCGTTGCCGCTTCCGGCTGGACCCTGCGCCGCGCGATCCGCACGCCGCATTTCTGGCTGCTCATGCTGGTCTATATTTTCACCGGTCTCGGCAGCTTCCTGGTCGCGCTGCACCAGCTCGCCTTCGCCGTCACCATCGGCTTCGACAAGCTCTACGCGGCCGAGGTGCTGGGGTTGGGAGCGTTCCTGTCGCTGCCCGGCGTGATCATCACCGGATGGATGTCCGACTATGTCGGGCGCGAATTGTCCGCGGTGGTCACCTACGGGACATCGATCTTCGGCGTTGCCTGCGCGATGCTGATTACGTCGCCGGACCAGCATCTGCTGCTGTGGCTGCATTCCTGCTTCTTCGGTCTCACCTGGGGCGCACGCGGACCGGCGATCACCGCCAAGACCGCCGATCTGTTCCCTGGGCCGCAACTGGGGACGATCCTTGGGGTGATCACGATCGGTACCGGGATCGGCTCCGCCTCCGGTTCCTGGCTGGCCGGCTGGACCTTCGATCTCACCGGCAGCTACCAGGTGGCGTTCGGGCTCTCGATCTTTTTCTACGTGTGTGGCAGCGTGGCTTTCTGGGCACTACGCCGACCGCCAGCGGTGGAATGCTGAGGCGAAGCGCACTTTCGCTCTGGCGTCCCATCCGGCGGGCCGCTAGAACTGTTAGTACTTGCCGATGGATTGCTCGCGATGCGCGGTTTTTTTGTGTTGCTGACCGTCGCTTGTCTTGCCGCCTGCGGTTCCGCGCAGACGCAGTCGGAGCACGCGCTGGTGCGCTATGACGATGAGTGGCGCCAGCAGCAGGCCGTGCTGGATGCAAAAGCGATCATGCAAGGCATGGCTCAGGCGCGCCAGAGCCAGGAAGAAATGGCGCGGAGCGCGCGATAGCGTCGATCCCGCCGCCGGCGAGGGAGCCGAGGCGCGGGCGCCACGCGGTCAAACATGCGGGCAGTGGCTCTGGAGGGCCTGAAAGTAATCTTCGTGGGCGGCGTCTCGATCGGACAGGATCGGTTGGCGGATCGGCCATTCGATACCGAATGCTGGATCGTCCCAGCGAAAGCCGATGGCTGCGTCAGGACAATGGCGCTGCGAAATCTGGTAGGCGACCTCGGAATCATCGACCAGCGACTGAAACCCGTGCGCGAAGCCAACGGGGATATACAAGGCCGCTCCGTCATCCACGGTCAGCTCGGCCGCATGCCATTGACGGTATGTCGGGGAGCCGGGACGCAGATCCAGCAGGACATCGAATATGGCACCCCTCGTGCACCGAACCAGTTTGGTCTCGGCGCGCGGTGGGCGTTGGAGATGCATGCCGCGCAAGGTGCCACGGCGCGAATTGAACGAGGTGCTGCATTGGGCAAAGTCGCCAACCAGACCGTGGGCGGCGAATTCGTCGCGGCAGAAGGTGCGCGCGAACCAGCCGCGTGGATCATGATGGCGCTCCGGTGAAATGACGAACGCGCCCGCAAGCGGAAGCTCCACGAACCGCATCATATGACCTGAAGACTTGGGATCGGCACGACGAACCGGCCACCCCAGTCGCGCACGCCACGCATCTGGTCGATGATCTCGTCCTTCAGGTTCCAGGGCAGGATGAACACGTAATCGGGGTGCGCGGTGAAGATACGCTCGGGCGCGAAGATCGGAATCTGCCTGCCCGGCAGGAAGCGGCCCTGTTTGTGCGGGCTGCGATCGACGGTGAATGCCAGCAGCTCCGGCCCGACACCGCAGTAGTTGAGCAACGTATTGCCCTTGGCCGGGGCACCGTAGCCGGCGACCAGCTTGCCTTCGCGCCGTGCCTCGATCAGGAACTCCAGCACCTGGCACTTGACGTTGACCGCGGCGGCGCCGAAGCGGTCGTAGGTCGACAGATCCTTGAGGCCGGCGCGCTTCTCTTCGGTCAGCGTTGCGTGGAACCGCTTGGTACGCGGCCGTTCCGCAGCGGCATGGCAGGCATGGAGGCGCAGCGAGCCGCCATGCGTCGGCAGGCAATCGACATCGAACACGTGCAGGCCATGGCGCGCGAATACCTTGTCCGCCACCAGTAGCGAGAAATACGAGAAGTGCTCGTGATAGATCGTGTCGAACTGCCGGTCTGCGATCAGGCGGAGCAAATGCGGAAATTCCACCGTGATCGTGCCGGTGGACTTCAGCAGGATCGGCAGTCCGGCGACGAAGTCGTTCAGGTCCGGCACGTGCGCCAGCACATTGTTGGCGCAGATCAGGTCGGCCTGCCTGCCCGCATCGGCCAGCCGGTGCGCCGTCTCCACACCAAAGAATGCAACCTCGGTCGGCACACCGAGCGTCTCGGCAACCGCGGCAACATTCGCGGCCGGCTCCACGCCGAGTACGCCGACGCCCCTTTGACGGAAGTACTGGAGGAGGTAACCATCGTTGCTGGCCAGTTCTATGACGAGCGACTTGGCGCAAAGTTTGAGTTCCCGCGTCATGCGCGCGGCGAAGGCTTCGGCATGGCGCAGCCAGATCTCGGAGAATGACGAGAAGTAAAGGTAATCACTGAAGATCGTCTCGGCGGACGCGAACTCGTCGAGCTGCACCAGCAGGCAGTTCTCGCAAACATAGGCGTGCAATGGATAGTGCGGCTCCATCTTGTGGAGCCGTTCTGTCGTCAGGAATGAATTCGACAGCGGCGCTTTGCCGAGATCGACGAAGCTGCGCCGCAGCTCGCTGCGGCAGAAGCGGCAGGTTGACGGCGTCATGGCCTGTCCGGCTCCAGCGCTCCGTAGCGGTCGATGTGCTGGTCCGTCAGCGACAGTGCCGGCTCGCCCGATGCAAGGCCCCGATGCCAATCGACGGTCCAGGCGAGGGCATCGGCGAGCCGTAGCCGGGGCGCCCAGCCAAGCCGCATGTGCGCACGCGCAGCATCGATCTTCAGGCAAGCACTTTCGTGCGGCGCATCGTGGGACGCGTCGAACCATGTCGCGCCGTCACCCCATTGCTGCACGATGCGGGATGCCAACCACGCGACCGGCCGCGCATCCTCGTCCGGCGGCCCGAAATTCCACGCATCGCCGAAGCGAGGGGCGTTCGCGTGCAGCCGTTCGGCCAACAGCAGGTAGCCGCATAGCGGTTCCAGCACGTGCTGCCACGGGCGAATGGCGTGCGGGTTGCGAATGGCGATCGCCTCGTTGGCACGCAGCGCCTTGATGCAGTCGGGTAGCAGCCGATCCTCGGCCCAGTCGCCGCCGCCGATAACGTTGCCGGCGCGAGCGGTCGCCACGCCCACCGCGCGCTCGCGCGGATCGGAGAAGAAGGAGCGCCGGTAGGCTGCTGCCACCAGTTCGGCGCAACCCTTGGAGCTGCTGTAGGGGTCATGGCCGCCCATCGGCTCGATCTCGCGGTAGGCCCAGGGCCACTCGCGGTTCTCGTAGCATTTGTCGCTGGTCACCACGACCACGCTGCGAACGGAGGCGATGGCGCGGACGGCCTCCAGCACGTGCACCGTGCCCATGACATTGGTCGCGTAGGTTTCGACCGGCTGGCGATAGGACTCGCGCACCAGCGACTGGGCCGCCAGATGGAACACGACCTCCGGCCGCGCGTTGGTCACCGCGCTGGTCACAATGCCGAGGTCGCGGATATCTCCGTAGCTGGTCGGCAAAAGGTCCGTGAGACCGGCCAGCGCAAACAGGCTGGGCTCGGTGGGGGGCGGCAGCGACAGGCCGGTGACCGTCGCGCCGAGGCGGTGCAGCCACAGGCTGAGCCAGGCTCCCTTGAACCCGGTATTGCCGACGACGAGGACGCGCTTGCCGGTCCAGAACTGTCGGCTGGGGTTCTCCTTGCTGCCCGGCATGGCCGATCAGACTCCGCGGCACTCGATTGAGGCGCCGCGGCATCCTCGCCATGGGAAGCTTAACAGGGTCTTAAGTCCGTCCGGTGGGGTGGAGACATGATGCCCTCTGGCGGCTCCCGTGTTACGCTGTATGACCGATCGGACAGTGCTTCGAACAATGCAGCAGGAGAACGTCACGCAATGGACCTGCCTTCCGACCCAATAGATTTCCTGATCATCGGCGGCGGTTCGGCCGGCTGCGCGATGGCATCGCGGCTGAGCGAGGATACCGGCACGCGCGTGCTGCTGTGCGAGGCAGGACGTGATGTGACGCCGTCGAACATACCCTCGGTGCTGGCCTCGCCCTATCCCGGGCGCACCTATTTCCAACAGGAGTGGCTGTGGGGCTCGCTACAGGCCTCGCGTGGCGACAGCGGCACCAACCAGCCGACCGAGCCGTGGTTCTACGAACAGGCCAGGCTGCTGGGCGGCGGATCGTCGATCAACGGCATCTGCGCCAATCGCGGCTCGCCTTTCGACTACGACGAGTGGGCAGCGATCGGCGCGTACGGCTGGAGCTGGCCGGAAGTGCTGCCGTACTTCAAGAAGCTGGAGACCGACGCGGACTATGGCGAGCCGCTGCACGGCAAGTCCGGGCCGGTGCCGATCCAGCGCCATCGGCAGAAGGACTGGACCGGCTACACGCGCATCATGGCCAGGATCTTCACCGACATGGGCTACGCGATGCACGACGACCAGAACGGTACCTGGACCGATGGCGTATTCCCGACCACGTTCAACGTCGATCCGAACGGCACCCGCGGCAGCGCCGCATTGGTGTATCTGTCGCCCGAGGTGAGGCGGCGGCCGAACCTGACGGTGCTGACCGAGACCCCGCTCGATCGGCTGGTCATAGCAGGCGGCCGCGTTGAGGCGGCGCGGTTCACCCGTGGCAACGGCGAGAGCTTCGCGGTGACCGCGCGCCAGGTCATCGTGTCGGCCGGGGCGCTGCAAAGCCCAGTGGTGCTGATGCGCAGCGGCATCGGACCCGGCGCACATCTCTCGGAGCATGGTATCGAGGTGCAGGTCGATCGCCCCGGCGTCGGCCAGAACCTGCAGGAGCATCCGAACATCGGCATTTCCGGCTATTTGCATCGGTCGGCGCGGCTGCCGTCGCGCAAGGTGCACCACTTACAGGCGCTGCTGCGCTATTCTTCCAAGATCGAGGGCGCACCACCCGGCGACATGCACGTGGCGATCGCCGCGCGCGGCGGCTGGCATGCCGTGGGGCAGCGGATCGGCACTCTCGGCTTTTGGGTGAACAGGTCGTATTCCACCGGTCAGGTGCGGCTGTCGGGATCGCCCGACAAGCGCTCCGACATCGATTTCCGCATGTTGTCGGACCCTCGCGACATGGCGCGGCTGAAGGAAGCGTTCCGCATCGGCGTCCGCGCGATGACGGCGGCGAAGCAGGCAGGCGTGGTGCTGGAGGTGTTCCCGAGCGGCTACTCGCCGCGCATCCGCGAACTGACACGGCCCGGCACGCGCAACGCCGCGATCACCGCGGTGGCGGCGCCGCTGATGGATCGCAGCGACGGCATTCGCAGGAAGATCATGACGTATGCGGTCGGTACCGAGTATTCCGCCGAGACGCTCGCCGCCGATGACACGTTGCTGGAGGCGCATCTGCGCCGGCGCGTCAACGGCACCTGGCATCCGTGCGGGACCTGCCGCATGGGCGATCCATCGGACCGCATGGCGGTGACCGATCCCCACGCTCGGGTCATCGGCGTCGAGGGGCTGCGGGTGTGCGACGCATCACTGATGCCGACGGCGCCGTCCGCCAATCTCAACATTCCGGTGCTGATGATCGCCGAGAAGACTGCCGCGACGATCCGTGCTGGCGGGTGAGGTGCCCCTCCCCCCTCCCGCAAGGGGAGGGGGAGGGTTAATCTGATACCTGACGCCGGGAGGAGACCGCCTATGCCGACCAGGGTTCTGCTCGTCAATACCGCGGAGGAGACGGTGAGGGAGGCGCGCGAGCTGACGCCTCCGGATTTCGAACTGATCGTTGCGGCTCCGGGTAGCCCCGGCTACGCCGAGGCGCTGGCGGATACGGATTACCTGCTCGGCAACGTCAGCACGATGGATGATGCATTCTATCGCGCCGCCCCGAAGCTGCGCCTCGTGCAGTTGTTCAGCGCCGGCTACAACCACGTCGATCTCGACGCCGCGCGCCGCGCCGGCGTGCTGGTTTCCAACAACGGCGGCGCCAACTCGCGCGCCGTGGCCGAGCAGACGATCATGCTGATGCTGGCGGTGTATCGCCGGCTGCCATGGCAGCACGCGATGACGGCGGGCGGACGCTGGCGCGGCAACCAGACCGTGCCGACCTTCTATGAGATGCAGGGCAAGACGCTCGGCATCATCGGTCTCGGCACGATCGGCAAGCGTGTCGCACGCATTGCCAATGGCGGCTTCGATATGCAGGTGCAATACAGCGACGTCGTTCGGCTGGCGGAGCATGAGGAGGATGCGCTGCACGTGCGCTACCGGCTGCTGCCGGAACTTCTGGCAACTTCGGACATCGTAACGCTGCACGTGCCGCTGACGCGCCTGACGCGCAACATGATCAGCACGCGGGAGTTGGGCTGGATGCAGCCGCACGCGGTGCTGATCAATTGCAGCCGTGGGCCGGTGATCGACTTCGCCGCGCTGCACGACGCGTTGAGCAACGGACGCATTGCCGGCGCGGGGCTCGATGTGTTCCCCGCCGAACCACCATCGCCGTCGGAGCCGGTGCTGTCGCTCGACAACGTCGTGCTGACGCCGCATCTGGCCGGCGCCAGCCGGGAGACGCGCGTGAAGCAGACGCGTAACGCGTTCGACAACGTGCTGCGCGTGTCGCGTAACGAACGGCCACTGTGGGTGGTGCCGGAGCTTCGCGACATGGCGCTGAAGCAATGACCGAACGCGGCGGACTACCGCCGGTTCGGGTGGAGGTGACGGCGAAGTTTCTGTCCGAGGCGGCCGAGCGGCAGCGCGCCTACGAGGCGCGGCGGAAGATGTGGACGGCGGCGTTCCGTCCCTCGGAGCCGCGGGCGCAGGCGGCGTCGCGATCGCGCCGCGCGGGCCGCATCAACGACCCACGCCAAGGGAAGTTCGAGCTGTAGACTGGCTCCACAGGAATATTGGGGGGTGACGAGAACTCTCCACTTGCTCTATACGAAAGAGCCGGTGGTTGTGGTTCACCCGCCACCTAATAACGGCGCCACGTCGGAACGCGACACTGAGAGGGGAGAATGCAGTGCCCGGCATGCGGCGAGGCCGCGCATGATCATGCGCGTTTCTGCACGGCATGTGGCACGCCGCTCCCCATCCGCTGCCCGGCATGCAATGAGACAAACCTGCAAGAGGCGCGCTTCTGTGCCCGGTGCGGCACGCGCCTTCCGGATGCATCGGAGACTTTGACGCAGGCCGTAGCGGAAGGCGAACGCCGACGGCTCAGCGTCATGCTGTGCGACCTTGTGGGATCGACGCCGCTGTCCGGACGATTGGACCCCGAGGAGCTGGCCGCGATCATCCGCAGCTATCAATCGCGTGTCGCCGTGGCGATCGCCCGCTTCGGCGGCTACATCGCTCGTTACGTGGGGGATGGAGTACTCAGTTATTTCGGCTGGCCCGAGAGCAAGGAGGCGGACGCAGAGCGTGCGGTCCGCGCCGCCCTCGCCGTTGTGTCTGCCCTGGAAGGGCCCGATCAGGGGCGAGACGTTGCAGGTGCACATCGGTATCGCCACCGGCGTCGTCGTGGTCGGCGAGCCCATCAGTTTCGGCGAGGCGCGCCAACAGACGGCGATCGGCGAAACGCCGAACCTTGCCGCTCGGCTCGAGGAAATCGCTGAACCGGACAGCATCGTGATCGACGATGTCACGCGGAGACAGATCGGCGGGCTGTTCACCTGCCGCGACCTCGGGGAGATCTCGCTGAAGGGCTTTCGAACGCCGGTACGGGCCTGGCGTGTTCTTAGGGAACGCACCGCCGGGGACCGCTTTGCCGCGCGTTACGCTGCTTTCGTGCCGCTTGTCGGTCGCGAGGAAGAGCTCGAGCTTCTGCTGCGCCGCTGGCGGATGGCGAAACAGGGTAAGGGGCAGCTTGTTTTGCTCGCCGGTGAGCCGGGTATCGGCAAGTCACGTCTTGTCGTGGAACTAAGGGCACGTCTGCGTGGCGAGCCGCACGCAAGCCTGCGTTATTTCTGTTCACCGCATTATCTGGCAAGTCCGCTGTATCCGGTTATTGCACGCTTGCAATACGAGGCCGGCTTCAACCGCCGCGACGGGCCAACGGACAAGCTTCGCAAACTTGAAGCTGTCCTTCCGCCGGCAGGCTCGTCAGTCGAGGACTTTGCTCTGCTTGCCGATCTGCTTGGGGTGCCGGTCGGTGAGTTGTATCAGACGCCGGATCTAAGCCCACAGGCGAAAAAGCAAAAGACCTTCGAAGCCCTCACGCGCCGCGTGGTCGCCTTGGCACGGCAAAGGCCGCCGCTGCTCATGATAGCCGAAGACATACACTGGGCCGATCCAAGTTCGCTCGAGCTTCTCGATAAGATGATCGACCAGCTTTCCGACCTGCCGATTCTGCTGATTGTTACTTACCGCGCGGAGTTCGTCCCGCCATGGGCCGAACCTGCGAATGCGACACTGGTCACATTGAACCGCCTCAACCACCGCGATGCCGCGCGCCTGGCGACAGAGATCATGACCGGGTACGCCCTGCCGCAGGCTCTGCTCGAGCGGATCGTCACCCAAGGCGACGGTGTGCCGCTGTTCATCGAGGAATTGACGAAGTCCCTGCTGGAGAATGCCGAAAGCTATGTGCGATCGCCCCCATCGCTGACTGTTCCCCAGACGTTGCAGGCCTCGCTGACGGCACGCCTGGACAGACTGCCGGCGGCCAAGCGGGTTGCGCAGGTCGCGGCAACCATCGGACGCGAGTTCTCCCAGTCATTGCTCGCCGCTGTCGCGCAGATACCGGAGAAGCAACTGGTCGATGGGCTGGATCAACTGATCGCATCCGGTCTCGCCTCACGTCGCGGCAAGCCGGCGGATGCCCATCTATGCGTTCAAGCATGCTCTGGTGCAGGAAGCCGTTTACGACAGCGTGCTCCGTAGGCGCCGGGCCGAAATTCATGCCCGGATCGTCGCCGCGGCGGAGAGCGACGTCTCGCTCGGCGTAACCGAGCCTGGCCTGCTTGGGTATCATTGTGCGCAGGCTGGATTGCTTGCCAAGGCTGCTTCCTATTACCGGATTGCCGGCGGCCGCTCTGCCGAACGTGCCGCGGTCGCCGAGACCAGAACCCATCTCCAGCGTGGATTGCAGATCGCGGCAGGACTGCCGGACGGCCCCGATCGTTATCGCCTGGAAGCAGAACTGCTGATCGCGCTTGGCCGCATTCTGATGGCGACGAACGGACCAATCGACTCCGAGGCAGGATCGACGTTCCAGCGCGCCGTCGCCGTTTGTCGCAAGCTCGGCCATCCCGAGTTGCTGGCCCGCGCGCTATATTCCTTGGGTGTCATCGCCGAAACGCGCGCTGACCTCGATACGGCGCAGGCAATCGGCGAGGAACTGCTCGCCCTGGCCAACAGCATTGGGGATACCGGAATTGCGATCGCCGCGCGCGTGCGTCTTGGCGTCGTGGCATACTACAGGGGGCATTTTGTCGCGGCACGCGAGCACCTGGCCGAAGCGCTCGCAATGCACGCGGCAGGTCAGCACGAACTCCGGGACAGCGCGATAGCGCCAGACCCGCACGTCGCAGCGGTGTATTTGAGCGTTACCATGGCTCACCTCGGCTACGTGGAAGAGGCCAATCGTCGCGGTGAGTCGGCCGTCGCGGGCGCACGAAAGCCAGGCTCGTCATCCCCGGCCTACGCACTGGCATTGAGCGTTTGGTCGCGCACTCTGGAGGTGTTGCGTGATGAAGCGCGATGCGATGCGTGCGCAAGAACGCTGGTGGATCTCGCCGAGGAGCAGGGACTTTCGTTCCTGCTCGCGATCGGCCAGTGCCAACTCGGCTGGACCAGCGGGAGGCTGGGCGATATCGGCAGGGGGCTGGCTCTGCTTTCGGAGGCTGTCGCGACCTTGCACGCATCCGGTGTGAGTATCAGGCTTGCAGTCGGCAAGTATCTCCTATCGGATATTCTGGCCTTATCGGGTCGACGCGCTGAGGCACTCGCATTGCTGGACGAGGTGCTGGAATTCTCGCGTTGGGCTGGAGCCCGCTACCTGGATGCGGAACTGTATCGCCGCAAGGGCGAGCTTCTTCTTGCATACGCCGATGACAACAGCGACCGGGCGGAGCAGGCGTTCCGCCAGGCGATCGACGTTGCGCGCGAGCAATCGGCACGATTGTTCGAATTGCGCGCGGCGACCAGCCTCGCCAAGGTCTTGTTGGCGCGGGGCAACCCTGCCGCGGCACGCGAACTGCTGCGGCCACTGCTCGCATGGTTCAGCGAGGCCGCCGACCTTGCGGACGTTCGCGATGCCAGTGCGTTGCTCGCGGAACTGGGCGTCGGGCTCACTTCGAGCGGGTGAGTTGCGGCGCGGAACTGTGAAATAGTTCATAGCTGTGCGGCCTTCGCCGTCATAGGCGGCAACGCACCAGAAGGCGGCGAAGGAGATCACACGAGCGAGTTCATCCTTCGGCCAATATTTATCTCCGGGCCCAGAACACAAACTCAAGAACAGAGGAGAGCAGGATGGCAAAAAATGGCAAAATGGCTGCGTTGGGCGAATTGATCTGTCGTCTCAACCCGTACACGCGCTTGCCGGAAGATCCGACCTCAGGACTGTCAACCGGCGACATGCAGGTAGAGTTGCTCACTGCGGCGGACCCAGGCGACGATGAGCCAAACCATACGATTTCGTGCATGGAAATCGAGGTAGAGAAAAACTACGGGGCACAGTGGAGCTTCAAGGGACAGCAGCAGACCGTGAAGCTCGCTTTCCGGATTCCATACCGGTTTCCAGTCAAGAAGGGCGACGACATCCTCTATTGGCAGACCGAGTATCTGCTCGTCGGCTATGCCGGCGCGGACGGCGGTGGCTGACCAGGTCGCACGTCCGCGACGGAGGCGGACAGGAAGCCGGTAGAAACAACGTGGCGCGACCGAGGCGAGTAGAGTAAACTCCTCTCCGGCCAGTCGGTCCGGGAGGAGATTATGATCTTTCGTCAGCTCTTCGAGGCAACGTCCGGCACCTATACCTATCTGCTCGCTTCCCGCCGCGGAGGCGAGGCGCTGATCATCGACCCGTCCTCGAGAAGGTCGATCGCTACCTCCAGCTCATCCGGGAACTGGACCTGAAGCTGGTGAAGGCGATCGATACCCATCTGCATGCCGACCATATCACCGGCCTCGGCGCGCTGCGCGACCGCACGCGCTGCATCACCGTCATGGGCGAACAGTCCAGCGTCGACGTCGTGTCGATGCGCATCGCCGACGGCGACCGGCTGGGCATCGAGGGCATCAGCCTCGATGTCGCCTACACGCCCGGCCACACCGACGATTCCTACAGCTTCATCATGCCTGACCGCGTATTCACCGGCGACACGCTGCTGATCCGCGGCACCGGCCGAACCGACTTCCAGAACGGCGATCCGCGCGCGCAGTACGAGTTCGATCTTCCACCGCCTGCTGCGCCTGCCCGACGAAACCATGGTGTTTCCGGCCCACGACTATAAGGGCGACACGGTCAGCACGATCGGCGAGGAGAAGCGCTACAATCCTCGCTTGCAGGTGAAATCGATCGACGAATACGTCGCGCTGATGAACAACCTGAACCTGTCCAACCCGAAGATGATGGACGTCGCAGTGCCGGCGAACATGCGCCAGGGCCTGGCACAGCAGGAAATCGCGCGCCGCGGCTGGGCGGTTACCGCGGAACAGGCGAGGGACCTCATCGGGCGCCGCGACATCGTGCTGATCGACCTGCGCGAGCGCACCGAGCGCGAGAAGCATGGCGTGATCCCCGGCTCGCTGCACGCGCCCTATCCGGACCTTCAGGAGAACATTCAGGCGGGCGGCATGCTGCACGAACTGGCCAGCGCGACAAACAAGCGGATGGTGTTCTATTGTGCCTTCGGGGAGCGCTCGGCCATGGCCGTACAGGCGGCGCAGGATGCGGGCCTCGCCACCGCCTGCCACGTCCATGGCGGCATCGACGCGTGGAAGAAGGCCGACGGTCCGATCACACACTGATCCGTTGGAGGAGTCCGAGATGGAAGCGCTGGAACTGCTGGTCGGCCGAGAGTCCGCAACGAAACTGTCCTCGCCGGGCCCGGACCAGGAGGCGCTGGAGAAAATGTTCCAAAGCGCACTGCGGGCGCCGGACCACGGCCGGCTGCGTCCGTGGCGCTTCGTCGTGGTGCCGGAGGAGAAGCGCGAGCGTTTTGGCGAGCTGATGGCCGATTGCCTGCTCCGCCAGCAGCCGGATTGCTCCGCCGACATGCTTCAGCGCGAGCGCGACAAGGCGATGCGCGCGCCGGTGATCGTGGTGGCGGCCGCGGCGATTCAGCGCGGCCACAAGATCGCCGAGGTGGAGCAGCTCGTCTCGGCCGCCGCGGCCGCCGAGAATATCATGCTGGCGGCGCGTGCGCTGGGGTACGGCGCGATGTGGAAGACCGGCGCACCGGCCTACGACGCGGCGGTCAAGCAGGCGCTCGGCCTCGATCCCGACAACGATATCGTCGGCTTCCTGTACCTCGGCACGCAGGTCGGCGGCGGGTCACCGGCGGCGAGGCCGCAGGTCCGCGACCTCGTCTCGGTGTGGCAGGGATAGGTTAAGGCGTAACGCCGAACCTGCCCCGGTGGCACCGGGGCAGCGCCGGTGTCTATTCGATCGTGAGCGCGAACTGCGAATCGGCGGAGCCAACTTCGCGGCGAACGAAGATGATCTTGCCCGAGAGCTTATGGGCATCGGTTATCGTCAGGAACTGAAAGCCGGGACCACCCGAATCCGACAATTGGGTTCCTCCGGTTCCTGATGCAAAGTCGCCCTCGGTGCCAGCGAACAGACCAAGGTTGGTCCCGGATGTCTTGTTCTCGAACGCGAGCTTCAGAACGCTGTTCGCCTGTGCGTCCACGGGTCTCCCTGTGACGAGATACTTGCCGCTACTTCCTACCGTACCTGTTATGGTGATCATGGCTTTCCTCGCTGTTTGTTCCGGATGAGACGATTTGCTCACAGCCTCATGCAATTTGGGTTGTTGCTGTCGCCTCCAGCATAACCATGCGGCACCTGGCTCGTGTGAAGCGCTTCACAACCTGCGATAAATAGCGGCTGCGTCGGGCTGCGCCGCCGGCGCCGTCGCTGCCGCCGCTCCTGTCAGCGACGCGTCGATCTCCTCGATCGAGCGTCCCTTCGTCTCGAACCCGACCAGCCAGAATGCAGTGGCGGCGAGCGCATACCAGAACGCAAGGAAGAGGAATGCCGGGACGATCGCATCGAGTGTCGCCTTCGGGCTGACGTAGTTGGACGACCCGATGATCAGCGCGAGGCCGAGCGGTCCGATGATTTTGCCCAGATTGCCGACGCCGTAGCCCAGCCCCATGCCGCTGGCCCGCAGCCTTGCAGGCCAGACCTCGGCGATGTAGGGGCCGATGATCGCGTAGCTGCCGTCGCCGAAGAAGCGCTGGCACATCAGCAGCACGAAGAACATCGACACGCCACCGAGCCAAACGCTGTTCAGGTAACCGGCGAGCGCCATGGTGATCGCGCCACCGTATCCGATCAGCATGCCCGCGGCCCTGCGGCCGATTGCGTCGGACAGATACGAACAGAACAGGCGGCCCGCGATGCCGACGAGACTGACGTAGATCATCAGGTAAGAGGCTTCGGCCGGGGTAATCCGCAGTACCAGAACCAGCAGCGCGGTGATCCACAACAGCAGGCCGACTCCGCCGGTCTGGCTGATCGCGGTGAGACAGGACGCCGCCACGCTGCGGGGGTAGCGGAACAACTGCATCCAGGGCACTGCCTTCACTTCCTCGGGAATGCTGGCCGGCAGATCGATCCGCCGCGGGTCGATCTGCAATGCCCAGGCGAGCGACTTGCGGGCCTCTTCCATCCGACCCATGCGAAGCAGCCAGCGTGGTGATTCGGGAACCCAGAAGCGGATCATCAGCACGAGCAATGCGGGTGCCAGACCGACCAGGAACAGTCCGCGCCAGCCGATTACCGGTGCGAGGAAAGCGCCGGACACCGCACCCAGCATGTTGCCCGCCGGCAGCAGCACTGTGGTCATGCCGCTCACCCAGCCACGTTTGTACGCCGGGACGAATTCCTGCACGAGCGGGATGTCCACAGCGATCAGGCCGGCGTTGCCGAAGCCGACGAAGAAGCGGAAGAACGAGAGGAACAGCCAGCCAGGGACCCAGGCATTCTGGTCGGGCGTCAGCGCCATGGCGCCTGTAGCGATCGCTACATTCAGCGCAGTCGCCATGAACACCCGGCGGCGGCCGATCTTGTCGGCCATCCAGCCCCAGAAGAACGCCCCCGGCACCGCGCCGAGACCTGACGAAAGCAGGATCATCGCGGACTGGCCGAAGGTCAGATGCCACGAGCCGATGATGAAGGCCAGCACATATCCGATCAGGAAGAAATCGAAGAAGTCGAGCATGTCGCCGAGATTTGCCGTGGCGATGATGCGCCACTGATTCCCTGTCAGCCTCTTCTGCTGCTCCAGGTGTTCGAGCATTTGCGTCCTCCCTATGTCGTCAGGTCCGGCAAGGCGGTCGCGCAAGCACAGTGACGATTACGGTGACGGCTTTTTCGGCTCTGCTGCGCTTCCTCCGGCCACGATCTACACGCGTTTCAGCCCCGCCTGCGCGATTGGCGCACGCGGGTTGCCGGCGGGTTTTTGCCTGCCGTCAAATATTACCCTAGGGCAGGGCGCCAGGGCTTGTCAGCATCAAACTGCGGGCTGACGATGGCGCCAGGGAGAGCGCCATGACCAATGCAATCGAGAGCGAACAGCTTACCCAGGTCGGTCCAGGCACCATGATGGGCGATCTGATGCGGCAGTATTGGCTGCCTGCCGCGAAGTCCTCGGAACTTGTCGCGGGCGGCGATCCGCTGAGGCTGATGCTGCTGGGCGAGAGGCTGATCGCCTTCCGCGATCAAGCGGGGCGCGTGGGTGTGATGGACCATCGCTGCCCGCACCGCTGCGCATCGCTGTTCTACGGGCGGAACGAGGAAGGCGGCATCCGCTGCGTCTATCACGGCTGGAAGTTCGACGCCGATGGCAACGTGCATCGACATGCCGAACCTGCCGCCGGAGCAGGACTTTCGCGCGAAGGTTCACGCGAAAGCCTACAAGGCCGTCGAACGGGCCGGCGTGATCTGGGTATACATGGGCGCGCGCGAGGCCGCTCCGCCGATGCCGGAGATCGAGGCGACGCTGCTGCCGGAGAGCGACCTTTCCATCATGTTCACCCAGCGCGAATGCAACTGGTTGCAGGCGCTCGAAGGCGACATCGACACCTCGCATTTCAGTTGGCTGCATGTCGGTTCCGTGCAGCCCGAGCAGGTGGATGCGGACAACTGGCTGATGTACCAGGTCAGCAACCGGGCGCCGGACTATCATGTGACGGACACCGACTGGGGCACGATGTACTGCGCGTACCGAGCGGCCGAGGCGGACAAGACCTATTGGCGGTTCGCGCACTTCGCCTTCCCGTTCTGGACCTTCATTCCGCAGGGCGACTTCATGGATCGCGTGATCGCGCGTGCCTGGGTGCCGATGGACGACACGCATGTGATGTTCGTGGGCTTCTCCTGGAAACGGGCCTCGCGCACGGCGGCGTTGGCTGGCGGCGCACCGATCCCCGGCTCGACGCCGGCGCCCGATATGCAGCCGAACACCACCGACTGGTTCGGTCGCTGGCGTCCGGTGCAGAATGCCGCGAACGACTACCTGATCGATCGCGAGGCGCAGCGTAGCGACGTGATCTATACCGGCATCACGCATATCGCGATGCAGGACCAGGCGATCACCGAGAGCATGGGCGAGATCGTCGATCATTCCTTCGAGCACCTTGCACCGAGCGATCAGATGATCACGCGCACGCGGCGCCGGCTGCTGATGGCGGCGCGGGCGTTGCGCGAGAAGGGTGAGGCGCCGCCCTGTGTGGATCAGCCGGAGAATTTCAGGCAGGTGCGAAGCGGCGAGGCGGTATTGGCGGCGGACGACTGGCAGGCGGCGTACCGCGACCGGATGCAGCACGTGGTGCGGTCGGCGGGTTGGCGGGAAGCGGCGGAGTAGGAGGGGGTTGCACCATGTCGGACAAGCCGCGTCTCGAACCCGAACTCGTCCGAGCCTTCGTCAATGACGCGCACAGCGACTTTGCGAGCGTGCGTGGTCTGCTGGAGCAGCAGCCGGCGCTGGTCAACTCCGCATGGGATTGGGGTGCTGGCGACTGGGAGACGGGCCTGGGCGCCGCAGCGCATATGGGGCGCCGGGATATCGCGCTGCATCTGCTCGAACGCGGGGCGCGGATGGACATTTTCGCGGCTGCGATGCTCGGACAGCTCGACATTGTCCGTGCCACGGTCGCGGCCGTACCGGAGGCGCTGACATGGCGCGGTCCCCATGGCATCCCGCTGCTGATCCACGCCGAGGCGGGAGGTGCCGATGCGGCGCCGGTGGTGGATTATCTGAAGGGCTTGCAAAGGTAGGCCGCAGTCGGAGCGGCTGTTTTGTAGCGGTAGGATACCCGCAAGGTCGGTGCGCTCTCGTCAGGCGGCCTCACCTCTCCGTCGCATCACCGCTGCGGCGAAGGCTCCTAGCCCGAAGTTGATTGCTATGCCGGCGAGCGACAGCAGCACCAGTGCGGCGAACATGCGTGGCACCTGTAGCCGGTAGCCTGCCTCCAGGATGCGATACGCCAGCCCCGATCCGAAGCCGCCGGAGCCGGCGACGAACTCCGCCACCACCGCGCCGACCAGCGCCAGCCCGCCGGAAATGCGCAACCCGGCGAGGAAGTACGGCACCGCCGCCGGCAGACGCAGCAGGCGCAACGTCGCGAGCCGGCCTGCGCCGTACAGCCGGAACAGGTCGACAAGCTCCTGTGGTGCCGATGCCAGCCCCGCCGCGGTGTTGGCGAACACCGGGAAGAACGCAACGATCGTCGCGCAGACCACCAGCGAGGCGAATGGATTCCCGACCCATACGATGATCAGTGGTGCGATCGCGACGATGGGCGTGACCTGGAGCACGACCGCCCATGGCTGGATCGCCGCCGCCAGCAGCCGGCTCGATGCGATCGCCACCGCGAGCACGATGCCCAGCGTGGCCGCGACCACCAACGCGGCGAACGTCACCAGCAGCGTCGATCCCAGCGACCACAGCAGCCCTGCCGGATCGGCGAGGAACGCCGCGACGATGGCAGAGGGGCCTGGCACCAGATAGGACGGCACCTGCGCGATACGCACGGCCGCTTCCCAGGCCAGCAATGCGGCAGCACCGAACAGGGCAGGGGCGTATTTCATGCCGCGAGCGCGCGCCGCATCTCGTGCGTCACCTGCGCCACCAGCGTGGTATAGGCCGGATCGAGTCGCGCTTCCGCGCCCGGATGCAGCGGCGAGGCGATCTCTTGATCGATCCGCCCTGGGCGCGGTGTCATCAGCACGATACGCCGCGCGAGGAACGCCGCCTCGTAGATCGAGTGGGTCACGAAAATCACGGTGCAGCCGAGTTCCTGCCATAGCGTCAGCAGGTCCTCCTGGAGCTTATGGCGGGTGAATTCATCGAGCGCCGCGAACGGTTCGTCCATCACCAGCAGGCGCGGACGGGTCACCAGGGCGCGCGCAATGGAGACGCGCATGCGCATCCCGCCGGAGAGTTGCCGCGGTCGTGCCGCTTCGAAGCCATCGAGGCCGACGCGGTGCAGCGCCTGGTTCACCTGCGGCATTGCCCGACCGCGTGGGATGCCGGCAATGCGCAGCGGCAAGAATACGTTGTCGGTGGCGCTCGCCCAGGGCAGCAGCGTGGCGTCCTGGAACACGAAGCCGATCTCGCCGGGCTTCGGCTGGTGGCCAGCATCCCAGATCATGCGGCCCGCGTCAGGCTGGTCCAATCCGGCGATCAATCGCAGCAGCGTGGATTTGCCGCAGCCTGATGGTCCGAGCAGAGCCACAAAGTCACTGGCGCCGATCGTGAGCGACACGTCGCGCAACGCCTCCACGGCGCCAAAGCGACGGCTCACCGAGGTGAGTTGCAGCATATCGGGGTCATCTGGAGGAGCGGAGCGACGAAAGTAATCCCCATCGTGTTGGGGATTGCTTCGTCGCTCCGCTCCTCGCAACGACAGGAGAACACGCTACTTCTTCATCTCCATCCCGACGCGTTTGTCGACAAACCGCAGCGTGTACGCCTTCGTGACGTCGAGTCCCTTGGGGTACACGCCGACATCGGCCATCGAACGATAGAACTCTGCCCAGCGCGCATCGGTCATCGCGCCGATGCCGAATTTCAGCGCGTCGCCGGAATCGACAATGCCGCGAGTCTCCATCACGTCGCGGCCATAGGCCAGCAGCTCATCCGGCATCTCGGGGTTGTCCTGCTTGATCAGCCGGTTTGCCGGCGCTGGATCGCCATACAGGTAGGAATACCACCCCTCGATCGAGGCATCGATGAAGCGCTGCACGACGTCGGGCTTCTCGGTCACAAGCTTCGTGCTGGTGGTGACGATGTTGGCATAGCCCGCATATCCCGCATCGGCGAGCAGCAGCACCACCGGCTTGAAGTGCGCCGCCTGCTCGATCGCGAACGGCTCGGAGCCGAGATAGCCTTGCTGCACCAATGTCTTGTCGGCGAGGAACGGCTGGAGATTGAAGGTGTAGGGGCGGATCTGCGCATCCGTATAGCCGAACTTGCCGGCGAGGTAGCGCCACCAGCTTGCCCGTGTGTCGGCACCGATCAGGATCGGCTTGCCCTTCAGCGCGGCAAAGCTGTCGTTGCCCTGGCCGGGATGTGCGATCAGCACCGACGGGTCCTTCTGGAAGATCGCCGCGATCGCGACGAACGGCAGGTTCTGCTGCACGAACTCGATCGCGCGCCCGCCGCCAAGATTGAAGTCCAGCCGGCCCGCCATCATGAGCTGCATCTGGTTCACCTGCGGGCCGCCCTGGCGGATCGTCACCTTCAGCCCATGTCTGGCGTAGATCCCGGTGGCGAGCGCCTGGTAGTAGCCGCCGTATTCCGCCTCCGCCACCCAATCGAGGCCGAAACTGATCGTGTCCTCGGCGCGCGCCGCGGCGGTGCCGATGAGCAGCAGGAGCAGGGCAGCGAGCCATCGCATGGCAGCCTCGATTCGCGCTGTGGGACGCCCATCCTGCACAATGGCGCAGCGATCGGGGAGGTGGCATGGCCGAGCCGCGGTTGAAGGCTGGAATGTGGGTGAGGGCGGCGTTGCGGATGGCCGATCGGGACGGCCGGGCCGGCGTCGTCTTGCGCAAGGGCGACGCTGATTCGGGCGGCGTGCTGGTGGTGTTGCGCGGCCGCGAGGGACTTTGCGTGCTGTCGCAGGTGCGCGCCAGCGATGGTGCTCTGGCATGGATGCGTGGCACGGGAGCGACGCCGGTCGATCAGGCGGCGGCCGATGCCTATGTGGCGCGGCAGGTCAGGTTCGATCCCGACATCTGGGTGCTGGAGTTCGATTCGCCCGACCTGCTGCCGCCGTTCGAGGCGAAGCTGGTGTAACGGAGGGAGGAAACCCGACCATGGCAGGTCTGTATTTCGAGGATTTTCACGAGGGCCAGACCTTCGAGCACGCGCTCAGCCGCACCGTCACCGAGATGGACAACGTGCTGTTCAGCACGCTCACGCTGAACCCGCAGCCGCTGCACCTGGATGAGGAGTTCGCCAAGACCACCGAATTCGGCCAGCGCATCGTCAATTCGCTGTTCACGCTCGGGCTGATGATCGGCATGACGGTCGGCGACACCACGCTGGGCACCACCATCGCCAATCTCGGCATGAACAAGGTGGAGTTCCCCAAGCCGGTGTTCCACGGCGACACGATCCGCGCCCGTTCGATCGTGCGCTCGCTGCGCGCGTCGAAGTCGCGGCCCGAGGCCGGCGTGGTTGAGTTCGAGCACCAGGCGTTCAACCAGCGTGGCGAGATGGTCGCCACCTGCCTGCGCGCTGCCTTCATGAAGCGCCGGCCGCAGTGAGGCGGAAGCCGAAATGAGGAAGGCTCCGGAGGTTGCCCTCCGGAGCCTTCGGCATTGTCTGCGGGCGTCGTTGCCCTAGTGCGGCTAGACGTCGACGCGAGCGTCGGAGATCCAGGCCACGGCAAACGGCGCCACGAAGAGACAATGAGACACTGGATCACCTCCTTTCAGTTTGTTGCGGATGCCCAGGACTATGTACTGGCGCACTGGGTTTCGCAAGCCAGGACTCGGCAAGCCGCTTGCGCAGGGCGGACAGTCCTCGAGCCAGCCAGGCGAAGCGCAGAATGCCTCAGGGCGGCAACCCTGTCCGCCCTGCTGCCGCCGAACAGGGCCGACGGCACATGCCTTGGCACCGAGGCTGGTGGGTCGGGCCACGTCACGCGCGCCGCGCTGCGCTGGTGGAGCGTGGTGTCACCAATGAGCTGTTCCGTCTCGGACCGGACGTAGCGCCGTAGCCCGGGTGGCGGATGCGGACGGCGCGCTGATTGACACTCCGCACCGTGTGCCGACACATGCCGTGGACGGCGGAAGAGGGAGACAGTGATGGGACCGCTGGTGGACACGGACTGGCTTGCCAAGGAAATCGGCAAGCCCGACCTCGTCATATTCGACGCGACGATGTACCTGCCGAACGAGAACAAGAACGGTCACGCGGAGTTCCGTCGTGCCCACCTTCCGGGCGCACGCTACTTCGACATCGACGTGATCGCGGATCCCGACACCGACCTTCCGCACATGGTTCCTGCCCCGGGCCGGTTCGCCAGGCTGATGGGCGGGCTCGGTGTGTCGAACGCGTCGCGCGTGGTGTTCTACGACCAGAAGGGTCTCGCCTCAGCGGCGCGCGGTTGGTGGCTGATGGGACTGTTCGGCCACGACAACGCCGCGGTGCTGGATGGCGGCCTGCCGAAATGGCGGCGCGAGGGCCGACCGACGGAAACCGGCGACCCTCCATCGCCGCAACCCACCGCCTACCGTCCCGACTACCGTGCCGCAAAGCTGCGCGGCATCGGCGACGTGCTGGCGAACGTGACGTCGAAGGCCGAACTGGTGCTGGATGCGCGGGCCGCGGGCCGCTTCACCGGCGAGGTGCCGGAGCCGCGCGCCGGCATGCGCAGCGGCCACATTCCAGGTTCGGCGAGCCTGCCCTACACCGATCTGCTGAACGACGATGGCACGTTCCGCTCCGCCGATGTCGTGCGTGCGCGGCTGGCGCAGGCTGCCGTCGATGGCTCACGCCCGGTGGTGACAAGCTGCGGCTCGGGCGTCACGGCGTGCATCCTGACGCTGGGGATGCGCATCGCCGGGCTGCCGGACGGCGCGGTCTATGACGGGTCGTGGACAGAGTGGGGCGGCCGCTCCGACACACCGGTAGAGACGAAGCAAGCATGACAGATACTTCGAAGCGCGGCTTCCGCACCAGGCTTTCGCACACCGGGCGCGCCGGCAAGCGCATCCACGGCTTCGTCAATCCGCCGCTGCTGCGCGGCTCCACCGTGCTGTATCCGACTGTGGCCGAGCGGCATGCGCTGCAGGCGAAGCGCGGCGAACGCGTGCTGACCTATGGTCTCGGCGGATCTGAGACGCACTGGGCGCTCGAGGACGTGATGGCCGAGGTGGAGGGCGGCACGCGCTGCGCCATCGTCTGTTCGGGCCTCGCGGCGGTGACGACACCGCTGCTGGCGTTCCTCAAGACGGGCGATCACTGCCTGATGCCGGACAGCGTGTACGGTCCGGCGCGCAACTTCGCCGGCAGTGTGCTGAAGCGCTACGGGGTCGAGACGACATTCTACGATCCGGTGCTCGACGAGGCAGGGATCACCGACCTGATGCGCCCGAACACCACGGTCGTATATACGGAAAGCCCGGGCAGCCACACCTTCGAGGTGCAGGACATCCCGGCGATCGCCCGCGCCGCACATGCGCGCGGTGCCAAGGTGCTGATGGACAACACCTGGGGCATCCATCACTTCCAGCCGTTCAGGCATGGTGTCGATGTGTCGATTCAGGCGGCGACGAAATATCCAGCCGGGCACTCGGATATTCTGATCGGCAGCGTCACGGTGAACTCGGACGCGGACTGGCAGACGCTGCATGCGACGACGCGCGGCGCTGGGGCAATATGCCAGTCCGGACGATTGCTGGCTGACGCTGCGCGGCATGCGCACGCTGGGCGTTCGGCTGGCGCAGCAGATGGACAGCGGCATCGAGGTCGCGCACTGGCTGCAGCAAGCGGCCTGAGGTGAAGCAGGTGCTGCATCCTGCACTGCCGGGCGCGCCAGGTCACGCGATCTGGAAGCGCGATTTCACTGGCGCATGCAGCCTGTTCGGTGTGGAGTTCAAGCCGGAGTTCTCGGCGGAAAGCACGCACGCCTTCGTCGAGGCGCTGGAGCTGTTCGGCATCGGCGCGTCATGGGGCGGGTTCGAGAGTCTGGCGTTGCCGACCACGGGCTCCATCACGCGGACGGCTGCCGGTGCGAGGTTCGCCGGGCCGCTGGTGCGGCTGCATATCGGGCTGGAGGATGTCGACGACCTGATCGCCGATCTGGAGCACGGCCTGAAGGTGATGCGGGAGTTCGGGCGGTAACCGCGGCTCGGTTTACACCATCGCAACCGGTCGCACCGGCGATCCCGTGGCACCGCGGAACTTGGTCGCCAGCAGGATGAAGCAGAAGCTTCCCACCCCGTCGCGTGCCAGTTCATCCAGCGCCAGGTTCTCGATCAGATACACCCCTGCCTCGGCCAGCGCGTGCTGGTGCACTGGCATGGAAATGCCGTGGTTCGGGTTGGGCAGCACCTCGACCGCCATGTTGTCGCAGCCGATCGCCACGACGCCGCGCTCGATCAGCCAACGTGCGCCGGGCAGGTCGATGCCCGGCTCGCCCTGGAGATACCGCGGGTTGTCGATGCCGAAATAGCGTCCCCAACCGGTGCGGATCAGCGCGATGTCGCCAGGTTCCAGCGCCACCTTCGCCGCCTCCTCGGCGCGCGCCAGTTCGGTCGGCGTCACGACGCGGCCGGGGTTCAGATGCTGCCCGCCATCGCAGCCGGCGACGTCCAGCAGCAACGCCGCGGGTGATCATCGGCGGCGCATGCTCGATGCCGAGACGCTCCAGTCCCCAGTCGGTCACCGTGTCGGCGGCGGACAGTCCGTTGTACAGCCGATCGCCCTTCGAGAAATGGCCAAGCGCATCGATATGCGTGCCGACATGCGCTGTCATCTCGATGCGTTCCACATTGGCGCCCGCATCGTTGGTGGCGCCGAGCGCGCGGCGGCGCTTGATCGAGTCACGCCATGACGCCCAGATCGACAGCAGGAACGGCGTCTGGTTCGGCGCCATGAACGGCGCGCCCATGCTGATTTCGTGGCTCACGTCATAGACGCGGCCCTCGCGCACGGATTGCAGCGCGGCCAGACGCTTTTCCACGGTCAGCAGGTTGGCCGCGCCGATCTGATCCGTGGCTCCCCAACGCGAATGGTCATGCACGGTCATCGTCGTCTCCCCGCATTTGCTTCGCACCCCGCGCGGCGCATCAGCCGCAGCCGGCGCAGGAACCGGCCGAACGCCGCGAGGCTCGTGTCCGACACGTGGTGCTCGATGCCCTCGGCGTCCTGCTCGGCCGCCTCCGCCGGCACGCCGATCGCCAGCAGCAGGTCGACCACGATGCGGTGGCGGGCGCGCACCCGTTCGGCCAGCTTCTCGCCGGCCTCGGTCAGGAACACGCCACGATACGGCTTGGCCATCGCCAGGCCCTCGCGCTTCAGCCGGCCGATCGTCTTGATTGCGGTGGCGTGCGAAACGCCAAGGCGGCGGGCGATGTCGGTGGGCCGCGCCTCGCCGCCGTTCGCCAGCAGATCGGAGATCAGCTCGACGTAATCCTCGTGCAGCGCGCCGGACTGAGCGGTGCGCGCCTTGCCGAACCGCCGCGCCTGGGTTGGCTCGGCCGGCATCTCGGCACGCCGCGCAATCGGCGTACTGACCACGGCGACTCCTGTGGTGGCGTCAGTTCGAACCGAAAGAGACACCGACACACCGGCGGTCTGCAAGAGCAGCAGCAGATTGAGCGCCAGGACCACCACCGCGGCGACCACCGCGATCACCAGGGTAAGGCGCGACGTGGCGAAACGGCCCATCACCGCGCGCCGGCCCGACAGCACCAGCAGCGCGATCATCGGCACCGGCAACACGATGCTCAGCACCACCTGGCTGCAGCACCAGCGCCTGGGTTGAATCGACACCGATGCCGACCACGATCACCGCCGGAATCATGGTGGCCAGCCGACGCACCCATAGCGGAATGCGGAAGCCGACGAAGTCCTGCATGATCGTCTGGCCGGCCATCGTGCCGACCACGGAACTTGACAGCCCGGATGCCAGCAGCGAGGTCATGAACACCGCCGCCGCGCCGGCGCCGAGCAGCGGCCTCAGGGTGTGATACGCCGTCTCGATCGCGGCGACGTCCGCGTGGCCGTCATGGAACACCGAGGCGGCCATTGCCAGCATCGCCATGTTCACCAGTCCGGCAACGCCGAGAGCGATCAGCACCTCGCGATGCGAGTAGCGGATGACCCGCCGGCGTTCGGCATCGGTGCGCGCCGGCATGCGGCCCTGCGTGAGGCTGGAGTGCAGATAGATCGCGTGCGGCATAACGGTCGCGCCGATAATGCCGACCGCCAGCATGACGCTGTCGGGGCCGGCAAGCTGCGGCACCACCGAGTGAAGGCGAAAGCGTGCCAGTCGGGCGGGGTCACGAACAGTTCGATCATGTAGCAGACGGCAATCACACCGATGAAGGCCGCGATGACCATCTCGATCGGCCGGAAGCCGCGGCCCTGCAACAGCAACAGGGCGTAGGTCAGGGCAAAGGTGATCAGCAGGCCGATCAGCAGTGGCATGCCGAACAGCAGGCTGAGGCCGATGGCGGCGCCGAGCGATTCCGCGAGGTCGGTCGCCATCGCGGCAACCTCGCTGACGATCCACATCGCGTAGACCAGCGGGCGGGGGAAATGCGCGCGGCAGAGCTGCGCGAGACTGTGGCCAGTGACGATGCCGAGCTTGGCCGAGAGTGCCTGGAACAGCATGGCGACCATGTTGGCCAGTAGCACGACCCATAGCAGCAGATAGCCGAACTGTGCGCCGCCCTGGATGTTGGTCGCGAAATTCCCGGGATCCATGTAGGCGATCGAGGCAATCACGGCTGGTCCGGCGAACGGCAGGAACCCTCGCAGACCGCGCCGGCGGCCGGCCAGCGCCTCGCGGCCGGCAACCACCGTGCGGTCCGTCAGGCTTGCCCGCTGCACCAGGCTCTGGCTCATGCAACCGTGACCATACTATGAACCAACTCCCACAGAATGTAGCATAGGCTACAATTGGTGGTCGGTAGATAGCACGCATGGGCCGATCGTCAACCTTGAAACTGAAAGAACCCACCAAAGTTCCCCCTCCCCTCGCGGGAGGGGGAGACGCGGCCGGCTACACCGTCGCGAGCTGGGCGTGATCGGTCAGCCAGCAGTGGTCGTGCCGGCGCACGAACGCGAGTGAGTTGAGCAGCGCTATCGCACCGTACGGTCGGCCAAAGACGTGCGCGTGCACGGTGATATCGAGGCAAGCCGGCGGATTGCCGAGCCGATCCCAGCCCTCCACGATCCGGGCCAGCGTGCGGGTGAACGCCTCGGGCTCGTTGCCGTAGCGCACATAGAGCGGCATGTCGTTCACCTCCATGGTGAATGGCATGCCGATCAGTGAACCGTCCGGAGTATCGATGCGATATGGCAGATCCGCATCGAACATGTCGGCGTGCCAGCGAAACCCCGCACGCGCCAGCAGCCGGGAGGTATGCACACTCGGCGTGCAGCGTGGACTGAGCCAGCCGCCAGGATGCCGGCCCGCGGTGCGCTGCAATACCTCGACGCAGCGCGCTATATCGTCGCGCTCTGCGTCCTCGGTCAGATAGGCCGGCAGCGTTCCCTGGCTCCAGCCATGTGCCGCCACGGTGTGCCCGCGTGCTGCGATCGCCGCCGGCAGGTCCGGATAGCGCTCCGCGACCACACCGCTGGTGTAGAACACGGCCCGTACTTGCTCGCGTTCGAGCAGATCGAGCAGTCGCCACGCACCGACCTTCGGGCCGTATTCCGCCCAGGACAGCGCTTGAAGGTCGGCCACGCCTGGCTTCAGCGGATTGCCCATCGGGCCGATGCCGGGAGCGCTGCCGTCGGCCCAGCCCTCCAGCATCACGCTGAGCGAGATGGCGAGCGGCTTGCCGGTGGGCCAGCCCTGCGCGTCGGCGTTCGGCATAAAAATCCTCCACAGGGGGGCTTGGCCGCCGATTTCGCCGTGAAGTGTGAATTAGGTCAACGACTGCGGCGGTCTGAGCAAGAAGTATGGCGGCATCTTGCGGCAGGGGAATGTGTGATGTCGGACGCCGGGCAGCTCGCTCCAACGGAGATCGTCAAACGGGAGCTCCGCCAGTTCCTGAGCCTGGCTGAGCGTATCGGCATGGACGCGGACCGGCTGTGCCACTCGCTCGGTTTATCGCCCGATGATTGGGAGAGCTGGCTGGGCATCCTGCGCGATGCACCGGTGCCGGCGCACCCTGCGCTGCCGAGGCTGTTGCGGCATCTCGGGAGCTGGACGAGCCGGCTGGATCGAATGGCGGACAGGGCCTACGCCTGATCAGACGGGTCGCATCGGCGGCAGGATCTCGGCCGGATCGAGACCGAGTTCGTGAATTGCCATGCTCCACAGACAGAAGTCCGCTGGCGGTGGCTGAATAGGGGCTATCGCGCCGTCGCGGAACAACTGCTCGAGGCGCGAGCCCTTGAAGATGTTGTGCGCGCCGCCAAGCGTCAGCGCGACACGGGTGATGCGGGTGACGGCCTCACCCACCACGTATTTCGCACGGTACAGCGCCGCGGTCGTCTCTTGTGTCGGTCCCTGCGTGTCGCTGAGCCAGGCGGAGCGATACGTGATCAGGCGTGCCGCCTCCAGGTCGGCGCTGAGTTCGGCGATGTGCCGGCGTACGTCGGGATGCCAGGCGAGCGGCTGCGCATAGCCGTGCGGCTGCCGCGTATGCATAACCCGGCGCAGCTCGTCGTACGCCGCGACGGCAATGCCGAGATAGACGGCTGTGTAGGAGCCCCAGAACCAGTTCAGGAATTCGTTGCGGAATCGCCTGGTGTCGTCGGCGTGGAATAGCACCGCGCTGTCCGGCACGCGGCAATCCTCCAGGATCAGCGAGTCGCTGCGCGTCGCGCGCATCCCCAGAGTGTCCCAGTTGGCGTTCACGCGTCGTCCGGGCGCGCCGTGCGGCACCAGCAGAAGCATGCCTGCGAACGCGCCTGTCGCACCATCGGGACAGGCCATCACCATGACATGGTCGGCGGCCTCCAGCATAGATGCGAACATCTTTCGGCCGGTGATGCTGTAGCCGCCATCCACGCGTTTCGCCTGCGCGGCGAGCGGGCGTTCTCCGATCAGCGACGTGGTACCGGGCTCGGAGAAGTTGCCGCCGATCAGCTTGCGCTGGCGAACCACGAGGTCCGCGATCAGTTCCTTTGCGGCGGGAGCGACCTCGGTGCTTTGCAGCACGGGCATGACGACGGAGGCATGCATGTTGAAGGCGAGCGCGGTAGAGGGACAGCCCTGGCCCAGTGCCTCATAGGCGATCGTGTGGTCGAGGAAGCTGGCGCCGCTGCCGCCCCATTCCTTGCCGATCGTGAGTGCGAGAAAGCCTTCCGACCGGAGCCGGTCGTAGTTCTCGATCGGATGCGATGCATCGCGGTCGTGGCCGGCCGAGCGGGTGACGAAATCGGCGGCAAGTTCCAGGCAACGTTGCTGGAGATGGCGCTGGTCTGCGGTGAGGGCGAAATCCATGGTCAGTCAGATGGGGCAAGACCCCCTCCCGCAAGGGGAGGGGGAGTGTTCAGCCGCGGGCGAGGGCATAGATCTGTGTGCCGCCAGGCGGGGTTGGATGCGCGGTCCAGTTCTCGCCGCCGTCGCGGCTGCTGTACACCTCGCCGCCGTTGGTGGCGCAGGACATCAGCGCTGGTTGGCGTTCATCGAAGGCCAGCGCGAACATCGTGTGCGGCGGCTTCGCGCCCAGGTCCACGTTCGCCCAGGTGTCGCCGCCGTCGCCGCTGTACAGCAGCACGCCGGTGTCACTCTGGAAGTTGGCGCCGGCGGCGACGAACAGCTTGCGCGGATTGCCTGGCACCTCGTGGATGTCGCGGCAGTAGATCTGGCCCTTCGCATTCAGGGCGTCGAGCTTCACATGCCGCCAGTGATCGCCGGCATCGGCGCTGTGGAACATGCCGGCGCGGCCGATGCCGATCACCGTGCCGGGCCGCCAGCGGCTGACCAGGACGCCATGCATGTCCACTGCGTCGTCGTTGAGATACTGGCCGTGGCTGAGGTTCTCCCAGTGCTCGCCGCCGTCGGTGGAACGGATCGTGCCTCCCACCTCGATGGCCGCGTAAAGGTGGTCCGGCTGGTTGACGCTGGCGTCGATCTGCAAGACCCGCTTGGCGGGATTGGCGCCGGGTGCGGTGGTGATCTCCGGGAAGCGCACGCTCACCGGCAAGCGGGTCCAGCGCTCGCCGGCATCGTCGCTGCGATGGATCTCGCAGTTCTCATAGCCGATGAGCATCGTATCGGGATCGTGCGGATGGAACATGATCGACCAGACGGGCAGGCCATGGTCGGCGATCGGCACTTTTTCCCAGTGCTCGCCGCGATCGGTGCTGCGATAGGGTCCGGACTGCGTGCCGGCGTAGATAATTTCGGGATGCAGCGGGTGCACCGCGAGCGCGCGGATAGCGGGTGCGTCGGGCAGGCCGGTGTGCATCGGCTGCCATTCATTGTCGCCGTCGGTGAGGCGGTAGAGGCCGGCGTGAACCGTGCGGCCACGCCCGGTTTCCCCGGCGAGGCCGAGGTAGATGAAGGATCGCTGGTCGTTCGCTCCGTTGGTTGCCATGGGATCGCCCTCCGATCTGCAGGTCGGGCCAGCTTGGCAAGGCTTACGGGTAGACCGCAAGGCTGCACGAAGAGATTGTGGTGCGTGCTGCGCTGAATCGTGACATCATGTCGGAGGTCAAACGCGAAAGGATATGGCTGTGGCCAAGGGGCAGAAGAGATCCAACCGCGAAGCCAAAAAACCAAAGAAGACCGCTGCGGAACGGCTGAAATCCAGCCAGACACCAGCAAACAGTCAGCTTGCACGCATGGGCGACAAGGACGCTGCCAAGAAGTCCTAGCGGTCGCGGCCGGGCCGGCTATTTGTCAGGCCGGTCGGTTTTCTCGTTGGCCGCGACACGATTGCGGCGGGTAGCCTCGGCTGTGACCTCAGCCGAGATCCGCGCCAGGACCCCCTCGAGCCCTGGCGCCGAAGTGGTATTCAGTTCCTCCGCGGCGCGACGCAGTGCCTCACGCCGCAACAGGCGAGCGGTCATCGCGTCGAATTGCGGATCCGGTGCATCCTGGTCTGCCATCAAATCCTCCCAGGGGCTCAGTGGGCGGCTCGTGCAACAGTGGGCCGCCCACTTTTCGCTCAATAATCCCCGTCGTGCATGCTTGCGGACGATCCGTTGCCAGCTTGCGACTTTTCCTGGTGCTCCGCCACCATGGCCTCGGTGGTGATCATCAGCGAACCGACCGACGCGGCGTGTTGCAACGCGGACCGGACAACCTTGGTCGGGTCGATGATACCGGCCTTGACCATGTCCTTGAACTCGCCGGTCTGCGCGTCGAAACCCCAGTTGTAGTCGTCCTTGTCGAGGACCTTGCCCGAGATCACCGCACCGTCCTCGCCGGCGTTCTCGGCGATCTGACGCAGCGGCATCTGCGCCGCCTTGCGCACGATCTCGATGCCGACACGCTGATCGTCATTTTCGGCATTCAGCTTGGCCAGGATCAATGACGCACGTGCCAAGGCGACTCCGCCGCCCGGAACGATGCCTTCCTCCACGGCCGCCCGCGTGGCGTGCAGGCCGTCATCGACGCGATCCTTGCGCTCCTTCACCTCGACCTCGGTGGAACCGCCGACACGAATGATGGCGACGCCGCCGGCCAGCTTCGCCAGGCGCTCTTGCAGCTTCTCTTTGTCGTAGTCGGACGTGGTTTCCTCGATCTGCGCGCGGATCTGATTGCAGCGGGCGACGATGTCGTGCTTCTTGCCGGCACCCTCGACGATGGTGGTGTTCTCCTTGTCGATCAGCACCTTCTTCGCGCGGCCGAGCATGTCGAGCGTCACATTCTCCAGCTTGATGCCAAGCTCTTCACTGATCACCTGGCCGCTGGTGAGCACCGCGATATCGTCGAGCATCGCCTTGCGGCGATCGCCGAAGCCAGGCGCCTTGACCGCCGCGACCTTCAGGCCGCCGCGCAGCTTGTTCACCACCAGGGTCGCGAGTGCCTCACCCTCGACATCCTCGGCGACAATGAGCAGCGGGCGGCCGGATTGCGCCACCGCCTCCAGCAGCGGCAGCAGGGGTTGCAGTCCGGAGAGCTTCTTTTCGTGGATCAGGATGTAGGGCTGGTCCAGGTCGATATTCATCTTCTCGGCGTTGGTGACGAAATAGGGTGACATGTAGCCGCGGTCGAACTGCATGCCCTCGACAATGTCGAGTTCGGTCTGCATGCCCTTGGCTTCCTCGACCGTGATGACGCCCTCGTTGCCGACCTTCTGCATTGCCTGGGCGATCATGGCGCCGATCTCGGCCTCGCCATTGGCGGAGATGGTGCCGACCTGGGCTGTCTCGGCCTGCGTGGTGATCTTCCTGCTGCGCTTCTTCAGTTCATCGACCAGCGCGACAACCGCCTTGTCAACGCCGCGCTTCACATCCATCGGGTTCATGCCGGCGGAGACCGCCCTGCCACCCTCGCGGACAATGGCCTGTGCCAAGACGATGGCGGTGGTGGTGCCGTCGCCCGCAATGTCATTGGTCTTCGACGCAGCCTCCCGCGCCATCTGCGCGCCCATGTTCTCGAATTTGTCGGAGAGTTCGATCTCTCTGGCGACGGTCACGCCGTCCTTGGTGATGCGCGGTGCGCCATAGCTCTTGTCCAGGATCACACTACGACCCTTGGGACCGAGTGTGACGTTCACCGCGTGGGCAAGTATGTCGACGCCACGCAGTATACGCTGACGGGCATCGTCGCCGAACCGAACGTCTTTCGCTGCCATTTGCCTATCCTTCCTGAAATTGATGCTACGGGCTGATCACGCGGCCTTTTTCCTGGCCGCCGGGCTGCCTTCGATGATGCCCATGATGTCGGACTCCTTCATGATAAGGAGCTCTTCTCCGTCAATTTTCACCTCGGTGCCTGACCACTTGCCGAACAGGATGCGATCGCCGGATTTCACTGCGAGGGCGACGATCTGGCCTTGCTCGTTGCGGGCACCTGGACCGGCAGCGATGACCTCACCCTCCATCGGCTTTTCCTGAGCGGTATCGGGGATGATGATGCCGCCTGAGGACTTCTCCTCGGCATTGAGACGACGGATGACCACCCGATCGTGCAACGGACGAAATTTCATGGATTCTGCCTAACCTGGTGCCAGCCGCTCAGGGCTGGTCGGCTTGCCCCGTACCTTGTCTGCACACCTGGGTGCAGATCATCTGGCACTCTGGTCCTGGGAGTGCCAACCATTTGGGGCCCGGGACGTTCGTATTCAAGCCGCCGTCGCAACTCTTCAAGCTGGTGGCAGCGCTATCCGGGCAGAGGTCGGCACACCCGGCACCGGCACAGCCTCTCGCGTGCATGGGTGATGGCTGTCTGCTAGCCTCGACCGATCCGCATCTCGGCGCCAAAGGAGCCCCGACCATGCCCGTCGTCGAAACCGAGCGCCACGGCCAGATCCTGGTGGTGCGCATGAACCGGCCGGAGCGGCTGAATGCGCTCAACCACGAAATGCGCACGCAGCTCGCCGAGACCTGGAGCGAATTCCGTCATAGCGATGAACTGGAGGTGGCGATCTTCACCGGCGCGGGCCGCGCATTTTGCGCCGGGGAGGACATGAAGGAATCGCTGGCCGATGGCTCGCCCGGTGGCAGGCGTCCCGCAATCGAGGACCCGTTCATGTCGGGCGCTCTGGAAAAGCCCGTGATCGCCGCGGTGAACGGCTTCGCCATGGGCGGCGGCTTCATGCTGGTCGAACGCACAGACCTGCGGGTGGCTGTGCGCGGTGCGGTGTTCGAGGTGTCGGAGGCGAAGCGCTGGCTGCTCGGTGGTTACAACCACGGCCATGTCGCCAACCTGCCCTATCCGATCGCGATGGAAATGGCGTTGGGCTTTCGATTCAGCGCGGAGCGCTTCTATGACGTGGGGTTCCTGAACCGGCTGGTCGATGCGGATGAACTGATGCCGAATGCGCTTGCCATGGCGGAGCATCTGCTGACGCTACCGCCGGCCTCGCGCGTCAACACCGTGCACATGATGCGGCAGATGCGTCCCGCGCCGTCAGTCGAACAGACGATACTTGCCGCCGCACTGCATGAACACGGCGCCAAGAGCGATCTCATGGAGTCCCGCGCAGCGTTTGCCGAGAAGCGGTCGCCCCGGTTCAAGGGCTGGGACGATCCGCAGGACCGCTATCGGCTGCCGGCTCTCGACAAGACGAAGGCTTGAGCGCGGTCAGCGGACCACGGCGGGCTGAGCGCGGTCAGCGGACCTCGACGTCCTCCCAGAAGCCAACGCGGTCACGCACCTGCGCCATTTTCGGCTGCGGTGACTTCGTAGATCCAGGCGTTGCGCACATGGCGGACGCCGTCGATCACCACATCGTAGAACTGAACGCCGTGCGGGCACTCACGGTCATGATCTGTCTTTGGCGCCTTCTCCAGCCACTCCATGCGGACCGCGGAGGGTGGGAAGTAGTGGTAGCCGCCGGTTTCGACGATGTCATCGCTGGCAGCAATCTGATGACCGTCCAGAACTGCTTTCATTGCCGGTGCCTCCATGCATGAGAGGAGAGTCAACCGAAGAGCTAGTGCCGCTGGACGGCGGCGGCAACCCCCGGCGTCCGGGGCGGCGGACCTGGCAGGTGGAGCGAACAGGGTGCCCCTGAACCCAGCCTGAGCCAGGCCATGTTGCGACAGCCGCGAAAAGGCGAGACGCTAGCGAAGCGCCGCCGCGACAAGCGGGGGAACGTCGGGAAAGGAAGGGGACACCATGAAATATGACGTGGTGATCGTCGGTGGCGGAGCCGCCGGGTCGGTGCTGGCCGGCCGATTGGCGGCAAACACGCACACTTCTGTGCTGTTGCTGGAAGCCGGGCCGGATTACCCCGATCCGGCCAACATTCCGGACGAAATCAGGTTCGGCCACACACGCTTTGCCGAAGCCCCTGGACTCGAAACACAACTGGGCTTTGCGCGGAACGATCACCGAGGAGCAAGGGGCGATCCACGTCGCGCAGGGCAAGGTGATCGGCGGGGGGTCGTCGATCAACGGTCAGGCCATGCAACGGGGCTTCCCCGAGGATTTCAACTCCTGGGCCGCTCTCGGCAATGATGAGTGGTCGTACGACAGGGTGCTGCCGTACTTCCGCAAATCGGAGCATGACCTCGACATTCAGGATGACTGTCACGGTTCGGATGGACCGATGCCGGTCAGGCGCCGTCAGTCGGGTCCGTGCCCTGTCATCCAGCAGGCTTTCCATGCGGCCTGTGTGCAGGCGGGGTTCAGCACCACGCACGATACGAATGGCCTGCATCCGGCGGGCCTCGGCGTGTCGCCCTCGAATAACCTGGACGGCATGCGCATGAGCACCGCCATGACGCATCTTAATCCGGTGCGCCACCATCTGAACCTGACGGTGCGGGGCGGCGTGTTCGTCCGCAAGATTCTGATCAGGGACGGCGAGGCCGTCGGCGTGGAGGCCGAAAGCGGGGGAAAGGTATTCCACGTCGAAGCGGGCCGGGTGGTGCTGAGCGCCGGAGCGATCAGATCGCCGCACTTGCTCATGCTCTCGGGGATCGGTCCCGAGGAACAACTGCGGCAATTCGGGATACCGACGGTTCGTCATCTTCCCGGCGTGGGCGAGAACCTTTGGAACCACCTCAGCGCCCAGATGACCTTCAAGGTCAAGGACGGCATCTCGCTGGCTGCGCATCGTGATGCGGCGCACTTCTGTTTGCACTACACCGCGGAAGGGTCACGCGCCGTCAACGACATGGTGCTGAGGACCAGCCCGGTCGTCGACGAACGCGAGGAGCGCGTTCCCGGGCGTTCGCACCAGGTATCTGAGCGGTGACGTTCCGCCGGAACAGGTGGCACGGATCTCGTGTACGCTTGGGCTGCCCGACGGTTCGGGATATGTCAGGCTGGCCTCGGCCGATCCCGGTGCCCAGCCGTCCTTCAACTATTGCTATCTCCAGCATCCCAACGACATCCGACGGGTGCGGGAGGGGCTGCGCATGGCGGTGCGGCTGCTGGAATCCGACGCGTACAAGGACGTGGCCGACTATCGGATCCATCCCGCCGACGACATTCTGGCCGACGATGAATCCTTGGACCTCTGGCTACGCCAGACCGTGGGCACGGCAAGGCATGTGTCCGGGACCTGCAAAATGGGACCGGATACCGATCCGATGGCTGTCGTTGATCAGTATTGCAGGGTCAAGGGCATCGAGGGGCTGTGGGTGGTTGATGCATCGGTGATGCCCCGTATTCCCAGGTCTGGTGGCGCCCATGCAACGGTGATCATGATCGGCGAACGCGCCGTCGACTGGATTGCGGCGAATTAGTTCCACCCGGCCGTCATTGATCGATTGAAGGCACGGTATCGCATCGATATGAGCTGCGTTCAGTATTCCCTGTAGGGATCGGGATATTGATCAAGCGGCCGGCTTTCATGACGCCAGGTATGTGGTTCGCATGGCTGTTGCGCGGCGATGTCCGGCAGGGTTCCGCGCCTGGGGACCCGGAGGGACAGCGGGATTTCGTCGCCTGGTGGCTGCTGTGGGGACGGGATGAGTATCCCGCCGTGTGGCATTGGGGTTCCGTTCAAGCAGCCGTCGCTATGGAACTTGTGCCGACAGGGAACGCTCTCACGTGCCCTCGTCTGCTGCGCCGTCTCCACGCATCCCGCCCCGATCTCCAGAAAGCATTCCGCTTGCAGGACGAGGAAAGTCTGGCCGAGTACTTTTGCTGGTATCGGGTGTATGGGCGTTTGGAGCTGGATGCGGCTCCGGATCTTCCCGCGGCCTGTCTGGCGATGACGGAAGCGCCGAGCCGACGTCAGCGGTGGTGCGTTTGCGGGGTACAGGTCCCTCGAATTGCCATTACCCTTGCGTATCGGAGTTCGGGCGTTCTCCAGGGCGGCCGCGACGACCGTCCTCGCACGGCGCGGCTTGTTGCCGAGTGGTACGAGAAGAATCGCCAGCGTCTCTTGACGCCACCGACGATGCCACCGGGTCCGTTCGTTGGGGCCCGGCTCGAGCGCCGGCAGAGCGGCGGTGTGAACCTCGTGGGCTTTGTGCGAGGCCAGCTCGGGCTCGGGGAGGATGTGCGAATGGCTGCCGCGGCGCTTCAGGCGACCGGCATTCCGCACGCACTGATCAATGTGCCGGCAGGGGTTGCTGTCCCGCAAAAGGACGCGTCACTGGAGCACATGCTGACTGAACGGCTGCCTTACGACGTTACCATTTATTGCATGTCCGCATTCGACATGGCGGTTCTGTATCTGGCCCGCGGTCCAGGGTTCTTCGCCGGGCAGTACCGCATCGGTTACTGGCCCTGGGAGCTGCCAAGCTTTCCGCCCGTGTGGAAGGACGTCTATACGCTGGTCGACGAGGTTTGGGCCGGCAGCACATTCACGGCACGCTCCCATCGCACGCGGTGTACCAAGCCGGTGCGAAAACTGCCTTGCCCAGTCGTGCTTCCCCAGGTAGAGCCGGTGCCACGGCATGATCTGGGGCTCGACGAAAGCGCGTTCGTCTTCGTCTATCCATTCGATATCAACTCTCACCTGGCGAGGAAGAACCCGCTCGGACTCGTCCGCAGCTTCCGCCGGGCGTTTCCTGTTACGGATACGCGCGTGGCGCTTCTGCTGCGGGTGAACGGAAATCCTGACGCTCAGCCTGGGTGGGCCGAGCTTGCTGCCGAGTGCGTGGCGGATCGTCGGATCAGCATCCTCGCGGGCACGCTCGATCGGCAGACAGCGCTTGGCGTCATAGCCGCGGCCGACTGCCTGGTTTCGCCGCACCGCGCCGAAGGGTTCGGCCGCAATATCGCCGAGGCGATGCTGCTCGGCATTCCTGTGCTCGCAACGGCATTTTCCGGATGCACGGACTTTCTGGCGCCCGAGGAGGGAGTTCCTTTCAAGCGTACGCCGCTGCGGGACGGTGACTATCCGTTCGGCGAAGGCCTGTGGTGGGCCGAGCCATCCGTCGCCGAGATGGCGCGTCGCATGAGGCAGGTCCGTCGGGCCGGGGAAAAGGAACGCTCCGGTCAGTCCCACCGACTTGCGCGACGGCGCGCCGAGATCGCCGCGGCCTACAGCCCGCTTGCGACAGGCAAGGCGTTCGCGGCTCGACTGCGGCAGATCGCGCGTCGGGCGGTTCGGCAGACTTGAAACTATGAGTTGCCCGGATGATGTCGTCGCGTAGAGTGCGTGCCGTGATGCTCGCACGTGCGCGGCAGACTGCGCAGGGACGAACGAAGATGTGCTTACACGTGGTTCATGTCCGCGGTGGCAGGCTGCGATGAACGAGCGTTTCATCGCTTTGCTGGACCGGCTGGCGGGGCAGGGTGAGGGGCAGCGGTTGCTTCAGCGATTGCTGGAGGCCGATGACGCGGTGGAGGAGATTGCTGAGAGCATCGCGGGTTCGGCCGCTTTCGAATACCTCTACAAGGAGGCGCGCACTCGCGACGTCGTGCATGAGGGGCGAAAGGAGGCCGATGCGGCGTTCGTCGGTTTGCCGGCGTTGGCTGCCGGGATGCCGTTCGAGGAGCAGTTCCATCGGCACTTCAAGCCGCGGCTGGGCAAGCGTGCCGATGGGTTCGCGGCGTTGTTCGATGCGCTGCTTCGACCGCGTCAGGACTTGCTTGTGCTGGAGACCGGCTGCATGCGCATTCCAGGCAACTGGGAGGGCGACGGGCAGAGCACGTTCATGTTCGATGCGCTTGTGAGGGAGCGTCACGGACTGTTGTTTTCGATCGATATCGACCTGGAGAGCATCGACACGGCGCGGCGCGCGTGCAGTTCGGCCACCCATCTCATTTGCAATGACTCGGTTGCGGCGTTGCACGCGCTGAGCCGGGCGATGCCGATGAAGGCGAGTCTGCTGTATCTCGAATTCGTTTGATGTTGACGTGGCCAATCCGATGCCGAGCGCGATCCATCATGCGCTGGAACTGGCGGCGGTGTCGCCTTTGATCGGGCCGGGAACGATTGTGTGCGTGGACGACTATGGGATTGGATCCGAGGGTGGGAAGGGGATGATCGTGGACCGGTTCTTCTCGGCGATCCGGGCTGAGGAGATGTATTGTGGGTATCAGAAGGTGTGGCGGGTGGTGTGAGGGGTGCCTAACGTTACTTCGGCGGAAGCGGGAGAGGAAGTTCTGGTGATGGTCGGGCGCCACTGTGAAGTGCCGAGGTCGCCGCCCCCGCAAGTCGCAGATACCAATCGCTGGGTAGCTGGCATCCGTCGGCATCCAGCGTGACGAATGAATACCCCGGGGGTATCCCGCTCACCGGTGCGTCCGCTGCGCTGGGCAGAACCTTGAACATCGCGGTGCCCTCGTTGACCTCGTCGAACATCGCGCCGTAAAGCATCGTGGCGCCCGCCAAACGTGCGTTGTAGACCTGCCGCCAGTAAAAACGACCGCAGCGACGCGGAACCTTATTGGGGATAGCCCCTGCCAACTCATGACTGGCGCGCGAGGCATTGGCGAAGGAATACCCAGGAAATACCACAGGCATGTAGTCTGCGCCGAGCGCGCGTGCGACTTTCAGATCCGGTTCCAGCACTGCATCTCGATAGGCATCAGCTCCTGCATCGTCGGCAAAGCGACCGACCGACCATGGACTGATGACGCCGAGCCGGCGCCAGACCTGATCCCAATGAGGGTCAGGCGAAGCGTCGCGATCCCGAGCCCGCCAATATGATGGCAGGCCACCCAGTACAGTTATCCCGCCGTCGGATGCACTTGCCTGATGCAGCGCATCAAGCAAGCTTTCAGCGTCTCGCGGCGTGAGTCGCCGGCCAGCGAACCCAAGTCCCCAGAGCCCAAGTAAGGGATGTCCGCGATGATGCAAATAGGCTGGACTCCGGGTAAGCCCGTCGTGCTCCAACCGATCCCAATCTCTTGCTATGATAGGAAGATCTGCTGGAGTTAGGCCTGAAAGGTCATACATAACAAAGAAGACGCGGCCATGATCCTCCGCGGCGCGGCGCACATTAGCCAGTACGCGATTCAGGTTCGCCAGGAGAGGTGGCTTCATTAACGCCGTCGCAAATCGCTGCAGGGCTATACCATCGAGCCCATATTGCCGCATCCATCCGAAATGCTGCTCTTCCGTTGCTGGGTCCAAACTGCTGTACAGCTTCACCGCCCCTCCTCTGTGGGTTTTCATAGGCGTGTAGCACTGTGCTGCTTCCGGGAGGTCGGAGACGTCTGGTAACATATCCACCGAGGGATCTGCTGCTTTTGTCCAGTGCCCCCAGCCAAGGTTGCTGCCGTCACCAGGGCAGGCAAACCAACCCTGGTAACCCATTATCAACTTGCCCGAAAGCGTACTTGGGTCAACGCGACCGTCTGCGGCAGCAGCTTGAGAATAGAATAAGACGCCCAAAAGTGATATACTTACTACCAAACCCACGAGCTTCAACTGTACAAGTAGACTCTGCACCTGCAACCTATTGAACCTTTGCAAAAACGCCGATCATGTACCCATTGTGCCAATCACCGTGTTCTCCACTAAGTTGCGGCGGAGGGTGCGAGTCATCGTCAGTTGTTCTGACATCAATACGGAGTCGTGTGCTCAATCTCAAAATCTGTAAGGCACGTAATGTTCCCTCTCTCACATCGTGCCAGTTCCAATCATCCACAATCAGGACAAACTCGTCGTCAAGAGCGGGCAAAGCCTTGGCGATCCCATCAAATTGATCCTGCTGCTTGTGGGGGCCATCGAACAAATAGATATTGTGCTTTCCTACGGTGGTGAAGTCCACTGTGCGGAAGTCGGCCTCAAGGAAACTGACCTGCGCTTCCTTCCCCTTGAAGCGCGAAAGATTAGCGAGAAACTCCTCAGTCGGACCACCAAACTGGGACCAGTTATCGATGGCAAGTGCCCGAATGGAATTTCCTGCAATTGCGGAACAAAGCGTTGAGCCAGCCCAAACGCCCACCTCAAGGTAGCGCGCGTCGCGTAGGGACCTAACCAGGTTGCTTATGAATAGTCTGTATCTTTTTCCGGACATGCCACGGATTTTCAGAACTCCAGGATCTGGCATGGCCTCGCCGACAGTTGCCCGCTCGAATGCTGCCCGGACGCTCTCAGCGAGCGCTGTCATTTGCTGGCCACATATAGTGGAAATGGAGACTGTGGGCTGTGCGTGGCCCGTTAGGGCCGCGCGATCCGTAGCATCCGGCCTGCTTGCGCTTGCCGATTGGGCCAAAATGGCTGTCGCAATTGTTTTTGAGGAGCTTGTCACCTCAGACGCGTACATCATAGACAGCGCAAGCTCCTGAGCCTTTTTTGCGATCTCCAGCGCCTTGTCGTCGTTGGCCCGAAGCCACTTCACCTTTTCGATCAGGTCGGATAGGTCGGAGGAGATCGGTACATAATGCTTCCATTCCTCCAACCGATCGTAGTACCACTGTCGAAACCCAACCGGCGATCGCACTTTCAGTACGGCTGTGCCGCTCAATAGCTTGCGAAATAAACCTGACCAAGAATTGGAGAAACCGTCTATATCAATGCAGTAACGATAATGGGTTATACTATCGACAGGTTCGAATTTCCGTAGCAGGCCGCTTGCGCGCAATTCTGCATGCTCAGCTTCCGCCAAATGCGGTCCAGCAACAATCCCTACATCAAACAGTTCCTTCGCTTGGTAAGCTTGGGCAATCACGCACAGCTTAATGCGTGGCAATGTGCGCCAACCTAGTCCCTCTCTAACACCAGTCGTCACGCCGCGCCAGTATGCTACAGGCTTCCGGTCGGGCCAGTGGAACCGACCTACCTGGGTAGCACGGAACTCACTATACCCCTCAGTCTCAAGAAACTCGAAGTCTGGAACCAAATGCTGATCTGACCGATTACCACAAAATGACAAGGCGCCTTCTAGGCCCTCGTCCCTTAACCCGAGCGCGACCGATCCGGGGACAAAATCCGTGCTTTCCATATAGTGGGCAACCAAGGTCAAGGTCGGCAACCAACGACGAACCGCGCGAAAATGATATACTGATGGGATGCTAATTCTGACTGTTCTGTCGCTGCGGAATGTAAAGCGTACTAGAGGTTCTCTCCCCAAAGCGGCATCTTCCTCGAAACTCACGCACGGGCGCCCACCAAAGTATTTTAGCTTTGCCCATTGCTCTGCAGCTTTCCATTCTCCAACCCACATTAGAGCGATCACTCCCCACCGACAAAAGTCGCTGTCGTTGAGACATGCGCCTTGATTGGCCTCCCATTCCTGGCGCAGATTGATACCGGCTGACTTGTCGCCGGCGATGATGTCGGCCCCGATGGCATAGTACCGCTGGAGAGAAGCGCCCCTTTGGCTCGCCGCCCTAGACCGAAACATCAACTCGAACCGTTGCTGATGTTCTTTTACTTCCGGCTCGAGCGCGGATGCCGCTGCTCCTCCCAATTCAGTCGGTGTCGGATTGTGAGAGATCTCGGCCGTCTCTCGGACGCTACATGAGGCTATTGTAGAACAAGTGTTTTGAGTGTCGGCTGATTGGCTGTACGGAAAGTATGGCGTAGTGGACGAAAGCTCCATGCGGGCGTCTAATAAGCGGTTGCTGTACTCCGCTAAGATTTTGATGTCGGTAGGAAACAGCTCCTCTATTCTTGACCGCTGTAGAGTGTTCAGTGACAGAGAAGTGAAATTACCTGGGCTCACGTTACTTTTGTTTAGATCGAGAAGGGCCTTGATTCCAATTCGGCCACTCACAAAGCGAAGCCCCTCCTCAAACTTGGTGTAGGATACGATATAGTTAGCGGCAATTCGACCGTTCTTGTCCACAAACCGCCGGTATTGTTGCGTTGCCTGATCGGCATTGCGCGGAACCCACTCACCCAAGAATCTGTCAAAATCGATATCGCCTGTGTAGAGGCTGGGGATTGCTTTGAATTTTGCATCCATGTGCGAGTTGTACAAGCTAACCATGTAGTCGATTGGGTCGCGCATGACGCCAAACACAAACAATTCACGAGAGTCGATCAAACCGAGCAGCCAAGCAAATCGGGTTTCGATAGTCTCAAATGGCTGATGTTTGCCGAAGCGCAATTCGACCAATGCGAGTTCCGCATAGGGCCTAAGAGCTTCTTCGATTGCTGTAGATGCCGTTTTTAAATTAGCTACAAAGACAAATTTGGATGACACGCTGACTAACATATAAACCCTCCAGTAGAAAGGCTCAGCGAGCCGAATAGCAGTCGATCATCGAAGAAGCATATTACTCATGACGTCTAAGCGCGTTTTCAAGTCATTTTCAGGCACAACGAGAAGACGCTCAAATCCGATAGTAGGTATTCGGCTGTCGCTTGCTGCAATCTGGTTCGTTAGTTCCTGGGTTAGGTCAACCTTGGCCCCGATCCGCAGGCGCCAACGACCGTCCGTGCCCAGTTTCTTCCGCGCCAGAATCATCACATCTTTCGGATGTGGTCCGATTGATGCCGTTCCAAAGTGCCTCGCCATTTGCGAGGATCCTTATCGGCCGGTCGTGCAGCCAGCCGCAGACGCGGAGGCGCAAGAACACATAGTACAATTGGCTCGCATCCTCGGCGAGCGCGAACACAACGTCTCCCTGTGAATGGCAGAGCCAGGTGCCCCAACGCTCCGGTTGCGCCCAGGAACCGCCCGAACGGATTTCCTCGCCCAGGAGAAAGTTCTTTGCCTCCAGCACTTGGTGCGTGAAGTGGCCGCGGCGCGCGTCCACGATGCGCGTCAGCAGCGATTCTCCGATTGCGTCGGCGTCTCCATCCAACCGGCCAAAGCCAATTTCAGTGGAATAGGGAACCAGGGTGTCCGGATACGCGGCCTTCCCAAGGTGCCGGCGATTGCTGTTTCGCAAGCAGCCACTACTCTCTCAGCGACGGACCGCCACGTCACCGGCACGTAGTCCTTGCGGATTTTCGCCTCGATCCTCTTGCGGGACCTATCGTCACCAATCAGACTCGCGAACCACCCGCAAGGAATCTTCCACGCTGTCAATGTTGATGTAGACGCCGCAGTCGCCGGCAACTTCGGGGACCGAGGCACGGTCGCTGCTCACGCAGATCTTGCCCATGGCCAGCGATTCACCCACTGGCAAGCCCCAGCCTTCGTAAAGCGTCGGGCAGACCGTGAACAGGCAGCGGTCGTAGAGCATCCGCAAATCGGAGTCGGAAATGTCGCGCAGGAGATGCACCCGACCATCGAGATAGTTACTTTCGACCAGGGCGCTGACAAACTGTGCCGCCCTCCAGCCCAGGCGCCCGACGCAGATCAAATGCGGCGGGTCGTCGCCCTCCTCGAACATGCGTCGCCAGATCTCGAACATGAGGCGATGGTTCTTGCGCCCCTCGATCGTCGCGACGAACAACACGAACCGCTCCGGCAGATCAAGCGCGGTCATCCGGCTCGAAAGCCTGCTCAGTGGCAGAAACTCAGCAAATGATGAGCCGTTCTGCGTGACGGTGATCGGTGGTTCGGGCAAGTGCAGCTCGCCGAGATACCGCCTGACGTCCCGCGCGGTGTTCTCAGAGACGGCGAGGATATGATCGACATGTCGGAGAGCGCGGCGCATGAACTCCTCGAAGACCCGTACGGTATCCTGGTCGCACGTCTCACGCGCGTAGATCGGTATCAGGTCGTGGATCGTCATTGCGAATCGCGTACCGAAGCGCCGCTTCAGCATGAGCACGCGATGCACATAGTCCTGCTGGACCCAGGCCGCGCCAAGCAGGCAAAGGACCGATGGGCTGCCGTCGTCAAGAATGCCAATGCCGTCAAATTCCACCGCGCCTGGCAAGACGCCATAGCGGGCCTCATCCGTGGAGAAATTCACGATACGGTGCTTCTCAGGCAGGAACATATCCTGGAGGAGGCTGACCAGGAATCCGGTGGGAATTGCTATCCAGTTCCTCGTTCGCGCATTGAAGCTCAGGAATGAAATAGAAGAATGAGGAGCCAGATTCTCATTGATCAAGGATAGCACAATGCTCGATTGGACACGCTGGATCCCTGTAAGGTTTGCATGATGACCTATGTAGTAAACGAGATCCGAGACGTCGAAGAGCAGGTGAGTCGCGGCAAGACCATTGCCCCGCTGCGTGGGCCGTCCGATCGATAGCGGCAGTCTCTCCGTTGGGGGCCGACCCACCCCGCGTGCCTCATAGCCCATCCGAAGCGCCTGCTTCGCGTCCGCTTGAGGGCGACGAGAGACAGGCATCGCGCCCGTGTTCCTGGTTTGGGAATCGATACCGGTCAATGCCAACCCTCCTGTTCCTGCCGTTGAACGCCATCGGATTGGCTGCTCGGTCAGAGCGAAGCCGGTCTCCATCTCGATCACATCGAGCAGATGCTCCTCTCCATCGAGCAGAGAGTGCGGCATCTGCAAACTGAACCCGTAACAGCCATCGCCGACGCCCGCGGCCAGCAGGTCCCGCCGGAAGAGCGAGGCCATCGCCTGGGCCAGGGCGCGGCCGCCCTCCTTGAGGACCACCACACAATGTCGCGTCGGCTCATTGCGTATCATGAGCCAGCCGGCGAGCTCGGCATCCGTGATCGAGTCGAAACACCACTCGAACGGCGTGCGCGAAGGTTGGACCGTGATAGGCGATCCTCGCACCGCCGCACCTGTCTCGGAACATCGCAGATCCAGCACGTGCGGGTGCCCGTCCGGTATGAGCCCGGGCGCCAACTCGATCATGAAGCCATGTCGGCCGTCGCCGATGCCGATATCGGCGAGGTCCACGCGCTCGACATCCGCAATCGCGGTGGCCAGCCGCGTCCCCTCTTCAACCAATTCGAGCTGAACACGTCTTGTCGGATTGTCGGAGTCCCACGCCCAGCCCCTTATGGCAGTCGGGGTGGCATATTCGATCAGCCCGCTGAGCGCCGGTTGCGCGTGTCGCTGGTTTTCGGCTGTTTGAGAAGCGGGAACTTCGTTGGGATCGAATGCCTGCCGCGTGGCACTGTCGTCAGGTAATTGATCAGCTACCAGCGACCGTGTGGTTTCGAGCTGCTCGAGAAGCGACGTTGTTTCGTCCGCGCGGGCCAACACACTGAGATCGCCGAGCGTGGCTTCAAGACCGTCCGTTGGCTGTGACGCTGTCGCCGATGATCCGGCGCGCGCATCCAGCGCAACCTGCTTGTCCAGTTTGGGACGGTCGATACGAGCTCCCGTTCTTCTGCGCCTCATGTCGTTAAACTCTCAGTATTGCAGCGTTAAGCACTGTTCACCGTGTTGTTCTTTGCTCTGCATGGAATACGCATCATGCAACTTGCTGTCCAGGCGTCTTGCGAGAAAGTTTCATAGCAGGCGAACTGCCTGAATGTTTGCCGGCGAAACCCGGCGCGCAGTCTGACTGGATGCGCCGTGGAGTCAGAAACAGAGCGAGCATTTGCTCGAGCGGTATGTTCAGTGGCACCACCAGGCCTCCCCGCATTGTTCGAACCCGCTCTGCCTGTGCCCCGATGTCGTGCACGACGACACGCAGCCCTGCTTCCCAGATCTGTGTCAGGGTATAACACCAGGTTTCCGGACAGACTGTCGGCAACCAGGCAAAGTCCGCGTTCTGCGCGCTGATAAGTTCTATAGCTTCCGGCTGAGCGTATCGCCCGGTGACTCGCACAACCCCGGTATCCAGCAGGCGCCGATCGTCACAGGTATGGCCCACCACGACGAATTCGATCGGCATGTTCGCTTCCGTGGCCATGCGGGCGCAGCGCAGCAGATTCGTGTAACCCTTTTCGTAGCCGATTGCTCCGACAACACACACCCGGACGGGCCGCGACTGCCCTGCGGCTTCGCAGATTTCGTGGAGCGCCAATTGGCGCGGCTGCTCCCAGTGCGCAACCACGACGCCCCTGCCGAAGCGACGTTCTATACGTTGGGCTGCGTCTTTGGATGGAGCGATGATGGAATGGGCCGCCTTGATCAGCCGGGCCGTGCGGTCGACCAATTGATCCGGCAAAACCGGCCCATCGAAGTTGGTGCCGTGATCGGCGATGCAGTTGCGGCAGCCCGCGATCGCGGGCTCTCCACAGTACCGGTGGTCGCCGGTTGTCAGCGAAACCCGCGGACAGAACCAGCTATAATCATGGATCACCAGATGGAGCGGTGCGCGCAACCCAAGAACCAGATCGATAACGGCATCGCCGTGCCCTATGAGGCTGTGCACCTCGATCTCGCCAACGTTGCACGCCTTAAGACACGCGATCAGGTAAGCCTGTTCGTCCGGCAGGCGAAACCGAAGATTCGGGAATTCATCCTGGAACGCGGTGTCGACCCTGGCGACATACGTCGCGAGTCCTTCCCCGGTAGCGCCTCCCGCTTCCGGCTGCAACAGAATCGCACACCGATCTGTCTCAGCAATGGCCTCCAACCGTTCGGCAACGTGCCGGCGCACCCCGCCATCGCGATTGTGGGTGACCAAAAGGACGGCACCGCCGTGCCGGATGCTCGATTTGAGTCGTGTCAGATCGATACGCCGTCGGCTCTCGGCAAGCGGGTCTTTCAATTGCCATTGCGCTATCATGTCATTGTAGCCAACGTGCAGCCGGTTCAGGATTGCCAAGTTCCGGCGCATGAGATGTTCCCGGGCGGCGTCGAACGATCCTGCCCCGCGGTGCGCGACGAATACGCCAGGCACGGCAATATGGCGCCAGCCCAGGTGCCGGGCGCGCATGCAGAAATCGTTCTCCTCCCCGTAGCCCTGTGCAAACAGGTCCTCGCGCAGTAGACCTGTCTCTTCCAGACATTCCGCACGAATGTAGAGACAGAATCCGTGGCCTGTCGGGACGTCGACGATGTCGTTGCGGTTCGCCGCGGCCGCCTGGACGGCAATGTCCGCCGCGGTTGCTGCATCCAGACAAGGATTTGGCCCATCACGCCGCGGGTAGCTGAAGATCGTCGCGTCGTTGGACAGCGGCGTCGCCGATCCGATGTCCGGCGCGCTATGAACGGCCGCGCGAAGCCCGGCGAGCCAGCCGGGCGTGACAATCGTATCGGCGTTGAGGAGTATCACATCATGTCCGGCCGCCAATCTGAGACCGATATTGGCTGCAACAGGGAACCCGCGATTGACCGTCTCGACGTGCAGTACGATCTCAGCCTGATCCGCGAGCGCCGATAGCGCTGCCACAAGGTCGCGCTCCGGCGAACCGTCGGCGATGACGATGATGCGCTGGTTCGCGTCGCAGTGGGCGCGGACGCTGGCGATGCAGGCCAGTGTTGCGTCACGCCCGCCATAGACCGGGATCACCACATCGACAGGTTGCGACTGCGGTCGCGGTGTCTCCGCAATGGCCTGGCCTCGTGGCGGGACGACCCAGGCAACCGGCGCCGGAATCTCGCCCGCCATGAACGGGGCGGATGTCGCGCGGCTCCGGTTCGACAGAGGAAAAAGTCGCGCAACCTCCAACATGGTTGTGCGAGCACTGTCCTCCGTCCACCGTGTTCGTAGCGGGCTGCCGTACAGAGTTCGCCTGTGCGGGCCAGTAACCTGGACATGATTGCCCAACGCCGCGATCTTCTCGGCTGCAATCGAGAATGAATGGAGATTGGCGAACGGATCACCGCCGATGGTTTGGCTGTCCATGGATCCCGGACGGATCGACAGCCGTTCGCGCGGGTTGGCCACGGAGCTGACCGTGATGGTTGGAACATGCTCGCGTTCGGCAGGGAGCCAGCACCACCCTTGCAGTGCAGCCGACATGGATGTCACTTCCACAAAGCCCTGGACGCGCGTGATTTGCTTGATGTCGACTGGGCTACCGATCAGCGCGCGGCCGTGCACGAACGCCTCAAGGCGCGTGGCGTTTTGCCAGTTCCTCGGCAACCGCAGGTGACGAGCCCGTTTCGACGGGCGCAACTCCGAACAGGAAATCTCGGTCCCATCCAACAAGAGCACCAGGTCACGCAGCGCGTTCTCTTTGGTGCCAACGGTGAGGCGCCCCCTATTGTCCACACCGCACCAGCCTTCGCCGTCGGTCTGCCGGCTCACCATGGTCGCGAGCTCGATGTCGGGTTCGCCGCGGGGCACGGCGATCCGGCTCAACGTTGCATGGAGGTCGATCGCGGCTTGTTCACTCTGTCCAAACCGCATGCGGACCAGAATGAGCGCCATCCATAGTTCGCACCAGTCGGTACGTCGTGTCAGCGTCTCAAGTGGCTCCGCAGCGAGCGGATCACCAAGCGCCAGACGGACCAATCCGGTCGCCAAGCTTATCGTGCCATCTGACGGCGCACAACGGTGCGCATATTCCAGCATCGAGAGTGTGGCATCCAGATTCCCGCTTGCAACGAGTGCTATGACCTTGGTCATCGCATAGGCTGTCGCGTCATCACGTGGCACGCGGCGGGTGGCCAAGGTGTGCAGCAATCGACCGAGGCGGGAGATCGATTTGCTGCGAAAGTCATACACTGGTGAGCCACTCCTCACACGGAATCGACGTGGAAGGGAAACACCGCGCGCATATTTATGTGGATATCACCGCCTGCCATGACACGCCCCGCAGCAACGCTGCCGTCAAGAGACGGCGGTCCGGTTGTAAGCCAGACGTTTCCCGGTGCACCCACCTCGGTCAGCGACACGATCGGCCAAGAGCTTGGAATTAACTATCTGCAATCGCGGCAGACGATGTCAAAGGAATTTTGGCGAGGGATCGGATGCAGCGACAAGACAGCAGTTATATTGAAATAAATATGGCGTTAACTACTTATTAATCATTGCGTCAATTGCGCGCGGTTTCCTTGGGAACCTGCATAACTTTCATCCAACTGGCAAGAGGTCGACCCTTGCAAGGTAATGTTCTGACTGGCGGACGTGGCCAGACCAGACGTCGATCAGGCCCGGCGTTGGCCACCAGTGTGAGGCCGCTGTCCCGTCGATCGTGTGCGCGCCAGGTATTCTGGCGGCCATTGAAGACTGCTCAGCCAAGGCGCGTTGCTTAACTCCTGTCGCTCATTCCGGAATCACATTGAATTGCCCGCATCGGCCGACCGAGGACGATGTGACAAATTAGTGATGGCCAATCTGCCGGGCGGTCGTTCGCTTTGTCTGGTTCTGTTGCCGCCCGCATGCCCCTGTCGGGCGTCGCGGCCCGTCATAGACAGAACCGTCGAAAGTGCCGGCCAGGTGCGAATGCGCTGCGTCTCGCCGGACGTCGACGTGGGCTCAGCGGGGTTGATCCGAGATCAGGTCGGAGCGGCCGCGTCACAGCCGACGCGCAGCGCCCGTCCCAGCACCGGCGGCCTCAGTTCGATCGGGACCGTTCTTGGAGGCAGTGTCTTGGTAACTGCGGTTGCTGAAATAAGCGCCCTCGGGTGAGCTGTGGACCCATTCATTCGGGCTGGCATTGAGCGCTCCCGGCAGGCGATCTGCGGAGCATGACCCACGCGCCTGGCTGTGGGATGTTCGACAGGCTGCCGACAGCATCGCGCGTTTGTCCAAGGCCGCAGTTTCACCGAATGTGCCCACCTGAAGCCGCGCTCGGCGGTCGAGGGCCAGTTCGAAATCGAGGGGGAGGCGCCCAACCGGTTGTCGCTTAAGGTCCCGGAAGTGCCACACGACTGCCCGACCTTCGGCGCGCGATCGCCATGCACAATGCGTTGATCCATGGCTACCGAGAGGTCGACAACGCGACCGTCTGGCAAACCACCATTCACGACGATCTTCCAGCGTTGCGTGAACGAGTTCAGGCGCTGTTGGTCGAACTGGGGGATCATCCGTGACCGCAACGGCCTCACCGACCGGTTTCCGTAATGAAAGCGCGGATGGCTCGTTCGCACGAGCTGTGCGATATTGGAAATCCTAGAAAATTGGTCGGAGCGGCGGGATTTGAACCCACGACCCCCAGTCCCCAGATAGAAGATTTTCCAATGATTTCAAAGGCCAGTGTCTGCTATTTCAGGGCGATCAGCCGATGCGGACGGATGGCGGCGGTGAGGCTTCCGCAACCGAGGCTGCGGTAATCGGCACCCTCTGCGGAGCTGTGGTTAGGGTCACCTAGCGTGATCGGAGGGACAATCGGCCCATGCTGCAACTGATCGAATTGCGACGGCGCGACATCGCTGAACTCTGCAGGCGGTTCCACGTCAACCGACTGGAGGTGTTCGGCTCGGCTGCGCGCGGTTCGGACTTCGATCCCGCAAGGTCAGATGTCGACCTGCTCGTCACTTACCTTCCTGGCCACCAACCCGGGATCGCGGCCCATCAGGATCTGCGTGACGCCTTGGAAGATTTGCTCGGCCGGCCGGTCGATCTGGTCATGGAGGCAGCCGTGGAGAACCCATTCATTCGGGCCGGCATAGATCGCTCCCGGCAGGCGATCTATGCAGCATGACCCACGTGCCTGGCTATGGGACGTTCGCGTGGCTGCCGACAGCATTGCTGCCTTTGTCCAGGGTCGCACCCTCGCGGACTACGCCGCCGATCTGATGTTGCGCTCCACGGTCGAGCGCCAGTTTGAAATCGCTGGGGAGGCACTCAACCGCCTGTCGCAGGAGGCTCCGGAAAAATCGCTGCGCAGCTGCCTGACCTGCGGCGCGCGGTTGCCATGCGCAATGTACTGATCCATGGCTACCGCGAAGTCGATAATGCGACCGTGTGGCAGACCATCCACCAGGATCTACCTGCGTTGCGCGTGCAGATCGAGTTATTGCTGGCCAAGTTGGGGGATCATCCGTAACGGTTACGTGGGCCAGTTTCCATAATTGAAGTCGCACTGGTCTTGGCGCAAGTGGCTGACAAATCTAATCAATTGGTCGGAGCGGCGGGATTTGAACCCACGACCCCCAGTCCCCCAGACTGATGCGCTACCAGGCTGCGCTACGCTCCGACCGTGCGGGGGCCGATCGGTTTACCAGTCATGCCGATTGCCGCGCAACGCCGCTTACGGCAGCAACTGCTCGCAACGCCTCCAGTTCGCGCAGCGTCTCGGTCAGCAGCGCCCGCAGGCGCTCGGTTTCCGGATCGGCCTTCGGCCGCGACATTGAGCGCGGCCGAATCTGCGCCGAGGCGGTCGGGCGCCAAGCCCGGCATCGGCAGTTCCGGCTCCGCCGGCAGCCCGGCGGCGCGCTCCGCCTCGGCTGCCTCCTGCTCGTCCGCCGGAGCCGGCGGGATGTCGTCCGACAGCTTGCCGCCGCCCTCGCGCAGCAGGCGCTGCACGCCCTTGATCGTATAGCCTTGAATATACAGCAGATCGGAGATCCGCCGCAGCAGCGCGATGTCGTCCGGGCGGTAATAGCGCCGGCCGCCGCCGCGCTTCAGCGGCTTCACCTGGGGGAACTTGGTCTCCCAGAAGCGCAGCACATGCTGCGGGATGTGCAGTTCGTCGGCTACCTCGCTGATCGTGCGGAACGCGTTCGGCGCCTTCTTCGGGCGCGCGCGGCCGACCGGCGGCACCGTCATGTCGTCAGCCGGGTCGCTCATTCGTCGTCATCCGGGCCGGGCGTCGTGCCGTTCACGCGCGCCTTCAGCACATTGCTCGGGCGGAACACCAGCACGCGGCGCGGCATGATCGGCACTTCCTGGCCGGTCTTCGGATTGCGCCCGACGCGGCGCCCCTTCTGACGCACAGAAAAGGTCCCGAACCCACTGATTTTGACTGATTCTCCGGCTTCCAGCGCGGCGGACACGCGTTCCAGCACAGTCTCCAGGAGATCGGCGGATTCGTTCCGCGACAGGCCGACCTGGGTATAGATCGTCTCGGCCAGATGCGCGCGCGTGACGGTCTGCATCTCGCGAACGCTAGGCGCCGATGTCTCCGCCGTCAAGCAATTAGCCAGAGCAAAATCAATCAGGATCAGGGAGTTGCGAGGAGGCATCGGCAGCGACGCGCAACCTTCACATGCGCACCAGCGCCGAACCCCAGGCCAGGCCGCCGCCGAGTGCCTCCATCAGCACGAGGTCGCCCCGGCGAATGCGGCCGTCGCGGCACGCCTCGGCCAGCGCCAGCGGCACCGAGGCGGCCGAGGTGTTGGCGTGGCGATCGACCGTGATCACCACCCGCTCGGGCGGCAGGCCGAGCTTGCGGCCCATGGCATCGATGATGCGCAGATTGGCCTGGTGCGGCACCAGCCAGTCGATGTCGCGCTGCCGCAGTCCGTTGGCGGCGAGCGCCTCCTCCACCGCCTCGGCGAGCCGGATCACCGCGTGGCGGAACACCTCGCGGCCATTCATCACCAGATGCCCGGGCTTGTCGCGGCGTCCGACCGCGCCATCGACGTACAGGATGTCGCCCAGAGTGCCCTGCGCATGCAGGTGGGTGGAGAGAATGCCGCGGTCGATGCTGCCGCTGCCGCTTGCCGGCGCGCAGGAACACCGCACCGGCGCCGTCGCCGAACAGCACGCAGGTGCCGCGATCCTGCCAGTTCAGGATGCGCGAATAGACCTCGCTGCCGATCACCAGCACGCCGCGCGCCTGGCCGGTGCGGATCATGCTGTCGGCCACCGACAGCGCGTAGATGAACCCGGCGCAGGCGGCGGCGATGTCGAAGCCGAAGCCGCTGGTCACGCCGAGCGCCGCCTGCACGCGCAGCGCCGTGGCCGGGAAGGCCTCGTCCGGCGTGCTGGTGGCCAGGATGATCGCATCGACCTCGGCCGGCTCGGCGCCGGCGTCCGCCAGCGCGGCGCGCGCCGCCGCGGTGCCCATGAATGCCGCCGTCTCGTGCGGCGCCGCGATGTGGCGCTGGCGGATGCCGGTGCGCTCGCGGATCCACTCGTCCGACGTATCCACCGTGCGGGCCAGCTCGTCGTTGCTGACCACGCGCTCGGGCAGATAGGCGCCGACACCGGCGAGGATCGAGCGAATGGCCATCGTCTCCTTAAGGCGCGGTGGCGAGGCGTGCGCCGGTTCCGCCTTCCTTCTCCGGCGCGCCGTTCTTCGCAGTCAGCGCCATCAATTCGGCGATTCGGGTCAAGTCCTCGCGGATGTGGTCGTTGAACCGGTGCACCACCATGTCCATCGCCACGTCCACCGCATGCGCGAAACCTTCGGCATCGGTGCCGCCGTGCGACTTCACCACGACGCCGTTCAGGCCAAGCATGACTGCGCCGTTGTAGCGACGCGGATCGAGCCACTCGCGCAGCCGTTCGAGCGACGGTCGCAGCAGCAGATAGGCGAGCTTCGCGGTGAGGCTGCTGCGGAACACCTGGCGCAGCAGGTCGCCGATCAGTTTGAGCGCGCCCTCGCCGGTCTTCAGCGCGACGTTGCCGGTGAAGCCGTCGGTCACGACAACGTCGGTGGTGCCGGCGGCGATGTCGTGACCCTCGACGAAGCCGACGAACTGCGGTGCGATGTGACTGGCGCGGAGCGTCTCGGCGGCGAGGCGCAGCGTGTCGTCGCCCTTCAGCTCCTCGGAGCCGACATTGAGCAGACCGATGGAGGGCGCGGTGAGCCCGAGCACGGTGCGCGCGAACACGTCGCCCATCACGGCGAACTCGACCAGGTTCCGCGCGTCGCACTGCACGTTGGCGCCGAGGTCCAGCAGCACGACGTCGCCGCGCGCCGAAGGGCCGATCGCGGCCATGGCCGGGCGGTCGATGCCGGGCAGCGTCTTGATGACGATCATGGCGAGTGCCAGGAGCGCGCCGGTGTTGCCGGCGGTGACCACGCCGGATGCCTCGCCGCTGGCCACCGCGTCGATCGCGACGCGCATCGAGGAGCCGCGGACGCGCAACGCGGCCGTGGGTTTGGTGTCGTTGCCGATCGCCTCCGGGGCGTGGCGGATGTCGCAGGCCGCGGCCGCGCGCTTATGGCCGCTGGAGCAGCGGGGTGAGCCGGCTCTCGTCGCCGACCAGCAGGAAGCGGGCGCCGGGGTGCCGTTCGGCGGAGATCTCCAGGCCCTCGACGACCATGGCCGGCGCGTGATCGCCGCCCATGGCGTCCACCGCCAGCGTGTAGGTCGCGGTCAAGGGAGTAAGGGAGGCCACGCCGCGTCCGGGCGTCAGGCGCGAACTGCGCCCTTCAGCGCATTCCCGGCCGGGACGACCTCGCGTCCGTCATAGAAGCCGCAATGGCTGCAGACATGGTGCGGCCGCTTCAGTTCGCCGCAATTCGGGCATTCGGCATGCGCCTCGCGGGGCAGCGCCTCGTGGCTGCGGCGCATGCCGCGGCGGGATGGCGACGTCTTTCGCTTGGGAACGGCCATGGGACAACGCCCCTCCGGTCTTGGTGACGCCCTGCGGCCCGGCTGGGGAGGAAGGGGACGGTCACAATATGTCAACAGTGCAGGATCGGGGCGTCTAGCAGAGGGTCCGGCGGGTCGCAAGGGAGGCCGGACGTTCTGGGCGGCGAACTCGCTTATCACTCACCCGGCGCCAAGTCTTCGCGAGCCAGTGATGGCGAATACTGGCTATGTGTAATACCGTGGCAGGTTCTGACAATCCGCCGGCATCACCACCCACGGAGCTGCCGAGTCGCAAAAGAGGCTGACCTCGGGCTTGAACAGTGACTTGTCGTCCAGGGTACCAGCCATGATCAGCATCCTCCCAGTGCCATCCTTATCGATCACGATCGGTGAACCGCATCGGGTGCAGAAGCGACGGTTCATCGGTTCCCCGCTCTGGCCGCCCGGCATGGTGAAGGTGGTCATCGTTCCGGTGATCGCCACGCGGTCCGCTGGAAAGGCCATCGCAGACAGGAATGCCGTGCCGGTCTGGCGCTGACAGTCCTCGCAGTGGCAGAGCAGCTTGCGCCCTGGAAGCGGTTCGGCCTCGATGGAATACCTGACGGCTCCGCAAAGGCAGCCACCCGTATAACGTGCCATTCCTCCCTCCTTGATCGCGCGCCCTCCTGGCGGGGCACGGAGGAGAAAATAGCGTCCGTGGGTGAGCCCAGCTACTGCTGGGTCTAGCCTGCGCAATCTTGTTCTTCTCCGATCATTTGGGCCCGGCTGTGTCCGCCGGGTACAGTCACCGGCGGACCAAGCGGCGTCACACTCACCGGCACCCCGCTGACCGCTCTGCACGCTGCGACCACCGTGGGATGCACCAACAGGTCGACATTCGCGGCGGTTGCGCCGGCCGGGCCCAGGGTCGCCACGATTGGCTGCGCCACCGGCACGACCACGCCGTCCACGTTGCAGGCCACCGTCAGCACCTGCTTGATCCGCGCCTGCTGTTCGGGGGTCACGTTGCTGCACGCGGGCAGCCAGGCGAGCAACGCCAACGCGATGATCGCATCGCATGATGAATCTCCAGATTTTCTGCTGTTAGATCAATTGGTTTGGCGGGCGCCGATCGAAACGTTGGGATCGGCGGCGAGCAGCCCTCCGAACCGCGCCTCGACCATGTTCCGGACGTGCTCAGGCGTGATGCCGATCGCCGTCAGGGCCTCTGGCGCCGATGCGACAACGTGCTGCACGCCCTTGGCGATCGCGGCATCGCGGATCGCCACATCGCGATAGCTGGCGGCGTGCGTGGCGATGTAGCCGTAGGCCGCCTGAGCGCCGGCATCGGCCGCGGTCTGGATCGCCGCGGCCTGGGTCGCGGTCAGCCTGATGCGCAGATAGCGGCCGCACAAGCGGCGCAAGGTAGGGCGTCGCCCCACTCATGGCCGCCAACGCAAGCGCGGCCAGCGCCTGCACCAGCGGTGTCAGGTCGATGCTCATGATGTCTCCGGGGAGTGACGGGGAGGCGCTCTGCCGTTGGCAGAGTTCGCCTGTTGGCGTCACGTTAGTTAGTATCTAATAACTCATAGATGTCAATGATATTTTCGATCAGACAGCAGCTTCAGTGGTGCCGGCGCTGCAACGCCGCCAGCGCGGCGAAGGCTGCGCCTCGGCGTCTTCCGGCATGTCCGGCAATACCGCGTCCGGTGCGCGCGGATAGGGATCGAGCGCCAGCGCCAATTGTTCCGCGGCGGCTTCGCCGAGGTCGAGAGTACCGTCGACGAAAGGTGATCTCGTCGAGCGACTCAGGATCGGCATCGTCGCTCTCCTCCCCGTCCGGAACGCAGCGCACGGCGAAGCGCTCCTCGACAGTGCTGGCGAAGTCGTCCAGCGAAACGACACAGGTCTGCATCAGGCGGGCGACCAGGTGCCCGCGCGCGAGCAGCGTGCCGGCGGCATCCCATTCCAGATGGAACGTGCAGGTCAGTGCGAGCACCGCGGGCAGGCCCATGCGCTGCGGCGAGCGCGGCGCATTCCGCGGCGACTGGCTTCCACCGTCATATCCAGACCGGCAGGCCCGACGCGCTCGACGGCGACCGGCCGGTGCAGTTCCGGAATCATCGCGATGCCTCCGTCGCGGCAGAAATTGCGCCTGTCCCGATTCCAGCGTCGCAAGCGGCTGCGGCGGCAAGGTGCGCCGCCTGCGCCAGCACGACTCTGGCCAATGAGGCGGCTGCCCCGTCCGGCGCGGCACCTCGCCAGACATTGCGCGCCAGTGCGGTCTCAAGTGCCGCGCGATCCTCGGCCCTGGATGGCCTCCGCATAGGCCTTGGCGCGGCCGTGGAACGCCTCCCACATGGCCCGCACGCGCTTGCCAACGCTCAGGTCGCTCACCCCGATCTCGCGCAGGTTGTTGTCCATGTCGCTGAACATGGCGTCGAACACCGCCTGCGCCAGGGCCGGCCCAGGCTCCGGCGCGTCCTGCAGGCGGTGGATCAGCAGGAAGGCATGCAGCGCGACCAGGTCGAACCGCCCGTCCAGCGTGTCCGGCACGCCGAGTGCCCGGTAGAACCAGGGATCGCGCGCTGCGGCGACCGCTGCGCCGTAGAGCGCGAAGCCGGCCCTTTGGTGCCGGTTGGCCCTGCGCAAACCCTTGAAGCCAAGCAGTCCTGACACCGCTCGCGATCACTCCTTGCGGTGCCGGCGCGCTCGATTGACAAGCAGCGGGCCGGCGTGACACCGAGGTGACATACCGCGGAGCCGAGGATACGCCCAGGTGAACAGAGACCATTCAACGGCCTTGCTGCCATCGCTCGCGCTGCTTGCCTGCCTGCTGGTCGGCGGCTGCAGCTTCTTCGAGGCGCAGTCGCAGCTTCGCGGCAATCGCGTGGATGCCGACCAGCTCAAGGAGCTGGTGCCCGGCACTTCGACGCGGGCCGACGTCACCGCGCTGATCGGCTCGCCGACCGCGAGGGCCACCTTCGACGACAACACCTGGCTCTATATCAGCGAGGTCACCCGACCCCGCATCGCGCGCACCCAGGGCGTGCTGAGCCAGAACGTGATGGTGCTGAGCTTCAACGATCAGGGCGTGCTGCAGGATGTGAAGCAACTGAACAAGGACGACGCGATACCGGTTTCGATCGTGGCGCGCACGACGCCGTCGCCGGGCACCGAGGCGTCGTTCCTGCAGCAGTTGTTCGGCAACATCGGCCGGTTCAACGCGTTCGGCCAGCAGCCGCGACCGGGCCGTCGGGCGGCGCGCCGGCCCCGGCCTACTGAGCCGCCGCCGGCGCCAGACGCGCGCGGGCCGACCAGTGCCAGATCACCAGCGCCGCCGCGATCACCGTCGGCGGCACGACCACCAGGTTCAGCGCCGCCCAGCCGCCGGTCGCCTCGATCGCGCCTGAGGCGAACGCGGTGCAGGCGACCGTGCCGAACACGATGAAGTCGTTGGTGGCCTGAACGCGCACCCGCTCGTGCGGGTCGTGCGCGGTCGCCAGCAGCGTGGTGCCGCCGACGAACATGAAGTTCCAGCCGACGCCCAGCAGCATCAGCGCCACCATGAAGGTTGGCAGCAGCGGCGGGAACATCAGGTTGGTGGCGACGCAGAGCGCGGTCAGCACGGCGCCGATGCAGATGATCGGATGCGCGCCGAAGCGGTGGATCAGCCGTCCGGTGACGAAGCCCGGCAGGAACATGGCGATCGAATGCGCGCGGATCACATCGGCGCTGGCGTTCACGCCGAAGCCGCAGAACAGCATCTGCAGTGGCGTCGACGCCATGATCAGGTTCATCGTGCCGTAGCCGACCATGCTGCACACGACGGCGGTCAGGAAGCTCGGGCGAGCGATGATGGTGCGGAACGGCACCGGCTCGCTGACCTGGCGCATCGCGGGTGGAAGCTGGATGAACAGCAGCAGCGTGGCGCTGATCAGCGGCAGGATGGTCAGGCACAGATAGGTGCCGAGAAACATCAGCGGCGGCAGCAGCATGTTGGTGCGCTTGACGATCTCCGGGCCGATGATCGCGGCCAGCACGCCGCCCGCCATCACCAGCGCGATGGCGCGGGCGCGCGCCTCGGCCGCCGCCACCTCGGCGGCGGCGAAGCGCAGGTGCTGGGCGATGCCGAAGCCCAGGCCGGCGAAGACGGCGCCGATGCAGTAGACCTCGAAATTCTGCGTCCAGACGCCGAGCGCGAAGGTCAGGCTGCCGAGCAGCGAGCCGGCGCAGCCGAGCCAGAAGCCCGGCTTGCGGCCCAGCCGGGCGAACACGATGCCGGCCGGGATCGAGGCGGCCATCGTCGCCGTCATCTGGATCGCCATCGGCAGCGTGTTGAGCGCCTTGTCCACCGCCAGCGCGTGGCCGATCAGCGCGCTCATCACGGTCTGGCCGGACATCACGGCGTTCATCAGCGCCTGACAGCAGAACAGGAGACAGACGTTGCGATTCATCCGCGAAGCATCACCATCGTGCCGGTGAGGTCATAGAAGCAGCCGGTCCGATGCGGCGGAACCCCGCTGCACGCGGAGCAGGTTCTCGCGCCGGGATGGTGTCAGAAGTGGCTCCAGCCGCCTCGGGCGAGGGACATGGGCTGTCCGTCGGCTCCGCGGACGACGACCTCGGGCGGTCCAGAGCGGAAAGCGCCGATGCGCGTCACAGCCACGCCCGCCGCCTGCGCGGCCTGTTGCAGCGCTGCCTCCCGTGCCGGGGGGACCGCCAGCAGCAACTCGTAGTCGTCGCCGCCGGTCAGGCAAGCGCTCAGCCATTCCGGCCCTGCCGCGCGGGCCTGGCTCGAAAGCGGCACCTTCGCCGCTTCGATCTCGGCGATGACACTGCTCGCGCGGCAGATATGGCCCAGGTCCTGCACCAGCCCATCGGAGATATCCATGCCGGCCGATGCGATGCCGGCGATCGCCAGTCCAATGCGCGGCTGCGGCAGGCGATAGCGCGACAGCAGATAGCCGGTCGGGTCGGCGAGCCGGCCGCGCGCCACCGCAAGGCCCAGCGCGCCATCGCCGATCGTGCCGGTGACCCAGATGCCGTCACCGGGCCGGGCGCCGGCGCGATGCACCGCCTGGCCGGGTGCCACGTGGCCCAGGATGGTCAGCGACAGCGAGATCGGTCCAGGCGTCGAGGTGGTGTCGCCGCCGAGCAGCGTGACGCCGTACTGCTGCTGGTCCTGCTTGAGGCCGGCGCAAAACCCCGCGAACCAGGCAGTCCGGCGTGTCGCGCGGCGTCGAGACCGTCATCAGATAGCCGATCGGCGTCGCGCCCTTTGCCGCAAGGTCGGACAGGTTCACGCGCAGCAGCTTGCGGCCGACCAGATCGGGCGGATCGTCGTGCAGGAAGTGCACGCCGCCGACCATGGCGTCGCAGGTCAGCACCAGTTCGCGACCGGGCGGCGGCATCAGCACCGCGGCATCGTCTTGCAGGTCGAGCGCGCCCGGTCCGGCCAGCGGCCGGAAATGCCGCGCGATCAGCGCGAACTCGGCGGGAAGCTCGCTGGCCACGCCTCAGGCCAGATCGACGGCGTATTTCTTCAGGTCTGCCAGGCGGCAGTGCTCCAATGCGCCCTCCTGCGTGGCGCGGAGCACAACGCGCGGCGCCGCGCCCGCCTCCAGCGCTTCCTGCCAGCGCGGCGCGCACAGGCACCAGCGGTCGCCTGGTTGCAGGCCGGCGAAGCCAAATTCGGGATGCGGCGTCGAGAGGTCGTTGCCGGCGGCCTTGCTGAATGCCAGGAACTCCGCGGTCATGACCACGCAAACCGTGTGGCTGCCGAAATCCTCGGCGCTCGTGTCGCAGCAGCCATTACGAAAGAAGCCGGTCATCGGCTTGATCGAGCAGATGTCGAGGATGCCGCCCAGCACGTTGCGCGACGGACGGCGGCCTGGCTGGCGCGAGGTTTCATCGAACGGCATGGCTTGCCTCCTTGCCGGAACTACATCCTGGAAGTGTACACCAGATCGCCACTGCGCGGCACTGCCGCGGCAATTCAGAATCCCGCGTCCGGTTGTGCCAGATATGCCAGCTCATCCGGCGTGCTGACGCGCCCAAGCGCGGCATTGCGATGCGGGAAACGGCCGAACCGGCGGATCACGTCGCGATGGTCTTCGGCGTAGCGGGCCATCTCCTCGCCCAACGTCGTGAACAGGCGCACGGCTTCGTCCTGGTCGGCGAGATCCTCCGAGTGTTCGAATGGCAGATAGACGAACATCCGTTCGACCTCGCCGAGCATCCGGTCGGTGCCGCGCGCAATCGCGCTGCGGGCGATCTCGCGCGCCTGGGCATCCGCAGCGAACGCCTCTGGCGAATTGCGGTGGAGATTGCGCGAGAACTGGTCGAGCAAAATGATCAGTGCCAGCGTGCCGCGCGGGGTCTCGGTCCAGCGGTCGAACGCCGCCCGCTTTGGCTTCGCGCAACGCGTCGGCGAAGCGTGTGCAGGCGGCGTCGAATTCGGCGGTCTTCTCGGAACCACTCCTTGCGATGAGTGGCGGGATCACCGGCGAACCAGAAATCCAGCACTTCGTCGGGTGTCGTCATGCCAGGGCGCGGTCGAGCAAGCCGTACGGAATGGACCGCCTCGCGGCCAGCCAGATCGCGGATCTGGTGGCGGCATGAGGTGCCGTCAGCCACGAGAATATCATCGGCCGCCGATCCGCGCACCGCCGGCAGCAGTCCAGCTTCGGCCATCGCGCGTGATTCCGCCTGGGTTTCCGCCTGATAGCCGAAAGCGCCGGCCATGCCGCAACAGGACGACGCGATCGGCGTCACGGCAAGTTCCGGGATGCGCTTCAACATGGCCAGCGCGGCCGGAAAGGCGCCAAAGGATTTCTGATGACAGTGACCGTGCACGAAAGTGTTGGCCGGCAACGGCTTCAGCCGCAGTGCCGGTTGTTCGTGCGCCAGGAACTCGCTGAACAGCAATGCGCGTCTGGCCAACGCGTCGGTGTCGGCACCAGGCAGCAGCGAGCGGTATTCGTCGCGCAAGGTCAGCAGGCAGGACGGTTCCAGGCCGATCACCGGCAGGTCGCCGTCGAGATGTTCGAGCGTGCGGCGTGCCTCGTCGCGCGCCTTGTCGACCATGCCCACCGAGAGATAGCTGCGGCCGCAGCAGAGCGGCCGGCCGCGCACCTTCGGCATCCGCACGCGATATCCGGCGGCGGTGAGCACGCGCAGGGCGGCGCGCAGATTTTCCGGCTCGAACCAGCGATTGAACGTGTCGGCAAACAGGATGACGTCGCCGCGCGGGTTCTCCGGTGCGAGCGCGTCGATCTCGCTGTCGCGAAATGCGTCGCGGCGCCAGGCGGGCAGGGGGCGTGCGGCAGCCAATCCGGTGAGACGTTCGCCGAGGCGGCGCAGCGGAGGGATGCGGTTCCGCAGGTTGATCAGCGGTGCGAACGGCGCGACCAGCCGCGCATAGCGCGGCAATTCGGCAATCAGCCAGTCGCGACGCGTCAGGCCATGGCGGTCGAAGCGCGTCGCGAGCACCTCGATCTTCATCTTCGCCATATCGACGCCGGTCGGGCATTCGCGCTTGCAGGCCTTGCACGAAACGCACAGCGACATCGCCTCGCGCCACCGCGTCGGATGCCATCGCATCGGCACCAAGCTGGCCGGTCAGAGCGAGCCGCAGCGTGTTCGCGCGGCCACGCGTCAGGTGCGTCTCGTCGCGTGTCACGCGATACGACGGGCACATCACGCCGGCATCGAAGGCGCGGCAGGTGCCGTTGTTGTTGCACATCTCGACGGCGCCGAGCATGCCGCCGAGCGGTCCGGGATGATCCGACCAGTCGAGCTTCGGCACGAAGTCGCCGATCGGGGCGTAGCCCGGCCCGTAGCGGAACAGCGTGCGGTCGTCCATGCGCGGTGGCCGCACGATGCGGCCGGGATTGAGCATGTTGTGCGGGTCGAACGCGTCCTTCACCGTCTCGAACGCGCGCACGATGCGTGGGCCGAACATCGTTTCGTGGAATTCGCTGCGGGCCAGACCATCGCCGTGTTCACCGCTGTGCGAGCCCTTGTACTCGCGCACCAGGGCGAAGCACTCTTCTGCCACGGCGCGCATGGTGGCGACGTCCTTCGGGTCCTTCATGTTGAGCACCGGGCGGACGTGCAGGCAGCCGACCGAGGCGTGTGCGTACCACGTGCCCTTGGTGCCATGCTTCGTCGAAAACCTCGTTGAGCCGCTCGGTGTAGTCGGCAAGGTCCTCGAGATCGACGGCGCAGTCCTCGATGAAGGACACCGGTTTTCCGTCGCCCTTCATCGACATCATGATGTTGAGGCCGGCCTCGCGCACCGCGGCGATATCGTTCTGGAACGCAGCGTCGGTGGCGCGAACCACTGCGCCTGGATAGCCGAGATCGCTCATCAGTTCTTCGAGCTCATCGAGCTTGGCCGCGAGCGGCGCATCCTCGTGAGCCGTGGAATTCGACGATCAGCAGCGAGTTCGGTTCGCCGATCAGCATCCGGTCGATCGTGGCGCGAAAGATCGGAATGCCGCGGCCGAGATCGATCATGGTGCGATCGACCAGCTCCACCGCCTCGGGATCGAGCTGCACGATGTGCTGCGCCGCCTCCATCGCGCTGCGGAATGTCGGGAACTGGCAGATGCCCAGCAGCTTGCGCGGTTTGATGGGATGCAGCGCGAGTTCGATTGCCGCGGAGAAGGCGAGCGTGCCCTCCGATCCCACCAGCAGCCGCGCCAGGTTCTCCTGCCCGGCGAGTCGCGCGACCGGCGTCAGCACTTCGATGTTATAGCCGCCGACGCGGCGAAGCTGCGAGGGAAACCGCGCGGCGATCTCCTCGGCTTCCGCCGCGCCCAACGCCCTGAGCCGCTGGATCAGCTCAGCGATGCCGCCCGGCACATCGGCGCCGAGATTGTCCGGCAGCAGGCCGAATTTGTGCTGCGTGCCATCGGCCAGGATCGCGTCGATCGCGCGCACGTTGTCCGCCATCAACCCGTAGCGTATCGACTTCGAGCCGCAGGAGTTGTTGCCGGTCATGCCGCCGATCGTGCAGCGGGCATGCGTCGAGGGGTCGACCGGAAAGAACAGCCCGTGTGCACGCAGCGCGGCATTGAGGTGGCCCAGCACCAGCCCTGGTTCGACCAATGCCGTGCGGGCATCGGGATCGACATGCAGGATGCGGCGCAGATGCTTCGAGCAATCGATCACCAGCGCGCGATTCACGGTCTGGCCGCACTGGCTGGTGCCGCCACCGCGCGGCAGAACGGGGACGCCTTCCTCGCGCGCGATCGACAGGGCCGCGGCGACGTCGCCGATCTCCTCCGGCACGATCACGCCGATTGGTTCGATCTGATAGATCGATGCATCGGTCGCGTAGCGGCCGCGGTCGGCGCGGCTGAACAGCACGTCGCCGCGAATCTCGCGCCGCAGCCGGTCGGCCAGGCGCGAATCGCCCGGCGCGACGGTGGTGCCACTCATTCCGTTTGCCTCATGCGAGGAACCTGCCCCATTGCACCTGCCGGGCTGTGCGTAACACGCTGGCGGACACGGGTCACGCCCGGCCGCGGCAGCGTTCATTGGCAGCGCGGCGGATCGGCGCCAATCTGCCGGCTCGCGCGAGGAGGCTCCATGACGCAATACCACGCCGGCCGGCACTTTCTGCAGATCCCCGGCCCCACCAACGTGCCGGATCGCGTGCTGCGCGCGATCGACAGCCCGACCATCGACCATCGCGGCCCCGCCTTCGGCCGGCTCGGGATGGAGCTGCTGGCCAATCTGCGGGCGATCTTCCAGACCAGCGGTCCGGTCGTGATCTATCCGGCCTCCGGCACCGGCGCATGGGAGGCGGCGCTGACCAATACGCTGTCGCCTGGCGATACGGTGCTGATGTGCCGCACCGGCTGGTTCGCCACGCTGTGGAACGAGATGGCGCAGCGGCTCGACCTCAAGCCGATCTTCATCGACACCGACTGGCGCCGCGGCGCCGATGTGGCGGCGATCGGCGCGGCGCTCGCCGAGGACACGCGCGCATCGGATCAAGGCGGTGTGCGTGGTGCACAACGAGACCTCCACCGGCTGCACCAGCCGCATCGACGAGGTGCGGCGCGCGATGGATGCGGCGCAGCATCCGGCGCTGCTGATGGTGGACACGATCTCGTCGCTGGCCTCGATCGACTACCGGCACGACGAATGGGGCGTCGATGTCACGGTCGCCGGCTCGCAGAAGGGGCTGATGCTGCCGCCCGGTCTGTCGTTCAACGCGATCAGCGACAAGGCGCTGAAGGCGACCGAGAGCGCTCGCCTGCACCGCAGCTACTGGGACTGGCGGCCGATGCTGGAGGCGAACAAGACCGGCTACTTCCCCTACACGCCCGGCACCAACCTGCTGTTCGGCCTCAACGAGGCGGTGAAGATGCTGCTGGAGGAGGGCCTGCAGAACGTGTTCGCCCGCCATGACCGCCACGCCGAGGCGACACGCCGCGCCGTGCGCGCCTGGGGGCTGGAGGTGCAGTGCGCCGATCCGCGGCACTATTCATCGTCGCTGACCGCGGTGCGCGTGCCCGAGGGACACAGCGCCGATGCGCTGCGGGCGATCATCCTGGACAAGTACAACATGAGCCTGGGCAATGGGCTCGGCATTCTGAAGGATCGCGTGTTCCGCATCGGCCATCTCGGCGATTTCGGCGATCTGCAACTGATCGGCACGCTGGGCGGGGTGGAGATGGGACTGCGCGTGGCCGGTGTGCCGCACAAGCCCGGCGGTGCGCAGGCGGCGATCGACTATCTGGCCGGCAATGCCTGAACAAGCCCCAGGCACCTGCCGGCCCGGCAGGTATTCGCACCGTCTGCTCGCGTCCTGCATGGCAATTTCCGGCACAGGTTGTGTGGCCATGGCCGGCGGCCGATCATGAGGCGCCGCCGCTGCTCGGGGGCGCCGCCATCTGGTCGTAGAAATCCCAGGCAACATTATTGACGAAGAAGATCACCGAGGCCCCGGCCGTCGCGGCTGTTCCATAAACCAGCGCGGTCACCACCGATCCGGTATAGACATAGACTGCGGCGATCTTTATCGACGCCACGACCGGCTTGCCGGTCATGTACTTCAATGAGGTGTGCCAGAAGCTCTGTTTCACATCAAACGAAGCGGCAGCGTCCTTGCTTGTCGTTGCGCGGGTAGAACCACTCCCAGAGATAGTCATTCGTCGTATATACAGTCCAACTTTGCAAGGTGTTGAACGCGGTCAGCAACACGCCGCCGGTAAGCCCGCCTACGCCGACCGTCAGAAAGGCGAAATTGTTCAGCGTATTGCCAATTTCGTAGGTGACGGTCTTCATCCCCGAATGCGCGAATGAAGCCTTGGTGCCGGAAGTGCCGTCCAGGGCCGGCGCCGCACTCCAGGCCGGGGCGGAAGGCGCTCAGAAGCCGGCGGCGAAGGGCATGCAGGCAGGCTCGCGATGCCGACCAAGGCACGATGGCCGCGGATGACAGTCAGTCCGTTGCAAATGAGTCTTCGGTCTTCGACATCGGCAGCAGGCCACTGAGATATTCTCAAGCGCGACCCGTGGGGTTTCGCCGCGACCGCATTGGTCTCCGCGACGGCGCATGGGTGCGACCAACGAAGCGTGCCTCGGTCACTGAGGAGCGGTCTCTCGTCGGACGGAAGCCGCCGGCGGTCGATTGTCTGGCGGCAATGTCTGAACAAGAAGTGAAGGCGTATCGCGGCGATCCGCACGCGACGCTCGCCGCGATGGCTATCTGGCGGGGGATGCCTGACTGTCGCAGACTGGTTCGGCAAGTAAGCAGCCGGAGGAACACATGATCGAAGTCTGGACCTGGCCCACGCCGAACGGCCACAAGGTGCACATCGCGCTTGAGGAACTCGGGCTGCCCTACAAGGTGATCCCGATCAATATCGGCAAGGGCGACCAGTTCAAGCCGGAATTCCTGGCGATCACGCCGAACCACCGCATCCCGGCCATCGTCGATCCCGACGGCCCGGCGGCAAGCCGCTCACGCTGTTCGAGTCGGCGGCGATCATGATCTATCTGTCGGAGAAGACCGGCGGGAAGCTGATTCCGAAGGATCCGGTCGGCCGCTACAAGTGCCTGGAATGGATGATGTTCCAGATGGGCGGCGTCGGTCCGATGTTCGGCCAGTACAACCACTTCGCCAACTACGCGGTCGAGAAGATACCGTACGCGATCGATCGTTATACCAACGAAGTCGCGCGGCTCCACCGGGTGCTGAACAAGCGGCTGGGCGAGGCGACGTGGCTCGCGGGCGACGAATACAGCATGGCGGACATCATCACGTTTCCCTGGATCCGCAATCCCGAGCGCCGCAACATCAACCTGGACGACTATCCGAATGTGAAGCGTTGGCACGATACGATGGCGGCGCGTCCGGCGGTGCAGCGCGGCGTGGCGGTGCTGTCGGAGGAAGCAGCGCAAGGGGCAGATGACGGATGCCGAACGGGAGATCATGTTCGGCAAGACGCAGTTTGCCGTGAGGTAGGGCGCGGCCGAATCGTCGCGCTTCAGACGGCGGTCAGATTGGCACCGCTCGCAGGCTCTCGCCGGCTCACCAGCCAGCATCCGACCGAGGAGACGATCAGCCCGACCACCGTCAGCGCCGACAACCGTTCACCCAGCAGCGCCCAGGCGAGCAGCGCCGCCGTGCCCGGCACGAGGTAGAAGTTCGCCGTCGCCCGCGCCGCGGTGCCGCGTATCAGCATCAGGTAGTAGAGCGCCATCCCACCAAGCGATACCGCTCCCGCGTTCCATGCGATGGCGGCGATGGCGGGCCCGATCCATTCGGCATGCGGCGTCTCCAACGCGGCCATCGCCGCGGCGCACGCGACGGTGGCGGCGAGGAGTTGCACAGTCGTCCCCTCCAGGATCGGCACGCCGCGGCAGAAGCGGCCGAAATACAGTGTGCCCCCGCACAGCCCTGCCACACCTCCGGCGGTCAGCAGCAGGCCATGCAGTTGCAGCGGGCTGCGCATCGCGGCCAGGCCAACGATCAGCACGACGCCGGCGGCTCCCAGCCCCAGCCCGAGGAATTGCAGGGGCCGCAGCCGCTCCCCCAGCAGCGGCCACGCGAGCAGCGCCGTGAGCAGCGGGTTGAGCGTCTGCACCAGCGCGATCTGCGCGGCCTCGACATGCACCATGGCGTAATGCGCGGTGAGCAGCAGCACGCTGTTGGTCAGCACGCCGGCAACCGCCAGATGGCCCCACCGGCCCGCAACGACGCGCCACGACCGCCGCAGCGCCAGCATCGCGCCAAGCAGCACCGCGGTGGCAAGCGCGAGGCGCACCGTGACAAACAGCATCGGCGACAGATATCGCAGCCCCACCCGTGAAGCGATGAACGAGGAGGCCCACAGCAGCACGAAGCCGAACGGTGCCAGGCGGAGCATTGTGGTGGTCAGTAGCACCTGGCAGCCGGCGGCGGCAGATGATCGGTCCGCTACGCGCCGGGGACGTAACGCCACACGCTGGCAGGCGGGAAGTTGAGCGGCGTCCACGCCTCGCGCCGTGCCGCGAGGGCGTGCTTGCGCCATGGCAGCGGCGAGGTGACGCAATAGCTGTAGTGCAGGAAGCCGCGCCCGGGAGCCACTGCCTCGATCGCCGCGATGAAGCGCCGCTGCTCGGCCAGCGGCAGCAGCACCAGCGGGATGCCGCAGACCACGCTGCCGATCCTGCCATGCCAATGGCGTGGCAGCAGGCTGGGCAGGTGTCTCGCGTCGCCTTCGAACACCAGAACGCCGGGAAGCACGCTGCGCAGGTGGTCGGCCATTTCGGGCACGATCTCGACGACGATCAGCCGTTCCGGTGGCACGCCGCCCTCCAACAGCGCTCGTGAGACCACGCCGGTTCCCGCCCCCAGCTCCAGCACCGCCTCGTCCGCGGCGCGCCTGCGTATGCTGCACGATCCGCTGGCACAGCGCCGCCGACGAAGGGATGACCGAACCCATCTGTAACGGGTTCGCCAGCCAGCGACGGAAGAACATTGCTGGATTGGCGACGCCGCGCCTCGCCCGTCGCATCGAGCGTCGCGCATGCTTGTCACTGGCTGTATTCACTAGTATTTGTCATGAAGTTGACACTATTTCTTCATATGTTACTTCGGGTGAGGCAAGAGGTTTACCGAAAACTTGCGGCCAAGCGGAAGTCCGTGGTCTCGTTGGCCGATCGAACGCGCTGATGCGCATTCGGAAAATGCAACCGTCGGTTAAACTGATCTGGTGTATTCGGAGTCCGCTGACGCCACACCAGGCCAGCAAAGGGCGAAGCCGCCGCCGATGACCGCCAGGATCCTGATCGTCGACGATGTGCCGGCGAATACCCGCCTGCTGGAAGCCAAGCTGTCGGCCGAATACTATCAGGTCGCCAGCGCCAAGGACGGGTTCGAGGCGCTGCGCATGGCGCTCGACTGGCAGCCGGACCTGATCCTGCTCGACGTGATGATGCCCGGGATGGACGGCTTCGAGTGCTGCCGCAGGCTGAAGGGCGACCCGACGACGCTGCACATCCCGGTCGTGATGGTCACCGCGCTCGGCGAACCAGCCGAGCGGCTGCGCGGGCTGGAGTCGGGGGCAGACGACTTCCTGACCAAGCCGGTCGAGTACGAGACGCTGATGGCCCGGGTGCGCAGCCTGGTCCGGCTCAAGCGGCTGCTCGACGAATGGCGCGCGCGCGGCGAGACCGCCCGGGCCATGGGGCTGACCAGCGAGAGCGTGGCGCCGCCATCGGTTGCCGGCGCGCGGGCATTGGTGGTCGATGACTGGGATCTCGGCGCTCAGACCATCCAGGAGGCACTGGCGCGCGACGGCATCATCGCCGGCCGTGCCCGCACCGGCGCCGAGGCGACGGAGCTTTCCGCCGCCATCCCGTTCGATCTGATCGTGCTCAGCCTGTCGCTGATCGAGGAGGATCCGCTGAAGCTCGCCTCGTCGCTGCGCGCGGCCGACGCCACGCACGAGATCCCCATGCTGCTGATCGCCGAGCCGGAAGAGCGCGACCGCATCCTGCGCGGCTTCGATCTCGGCGCGAACGACTGGCTGGTGCTGCCGCTCGACGAAAACGAACTGCGCGCGCGCGCTCGCAACCAGATCCGGCGCAAGTTCTATCAGGACCGACTGCGCACCGATCTCGGCACGGCGCTGGAGATGGCGCTGATCGATCCGCTGACCGGGCTGTACAACCAGCGCTACCTGATGCGGCATCTGCGCGGGCTGCTGGAGAGCGCGCAGAACCCCGATCTCGGCGTGCTGATGATCGACGTCGATCACTTCAAGTCGGTCAATGACGAGTTCGGCCACGCCACCGGCGACCGGGCGCTGCGCGCCATCGCCGATGTCCTGCGCGCCGGCACCCGCGTGTTCGACTCGCTCGCGCGCTATGGCGGCGAGGAGTTCGTGGTGGTGATGCCGGGCACCGGGCTCGCCGGACGCGTTGCAGGCGGCCGAGCGGCTGCGGTCGGCGGTCGAAGCCACACCGTTCGCCTGGGGACCAGGGAGGAACCTGCCGTCTGACGGTGAGCATCGGTGTGGCCAGCAGCGGACGAGTGCCCGGGGACGCCCGAAGCGCTGCTGCACGCTGCCGATCTCGCGCTTTACGCGGCCAAGCGGGCAGGGCGCAATCGGATCGAGATCGCCGCGCCCGAGTGCGCGCCGAGTGGCTGACCAGCTCTACTTGATCTTGGCTTCCCGGAACGGGACGTGCTTGCGCACGACCGGATCGTATTTCTTCATCTCGAGCTTGCCGGTCTGGGTGCGCGCGTTCTTCTTCGTCACATAGAAGAAGCCGGTGTCGGCACTGGAGACGAGCTTGATCTGGATCGTGTTGGTCTTCGCCATGGCTGGTCCCTTTCGCTCGGCAGAACATGCGGTTCCGTCGGCGCACGGTCAAGCGATGGATCAGCGCGTGGCCCGTGTCCGCTCTCGCCGCCGCCTCGCCGGCGACTCTGAGCGGCGGCAGCAGCGCGGCGGCATAGGCGGCCGGGTCGCGGATGAGCAGCCGCGCCGTGTCGAGGTCCGCTTCGCGACCCTCGGCGGCCGGGCAGTTGTTGCGGATCGCCAGGATCTGCGCCGGCGGCAGCGGCGCCCTGGCCGCCCGATGGGCCTCCAGCGCCTTCGCCATCGGCTGCCGCCCCTCCGCCAGCGCCGCGAGCTGCCAGCTCAGAGCGTCCTGCCCCAGGCTGGTGCAGACCTGCGGCAGCACGCCCAGGCCCTGGATGGGCCAGCCGCGCGGGGCCAGCACGCGGCTCCAGGTAACGAACAGCTCGCCACCGTCGGGCAATGCCGCGATGGTCTGCACCAGCCCCTTGCCGAGGGTCGAACTGCCGATCACCACGCCGCGGCCTCGGTCCGCCAGTGCCGCGGCCAGGATCTCCGCCGCGCTGGCGGTGCGACCGTCGACCACGACGACAACCGGCACGTCCCCCGCCAGTTCGCCCGGGTTGGAGCGCCAGATCCGCGTCGCCTCCGGATCGCGCCCGACGGTCATCGTCACGACCCCGGCGGGCAGCAGCGTGTCGGCCGCGCTCACAGCCTGGCGGAGCAGCCCGCCGCGATCGCCGCGCAGGTCCAGGATGATGCCCTCGGGCGGATGCGCTGCTGGCGAAGCCTTGCCCGATGGCCTCCGCGAGGTGGCTGTCGGTGCTGCGGTTGAACTCGGTGATCTGGATCAGCAGCGCGTCGCCGATGCGCTGGGCGAAGACGGTCTCCGGCGGAACCATGGCGCGTTCCAGCTCCGCCGAGTGCGTCCGTCGGTCCTGGCCGCGCCAGGCAATCGTGAGCTGCGTCTCTTCCGGGCCGGCGATCCAGCCCATCACCGTGGCGGCGTCCTTGCCGCGGGTCGACTGGCCATCGACCGACAGGATCGTATCGCCAGGCCGAATGCCGGCGAGCGCGCCGGGTCCATCGGCGATGGCCTCGGCCACCACGATGGCCGATCCGCGCCGGGCGAGGCGCAGGCCCGCGCCTGCCTGACCAACCCGGCGTTCGCGATCCTGGCCGGCATCGCGCGGCGACACGTAGCGGGAATACGGATCGAGATGATTGAACAGCTCGTCGAAGAAGCTTTGCACGACGCCCTGCGTTCCGGCTCTGCGGACCGGCACGGACGCGCCGGCAGCGGCCAGGGCAAAGTCCGTGGCCGCGTTCGCCCAGCCGTTGATGTCGGTTTCGGCGGGCGGTGGCCGCGTCGCAATCACGATGGTCCCGCTCGGTCAGGCGAAGACTTGCCGTCATGCAGATCCGTCGTCAGCTCCGGATCGAGCGCCGTCAGTCCGTGCAGCCCCCAGATGGTGAGCTGCGAGACCGCGACCGGCTCCAGCGTGCGCGGGGCCATGAAGGCCAGCGCGGTCGCGTAGACATCGGAAATGAGATGCGGGTCGAAGCCGGCAGGGGCGGCGACGGTCTGGGCGTGCGCAGGAGCGATCAGCAGCAGGACGAACAGGACGCCGACGCGGATCACCTGGGCCTGAATCGCACCCCCTTCTGCGGTCTGCCGCGACGTGCGATCAGGAGCGCCCTGCAGGATGTGGAACACCAGGCCGCCGGTGACCGGGCTCGCTTCGGCAAGCCGCACGTCGACCTCCTGAGCCAGGCGGAACGCGAGGCGGGTCCGGCGTCCTGTCAGGGTCTGCTCCCTTTCATCGTGCTGCCAGAAATCATCCGGCAGCGAGCGGATCGGCACGAGACCGCTCGCGCCGTTTTCCGCGACTGTGACGAAAAGTCCGAAATCGCGTCACACCGGAAATTCGCGCAGCGAAATTCGCGCCAACTTTGTCGGCCATGTATGCAGCAAGGTAACGGTCGATGGCGTCGCGTTCGGCGAGTTGGGCGCGGCGCTCGGTGGACGGTGATGTGCAACGCGGTGTCGGGAAAGTGCGCGGCTTCGTCGGGGCCGAGGGCACCGTCGCCAAGCCGCAGGCCGCCGATCAGCGCGCGATGCACCAGCAGATCGGCGTAGCGGCGGATCGGGCTGGTGAAGTGCGCGTAGCGCGGCAGCGCGAGACCGAAATGGCCGATATTGTCGGGACTGTATTCCGCCTGCGACTGGCTGCGCAGCATGACCTCGTTGACCAGCGGCGGCTTCCGGGGTGCCGGCGACACGGCGAAGCACGCGGTCGAGGTCGCGTGGATGCACCTGATCGCCGGGCGGCAGCGAGATGCCAAGCCCGTGCAGGAAGTCGCGAAGCGATGCGAGCTTCTCGTCGGACGGTGGGGCGTGCATGCGATACATCGTCGGCTGGTGACGGCGCTCGAGTTCCTCCGCGGCGGCGACGTTGGCCAGAACCATGAATTCCTCGATCAGCCGGTGGCTGTCGAGACGCGGCCGGGGCGCCACGCTGCGCACGACGCCGTCGCTGTCGAGGACGATGCGGCGCTCCGGCAGGTCGAGGTCGAGCGTGCCGCGCGCGGTGCGGGCGGCGAGCAGCGCGCGGAATGCCGCGTACAGATGCGCGTGCCCGGGATCGCCCGCATCGTGCGCCGCGCTGTAGGCCGTCATAGGTGAGGCGCGCCGCGCTGCGCATCAGGCCACGGCCGAAGCGATGTGACGTCTTGCGCCCGTGCGCATCGATGCGGAGCTCGGCGAACAGGCAGCCGCGCTCCTCGTTCGGCCGCAGGCTGCACCAGCCGTTCGACAGTCGCCTCCGGCAGCATCGGCACGACGCGGTCGGGAAAGTAGACGCTGTTGCCGCGGGTGCGCGCCGCGTGGTCCAGCGCCGATCCGGGGCGGACGTAATGGGCGACATCGGCGATGGCGACGATCAGCCGAAAGCCCGATCCGTCGGGTTCCGCGAACACCGCATCGTCGAAGTCGCGTGCGTCCTCGCCGTCGATGGTGACCAGCGGGATGTCGCGCAGATCGGTGCGGCGGCCGAGCGGCGTGGCACGGGCGCGTTCGGCTTCGTCCAGTGCGGCTGCGGGAAATTCCTGCGGGATGTCGTGGGTATGAATGACGATGAGACTGACGGATCGGGCATCGCCCATCGCGCCGAGGCGCTCGATGATGCGGGCGGGCTTCAGGCCCAGGCGATGGTGGGGCAGGGGTTCGGCGAGCACGATCTCGCCGGGTTCGGCGCCGCCGTCTTCACCGGGCGGCACCATCCATTCGGCTTTGGCGCGGCGGTCGGTGGGGATGATGCGGCCATGGCGGTAGACGCCGAGTACGCGGCCCGGCGTGTCGGTGAGGCGACGCACCGTGCGGCCTTCGTAGCGGCCTGCGCCCGGTGGGCTTGAGGCGGGCCAGCACACGCTCGCCGGGGGCCAGTGCCGGGTGGCCGCGTGGTTCGGGTGCCATGAATACCGTCGGTGGCGCGCCCTTGGCGGCGTCCCAGTTGGCTGGCCGCGCGATGGCGTCGCCGTCGGGGTCGGTGCCGGTTACGATCACGATGGCCGTGGCTGGAAGCCGGTCCCCTTCCCCCAACCTCCCTCCCGCAAGGGGAGGGGGAGCATTGAGGCCGCAGGTCAGTGCGGGCGCGCCGCTGTCTTCTTGCCACGCGCCGCGGCCTTCTTCTTTGTGCCTTGGCGGCTTGCTTCGGCGCGGGTCGCTTGGCCTTCGTGCTGCGCCGTTTGGCGGCGGCCTTTTTCTTGCGTGGCGCCGGCGCCTTGGGTTCAGCCGCGGCTTCGGGCTTCGCCGCCAGCGGCACCGCGCCCTCGCCGTCCGGCCGCGCCTCGCGGGCGTAATGGCTTGCCCTTCTCCTTCAGCAGCGCCACCGCCTCATCCAGCGTGATCTCCTCCATCATCACGCCGCGCGGCAGATTGGCCACCGTCTTGCCGTGCTGCGCATAGGGACCGAAGCGGCCCTTGCGCACCGCGACCAGCTCCTTGTTCGCCGGGTGCGGTCCGAGCGTTCGCACGCTCGCCATCTTGCGCGCGATCAGATCCACCGCCCGGTTGATGCCGATCGCCAGCACGTCGTCGTCGCGATCGAGCGAACCGAACACCGCGCCCATCCGCACATAGGGGCCGAACCGGCCGATCCCGGCCTCGATCGTCTCGCCGGTTTCCGGGTGAATGCCGATGGCGCGCGGCAACGACAGAAGGCCGAGCGCCTGCTCCAGGGTGATCTGCTCGCCGTCCATGCCGCGCGGCAAGGCGGTCCGGCGCGGCTTCGACTTCTTTCCCTTGTCCTCGCCGTTCTCGCCCTGCTGCACGTACAGTCCGTACGGTCCGCGGCGGACGGTGATCTCCTCGCCGGTGTCGGGGTGGGTGCCGAGGTACGCGCATGCCCTCCTTCAGCGTCTCGCCCTGGTCCTCGCCGTGTCTCGATCGCCAGCCGCCGCGTGTACTGGCAGTTCGGATAGTTGGAGCAGCCGATGAAGCTGCCGTAGCGGCCGAGCTTCAGGCCGAGCCGGCCGTTGCCGCAGGCCGTGGCAGGCGCGCGGATCGGTGCCGTCCTCGCGCGGCGGGAAGAAATGCGGGCCCAGGTCCTCGTCCAGCGCCGCGATCACGTCGCTGATCTTGAGGTCCTTGGTCTGATCGACCGCGTGCGAGAACTCCTCCCAGAACGCGCGCAGCATCGCCCGCCACTCGGCATTGCCGCCGGCGATGTCGTCGAGCTGCTCCTCCATCGAGGCGGTGAAGCCGGTATCGACGTAGTGCTCGAAGAAGCTCACCAGGAAGGCGGTGACCAGCCGGCCGCGGTCCTCCGGGATGAAGCGGCGCTTCTCCAGCCGGACATAGTTGCGATCCTGCAGCACCGACAGGATCGAGGCGTAGGTGGAGGGCCGGCCGATGCCGAGCTCCTCCAGCTTCTTCACCAGGCTGGCCTCGGAATAGCGCGGCGGCGGCTGGGTGAAGTGCTGCGTCGCGGTCACCTCGCCGAGGCCCAGCGGATCGCGTTCCGCCATCGGCGGCAGCATGCGGCCGTCGTCCTCCTCCGCCGCATCGTCGGTGTCCTCGCGATACAGCTTGAGGAAGCCGTCGAACGCGACGACCGAACCGGTGGCGCGCAGCGTGGTGCCGCTGCCGTCGGTCACCTCGACGCTGACCTGATCGAGTTCGGCGGATTGCATCTGCGACGCCACCGCCCGCTTCCAGATCAGCTCGTAGAGCCGGCGCTGATCGTTGGAGAGGAAGCGCGCGACGCTGTCCGGGGTGCGCGCGACGTCGGTCGGGCGGATCGCCTCGTGCGCCTCCTGGGCGTTCTTGATGCGGCTCTGATACTCGCGCGGCGCCGATGGCAGGTAGTTGCTGCCGTAGCTGGCCGCGACGTGGTCGCGGATCGCGGCGACCGCCTCGCGCGCCATCTGCACGCCGTCGGTTCGCATGTAGGTGATCAGGCCGGTGGTCTCGCCATCCAGCTCGACGCCCTCGTAGAGCTGCTGCGCCAGGCGCATGGTCTGCTGTGCGCCGAAACCCAGCTTGCGCGATGCCTCCTGCTGCAGCGTCGAGGTGGTGAACGGGGCGTAGGGGTGCCGCCGGACGCGCTTCTTCTCGACCGAGCCGACATGGAACCGGCCGGCCTCGACGCGTCGCTTCGCGCGCAGGGCCAGCTCTTCGTTGGGCAGATCGAACTGCTCGAGCTTCCTGCCCTCGAGGTGGGTCAGCCGCGCGGTGAAGGGCGCGCCGGCCGGCGTGGTGAAGTCGGCCTCGACCGTCCAGTATTCGCGGGCGCGGAACGCCTCGATCTCGGCCTCGCGCTCGCAGACCAGCCGCAGCGCGACCGACTGCACCCGGCCGGCCGAGCGGCTGCCCGGCAGCTTGCGCCAGAGCACCGGCGAGAGGGTGAAGCCGACGAGATAGTCGAGCGCGCGGCGGGCCAGATAGGCCTCGATCAGCGGCTGGTCGAGATCGCGTGGCGCGGCCATGGCGGCGCGCACGGCGCTGCGGGTGATCTCGTTGAACGTGATGCGGCGGACCTTGACGCCCTTCAGCGCCTTCTTCTCGGCCAGCATCGCCCTGACGTGCCAGGAGATCGCCTCGCCCTCGCGGTCAGGGTCGGTGGCGAGATACAGGGTGCTGGCGCCCTTCAGCGCCTTGGCGATGGCGCTGACCTGCTTCTCGCCCCGCTGATCGGACTGCCAGTCCATCGCGAAGTCCTGCTCGGGGCGCACCGAGCCGTCCTTCGGCGGCAGGTCGCGCACATGGCCCAGGCTGGCCAGCACGGTGTAGCCGCCGCCGAGATAGCGGTTGATGGTCTTCGCCTTGGCAGGCGATTCGACGACGACGACGTCTGACATGATGATCCCTTGGCGTAGCCTAAAATCCGGTCTCCGGCAGCAGAGCCACCCGGCTGCCCGGCAGCGTCTCTATCCGGCCGGCGAGCTCCAATTCCAGCAGTACCGCCATGACCGCAGCCGCAGAGAACTGGCAGCGACGCACGACATCGTCAACGGCTGTTGGAGAAGTTCCAAGGAGATCAATGACTTGCTGGCGCGCCCTGGCGAGGTCGGCGGCGCATTCCGCGGGTTCCTGCCAGGCCGGCGGCGGTTCGGCGAGTCCCGGCGGCGTCGTCGCGGGCGAACAGCGGGACGCGGGCCAGGCCTTCGCGCGAGGGGTGGTCGGGCAGGTTGTCGAGCACGTCCTGCGCCGTCTCGGTCAGGTGCGCGCCCTGGCGGATCAGGTCGTTGGCGCCGCGCGAGCGCGGGTCGAGCGGCGATCCAGGCACCGCGAACAGCTCCCGGCCGGCCTCCTGGGCGAGGCGCGCGGTGATCAGGCTGCCGGAGCGCAGCGCCGCCTCCACCACCACGACGCCGAGCGCCAGGCCGGCGATGATGCGGTTGCGCCGGGGGAAATGGCGCGCCTGGGGCGCGGTGCCGAGCGGCGCCTCGGTGACCACGGCGCCGCCCTCCGCGATGCGGCGCTGCAGATCGGCGTGTTCCGGCGGGTAGGGAATGTCGAGACCGCCGGCCACCGCCGCGATGGTGCGCCCGGTCTGGAGCGCGCCGACATGGGCCGCGCCGTCGATGCCGCGCGCCAGGCCGGAGACCACCACCAGCGTGCGCGCCAGTTCGGCGGCCAGGCTTTCGGCCATGCGCTGGCCGTTGGCCGAGGCGTTGCGGCCGCCCACCAGGGCGACCGCGCGGTGCGCCAGCAGCGCGGTATCGCCGAGGACGGAGATGGCGGCGGGCGCGTCGTCCAGCAGGGCGAGCAACGGCGGGTAATCGGGCTCTCCGGCGAAGATGATGCGCGCGCCCAGGCGGCCGAGGGCGTGCAGTTCGCGCTTCGCGTCGTCTGGCGAGGGGACAGCCGGCGGCGTCGGGCGCCCGCCGGCGCGCGCCAGGACGGGCAGCGCTTCGAGCGCGGCCGCGGCCGACCCATGCCGGGCCAGCAGGCGCCGATAGGCGACCGGCCCGACGCCCTCGGCGCGGGCGAGCCGCAGCCGGTCTATCGTGTCGGCCGCGTACGGTTGCGGTGGCTCATGCTTTTTGACCAATGCGCGGCTCGGTGCCTGCGAGCAGGCGGCGGATGTTCGTGTGATGACGGGCGAACACCAGCACGGCGATTACCAACGCAAGCTTAACGATGGTCGTGTCGGCCAGCATGGCGGCAAGGACCGGTGCCAGCGCGAACGAGGCGAGGGCGGCCAGGGAGGAGATGCGGCCCAGCGCCGCCACCGCCAACCAGACCGCGCCGGCAGCACAGCCCGACCGGCCATGCGGCGGCGATCAGCACGCCGTAGGACGTCGCGACCGCCTTGCCTCCCTTGAAGCCGAGCCAGACCGGGAAAGCATGGCCCAGCACCGCGCCGATGCCGGCCCAAAGAAGCGCCGTCATGGCCGCCCAGCCAATGGGCGAGCAGGACGGCCGCGGCACCTTTGGCGCCATCCAGCAGCAATGTGGCCGCCGCCAGCGCCTTGTTGCCGGTGCGCAGGACGTTGGTGGCGCCGATATTGCCGGAACCGATGTGGCGGATGTCGCCCAGTCCGGCGGCGCGGGTCAGAAGCAGGCCGAACGGGATCGAACCAAGCAGGTAGCCCGGGAGGATGAACAGGAAGGGCGACATCTAACCGAAGACCCGTCTGCCGGCCTTCCACGTTCCCAGCACGACGCCCTCCAGCGCGCGGCCGTCGAACGGCGTGTTCTGCGCCTTGCCGGGCAGTCGACCGGCTTCCACCTGCCAGATGCGATCGGGATGGAACAGGCAGAGATCCGCTGGTCGCCCCTTGGCCAGGCGTCCCGCGTCGATGCGCAGCAGTGCCGCCGGCTGCGCCGTCAGCAGCTCGATCGCGCGCGCCAGGGTCAGCGCGCCGTTGTGCACCTGCGCCAGCGTCACGCCGAGCAGTGTGGCGAGACCGGCGCCGCCCGGTGTCGCCTGGGCGAAGGGCTGGCGCTTGTCGTCGGCATCGCGCGGCTGGTGGTCGGAGGCGATCGCATCGATCGTGCCGTCGGCCAGCGCGGCCACCACCGCCAGCCGGTCCGCTTCCTTGCGCAGCGGCGGGGACAGCTTGGCATAGGTGCGAAAATCGCCGATCGCCGTCTCGTTGAGATCGAAATAGGGCGGCGCGGTGTCGCAGGTCACGGCGAGGCCGTCGGCCTTGGCCTGGCGGATCAGCGCCAGCGCCTCGGCGGTGGAGACGTGGGCGAAATGCACCGCCCCGCCGGTCAGCGCCGCCAGCCGGATATCGCGCGCGACCAGGATCGCCTCGGCGGCGGCCGGGATGCCGGGCAGGCCGAGCCTGGTGGCCAGTTCGCCCTCGGTCGCGGCGCCGCCGGCGGCGAGCGACGGTTCCTCGGGATGCTGCACGATCGCGCAGCCGAACCCGCGGGCGTAGGACAGAGCGAGGCGCATCAATCGGGCCGGCCCGATGGCGCGGTTGCCGTCGGTGAAGGCGACCGCGCCCGCCTCGGCCAGCAAGCCCAAGCTCGGCAAGCTCTTCGCCGCGGCAGCCGGTGGTGACGGCGCCATAGGGGACGATGGTGAGGCTGCCGGTCTCCTCGCCGCGGGCGCGCAGCAGACGCACCAGCGCGGGGTCGTCGATGGCGGGCAGGGTGTCGGGCAGGGCGGCGAGCGTGGTGATCCCGCCGGCGGCGGCGGCCTCCGCGGCGGAGGCGATGGTTTCGCGGTACTCGTAGCCGGGCTCGCCGAGGGCGGCGCGCATGTCGACCAGGCCCGGGCAGAGGACCGCGCCGTCCTCGGCAATCACCGTCGCACCGTCCGGTCGGCCGAGGCCCGCGCCGAAATCGGCGATCCGCCCGTCCGCGGACCAGCAGATCGCCGTGCAGGTCGATGCCTGATGCCGGGTCCAGCAGGCGGACGCCGGTGAAGAACGTATCAGGGCTCATTGCGCCCGTATCCACGCGACAGCGTGTCGAGCACGGCCATGCGGACCGCGACGCCCATTTCCACCTGCTCGCGGATCACGCTGCGCTGCGGATCGTCGGCCACGGCGCTGTCGATCTCGACGCCGCGGTTCATCGGGCCCGGGATGCATCACCAGCGCATCCGGCTTCGCTGCGGCGAGCTTCGCCGCGTCCAGGCCGAAGAAGCGGAAATACTCGCGCGCGCTTGGCACCAGGCCGCCCTGCATCCGCTCGCGCTGCAGCCGCAGCATCATCACGATGTCGGCGCCTGCAAGGCCGTGCTCCATGTCGTGGAACACCTCCACTCCCAGCCGCTCCGCCTCGGGCGGCATCAGGGTCGGCGGTCCCACCACGCGCACCCGGCTGCCCATCGTCGTGAGCAGGTGGATGTTCGAGCGGGCCACCCGCGAGTGCAGAATGTCGCCGCAGATCGCGACCGTCAGCCCCTCGAGGCGGCCCTTGCGGCGGCGGATGGTCAGCGCGTCGAGCAGCGCCTGGGTTGGATGCTCGTGCGTGCCGTCGCCGGCGTTGATGACCGCGGCATCGACCTTCTGCGCCAGCAGGCTGGGCGCACCCGACTGGTCGTGCCGCACGACCAGCAGGTCGCAGTGCATGGCGTTCAGCGTCGCCGCGGTGTCGAGCAGCGTCTCGCCCTTGCTCACCGAGGAGGTGGAGACCGACATGTTGATGACGTCGGCGCCCAGCCGCTTGCCGGCCAATTCGAAGCTGGTGCGCGTCCGCGTCGAGTCCTCGAAGAACAGGTTGATCAGCGTGCGCCCGCGCAGCAGGTCCCGCTGCGTCTTGCCGGAGCGGTTGAGCAGCACGTAGCTCTCCGCCAGGTCGAGCAGGTGGCCGATCTCGGGCGGATAGAGGCCTTCGATCGCCAGCAGGTGCTTTTGCCGGTACGACACGACCCTAGGTCGCAGAAACCTCCGAGGGCCGTCAATGTCTTATACCAAGACCCTCTGATCAGAACCGATGGGCCCAATCGCGCGAGCCGATGGACATGATAGTCCAGGGCTGAGCCTCCAGCTTGTTCCATGCGTCGCAGCAGTGGTCGATGAGAGCGTGGATGTCGTCGAACACACCGTTGGACAGGCAGTTGTCACGGATGAAGTGCCAGACGTTCTCCTGCGGATTGAGCTCCGGGCACTTGGGCGGCAGCAGGTCGATGGTGATGTTGTGGGGCACCACAAGCTTGTGGGAGAGGTGCCATCCGGCCTGGTCGGCCAGCAGCAGATCCCGTGAAGTCCGTGCGGAGGGCTATCGCTGCCGGCATGGCGAACATCCTGCTGCTCGCCGTGGTGAATCACATCAGCCTCGCGTCGGGGAAGGCCTATCGGCTTCTATAAACGATGACCCCCTTGGGAACAGTCATCCTATTGGTGTGATTGGGAATTTCCACCTCCGGATGGACCAACATTGGAAGCCGAAAGGGGTCAAGCGCTGGCGCCGAAACACAATGAGGCATCCGGTAATATTATTGGGTGAGGCAACACGCTCCCCGCAACGTCAATCGTGCGACAGCGGCATCCTTTTGGCGCGAAGTCCGGGCTGCCGCCGGAGCCAGCCGCAGGTTTCCCCGATCCATTCAATCGCCTTCGGGACAACGTTGCGGACTGGCGTGACATACAGTTTCAACAGCGTGTTGAAGTCATGTTCGTGCTTGGCCGGCAGCCCAAGGCGCACCTCCTGAGGAGCGGAGCGCACGAAGGTCCCCGCCATCTTGTCCCAGATCGACAGCAGCAGTCCAAAATTGCGGTCCCAATGCTGCACTGCGAAGCTGTGGTGAAGCTGGTGCTGAGCCGGGCTCATGACGAAATTCTCGAGCCAACCGTAGGACATTGGGACATGGGAATGGCGGAGGTGATAGAATGACAGCAGGTTCGCGAAGAACCATGCATCCATTCCCAGCACCATGTTCTCCCCGATCGGCATCTGCAGCAGGTAGGTGGTCAGCCCGATCCAGACGCCGACTGCCAGAAGCTGCGGCGTTTCGTCGAACACCGACTGGACAGGATGCTCGCGCCGGTTGGTCAGCGGGATCAAAAATGTAGACGCATGATGGACCTTGTGAAACTCCCACATGACTTTCAACTTGTGGTCATAGTAATGGACGACGAAGTTGACGCCATCCTGGATTACGACCCCGGTCGCCAGCACGGCCAGACGCAGCCAGAGCGAATCGGTGATGACCGGCCGCGATCCCAATACGGTATTGAGCAGGTGATGCGTTCCGACCGTGACGGCCGCGCTGCTCAACAGGAGCGGGGCCAGGACTAGGGGCGCCACAAAGTGCTGGCTGAACACGAACATCACGTCCAGCCGACATGAATTGCTGCGTAGGATCGCCGAGGGGAAGCAGAAGCGCAGAAAATTCGAGACGTTCTTCTGGTATCCGTGATCGGTTCGGATTGCGAAGGTCAGGAATGCACCGATCAGGGCCGTGATCCATGACACCAATGTCACGACGGTCCCGTAGGTTAGGAGATGGCCGAGGATTTTCGCGATCAAGGGCGAGGCGGCAATGGCCTCAAGCACGCCACCACTCTCCGACCGGCAACGACACGATCCAGGCGGTCACGGACAGAAGGAAGCGCGCGTGCCGAATCCGGAGGGTCACCGGTCGATCAAGGCGAGCAATTGCAGCCCTGCTGATCAAGTTGGGCCTCCCTTCAGCTTATCGATGATGCAGCATCGTCACGTGCAGCCTCTTGTGTCCAATACAAAACTGTTACGTATTGTTACGGACCGCCTGAGCCCCACGAGGGACCGTGCGCAGCGCGCGCCGCGCGTGTCGGATGGCCTGATCCGTCTGCGCCATCCAGTGGTCGAGGTCGCTGAAATCGAACGCCCGGCGATCGATCGGCGGAAGCGGCGCCGGCGGCAACGCCAGCACGACAGCATCGGCCGGGGCGTCGGGTTGGTCGCACCGCGGCCGGCCGCGCCCGCGCGTTGGTTGGCAGCACCACGGTGCGCAGCGGCGCCAGGCCGGCCAGGTGCCGCGCGGCCCGCTGGACCGCACCTTCCTGGTCGAAGTCCGGCGCCACGAGCCACTGGTGCAGGTCCGCGGGCCAGCCGGCGCAGCAACGCCGCATCGTAGTCCGGACGCAGCGGGATCGGCTGACGCATGGCGAACCTCCTCTGGCCGCCAGACTTCAATCAGATCAACACCGCGTCAGGGAATCCCTCAATGAGTTACCGTGAGCGAGTTTTGGTATTAGCCGTCGCCTGTGGGTAATGTTCACTGCGCGGCGGCGGCGGAACCCAGGGAGAGGCCGGCATGCTTGCTGGCCGGAACGCCGTATCCGCCGGCGGCCATCGCCAGAACCTCGATATCCTCGATGATTTACCCGCAGATCGGCGGATGTGCCGCAATCGGCGCCATCGTTGCTGCTGTGCGCTCCCGGCCCAGTGCACACGATAGGCGAAGTTCGGCCCTGGTTCTCGCGACTCGATGATCAGGCTGCCGCCGCTGGCGTGCATGGCCCGCACGTCCAGGGCACAGGCCACGCCGGGTCCGTTGTCCGCCGGCATGGCAGGAACGCGCGCCTGCATGTCGCGCGACATCGGGTCGAGCGGATCGAAGGAGACGATGTCACCCACCTTGGGGCCGAATTCGCCGACCTGGTGGATCAGGCCGATGGTGCCGACCATTCCCGCCAGCGCGATCGCGACAATGCCGAGGAGGACGGTGCCTACACCGCTGGAGTTTTGCTGTCGTTTGCACGCATGGCCGGGGTTCTCGCTTGCTGCCTCAAGCTCTCGCACCGACTATCGCCGGTGATGGTTCATAATTGATGAAGTCATCTGGCAAAAGACAGTTCGTAAATATCCCGTATTGAAAGAAAAAAGGCGGCGCCGAAGCGCCGCCAAGGGTATGGGGAGGAGTCCAAGAGAGAGGCAGGAGCGGGTAGGAACCCGCCAACCTCACGAAACGCAGAATGCGGCGTCAGGCCGCACGGCGGCATTGATTCAGATCAAAGAGGTCGAAATAATTTTGCCCCGCCGTCAGGCGACCGCGGCAAGCCTCGCCAGCGCCTCTTCCTTGCCCAGCGCCGCCAGGGTCGCGTCGATGCCGGGGCTGGCCGTGCTGCCGGTCAGCGCCGCCCGCAGCGGCTGCGCCACCTGGCCGAGCTTCCGCCCGCTCGCCTCGGCGAACGCGCGCAGCGTCGCGTCGATCGCCGCCGGGGAGAAATCCGTCGCAGCCAGCGCGCCGGCGACATCGCGCAGCATCAGCCGCGCCTCCGGCGTCAGCAGCGAGGCCGCCTTCGGCTCCATCGGCAGCGGCAGCGGGCGCGCCAGGAATGCGGCGGCATCCGCCAGTTCCACCAGCGTCTTGGCGCGCTCCTTCAGCGCCGGCATCAGCGCGCGGATGCGCGCCGCCGCCATGCGAACCGAGTGCGAGGTCGGTGCGATGCGCCAGACGCTCGAGCACTTCGCGGGTCAGCCGGTCATCGTCGGCGTGGCGGATGTAGATGCCGTTCAGGTTGGTCAGCTTGGCATAGTCCATCCGGCTCGGCGCGCGCCCGACGCCGTCGAGGTCGAACAGCCGGATCGCCTCGCTCGCGATCGATCACCTCGACATCGCCATGACCCCAGCCGAGCCGCAGCAGGTAGTTGCACAGCGCTTCGGGCAGGTAGCCCTGCTCGCGGAACTCCAGCACCGACACGGCGCCGTGCCGCTTCGACAGCTTGGCGCCATCGGCGCCGTGGATCAGCGGGATATGCGCGAAGCGCGGCAGGTCCCAGCCCATCGCCTGGTAGATCTGCACCTGGCGGAACGTGTTGGTCAGGTGATCGTCGCCGCGGATGACATGGGTGATCCCCATGTCGTGGTCATCCACCACCACCGAGTGATTGTAGGTCGGCGTGCCGTCGCTGCGCAGGATGATCATGTCATCCAGCTCGGTGTTGGCGACGCGGACCGCGCCCTGCACGAGGTCCTCGACCACCGTGTCGCCGTCGCGTGGCGCCTTCAGGCGGATCGCCGGCGCGACGCCGGGCGGCGCCTCGGCCGGATCGCGATCACGCCAGCGTCCGTCGTAGCGAGGCGAACGACCCTCGGCGAGCGCCTGCTCGCGCATCTGCCGCAATTCCTCCGCCGTGCAGTAGCAGCGATAGGCGTGGCCGGCGGCCAGCATCTGTCGTGCGATCTCGGCGTGCCGCGCCATGCGCGTGGATTGGAACACCGGTGGCTGGTCGGGCGTGATGCCGAGCCATTCCAGGCCCTCGATGATGACCTTCGTCGCTGCTTCCGTGCTGCGCTCGCGGTCGGTGTCCTCGATGCGGAGCAGGAATTCGCCGCCGTGGTGGCGGGCGAACAGGTAGTTGAACAGGGCCGTCCGGGCGCTGCCGATATGCAGCAGGCCGGTCGGGCTGGGGGCGAAGCGGGCGCGAACAGTCATGGCATTGATCTAGCACGCGCATTCACCGGCTGTAGAGGCGGCGGCGTTAACATCCCGCATGTGCAGCAGATGGTTGTCGCATGGCTGAACGGCTGGCAGGCGGCTGAACGGGGTCGTTTCGTGCCGTGGCTGCCGGTGTTCATGGGCGCCGGCGTGCTCGGCTATTTCGCGCTGCGCACGGAGCCGCCGCTCTGGCTGGGTATCGCGGTGGCGATCCCCGCCATCTGCGGCGCGCTCCTGCTGAGGCGCAAAGATGTCTTGCGCGCCGTCGCCATGACCCTGGCGGCTACGGCAATCGGCTTCACCGCGGCGCAGTTCGCCACGGCGCGCGCCTTGCCTCAGCCGACGCTGCCGACGGCACGCGACCATCCTGACCGGCATGGTCCGTTCGGTGGAGATGTTTCCCGAAGGCCGGCGCATCGGCCTCGAAGCGGTGCGACTGGACGGCGGCGAAGAACTCGAGCGCTGGCTGCGGGTGCGATTGAGAAAGGGCGACTTTCAGGAGGTCGCAACCGGCGACACTGTCCGGTTACGGGCGCTGGTCCGCCCACCGATGCCGCCAGCCTATCCCGGCGCCTGGGACCTACAGCGCGACGCCTGGTTCAGCGGACAAGGCGGCTCCGGCTACGCGTTGGGTCCGGTGGAGCGCATCGCCGAAACGCCGCCGAGAGGTCCGCTGCGCCTGGTTCAGCGGTTGCGTGAGACGATCGCCCGGCACATTTCGGCGGTGGTGCCCGGTGCCGCCGGCGCTGTGTCGATCACGCTGCTCACCGGGATCACGACCGGTATTCCGCCGCCCGACCACGAGGCTTTCCGCGCCTCGGGCCTCGCGCATCTGCTGGCGGTGGCGGGGCTGCATATCGGCATCGTCATGGGCTGGACGCTGGCCTTCGCGCGCCTCGCGTTTGCGGCGTCCGAGTATGCCAGCCTGCACTGGCCGACCAAGAAGCTGGCGGCTCTGGCGGCCTTGGCTGCCGGCGGCGGCTACATGGTGCTGACCGGCATGCACGTGCCGATCGTGCGCAGCTTCGCCATGGCGTGCCTCTACACCGTCGCCGTGCTGGCCGGGCGTCGGGCGATCTCGCTGCGCGGCCTCGCGCTGGCCGCCATGGTTCTGATGTTGCTGGAGCCGGAGCAGGTGCCCGGCGTTTCGTTCCAGATGAGCTTTTCCGCTGTGCTGGCGCTGATCTCCGGCTACGAGGCGCTGCGCCCGCACTGCGCGCGCTGCACGGCAGCGGCTCCTGGCAGCGGCGATTCGCCTCGCATCTCGCGGCGCTGGCGCTGACCAGCGCACTGGCCGGCACCGCGTCCGCGCCGTTCGCGGCATACCATTTCGGCCGCATCCAGATCTATTTCGTCGTGGCAAACATGGTCGCGGTGCCGCTGGCGGCACTGTGGGTGATGCCGGCTGGGTTGATCGCTCTGCTGCTGTTGCCGTTCGGTCTCGACTGGCTGGCGTTCGTGCCGATGGGCTGGGGCGCCGCGGCGATCCTTTACGTTGCGCGCACCACGGCTGCGTGGCCGGCCGCGACGCTCGACGTGCCGCACATGCCGACATGGGGTCTGGCGGTGACCGGCTTCGGTATCGCCTGGCTCGGCCTGTGGCGCAGCAGGCTGCGGCTGCTCGGCGTGCCGGTGATCATCCTCGGCCTGATGTCGCCGCTGCTGGTGCGACCGCCCGATCTCATGGTGTCGGCCGATGCGCGGCTGATCGGCGTGCGTGTGCGGGACGCGGTTTACCTTCAGCACGAGTCCGGCGCGTCGCGGTTCACGCGTGAGGCCTGGCTGCAATACTGGGCGGCAGGCACCGCCAATCGCGATGCCGGCTGATGGCGACCAGGTGGACGGTGCCATCACATGCAGGGAAGCGGCGTGCCTGCTGCGGCCGGTGCGGAATGCGAAGGCTGCCCTGCTGGTGCGAGGCGCGTCGCACCCGGAAGGCTGCGCGGAGGCATCGGTGATCGTATCGGCGGAGCCGGCGCGTGGCTTGTGCCCGCGACCATGGCCGGCGCTGGTCGATCGCTTCACGGTATGGCGTTACGGCGCAACCGCAATCTGGTTGGATGGCCCGCGCGCGACCATCCTCACCGATCGCACCTATCGCGGCGACCGGCCATGGGTGCCACCGCCGCCTTCGCCACGGGCCCGCGCCGTTCCGGCGCTGCCGATGGCACAGCCCGACAGATAATCGCAGCGGCGGCTGGACTTCGGCCGATAATTGTTAAGGATACGCTTGCCCGGGTCACCGTCTGAGGGCCACGGAGGAAACGATGTCGTGGTCATGCAACTACGGCCACTTGTGTCGGGAGGGGCCGCGCACCGGCGACGAGGAGCGACCGGGCGTGAGCGCTCCGACCGCCTCTCCCCTGCGCTACGAGATGACACTGCGTGTGAGCTATCGGCAGTCAGGGCCATTGTTGCGCGTCAGGACGATCCAGCACCGCCGGCGCGCCCTTGCGCTTCCCTGTTGGTGCATGGCGTCGCGCTATCGGTGGTCGCAAGCCTGCCGGGGCGAGAACTGATGCCGATGGCGCCATCCGAACCCAGCGTCGCGCTGGTCTTTGCGCGCTGTCGCCGCGGATCGAGGCGGCTCCCGCTGCCGCAACGCCGGCCGTTCCCGAGGCACCGCCACCGCCACCGAAGGCAGACGGCACCGCCGCCTCGGTGCCCGCGCTATCGCCGGCACCACCGGAACCGGACCTCCAGCAGGAGGTGGAATCACCCAAACTGCCGGCGCCTGCCACTGCCGCCACGCTCCGTCGCATCGCATGCCGTCGAGCGTCCATCCCGGCCGGCGAAGTCGACGCCGATCAGTCCAGCCTCCCGCGGCAATGGGGCGGCTGCCACTGCGTCGGCGCCTCTCGTGCCCGCGCGGCCTGTCGCCGGCATGGAGACGGATCGGCCGCCCGCCTATCCGGAGATCGCGCGGCGCCGCGGCGAGCAGGGGCGCGTGCTGCTGCGGGTCGCCGTCTCGCCGGCCGGGCTGCCGGTCAGCGTGACCGTGGCGGAGAGCAGCGGGTTCTCGATCCTGGATTCCGCCGCGGTGAATGCGGTGGAGCAGTGGCGCTTCGTGCCAGCCACGCGCGCCGGCGAACCGGTCGCCGCGACCGCGGAAGTTCCCCTGCGGTTTCGCCTGGTGGACTGACCTGCTCAGTACTGCCGAAGCAACGCCACGAGCCTGCCCTGCACCTTCACCCGATCGGCCGGGAAGATGCGGGTCTCGTGCCGCACGTTGCAGGGCTCCAGCGCGATCGAATTGCCGCGCCGGCGCAGCCGCTTCAGCGTGACTTCGGCATCGTCCACCAGCGCGACGACGATCTGGCCGGTCTCCGCCGCATCGCTCTTGCGGATGATCACGGTGTCGCCGTCGAGGATGCCGGCCTCGACCATCGAATCGCCGGCAACTTCCAGCGCGTAGTGCTCGCCGTTGCCCAGCATGTGCACCGGCATGTCCACATAGGCTGGTGGGATCGCGCAATGCCTCGATCGGCAGGCCGGCGGCGATGCGGCCGTACAGCGGCAACTGGATCGCCGCCGCGTCGTTGGCCGCGCGCACACCGGGAATCTTCGGCGTGAAGTCGCCGCGGATCACAGTTGGGCGAGAAGGTCTGGCCGGCTTCCTCGGCAGGCGGCTTCGCGGCTGGCCACGTTCTCCGGCAGCTTCAGCACCTCCAGCGCCCGCGCCCGGTGGTGGCGGCGGCCAGGAAGCCGCGCTCCTCCAGCGCCGAGATCAGCCGGTGAATGCCGGACTTCGACTTCAGGTTGAGAGCGTCCTTCATCTCCTCGAAGCTCGGCGAGAAGCCGGTCTGCTTGAGATGCCGGTCGATGTACAGGAGCAGCTCGTACTGCTTTTTTGTCAGCATGGCAGGCGGTCTTTCCCCTCGCGCGCGCCGGATGCTCACGGATGGAACAAATCGGCAACTAGATGGTGTTCTAGATAGGTTCGCGCCGCGTCGTCAAGATTTCCTGAACCGTGAGCTGGAAAATACCGTCGTCAAAGGCCGAGCGAATCGAGGCGAATCACCGTCACCTCGCTGCCCTCCGGCAGGGCCGGCGCATTCGGGGCGCGCAGGATCAGCGCGTCGGCCAGCGCGAGGCGGCGCAGCATCGCCGAATCCTGCACCGGGAACGGCGTGGCCACGATGCGGCCGCGCGAGTCGAGTGTGACGGTGGCGCGCAGGTGATCGGCGCGATGGTCATTGGCACGCAGCGCGGCGCCGGCGATCGCCTGCACGGTCGGCGGCGGCGCGGCCGGCAGGCCGCACAACCGGCTCAGCGCCGGCAACAGGAACAGGATCGAGCAGACCATCGCGGAGACCGGATTGCCGGGCAGTCCGAGCACCGGCACCGGGCCGAGCCGGCCGAACAGCAGCGGCTTTCCCGGACGCATGGCGATCTGCCAGAAATCCAGCTTCAGGCCGCGCGTCTTCAGGCTTTCGATCACCAGGTCATGGTCGCCCACCGAGGCGCCGCCGGTGGTCACCAGCATGTCCATGCCGTGCACCGCGTCGGCGACCGCGGCGACCGCCTCGCGCGTGTCGGCGGCGACCGGCAGCACGACCGGCTCGCCGCCGGCGGCGCGGACCAGGGCGGCGAGTGCATGCGAATTGGAGCTGACGATGCCGCCTGGAGGGATGGGTTCGCCCGGCATGGCGATCTCGTCGCCGGTGGCGAGGATGGCGACGCGCGGGCGGCGATGCACGGTGAGCCAGGGATGGTTGGCGGCGGCGGCCAGTCCGATGTCGCGGGCGGTGAGGCGGCGGCCGGCGGGAACCACGGCATCGCCGGCGGCAAAATCCTGGCCGGCGCGGCGGATGTGGCGGCCGGCGGCTGACCGCCTCGTTCACGCGCACCGCGGTGCCGGTGGCGGTCGCGTCCTCCTGCAACAGGATGGCATCGGCGCCCTGCGGCACCACGCTGCCGGTGAACAGACGGACGATCTGGCCGGGGCCGACAGTGCCCTCGAACGGGTGGCCGGCCGGGGCGCTGCCGATCACGTGCAGTTCGGCGCCGAGCGTCCCGTCAGCGGCGCGCAGGGCGTAGCCGTCCATCGCCGAGACATCGGCCGGCGGCTGGGTCAGGCGGGCGATCACCGGCGCGGCGGTCACGCGGCCCCAGGCGTCGGCGAGTGCGACGATCTCGGCCGGCGTGGGGTGAAGGTCGGCCAGGATGCGTTCGCGGGCTTCCTCGACGCTGATCATGGCTAGTGTCCCGTCATGGCCGAGCAGCAAGCTCCAGCGCTCCTCCCCTTGCGGGAGGGGCGTCTGGCCGCTCCCGCGAGGGGAGGGGGAAGTTTGCTTTGCGATCGGCTCGCATTCAGTTCACCCCCGCCAGTTCGAGCAGGTTGTCGTCGGTCATCGGGCGGCGACCTTCCTCCACCTCGTGGATCATCGCAACCAGCCTGCGCGTGGCGCGGCAGTCGATGCCGTGGCGCGCGCCGATCTCGGCAATGGGCGCGATCTGCACATCCACCTCGGTGCGCCGCTTGCGGATGGCAAGGTCGCGCCATACGCCGGAATGCGTCTTCGCGCTGGTGCTGTTGAACGCGACCATGGCGGCGACGCTCTGGCGCGCGGCGTCCTCGCCGGCGCCCGGCTTGAACGCCTCGACGTCGTAGCCGTTGAAGCCGCGCGGTTCGACACCTTCCGCCTGCGCCACCACGATCGCCTCCTCGCCGAGGCGACGCCACAGCCCGAGCAACTCCGGCCGGCCAGGCAATCCGCGATGCCCTTCTGGCCGAGCGCCTGGGCGAACAGCATCGCGCCGTAGCCGAGCTTGCCCCACAGATACGACCAGATGTCCGGCGTGGTGATGGCATCCGGCTCGAAGTCGCGCATCACCGCGTGCAGCGCTTCCAGCCGTGGCGTCATCGCACCGTCGAGTTCGCCCAATACGACGGCGCCGCGGTTGCCGAACATGATCTCGCCCGGCGCCATCCAGTCGGCGCCGAAGTTGATGAACGCGCCGATCGTGCGGTCGCGACCGACGATGCGCTGGATGATCAGTTCGTTCAGCCCGTTCTGCAGCGACAGCACATAGCCGTCCTGAGCGAGATGCGGCGTGAGAGAGCGCGTTGCCGCCTCGGTGTGCTGCGCCTTCACCGCCAGGAAGATGCGCTGCCAGGTGCCGGTGAGTTCTTCCGGCGTGAATGCCGGCGCGTGCACGATGAATTGCTCGACCGGGCCGGTGATGCGCAGTCCTGTGTCGCGGATGGCCGCGACATGCTCGGGCACTACATCGACGAAGGTGACGTCATGTCCGGCGCGCTTCAGCCATGCGCCGACCGAGCCGCCGATCGCGCCGGCACCCCAGATCAGGATCCGCTCGGCCATCACCAGCTCTCCAGCAACGCCCGCGTCTCCTGCACGGCGACGTCCCAGATCTCCAGCATCTCGGAATCATCGCGCTGGTAGCGGCCGCCGAAGTTGCCGTCGTCGATCAGCGTGCGCACCTCGAACGGCGGCAGCGTGCGCAGGCGGTCGGTATCGACCATGCGCTTGATGCCCTCCTGCGGCGGACGGTTCGCGAGGCGGGTCCAGGGGAAATTCTCCATCCAGCTCGCATGGCTCGCCACCGGATCGATCGCGCGCACCGCGGCGGCGGTGAGCGGTGCACGCCACCAGTCGTGGAAGCGGACATGTGCATCGGGATTGTCCATCATCCATTCCTGCGCCACCGATCCGGCCGGCGCATTGCCGCCATGGCCGTTGACGATCAGCACGCGGCGGAAGCCGGCATGCTTGAGGCTGTCCAGTACATCGCGCAGCACCGCGGCGTAGGTGGCGACGCGCAGCGTGACGGTGCCGGGGAAGGCGGTGAAATACGGCGTCAGGCCGTAGGGCAGGGCAGGGAACACCGGCACGCCGAGCGGTTCGGCCGCCTCGGCCGCGACGCGCTCGGCGAGGATCGCATCGGTGGCGAGCGACAGGCCGGCGTGCTGCTCGGTGCTGCCCAGCGGCAGCGCGCACCTGTCATCGTGGCGGACCCAGTCCTCCACCATGCGCCAGTCCATCTCTGAGATCCGCATGTCCGTCCTCGCGCTGAAGCGACCGCACGCTGAACAGAGACGCAGCCAGCGTCAATCGGTCGGCCTGATCGAGGTGACCTAGAGGTGACCTTGCACCAGCCAGTCGCACTGCATCCGACCGGCCAGCAGGCAGTCCTCGATCGCCACCTTGGCTTCGCAGTTGGTGCACCAGATACAGGCCGACCACGAGCAGCAGCAGCGTGATGGCGACGCCGGCAAGGCTCGCCGTCTGCCGATTGGCGGCCTCGTCGTCCTGCTCGACAATCCAGGGGCGTTCTTGTTGCATGCTGAGCGTCATCCTACTGCCGGGTAGGGGGGCGGAGGCAAGTCACGGTTGCGGTATGCCAATGAGGCGCGATGAGCCGATGCCATGATTGAAGATGCGTTGCGCCACCTCCGGCGCGACAAGACGTTCGCCGCGCTGATCCGGCGCGTCGGACCGCCGCGTCTCGGCATCCAGCGCGGGCGCAGCCCGTACGAGGCGCTGATGCGTGCGATCGCGCACCAGCAACTGCACGGACGCGCGGCGCTGGCGATCCTGGCGCGGTTCGAGGCGCTGTATCCGGCCGGTGCCTTTCCCGCGCCTGAACTGGTGCTGGCGAGCTCGGAGGCCGAGTTGCGTGCGTGCGGCTTCTCCGGCGCGAAGATCGCCGCGATGCGGGCAATCTGTGCGGCGACGCTCGGATGGCACGGTGCCGACGCGGCGCGGTTCGGCGCGGCTGTCGGATGAGGCGCTGATCGAGCGGCTGACCTCGATCCGCGGCGTCGGCCGCTGGACGGTGGAGATGCTGCTGATCTTCACGCTCGGCCGGCCGGATGTGCTGCCGGTGGACGATTTCGGCGTGCGCGACGGCTATCGCGTGCTGTACGGGCTGGAGGTGCCACCGAAGCCGAAGGCGCTGGCCGAGATCGGCCTGGCCTGGGCGCCGCACCGTTCGATCGCGGCGTGGTATCTGTGGCGCGCATCGGACGAGGGCAAGCGGGCGAAGCAGCCGACGTCGCGGGCGTGAGCCGGCGCTTCAGGCGGCGAGTTCGGTCAATGCCTGGGTCAGAACGCGGGTGCCTGCGGCAAGCTGGCCAGGCTCGGAGTATTCGGCCGGGTTGTGACTGATGCCCTTGCGGCACGGCACGAAGATCATTCCGGTCGGGCAAACCGGCACGACGAACTGCGCATCATGGAACGCGCCGGACGGCAGGCGCATATGCTTGCAGCTCTGTGCCTCCGCCGCGCGCTCCACGGCATCGATGACCAGCGGCGCGAACTCCACCGGCAGCGCGTGGAAATTCTCCTGCACCGTCACGCCCGCGTCGCGCACCGCCGCCTGCACGACGCCGGCGATCGCATCGCCGCGCGCCAGCAGCACGTCCTTGTCGGGATGGCGGAAGTCGATGCGTGAAGCTGGCGCGGTTCGGCACCGAGTTCGATGTGTTCGGCTCCACCACGATGCGGCCGACGGTGAAGCGCAGCACGTCCTGCGGATCGTGCATCAGCGCGTTCAGCGCGGCGATCGCGCGCACCATGTCCTGCACCGCGTCGCGCCGCAGCGCCAGCGGCGTGGTGCCGGCGTGCGCGGTCTCGCCGGTGAGCGTCACGGTGAACCAGCGGCTGCCCTGGATGCCGGTGACGACGCCGATATCCAGCCCCTCGGCTTCCAGCCGCGGGCCCTGCTCGATATGCGCCTCGACATAGGCGTGCGGCTGGCTGCCGAGAGGGCGGTCCGGCAGGTCCGTCTCGCTGGCAAGATGCGAGGCGAGTGCATCGGCGAAGCGCACGCCGTCGGGGTCGACGACGTCGGCGAAGTCCTCGATGCGCCGGAAGCCGCTCCAGGACATGCTGCCCATGCAGCCTGGGGCGAAGCGGCCGCCCTCCTCGTTGGTCCAGGCCACCACCTCGACCGGGCGACGCAGCGTGGTGCCGGACTGGTGCAGCGCGGTCAGCGCCTCCAGGCCGGCGATCACGCCGTAGATGCCGTCGAAGCGCCCGCCGTTCGGCTGCGTGTCCATGTGGCTGCCGGTGACCACCGGGGCGGCGTGCGGGTCGGTGCCCTCGCGGCGCAGCCAGAGATTGGCGGCGGCATCGACCGACACGGTCGGCGCCGATCTCGCTCGGCCCAGGCGATCAGCAGACGGCGCGCCTGACGGTCCAGTTCGGTCAGGCAGGCGCGGTTCACGCCGTCGCCGGCGATGGCGCCGATCGTCGCCATCGCCATCAGCCGATCCCATTGCCGCTTCTCGTCGACCGCCGCCACCGCCTGGTTCATCATCCACCCCTGCCATCGGCGGCAGATGACGTGCGCGCGGCGCGGGCGTCAATCGTTCAGGTGCGGATCAGACCGGCCATTGGCTGCACTGTCGCGCTGTCCGGAAACACCGTGGCGAGTGCCGCCGCGCCAAGCCCAAGATGCTGCGCCAGCAAGCCCTTGGCGACGGCACGCAGATCCCGGGTCGGCTGCAGGTCGCGGTTCTCGAGCAGTTTGCCGGCGCCGAGGCCGGGCCAATCCGCGGCAACGCGTCCGCCGGCCACCGCGCCGCCGAGTACGAAGGCGACGGTGGCGGTGCCGTGGTCGGTTCCCTTGGTGCCGTTGATCCGCGCGGTTCGGCCGAACTCGGTCATCACCAGCACCGCGGTCTGTTGCCAGGCCGGCCCAAGCCCATCCTTCAGCGCCGCCAGTCCGGCGTCGAGATCCTTCAGCACGCGGGTCAGCCGCGGCACCTGCGCGACATGCGTGTCCCAGCCGCCGATCTCCGCCGCCGCGATACGCGGGCCGTCCGCCGCGCGCAGCATCTCGCCGGCCGCACGCGCCAGAGCGGGGAACGCGTAGCGGTTGCCGGCCGGCTGCTCGCCGTCGTCGGCCAGGACCGCGCCGGTGAAGCCGCGTTCGCGCAGGCCCTCGGCGATCGCCGGGCCGGTGATGTGGTCGGCCTGGTTCAGCGCGGCAATCTGCGTGTAGAGGTCGGGCGAGGGGGTGATGACCGCCGTGCGGCGCCCAGTTGCCCACCGTGGCCGAGCCGCGCAGCAGCAGAGGCACCGAGACGCCGATCGCCAATGCGTCGCCCTCGGGACGGCCGCTCGCGGCGCCCGGCATGGCGGCGACCGCCCGGTTGAGCCAGCCACTCGTCATGCGATGGTCGGCGCCACTTTCCAGGCAGTCCTGCGCTTCGAAATGGCTGCGCACCCGGGTGGGGCCGGCGACCGCATGGACGGGCAGCAGCTCGCCCGCCTGGTACATGGCATGAAGGTTGGTCAGCGACGGATGCAGGCCATAGAAGCCGCCGAGATCCAGCAGGCCGTCGGGAACCAGTTCGCCGCGCAGTTCCACGAGTGCGGGATCGCCGTGCGGCACCACCGCCGACATGCCGTCCAGCGCGCCGCGCAGGATCACCACGACGAAGCGCTGCTCGGTCGGCGCCGCCGCCAGCGCGAGCGACGCGCGTCCGAGAGCGAATGCCGAGGTAAGGCCAAGCAGGGCGGCGCGGCGGGTAAGCTGCAACATCATCGCCTCTGGAATTCCGGTGCGGACAACAGGAGCGTCATGGCATCGCGGCGGGAGCCGGCGCGGCGCACCGCCTGAAGCGTGTCGTCGCGCAGCAGCGGGCCGAGATTGGCTGCGGCGAGTTCCGCCACGTCGCGCGTGCCGCGACGCGTCCAGACACGGCGTAGGCCCAATCGATCCGTCGCATCATGGCTTCGGGCGCCGCCCAGTCGCCGGCTCGGTCGGGCCAGCCGTTCGGCTGCGGCGCAGTTCTGGAATGGCTGGCCCAGCCCGGCCAGGATGGCCTGGAGTGGCACGGTCGCCAGCTCCTCGTCGGGCAGATCCAGTGCGCGCAGCGCGGCGATGACATAGTCCTGAGGGGTGCGCAGCTTGCTGGCGGGTTCCCAGGCGGCATCCAGCGTCACCAAAGCCTCGGCGGCGGCGCCCAGGTTGCCGCCGGTGTCCCGCAGCACCCCCTCGATCCGCCGGACCGCCATCGTCCGGCGGATCGTCGGCGACAAAGTAACGCACCAGCTTGGTGGCCAGGAACCGATGGGTGGAAGGGTGGTTGGCGAGGAAGTGCAGCGCCGCCAACGCCGCCCTCCTCTCCGGCGGGAAAAGCGTGGCCCATCAGGACCTGCTCACCCGGCTCATGTGCCCGAAGGGCGGAAGCTGAAACCCCGGCGGGTCACCGCGGAGGCGACCGACCAGCCGGTAAGGATCTTGGCGAAGTTGGTGACGTCCGCCTGGGTGTAGCCCGCCGCGGGGCTGACCGTGTGCAGTTCCAGGCATTCGCGGGCCAGGTTCTCGTTCAGCCCGCGCTTGCCGTCCCGGCCGGCGATACTGTCCGGCCCCACTGAACCGACATTGTTCAGGTAGAACAGCATCGTGGGGTGATGCATGACCGCCAGCAGCATGTCCTCGAACCGGCCGGTCACATGCGGGCGGATCGCTTCCTCGATATACGCGCATGCCCCTGCTGCGATGCCGCCACGTACCGAGACGGTGAAGTGATTGGTCCAGAACCAGACCAGCCGCTCGCGGAACGGCGCCGGCGTGGTCAGCGCATTGTCCAGCTCCGCCTTCACCTCGGAGCGGAACAGCGCCCTGACCTGCGACTCCTCTGGCTTCGGCTTGTTGGCCCGATCCGCGAGGAAGGCCGCGGCCGCCGTGGCCGTGCTGGGTTGCGGGTCGAAATGCGCCGGATCGGGCTGGCGGCAGTTGCTCCAGCAGCCACTGCGGCGGGATCGGCGGGCAGCGGCTCACTGCCGCGGCGTCCAAGCCCGAACCGGATCAGCGCCTGTGCTGTGCGTAGGTCCATGGCGGCAAATCTACGCCGCAAACGCTGTGTCGGAGGGTGACAAAGGGTGAGCCCGCCGCCGCGACGGCTCAATGCATGCGTGAGTTGCACCGCGCCATGCCGATAGTCCTTGCAAACCCCGCCGCAGTGCAGCATTTGTGGGGTGACTTACGGGCGCGCGGAACAGGGGTTCCGGGGCGCCCGTCGTGGTATGGAGGTTCACCGTGCCTGGCACGCCGCTAGACAAGATCCGCAATATTGGCATCACCGCGCATATCGACGCGGGCAAGACAACCACGACCGAGCGGATCCTCTATTACACCGGAATGTCACACCGGATCGGCGAGGTGCACGACGGCAACACCACGACCGACTACATGGAGCAGGAGCGCGAGCGGGGCATCACCATCACCTCGGCCGCGGTGACCTGCGAGTGGCGCGACCACCGGATCAACATCATCGACACGCCTGGCCACATCGACTTCAACATCGAGGTGAACCGCAGCCTGCGCGTGCTGGACGGCGCGATCTTCATCATCGAGGGCGTCGCCGGCGTGCAGCCGCAGTCGGAGACCAACTGGCGCCTCGCCGACCGCTACAACGTCCCCCGCATCATCTTCATCAACAAGCTGGACCGCACCGGCGCCGACTTCTTCCGCGCGTTCGCCACGCTGAAGGAGAAGCTCGACATCGTGGCGCTGCCGCTGCAGCTGCCGATCGGCATCGAGGACAAGTTCCTCGGCGTCGTCGATCTTGTGGAAATGCACGCCGTGATCTGGGAGGGAACCGAACTCGGCGCGAAGTTCCACATCGAACCGATACCGGCCGATCTCGCCGAGCAGGCCAAGGAGTACCGCCAGCTCCTGCTGGACACCGCGCTGTCGGTCGATGACGCGGCGATGGAGGAGTATTTCGACAAGGGCGACGTCGGCGTCGAGACACTGAAGCGCTGCATCAAGGCCGGCACGATTTCCGGCGCGTTCCGTCCGGTGCTGTGCGGCACCGCGTTCAAGAACAAGGGCGTGCAGCCGCTGCTGGATGCGGTGATCGACTACCTGCCGAGCCCGATCGACGTGCCCGGCATTGCGGTCGCGACCGAGGAAGGCGACGACGAGCATGCGGAACGCCGGCGCATCAAGGCTGATCCGAACGCGCCGTTCGCCGGGCTGGCATTCAAGATCATCAACGACAAATACGGCACGCTGACCTTCGTGCGCGTTTATGCCGGCACGCTGAAATCCGGCGACACGGTGATGAACACCACCAAGGGCCATCGTGAGCGCATCGGGCGGATGTTCCAGATGCACGCCGACAAGCGGGCCGAGATCAAGGAGGTGCACGCAGGCGACATCGCCGCCTTCGTCGGGCTGAAGGACACCGGCACCGGCGATACGCTGGCGTCGCAGCAGGATCAGGTGGTGCTGGAGCGGATGGCGTTCCCGGTGCCGGTGATCGACATCTCGGTCGAGCCGCGCACCAAGGAGGCGGTGGAGAAGATGTCGCTTGGGCTGCAGAAGCTGGCGGCCGAGGACCCGTCGCTGCGGCTGCGCACCGATCAGGAGACCGGGCAGACGATCCTCTCCGGCATGGGCGAGCTGCACCTGGAGATCATCATCGATCGCCTGCGCCGCGAGTACAGCGTCGAGGCGAACATCGGCGCGCCGCAGGTGGCGTATCGCGAGACGATCAGCCGGCCACACACCGAGACCTACACGCACAAGAAGCAGACCGGTGGCTCCGGCCAGTACGCCGAGGTGAAGATCATGTTCGAACCGCTCGCCCGCAATGAGGGCGTCGTGTTCGAGAACAAGGTGGTCGGCGGGTCGGTGCCGAAGGAATACATCCCGGCGGTGGAGAAGGGGATCAGGCAGCAGGCCGAGACCGGCGTGCTGGCCGGCTTCCCGACGGTGGACTTCAAGTACTCGCTGCTGGACGGCAAGTACCACGATGTCGACTCGTCCGCATTGGCGTTCGAGATCGCCGCGAAGTCGTGCTTCCGCGACGGCATGAAGAAGGCCGCGCCGATCATCCTCGAGCCGGTGATGGACATCGAGGTCACGACGCCGGCCGATCACGTTGGCGATGTGGTGGGCGACCTGAACCGGCGCCGCGGCATGATCCAGAACCAGGAGAGCACCGGGACCACGGTGATCGTCCGGGCCCATGTTCCCCTCAAGGAGATGTTCGGTTATATTTCAGATCTAAGAAGCATGACCAAGGGACGAGCGTCTTTCACCATGCAGTTCCACCACTACGATCCGGTGCCGCGGGCGATCGCGGACGAGATCATGGCCAAGAGCGCATGAGGGCGGCTTTCGCATGAAGGGGGCAGCCTAGTGCACGCCCCCCGCCTCCACTGGATGCGGGGCCGGCAGGAGGAGGGGACCGGTGTCCACCGGACCCTCGAATGGATCGGACACAACGACGCGGGCGAGGCCATCGCCCGCGTCGTTCGCATTCTGGGACCGGTGTGGTCAGGCTGGCGCAGCCTACCGCGCGGTGGCGCTGGACGAGGAGGCGAAGGTGATCGAGCTGCGGCCCGGCGGACCGCCGGACGGGGCGGGTTGGCTTGCCTGCGTCGGCGGCCAGGTGGTGGGCCGCGCGTCGGTGCCGCTGCAGGCGGTGCGCGCCGCGGAGGCGGCGCTGGGCGGGGACTGAGCAGCAGCAGCGGGCGGGCAAAGGGACTTCTTGCCGGCCGGCCGATACGCTTGTATGGACGACGCGAAGGTCCACGGCGGGGAGAAAACATGGCCCGGGCGATGCAGCAAGTCAGCTTCGAAATCGAAGGCGAAAGCAGGCAGGACAGGAGCGAAGAGACCGGCGGCATGGACCAACCTGAAGGTCGCCTGGCCGCAGCCGAAGCAGGCGATCTCGCTGCGGATCGACCAGGACATACTCGACTGGTTCCGCGATGGCGGCCCCGGTTATCAGACCCGCATGAACGCCGTGCTGCGTGCATTCGTGGATGCCCAGCAGGGCAAGCGCTGACGACGCGGCAGACCGATCGGGTCAAAGCCATGCTGTCGCAAAATCGTCTGCCCTTGCTCCGAAAGGACGAACAGCGCGAAGCGTGCGGCCAAAGGTTGATCCGATAGGACGATCAAGCCATATGCGGGACCGACCGTCAGCGCCGGCGGAAGTTGGGTGACGGTCAGATTGCCAAGCTCGCGTGCGACCGATGCTGAGCTGCTGCAATAGCCTAGCATCACGTCGGCGCGGTCAGCGATGAAGATACCCTGCACGGCGCCTCGCCCTGGTACCAGGGGCACTGTGTCCGATCCTCCAACCAGCTTCATGGCCTTCGACTGCAAGATAGCCTGCGCACCTGGATGGATCGCTTCGGCCCGGGCGAAGACAGCCCAAGCGTAATCGCCGCCAGGATCGGCACCAGGCGTCGATGTCGCCAATCGCACCGACGGTGCCAGAAACTCGTCGAGCAGGTTGTCAGGGGTCAGCCCAAGGCTGGCTCGCCCCAATGCACATAGCCGGTTCCGTGTGAACATCACGACCGGCGATCCGCTGCGCGTGCGTGCCAGACTGCGCGGCTGCTCCATGTCTGCCGACGCGAAGATGTCAGCGTGATCCCCGTGTTCGATCTTTTCGCGCAACACGCCCGACGGACCGAATAGGGGCGTGCCTACGGCGCCGTCCGGTGCGGGGAATATCTTCAGCATGTCGATGAATGCGCTGGTTAGGCTCCCCGCAGCATAGATGTGCAGCGGGTCGGCGGTTGCCGAGCGCTGCGGAACGGCCATGAGCGCGGTGAACAGTGCGGTCGCCGATAGTATGAACCTAGTCATCATCTGGGTCTCCCGGCTGTGACCGCTGTATCCAACTTCTCATAACATGTGGTGGCGGTTCGAGCGAGCTGTGGAGGGCAAACCACAGCGGCATGGCTTGAGGGGGCGAAGTCTACGAGGAACGCGGCCGTTCGTAAGCTGTCGGACAAAGCGACATTCATCAAGAACGCCACCGCCGGAAAATCGAAGTTCGTTCTGCTGGAATACAAGGATCCCTCGATCCGCGTGGTCGGCGATGTCGCGATCGTGCGGTTCCATTGGGTCGCCGAGAGCGAATCGATCGCCGATGGCAAGAAGAGCTCCACCAACCTTCACATCCTGATGAACTGGCAAAAGCAAGGCTGGGACTGGAAACTACTGTCCCGCGCGTCCACCAAACTCTGAGGGTGGATAGTCGGGCGAGGCGTGAGCCGGACTGGTCGCGGCGAACGGCAAGGTGGCGGCAAGCGGAGACGGCGGCATTGGGTATGTGGGGGCGGTTTATCGGCACGCGAAAACCTGACTTCCGAATCGGTGCATTTTGATATCGTTCTAAATACCCACTCAACCTGGAGACGAAATCAGATGCTCGCTTACGAAGAGGGGTTCCAGGCCGGTAAAGCTGGCAAATCTGAATACCGGTGTCCCTACCAGAGAGAAGGCATCAAACGTCGGGACTGGCGACGAGGATGGGAGAGCGGCCGCGCCACCCATCTCCCTCGTTCGGCGGGCGGCGCTTTCTGGCCGCACGCCTGCGCAATCGAGCGAGCCGGCACGAAGGGAGCAAGGCGTAGATAGCGTCAACCGGCCGTCCTTCGGATGCCATGGCCGCGCCGTCGCGGTCGGTAACCGCCCCGGCGCGGGCGCCAGGCAGCCCACGACCAGGCGATAATACCCAACTCGCCGCCCGGGTTCGCTCGGGCGGCCGTGCGCGGTCTGCTGTTGTAAGCGACGACTGTTGGGGAACCACTGCCGCAAGCGTAATCTTGGCTCGCCTGGCACTTTGAAGCCCTGGGAAGACCATGGTGCCGACCTGATCGATAGTCGGTCAGAATCCCCTCAGCAGTGCCCTGACACCGGCCAAGGCACAGTCGATCTTATACGGCGTTGAGGGAACGTAGGCGTCGTAGCCCTTGCAGCTTGAAGTCCTTCGTGTTCGGCATCGACTGCGTCGTATCAAGAACGATCATCACGTCGATGGGGGTCGATTGTCCGCCCTTTGCCCCTGCTGTCGCCATCGCCGAAATGCTCAGCGAGCTGACCCCGATCAAGTTACCGAAGAATGTCGGCACGCTCGCTTGCTGCTTCACTTGGATAGCGTTTGCCGCCGGCGAGCCGGTGCAGGTCACGCCAATGCTGGTAAAGCATTTCAACACGGGGTAGCCGCGGGCGGCTTTCTCTTTGGGCCGGTAGCACAGCGTCAGATTACGCGCTTGATAAGCGCGAGGTCGGTTGGTTCGAGTCCTCCCCGGCCCACCATTGTGCGGCCTGGCTCGGAGCGCCTCACTGATTGCCTTTGCTAGGTAATGGGATGGTAGCGGCGGGCGGATTTGAACCACCGACCAAGGGATTATGATTCCCCTGCTCTACCGCTGAGCTACGCCGCCATCCGATCCGCGAGGCGCCGGAGATAGGGCCGCCACCCCGCTAGCGTCAAGCGCCGCCGCGTCA
>CAVPTU010000060.1:0-162447 GCA_963708565.1 uncultured Alphaproteobacteria bacterium
TCTCGCAATGCTGGGTGGACGGCCCCCTGACGGCATCATTGTGCCAAGCTGGCCATTGATGAACAGGGCAGCGAAGGAGACCGTCCGCTATGGAGCGTAGCATCATTGGGATCGACCTTGCGAAGAACGTGTTTCAACTGCACGCGGAAGACGGAGCGGGGCATGTGCTGTGGCGCCAACGGCTGCGACGCGAGGAGCTGGCGGGGTTCCTTGCCAAACAGCCGCCGTCGCTGATCGGCATGGAGGCATGTGGCTCGGCGCACCACTGGGGCCGCGTGCTCAGCGCGCAGGGCCACGAGGTACGGCTGATGCACGCGAAGTATGTGAAGGCCTATGTCAAACGCGGCAAGCGATCTGCGTGACGCCGAGGCCTGCTGCGAGGCCGTGCAGCGGTCCAACATGCGGTTCGTGCCGGTCAAAAGCGTCGAGCAGCAGGTCGGGCGAGCGTTGGAACGGTCGCGCGATCTGCTGGTGAAGCAGCGGACACAGACAATAAACGCCACCCGCGGTATACTGAGCGAGATGGGCATCGTTGCCGGCACTGGCCTGCGCGGCTTCAAGGCCTTGGTCGCTCGCATCGACGCTGGCGATCCCGCCATCCCGGCGTTGCTGCTGAGCGCGCTCAGGCCGCTGGTCGAGCAATGGCGCGCCCTGGACGCCAGCATCGCGGAACTTGAAGCCCGCATCGTCGCCTGCGCCAAGAGCGATGAGCGCATGCGTCGCCTGCAACAGATCCCCGGCGTCGGTCCGCTGATCGCCCACGCGCTGGTGATGGCGGTCGGCGATGCGCGCCGCTTCGACACCGCGCGCGACTGTGCCGCCTGGATCGGCCTGACGCCGCTCACCAACAACAGCGCCGAGAAGACCCGCATCGGCCACATCAGCCGACAGGGCGATCACAGTCTGCGACGATTGCTGGTGCTCGGCGCCGCCAATCGGATGCGCCGGGCCAGAGTGAAGCCGGGCCAGGCCAGCGCCTGGGTGCAGGGCATCATGGCGCGCAGGCCGTTCAAGGTCGCCACCGTCGCCCAGGCGGCCAGGATCGCACGCATCGCCTGGGCGATGCTGCGCTCGGGCGACAACTATCGGGCCGTGGCGGCGCACCCCTGATGCCCTTGCCGCGGAGATTGCCCGATCCGGACCCCGATTGTGCTTGCGCCGTGGCGTGCGGCGTCAAGCCCGAGCCGCCGCCGGCGGTCGCTGCGCGAGGCTTGACCCCGCACGCCACGGCGAAGCCTGGCTCGGGATCGGATTTGGCCAGGGCAACAATCTCTGTGGCAGCAACACTCAGGCCGCACCGCACGACCCATATCCCGCAAGGAGCAAACCGCACCGACGGCACATTGGTCAGGACCAGAACCAGGACACTCCGTTCTGTCATCGCGCGTTCAGCACGTCGCAATGCTGGGAACCTGGTTCGCGTAACCCATCGGGGCCAGCGGTCTTTCCCGACCGCACAAACAGGCCGGATACATGAACGCTCCAGACCGCTCCGCCGTCACCGCTTTTGCTTCTTGCCTAACGGGGGCCGTCCATACATGACAGCCGCTCGCGACGACAGGCACTAGCCTTGTAGGAAATCGTCTGTGTATTCGCCGCGGGAGACCTTGACCGGGATCTCCTCCTCGGTGGTGCATTCGAGGATTTCGGAACCGGCGGCGCGCGACGGCACCGCAAGCTGATCGATCTGATCGGCGAATGCCGTTGCGCGGTCCGCGTCGAGGCGCCAGACGAAGCAGTTGTCGGCCATGGACTGAATGCCCGGCGGACCGGCCGACGCCGTCACGGTCAGCGCGGTGCGAGGCGAGGCGCAGAAGCCGAGTTGATCCAGCCGCACCTCGCCAGTTCGCGCGCGAAGCGGCGCAGCACGCCGGCGAACAGGCGCAGGTCTTCGGCCTCGCCGAGTACCAACACCATCGGGTTGAAGTCGCTCGGGAGGAAGCCGACGCGCAGCATTGTCAGACGACTTCGATCACGTCGGTGGCGTGACAGAGTTCCTCGTCACCGGCTTCGCCGTTCGGCACCTCGATCAGGCGCACTTTCGCCCATTCGTCGTTGACGATCTCCAGCACCTCGGCGGTAATGCCGCCAACGAGGCGAAGTGTTGCCGACCGCGAGCCGCTCAGTTCGATCATCAGAAGAGGATACTCAGGTTCTTCGCCAGCAGCACGTTCTGCTCCAGGATGATCTCCCGCCGCGCGATCTGCCACGACGTTCCCACCCGCCGCAGCTCATCGGTCCGCCGGCCGACGAAGGTGAAGTTCTCGTATTCGACCCGGTTCTGATACACCAGGAACCGGCACCCCACGGTGACTTCCTGTGCATCCTCGACCGAAGGCCGCACATCCAGCAACCGCACGTTGCTCACCATGTGGGTGACGCGCGACAGCGGCTCCTCGGCGTAGTGCACGCCGGTCAGGATCTGCTCCACCCGCTTGCCAAGCGTCCACTTGTCCTCGTCGAACCAGCTTATGCCTTCGCCCTGCCTGGTGTTCTCCCGCTCCGCGTGCTGGCCGAATTTCACGTTGCGGCGCATCGGCATGAAATACACCAGGTCCTCGGCCAGCAGTTCGAGCCACTCCTTGAACCGCCGCTGATCCAGCAGATCGGCTTCGAGATACAGGAAGTCCTCGATCTCCTCGCGGAGCTGATACCACGCGAGCGGGCGCATCATTCGGCCGCCACCTGCATCTGCGGGCGTCCCAGCAGCTCGTCCCAGGGCGCGCCGTTCAGATACGAGGCGTAGACACGATAGTAGTTGCGCGGCGTCTGGTCGGTCATTTGCAGCGACACATCGCCAGGGATCGGGTCGTTGGTCTTGTACGCCCCCATCGATGATTGGTAGTTGAACGGATAGCGCCGTGCGATCGTGCCTTTGGAGGCGGCGGTGGCGTACAGCCAGTTCTCCATGTCGTCCTGCTCGGTCATGCCGGCGGGTCCCGAGTAGCGCATGTAGTAGCGGCGCAGCACATCCTTCACTTCGGCAGGCGCATCGGCGTCGACCATGAAGAAGCGCCAGCCTTCGGTCTCGGTCGGGCTGTGCGGATGCCAGACGCAGATGCCGCGCGGCTGCCGCCCATGATACGAGGCGTTCGGGAAGAAGTTGCCGACCAGCGACATGTTGCGCGCCTTCGCGCCAAGCCGGCGCTTGCGCTCGTGGAAGCAGTGGCGGAAGTACTCGTCGACGATCGGGTGATGCTGATAGGTCGAGACATACTCGGTCTGCTCCGGCATCAGCGCGCCGGTCAGGCCGTGGCCCTGCGGAAAGCCGACCCAGAAGCGTTGTCCGCCGGCATATTCGTTGTCGCGCCGGCTGGATGCGCCGCGCTGGCCGGAGGGGCCCATGCCGATCATGTCGACCGAGCGGTGCGACGGGTTGTGGTAGGTGTCGCCGAGGAAATTCTCCGCGGCGAACTTCCAGTTGGACGGGAACACCCATTTGTGGACGCCGATCACTTCGGCGCCGCCCGGCCTTCCGTCGCGGCAATCCACCACATGGTCCAGGTGTTCGGCTGCATCGCCGAGATATGTCACGAAGTCGGGCGCTTCCGGGTCCCACGATGCCCACACGGTGCCGTGGTACAGCGCGAGCTTCGGCACCTCGATCAGCGACCATTCTTCGCGGTTCAGCGTGCCTTCATACAGTGCGCGATACAGCGGCACGCCCTGGAGCTTGCCGTCGGTGGTGTAGCTCCAGGAGTGATAGGGGCAGACGAACAGCGACGTGTTGCCTTGCTCGTAGCGGCAGACCTTCATGCCGCGATGGCGGCAGGAATTCAGGAACACGTGCACCGCGCCTGCGCGTCGCGGCACAGGATCACCGACTCCTCGCCCATGCGCGAGACGAAGAAGTCGCCAGGCTTGGGGATCAGGCTTTCGTGCCCGACGAACAGCCAGGCGCGGGTGAACAGCTTCTCCAGTTCCTCGCGATACAGTTCGGGCGAGACGAAGATCTCGCGGCTGATGATGCCGCGCTGTGGGTCGATCATCTGGTCGATCGGCAAGGTCGTGGTCATTGGCGGGACCTCTCTCTGCGCCGCCGATTGTGCGGTCAGGAGCGGCCTCAGCGTCAAGCCTTGCGCAGCGGTTTGGGAACCTTGCGCGGGTCAGCGGGTCAGGGCGGGTCAGCGCCGGCTTGTGTGGTCGATCGCTTGGGTGAGGGGAGGAGGGCGGTGGGGACGGGAAGCGGAAACACCCGGTCCATCATGTCCGTTATCAGGCGGGCGTAGTTGCCGCCGTAGCGGATGATGGCGCTTTGCAGGGCCCGCCACAATTTGTGGCTCGGCGTGATGCCGAGGTCGCGGCAGATATCGGCGATCACCGCGCCGATCGGCCGGCGGCGAACCTCCGCGGCGATCTGCTCCGGCGTTGGCAATGGCGGCGAGGGGGGCGGCTTTGTCGTCGCGCGGTGCGACGGTTCGCGGGGCGCGCGGTGTGGAGTGTGTTGGGGTGCGGTGCGGCTTGGGGTCGGCGTCCAGACGGGGCGCGGTGGCGGTGATGCGCAGCTCGAGCGCGGCGGCGAGATGCAGGCCGTGGGCGATGCGCGCGAGGATCAACGCGACATCGTCGGTGCCGAAGTGGCGGACGGAGAGGCCGAGGGCGGCGGTGCCATGCTGGCGCAGCGTGGCGGTGAGTTCGCGGCCGTAGTCGATGAGCGCGCGGACCAGGACGAGGAGGCTGAAGGAGCGGGTGGCTTGGGGGGCTGGGTCGGGGGCCGCGGCGGACATGAACGGAATAGGAACATGATTGCGGCTGTTTGTCAAGAAAGAATTCCTATCAACGCCTCTCTCGGTCGTTCAGCCGCAGATGTTCTTTTCTCCAATGCGGACGTAATCGTCCGCGACCTTTCGTCGGCAGTCCTGTCCGGAGCTCGGGGCCGGCGGTGTGCGTGGTCCGTCGTTGGGGAGGACGGTTCGGCACTCGACCCCGCTCGGTCAACGGAGTGCGTAGCAGCTCTGTGTGCGCATTTGGTGTAGCGCATGCATGATGCACGCTGATTCGCACTACCGAATGGTTCGTGTGTTCATGTCGCCACGGGTTCGTGTCGGAGGTGGTCATACGTGTCGGGGCATTCCGCCGTCGCGCCTCAATGCGCCCGCAGGTTCTCCCGCAGGAACTCTACGAATGCCTGCAGCGGCACCGGCACCTGCCGCCGGCTGGGATAATAAAGAAAGATTGCCGTAGACCGCGGCTGCCAGTCCTCCAGTAAGGGAACCAAGCGCCCCGCGTTGATCTCTGGCGCTGCATAGCCGAGAACCGTGTAGAGCACGCCAACGCCGTCCAGCGAGGCCTTGAGGGCGAGCTCTGGATCGTTGACGGTAAGGCGGCCCTCAGCCGCCACCTCCACCTGCCGGCCCTTCTTCTCAAACTGCCAGGGCAGGAGCACGCCGCTTGGGAAACGGAAGCGGATGCAATTGTGCGCCGCGAGATCCTGCGGTGTTGTCGGCCGCTTGTGCCGCGCCAGGTAGTCCGGCGCGGCGACGACCACGCTGCGGATCTCCTCGCCGATGCGCATCGCGATCATGTCTCGCTCCACGTGGTCGCCGGCGCGTATTCCCGCATCGAAGCGGCCGGCAACGATGTCGGTCAACGCCGCATCGACAGAGATCTCCAGATCGATCGCCGGGTATTGCAGGAGAAAGCGCGAAAGCAGCGGCGCCAACATGAAGCTGGCGGCCGGCGGCAGCACGGTAAGGCGCAGCAGTCCAGCCGGCTTGTCGCGGAATGCGTTGATCGAATCGAGGACGGTGTCGAAGTCGTCGAGGAGCGGGCGTATCTGGGCGAGCAGCCGCTCGCCTGCGGTCGTCGGCGCCACGCTGCGAGTGGTGCGGTTGAGAAGCCGCACGCCGAGCCTGCCCTCGAGCTCGCGAATGGTTTCACTCAATCGAGAACGAGACATGCCGAGCTGGACGGCCGCATTGGCAAAGCTGCGGCGCTCGGCAACGGTAACGAAGGCATTCATCTCCGCCAGCTCTGGGCCGCGCATTGTTCGATAATTCCGAATAACCCATGCGGAGAATACCGTCTTATCGACGGAACCGCCAGCCTCCATTCTTCTCCAACGAAGGCGGAGAGAAGCAAGCATCTCTCGCTGCCAGAATGGGAGATCCACTCATGCTGAAAGTCGCAATCGTCATTGGAAGCACGCGGCCGGGGCGCAAGGCGGAGGCCGTCGCGCGCTGGGTCTATGACATCGCGAGCAAACGCGGCGACGCTGCGTTTGAAATCGTCGATATAAAGGATTTCAACCTGCCCCTGCTCGATGAGCCGATGCCGCCAGCCATGGGTCAGTACAGCCAGCCGCACACCAAAGCCTGGGCGGCCAAGATCGAGCAGTTTGACGCATTCGTTTTCGTGACACCTGAATACAATCATGGCCCGTCCGGCGCGCTCAAGAACGCGATCGACTTCCTGTACCGCGAATGGAACAACAAGTCCGTCGGATTCGTTGGCTATGGCGGCAACGGTGGCGCGCGTGCCGTGGAAATACTCCGCCAAGTGGTCAGCAACGTCGAGCTCGCCGATGTGCGCGCGCAGGTCGGCCTGTCGCTCTTCAGCGATTTCGAGAATTTCGCCACCTTCAAGCCCGGTTCTCATCTGGAGCCGACGGTCACTGGCATGCTCGATCAGGTCATCGCGTGGGGCGGGGCGTTGAAGCCGCTGCGCGCGGCAACGAGCGTTCAGCATCGGTGACCGCACCTTATAGCCGCGCAGCACGACCGGCTTAGGACGCCGCCGTTTGGCAAGGTTCAATACTGGAGCACCGTGTCCGGGAACGCTGTACGGCTCGCTCGACCGCATGATCGAGGCGGACCTGGTCGGCAGGGGCGACACCCAAGACCCGCGCCGCATGGATTACCGGCTCACGGCGCTTGGCCAGACCACGTTGCGTGCGGAAACGGAGCGGCTGTCGCGCGTGGCCCTCGGGTCGCGCCGCCAGCTCGGGAGAGCGTGACGCCATGGTCAGGCCTCCGGTCGCTTCGTCTCTACGCGCGACTGCTGGAGCTCTGTCCGACGGCATTCCTGCGACGGCCGATCTGAGTGGCCTCGGCCACACGCTATGCGGCATAGGCTGTGTCAGCGAAGGCTAATTCGAATGGCTCGATCGGCGCCCACTCGGCATCGGTCACGTCACTGGCAAAGCGGACTCCATCGCGCTTATGCTGTGTGCGGGTGGTTGCGGTCCACATCAGGCTGTCCCACGCCACCGTGGCCGACCAATCCCTATTTCCGCGGGCGTTCCGAGGCAGTCCCCAGATGATCGCAGAAGTTGAAGCTCCTCAGCTACCCAATCGCCAGGGCGCTGATTCACTCACGATCCCGGAGGTGATGGCCTACTATCACGTGCCCGGAGTGAGTGTCGCCGTGATCCATGATTTTGCGATCCACTTGGCAAAGTCCTGGGGAGTGGCTGACGTCGAAACCGGCACTCCCGTCACAAACGAAACGCTGTATCAGGCTGCATCCACGAGCAAGCCGGTTGCAGCGATGGCGTCGCTCAAAGCCGTTGAAAACGGCACGTTTGGTCTCGACCAGGACGTCAACACCATCTTGACCTCCTGGAGGCTGCCGGACGCGCCTTTCGAAGGCGGTCAGCCCGTAACGCCGCGAACACTCATGAGCCACACATCCGGCACCGGAGACGGCTTCGGGTTCCCCGGCTACGAACCTGGAGCGCCTCTACCGACGGTGCAGCAGATTCTTGACGGTCAGCCACCGTCCAACGTCGGCCCGGTTCGATTGGTCCGTGCGCCCCTCGTCGCAGCCCAATATTCAGGTGGGGGCGTCATGATCCAGCAGATTGCGCTCACGGATGCGGTCGGCAGACCTTTCACGGACATTATGCAGGACTGGGTTTTCGGCCCGATCGGCATGACCAGCAGCACCTTCGAACAACCTCTGACCGCCGATCGAGAGAAACTGACCTCGCGAGGCCACGATTGGCTCGGAAAAGGCATGGGCGCGCGGTGGCACGTTTACCCCGAACAGGCAGCGGCTGGACTATGGACCACTCCGATTGATCTCGCGAAGTTCATGATCGAAGTCCAGCGAACAATGGCCGGGCAATCGAGTTCGGTGCTCACGCGCGCCACGATGCAGGAGATGATGACGCCAGTGGGCGTGGGCTCTTACGCCGTCGGGTTTTCCATCGCGCGAAAGGGCGAGGGCTGGTATTTCGAACATGGCGGCAGCAATTGGGGATTTCGCTGCTTGTCAACCGCGCATCGTGCCAAAGGTTATGGCTTGGTCGTGATGACGAACGGCGAGAACGGACAGTTCGTCGCGCAGGAAATTCTCGATCGGGTGGCTCGCGCTTATGGCTGGGATACGCTCGATAAACCGACCTTGCGTTAGCCTTCGCGTGCTTCCGGCTTCTCAGCCCCGCCAGTCTCGTTCAAAGGGCGTTCGAGGAGCACGACCGGCCGCCTCAGCACGTTCTCGCAGCGTCTTTAGATGTGAAATTGCAGTCTCTTCAGTTGGCCAGGTTCCGACGATCCGGATGTTGCCGTCCAAATCGACGGCCTCGACCCGGTAGACGCGGCGTCCTGGGATAATTCGGTAGCTATCCATACCGGCCAATATGGCGTTTATCAGCCCGTCGATGCAATAGATACCAATGGCCAGTGGGTTTGGACCTTATTCGAACTGAGACACTACCGACAGGTTCGTGCGAATCTGGCGCCCAAGTTTGAATTTTGGGTTCCGACCCCTGCCTCGGTACTCCGGAGAGGCGGCGAGCACGTTGGCGCCGGACGGCTTGCTGCCATTGTCTGATGCGGACGGCTACTCCGCCGCCACCTGCATCGGACCGCGATCACGGCCGATCAGCGTGTCCCAGTCATCGCCGTTCAGATACGACGCGTAGACACGATAGTAGTTGCGCGGCGTCTGATCGGTGATCTGCAGCGACACGTCGCCCGGGATCGGGTCGTTGGTCTTGTACGCGCCCATCGACATCTGGTAGTTGAACGGATAGCGCCGCGCGATCGTGCCTTTGCGACGCCGCGGTGGCATACAGCCAGTTCTCCATGTCGTCCTGCTCGGTCATGCCCGCCGGCCCCGAGTAGCGCATGTAGAAGCGCCGCAGCACGTCCTTCACCTCGGCCGGTGCATCGGCATCGACCAGGAAGAAGCGCCAGCCCTCGGTCTCGGTCGGGCTGTGCGGATGCCAGACGCAGATGCCGCGCGGCTGGCGGCCGTGATACGAGGCGTTGGGGAAGATGTTGCCGGTGAACGGCAGCAGCCGCGCCTTCTCGCCCAGCCGGCGCTTCCGCTCGTCGAAGCAGTGGCGGAAGTACTCATCGACGATCGGATACTGCGCGTAGGATGACTCGTATTCCATCGTGTCGCGGCATCAGCACGCTGTGCATGCCATGGCCGGCCGGATGGCCGACCCACACGTGCTGGCCCTTGTTGTATTCGTTGTCGCGCCGCCCTTTCTGGCCGCGCTGCGCGCTGGGCCCGATGCCGATCATGTCCACCGAGCGATGCGACGGATTGTGATAGGTGTCGCCGAGGAAATTCTCCGCCGCGAACTTCCAGTTGGACGGGAATACCCATTTGTGCACGCCGATCACTTCCGATCCGCCGGGCCGTCCGTCGCGGCAGTCCAGCACCTGGTCGAGGTGATCGACCGCGCTGCCGAGATAGTCCAGCAGATCGGGCGCCGCCGGCATCCCACGACGCCCACACCGTGCCCTTGTACAGCGCCAGCCTCGGCACCTCGATCAGCGACCATTCGTCGCGGTTCAGCGTGCCTTCGTACAGCGCGCGATACAGCGGCACGCCCTGGAGCTTGCCGTCGGTGGTGTAGCTCCACGAGTGATACGGGCAGACGAACAGCGACGTATTGCCCTGCTCGTAGCGGCACACCTTCATGCCGCGATGGCGGCACGAGTTCAGGAACACATGCACCGCGCCTTGCGCGTCGCGGCACAGGATCACCAACTCCTCGCCCATGCGCGAGACGAAGAAGTCGCCCGGCTTGGGGATCAGGCTCTCGTGCCCGACGAACAGCCAGGCGCGGGTGAACAGCTTGTCCAGTTCCTCGCGGTAGAAGTCGGGCGAGACGAAGATCTCGCGGCTGATCATGCCGCGCTTGACGTCGATCATCTGGTCGATGGGCAGGGTCGTGGTCATCCGCCGAACCTCCTGAGCTTCGGCGATTGTGCGCCGGTGGACGCCCGGCGCGTCAAGTCCGCGCAGGATTCCAGGGGAGGGGGTTCACAGCTCGATCGCTAGTCCCCGCAGTGCCAGCACGATGAGCAGCGTCGCGTTGAGCAGCATCACCACCGGTGCGGCGGCGGCGATGCCGCGATGCCAGCGCCGTCCCGCCGCCTGTCCCGCTATGCCGACGGCCACCAGCGCCGGAACGGTGCCAAGCCCGAAGCACAGCATGCCCAGGGCGCCGAGCAGCGGGCTACCGCTGGCCGCGTTGGCGGCCAGCGCCGCGTAGAGAAAGCCGCAGGGCAGGAAGCCGAGGACGATGCCGAGTGGATAGCCGCCGCTCGTGCGCGCTTCGCCAGCCGGGCGATGGCGCGGGTCCAGCCGGCAGGCGCGCGGTCCAGTCCCGGCAGAACGCGCGCGACATGCGCCAGGAACAGCGCGGCGCCCACCAGCAGGAGACCGGCCGAGGCGACGCCGAACCACGGCAGCCGGCCCGTCGCGGCGCCACCCAGCGCGCCAAGGCCCGCGTAGGTCGTCAGCCGTCCCAGGTGGTAGGGCAGCAGCGCGCCACGGCTGACGCGCTGCCATTCGCACAGCCGCGTCGCCGGCAGCCGCGCCATGCCGTCGGCGACCTGGCCAAGCACGAACCCGCCGCACATCGGCACGCAGTGCATGGTGCTGCCGGCCATTCCGGCGAGGAAAAGGCCGAGGCAGCAAGCCCGCCAGGCCACAACGCGGACCCGCACCAGGCGGCAAGAGTGGCGATCATCGCACCCCGAGCCTCCGCCTTCCACCCTGCGGCGCGCAAGACAGAGGAGCAACCATGCGCCAACTTCTGCGACCCTCCCGCAGTCCACATTGATCCAGATCAATGATCCGTTAACGCCGGCGCGGCAGTTTCCTGGGACCCCTACCGGAGTGTTCCATGGACTATCGAGCCAAGCGATCTCATCGTCGGCCTGTTGATGGCCGCGCTCGGCCTGATCGGCCTGATCCTCGCCTCCGGCGCGATGGACGACGAGATGTACGTGTTCGGCTTCTCGCTGTTCGGTTTCGCCTGCGTCTTCGAATTCGGCCTGCTGCGCCGGCACTTCGACAAGCTGGAGGCCGCTCGCCGTGGCTGATGTCGCACTCTCCATGCATCGCCCGGCCCCGGACTACAACGAGGCGGTGGTCAAGAAATTCGTCATCGCCGCCGATGTTCTGGGCGATCGTGGCCTTCCTGGTCGGCGTCTACCTCGCCACCGAACTGGCCTGGCCGCAGTTCAACCTCGGCCTCTCGTTCATCAATTTCGGCCGCCTGCGCCCGGTGCACACCTCGGCCGGCGATCTTCGCCTTCGGCGGATCGGCGTTGTTCGGCACCTCGTTCTACGTCGTGCAGCGCACCTGCCGCGCGCGGCTGTTCGGCGGCGAGGCGCTCGCGAACTTCGTGTTCTGGGGCTACCAGTTCTTCATCGTGATGGCGGCGCTGTCCTACGTGATGGGCTTCAGCAAGAGCCAGGAATACGCCGAGCCGCAATGGCATCATCGATCTCTGGCTGACCATCGTCTGGGTCGCGCTACGCGGTCATCTTCATCGGCACGCTGATGAAGCGCGAGGAGCCGCACATCTACGTCGCCAACTGGTTCTACCTCGCCTTCATCCTGACCATCGCCGTGCTGCATATCGGCAACAACATCGTCGATGCCGATCTCGGTCTTCTCCTGCGCAAGAGCTACTCCATGGCGTCAGGCGTGCAGAACGCGATGATCCAGTGGTGGTACGGCCACAACGCGGTCGGCTTCTTCCTGACCGCCGGCTTCCTGGGGATGATGTATTACTTCATTCCGAAGGCGGCGAACCGGCCGATCTACTCATACCGGCTGTCGGTCGTGCATTTCTGGTCGCTGGTGTTCCTGTATATCTGGGCCGGTCCGCATCATCTGCACTGGACCGCGCTGCCCGACTGGACCCAGACGCTGGGCATGGCGTTCTCGATCATGCTGTGGATGCCGTCCTGGGGCGGCATGATCAACGGCCTGATGACGCTGTCGGGCGCGTGGGACAAGTTGCGCACCGATCCGGGCCTGCGCTTCTCGGTCACCGCGGTCGGCTTCTACGGCATGTCGACGTTCGAGGGCCCGGTGATGTCGATCCGCGACGTCAACGCGCTGTCGCACTACACCGACTGGGGCATCGGCCACGTGCATTCCGGCGCGCTGGGCTGGGTCGCGTTCATCAGCTTCGGCGCGCTGTACTACCTGGTGCCGGTGCTGTGGAAACGCAGCGCGCTGTATTCGACGCGCCTGGCGTCCTGGCACTACTGGATCGCGACGCTGGGCATCGTGTTCTACATCACCTCGATGTGGGTCGCCGGCATCATGCAGGGCCTGATGTGGCGCGCCTACGACCAGTTCGGCTTCCTGCAATACTCGTTCGCCGAGTCCGTCGTCGCGGTGCATCCGTTCTACGTGATCCGGCTGCTGGGCGGACTGTGTTCCTCAGCGGCGCGCTGATCATGGTCTACAACCTGATCCAGACGGTGCGCAGCCGCACCGACCCAAGCGCCATTCGTGATGCCGGGCGCAGTCGCCGCCGTGGCGGGAGAATAAGCCAATGTTCATCCGCCAGGAATTCATCGAGCGGAACGCCTTTCTGTTGCTGGTGCTGACCCTGGTCACCGTCGCGATCGGCGGCATCGTCGAGGTGGTGCCGCTGTTCACCATCGAGACCACGGTCGAGCATGTGAAGGGCGTGCGTCCCTATTCGCCGCTGGAGCAGCGCGGCCGCGACATCTATGTGCGCGAGGGCTGCTATCTGTGCCACAGCCAGCAGATCCGCGCGCTGCGCGACGAAGTGGAACGCTACGGCCACTTCTCGCTCGCGGCCGAGAGCATGTACGACCATCCGTTCCAGTGGGGTTCCAAGCGCATCGGTCCCGATCTGGCGCGTGTCGGCGGCAAATACTCCAGCGACTGGCACTACGCGCATCTGAACAACGCGCAGAGCGTGGTGCCGGAATCGCTGATGCCGCACTACGCCTTCCTGGCCGACACGCCGCTCGAGACCGACGATATCGTCGCGCGCCTGCGCACGCTGCGCACCGTGGGCGTGCCCTACACCGATGACGAGATCGCCAACGCGGCGGCCGATCTTGCGGCTCAGGCCAATCCGAACGCCGACAACGGCGATCTGCTGAAGCGCTATCCAAAGGCGGTGACGGTGCCCGGCGACGGCCGCGAGGTCACCGAAATGGATGCGCTGGTCGCCTATCTCCAGGTGCTCGGCACGATGGTCGATTTCGCCGATCCCGCCAACGAACGGTTGCAGCAATGATGACCGATCATCGTGTGGCTTCAGCACAACTGGATCGCGCCGGTGGTCGCCGTGTTCGTGCTGATCCTGCTCACCACCTACTGGCCGGGGCGCAAGTCCCAGATCGAGCGGCACGGCCGCATCCCGCTCGAAGACGACCGCTGAGGAGCGCCGCTGTGCCAACCAAGATCGAGAAGGACATCGTCACCGGCACGGATACCACCGGTCACGAGTGGGACGGCCTGAAGGAACTGAATACGCCGCTGCCGAAGTGGTGGCTGTATGTGCTCTACGCCACCATCGCCTGGGCCGTCGGTTTGGTGCGTGCTGTATCCGTCGGTGCCCGGCATCACCGGCTATTTCCATGGCGTGCTGGGCTATTCGCAGCGCACCGCGGTGGACGACGACGTGCGCGGCGGTTGCCGAGCAGCGCGCCGGCACGATGGACAAGATCAAGGCGCTGTCGTTCGCCGACATCCGCAAGGATCCGCAGCTCATGGCGGCGGCCGATACCGCCGGACGCATCGCCTTCGCCAACAACTGCCAGCCCTGTCATGGCGCCGGCGGCGGCGGTCAACCGGGCTATCCGGCGCTCGCGGCCGGCGGGTGGATCTGGGGCGGCTCGCTCGATGCGATCCAGCAGACCATCACCTACGGTATCCGCAGCGGGCGACGACAAGGCGCGCAACGTCGCAGATGCCGCGCTTTGGCGTCGACGGCATCCTGAAGCCCGCCGAGATCCAGCAGGTCGCCGACTACGTGATGACCCTCTACGGCAACGCCGAGCCAGGCAAGGACGTGTCCGCCGGCAAGAAACTGTTCGCCGACAACTGCGCCGTGTGTCATGGCGACGCAGGGCAGGGCGATCGCGAGAAGGGCGCTCCCAGGCTGGCCTCGCGTGTCCACCTTTATGGCGACGACCGCGCAACTGTCGTGGCGCAGATCACCTCGCCGCGGATGGGCGTGATGCCGAGCGTGGCATACCCGCCTCGACGAAGCGACCATCAAGAGCCTGGCGCTCTACGTGCATTCATTGGGCGGCGGCGAATAGGAACCGTCCATGCGATGTCCCGCATCAGCAAGGCCGATCGTCTGCTCCAGCTCCAGCGCGAGGAGGCCGGCGATCATCTCTATGCCAATCGCGTGCGGGTCTACCCGAAGTCGGTGCACGGCCCGGTGCGCAACTTCAAATGGGCGGTGCTGATCGTCTGTCTCGGCGTCTACTACCTGCTGCCCTGGCTGCGCTGGCATCGCGGCGTCAACCAGCCCGATCAGGCGGTGCTGCTGTCGATCTGGCACGAGCGCTTCTATTTCTTCAATCTCGAGTTCTGGCCGCAGGACATCTACTACCTGACCGGCCTGCTGATCATGGGCGCGGTCGCGCTGTTTCTGGTCACCAGCCTGTTCGGCCGCGTCTGGTGCGGCTACACCTGCCCGCAGACCGTCTGGACCGATCTGTTCATGTGGGTCGAGCGCCGGATCGAGGGCGACCGCAACGAGCGCATGAAGCGCGACGCGGAGCCGGTGACGTTCGACACGATCTGGCGCAAGACATTGAAGCACGCGGCGTGGCTCGGCATCGCGTTCTGGACCGGCGGCGCCTGGATCATGTACTACGTCGATGCGCCGACGGTGACGGTGGAATTCTGGACCGGCACCGCGTCGAAGGAGGTGTATTTCTTCACCTTCCTGTTCACCGCCACGACCTATCTGCTGGCCGGCTGGGCGCGCGAGCAGGTCTGCACCTACATGTGCCCCTGGCCGCGCTTCCAGTCGGCGATGCTGGACGAGCAGAGCGTCACCGTCACCTATCAGGGCTGGCGCGGCGAACCGCGTATGCGCGGCAAGCGACACGATGATGCGCCGGCCGGCGACTGCATCGATTGCGGTGCCTGCGTCACCGCGTGTCCCACCGGCATCGACATCCGCGACGGCATCCAACTCGAATGCATCAACTGCGGTCTGTGCATCGATGCGTGCAATCACGTGATGGAACGCACCGGGCGGCCGAAATGGCTGATCACCTGGGACACGCTGGCCGATCAGGCGGCGAAGGCGGAGGGTCGGCAGACCACGCTGCACCTGCTGCGTCCGCGCACGATCATCTACGTCTCGGCGCTGTTTCTCGCGGCGGTGGTGATGACGGCCGCGCTGGCGATGCGTTCGGCTGTCGGTCTGTCGGTGCTGCACGACCGCGCGCCGCTGTTCGTGCGCCTGCCCGACGGCGATCTGCGCAACGGCTACACCGTGAAGATCGTCAACAAGGGACCGAACATCGACGCTGTTCGAACTGCGCACCGACGGCCTGAACGCGCGCATCGCTGGCCGAGGTGAACGAGGGATTGGGGCCGGCGAGCCGTCTCGGCCTGATGGTCAGGGGCGACAGCGTCGGCACGTTCCGCGTCACCGTGGCCGGTGAACCGGAGAAGCTGGCCGACGGCTCGCAGGGCATCGATTTCCTCCTGCGCAATACCGCGACCGGCGAGCAGACCGTCTACCACTCACAGTTCATGGGGCCGCGATGAGATCGATGTGGCGCTTCTTTCCGCAGGCCGTGGTGGCCGGGCTGGGCATCGTCGTCGCGGTGAATGCCGGCATGATCTATGCCGCGCTGCATAGCTTCCCGGGCCAGGCGGGCGAAGAGGACTTCGCTCTGAGCAACCATTACGACGCGGTGCTCGACCGCGTGCAGCATGAGGCGGCGCTCGGCTGGACGCTGTCGGCATGGGCGGACGCGTCCGGCCGGACGGAGGTGACGCTGACCGGCCGCGATGGTGCGCCGCTGCGCGGTGCGTCGGTGGCCGCATCCGCCGAGCGTCCGTTGGGTGCACGCGACCGGCAGGCTCTGGCGTTTCTCGAAGCGGCGCCCGGACACTACGTGGCGGGCACGGCATTGCCGGAACCCGGGCAATGGGAACTGACTCTGTCGGCATCCTTCGAGGGCCATGACGTCGCGGCGACCCGGCGGGTGATCGTGCATTGACCCTGTTCCGCCTGGGGGGTGGGGCTGGCACGGCTCCCGCCCTCCAACCCCCTCCCGCAAGCGGAGGGGGAGAGTGTGACCCGACGCCATCTGTCTCCATTGCAGCCTTCCCACGCCATCGGGGCGCCGGTTCTGCTGCCCTGGCTGTGCCGCCGCCTACGAGACCATCCAGACCCTCGGCCTTGGCCGCTACTACGCGCAGCGGATCCTCGATCCGACATTGCGCGCCCTCCGCCCCGAACCGGCTGAACGTCGCGACCTGTCGCGCTTCATCGCCACCCGTCCCGACGGCACGCCACGAACTCATCCTCGCGATCGACGGCCTGCAATGCGGCGCCTGCGTCTGGCTGATCGAGTCGGTCCTCGCCGGCCAACCCGACGTGCTGGTCGGCCGCGTCAACATGACCACCCGCCGCCTGCGCCTGGTCTGGCGCGGCGCGGCCGATCGCGGCGACATCGCTTGGTCGACGCGATCGAACGCCTCGGCTATCGCCTCGTGCCGTTCGACGCGGCATCGCTCGCCGCCGCACGCGACAGCACCGACCGTGCGCTGATCCGGGCGCTCGCCGTCGCGGGTTTCGCCGCCGGCAACGTGATGCTGATGTCGATCGGCATCTGGGCCGGCGAGGCCGGCGGACTGCTGCACGACATGGGCCCCGCGACACGCGACCTGCTGCACTGGTTCTCCGCGTTGATCGCCATGCCGGCCATCGCCTATGCCGGGATGCCGTTCTTCGCCTCCGCCGCCGCGGCGCTGCGTCAGATGCGCACCAACATGGACGTGCCGATCAGTCTCGGCGTCGTGCTGGTCACCGGCATGAGCCTCGTGGAGACCATGCAGGGCGGCGCCCACACCTACTTCAACTCGGCGATCACGCTGCTGTTCTTCCTGCTGGTCGGCCGCGTGCTGGACCATCGCGCCCGCGGCCAGGCCCGCGCCACCGCCGAGCAGTTGCTGACACTGCGGACCTCCGACGTTGCGGTGCTGCGATCCGACGGCAGCACCGAGCGTCGCAGCCAGCACGCGGTCGCACCCGACGACAGGATCCTGGTCGGCCTCGGTGAGCGGATCGGCGTCGATGGCGTGGTCGAGCGCGGCACATCGCTGCTGGATGCCAGTCTCGTCACCGGCGAAAGCCTGCCGACCACCGCGGTGCCGGGCACGCAGGTATTTGCCGGCACGCTGAACCTCGGCATGCCACTGACCATCCGCGCGACCGCCACCGGCAGCGACACGCTGCTCGCCGAATGCGCGCGACTCATCGAGGCCGCGGAGGCACGGCGTTCGCGCTTTGTCGTGCTCGCCGATCGCGTGGCACGCCGCTACGCGCCCGCCGTGCACATCGCCGCGCTGCTGACCTTCCTGTGGTGGTATCTTCGCCGCCGGCGTGTCCGTCGGACAGGCGCTGCTGACCGCGAGCGCGGTGCTGATCATCACCTGCCCCTGCGCATTGGCGCTCGCCGTGCCCATGGTGCAGGTGATCGCCACCGGCCGCCTGTTCCGCGGCGGCGTGCTGCTGAAATCGCCGACCGCGCTGGAGCGGCTGGCCGATGTAGATACAGTCGTGTTCGACAAGACCGGCACGCTGACCGAGCCGACGATGCCGCTGGTGGAGGAACCCGACCTCGACCCGGCTGCTCTGCGCGTGGCTGCATCGCTCGCCGCCGGCAGCCGCCATCCGCTGGCGCGCTCGCTGCTGGCGGCATCGGGGCCGGTCGCGGTGGCGGACGATCTGGTGGAACATCCGGGACAGGGGTTGCAGGCTGGCGATGTCCGCTTGGGCAGCCGCGCATTCGCGACATCGTGCGACGACCATTGCGCCGCCGCGGGACCCGAACTGTGGCTCGCGCGTCCCGGTCGCAGGCCGGTGTGCTTCCGCTTTGCCGAAACATTGCGTGGCGACGCCGTGACGACGCTGGCGAAATTGCGCCGGCTCGGCCTCGATCTGCGCCTCCTTTCCGGCGATCACGCCGCGGCAGTCGCGCCGATCGCCGCGACCCTGGGAATTCAGCATTGGCAGGCCGAGCACACGCCGGTGCAGAAGGTCGCCGTCGTCGAGGCGCTGGCGCATTCCGGCAGGAAGGTGCTGATGGTCGGTGACGGCCTGAACGACAGCCCCTCGCTCGCCGCCGCAAGCGTCTCCGCCTCGCCCGCAAGCGCTGCCGATATCAGCCAGACCGTCGCCGACGTGGTGTTCCAGGGCAACCTGCTGGCTCCTGTCGCGATGCTGATCGAGACGGCGCGACGCGCGCGCAGCGTGATGCGGCAGAACCTCGCGCTGTCGATCGGCTACAACGCGCTGATGGTGCCGTTGGCAGTGGCGGGCTACGTCACGCCGTGGCTCGCCGCGGCGGCGATGTCGAGTTCGTCGCTGCTGGTCATGGCGAACAGTTTTCGGCTGCGGGGCAGAACGCCATGAACGTCATCCTGTACCTGCTGGGCGCAAGCCTGATCCTGGGTGGCGGCGGACTGGCGATCTTCCTGTGGTCGCTGCGCTCCGGTCAGTACGACGACCTGGAAGGCGCCGCCAACCGCATCCTGTTCGACGACGACCGGGAATAGAGTTACTCCAACTCCCAGTGATCGCCTACCGAAGGAGCGCAAGGGGCTGCACAGGACCGCGAAGCTGGATGGCCGGCCTTCGCCGGCCATGACGGTTTGAGTCGGCCTGGTATTACGTCACCCCGGCGCAGCTTGGAGGGCAGGGTTGGTGCGCCGTACAAGGTAATCGTCCAGTGCGCCGACCTCCGCGGCACTCATCCGCAAGCCAAGCTTGCTTCGCCGCCACAGTACATCCTCCGCGGTCCTCGCCCATTCGGTGCTGACCAACCAATCCACCTCGCGTTCGGTAAGGTCGGCACCGAAGGTGCGCCCTAGCGCCGCCGCCTCGTGCGCATCGCCGAGCACGTCGGCCGTCATCGTGCCATACGCGCCGACCAGGCGCCGCAGCGTCGCATCCGGCAGGAACGGATAGCGTCGCGACAGATCAGCGCGCACGCGCTCGACGCCATCCCACGGAAAATTGCCGCCTGGCAGCGGAGCGTCCGCCGTCCACGCATCCCCCATGCCAGGAAACAACCGCGCCAGCTTCGCCATCGCCGCTTCGGCCAGCCGCCGATACGTGGTGATCTTGCCGCCGAATACCGACAGCAGCGCCGGCTCCTCCAGCGTCAGCACGTAATCGCGCGTTGCCTCCTGGGCCTTGCCGGCGCCATCGTCCAGCAACGGCCGCACGCCCGCATAGCGCCACACGATATCCGCCTGCCGCACCGACGCGCGCAGGTACTCGCTGACCGCGCCGCACAGATAGCGTTCCTCGCCGCCGGAACTCGCCGCGTCGGAAGGATCGCCGTGAAAATCCTCATCCGTGGTGCCGATCAGCGTGAAGTCCTGTTCGTACGGGATGGCGAAACACACGCGGCCGTCGGCGTTCTGGAAGATATAGCTGCGATCGTGCGCGTAGAGCCGCGGCACGACGATGTGGCTGCCCTTCACCAGCCGGACACGCCGAGGCTCCGCGACGCCGACCACATCGTGCAGCACGCGCGTCACGTACGGGCCGGCGGCGTTCACCAGCACGCGCGCCTCGGCCGTGCCGCCGCCTTCCAGCGTCAGATGCCACACGCCGTCCGCATGTCTGGCGCCGATGCAGCGCGTGCGCGTGCGAATATCGGCGCCCCGCGCCGCCGCGTCGCGCGCGTTCAGCACCACGAGCCGCGCGTCATCCACCCAGCAGTCGGAATATTCGAAACCGCGCGTGAACTCCGGTCGCAGCGGCGTGCCGGCGGGATCCGTGCGCAGGTCCAGCGAGCGCGTGCCGGGCAGGATCTCCCGGCCGCCCAGATGGTCGTACAGGAACAGTCCCAGGCGGATCAGCCACCATGGCCGCAGCCCGGCATGATGCGGCAGCACGAAGCGCATCGGTCGAATGATGTGCGGCGCGATGCGCAGCAGCACCTCGCGTTCGGCGAGCGACTCGCGCACCAGACGAAACGCGTAGTGCTCCAGGTAGCGCAGCCCGCCATGGATCAGCTTGGTCGAGGCAGACGAGGTGCCGCTCGCCAGATCGCCCTGCTCGACCAGCAGCACCGAGAGGCCGCGACCGGCGGCATCGCGCGCGATGCCGCAGCCGTTGATCCCGCCGCCGATGATGGCGAGGTCGAACAGCCTAGTCCTGGATGAATTCACCCGACTTGCCGCCTGCCTTGTGGGTCAGGCGCAACGCCTCGATGCGCATGCCGCGATCCACCGACTTGCACATGTCGTACACGGTGAGCGCCGCCACCGACGCCGCGGTCAGCGCCTCCATCTCCACCCCGGTCTGTCCCGTCGTGCGCACCGTCGCTGCGATCTCCACCGCGGCTTCAGCCACCGTCAGCTCCAGCGAGACGGCGCTGATCGGCAGCGGATGGCAGAGCGGGATCAGCTCCGACGTGCGCTTCGCCGCCATGATGCCGGCGATGCGCGCCACTCCCAGCACGTCGCCCTTCTTCGCTCCGCCGCTGCGGATCAGCGCCGCCGTCGCCGGCTGCATGACGACCCGGGCGCGCGCCGTGGCGGTGCGCTCGGTGACCGGCTTGGCGCCGACATCGACCATCGCCGCCTGGCCGCGCGCATCGAAGTGGGAAAAATCCTCGCTCATGCGGTGCCCGTCAGCAGCGCGCGCGTCGCCGCGGTGACGTCCGGCTGGCGCATCAGGCTCTCGCCCACCAGGAAGCATTGCGCTCCTGCCGCGGCGAGGCGGCGCAGGTCCGCGTTGGCTGCGGATGCCGCTCTCGGCGATCAGGAAGCGGTCGGGCGGCACCAGCGGCGCCAGTTCATCCGTCGTGGCCAGATCGGTGACCAGCGTCTTGAGGTTGCGGTTGTTGATGCCGATCAGCGGTGTCTCGCAGCCCGAGCGCGCGTTCCACCTCGCGTGCATCGTGCACCTCGGCCAGCACGTCCATGTCGAGCGCGCGCGCCAGTGCCTCCAGTTCGCGCGCCTCGGCTGTCGGTCAGTGCGGCGAGGATCAGCAGGATGCAGTCGGCCCCCATCGCGCGGCTCTCGTAGACCTGCCACGGATCGAGGATGAAGTCCTTGCGCAGCACCGGCAGATCGACCGCGCCGCGCGCCGCCACCAGATGTTCGCGGCTGCCCTGGAAATGCGGCGCATTGGTCAGCACCGAGAGACACGCCGCGCCGCCGTCCCGATAGGCGCGTGCCAGCGCCGGCGGATCGAACTCCGGCCTGATCAGCCCGCCCGACGGCGACGCCTTCTTGATCTCCGCGACCAGGCCGTAACGGCCCTGCGCGACCGCCTCCTTCAGCGCCGAGCCGAAACCGCGCGGCGCATCGCTGTCGCGCGCGCCGATCGCCGAACGCAGCGCGTCAAGGCTCGGTCTGCGTCTTGGCCTGCGCCACGGCGGCGCGCGTATCGGCGCAGATGCGGGCCAGCACGTCAGAGGCGGTACGTCGAAGGTCGGGGCGTTCGCGGTGTTCGGACATCGGATCCTTCAGTGCGCCGCCGTCTCGCGCCGCAGCGTTTCCAGCGCGGCGAGCGCGGCGCCGGAAGCGATCGAGCGGCCGGCCAGCGCGACGCCCTCGCGGAGATCGCCGGCCCGGGCCGCGACGATCAGCGCGGCGGCGGCATTCAGCAGCACCGTGTCGCGATATGGGCCGGTCGCGCCCTGAAGCAATGCCTGCAAGCGTCGCCGCGTTCAGCGCCGCATCGCCGCCACGGATCGCCTCGACCGGCGCGCGCGCAAGGCCCGCGTCCTCCGGCGTTGACCGTGAAGCGGCGCAGGCTGCCGCCCTGCCAGGCGGTCACCTGGTTCTCCCCGGCCACCGTGAGTTCATCCAGCCCCTGGCCGTGCACGAGCCAGGCCGTCTCGCTGCCGAGCCGGCCGAGCGTCTCCGCCATCGGCGCCGCCCATTCGGGGGCGAACACGCCGGTGAGCTGCCGGCGCACCCGCGCCGGATTGGCCAGCGGACCGAGCAGGTTGAAGATCGTCCGTGTCCCCAGTTCGACGCGCGGGCCGGCGGCGTGGCGCATCGACGGATGATGGCGCGGCGCGAACAGGAAGGCGCAGTTCGCCGCGCGCAGGATGTCCGGCAGGCGCTCCAGCGGCACGTCGACGTTCACGCCCAGTGCCGCGAGCACGTCCGCCCCGCCGGTGCGCGACGAGAGCGCGCGGTTGCCGTGCTTGGCCACCGGCACGTCGCAGCCGGCCACCACGAAGGTCACCGCCGTGGAGACGTTCAGCGTCCCGGCCGCATCGCCGCCGGTGCCGCAGACATCGATCGCGTCGGCGGCGCGGCGACCGCGGTCATCCGCGCCCGCATGGCGCGCACCGCGCCGGTGATCTCCGGCACGGTCTCGCCGCGCACCCGCATCGCCATCAGCAGCGCGCCGATCTGCGCCGGCGTCGCCTCGCCCGACATGATGATGTCGAACGCCGCCTCGGCATCGGCATCGGTCAGCGTCTCCCCGGCGGCAAGGCGGGCCAGGAACGGCTTGAGATTGTTGGACACGTTGCGCCGTCAGGCCGCGCGCGCCGGGGCGTTGGTGCCGCGCGCGATCGCCAGGAAGTTTGCCAGCAGTTCATGGCCATGCTGGCTGGCGATGCTTTCCGGATGGAACTGCACGCCGAAGATCGGCAGCGTGCGGTGGCGCATGCCCATCACCAGGCCGTCCTCGGTCCAGGCGGTCGGCACCAGCACGTCGGGCAGGGTGCCGCGATCGACGATCAGGCTGTGGTAGCGCGTGGCGGAGAACGGCGACGGCAGGCCTTCCAGGATGTCGGTGCCGGCGTGGAAGATGCGGCTGACCTTGCCGTGCATCGGCGACGGGCGCGCGCACCACCTTGCCGCCGAACGCCTGGCCGATCGCCTGGTGGCCGAGACAGACGCCGAGGATGGGGATCTTGCCGGCCGCGGCGGTGATCAGGTCGAGGCAGATGCCCGCCTCGTTCGGCGTGCACGGCCCGGGCGACAGCACGATCGCCTCGGGGTGCGCGGGCGAGCGCTTCCTCGACGCTGATCTTGTCGTTGCGCCAGACCTCGCAGTGCGCGCCAACATCGCCCAGGAAGTGGAACAGGTTGAAGGTGAATGAGTCGTAGTTGTCGATGAGCAGGATCATCAATCGGCATCCCGGAAGGCGACGGAGTGTGGCGTGCCTGCGTCCGGGCCTCAAGCCCCCGAGAGGGCGCCGGATGCCGGCGTCAGCCGGACGCGAACCGCCCGGCGGCCTCCGTCCCGCGCAGCCGATCGAGGCTCCAGGCCCCGCCGCCGGCCACGAAGAAGTAGAAGAAGATGAGAGAATAGAGGATTGCCGCGTCGCCCCCGTTCAGGGCCGGATAAAAGCTCTTGGGAGCGTGCGACATGAAGTAGCCGATCGCCATCTCGCCCGACATGATGAATGCCGCCGCGCGGGTGAACAGGCCGAGCGCGACCAGCAGCCCGCCAACGGCTTCGATGATCCCGGCAAACCAGAGGAGATGGAAGGCCGCCGGCTGGTTTGGAAATGGCGGGAAGCCGATGAGCTTGCCCAGTCCGTGCTCCATGAACAGAAGGCCGACGATGATGCGCACGAGGCTCAGAACCCGAGGCTCCCACTCGGCTGCCAGCGTGGTTGCGTCTGCCATGGACCTTGTCTCCGTTACTTGCAGGAAAGGCAATGTTCCCCTTGGACGGCGATGACAACCCAGGATGGCAACAAATTGATTGCGCGGTTCCGTGAGCAAGATCACAGAAATCTGTCACTGCTCGCGGCAAGATGCCGGACGATTGGGGGTAAGCGATCATGAACCGCACCTGGTACGGCGTCCGACAGTTCCGACGGACGGGATATCTGGTATGGCGCAACGGGCCGATCATTCTTCTGCCTGTGCTGTTCTTCGCCATATCCGTCGCACTCTGGAGACCGCTCCTCGCCGATGCCGCGCAGACCGTGGCCACTCAGGTCGATTACGAGGACGCGGTGCTCTGCACGAAGTTCGGTTTTGCCGCCGGCACGCCCGCGCTCGCAGCCTGCAAGCTCGACCTGCTCGATCTCCGGCACGGCCACGAACAACTCCTGGCCGCTGCCTCTTATCCCTGACGCCGGGCAACTACCCTGGAGCGTTGCCGCCCGACTTGCCGGCCGCGAACCGCACCGCCTCCTCGGCTGCGCGCATCAGGGCACGCGCCTTCTGCCGGCATTCCTCGTGCTCGAACTCCGGCTCCGAGTCAGCGACGATCCCGGCGCCTGCCTGCACATACATGACGCCGTCCTTCACCAGCGCGGTGCGCAGGCCGATACAGGTGTCCATCGTGCCGTTGGCGGCGAAGTAGCCGATGCAGCCGGCGTAGATGTTGCGCCGGTCCGGTTCCAGCTCCTCGATGATCTCCATCGCCCTCACCTTCGGCGCGCCTGACAAGCGTGCCGGCCGGGAACCCGCCGACCAGGGCATCCAGCGCGTCGAGCCCGTCGCGCAGCTTTCCCTCCACATTGGACGAGATGTGCATCACGTGGCTGAAGCGTTCGATGGCGAAGCTCTCGGTCACCTTGACGGAGCCCAGCTCCGCCACCCGCCCCACATCATTGCGCCCGAGATCGAGCAGCATGAGGTGCTCGGCGCGCTCCTTCGGATCGGACAGCAGCTCCGCCTCCAGCGCCTGGTCCTCCTCGTATGTCGTCCCGCGCCTGCGCGTGCCGGCGAGCGGACGGATCGTCACCGTGCCGTCGCGCAGGCGCACCAGCACCTCCGGGCTCGACCCCACGACGGCAAAGCCGCCGAAATCGAGGAAGAACAGGAACGGTGCCGGGTTGATCCGCCGCAGCGCGCGGTACAGCGAGAACGGCGGCAACACGAACGGCACCGAGAACCGCTGGCTGATCACGATCTGGAACGCGTCGCCCGCCGCGATGTAGTCCTTGCATCGATCGACCGCCGCCAGGAAATCCGGCTTGGAGAAGTTCGATGCCGGCGCCGGCGGATCCGGCAGCATCACCGGCGGCGGCGGGTGTGGCAGAGGCCGTTCCAACGCCGCTTCCGCCTGAGCCAGCCGCTTCTGCGCGTGATCCCAGGCGGCTTCCGCGGCGATGTCAGGTTGCGGATAGACCGGCGCCGCCAGCGTCAGTTCGTCGTTCACGTTGTCGAAGATCGCGAACAGGGTCGGCCGCATCATCAGGCCTTCCGGCACGCCGATCACGTCGCGCGTCAACGCCGGCAGAAGTTCCATCTGCCGCACCATGTCGTAGCCGAGATAGCCGACCAGCCCGCCCGCCATCGGCGGCAGATTGGCCGGCACCTCGAGCCGGGTCTCGGCGATCGTGGCGCGCAGGCTGTCGAGTGCCGGCCGCGCGTCGGCGATGAAGGCGTGCGGCGCCGACTGCGCATAGCGGTTGATCTCGGCGCGACCGTCGCGGCAGCGCCAGATCAGGTCCGGTTCCATGCCGATGATCGAATAGCGCCCGCGCGCCGCGCCTCCTTCGACGCTTTCCAGCAGGAACGAGTTCGGCCGGCCGTGCGCCAGCTTCAGAAACGCCGCGACCGGCGTCTCCAGGTCGGCCACGCCGCGACGCCACACCAGCGTGCCGCGCCCCGCTTCATAGGCGGCACGAAAACTGGCGAAGCCAGGCGACACCGAGATGTTCATTGCTGCTGACCACTGACGTTGTCGAGAGCGGATTGATTGATGCGCGGCTGCGTGCGTTCGCGCAACGCGTCGGCGAGAACGGCGGCGAGATCGCTGCCGACCGACCGCGCCACCGCCTCGCGCACCTGCGCGTAACCGGTGGGATCGGCCTTTGGGTCAGCCTCGACGATTTCGGCTGGCACCGCGACGACAAATGCATCGCCGGTCTCCACCATCGTCGGCTCGCCCTGCTTCAGCGCGAACAACGGCTGTTCAAGTTGCGGCGGCATTCCCTCGGCCGAGCCGCCGCGCGTGACCAGCGGTGTGCGGCCGCATCGTGACGCCGGCAACCGCCGCGGCGTCGGCCAGCGACTGGCCGTCCTTTACCGCGGTCAGCAGCTTCGCCGCGGCCGCTTCCTCCGTGTGCCGCTGCGCGTCGTGGGTCCAGTCCGCTGTCACCTGCTCCTTGACGGCATCGAACGGTTTGACCGACGGCGGCGTCGCGTCCTCGACGCTCAGCGCGTAATAGGCCGACCCCCCGGTCGAGGGCGTCTGCACCTCGACCAGCCGCGGCGGATCGCCCTTCTGCGTGTCGAACGCCGCCTTGATCAGCGCGGCCTTGAATTCGGCCGGGCCAGGGATCGGCGCCGGCGTGCCGTCCGGGGTGTTGCCCTCGGCATCCAGCGTGCCGGCGACGCCGACCAGTCCGAGATCGTTCGGCATCTCGTCGAGGCTCGCCCCGGTGCCCAGCACGTTGTCCACCTTGTTGGCCCGGTCATACATCAGGTCCGCCGCCTTGGCGGCGAGTACCGTGTTGCGCAGCGTGTCCTTCACGTCGTCGAAACTGCGCTCGCTGCCCGGTATCGCTTTGGTGACCTTGATGATGTGCCAGGTGCCCATGCCCTTGTCGGGGCCGGTCACCGTGTCGGGGGCGGCGGCAAAGACCGCTCGCGCCAGGTCGGCGTCCGGGAATTGCCGTTCCGTCGCGTCGTCCAGCGCGATCGCCGATCCGCCGGCGTCCTGCGCCGCCTTCTGCATCGCCGCCCAGTCGGCGCCGCCCCGCCACGTATCGGCGAGCGCCTTGGCCTTGGCTTCGTCCGTCACCGAGACCACTTCGGCAGACCGCTGCGCCGGCTTCACATACTCAGACTTGTGTTGCTCATAGGCCGCCCGAAGGTCGGCGTCGCTGATCGGGATGTCCTTCGCGAGTGTCTGCGGCGACAGGACGACCGCCTTGATCCTGCGATATTCCGGCGCCGAATACAGGTCCGGGTGGTTGTCGTACCAGCGCTGCAGCTCGGCTTCGGTCGGCGCCGGGCGGTGCAGGCGCCGCGGCGATCGGGAATTCCACCATGTCGGCCGAGCGCTTCTCGAACTGACCTTCGAACAGCGGATCGCAGCAGCACATCGGGCGTCGCCGCCCCGGCGCTGACGGCGTCGAGCAACTGCTGCTGTGCCAGGTCGCCCCGCACCATGTCGAGGAAGCGCGCCTCGGTCAGGCCGTTGTTCCGCAGCACCGCCTCGAAGCGTCTGCTGGTCGAACTGGCCGTTGGGGCCGTGGAACGCCGGCATGGCGAACACCGTCTGGCGCACCGCCTGGTCCGGCGTGACGATGTGCAGGCGCTGCAGCTCCTGGTCGAGCGCAGCCTGGGTGATGAGGCGCTGCAGCGCTTCGTTCGCCACGCTGCTGCGCATCTCCTGGCTCGGCTCCTGGCCGGAGGGCAGCTTTCGCGTCACCTGCGCCATCTCGCGCTGGTAGGCCTCCTGGAGCTGCGCGCCTTCGATCGTCTGGCCGCCGACCTTGGCGACCCAGGTGGGGTTGGCGCCGATCATGCGCACCACGTCGCCGACACCCCACGAGATGAAGGCGAACACCATGATCAGGAAGAAGCCGCGAACCACCCAGGTCTCGAGGTAGCGGCGGAAGGCGGTAATCATGCGGACAGGCCTCTGTGGCGGCGCGGCGCAGCATATACGAGCCGAAGCAGGGCTTTGCCAGCTTCTGGCCTTTGAGCTACCAGCGGCAGACGAGGCCAGGGAGGGACGCGCGATGCGGCAATTGATCGCCGGCAACTGGAAAATGCACATGCTCCGCGCGCCGGCAACCGAACTGGCGACCGCCGTGCGCGCTGCCGCCGGGGCCTGGCATGCGATCTGCTGGTCTGCCCGCCGTTCACCGCCATCGAGCCGGTGGCCCGCGTGCTGGCGGGATCGGCCGTCGCGGTCGGCGGCCAGGACTGCCACGCCAAGGGGCAGGGTGCGCATACCGGCGATGTCTCCGCCGCCATGCTGCGTGATGCCGGCGCGACCTGGGTCATCCTTGGTCATTCCGAGCGTCGTCAGAACCACGCGGAGACCGACGAGCTGGTGCGCGAGAAGGTGCTGGCGGCGGTCGAAGCTGGTCTGATGCCGATCGTCTGCGTCGGCGAGACGGAGGACCAGCGGAGCTCCGGCCAGGAGACGGAGGTCGTCGGCTGGCAGATCGCCGGCAGTCTGCCGAAGCCGTTCGCCGGCGTGGTGGCCTACGAGCCGGTCTGGGCGATCGGCACCGGCAAGACCGCCACCGAGCAGGATGTCGCCACGATGCACGCCTTCATCCGTGAGGAGCTGGTGCGCCAGTTCGGCGACGCAGGGGAGGAAATTCGCATCCTGTACGGTGGGTCGATGCGGCCGGCGAATGCCGGCTCGCTGCTCGCCGTGCCGCATGTCGGCGGCGGGCTGATCGGCGGGGCGAGCCTGAAGGCGGAAGATTTCCTGGCGATCGCCCGCGCCGCGCGGGGGAACGGGACCTGACACGCGAGGGGGAGCGACCTTGGCGGAGCCGGACAGCGAAGCGCAATTGAGGGTCTGATCCGCTACATCCAGGAAAGCCGCGGCATCGATTTCCGCGGCTACAAGCGGACCAGCCTGCGTCGGCGCATCTCGCTGCGCATGGAGCACCTGCACGTCGAGACCTTCACCGACTATCACGCCTTCCTGGAGGCGCATCCGCAGGAATTCGTCGATCTGCTGAACACGGTGCTGATCAATGTGACCTCGTTCTTCCGCGATCGCGATGCATGGGAAGCTCTGAAGACAGAAGTGCTGCCTCAGCTCATCGCGCCCGAGCGCGGCCGCGACCAGCTGCGTGTGTGGAGCGTGGGCTGCGCCTCGGGAGAGGAACCATATTCTCTGGCAATGCTGCTTTGCGAGCTGCTCGGGCCGGCGGCCTTCGCCCGGCGCGTCAAGATCTACGCAACCGACCTCGATGAAGCCGCCCTGAATACCGCGCGCCACGCCACCTACCTGCCGCGTGACGTGGAAGACCTGCCGGCGCCACTGCTGCACAAATATTTCGAGCGGACCAACAATCATTACGTCGTCATCCGTGACGTGCGCAAGGCGGTGATATTCGGCCGCCATAACGTCGTGGCGGACGCGCCGATCTCGCGAGTGGATCTGCTGGTCTGCCGCAACCTGCTCATCTACCTGGAGACGGACACCCAGAATCTTGTGCTGCCGCGACTGCACTACGCTCTGGTGGATGACGGCTGCCTCTTCCTGGGCAAGGCGGAGACTCAGCTTGGGCGATCGAAGCTGTTCCAGCCGATCGACATGAAGCACCGGCTGTTCCGCAAGGTGCCGCAGCTCTGGCGTCGCTCCGGTACGGGAGGCGTGCTATTGGGTAACAATCCGCCCTCCGACACCGGGTCGAGTGCAGACGCAATTGCTGCAAGCGATCGTCGACCACTCCGCCTCGGCCTATCTGGCCATCGACAATGAGGATGTGCTGACGTTTGCCAGTGCCTCCGCACGACGGATGTTGGAGGTGGGCGACAGCGATGTCGGTCGGCCATTCCAGGACCTGTCCGTCTCATATCGGCCGATCGAGCTGCGCAGCCAGATCGACGAGGTGCGTCGACAGATGCGGCCGGTCCGCATCGAGCATCAGGAATATCACCGTCCGCCCGCCGAACCGGTACGCCTCACCATCGAGCTGGCGCCGCTGATGGCGCGCGACAGCGGCGGTTCTCCCACCATTCTGCTCACCTTCACCGACACGACGCGTACCTTCACGTTGCAGCAGGAGCTGGAAGCGGCTCAGGAAAGTCTGGAGACGACGATCGAGGAACTTCAGTCGGCGAACGAGGAATTGGAAACCACCAACGAGGAACTGCAATCCACCAACGAGGAGCTGGAAACCACCAACGAGGAACTGCAATCCACCAACGAGGAGCTGGAGACCACCAACGAGGAGCTGCGCTCGGCGAACGAGGAACTGGAGACGACCAACGAGGAGCTGCGGCGCCATTCCGATGAATTCGCGGCCTACCGGGGGCACACGGAAGCGGTTCTCCGCGGCCTCGATGCCGGCGTGGTCGTGGTGAATGCCGAGCTCAAGGTGCGTTCCTGGAATCGCTGGAGCGAAAACGTCTGGGGACTGCGCGAGGAAGAGGTGATCGATCAGCCGTTCGGCGCGCTCGATATAGGGCTTCCGGTGCGACAGGTCGAGCCGGCGCTTACGCGGGCGGTGCGCGATGGGGCGGCCAGCGAGACGATGCTGGATGCGCTGGACCGGCGTGGCCGCAAGATGCAATGCCGCGTACGGGTCTCACCGTTGCTCTATGAGGACCGCAGCACGCAAGGTGCCGTGATCGTGCTTGAGGATCACTCCCCGGCACCGACAGGTTGAGCCGTGTCGCAGCGAATCAGATCGGCGGCCTTCGCAGGTTGGCGAGGGCCTCGCCGATCACCTTGGCGGCATGTGCAGACTCGTCGGCTCCGGCGCGCCACCGTGCTGCCGCATGCGGCATCGCCTGCGCCTCCGACTTCTCCTGCATGCGGCGGAACAGCACCACCCGTTCGCGATGCATGCGCAGCGCACTTTCCATCGCCTGCTCCAGTTCGTCGTCCTGCGCGGCCATCAGCGCCTCCGGACTGAAGGCATGGCCAATCTGGCAGCGGAAGCGCGTCGATCCTCCGTCAGTGACCTCGTTCAGAACACCGCCACATTGCGGACAACTCAGATGTGCCGGGTGACCTAGCTGGACTGGCTCGTGCGCCATGGACGCCTCCTGTGCGGCAACGCCCGCTTCCAGGATCAGGTGGTCGGGAATCGGCGGCATCGGGCCCGGCGGCTAGCGGGCCAGACGACACAGCAGATCCGGCAGCTCCGCGGCAGGCACGCAATGGTCCACGTTATCGTGCGCCAGCGCGTTGCGTGGCATCTCCGGCCAGATCGCGTCGTCCGGGTCCTGCACGACACAAAGCCCCCCGCAGGCCTTTATCGCGATCAGCCCGGCGGAGCCATCGTCGAGCAACCCGCTCAGCACCACGCCGATCACGCGCGACCGATAGGCCACCGCGGCTGAACGGAACAACGAATCGATCGCGGGGCGGGTGCGGTTCTCGCGTGGCCCCTGCCGCAAGGTGACATGCCCTGGCCGCAACAGCATGTGCATGTCAGGCGGCGCGACATAGATGGTGCCCCGGCTGATCACTTCTTCATCGATCGGATGCCGCGCCGGGAGCCTGCCTGCCCGGCTGAGCAGATCGGGCAGGACGCTGCGCGAGGTCGGACTGATATGCACGACGACAAATATGGCGGCGGGAAAATCCGGCGGCAGGCCCTCGCAGATCCGCTTCAGGGCCTCCACACCGCCCGCTGAGCCGCCGATCACGACGATGTCGTGACCAGCCACCTCACGTCCGCTCTGGAAATGCTGTTGGCATCACGGGAACGTGCAATCCTTGGTTGTGTTCGTGTTTTGATATCCGGCCACAGAACGACCACGCTGCTGGCGAGGTTGAGCGGATATGGATCAGCCTGACAGCCCGGAAAAGGTCCTGCGCGAAGAGGTCGCGCGACTGGGACAGGAACTCGAGCAGGCACGCGTCGCACTGGAGGACGCGCACAGGGAAATCGCCGTGCTTATCGGGGAACAAGATCTGGTCCGGCGTGAGGACCAGAGGGTCGTGCGCCAGCAGGCGGCGGATTTGGCCAGGCTGACTGCGGACGCGTTGCGGCACGAGGATGTGACTGGGCAGTTGCGAGCGGCACTTGAGGAAGCCTCCGTGCTCGCCGAAGAACTCCAGGTGGCCAATGAGGAACTGCAATCCGCCAATGAGGAGCTGGATCAGCGGGTAGCCGAACGGACCGGCGAGCTGGCTCTGGCGAACGCCGAGCTGGAACGGATCAACACCGATCTGCAAGGTCGGGTCGAGGCCGAGACGCTGGCGCGCGTGAAGGCGCAGGCCGAGCTGTTCCAGATGCAGAAGCTGGAGGCGATCGGCCAGCTCACCGGCGGAATCGCGCACGACTTCAACAATCTGCTGATGGTGATCATCAATGGGTTGCAGGTCCTTGCCCAGCCGGGCGACGCGCGGTTGCGCGAAAGGGCGCTCCGCCGGACCCAGGAAGCCTCCTGGCGGGCATCCGAGTTGACCCGTCGGTTGCTTGCGTTCGCCCGCCGGCAGGCTCTGCAACCGACGCGCGTGGATCTCGGCCAGCATGTCGATGCCTTGCGCGATCTGCTTGGCCAGGGGCTGCGGGAGAACATCCAGTTTCACATCGATGTGGCCGACGACGTCTGGCCGCTCGAAGCCGACTTCGGCGCCCTGGAGCTCGCGCTGCTCAACCTTGCGGTGAATGCCCGCGACGCCATGCCGGAGGGTGGGACGCTCACGATTGTCGCGCGCGATGCTGCCGTGGATAAGGGCACAGCGGTGCGGCATGCGGTGGCGCCCGGCGACTATGTGGAGATCGCCGTCGCGGACACCGGCGCCGGTATGGGACCGGACGTGCTGGAGAAGGTTTTCGAGCCGTTCTTCACCACGAAGGGATCCGGCAGAGGCACCGGGCTCGGTCTCGCGCAGGTTTACGGGTTTGCCCAGCAGTCCGGCGGCACAGCCTGGGTGGAAAGCCGGCTTGGCGACGGGACCATCGTGCGGGTGCTGTTGCCTCGATCACGACGCGAAATCCAGCAGGAGCCGGTGCGGCCGCAACCTGCCGCGGACGCCCAACCGCGCGGCGACCTGCGTGTGCTGGTGGTGGAAGACGAACCGGCTGTCGCCGACGCGGTGCTGGACATGCTGACGGAATTGGGTCATCGCGGCACATGCGTCGCGACGGTTGCGTCGGCTCTGCACTCGCTGGCCGGCTCGGCGGAGACCGATCTCGTGCTGTCCGACGTTCTGCTGCCCGGTGGCAGCAGCGGGCTGGATCTGGCTCGCGAAATGCGCCAGCGGCGCCTGGATGTCCCGATCATCCTGACGAGCGGCTACGGCGGGGCGATGACGCAGCGGCTTTCCACGATGAACCTGCCGTTCCTGCACAAGCCCTATCAGATAGAGACGTTGCGACAGGCGATCGATAGCGCGATCCAGACGCCAGTGGAGGATCGGCGATTGTCGGAAGCGGCGGCCCGGGGATAGAACCCTCCGCCTGAGGGAGCCCGCCCAGTGACCACCGTACTGCTGATCATCCACCTGTTCGTGACGCTCGCCCTGATTGGCGTCGTGCTGATCCAGCGCAGCGAAGGCGGCGGCCTGGGCATCGGCAGCTCCCAGGGTATGGGTGCGTTCATGTCGGGCCGCGGCACCGCGAACCTGCTGACCCGCACCACCGCGATCCTGGCCACATTGTTCATGGCGCTGTCGCTGGCCTTGGCGCTGCTGAACCACGGCACCACGGGCGTCGGCGGCTCCCTGCTCGCGAACCCGCCCGCTTCGATCCCCGCTCCGGCCACCCAGGCGCCCGCGCCGCCCGCCGCCCCCAAGGGCCCCACCGTCCCGAACAACTAGGGCGAGCCCTCCAAGTTAAGCATGTGTGATGCCTGACGAACGGGCTTCCCGTCGCCCGATTCGGCTTCGTATACTGAGCGCCCATGACGCGGTACGTGTTCATCACCGGCGGCGTGGTCTCCTCCCTCGGCAAAGGCATTGCCTCGGCATCCCTGGGCGCTCTGCTTCAGGCACGGGGATTCACCGTGAGGCTGCGCAAGCTGGACCCCTACCTGAACGTCGATCCCGGGACGATGAGTCCGTACCAGCACGGCGAGGTCTACGTCACCGATGACGGCGCCGAGACCGACCTCGACCTCGGCCACTACGAGCGCTTCACCGGCGTGCCGGCCAACCGCTTCGACAACGCCACCACAGGGCGCATCTACTCCGAGGTGATCGCCAAGGAGCGTCATGGCGACTACCTGGGCGCGACCGTCCAGGTGATCCCGCACATCACCGACGCGATCAAGGAAGCGATCGTCCGCGACACCGCCGGCTTCGACTTCGTGCTGGTGGAAATTGGCGGCACCGTCGGCGACATCGAAAGCCTGCCCTTCCTCGAGGCAATCCGTCAGCTCGGCAACGAGCTGGGTCCCGAGCGCGCGATGTTCGTCCACCTGACCCTGGTGCCCTACATCCCTTCGGCCGGCGAGCTGAAGACCAAGCCGACGCAGCACTCGGTGAAGGAGCTGCTGAACGTCGGCATCCAGCCTCAGATGCTGCTGTGCCGCTGCGATCGGCCGATCCCGGAGAACGAGCGCCGCAAGATCGCGCTGTTCTGCAACGTCCGACCGCAGGCGGTGATCGCGGCACTCGATGTCGACACCATCTATGCGGTGCCGATCAGCTATCACGCCGAGGGCATGGACCGCGAAGTGCTGCGGCATTTCGATCTGCCGGCGGATGACGGTCTCGACCTGTCGCGCTGGGAGGGGATCGTCGAGGCGGTCCGCGCGCCGGAGGGCGAGGTGCGCATCGCGGTCGTCGGCAAGTACACGAACCTGCTCGACAGCTACAAATCGCTGGCCGAGGCGCTGGCCCATGGCGGCATCGCCAACCGCGTGAAGGTGCAGCTGGATTGGGTGGACAGCCAGATCTTCGAGCATGACAGCGCGGTGCATCGGCTGGAGGAATGTCACGGCATCCTGGTGCCGGGCGGTTTCGGCGAGCGCGGCACGCCGGGCAAGATCGAGGCGGTGCGGTTCGCGCGCGAGAAGGCCGTGCCGTTCTTCGGCATCTGCTTCGGCATGCAGATGGCGGTCATCGAGGCCGCGCGAAATCTTGTCGGACTGGCGTGCGCGTCATCGACGGAATTCGGGCCGTGCGCCGAGCCGGTGGTCGGCCTGCTCACCGAGTGGGCGCGCGGCAACGAGACCGAGCGGCGCATGGAGGGCGGCGATCTCGGCGGCACGATGCGGCTGGGCGCATATCCGGCCGTGCTGAGCCCGGGTTCGCTCGTGTCGGAGCTCTATGGCGGCGCAACACGGATCGAGGAGCGGCACCGCCACCGCTACGAGGTGAATGTGCACTACAAGGAGTGCCTGGAACGAACCGGCATGCGGTTCTGCGGCATGTCGCCCGATGGCGTGCTGCCCGAAATCATCGAATTGCCCGATCACCCATGGTTTGTCGGCGTCCAATATCATCCCGAGCTGAAGTCGAAGCCGTTCGATCCGCATCCGCTGTTCGCGGGTTTCATCGCGGCGGCGGTACGGCAGGCACGGCTGGTGTAGGGTCTAGCGCGGGATGCGCACTCGAAGACGCGCTCATCCCGCGCTATCTCTTGGTTTGATCGCGTGGTTCAGCCCTCCGGCGATTCCGCCTCCGGTCATCACGCTCTAGCCGAGCCAAAGAAGCGCCAGTTCAGGAGGATGCAGTGATCCGTAAGCGTATCGTGCTGCCGTTGCTCGTCGCGGCTCTTTTCGCGGGGCCGGCGCTGGCACAGATCAACCCGTTCCGCGGCAGCCGCAGCACGCCACTCAACGCCGATGACCTCACGGCGCTCGGCGAGGCGACGAATTGCCTGCTCGACAGGCCGCAACTCGCGGTGGGCGCCACTGAGAGCTGGAGCAATCCCAAGTCAGGCGCGAGCGGCACCGTGACCGCCGGCGACCCGGTAAAACGCCACGGCCTGGCCTGCCGTGTCATGCGCTATAGCGCCGCCGTGCCCGGTCCGCGCGCCGAGCGCGCCGCGACGCTCACCTGGTGCAAAACGAAGGACGGCTGGAAACTGGGCTGATCGGCAGTTCACATAGGCGACAGCGTCGAAGCGATCCACTTCGCGGCCCCGACCGGCCGGTAGCACTGCGGGTTGTTGTAGTGGAATGTCCGGACCTGCACATCCCACTCGTCCTGCTCGTCCTCGGGACTGCACGCCACTATGAACCGGTACGATTTTGCCTTCATGCAGTCGGGAACCAGATCGGCCTGAACGTCCGGGCTATCCAGATAGTGCTGCGTGCGGCACTCGTTCAGCGCGGCGCCCTTCGACTGATCGGCACAGCCCAAGAGCACGGCGGGCAATATGATGGCCAGAAGGCGGATCATGGCGTTCCCTTTTGACGGCGGCCAGCATGCCACCGTATCGAATCGGCACACTATGCGATCGTCCCGCGGCGATCAAAGGCGGCCGCTTGCGTGGCGCGGCCGCGTCGTGAGACACCGCCCCAGGAGGATGCCATGGCGTACTATGGAATTTACCGCGGCAGTGTGCTGAACAATGCCGACCCGACGATGAAGGGACGCGTGCAGGTCAGTGTTCCGGCGATCGCCGCCGCGACGAATTGGGCGCTGCCGTGCCGCAATTTCGGTTCGACCGCGACACCGCCGATCGGCACCGCGGTCTGGGTGATGTTCGAAGGCGGCAACCTGTCGACCCCGGTGTGGATGGGTTGCATGGTCTGACTGTACAGTTATGGATGACGCGATGCCGCGTACCGTACGCATTGGTAACCTGGCGGTCGGCAACGACCTGCCGTTCGGTACTCATCGCCGGCCCGTGTCAGATCGAGTTCGCGCGGGCACGCGCTCGAGGTCGCGGCCGCGCTGAGCGAGATGTCCGCGGCGACCGGTGTGCCGGTCATCTACAAATCGAGTTTCGACAAGGCCAACCGCACCTCGGCCGCCGCGGCGCGCGGTATCGGCATTGGCGACGGCCTGGGCATTCTCGCCGAAGTCCGTGACGCCACGGGACTGCCGACGCTCACCGACGTGCATTCCCCCGAGCAATGCGCCGTGGCGGCGCAAGCGGTCGATGTGCTGCAAATACCCGCCTTCCTCTGCCGGCAGACCGATCTGCTGCTCGCCGCCGGCGAGACGGGGAAGCCGATCAACGTGAAGAAAGGCCAGTTCCTCGCCCCCTGGGACATGGCGCATGTCGCGGCCAAGATCGCCAGTACCGGCAATCACAGCATTCTGTTGTGCGAGCGCGGCGCCAGCTTCGGCTACAACACGCTGGTCAGCGATTTCCGCGCGCTGCCGATCATGGCGCGCACCGGCTATCCCGTGGTGTTCGATGCGACGCATTCGGTGCAGCAGCCGGGCGGGCAGGGGGCCGCATCGGGCGGGGAGCGCGAGTTCGCCCCGGTGCTCGCGCGGGCCGCGCTGGCGGTGGGCGTCGCCGCGGTGTTCATCGAAACGCACCCCGATCCGGATCATGCACCGAGCGATGGTCCGAACATGATCCCGCTGCGCGAGATGCCGGCGCTTATGGCGCGGCTGAAGGCGTTCGACGAACTGGCGAAGCGACCAGCCTGACGAAGTCTCAAGGCTGCTGGCGCGGTCCGTGCCGCAGCGGTCCGTCGCCCCAGCGCGAGCCCGGATAGCGCGGCAGGTCGTCGAGCATTTCGAACCACGGAAGCTGTTCGACGGCATGCACGTGGCACTGCGGGGTCAGCGTGGACGGGTCGCTCAGCGTGCCGGCGTAAAGATCGATGACGTCCGGACGGCGATCCGTGCGGTAGTAGATCGGTGAACCGCACTCGCCGCAGAAACTGCGCCGCACGCCTTCCGACGATGCGAACTCCTTCGGTTGCCCGCGGGTGAATTGCAATGCCGCCTTGGGCACCAGGACGAACGTGGACACCGGCGAGGAGGTTTGACGCCGGCAGCTCTCGCAGTGGCAGTGCACCACCAGCGTGGGTTCACCGGTATATACGTACTGTATTGCCCCGCACAGACATCGTCCTGTCGTCATTGCGGCACCTCCTTTCAACGTTGCTGTGTCGGCTGGGCCGGCGCCTGGCCGAGGGGCTGCGCCGATGGCTGGACATCCGCTCGCTGCGCCAGGTCGGTCAGCTCTTCGCTCCAGGCAACGCGGGACCGACATAGAAGCAGTCATGCAGGTCGGTTGCGGCCTGCTTGGGGTCCATGACGAGCAACCGGACATGTACGGGCTGTGGACTCGGGAAGGCCGGGTCCTTCTCTCCCTGGATATATCTCGTTTCGCCGGCCGATAACTGGAGGGGCAATTCCGCGGGCGGCGATGCGGGGAACACCCGCTTGGAATTGAGTGTGATCCGAACAGGCCCAGCAGGACGGTCGACGTATAGGACATTATAGCCTGTCGTGCTTCCAACGACCGTACCGTCGACCGAGAACTCAAAGCCCGGATCCACAAATGGGCTCATGGTATAGAGGTAGATGCGGGTATAGCCAGACTGCGCTGGGGGAATTTGGCCTTGGATATCGCGATAACGAATGTCGTCCGCGCAACCGACGAGCATGCCGGCCAGGCCGATAGCGGCGACGGTCTTGACCGCTGCCTTGGTCGCCATCGTCCATCTCATGTCATACGTCCCGAGGATAATAATGAGCCGGAGTGTCGCACGCGCGCTGGCTCGGGTAAATGAAAGTACAAACCGTCGCCGTCCCCGCGCATACCAACCTGGTCTTCGTGGCCACTTCTCGCGCCGATAACCTGTTGCCCATAGCTCCCAATTCCTCAGTTTATGCCAGCGCATAGTATATACGTAAGCATATACATCAGTAACCGCTGGCGTGACACAGCGGGAACCACGTTGGGACAATTGACAGCTAATGCCAGGGGTTTTCCGCACAGCGTAATGGATCGCCCCTCTCAGGCGTCGTCCGGTGGTCATCGCGTCGTCTGCTGTCAACGTTGCTGCGTCGGCTGGGTCGGTTGCGTCGGTTGCGGCGCAACCGGCTGAGTTGGTGTCTGTCCGAATGGCTGTGTCGCTCCAGATGGCTCCGGTGCCGGCTGCTGCGCGCCCGCCCGCTGCGTCAGATCCGTCACACAACGACCGAACGCATTGCTGATGGCGGTCGAGCCGTTCAACCCGATCGTCCAGGGTGGTTCATTTCCTGTGGGAAAGTTCACCGTCATGGAGCCGGCGTGACGGAACTGAGCATCGAAGGTCTGCATCGCGGCGCTGTCGATGGTCCACTCCACCACCTGGCCGGTGCCGGTGCCCTGCATGTTCCACGGCGCATCAAGCCCGATCTGCATCACCACCGGCAACTGCGTGCCTGCCGGTATATTCCAGGTCGGCTTCTTCGCCTCGAACAGCACGGTGTTGTCGCCACCGATCGTGAAGCGCAGCGAGAAGCTGCGGTGGTCCGCCGGATTGGTGTTGCCGATGCCGCACACCATCTTGCCGTCGGCGCCCGGACCGCTGAAGGCGTCCCAATTGCCGGCATGATAATAGACCGACATGTCAGCCCAGGCCGACGCGCCGAAGGCAATCATGGCGGCGATCGTCAGGCCGGCGCGTAGAGTGGTGCGCATGTCCATTGTCTCCCGTGCAACATTCCGCGGTGGGGTTCCAAGGGCTGCGCCCTTGGCGGGGTCCAGGGGCGGAGCCCTCGGGTTCTTGCCGGCCGCCACGGGATGCCCTAGGCGTCGGCCAAGCGCAACCCGGGAGGATCGCCATGGCCGACGCCTATATCTGCGACTTCGTCCGCACGCCGATCGGCCGCTATGGCGGTGCCCTCAAGGATGTCCGCACGGACGACCTGGCCGCACACCCGATGCGCGTGCTGAAGGAGCGCAACCCGTCGGTCGACTGGGAGCAGCTCGACGACGTGATCTATGGCTGCGCCAACCAGGCCGGCGAGGACAACCGCAACGTCGCGCGCATGGCGGCGCTGCTGGCCGGGCTGCCGGCGCACATCTCGGGTTCCACCATCAACCGGCTGTGCGGCTCGGGCCTCGATGCCGTCGGCACCGCCGCGCGCGCGATCCGCGCCGGTGATGCCGAACTGATGATAGCGGGCGGTGTCGAGAGCATGACCCGCGCGCCGTTCGTCATGGGCAAGGCGACCGAAGCCTTCTCCCGCTCGGCCGAGATCTACGACACCACCATAGGCTGGCGCTTCGTCAATCCGCTGATGAAGGCGCAGTACGGCGTGGACGCCATGCCGGAGACGGCCGAGAACGTGGCCGAGGACTTCCAGGTCACTCGCGTCGACCAGGACGCCTTCGCGTATCGCTCGCAGATGCGTGCCAAGGCGGCGCAGGACAGCGGCTTCTTCGCCCGCGAGATCGCGCCGGTGGAGATCGCCGGCCGCAAGGGCACGGTGACGGTCGATCGCGACGAGCATCCGCGTGGTGACACGACCCTGGAGGGTCTGGCGAAGCTGCGGGCGCCGTTCCGCAAGCAGGGCGGCACGGTGACGGCCGGCAATGCGTCCGGCGTGAACGACGGAGCCGCCGCGCTGATCATCGCCTCGGAGCAGGCGGCGAAGCGGCACGGACTGACGCCGCGGGCGCGTGTGGTCGCCATGGCCACCGCCGGCGTGCCGCCGCGCATCATGGGCATCGGCCCCGCGCCGGCGACCCAGAAGCTGCTCGATCGCCTGGGCATGAAGATCGGCGATATCGACGTGATCGAGCTCAACGAGGCGTTTGCCGCGCAGGGTCTTGCGGTGACCCGCCAGCTTGGTCTGCCCGACGATGCGGAGCACGTGAACCCGCATGGTGGAGCGATCGCGCTCGGGCACCCGCTGGGCATGTCGGGGGCGCGCCTGGCGCTGACTGCGCTTAACGCACTGGAAGCCCGCGGCGGCAAGCGCGCGATCGCCACGATGTGCATCGGCGTGGGGCAGGGCATCGCCGCGCTGATCGAACGCGTTTAGGGAAAATTCACCAGCGCGCTATTCGATTGGAGGACTGTGCTCGAACCGTCATAGCCGCCACAGTCGGGCCATGACGCAAGCAACCGGAGAACCCCATGGCCGCCATCGCAGATATTCTGGCGCGTGAGATCCTCGACAGCCGCGGCAATCCCACGGTCGAGGTGGACGTGGTGCTCGACAGTGGCGCGATGGGGCGCGCGGCCGTGCCCTCCGGAGCCTCGACCGGTGCGCACGAGGCGGTGGAGCTGCGCGACAGCGACCCGGCACGGTTCGGCGGCAAGGGGGTGCAGACCGCGGTCAGCAATGTGGAAGGCGAGATCTTCGACGCGCTCGCCGGCCTGGACCCGACCGAGCAGGTGACGATCGACGACATCCTGATCGATCTCGACGGCACCGCGAACAAGTCGCGTCTCGGCGCCAACGCGATCCTCGGGGTGTCGTTGGCTGTCGCGAAGGCAGCCGCCGACGACCTTGGCATCCCGCTGTATCGCCATGTCGGCGGCGTCTACGCGCGAACGCTGCCGGTGCCGATGATGAACATCGTCAACGGCGGCGTGCACGCCGACAATCCGATCGACATCCAGGAGTTCATGATCCAGCCGATCGGCGCAGGCACGGTGGCCGACGGCATCCGCATGGGCTCGGAGATCTTCGCCGCGCTGAGGAAGGGGCTGCATGACGCCGGCCACAACACCAATGTCGGCGACGAGGGCGGTTTCGCGCCGAACCTGAAGTCGGCGGATGAGGCGCTGGGCTTCATCACCAAGGCCTGCGAGATTGCCGGCTATCGTCCTGGCGAGGACGTGACGTTCGCCCTGGACCCCGCATCCAGCGAGTTCTTCAAGGACGGGAAGTACGTGCTCGCCGGTGAGGGCAAGACGCTCGATGCCGATGGTATCGTGCGTTACTACGAGGCCCTGGTCGGCCGCTATCCGATCGTATCGATCGAGGACGGCTGCGCCGAGGACGACTGGGCGGGGTGGAAGCACCTGACCGCCACCCTGGGCAAACGGCTCCAGATCGTCGGCGACGATATTTTCGTCACCAATCCGGAGCGCTTGCGCCGGGGCATCGAGGAGGCGTCGGCGAACGCGATCCTCATCAAGGTCAATCAGATCGGCACGCTGTCGGAAACTCTGGAGACGATGGAGATCGCCCACAAGGCAGGCTTTCGCTGCGTGATGAGCCACCGCTCGGGCGAGACCGAGGATGCGACCATCGCCGACCTCGCGGTGGCGACGAACTGCGGCCAGATCAAGACCGGCAGCCTGTCGCGCAGCGACCGGACTGCGAAGTACAACCAGCTCATGCGCATCGAGGCGGAACTCGGTCCGGCGGCGCGCTATGCCGGTGGGACGATCCTGCGACGCTAGGCCGCCGGGTTGCTTTTCATGCGCTTTTTCGCCATATCCCCGCCTGCCGGCTCCCGCCGGTAATTCACACGTGGGGTGCCTTTCCCGGCTTGCCGGGTCCGGTGTCGCAAGGCCTCAAGGTCCCAGGACTGACCCCGCGGAGGTACAACCGGACGAAGCGAAAGGAACCGCCCCATGGCGATGCCAGAGTTCACCCTGCGCCAGCTTCTCGAAGCCGGCGTCCATTTCGGCCACCACACGCGCCGCTGGAACCCCGCGATGGGTCCCTATCTGTACGGCGTGCGCAACCAGGTGCACATCATCGATCTGCAACAGACGGTGCCGCTGCTGGATCGCGCGCTCCGCGCCGTGCGCGACGTGACCGCCGCCGGCGGGCGCGTGCTGTTCGTCGGCACCAAGCGCGCCGCCGCGGAATATGTCGCGGAGGCCGCCAAGCGCTGCGGTCGAGTCCTACGTCAATCATCGCTGGCTCGGCGGCACGCTGACCAACTGGAAGACGATCACCGGTTCGATCAAGCGGCTGCGCCAGATCGAGGAACTGCTCGGCGGCAATATCGAGGGCCTCACCAAGAAGGAGGTGCTCGACATCACCCGCGACAAGGAGAAGCTCGAACGCGCGTTGGGCGGCATCAAGGAGATGGGCGGCCTGCCGGACATCCTGTTCATCATCGACACGAACAAGGAGAAGCTCGCGGTCGAGGAGGCGAACAAGCTGCGCATTCCGGTGGTCGCCATTCTGGACAGCAATTCCGATCCGACCGGGGTGACGTTTCCGGTGCCCGGCAACGACGACGCGATCCGCGCCATCACGATGTACTGCGATCTGGTGTCGGGCGCGGTGCTCGACGGCATCAGCGCGGAGATGGCCGCCTCCGGCCAGGACCTGGGTGCCGTCGAGAATCTGCCGCCGGAAGCGATGCCTGACGTCGAGGTCCCCGCCGAAACGGCGAACGCCTGAGGAGACCCTGCCATGCCAGAGATTACCGCCGCCCTGGTGAAGGACCTGCGCGAGAAGACCGGCGCGGGCATGATGGACTGCAAGCGCGCGCTGACCGAGAGCGGCGGCGACATGGAGGCCGCGGTCGACTGGCTGCGCACCAAGGGCCTCGCGGCCGCGGCGAAGAAGTCGGGACGCGTCGCCGCGGAGGGTCTCGTCGGCATCGTCGTCCGCGCCCGGCCGCGCGGCGATGGTGGAGGTGAACGCCGAGACGGATTTCGTCGCACGCAACGACACGTTCCAGGCCTTCGTCGAGGCGGTCGCCAAGATCGCAATGCAGGTCGGCGAGGATCTGGACGCGATCAAGGCCGCGCCGTTCCCCGGCTCCGGCCGCAGCGTGGCGGAGGAACTGACGCATCTGGTCGCAACGATCGGCGAGAACATGAACATCCGCCGCGCGCGCGTGCTGAGCGTCGGCGAGTGGCGTCGTCGCGACCTATGTGCACAACACGCTGAAGCCTGGGCTGGGCAAGATCGGCGTGCTGGTGGCGATCGAGGGCACCGGCGAGATGGCGGCGCTGGAAACGCTCGGTCGCCAGGTCGGCATGCACATCGCGGCGAGCACCCCAGAGGCGATTGACATCGACAGTGTCGATCCCGCTGCGCTGGCACGCGAGAAGGCGGTGCTGGTCGAGCAGGCGCGTCAGTCGGGCCGGCCGGACAACATCATCGAGAAGATGGTCGAGGGCCGCATCCGCAAGTTCTACGAGGAGGTCGTGCTGCTCGAGCAGGTCTGGGTGCATGACGGCGAGAGCCGGGTGAAGGCGGTGCTCGCCAAGGCCGGCGTGAAGCTCGCGGGTTTTGCGCGCTTCAAGCTGGGCGAAGGGATCGACAAGCCGGAGGGACCGGACTTCGCCTCCGAGGTAGCGGCGACGGCGGGGGTATAGCGCACAGCGGAGGACCTGGGATGGCGATCGAGACGCGACCAATTTCCCCTGAGTTCGCCACGGAGATCGCCGGCATCGATCTCAGCGAGCCGCTCGGTGCTGCCACGCTCGATGCCATGTGGTCCGCGATCGACCGCTATGCCGTCGTGGTCTTTCGCGACCAGCGCCTCAGCGATGCGCAACTGCGCGACTTCGCGGCCCGCTTCGGCCCGCTGGAGATCGGCCGCGCCGCCGCCCGGCGAGGACCGGCGACGCCTGGCGATTCCGCAGATCGGCGACATCTCCAACCTCGACGTGGACAACAATGTCCGCGCGCTGGACGACAGGCGCCGGCTCGACAGTCTCGGCAACCGGCTGTGGCATACCGACGCCTCCTATATGCCGGTGCCCGTTGTCCTCGGCATGCTGCACGCCGTCGCGCTGCCGCCGCCCTCGCCGTTCGGCAACGGCGAGACCGAGTTCGCCGACATGCGCGCCGCCTACGATGCGCTGCCGGACAGCACGCGGCAGGCGATCGACGAACTGGTCGTGGAGCACGACATCTTCTGGTCGCGCGGCCAGATCGGCTTCACCGAATTTCCGCCGGGCGAGCGCGAGCAATATCCGCCCTCGCCGCAGCGGCTGGTGCGCCTGCACCCAGGCTCGCAGCGCAAGACGCTCTATTTGTCCGCGCACGCCTCGCATGTCGTCGGCTGGCCGGTGGCGGATGGCCGCCTGCTGCTGTGGGACCTCACTGCGCACGCCACCCAGCGTCGGTTCGTCTACAGCCACACCTGGCGCGTCGGCGATCTGGTGATCTGGGACAACCGCTGCACGATGCATCGCGGCCGTCCGCACGACGAGTTGCAGCCGCGCGACCTGCGCCGGGCCACCACGCTGGATACCGTCCTCGACGCTTGATCAGGCGGCCTGACCGCGAGGAACTTGTTGCTGCCGGCCTCTCTGGGTAGGGTGCGCGCCGCCATCGTCAGGGACTCGCTCCCCATGCCAGACCGCCCGGTCTACCAGCGCGTCCTGTTGAAGCTGTCAGGCGAAGCCCTGATGGGCCGCCGCGAGTATGGCCTCGACAATGACACCGTCCGCGCCATCGCCACCGATGTCGGCGACGTGGTCGCCATGGGCGTGCAGGTCTGCATCGTGATCGGCGGCGGCAACATCTTCCGCGGCGTCTCCGGCGCCGCCGCCGGCATGGAACGCGCCCAGGCGGACTACATGGGCATGCTGGCCACCGTGGTGAACGCGCTCGCCATGCAGTCCGCGCTGGAGAAATGCGGCGTGCCCACGCGGGTGCAGTCCGCCATCCCGATGTCCTCGGTCTGCGAGCCCTATATCCGCCGCCGCGCCGAGCGGCACATGGAGAAGGGCAGGGTGGTCATCTTTGCCGCCGGCACCGGTAACCCGTTCTTCACCACCGACACCGCCGCCGCGCTGCGCGCCGCCGAGATGCACTGCGATGCCCTGCTCAAGGGCACTCAGGTGGATGGCGTCTATTCCGCCGATCCGCGCAAGGTCGCCGGTGCCAGCCGCTACGAGCAGCTCACCTATCTCGACGTCCTGGCCAACGACCTTGGTGTCATGGATGCCGCCGCGATCAGCCTGGCGCGTGAGAATGCGTTGCCGATCGTGGTCTTCAACATCCACGCGCAGCGGCGCGTTCGCCGCCGTGGTCCGCGGCGAGGGCCGCTTCACTCGGATCATCGAACAGTCATAAAACACCGGGGACGACGTCTGGGAGGCCGCCATGGCGCAAGCCGATCTCAACAAGCTGAAGCAGGACCTGACCCGCCGCATGGACGGCGCGCTCGACACACTGAAGCGCGAGTTCAACGGGCTGCGCACCGGCCGGGCGCATCCCGGCCTGCTGGAGCCGGTGAAGGTGCAGGCCTACGGATCCGAGATGCCGCTGACCCAGTGCGGCACCGTGGGCACGCCGGAGCCGCGCATGCTGACGGTGCAGGTCTGGGACCGCAGCCTGGTCGGCGCGGTCGAGAAGGCGATCCGCGACTCCGGTCTGGGTCTCAATCCGGCCTCCGACGGACAGTTGGTCCGTGTGCCGATCCCGCAACTCACCACTGAGCGGCGCGCCGAACTGGTGAAGGCGGCGCACAAATATGCCGAAGGCGCGAAGGTCGCGGTGCGCGCCGTGCGGCGTGACGGCATGGAGCAGGTCAAGACGCATGAGAAGAAGCACGAGATCGGCGAGGACGTGGCAAAGGACTGGAGCACCGACGTGCAGAAGGTGACCGACCAGTTCATCAAGCGGGTGGACGATCTGCTGGCGGACAAGGAAAAGGACATCCGTCAGGTCTGACCGCGCGTTCATGTCCTCCGATGCCATCCGGCGGGACGGCCGCCTCCCAGACCGCGTGCCCCAGCGCATGTCGCGATCATCATGGATGGCAACGGCCGCTGGGCCGCCTCGCGCCATCTGCCGAGGATCGCCGGCCATCGCGAGGGGGCCCGCGCGGTCCGGCGGACCATCGAGGCGGCGATCGAGAGCGGCGTCGCCTGGCTGACGATCTATGCGTTCAGCAGCGAGAACTGGCGCCGGCCGACGGGCGAGGTGCTCGATCTGACCGGCCTGCTGCGCCAGTACCTGAAGAGCGAGCTCGCCGAACTGAGGGCCAATGGCGTGCGGCTGCGGATCATCGGCGACCGGGCGCGGTTCGATCCCGACATCCAGCGGGATCTCGCCAGGGCGGAAGTCGATACGGCGACCAATGACCAGGCTCAACCTGACGGTCGCGCTGTCCTATGGCGCGCGGGCCGAGATCGCGGCCGCGGCGCGAAAACTGGCCGAGGCGGCGCGCGACGGCAGGCTCGACCCGGGACAGATCGACGAGGACAGCGTCGCCGGCGCCCTGGCCACCGACGGGATGCCGGATCCCGACCTGATCATCCGCACCTCCGGCGAGCAGCGGCTGTCCAACTTTCTCCTCTGGCAGGGCGCTTACGCGGAACTGGTGTTTCTGGACGTCCTGTGGCCGGACTTCGGCGCCGAGCATTTGCCGCGGCGCTGGCCGAATACGCGCGGCGGGAGCGGCGCTTCGGTGCCCGCCCTGGCTGAGCGCCCGACAGACGCTGGGCCGACCTGGGCACGCGTGCCGTCTCGGCGCTGGTGCTGGCGCCCGTCGCCATCGCCTGTGTCTGGGTGGGCGGCATTGCCTTCACCGTCATCGTCGCCGCGGATGGTTGTCGGTCTGGCCGTGGAGTGGCTGGGCCTGTGTCGCCGAAGCCAGCGGACGTCGCTGCTTCCCGCCGGCCTGGCCTATGTCGTGGTCGCCGGCGCGGCGATGCTGTGGCTGCGCCACGACCCGGTCGCGGGGCGCGCCGACGTGCTGTTCCTGCTGTGCATCGTCTGGGCCGGCGACATCGGCGCCTACCTGGTCGGTCGCTGGATCGGCGGCCCTCGCCTGGCGCCGCGCATTTCCCCCGGCAAGACATGGTCCGGCGCGGCGGGCGGCCTGCTGGCCGCCATCGTCGCCGGTTCGCTGGTGGCCCATTTCCTGTCCGACGCCGCGACCTGGCGAGCAGTGTTGATCGCCGCCGTCGCTTGGTATCGTTGCACAGGCCGGCGATCTGTTGGAAAGCTTCGTCAAGCGTCGGTTGCAGGTGAAGGATTCGGGCCATCTCATTCCTGGCCATGGCGGACTGTTCGATCGCCTCGACGGCGTGCTCGCCGCGGCCCCGGTGGCCGCCCTGCTGGCGCTCACCCTCGGACGTGGAGTAGTTCTGTGGCAATGACCCCGGCACCGCGCAGCGTCACCGTCCTCGGCAGCACCGGCAGCGTCGGAACCCAGACGGTCCAACTGCTTGCGGCCGAGCCGGAGCGTTTCCAGGTCCGTGCCCTGGTCGCCGGCCGCAACGCGCGGCTGCTGGCCGAGCAGGCCATGGCGCTGAATGCGGCGCGCGCCGTGATCGCCGATCCCGCCGGCTACGCCGAACTCCGCCAGGCGCTGTCAGGCACCGGCATCGACACGGCCGCGGGCCCGGAGGCCGTGGTGGAGGCCGCCGCCCTGCCGGCCGACTGGACCATGGCGGCGATCACCGGCGCCGCCGGCCTCGCCGCCACCCTTGCCGCGATCAGCCGCGGTGCCTGCGTGGCGCTGGCCAACAAGGAGGCTCTGGTCTGCGCCGGCGAGGTGATGCTGCGCGCGGTCCGCGATGCCGGCGCCACGCTGCTGCCGGTGGACTCCGAGCACAACGCGATCTTCCAGGCGCTGGAGGACGGCAACCGCGCGGCGGTCGAGAAGATCGTGCTCACCGCCTCGGGCGGGCCGTTCCGCACCGCCTCGCTCGACGACATGGCGGCCGCGACGCCGGACGTGGCGCGCAAGCATCCGGTCTGGTCGATGGGGGCCAAGATCAGCATCAATTCCGCCACGCTGATGAACAAGGGCCTCGAGCTGATCGAGGCGGCGCGGCTGTTCTCGCTGGAGGAGCCGCAGATCGACGTGCTGGTGCATCCGCAATCGGTGATCCACGGCCTGGTGTTCTACCGCGACGGCAGCGTGCTCGCGCAGCTTGGCTCGCCCGACATGCGCATTCCGATCGCACATACGCTGGCCTGGCCGGAGCGGATGACGACGCCGTCGCCACGGCTCGATCTCGCCAGCCTCGCCAGGCTCGATTTCACGGAACCCGACACCGAGCGCTTCCCGGCGCTGCGTCTGGCGCGCGACGCGCTGCGGGCGGGCGGCGGCGCACCGGCCATCCTGAACGCGGCGAACGAGGTCGCTGTCGAAGCCTTCATGAAACGCCGCATCGGCTTCCTTGATATTGCCGCACGGTGGCCGATGTGCTGGACGCAATGGGTACGCATCCGGCCAATACACTCGACGAGGTGGTGGCGCTCGACGCCGCCGCCCGACGCACCGCGGAACGCCTGACCGCGGCGCGCGCCGTCTGAACCTTCACTGAACCGAAAGCACGCCAAACCATGCCCGCCGTGTTGCAAAGTACCCTCGCATTCCTCGTCGTGCTGGGCGTGCTGGTGTTCGTGCACGAGTTCGGCCACTACCTGGCGGCCCGGCTCGTCCGCGTGCATGTCGAGGTGTTCTCGATCGGCTTTGGGCCCGCGATCGCGACCTGGCGCGACCGGGTCGGCACGGTGTGGAAGCTGGCCTGGCTGCCTCTCGGCGGTTACGTGAAGCTGCACGGCCACGAACGCCCCGACTTGACCGTTCCGGACGAGCCGGCCGGAACTGGGACTGCCGCCGAGACCACGCGCTGGATCCCGGGCCGCGTGTTCCACGAAAAGCCCGTCGGCTCGCGCGCTCTCGTCGTCGCCGCCGGACCGATCGCCAACTTCCTGCTGGCGATGGTGCTGTTCGCGGCGTTGTTCGCGACCGCCGGCCGCCCGGTGATCCTGCCGATCGCCGGCGGTGTGCTGCCCGACAGCGCCGCCGCTCACGCGGGCATCCGGACAGATGACAGGCTGCTGTCGATCGCGGGAACGCCCGTCCAAAGCTTCGAGGACATCCAGCGCATCATCTCGGCCCATCCCGCGGAAACGCTGCCCATCACCATCAAGCGCGGCAACGACACCCTGGACGCTGAACGTGCTGACCGAGGCGCGTCAATCAGGCGGGCACACGGTGGGAATGCTGGGTATCCGCGGCAGCCAGGTCGAGTATCAGCGGCTTTCACTGCCGGAGGCGCTGATAGGCGGCGTGACGCAGACCTGGCAGGTGACCTCGGATACCATCACCGGTGTGGCGCAGATGATCACCGGCCAGCGCGGGACCGAGGACATCGGCGGCCCGCTGCGCATCGCGCAGCTCTCCGGTCAGGTAGCGCAGTTGGGGCTCGCCAGCCTGGTGTCGTTCATCGCCGTGCTGTCGGTGAACCTGGGCCTGATCAACCTGTTCCCCATCCCGGTCCTGGATGGCGGACACCTGCTGTTCTACCTGGCCGAGGCGATCCGTGGCCGGCCGATCCCCGCGCGGGCGCAGGAATATGGCTTCCGTGCAGGACTGGCGTTGCTTGCCGGGCTGTTCATCCTGGCGACCTGGAACGATCTGACGCATTTCGGGATCTTCCACTGAGCGGACATCGTCTGAGCTCAAGGGATGTTGGAGACTCAGCTCGGCCCGGCATCCCTCTCGTCCTGGACCAACGAGACCAAGTCAACGGGTAGTTGAGCCAACGATTTCGCGGTCGCCCATGACGTGACGTGCCGGACCAGGACGCGCGCCTGGTAAGTGTGCAAGTCATCGACCAGCCTGGCCAGCCTCGGCATGTCGACGGGTGCACCCTTGTCCTGCAGTATGACGATCGCTGCGCTCAGCAGTGAGAATTCAACGGATGGGCCCTCCATGTTGTCGGACTGGTAGCCGATGCCGTGACAGAATGGGCGCAACCGCATGACACAATCCAGGACCCGGCGCTTGGGGACGTCCCTCGGCAGACTGGACAGGACCAGAATGAGCCGCTCCCTCAACCGATGATCGAGCGCCTCGCACGCGGCGACATAGCGCTCTGTGCGTTGACGATCGAGGAACACCTCGAAGTTGACGTTCACCAACACCAACAGCCCGCTACCCTCGGCGATTTCGCTGATCGCCTGGTCTGCGGCGACGCCGAGTACCAGACAATCGAAGTCGAAGGCCTGACGCTCGTTCATCGGCAGTGTTGAATAGGCGGCGAGAACCTGCTGCTCCTGTTGGAGCGGCAGGCGCGCGAAATGCGCCACGATGCGGCGCGAGCTTCGACTTCGCACCGGTTCCAGCCGGCAGCGCGCTGACTTGACAGCCTGATCGAGGGTTTCCCGCGCGCGCGCCACGATCTCGGCAAGCCGGCTATTTAGCCGCTCGCCGATCGCCGCGACGAGCATATCGGCGGTGCGACCCGCTCCGTGCGGAACCTCAACGGCCGCGGCGATGGCGGATACGGTGGCCGTCGATTCGCTTTCGCCCACGCCGATCAGATGCGCGCGGATCTCCTGCGCGATGGCCGAGGCACGCAAAGCGGCCTCGTCTTCGGATGCATCGGGGAAGCAGATCAGGTAGCCGCAGTCAGCAGTGCGTGACCAGCTGTCATGCGCGCCGCAGCGGCGGCGAATGATGTGCTCGGCACTGTCCATCGCGCGCGCCGCCAACGCCGCCCAGCGCGGGCCGAGAGCCTGCTTCACCGCCTCCAGGCCAATCAGCTTGATCTTGCCGGCTACGTGAACCGACACCGGCGCCGGCGCAGCATCCTGTCGGGGCAGTATCGTCAAGATGCGAAAGCGCCGCAGATCCTCCCGCTGCACCATGATTGCGGTGAACTCTGCCGGCAGTTCGCTGCCGTCGGCGCGAAGCAGTCGTGTCACCAGCGTGTAGTCGTGGCCATCCTCGAATTGACGCGCCCGTGCTGCCAATGCCGCCGGGAGAGCATCGGGCGCGATACAAAAAGTCGAGGGTTTGCCGACAATGCTACCCATCGGGTGGCCGAGAAGTCCGTATAAGGCGGGATTAGCCATATGGATGAGCCCGGTGTCCGAGACGATGGCCACCGGCGTCGCGACGGACAGGAACACCTTGAGGAGCAGTCCCTGGATTGCCTCGTGCTGCCGGCGCGCTTGCAGCGTCTCGCTGATGTCGCGGCCAAGCAGCACGCAGTATCCCGGCGAGGCCTCTCCGGCCGGCATAAGACGCAGCCAGAGCCAGAGTGGCGAACCTGAAGGCCTGTTGCATAGCAACTCGGTGCAGATCGAACGATGTTCCTGGCTGGCGTGCAGGATCTCGGCGCACTGCGCTGCAGCTTCCTGGGCGATCAAGGAGGCGAAAGACTGGCCGATCAGTCCACCGATCGTCCGGCCTATCGCACGGCAGAACGCATCATTCGCCGCCGCGACAATGATGTCGTTGGCGGAAGGTCCGGTTTGCTGGAGGACGATGGCTATGTCGTCGGACCTATCCAGTGCGTCATAGAGGATCCGCCGTAGCAACGGTGGCTCAAGCAAACCTTGCCGCATTAGCCGTGACCCGGGTAGCTGGGACGACTATGCGGAGACCGCCTTAATCCCGCGCTAATGCGCGATGCGGCGCAGCCACGTCCCGGCCGTCGCGACCGCGTCGCGCGCCTTCTGCACACCGTCGGTGGCGCGGAAAAAACCGTGCAGCACGCCAGGATAGATCGCGAGCTCAACCGGCACGGCGGCTTCCCGCAGGCGCGCTGCGAGCGCCTCGCCCTCCGAGCGCAGCACGTCGAGTTCGGCGAGCTGGACCAGCACCGGCGGCAGGCCCGCCAGGTCGGCCCGTAGGGGTGCCGCGAGAGGATGCGATCGATCCGCCTCGTGCGGCACGTAAACGCTCCAGTAGAACGCCATCTTCTCGCGCGTCAGCACGTGGCCCGTGGCGAACTCCTGATAGCTCGGCGTGTCCAGGCGGCTGTCGCAGACCGGGTAGGTCGCGATAATGCCCGCAAGCCGCGGGCCGCCGCCGTCGCGCAGCAGCAGTGCCGTCGCCAATGCGAGATTGCCGCCCGCAGAATCGCCGGCAAGCACGATGCGCGCCGGATCGAGGCCCCAGCTCGCGCCGTCGCGTGCAACATGCCGCACCACGGCTGCACATTCCTCCAGCGCCTGCGGAAACCTCGCCTCCGGCGACAGCGCATAGTCCACGCTGACAGTGGCGACGTCTCCGGCCGCGGCGAGTGAGCGCGCCGCCGAATCATGGGTGTCGACCGACCCCCAGACCCAGCCCCCGCCGTGGAAATAAACCACGACCGGCAGCGGACGGTCGGTGCGCGGACGATGCACGCGGCAATAGATGCGCCGGCCACGAGCCGCCACCCAGCGTTCCGTCGTCTCCGCTATCTCGGGTCCGCGCGCGCCGCGCGCCAGGCTGATCGCATCGTTGACCGCACGATGGGGCTCCAGCGGGACCTCCAGCTTCACCGGCGGAAACTTCGCGGCGATCATCTCGGCTTCAGCCTGGTAGGCGCGCATTTCCGGATCCCAGCGCGACCGGTCGCTCATGTCTTTGCCCCCTCGCATGGCTTCCACCATGCAACCAAGCGGGCATCGTCTTGGCAATCCATGGTTGATACTTTGTCCACTCCGCCAACGTTATCGTACCGCCACCATGGATCTGCTGCGAGACAAACCAGCCGGCCGTTTCAGCGCCGCATGCCTGTTCCGCCCTGACTCGATCACCGTGATCGGCGCCGGTTCGGAGGTGGGCGTACGGGTGATGGCCAACCTCCATGCCGGCGGCTTCAAAGGTACGCTGTCTCAGGCGGACAACGCGGACGCCATTGCGGCACTGCCTGCTGCGACCGATCTGGCGGTCATCGCGACGCCCCCCTCACCGCAGGTGTTTCAGGCCCTGGCCGCCAAGGGCACGTTCGCCGCCGTCGTTGTCTGCGACGCGGACGGGCTGTCGGACCCGGGGTTCCGCGGAGGCGTGCGCGTACTTGGCCCGGGCTCGTTCGGCGTCGCCGTTCCCGGCATCGGCTTGAATGCCTCGCTTGGGCATCTCGAACCGCCGGCCGGGCGCCTCGGACTCGTCTCGCAATCGGCGTCGCTGTGCCGCACGGTGCTCGACTGGGCGAGGCCGAACGGTGTCGGCTTCAGCCATATCGTCGGCATGGGCGGCCGCGCCGACATCGGCTTCGGTGTCGTGCTCGACTGGCTGTCCCGCGATCCGGGCACCGGCGCGATCCTGCTCGATATCCGGCAATTGCGGTACCGTCGCGCGTTTGTCTCTGCCGCGCGCGCCGCATCGCGGCTGCGGCCGGTGGTGGCCATCCAGGCGGGCAGTTCGCTCGCCGATCCAGGCGGTGGCGCCGCGCGCGCATTCGAGGCGGCGCTTCGCCGGGCGGGTATCCTGTGTGTCACCAGTCTCGAGGACCTGCTGGACGCTGCGGAAATCCTGGCCCGTGCGCGCCCCGTCCGCGGCGAGACGCTGAGCATCGTCACCAATTCGATCACCGCCGGGCGCATGGCCGCGGATGCCGTGCAACGCAATGGACTGCGGCTCGCCGCCGAGATCGTTCACGTGGAGCCGGGGGAGTCCGGGCGCCTCGCCGCGCTGGCCGTCGCCGCGGGCACTTCGGGCGTGGGTGGCGTGCTGGTGGTCCATGCGCCGCCCGGCGGCACCGATGAGCCGGCGATCGCCGCGCTGGCCGAATGCCGCGACAGGATGAAAGTGCCCCTGCTGGTCTGTGCCATGGGCGAAACCACCGGTGTTGTGTCGCGCCGCCGCCTGGCCGAGGCGGGCATGGCGGTGTTCGCAACACCCGAGAACGCGGTGCGCGGCTTCCTGCACCTCGTGCAGGACCGCCGCAATCGCGCCGCCGCGCGCGAGTTGCCGCACAGCACGGTGCTGACGGTGGCCCCGGATCGCGATGCGGTGGCCGGGCTGTTCGCCTCGATGCGCAGGGCGGGGCGCCTGGCCGCGATGCAGGACGAGGCGATGGCGGTGCTGTGTGCCTATGGCATTCCGGTCGTGCCGAGCCGTGCTGTTGCGTCGCCGGACGATGCGGCCGCGGCCGCGTCGCTGCTGGGCTTTCCCGCCGTGGTGAAGCTGCGCCAGAGCGTGCGTCCCGACGCACGCGCCTCCGGTGGGCTGGCGCTCGATCTGCACGCCGCGACGGAGGTCATGGCCGCCGCCCAGCGCATCGCTGCGCGGGATGCCGGCGGTGGACCCTCGTTGCTGGTGCAGCGTCAGGCGGTCCGCTGGCGGCAGCTTCGCATCCGGGTGGATGACGATGCCACGTTCGGCCCGATCATCAGCTTCGGTCAGGGCGGAACGACCGCCGACATCGTGGGCGACATCTCGGCCGATCTGCCGCCGCTCAATCTGGCGCTCGCGCACGCTCTGATCGGGCGCACGCGTGCCGCCGCGACGCTGGCCCGCTTCCGCGACAACCCGCCGGCGAACGAGGCCGCGGTCGCGGAGGCGCTGGTGCGGGTCAGCCAGCTCATCGTCGACTTCCCCGAGATTGCCGAACTGGATCTGAACCCGCTGGTCGCCGACACGGATGGTGTGCTGGCGGCGGACGCCTGGCTGCGCCTGCGCGAGGCGGGCGATGACGGTGGCGGTCTGGCGATCACGCCTTACCCGGTGGAGCTGGTGGAACACTGGACCACGCCGGATGGCGAGCGCCTGACCGTCCGGCCGATCCGGCCCGAGGACGCCGATGCGCATGGCGCCTTCTTCAGTCGTCTGTCGCCGCAGGACATCCGCTATCGCTTCTTCTCCGCGATGCGCGAGCTGTCACCCGAGCAGATGGCGCGGCTCACCCAGATCGACTACGACCGCGAAATGGCCTTCATCGCGCTGCGCGAGACCACCGGCGAGACGGTCGGCGTCGCGCGCCTGGTATGCGAGGATGCCCGCCAGGGCGAGTTCGCTGTCATTGTGCAAGCGGACATGAAGGGCAAGGGCGTGGCCCGGCATCTCATGCGGCGTCTGATCGACTGGGCGCGCGGTCGTGGTCTTTCCGCGGTCGCCGGTCAGGTGCTGGCAGACAATGCGCCGATGCTGGCCTTCGTGCGGCATCTCGGATTTGGTGTGAAACGCATGCCCGAGGAGCCCGATGTGATGGAGGCGCGGCTCTCTCTCGAGTAGTCTTGCGAGATGGGAACGTCCGCGATTCGCCTCCCCGGTGCCGATCTGCGTGCCGCGCGACGGCATGCGATCGTATATGTGCTCAGTGCGTCGGCCACCTTCACCGTGGGCTCCGCGCTGGTCAAAGCACTGACGACCGACTTCCCGGTGCTCGAGATCGTCATGTTCCGCAATCGATAGGACCCAGGCCAACTCCAAGGGGGTTGGTTTGGACGTTCGGCTTTTCGGTTTGGACGGAGCCGGGGTCTAATGGCGCTCAACTGGTAACCACTTGCGTTGAAGCGGCAACCTATGTAGACTTTCTACATGAGAGCAGATGATCCCCGTATGTCTGGTCCCACGCTCAAGGTTCTCGCGATACTAATGTCGTCCCTGCGCGACGAACTTTCCGGCGCTGAAATAGGGCGCGAGACCAAGCTGGCTTCGGGAACGCTATACCCGATCTTGCTCCGCCTGGAGCACGCGAAGTGGCTCGAGAGCCGATGGGAAACTGAAGACCCGAAAGCCCTAGGGCGACCAAGGCGCCGGTTCTACCGCCTTACGGGTCTTGGCCAACGGAAGGCGAAGGCGGAGTTCAGATCGTTGCAACCGGCGTTTGGGAGGATCGCATGGGCGTGATCGCCAGCATCCTGTTGGCGTTCGTCAGCGTTGCGGTCGCCATACTCGTGTCGGTCACCAGCAGGTTGCTGGCGGAAGATGTCAAGGCTTGGCGGCCGAAGCTGACCGACTGGCTGATCAGCCGGGCAGTGCTCAGACTGCCGGCGGATCAACGGGAGCGGCTTAACGAAGAATGGCGGAGCCACGTCAATGAGACGCCGGGTGGGTTGACCAAGGTCTGGTGTGCTATCGGCTACTCGCGAGCGGCGCGAACCGTTTCGAGCTCGTCCTTCCCAAGGCTTCGGGGTAGCAAGGAAGAAGAGAGCGCAAGCGAGCAGGGTTCGCGGGTTGGCAGGCCAGACTTCGTTTTTCGTGCTTCTCCTGGTGCCGGCATGACGGCGAGAATAATCTATGCCGAGGCCAAGTTCGTAGGGACGGGGACCGTGACCGTCGACGCTGTGGTGAAAAGGCGCGGGACCGACGGTAGCAACCAATGATGCTGCGGCGCGGAAGATGCGTCGACCGCCGCCGGGCGACCCTCTTACACCCCGAGGTATGACTTCGCCGCTGCTGCGGCTATGTCGCCGATGACCTTCACGCCCACGTCGTAGGCCGGCTTGCCCGCTTTTCGGAGAGCGTTGCGGACGCGAAGAGCTGCTGCCTGTGACCGTGGCGTGTCTCGCGTGATGTCCGGGAGGTTCTTCTCAATCTCCTGGACGTCAGCTTCGTCGACTCCTTCTAGGCGGAGAACCTCCAGCGCGTTTGCTACGCCCGCGACGTGCCAGGGGTAGGCCATGCCGCATGCGTCGCAGAAGGCTGGGGCGGTGGGAGACCCTTCAGCGAAGAGCATGCCCGGCAGATGATAGTCGCCCTTGATCGGCGCCTTGCATGCCGGGCACGCTGTGATCGTTGGTTCCCCGCACTCTGGACAGAACGCCCTGTTGTGCACCGGATATTCTTGATAGCGGTCGTTGATGCAGTGCCCGCTCATGCAGACCTGCATGATGTCATATCTGCCGCCCGACATGTGCGCCACCCGCTGGATCGCTGAAACATCATAGCGTGGCAGGCCGGCCTGTGCGACGCTGACTTGAGGCCCACTGCCCATCAGCCCTGTTGCAGCGGCTACCCCGAAAGTGGCATTTGCTGCGTTCTTCCTGCCGGTGCGCTCACAATGCTCGATCCTCTGCCCACCGAAGAAGCCTTCACAATTGAGGTCCGCGCTGACGCACGCGCCGTCAAGGTGACGTTCAACCCGACCGAGAGCGAATACTCGTTCACGTGCCTGGACCCGAGCGAGTGGTCGCAGCATGGACTGCTATCTGACGATGTCCGCGAGAGGCACGGTAGCTCGGGCGACACCGGTCGGTATGCAGCTGACGATGTGCGCACGATGGCTCGTTCACTGGCAGACCGGGAACTCAGGAGGGCAAACGAAGTGCCCCTGGAAGGCGTCTCTGCGACGGGGGTTGTGGCGAGCCTCGGGGGTGCTCCGCCGCTGCCGGTCGAGATATCTGCAACGATGGGTGTTGCCACCGAGTTTGGGGCAACGGTTGAAGCGCGTGCGTCCGCCACGCAGGATCAGAACGTCGGCGTGACTACCAACGTAACCAGATTTGCCTTCCCATCTGAATGGGACGCAGAGCGAGACGAGGCGATCCGGCTGCTCGCCTCGTTGCCGCAAGTTCTCCAGGAAGCCGATCAAGCACTCAGGCTCGTGGAGGAGATGCGTCGCTTCGGTGTGGGAGGCAATAACCCGCCGGAGGACATCGAAGCTCTGCCACCTGCTGAAGCGATCATCACTGAGGCGACGGTGGCAGGTGACGCCCTACTTTCTGAGCTGACTGCCGATCAACCACACCTGTCGTCGATCCACCTTGCCGCCCGAGCGCTGAAGCGTGTTGGTGGATGGGTTGCAACGATGGCGAGGTGGGTGGCGCAGAAGGCGGATGCTTTTCTCGATGAGTATCTGAAGCAGTTGGCCAAGCCGGCAGCTATCGCGACGGCAGTGGGCATTGGCGTGGCGCTAACTCGCGTGAAGATACATCTTGATTCGATTACGACGCTGGTCAGTCATCTTCTTGGGTCGCTGCACATCCTGCTATGAGGCGATAGATCCCCGCGCCGGTTGGCGTTATCTGGGCGGAAGCCATCCCACGTCGGCAACTCGTATGTGTCCATCGTTGGGATCGATGCAGTCGATCCGTCTGATGCGTATGATGTCGAATTCCGCTGCCGCACCGTCGCCCTGCTTGGGACCACCGATGACCAGCCCCACGGGGTGCCAACGATGCAGGCCGTTTCGGGTCTCGTGTATGATCGCGGGACCGCCGCTGCAGCCGCTCATGTTGTAGCCGAGTGGAGGCAGCGTCGGCGCGCCAATCCCTTTCTTGGGGTCATACACAACAACGATTTCGCGCTCGGTGAAATCTTCGACAACGCTAAACGCGCCATATGCCTGGAAGACTGCCGAGCGGTCTGATGGATCAATGATCCGAATGTTCTCGGGATAGCCTATGAGTTGGATCGGGGCGCGTGGTTTGACCACATCCTCCGCCGGCCACTCCGTCGTGACGTCGAATGCTTCGCTGATGCTAGTCTTGAGGTCGCGCTCCGATATCGCAAACGTGGCGATGTCGAGCACGTCGTTGATATCGATGAGGGCGCGTTCGAGGTCGAACGGCATCACGTGTAGCTGGCAGACGAGCGATGCCGTTTTCGCCTTCGCGCGCTGAAAATGCCGCACGACATGGGCCGCAGTCACACCAATATGACCTGTTCCGAACCGTAGAAAAAAACAAGACGCGCCGGTCACCTCTTTAGGAAACGGCTGACTGTTATCATGCCAGCAGATCGGTCGACCCCATCGAAGACCTGCATCGTTTACTGTCTTTCGAAACGCCTCGGCTTCCTCTTTCGTGCTGAAACGAAACGTCGTGTTGTCGGCTGGTGGCTGGGAGTTCGCGATGGGGTCAGGCATTGCCTTCAGAGCGCACAGGTGGGGTGGGCAACAAAGCGGAAGACATTCGAGGACGCTTCACGGACCGTGGTGGGAAAACACTTTCGCCGTACAGCCCGTGAAGCGCTCCCGGAGAGGCTAGCGACGCGAGCGATTTAGCTCCGCACAATCATTGCAGAGCCGATACCCGCCGGTCCCCGGCTGACGTTCATTCGGCGGGATGGCGCGGCGTGGGGTGCACTGGTCATTGTTGTGGTGCACTCGGTTCGCTGGTGGTTTCTTCACCTCATTTACTGAGTGGATCGGTGGCACTTGTGCCATGGGTAGCTCCATCATCTAGCGACCCGGATTTTTCCGAGTACACTACGGTGGTGGCGCCCTTGACGCAGCCAGCGGTTTCCGCCTAAGTATTGGTGCGGATGAGACAACCGTACTGACCGACCGCTCGGGGTGCCGATAGCGGTGAGGCGCGAGACTAGAGTAGGCGGCTGCGCACCCTGACCGGTGGCAGCCGTTTCTTCTTGGTCGCGGTTCTCATAAACGAAAAGGCTGCGCCAACGCAAGCGGCCTCCCGCAAATGGTGGAGGCTATAGAGAATCATACAATATGTTGGGGCTATGTGTGGTCGGAACGCCGCAAGTCGCGTCAAGCAACAAGTTTGTTGCTAGAATGAATTCAATCTGGATTTTTTTTTGGCTGTGCCGCTAGAGAGCGCTGCAAGCCTCGGACGTCGGTCTTCGAGAGGTGGTCGCGCCGGCTAGCGTACGCCGTTGTCTGCCGACGGGCGTTCGGCGGATCGCTGCCGAGGGAATGCTGCCAGATGGTATGCCCTACGAGATGCGCGACGGCGGGCGCTCCACGGCTATACTGATAGGTGTCGCACGCGCTCCACGGCGGACGAACAGATAATCTTCGCCCGCAACCTTCTCCGGCTTAACGTAGGCCATTGGAAACAACTCCGAGAGACAGGTACATGCGCCCGCGACCCCGACGGCGTTCTTGCGGTTTGGACAGTTTGGACACTATTCGATCTCATATCAATGCGAACGCGGGACGCCCGGTGGGTCGGTTATGTCCCTAGCCGCCGGAGACGGTAATGTCGCTACTGCAGCGCGTATCCTATTGGATTCGCATGCAGTTCGTGCCGCGCGGCGGCATGCGATCGTTTATGTGCTCAGTGCGTCGGCCACCTTCACCGTGGGGTCCGCGCTGGTCAAAGCACTGACGACCGAATTCCCGGTGCTCGAGATCGTCATGTTCCGCAGCATCGTGGGTTTCCTGGCGATGCTGCCGATGATCGTGCGCAGCGGCGGCCTCGCCGCACTGAAGACGCGACGGCCGGTGGGCCACGCGATGCGCACGGTCTACGGATTCATCGGCACCGTGACGTCGGTGTACGGCTTCGGCGTGCTGCCGCTGGTGACCGTGACGGCGTTGGGCTTCGCCATGCCGCTGTTCCTGACCATCGTCTCGGTGCCGCTGCTGGGCGAGCGCGTCGGGCCGCGCCGCGCGACCGCGGTGGTGGTGGGCCTGGTCGGCGTGATGGTGATGCTGCGGCCGTGGCACGTCGATGCGGGTTCAATGCCGTTGGGCGCGGTCGCCATCGTGCTCGCCGGCGTCTTCACCTGGTCGCTGTCGATGATCAACATCCGCCAGATGGGCGATGCGGGCGAGCGCAACATCACGATCGTGTCGTGGTACAGCCTGGGCACCGCGGCGCTGGCGGCGGTCGGCTGTGTCGGCAACTGGGTGACGCCGACCCCGTGGCAGCTCGCCACTCTGGTGAGTGCCGGGCTGATGTCGGGCTTCGCGCAACTGCTGATGACCGAAGGCTACCGCGCGGCGGAGACCACGCTGGTGGCGCCGTTCGAATACGGCGCGATCATCTACGCGACACTGCTGGGGATTGCGATCTGGGGCGAGTGGCCGGATGTCTGGAGCCTGACAGGGGTCGCGATCCTGATCGCGTCGGGGCTCTATATCTGGCACCGCGAGGTGACGCTGGGGCTGCGGCGATAGCCAGGGTCAGGCGGTAACGCTGCGAGAAGCGCCAGGGATGAAGGCACCGACAAGACCCAGCACGAAATCGGCCAAGGCGATCCGCGGTGGCAGATTGTTCAGCAGTGAGTTGGCCTCATAACATGACTGAAGGTTGATCACGGGCGGGGCAAGGCCCTCGGTTGCCGCGATCGTATCGCACACCGCCTGGGCAATCAGGCCGTAACCCACGATTGTCGGGTGCAGGTTGTCGAGGCCGAACAGGCCGCCATCCTTCCGGCCGCCAAACAGGGGCAATATTTCGAGCGGCAGATTGTCGAGCATGACCTGCGTCGAGCCGTGGTGGAGGTTCACCGACTTTGTCCAAATCCCATTCTTGCGGTCGTAGGCCGCATTCATCGCATAGAGATCGACGAAATGCGCCTTGGCGCCGAGTGCCTGGAAGGCAGTCTTGATTGCCGGGTTCAGGGTCGTATTCACCCAGGTATCAACCGCCTGCATCGTGGTGCCGGAGATTCCACCGGCCTGGATCAGGCGGCCAAGGTATTGCTGGAAATACCCGTTGCGCGGGGTCTCGTCATCGGTGCGCGGCATCAGGTTCGCGATCGCACTCGGCTTGGGAAACAGGTTGATGTAGAAGTGTTCGATATCAGGACACTTCGCCTGCAACGCCGCCGCCAGCCTGCGCATCGCGGCGGTGGGATCGACGACGGTCTGGTAGTTGCTGGCATCGCCCATCAGCAGCAGTGTCCAAAGTCCGTCGTTGACGCCGATGTTGATCAGCAGCCGCTTGGGCTTGGCCGCCGCCAGGATGTCGATCGCGGTGCGCCTATCACCACCGACACGCTGCGGGTTCAGCACGAAGCAGGTGTTGAGCGCCTGATACAGCGAGGGCAGCTGCTCGAGCGGCAGGGTCGCGCCGAGCGCTGAAAGCTGCTCGGCCACGGCCAATGCATCGCTATAGTTGGCCGTCGCCAGGTCGTTGACGACCTGCTGGGCGATGCTGAGGTTATGGAACAGCGCGTTCTGCGACCATGAGCTGTCGGCGAGCCAGGCGTGCGCATTGGCCGCGGCATTCTTGATCAGGTTCAGCGTGCCTGAGAGCGTGTCGCTGAACTCCTTTTCGAAGTCGACGAGCATAACGCGCGGGTAGTCGGGTGAGACAAACTCCCACCGAAACGCGTTGGCAACCTGCGCGGGCACGGAATGTGCGGCCAGATCCGCGTCGATGGTCAGGGAGCGCACGCCATTATACAGCGAATCACCGATGGCCATCATTTCGATTGGCATCGACGCCTCCCCAGTTTGCCGGATTATGGCAAAATACTGCCGAGCTCCGTGCTGACGATGCCGTTACCGTAGTGCTTCCCGGATGGCGTCGGGGACCGCTGTGCTGCTCGCAACGACAGAGCGTGTGTTCGGATACTAGCGGAGCAGCGCCACCACGACCGTGACGATGCCCAGGACCAGGTTGACCGCGATCAGCTTGCGGATGCGGTCGATGCTCGCGGCGGCGGTGTTCCGGTCGGTGGTGCGGCGGAACCGCGCATAGGGACCGAACACGATCAGCAGGAACACGGCACTCATGATCAGCCCCAGCAGCATCATGACGTGCACGTTCCAGCCGACAAACGCCGGCCCGCCATAGAAGCCGAACAGCACCGCGAAGCCGGACAGCAGGATCAGCGGCATCACGTGCCACACGATCAGAAAGAACCGCCGGAACACCTGGGTGTGGAGTGCGATGCGCTGGATCGGCTCGAGCACCGACAGGCTGGGGCGCAGCACGACATAGGCGAAGAACATGCCGCCGACCCAGATCACCGCGCACAGCACGTGCAAGGCCAGCACCCAACCCCAGACGTTCATCCCATCAGCTCCTGTAGTTCGGCGAGCAGTGCGCGCAGTTCCGCGGCAGCGGTGGAGCGCGGCGCGGCCTCGGTGACGCCGAGACCGGCGGCAAAGGCATGCGCGAAGCCGGCGCGGTTGCCAAGGGTGGAGCGGAGCACAGGCAGGCTGCGCGCCGCCAGGTCGCTCGCGATGGCGTCGCGCAGCTTGGAGGTGGGCGGCGTGCGGTTGAACATCAGGTGCGCCGGGCGACGCTCATCGGCCGCGAGCTTCAGCGTCCCCTCGGCCGCCCAGATGTCCGGCATGCTTGGCTGGATCGGCACCAGAACGAGATCGGCCGCGCGCACCGCGACCCGCGCATCGGTATCGAGCTGCGGCGGACTGTCGATCAGCACCACGTCGTAGTCGCGTTTCAGGCGGTCGAGTTCGGCGGGCAGGCGCCAGCCGGAAATATCCGAGAAGGCGAGTGCCGCCGCCTGTTGCAGGCGCGCGCGGCGGAGTGAATGCCAGCGGCCGAGGCTCTTCTGCGGGTCGATGTCGAGCAGTCCGACCCGGCGCTCCGACGCGAACGCGGCGGCGATGTTGGCGGCCAGCGTCGTCTTGCCGGTGCCGCCCTTCTGCTGCGCGACCGTGATGACCACCGCCATGATGCGACTCCGCTGCTCGCTCCTTGTCAGGGCGATAGCACGATTCGATCGCGATCGATCGCATGCACCGTGCGATAGGCGTCTTCCGCCCGCTCCAGCGGATAGCGCGCGGCTTCAAGTACCGGAAACGGCCGCAGCCGGCCATTGGCGAAACCGGGCAACAGCTCCCGCAGCAGCGCGGCCGAGGCGGTCGCATCCAACACAAGCGAGTCGATGCCGAAGTAACTGTGCCGGCCTCGATAGAACGCGAAGATGTCGAACGGCACCTGGCGCTCGACCGTGGATATCAGGATCTGCCGTCCGCCATGCGCCATCGCCTGGTTCGCCGCCGCGAAATATGGGCTGCCGACCGTGTTGTGGACGATGTCGGCGCCGTGCCCGTGCGTCTCCTCGCGCACCACTGCGGCCACGTCCGTGCTCGATGCATCGATCATGCGGACCGGGCAGTGCGCATGGGCAAACGGTTCGGCGCGCCGCGTGACGCCGAACACGCGCGCGCCATGCATCGCGGCGATCTGCGCAGCCGCCTGGCCGACCTTGCCGTTCACCGCCATCACCAGCACGACGTCGCCTTCCCTCGGCATGCCCGAGCGATGAAACCCGTCGAGCGCGGTGACGAACGGCACGCCGAGTGCGCCGGATTCCTCGACCGTCAGCGTTGTTGGTTTCTCCACCAGGGCGCCGCGCGGCACGACAAGGTGGCTGGCATGCGTGCCGTCGCGGGTGATGCCAAGGTCGCCGCCCGCACCGAACACTTCGTGGCCGATCAGATCCGAGGGACCCTCCACCACGATGCCGGCCCAGTCGCGTCCCGGCGTGCGCGGCCACACCGCCTGCGGCATGCGCCCGATCGCCGCGGCCACATCGCTGCGGTTCACGCCCGCAGCCCGGACCTCCACCAGCACCTCGTCGCCGGCCGGGTGCGGATCGGCGCACGTCTCGACCAGGTCGAATTCAACTGATCCACGGAGGCAGCCTTTCGCAGCACGCGCAGGCGTCGCATGGTTACGGTCCTTCTGTGGTCTCGTCCTGGAGTTCTCGTGAATGAACACCCCGCTGGCAGGCATCACTGTGATCGACTTCGGCCAGATCTTCCAAGGCCCCTATGCCACGCTGCTGATGGCCAAGGCCGGCGCCGACGTCATCAAGATCGAGCCGCCGCACGGCGAGCCAGGCCGTCGCCGCGCCGCGCCCGGCAAAAGCACGACACTGCCGGTGGCGATGCTGAATGCCAACAAGCGCGCGATCACGCTCAACCTGAAGTCGGAGCGCGGCCTTGATCTGCTGCGCCAGATGGTGGCACGGGCCGACGTGCTGCTGGAGAATTTCTCCCCCGGCACGATGGACGATCTCGGCGTCGGCTACGCTGCGCTGAAGGCGATCAATCCGCGGCTGGTCTACGCCACCGGCTCCGGCTTTGGCATCACCGGGCCGGATCGCGACAACCTGGCGATGGATTTCACCATCCAGGCGCAGTCCGGCATCATGAGCGTCACCGGCTTTCCGGACGGCCCGCCGGTGAAGGCCGGTCCGACGCTGGTGGATTTCATGGGCGGCATCCATCTCTACGCCGCCGTCGTCACCGCGCTGTTCCAGCGCGAGCGCACCGGGCTCGGGCAGCTTGTCGAGGTGGCGATGCAGGAGACGGTGTATTCGTCGCTCGCCTCCAGCATGGAATACCACGTGCGCACCGGCGAGGTTCCGCCGCGCACCGGCAATCGCCAATCGGCGCTGGCGAGCGCGCCGTACAACGCATTCCCCACGGCCGATGGGTGGGTGGCGATCCACGTGGTGACGGAGGCGCACTGGAAGAACCTGGCGAAGGCAATGGGGCGCCCGGAGCTGGCGGACGATCCGCGGTTCGCGACCAACGCCGCGCGCACGGCCAACCTCGAGGCGACGGATGATGTGGTGGCGGCGTGGACGCGCACGCTGGGCAAGATGGACGTGTCCGCCGCGGCACGGCGCTATCGCATTCCGTGCGCGCCGGTGCGTACCGTGCCGGAGGTGATGAACGATCCGCATATGCACGGCCGCGGCATGTTGGAGCGCATCGACCATCCCGAGCTGGGCAACATCGTTGTGCCGACCACGCCGCTGCGGCTGCACGGCGCGGACCGGGTCCCCACGCTGCCGAGCCCAGTGATCGGCCAGCACAACGAGGAGGTGTATGGCGGCTGGCTCGGTTTGCCGGCGGATGAGATAGTGGGGCTGAAACAGCAGGGCGTGATCTGACACGCGGGGAGGGAGAGAATGACGAAGGTAGCGGTGCTCGACGACTGGCAGGGTGTGGCAAGGACCAGCGCGGACTGGTCGCCACTACAGGCGCGTGCCGAGGTCGTGTTTTTCGCCAAGGCATTCGAGAACGAGGACGACGCGGCGCGTCAGCTCGCCGACTTCGACATCGTGCTGTCGATGCGCGAACGCACGCCGCTGCCGGGCTCGCTGATCAACCGGCTGCCGAAGTTGCGCATGCTGGGGATGACCGGCGCGCGCAATGCCTCGCTGGATACGCCGGCCTGCACGGCGCGCGGGGTCGTGGTCTGCAACACCACCGGCGGCGGTGGCAGCGAGGCCGCCACGGCGGAACTGGCCCTGGGCCTGCTGATTTCGGCCGCGCGTGCGATCCCTGCCGGCGATGCCAACATCCGCGCCGGCAAATTCCAGGAGGGCGTGCCGGTCGGCTATGCGCTGCAAGGCAAGACGATGGGCGTGATCGGGCTGGGACGGCTTGGTTCGCACATGGCGCGCTACTGCAAGGCGCTGAACATGAACGTGCTCGCCTGGAGCCAGAATATGACGGCGGATCGCGCGCAGGCGGCGGGTGCGACGATGGTCTCCAAGGACGAACTGCTGTCGCGTTCCGATGCGGTCAGCATCCATCTGGTGCTGTCGGATCGCACGCGCGGGCTGATCGGTGCGGCCGACCTTGCGCGCATGAAGCAGGGTGCGATCCTGGTGAACACCTCGCGCGGTCCCATCGTTGACGAGAAGGCGCTGATCGAGGCGGTGCAGTCGCGGCGCATCGTGGCCGCGCTCGACGTGTTCGACCGCGAGCCGTTGCCGGCGAACCATCCGCTGCGCACCGCATCCAACGTCGTGATGACACCGCATCTGGGCTACGGCGTGCAGGAGACCTGGGTGGGCTTCTATCCGCAGAGCGTGGAGAACGCGCTGGCGTTTCTCGACGGCAAGCCGGTGCGGGTGACCAATCCGGAGGCGCTGGCGAAGACACGCTAGACACGCCGCGGCACAGTATCTCCATATCTTCACGGTCGGAACGAGGAGGACTGGCGTAGTCGGACTGCGCAAATGACAGGGAGAGGAGGCACGACATGGCGCGACCACCACAGCACCGCAAGCGGAAGGCGCCGCCCCAGTCCGATCCGATCGACAACACCGGCCCGACCGTCCTCGGCAACCCAGTGTTCGCGCAGCCGCAGCCAACGCCGGATCCATCCAAGTTTGAGATCAAGCATCCTTCCGACAATCCCGTTTACAAGGAAATCGATGAGCTCAACCGCGAGCACAAGCTTACGACGACACCGTTTCCGCCGCCGCGTGGGCTTCCCGAGCCGAGGTTGACTCTCGCGGCGGTGCTGGGCCACGGCGGCGAGGCCACGGTGCAGAAGATCACGCAGTCCGGGCAGCTGGTATTTCACTCCACCGGCGATACCGGCAACACGCGCGGTCCGGAGAGCCAGAACCTGGTCGCCGACAAGCTGGTCTATGATTTTTCAGACCAGGACGCAAAGGAACGGCCAAGTTTCTTTTTTCATCTTGGCGACGTGATCTACAGCTTTGGCGAGGCGCAGTATTACTACGATCAGTTCTACGAGCCATATCGTGATTATCCGGCGCCGATCGTCGCGCTCGCCGGCAATCACGACGGCATGGTGGCGCCGAACACCAACGTGCGCACGCTTGCGGCGTTCCTGGAGAACTTCTGCGCCACCGAATTCGAGGTGACGGCGGAGGCCGGCGGGCTGTCGCGCACCGCACAGATCCAGCCTGGAGTGTTCTTCACCTTCGAGGCGCCGTTTGCGCGAATCCTGACCCTCTACAGCAACACGCTGGAAGATCCTGGCATGATAGCCGACAGCCATGTGGGGAACTCGCAGCTCGACTATCTGAAGGCCGCGTTGGGGCGGGTGAAGTCCGACAACTTCAAGGGCGCGGTGATCCTGGCGCACCATCACCCAGCGTATACTGCCGGCAGCAAGCATGGCTGGAGCGAGCAGATGCTGACGCAGATCGACCAGATCTGCCAGCAGACCGGCGTCTGGCCGCACGCCGTGCTGTCGGCGCACGCGCACAACTACCAGCGCTTTACCCGTTTGCACGGGCAGACGCAGATCCCCTACATCATCTGCGGCAACGGCGGGCATGGGCTGGCGAAACTCTCGAAGAGGGGCGCGAGCCCGCTGCGCACGCCGCAACAACTCCAGGTCACCGGACACGCCGACAAGGTTGTGCTGGAGAACTACGACGATCAGGACTACGGCTACCTGCGCGTTGTGGTGACTGCGTCGCAGCTGCGTATCGAGTACCACCCGGCAAGCGACGGCGATGGGGCGAAGACACCGGACGATTTTGTCACGGTCGATCTGGCCTCGCGGAAGCTGGTGCACTTCACCGGATAGCGGCTGCCGGCGGGCTTGACGCACCCTGGGCTGCGTGTCCCATTGCGCGCGAAACTCCAACGATTGGGAGATGTGGGATGCGCGCCTGGGCCGTGGTCGAGAATGGCAAACCGTTGCAGGAACTCGAACTGCCGACGCCGGAGCCGAAAGGCACCGAGGTGCTGGTCGAGGTGACGCATTGCGGCGTCTGTCACTCCGACCTGCATATCTGGGAGGGCTACTACGACATCGGCGGCGGCAAGAAGATGTCGCTGAAGGACCGCGGCGTGGTGCTGCCGCTGGCGATGGGGCACGAGATCGTCGGCCGCGTCGCGAAGTTGGGTCCCGACGCCAAGGGCGTGAAGGTCGGCGACCTGCGCATCGTGTTTCCCTGGCTGGGCTGCGGCACCTGCGAAAAATGCCTGGCGGAAGAGGACAACATGTGCCTCACGCCGCGCAGTCTCGGCGTCTACGCCAATGGCGGCTACGGCACCCACGTGATCGCGCCGCATCCGCGGCATCTGGTCGATCCCGGCGCGCTCGATCCGGCCGTGGCCGCGACCTATGCCTGCTCGGGCATCACCGTGTATTCGGCGATCCGCAAGGCCATGCCGATCCCGCACAATGAAGCGATCGTCGTGGTCGGCGCCGGCGGTCTCGGCCTGAATGCGATCGCGGTGCTGCGCGCGATGCAGCACCAGAACATCGTGGTGGTGGATATCAGCGCGGAGAAGCGCGAAGCCGCGCTGAAGGCCGGCGCGCACAAGGTGGTGGACGGCAGCGGCGATGGCGTGACGCAGCGCATCATCGACACAGCCGGCGGTCCGGTGCTCGCGGTGATCGACCTGGTGAACGGCACGCAGACCGCGCGCTTCGCGTTCGGAGCGCTGCGCAAGGGTGGCAAGTTGATCCAGGTGGGGCTGTTCGGCGGCGAACTGACCGTGCCACTGCCGCTGATGGCGATCCGCGCGCTGACCGTGCAGGGAACCTATGTCGGCAATCCCAAGGAACTGCGCGAGCTGGTCAAACTGGCGCAGGAGGGGACGCTGGCAGCGTTGCCTGTCGCGACCGTGCCGCAGAGCGAGGCCAATGATGCGCTCATGCGTCTGCGCGATGGCAAGGTGACGGGCCGGCTGGTGTTGCGCAGCGACGCGGCCTGACCGCCTATAGTACCATGCCGATCCACAGCAGTATCAGCGTCGCGATCATGCCCATGGCCCCCAGGATCGCCGTGGGCTGAACGTCGTCGGATCGGCGGCGGGCGATGGCGATGGATCGAGCGGTGTTGGTGCGGTGCATGCTGCTAACTCCTATCCGAAGCGCGGCGGGAGGGCAGCATGCATCGGGTGCGCGGCGATATTCGGAAATCTCCGTACGGACATCGACGATGGCGATGTCGGCGTCGCTGCGCTTCTCACGATGACAGTGCACGTTTCGCTGGCTGGTGATCCAGGGTAGTAGAGTCGTCGTCAAATCCAGGCTGAGACGTTACCCTCTGCCGACCTGATGGAGCCTCCGATGAGCCAGAATGCGACGATCTGCCGCTCGGTCGTGCTGAAGCACCGCCCGGACGGTGCCCCGCGCCGGGACAACTTCGAGATCCGCGAGGACACCATCCCGCAGCCCTCGGCCGGCGAGGTGGTGACGCGCACCATCTGGCTGTCGATCGATCCCTACATGCGCGGCCGGCTGCGTGAACAGCAGACCTACGCCCAGCCGGTGAACCCCGGCGACGTGATGACCGGCGAGACCGTCGGCGAAGTGATCGCCTCGGCGCACGCGGACTTCGTGCCGGGTGATGTGGTGGTGGGCGCGCGCGGCTGGCAGACGCATTCGGTCACGCCGGGCGACCGGCTGGTGAAGCTTCCCCGGCGGGGGGCGCCGCTGTCAGCCTATCTCGGCGTCCTTGGCATGCCGGGCGCAACCGCGTTTCGCGGCATCACCGAGATATGCCGCCCGAAAAAGGGCGAGACCGTCGTGATTTCCGCCGCGTCGGGCGCTGTCGGTTCGGTGGCCGGCCAACTCGCGCGGCGTGCCGGCGCACGCGTCGTCGGCGTTGCCGGCGGCGCCGAGAAGTGCCTGTGGGTGCAGGACAGCCTTGGCTTCGATGACTGTGTCGACCATCGCTCGCTCGACCTTCACGCCGAACTGGCGGCATCCTGTCCGAACGGCATCGACGCGTATTTCGAGAATGTCGGAGGCGCGGTGCAGGCGGCGGTGTTCGACCTGCTCAACCCGTTCGCCCGGGTGGCGATGTGCGGCATGGTGTCGCAGTACAACGAGGCCGAATTCCCGCCCGGTCCCAATCTCGGCTTCGTCGTCGGCAAGCGTGTGCTGATCCAGGGCTTCATCGTGTCCGACAAACCCGAGAAGCTGGCCGAATGGCGGGCGCTTGCCGCGCCCTGGGTGGAAGACGGCACCCTCATCTACCGCGAGGACATCGTGGAAGGATTGGAGAAGGCCCCCGACGCGCTGGCCGGCATGCTGGGTGGGCGGAATTTCGGCAAGTTATTGGTGCGCGTCGGGCATGAGCATGGTTAGGGGTTTCGCGATGCGGGCATTGCCGTGGCGGCATGCGTCGTCTTGCCCGCCACGAATGGCACGTTCTTCGGCGTCATGATGCGTGCGATGTCGCGGAATATCGAATTGGCGACGCCCGGGGACGGTTTTTCCGCCTGCAACGTCACCCAGGCGATGACGGTGATATCTCCCGCGGGGAAATAATAGCCGGCCGTGTTGTAGCCTGGCAGCCCGCCAGTGTAGCCGTACCAGCCAGCGCTACAGCCGATGCCGAGACCGAACGCCAGATTGCCCTGACCGATGGGGATGCATGTCAGACGCGCGCGCTGCGTCGCCGGCCCGTTGGTCTTGCCGGTCACGTACAGCTTCACCCAGCGCTTCATGTCGTCCATGTCGGAGATGATCTCGCCGGCGGCACCCATCAGCGAAACAGGAATCGTGTTGCTGACATCCTCCCATGCGCCGTCCTTGGCTAATGAATAGCCGTGCGCCCACGGGTCGGGCATCGCCTGGGTGTCGGGGTAGCTGGTCTGGGTCAGGTGGAAGGGCGCCAGCATGCGCTTGCGGATCTGCTCGCCCACCGGTTCCTTGGTGATGCTCTCGATCAGCAATCCCAGAATCAGGTAGTTGGTGTTGCTGTAGCGATAGCCCTTACCGGGTGCGAAATACGGTTTCTGCTTCAGTGCCCATCCGATGATCGTCCGCGGATCGAACTTCATGTCGGGTTCAAGCTTCATGCTATCGAATTCCGGCGAGTCGAATGCCTCGAACAGGCCGCTGCGCATCTGGCAAAGCTCGGCGACGGTGATGTGCTCGGCGTTCGGGATCGTGACGCCGAGTGAGAAGCGGCTGAGCGGATCGTTCAGGCTCAGCTTGCCTTCGTCCACCAGTTGCAGGAGCACGCTGATGACGAAGGTCTTCGTGTTGCTGCCGACGCGGAAGTGATCGGCTGCCGTCATGGGCCGGTGCGCCGCGAGGTCGGCGTCGCCGAAGCCATGCACGTAGCTTCCGCCGGAGCCGTCCCACACGCCGATCAGCACGCCTGGAACCGGGGTCTTTCCGCCAAAGGCCTTGCGTTCCTTTTCGACGGCGGCGGCGATTGCCGACTGGGTCGCTTGCGAGGCGGCAGAAACGTCGGCCGAGGCGGCGCGTGGGGCGGCTGAGAGCGCAAACGCGCAGCCCAGGACAAGAACGACGCAGCGAGTGGTATCGAGGTTCATAGTGGTTTCCAGTTCAGGTAGAGCCAAGCGACCGCCTATGGTGCCGGTCACTTCGCGATGGTTAGATTGCACGCGGTCGGATTCCACGGGAAGCGACGGCGTGCCCGGAAGGAAATGCGGTGGACAATCCCGAGATCGAGGCCATCAGGGGGGCGCTGAAAGCAACGCCGCGACCGGCTGGACTCGCGGAACGGCGCGCGCGTCTCGACTCGTTCGGCGCAAGGTACACGCTGCCGGCTGATGTGCGGACCGAACCGGTTGACGCCAACGGCGTGCCCGCCGAATGGACCATGACACCGTCCGCCGACCCCGATCGCGTCGTCATGTTTCTGCATGGCGGCGCCTACATATCCGGCTCGATCGCAAGCCATCGCCATGTCATGGCGGAACTGGGCAGACAGGCGGCGGCACGCACGCTGGCTCTCGGTTACCGGTTGGCACCGGAACATCCGTTTCCCGCCGCGCTGGACGACGCGATCGCCGGGTATCGTTTCCTGCTGTCGTCCGGCTACGACCCGGCGCGCATTACGCTGGCCGGCGAAAGCGCGGGCGGCGGGCTCGCGATCGCGACGCTGCTCTCGTTGCGCGATGCGGGCGTGACGTTGCCGGGATCCGTCTGGTGCAGTTCGCCGTGGGTCGATCTGGAGATGACGGGGGCGACCATGGCGACCAAGGCGGCGGTCGATCCGCTGATTCAAAAATCTTATTTGCTCGAAACAGTCGCTGCCTACCTGCACGGCACCGATCCGCGTTCGCCCCTCGTCTCGCCGATCCACGCCGACCTGCACGGCCTGCCGCCGATGCTGATTCAGACCGGATCGGCCGAGACGCTGCTGAGTGACTCGATCAGGCTGACGGCCGTCGCCGGTGAGGCCGATGTCAACGTGACCCTCCAGGTCTGGCCGGGGATGATCCACGCCTGGCATCTGTTCCATCCGCAGCTGGCCGAGGGACGCGCGGCGCTCGGCGCCGTGGGCGCATTCATCCGCGGCGTGTCGTGAGCGGCGCGCAGCGGACAGCGGTCGCTGATCCGCGCACGCGGCTGATCCTGCCGGCAACCTGTCTCGGCATGCTGATGCTGGGCGTCAACGGCACGGCGATCATGGCCGCGCTCCCGACCATGCGTGCCGAACTCGGACTGGATGCCGCGCAGCTCGAATGGGCGATCAACGCCTATCTGATCGTCTCGGCGGCCTGCATCATTCCCGGCGGCAAGGCGTGCGACCAGGCAGGGGCGCGGCGCGTCTCGATGACCGGCCTGGCGCTGTTCGCAATCGCGTCGGTCATCGTCGCGACGGCGCAGGGACCCGCTTTGCTGTTGGCCGGCCGCGCGCTTCAGGGCCTCGCGGCCGCACTGGCCGTCCCCGGCACACTCGCCGCGATCAGTGCGGCCAGCTCGCCGGAGCGCCGTGCATCGGCGATCGGCGCCTGGGCCGGCTTCCTGATGCTGGGTTTCAGCCTGGGTCCGCTGATCGGCGGCGCCCTCACGCATTACGCGGACTGGCGGGTGATCTTCTGGGCCAGCGGCGTCAGCATGCTCGTCGCCGCCGGCGGCTTCCTCGTCACCGACAGCGCTGCATCGAGCACCAGGCGGTTCGGCTGGTTCGACTGGGCGGGCTTTGTCCTGCTCGCGATTTTCATGGCCTCGCTGATCTCGGCGCTGAACGCCTTGCCCACGGCGACGCGGGCGCCGCTCGATCTGCTGGGCTTTGCCGCGCTCGCGGTCGCCGCGTTCGCCGGGCTGCTGGCAGTGGAGCGCCGCGTCCACGACCCGCTCATCGACCTGAGCCTGTTCGCCGGCGCTGGCTTCGTGCGCGCCATTGCCGTTGGCTCGATCGCGATGTCCTGCATCCTGGCTCTGCTGTTGTTCTACAATCTGGACGCCCAGAGCTCCGACGGGCCTGGGACTGACCCCGGTCGGCGCCGGCCTGTCGCTCCTGCCGCTGAGCGGCGGGCTGCTGGTCTTCGCGTTCTCCGCGCCGTGGCTCATCCGGCGCTTCGGCCCGCGCCGCGCCCTGACCAGCGGCATGCTGCTGCTCGCCGGGGGCAGCGTGGTGATTGCCATCGCGACCGCCGGAAGGACCTGGACGCCGCTCGTCGTCGGCCTGTTCGCCGTGGGCGCCGGCCTGGCGCTGCCTTACGCGTCGGCGCCGCGCCTCGCCCTCGCGACGTTGCCGCCCGCCCGCGCCGGCGCGGGGTCAGGCATCATCAACGCCTGCACCTTTCTCGCTGGCAGCGTCGGCGTGGCCGCCGGGGCGGTCGCATTCGCGATTGGCGGCCTGCCGGCCGCGCTGGGGCTGATCGCGGTTCTCGGCCTGCTCGGGGCGTGGCTCTGCCGCGGATTGCCGGCAGCGTCATGACGAGGGGTCGGAAATGCAACGTTCCATTTGCCCGGAATGGGGAAATCCGCTACCGGCCGTAGCATGGACCAGAACCTCATCGACACTCTGACCGCCTGGCGCCGCCACCTGCACGCGCACCCGGAGCTGACGCTGCATGAGACGGAAACCGCGGCCTTCGTCTGTGCGAAGCTCCAGGAACTCGGCGTTCCCTTCGTCGCCGGGGTCGGCGGCCACGGTGTCGTCGCGACGATCTCGCGTGGCCAATCCAATCATAGCGTCGGTTTGCGCGCCGACATGGACGCGCTGCCGATCGCCGAAACCACCGGCCTTGCCTACGCGTCGGGCAACTCCGGCGTGATGCACGCCTGCGGCCATGACGGTCACACCACCTCGCTGCTCGGGGCCGCGGCGCTGCTGACGCAGGACCCTTCGTGGACCGGCACGGTGCATCTCGTGTTCCAGCCGGCCGAGGAAGGCGGCGGGGGCGCCAAGAGCGTGATCGCCGACGGTCTGTTCGAGCGTTTCCCGATGGAGCGGATCTTCGGCTACCACAACTGGCCGGGCCTCGAGGCCGGCACCGTCGCGGTGCATGACACGGCGGTGATGGCCTCGGGCGGGCGCATCGAGTTTCGCGTGAAGGGACGCTCCGGCCACGCCGCCCAGCCGCATCTGACGCGCGACCCGATGGTGGCCTCGGCGCATCTGCTGCTGGCACTCCAGACGATCGTCTCGCGCAACGTCGATCCGCTCGACGCGGTCGTGATCACGGTCGCCACCATGGAGGCAGGCAGCGCGGCCAATCAGATAGCCGGCGAAGCCTTCATGCGCGGGACGATGCGTACGCTGCGCGACGAGGTGTGCGATGCGGTCGAGGCGGCGATCCATCGCGTCGCGGCCGGCGTGGCGCTGAGCTGCGATGTTGCGATCGACGTGGCCCTGCGTCGCGGCAATCCGGTCACCGTGAACACCGCAGCGGAGCGTGAGCTGGCGGCCGACGCGGTCGTCGCGGCCGGCCTTCCGCTGCGGCGCGATCTGCTCCCGGCGATGACCGGCGAGGACTTCGCATGGTATCTCCAGCAGCGGCCCGGTGCGTTCGTCTGGATCGGCAATGGCCCGGCCGACGAAGGTCGCGGGCTGCACAGCTCGAGCTATGACTACAACGACGCGATCCTGCCCGCCGCGGCAGGCTATCTTGCGAGCATAGCCAAGCGCGCTTTGGCGACTTGAGCGTAGCGGCTCACTGTCGCGGGCGTTGGTTGGATGGCCAGGTGAGCTCCGGGACAAACTTGAACGGATAGTCCTGTTCGCGATAGCCGTGATGATGTTGCCGCTTCGGCAACTTCACCTTGCCTCCCGTAATGTCCTCGTAGGGGATCTTGCGAAGCAGGTGCGATATGGCGTTCAGCCGCGCCCGCTTCTTGTCGTCCGAACGGATTACGAACCATGGGGCCCAGGGTGTATCGGTCGCCTTGAACATCTCGTCGCGTGCGCGCGTGTAGTCATGCCAGCGGCTGTAGGACTTGAGATCCATCGGCGACAGCTTCCAGATCTTGCGGCCGTCGTCGATCCGCGCCTGCAAACGGCGTGTCTGCTCCGCCTCACTGACCTCGAGCCAGTATTTCAGCAGGATGATGCCGGAATCGACCATTGCCCGCTCCGTGAGGGGCGTCAACAGGAGAAAGCGCTTTGACTGCTCCTCGGAGCAGAAGCCCATCACGCGCTCGACACCCGCACGATTGTACCAGCTCCGGTCGAAGATCACGACCTCGCCCGCCGCGGGCAGATGCCCGATGTATCGCTGGATGTACATCTGCGATTTCTCTCGCTCCGTCGGAGCGGGGAGGGCGACGACCCGAAAGATGCGCGGGCTGACACGTTCCGTGATCGCTTTGATGGTGCCACCCTTGCCGGCGCCGTCGCGGCCCTCGAATACGACGCAGACTTTGAGTCCCTTATGCTGGATCCACTGCTGTAGCTTGACGAGCTCTACATGCAGCCTGGCCAACTCGCGCTCGTAGTCTTTCCCTTTCAATCCGCCGGTGGGGACAGATTCCTCGACTGTCGACTTATTGGTATCCTCAGCAGGCATGATAATCCTCCCCCCGTTGTGTGCCCGGACTTCCGGCTGGCGTTTTATCATGATCCGCTCGGGCTGGCTTGATCTGCGTCAAACGCATCACCCCGGACGTATGGTAGATGTGCCGCAAAGCGAAGGTCGCCAGTCCCGAGGGCTCTGGCGCGGACGGAAGAAAGGGAAACGAAATGCTCGACGAAGCAGTGATCACGGCGGGCGATCTGATGACCCGCGACGTTGCGGTGGTACACCCGGAGACGCGCCTGCTGGAGGCGGTGAAGCTGATGGCACGGCGCCGGATCAGCGGCATGCCGGTGGTGGACGATGCCGGCACGATCATTGGCATGATCAGCGAAGGCGATCTGGTGCGCTGGCATGAGGGCTATACCGACCGGCAGGCCCGGTGGCTCGATATGTTGGCCGACGGTTTCGAGCTTGCGCCGGCCTTCGTCGAAGGCATCCGCGAGCAGAGCCACAGGGTGAAATCCGTCATGTCACCGGGTGCCGTGACCGTCACCGAAGAGACGCCGGCGCGTGACGTGGCGCGCCTGATGTACGACAAGAACATCAAGCGTGTCCCGGTGGTACGCGGCGGCAAGCTGGTCGGTATCGTGGCACGCTCGGACCTCGTCCGCGCGCTGGCGGAGAAACTGGCCGACAGGCCGTCACCCGCGGTGGAGCCGAAGACCCTGGATGAGGCGCTGCGCCGCGGGCGCGAGAAGCCCGGGCGCTGACCTGCTACGGTCCCAGGTTGTCGAGCAGCCGCACCGAACCGAGCCGGGCGGCCGCGATGAGGCGTGACCCGGGCCGCTTTTCTGGCAGCGCCTGCATCGTGACGCCGTCGACCAGCGCCAGGTAATCGACCACGAACCCCGCGCCGTCCAGCCGGCCACGCGCGTCCGCCAGCGCGGCATCGGCTGGGTCGCCTTCCGCCAGCGCGCGTGCCAGGGTGCTCAACACGTCATGCAGGAGCGGCGCCGTCGCGCGCTCCGCCTCGGTCAGAAACCGGTTGCGCGAGGACAAGGCCAATCCGTCGGGCTCACGCACCGTCGTCACACCGATGATCGCGAGCGGCAGATGCAGATCGTTGACCATGCGCCGGACCACCTGCAACTGCTGCCAGTCCTTCTCGCCGAAATAGGCGCGATCGGGGCGCACCTGGCCGAACAGCTTGGCGCATACCGTGGCGACACCGCGGAAATGTCCGGGTCGCGCCGCGCCCTCCCACTGCTCTGCCGGTCCCGCCACATCGATCGTCGTTGCATCGCCCGGCGGATACATCGTCGAGAGGTCCGGCAGCCATGCGAGATGGCAGCCTGACGCCTCCAGCATCGCGAGGTCGCTCGCCTCATCGCGCGGGTACCGCGACAGATCCTCGTTCGCGGCGAATTGCAGCGGATTGACGAAGATCGATGCGACCACCGCCGCGCCGCTCGCCGCCGCTTCCCGCACCAGCGCACGATGTCCGTCGTGCAGCGCACCCATCGTCGGCACCAATGCGAGCGTGCCGAACCGGTGGCGCAACGCCTGACATCCCGCATGCAGCTCGGCGATCGTGCGCGCCAACTCCATGCGCGCAACTTGGCCTCGCAGCAGGCCTGACGCAACATGCGGCCGGGACAGGGGGATGCAGTGAGTGAACAAATCGCAGCGCGTTTCCGGCGGTTTGCCGAGGTTGAGGCGCGCGGTCGCTCGCCGCTGTACGAGGCGTGCGCCGTCGGCGTCGCCGGTGACACATTCGCGCTTGAATTTCTCGCCGTGCTGCCCGACGGCAAGCAGCAGCCGAACCTGCTGTTCGCGGCATTGCGCCACGTGTGCGGCACGCCGCGCGATTGGCCGGCGTTCCGCGCCACGCTGCGCGACAATGCGCCCGCCATACGCGCGACGATGCTGGCGCGGCGAACGCAGACCAACGAAGCCGGCCGCTGCGCCACGCTGCTGCCCGTGCTGGCGCGACTGCCGCAACCGTTGGCGTTGCTCGAAGTGGGCGCATCGGCCGGGCTGTGCCTGCTTCCCGATCGCTACGGCTACGACTACGGGGTATCGAAGCTCACGCCTGCGCCAATGCAGCAACGCCGCTGCCCACGGCGCATCCGCGAATCGCGTGGCGGCTCGGCCTCGACCTGCATCCGGCGGACGTCGCCGACGCGGCGGATTGCGCGTGGCTGGAAACGTTGGTGTGGCCCGAGCAATCCGATCGTCTTGCCCGCCTGCGTGCGGCCATCGCGGTGGCAAGGCGAGAACCGCCACGTCTGCTTCGGGGCGATCTGCTGAGCGATCTGGCAACCTGTGCGCGGCAGGCTCCGCCCGAGGCAACGCTTGTCGTGTTCCATTCGGCGGTGCTCGCCTATGTCGCTGAACCCGCGTTGCGTGAGGAGTTCATGCGCACCGTGCGCGAGTGCGGTGCCGTCTGGATCAGCAACGAATCGCCGAGCGTGTTTCCGTCAGTTCGCGACAAACTGACGCGGCGCGGCCTGCGCGGTGCATTCCTCCTTTCGGTCGATGCTGAACCGGTTGCGTGGACCGACCCGCATGGCGGATGGATCGAATGGATTGCTGAGGAGAGAAGTTGATGAAGCTTGCAGGACAGGTTGCGTTGATCACTGGGGGATCGCGTGGCATCGGCCGCGCCACGGCGCTCGCCTTCGCGGCGGAAGGCGCCGACATCGCGTTCTGCCATCTCGACGATGGGCCCAAGGCCGAGGAGACGGCGAGCGAGATCCGCGCGCTCGGGCGGCGCGCCATGCATCGATCGCTCGATGTGGTCGATATCGCCGCGACCCGCGCCTTCGCGCACGAGGCCGCCGCCGCACTCGGCCCGATCGACATCCTGTTCAACAACGCCGGCATGAACATCCGCAAGCGGTTCGAGGACTACACCGAGGCGGACTACGATCGCATCCTCGCTGTCCACGCGAAGGGCATGTTCTTCATGGCACAGGCCGTGTACCCGGCGATGGCGGCGCGTGGGCGTGGCTGCATCATCAACGTTGCCTCGCAGCGCGGGCTGAAGGGAGCGGTGAATTCCACACCGTATTGCGCGGCGAAGGCGGCGATCATCGGCTTCACCCGCGCGCTCGCCTGCGAGGCGACGCCGCTTGGCGTGCGCGTGAACGCGATAGCGCCGGGCCCGATCGTCACCGATCTGACCGCGACCATGGCGCCTGCCGACCGCCAGGCGTTCATCGACGCCCTGCCCGTGCACCGTTTCGGCCGTCCCGAGGAGATCGCCGCGACCGCACTGCTGTTGGCCGGCCCGGACGGCGGCTTCTACGTCGGCGCAACGCTGTCGCCGAACGGTGGGGACGTGATGTACTGAGAGGCGTCACCAGAGGCGACGAACGCCATAGGCGCCGAAGCCGGCCTCGTTCGAGATCAGCACCATGCCTTCGTGCATGGCCTGCGCGATCAGCATGCGGTCGAACGGGTCGCGCAGCGGACCAGGCAGCGCGCCGGCCAACTGACCGTGGACGAACGAGATCGGCAGCGGGACGAAGCCCTGGATGTCGAGTACGCTCGAAAGATCCGCGGCGATTGCTGCCACGCCTGGCAGCTTGCCAATGCGGAACTTCGTTGCGATCTCCCAGGCGGACGCGGCACTGGTGAAAACCGCGTTGCGCTCGTCGGCAATGGCCGAGTGCGCGGTTGACGATAGAGCAGCGTCGCCGGCGATCCACCAAAGGAAGGCGTGGGTATCGAGCAGAAGGTTCAGGCTGATCGCTCCCAGTCGGTCAGTTCGTCTTCCGGCAATGGCTCGAAGAACTCGGGGCCAACCGAGACCACGCCACGCAATGCTCCGAACTGCCGCTTGGCTGCGGGTCGGCGATACGGCACCAGCCTGGCGATCGGTTGGCGTCCACGCGCGAGAACAATTTCCTCCCCGCCCTCGACGCGCGCCAGAAGCTGCGACAGGTGTGTCTTCGCGACGTGAATGGTTACAACGGCCATGGTAGCTAAGCTACTTAGCTAAACGAAAGGCGCGGTGCAAGCGCCACCGTCCGTGGTGGCCATCGGACATTGCCCACAATTAAGCAGTCGGCCCTGTCCAGCGCTGGTCGTCTAGGTTAATCGGGTTCCACGATGCAATCCGCGGACAGCAAGACAGCATCCCGCGCCTGGCTGCGCGAGGAGCGACGCATCGGCGGCCGGGCGGCATGGCCGGTTGTGCTGCTCGGGCTGCTGAACACAGCGATGGCCGCGGGTCAGGCGTGGTGTGTCGCGATGCTGCTGGCGGGTGCGCTCACCGGCCGGGCCAGCGACACCTTTGCGTTGCTGGCGGGCTTTGCGGTGCTCGCCGTTCTGCGCGCTGCCTTGTCGGTCGTCGCCGAGCGGGCGGCATTCAATGCCGGCGCGGCGGCGCGGCGAAGGCTGCGGACCGACGCGCTGTCGCGTCTGCTGCATGCTGGCCCGGCGCGCCTGCGCACTCACCACAGCGGCGAGCTTGCCGCGATTGTCGTGGACCGCATCGAGGCCCTGGACGGGCTTCACTCGCGCTGGCTGCCGGCCGCTTCGCTGGCCATCGGCGGCCCGCTGCTGGTGGCCATTGCCGCCCTGCTGGCCGACCCGGTGGGTGCGCTTGTGCTGGTCCTGTGCGGCCTGCTGGTCCCGGTCGCGATGGCGGCGGCAGGGATCGGTGCGGCAGCCGCCTCGCGCAGCCAGTTTCTGGCGCTCGCACGGTTGCAGGCGCGGTTCCTCGACCGCGTGCGAGGCATCGCCACCATCGTGTTGTACGGCCAGGCGGAAGCAGAGGCACAAACGCTCGCCGCGGCGGCGGATGAACTGCGCCGCCGTACCATGCGCGTGCTGCGCGTCGCGTTCCTCTCCTCGGCCGCGCTTGATCTCGCGGCGGCGCTCGCGTTCGTCGTGCTGGCTCTGCACTACGGCGAACGCCTGCTTTCCGGCGGCCTGGCGCATCCGGCCACCGCACTGTTCCTGCTGCTTCTGGTGCCCGAGTTCTTCGCCCCGCTGCGCGGCTTCGCCGCCGCCTACCAGGACCGGTTGCATGCCATCGGCGCGGCCGAGGCACTGGCCGATCTGCCGCCGCCGCCCGAGCCGCAGCCGCAACGCGAAATCCGCACGGTCGCCGCCCGCGGCATCGCCGTCGCGTTCGAGGACGTCTATCTCACCTGGGATCCAGCCCGCGGCCCGGCACTGAACGGGCTGTCATTCCGCGTGCCGGATGGGGAGACGCTGGTACTGGCCGGTCCGTCGGGGGCCGGCAAATCGACGGTGATCGAGATCCTGCTCGGCTTCGTTCGACCCGATAAGGGCCGGGTGACCATCAATGGTGCCGATATCGCCGACCTCGTGCCGCAGGCATTGGCGCGGCTGACAGCGTGGATCGGCCAGCGCCCCGTGCTGTTCGCCGGCACGATTCGGGACAACATCCGCTTCGCCCGCCCTGAAGCCACCGATGCGGAAATCGAAGAAGCCGCGCGCAATGCCAGCGTTGCCGAGTTCTCCGCCGGCCTGCCCGATGGCCTCGATACGATGGTCGGCGAGGGCGGCTATGGGTTGTCAGGCGGCCAGGCGCAGCGCGTCGCGATCGCCCGCGCGTTCCTGAAGAACGCATCCTTGCTGCTGCTGGATGAGCCCACGGCGCATCTCGATCCGGCGACCGAGGGCGAGGTGCTGGACAGCCTGCGCCGGCTGTCATTGGGACGCACGGTGATATTGGCCAGCCACTCGTCCGCGGCGCACGGCTTCGCCGGCCGGCGGCTCGATATCCGCGAAGGGCGCGCTGTCCCGGCGCGTGGTGCCGCTTGACCGCCATACTCCGCATCTTTGGCCTCTGGCGTGGCCGTGCGGGATGGCTGGCGGCGGGCATCGTGGTGTCGCTGGGCGCGCTTCTGGCCGGCGTCTCGATGATGGCGCTTGGCGGCGCGATGATCGGGACAGCCATCGCCTCCGGCACGCTGGTGGCGTCACTGGCACTGCGGGAACTCGGCATCGCGCGCGTGGTGCTGCGTTACGCCGAACGGCTGCTGACACATACTGCCACGTTCCGCGCGCTGGCCGACCTCCGGGTGTGGTTCTTCCGTAATCTCGCGCGCGGCACAGCCGGTGGTCTCGGCTTCCGCCAGGCAGGCGATGTGCTGGCCCGCCTGGTCGGCGATATCGAGGCGCTCGATGGGCTCTATCTTCGCATTCTGGTCCCGCTCGCGGGCGCGGTGCTGCTTTTCCCGCTGCTCGTCGTGCTGGTCGGTATCCACAGCGCCTGGCTGGCGCTCGCGATCGGTGTGCTGTTCGCGCTCTCGGCGTTCGCGCTGCCATGGTTGAGCGCGCGCACCGCCGCGCGCGCCGGTGCGGCATTGGCCAATGCCTCCGGGGGCTTGCGCATCGCCACGCTCGATGCGCTGACCGGCTTGCGCGAGGTGCGCGCCTTCGGTGCCGAGGGTCGCATGCTGGCCACCGTGCAGGCACGCGAGGCGACCTTGCTCGCCACCCAGCGCGAGCTCGCCGGCCGTGCCGCGCGCGCCAACGCGGGCGCGTTGCTGGCCGGCCAGGCGGCGATCCTCGCCGTTCTGATCGCGGCGGCCAGCGATCCCGTGGCAGGCGTCGTCGCAGCGTTCCTGACCGTGGCGGCATTCGAGGCGGTCGGCGGGTTGCCGCGCGCCGGCGCTCTCGCCGGTCACGCCGCGGCAGCCGCGCATCGCGTGCTCGAGGCGGCCGAGGCGCCCGTGCCGGTGCCCGATCCGCCGCAGCCGGGTCGGGTGCCCGCCGACTTCACGTTGCGGTTCGAACTCGGTCCACTTCCGCTGGCAGCCCGACCGCGCGCCGGTGTTCGAGGGATTGGCGCTCGAGGTCCCGCAGGGCGCACGCGTTGCGTTGCTCGGGCCGTCCGGCGCCGGCAAATCGACGCTCGCCGCGCTGGCGCTGAAGGTGGCCGCGCCGCAGCAGGGCAGGGTGCTGCTGGGCGGCGTCGATATCGCCACGCTTGCCGCGGCGGATGTACGTCTGCGGTTCGGCTGGCTCGCGCAGGCGACCCATCTGTTCGACGACACGATTCGCGCCAACCTGAAGCTGGCGCGGCCCGATGCCGACGATGCGGCGATATGGGGTGCGCTGGATGCTGCGCGCATCGGCGAGATGGTACGCGCGCTGCCGGATGGTCTGGATACCTGGGTCGGCGAAGGGGGCGCGCGGTTCTCCGGTGGTCAGGGCAGGCGTCTCGCCTTGGCACGCGCATTGTTGTCGCCGGCGCCGATCCTGGTTCTCGATGAACCATGTGCCGGACTGGATGCGGAAACCGAGCGCGCGTTCCTCGCCACGCTGAACGAAGTTGCGGACGGACGCAGCGTGATTCTGATTACGCACCGCCTGACAGGGGTGGAGCGGCTGGATCGGATCTGGCGATTGTCCGCTGGCAAGGCGATCGCCGCCGCCGCCTGAGTACTCGGTTGACGGCGGGTTAACTGCCCGGCAGGACAATGGCCGCCTCGCGCCAGAAGGGAATCGGCCATGCACCGCCTCGGGCTACTGCTTCTGCTATGGTGTGCAGCAATCGGCAGTGCCAGCGCGGCAGAGCCACCGGCGCAGAAGTTCGTCGTCTTCTTTCAGGAGTGGTCGGCGCAGATCGACGATCCAGCGCAGTCGGTGATCACCCATGCCGCGGAATGGGCGAAGTCCCACCCTGGCACCGTCGTGCACGTGAACGGCTTTGCCAGCACCATCGGCAGCCGCAAGGCGAACGTCCTCCTGGCCGATCTGCGGGCACAGGTCGTCGTCGATCAGTTGCAGTCGGATGGGATCGAGCAGCAGCGCGTGAGGCAGCGCGGCCATGGCCCGGTGCAGTTCGCTTTGACTGCGCAAGAGAGCCGCCGGGTGGAAATCAGCTTCGACCGGCGCTGATCGCATGTCGCAGTCGCTGGTGCAGGCGGAGGCGTTGGATGATCCGGCAGCGGTGCTGCGGCGCGTGTTCGGCTTTCCGGGCTTCCGTGGTCAGCAGGAACAGGTGGTGCGTCATGTGGTCGCGGGCGGTGATGCGCTGGTACTGGCACCGACCGGCGGCGGCAAGAGCATCTGCTTCCAGGTGCCGGCGTTGTGCCGCCCCGGCATGGCGGTGGTGATCTCGCCGCTCATTGCGCTGATGGACGATCAGGTGGCGGCGCTGCGGCAGCTTGGCGTGTCGGCCGGCGCGCTGCATTCCGATCTTGATCCGGCGGAGGCGCGCAGCGTCACGCGCGATCTGATCGAGCAGCGGCTCGATCTGTTGTACATCTCGCCCGAACGCCTGCTCTCCAACGGGACGCTGGAGCGGCTGTCGCGCTTGCGCCTCGCGCTGTTCGCAATCGACGAGGCGCATTGCGTGTCGCAATGGGGGCACGAGTTCCGGCCGGAGTATCGCGGCCTCGCTTGCCTCGCCGATCAGTTCCCCAGCGTGCCGCGCATCGCGCTGACCGCGACGGCCGATCCCCGGACGCGCGACGATATCCTGCGTGCCTTGAAGATGGAGGCGGCGCAGACCTTCGTCGCAAGCTTCCATCGAGCGAACCTGCATATCGCCGCTGCCGCGAAGGTCGGCGAGACCGCACAGCTTCTCGGCCTGCTCGAACGCCATTCCGGTGTCTGCGGCATCGTCTATTGCGGCTCGCGCGCGAAGACCGAGCGTGTCGCCGCAAGGCTGAAGGGCAAGGGGATACAAGCGGTCGCCTTCCACGCCGGCCTGGAGGCCGAAACCAAGCGTGAGGCACTGGCGCGGTTCCGTTCCGGAGAGGCGGTGGTCGTGGTGGCGACGATCGCCTTCGGCATGGGGATCGACCGCCCGGACGTGCGCTTCGTGGTGCATTTGGACATGCCTGACAGCCCCGAGGCCTACTACCAGCAGATCGGTCGCGCCGGTCGCGACGGCGAACCGGCGGAGACGCTGCTGCTGTATGGCGGCCAGGACATCGCCCAGGCGCGCCATTGGCTGGCGCAATCCACCGCGCCCGAGACGCAGAAGCGGGTGATGCGCACCAAGCTCGAGGAGATGATCGCGCTCACCGAGGCGGCGACATGCCGCACGCGCTCGCTGCTGGCGTGTTTCGGCGAGGAGCTGCCGGAGCCATGCGGGCATTGCGACAACTGTGCCGCGCCGCCGCGCATGGTGGACGCGACAGTGCAGGCGCAGAAGGTTCTGTCGGCGGTGTATCGTACCGACCAGGTGTTCGGCGCGCTGCACATCATCGCGGTGCTGCGCGGCGAGGCGACCGATGGCGTTCTGCGACATGGTCACGATCGCCTGCCGACATTCGGTCTTGGCGCTGATCACGCGGCACCCTATTGGCGTGGGCTGATCCGCCAGCTCATCGCGCTCGGCGCGCTGGATGTCGATACGGCGGGGCATGGCGGGCTGTTTCTTGTGCAGGAGAAGGCGCGGCCGATCCTGCGTGGGGAGACCCGAGTGATGCTGCGCGAGGAAGGCAGGCGGCGCACCGAGGTGCTGCGTCCGCAGCGCCCCACTGTCGCGCAGCCCTCCGGCCCGGAAGTAGAAAACCAGTTCGAGGCATTGCGTGCATGGCGCGCCGCGGAGGCGAAGCAGCAGCGCATTCCGCCGTATGTGATCTTCCACGACACCGTGCTGCGCGACATCGCGGCGGTGCGGCCGTCGAGCCTGGAGGAACTCGGCCAGATCAAGGGCGTCGGCGCATCGAAGCTGCAGCGCTACGGCGTGGCAGTGCTCGCTTTGCTTGGGGAACACCCGGGGTAGAAATTCCGCGCGACCAGTCAGGTGTCGTGCCGAACGCAGCGCGGAACGCCGCGCTGAATGCCGGGTCTCGCGGCGAAACAGCCGCGCCGAGGGGCGCGAAGAGACGCGTGCGACCCCGGCGAACGCTTCCAGCCCGCGCGGATCGGCCGGATCGGCCAGCAGTGCCTCGGTAACATGCTGGAGCCGCGGATCGCGACATGCCGGCACCGCGATCGGGCGTGCCGCGGCTGGCCGATCACGTCCAGCGGGAGCGCCACGACGTGCCCCACCGGTCCTGCTTCTCCGGTTAGCACGGGATGAATGCTCAAAGGCGCGCTCATCCCGCGCAATCTCTTTGTTTCATCGCGTGATTCAGAGCGGCAATTCCGCCTTCACTGGCGCGGATCACCGGCAAGGCGAAGTCAAACCTGTCGCGCACGCTGAAGACGATGGCGGGCTACGGCCTGGTCCGCCTGGAACGCGGCGAGCGGGGCCGGATCACCCCGAAGGTCACCCATGACCGGGTGGAACTCGACCTGCCGCTCACCTGGTCCCGCAAGGCAAGCTAAACCATGACCGTGCGGCGGCCAGAAGGCCGGACCAAGCGATTAAGGTTCAAAGGGGCCGCGGCCGAACAATGAACGAACTGCCCGTGCATGCGTTGTTGTCATATATTGGTGACAAAAGCCGACTCGGGAGAATCGATCCATGTCAGACAGCAGTGCTGCGCAACCCACAGGGCGAGCATCGCTTCTCAGCGAGCAGGAGCACCGGGCACAGCTTCGTCGCGCGGTGATCGCCTCGACCGTCGGCACGACGATCGAATGGTACGACTTCTTTCTCTATAGCACGGTCACCGGCCTGGTGTTCGCGAAGCTCTATTTTCCGCGTTCGGATCCGCTGGTCGGCACGCTGGAGGCGTTCGCGATCTATGCCGTCGGTTTCGCCGCCCGGCCGATCGGCGCGGCGATCTTCGGCCACTGGGGCGACCGGCTGGGACGCAAGTCGGCGCTGATCGCGACATTGATGCTGATGGGCATCGCGACGTTCCTGGTGGGCCTGGTGCCGACCTATGACGAGCATCGGCATCTGGGGCGCGGTCCTGCTCACGGTGCTGCGCTTCATTCAGGGGATCGGCGTGGGCGGCGAGTGGGGCGGCTCGGTGCTGCTGTCGATGGAGTGGGCGCGCACCAGTCACCATCGCGGCTTCATCGCGTCCTGGCCGCAGTTCGGCGTGCCGTCGGGGCTGTTCCTGGCCAATCTCGCGGTGCTGGTGTTCAGCACGATGTCGGGCGATGCGTTCCTCACCTGGGGCTGGCGGGTGCCGTTCCTGATCAGCATCGTGCTGGTCGCGATCGGCCTGTGGATCCGGCTGGGGATTCTGGAGACGCCGACATTCCGCCGCCTGGTTGAGGAGAACAGGATCGAGCGCGCACCGGTCGCAGAGGTATTCCGACTGCAGGCGAAGGAGGTGTTTCTCAGCGCGTTCGTGCGGATGGCGGAGCAGGCGCCGTTCTACATCTTCACCGCGTTCGTGTTCGCCTATGGTGTCGGAACTTTGAAGGTGTCGCGCGATCTGCTGCTGGCGTCGGTACTGGTGGCGTCGGTGGTGTCGTTCTTCTCGATCCCGATCGCCGGCCATCTGTCGGACAGGTTCGGGCGCAGGCGGGTGTATATCATCGGCGCTGTCCTGACTGGCGTATTCGGCTGGATCTACTTCGCGCTGCTCGATACGATTATGCCGTTCTGGATCGTTGATCGCGATCGTGGTGTCGCTGGTTCCCCACGACATCATGTATGGGCCGCAGGCGGCGCTGATCGCGGAGAGCTTCACCGGGCGGCTGCGCTATACCGGCGCATCGATCGGCTATCAGCTTGCCTCGATCATCGCCGGCGGACCGGCGCCGCTGATCGCCGCCGCGCTGTTCGCATGCGTACCAATCCTGGGTGGCGATCGCTGTCTATATCAGCATATGTGCGGTGATCAGCGTCGTCGCGGCGGCGCATGATGCGCGACTATACCGGCAAGGACATATCGGCGGAGTACGCGTTCGGCGAGGAGTAGGGCGGACCCCCTCACCTGCCCCCTCCCGCGAGGGGAGGGGGGTCGGTTCGCGGCTACATATTCTCCTCGGCGTGTCAGTCGCGCGGATTGGGCCATGTTCCGACTGGGGCGGATCAGCCGCCCGCCGCCTGCTGCTCCAGCGCGTGCGCGATCCAGCCCACCACGCGCGCTACCGCGAAGGCGCCGGTGAACGCATCGCGCGGCAGGCCGAGCGCCTCCAGCAGCAGCGCGGTGTAGAACTCATGGTTGGTCTGTAGCGAGCGGCTCGGCTTGCGCTTCTCCAGCACGGCAAGCGCCGCCTGTTCGACCGCCTCCGCGTAGCGCAACCGGCCGGCGTCGCGACCCAGTCTGGATACGACCGCCTTCACCACGTCGCAGCGCGGGTCCCGCACGCGGTACATCCTGTGGCCGAAGCCCATCAGCCGATCGCCGCGCATCACCGCCGCGTCCAGCCAGTTCTCGGCATTCTCCGCCGGCCCGATCGCGTCGAGCATATCGAGCACCGGACCCGGCGCGCCGCCGTGCAACGGACCCTTCAGGGCACACAGCGCGGCGGTGACGGCGTCGGTGAGGCTGGCCTGCGTGGAGGCCGCGACGCGGCCGGCGAACGTTGACGCGTTCAGCCCATGATCGGCGGAGCAGAGCAGGTAGGTCTCCAACGCGGCTGTCTCCTCGGGTGTCGGTGCGACACCCTTGAGCATCCGCAGGAAATCGGCTGCATGAGAGATGCCCGCGTCCGGCGAGATAGGGGGTTGGCCGCTGCGAATGCGGATCACGGCGGCCAGTCCCACCGCGACAGTCGCTGTCAGCAGCAGCGGCGCATCATCGGCATCGTCCGGAACGCTTGCCAGCAGCATTCTGACCGCTGCCAGCGGTGGCAGGCGCCCGGCGAGCGGCAGCAGGCCACCCATGCGCTGGAACGCAAGCTCGCGGGCCATGCCGAGGTCGCGGCGCAGCGCCGCCTCGTCCAAGGATCGATGGACGAAATCCCGCCACAGCAATCCCGTGAGCCACTCGAAGCTGCGCTGTCCGGCGATGTCCTGGAGGTAATGGCCGCGCAGGATCAGCACGCCTGCCGTCGCCATCGACCTTGCTCAGCACGGTCTCCGCCGCGACCACGTTCTCCAGGCCGTCGGCAACATTGCTCGTCTCGCCACGCGGCATGTGCGCCCTCCTTGGCTGGTTGACGCCGCCATGGCATACATTGAGCAGACGTCCGTCAATCTTGATCAAGTAGAATCAATATGCCAGTTGATGACGCCGCCCCGTCCGCACGATGGCTGACCGCCGCCGATGCCGCCACGAGCCTGGGCGTGTCGCGCCAAACGCTCTATGCGTATGTCAGCCGTGGCCGCATCGGCGTGACCGCCGTGCCGGACGATCCTCGCCGCAGCCTGTATGACGCGGCCGACGTGCGCCGGCTCGCCGAGCGCAATCGGAGCGGACGCAGCCGGCGCGCCGTGGCCGCCTCGACGATAAGCTGGGGCGAGCCGATCCTGGTCTCCGCCATCACCCGAATTCAGGGCGGCCGGCTGGAGTATCGCGGGCAAGGATGCGGTCGCGCTGTCCGACAACCGCGACGCTCGAAGCTGTGGCCGAACTGCTTTGGCAGGTGGAGACGCTGCCGCAGTCCCGGTCACATCATGACTGGCCGCGAGCACGCGCCGCGGCGGGTGTCGCTGAACGGTGCATCGCCGCGATGGCGGATCTTGCGATGGCTGGCCGCTGGACCGGCAAGGTGGACAACGTGCTGGCCGATGCCGTGCGCATTCTGGACCGCATGGCCTGGGCGGCGGCCGGCCTGCCCGGTGTCGCCGTCCAGCCTTCAGCTCTGCCGCTGCACGACCGGCTGGCGTCCGCGTGGGGCGTCGGGCCGAAGGCAGCCGACCTGATCCGCCGCGCTTTGGTCTTGACGGCGGATCATGAGCTCAACGCCTCGACCTATGCCACGCGCGTCGTGGCATCGACCCGGGCGCCTCTCGGCGCGTGCGTGCTTGCCGGCCTGACGGCGCTGGTCGGCCCGCTGCACGGCGGCATGACGAACGAGGTGCGACACCTGCTTGCCGATCCACTCGTTGCCGCCGATCCTTCAGGTGCCATCGCGGTCAGGCTGGCACGCGGCGAACGGATCCCGGCGTTCGGCCATCCGCTCTATCCGGACGGCGACCCGCGTGCGATGGCGTTGCTGTCCCGCATTCAGACCACTCCCCGCGCGCGCCATCTGATCGAGGCGATGCAGGCGATGACCGGCATCCTTCCCAACATCGATTTCGCGCTGCTGATGCTGGAGAGGCGCCTGCGCCTGCCGACCGGCGCCGCCTTTGCCGTCTTTGCGGTCGGACGGACAGTCGGTTGGATCGCCCACGCGCTGGAACAGTGGCAGGATGGCACCTTGATCCGCCCGCGCGCCGTCTATCCGGACGCCCATGCGCCCCGTGCGGAAGCTCCTCAGAGAGGGTTTGGGCCAATCACTTCCCAGCGATGGCGTTCGTAGAGTTTGGCGCGTTCGTCGTCATTCATCGGCGCCGCGAAGCGCGATATCTTCCGGCCGCAGCCAGGGCGCAAGCTGATAGCGAGGATCCACGGGCGGCGCGCGCGACAGGACGCCGCGTGCCTCGTCCAGATGCCCCTGATAGGCCAGGGCCCCCGCGAGCGCCGTATGGTAGTTGTTATAATACGGCCGCAGACGGCCAACTTGGCGCAAGGTCTCCGCGGCGGCGGCGAATTGCCGTGCGAAGAACTGGATCAGCCCGATCCAGAGGAGCCAAAGCGAGGTAAACGGATCATGCGGGCTGGCGCGCATCGCCTGGCGCAAACAGTCCAGCGCTTCCTCGCGATACCCGCCAAACCCCAGGACGCAACCGAGCATACCGATCCCGAACGAACCGTTCGGATTGAGCGCGACCGCCTTGCGAGCTTCGGCGATCGCCGCTTCCCAGTCGCCGCCCCACATCCGCATATGCGCCAGAACGGCGTGCCCCATGGCGTCCTTGTCGTCGAGCGAAACGGCGATCAGCGCTTCCTCGAGCGGGAGCCCTTGAACCTCCGAGAAGGGGCGCGTCGAGTAGTGCCAGATCTCCCATTGCAGGGCCAGTGCATAGCCGTAATGGCCAGGTGCGAACTTCGGATCGAGTTCCATAGCGCGGCAGAAGAAGGTCCTCGCGGCCTGGTTCTCATCCAATCCGTGGTTGTAGAAGTGCCAAAGCCCTCGCTGGTAGGCCTCCCACGCATCCAGCCGTTCCAGCGGCTTGCGCAGGACGCGCTGCTGCTCGGCATCTGCCAGCGCGGGCTCGATGATCCCGGCGACACTCGTCGCGATCTCATCCTGAATGGCAAAGATATCGCTGACGGCGCGATCGTAACGCCCGGCCCAAATATGGCCGCCTGAGGTCGCATCGATCAATTGCGTGGTGACGCGCAGCCGATCGCCGGCACGGCGAACACTGCCTTCCAGCGCGTAGCGGACGCCGAGGTCGCGGCCAATCTGGCGGACATCCAACCCGCGCCCCCGGTAGGCGAACGCCGAATTACGGGCGATCACGAACAGCGAGCGGATGCACGACAGCGCCGTGGTGATGTCCTCGACCAGGCCATCGGCGAAATAGACCTGCTCTGGATCGTCGCTCATGTTCTGAAACGGCAATACCACCAGGGACGGTCTGTCCGGCAGCGCCAGGCCTGGCTGAGCCGCGCCGGCCGATGTTTCCCGTTCGATCATGACTTCGGCCGCCAACAGGTAGCCGCGCCTGGGCATCGTTCTGAGAATCCGCTGCGCGTCGTCGCCAATGGCGCGGCGAATGTCGCGGACACACTGCGTCATGCTGTCGTCGGTGACCGCGACGTCGGACCAGATCGCCCGATTGATTGTATCGCGGTCAAGCAGCCGCCCGGCGTTTTCCACCAGGAGACGCAGCAATTCGAAGGATTGCCGCCGAAGCGAGAGCTCCTCGCCGGCCGCCGTCAGCAGCGACCCACGCCTGATGTCCAGAACGAAGCCCGCGAAGCGATAGGTCGCCACAGGAGGCGCGGCGCCCATGGTGTTCCCCCACCAACGTCAGTTGTTCAAGGCCGCCATCCAAGCAGGAATTCACCCAACCCGCCACCGCCGATTTCGGTGAGATTTCGTCCGATTTTCGCCTGGATTTCATGTGTACGGCCGTGGGCTGTCGCAGTGTCCGCGCACGACCAACGAACGGAGGAACCTGGGGCGTTGGAATTAACATGGGGAGGATGAACGTATGCGCAAATTGCTTGTTGCCTCTGTCGTCTTGGGTCTTGCTACTCCGGCCCATGCTGATGATTCGGCAAAACTGCCTGGCGTCTGGAAAATGACTTCTTGGACGCGACATGAAATAGCTACGGGCAAGGATGGTAAGCTGTTTGGAGAGCATCCCGGCGGCTATCTTATCTATACCAAAGGCGGCCATTACATGTGGACCGGATTCAAGGATCAGCGTCCAAAGCCGGCGGCAGCCGAGCCAACCGATACCGAGCGTGTTGCCTTGTTCAAAACCATGTACGCTTACAACGGGACTTACAAAGTTGAGGGAGGCAAGATCGTCGACAGCGTAGAAGGCGCATGGAACGAGGGTTGGGTCGGCACGAAATTCAACATCGACAGATACGAAGTTTCTGACAAGACGTTGACCATGGTATCGGCTCCATTCAAGGCAACCATGGATGGCGCTGAAATGGTCGTCACAACTACTTACGAGCGGGTTGAATAACCAGCTCGCGGAAGGGGCTGGTAATTTTCCCGGTTCGCGACGGCTTGATAGGCAGAGCCAGCCAGCCGGGTTCTTGGCCTGGGTTCAGCCACCAGAAATGCGTGCTCGAATGTCCGGTTCCCACCAAAGCGGTATATCCCGGGCGACTCATCCTCCTCACCACGACCGCTGCGTATGTCGAACAGATCAGATCAACAACCTTAGCTTCCGATGTTGACCACCTGGACGCGACGGTTCCGTGGCTCCGGGGTCTGAGCCGGCGTCGGAACCAGCAGCCCATCGACACCCATCCCGACCGCCTGCATGTGGCCTCGCTCGAGATGGAAATTGTCGACCAGATAGGCCACCACGGTCTGCGCGCGCCGATCCGACAGCTCCTTGTTGTAGGCGCGGCTGCCGACGGTGTCGGTGTGCCCCTCGATGCGGAAACGGTAGGATGCCAGCGTCCGGTCGCTCAGCGCCTTGCCCAGCTTGTCGAGGATCTCCGTCGCCTCCGGCGTGAGTTCCGCCGATCCGGTCGCGAACTCCACGGTCAGGCTGACCGATGGCGCAGTCGGGCGACGCGCCTGCGCCGCCGCTCCCTGCCCGCCGACCGGAGCCAGGCGGATGCCGCGCTGGACCCCCGGCGTCAGCGACTTGAGGATTTCGTCGGTGCTGGGATTCTGCTGCGCCAAACCCGTCGCGGCCAGGACGAAGCTGGCGGCGAGCATGGCAGATACAGCCACGAGGGCACGGGTGCGCATGGCAGGCTCCTTCGGCGGCCAATTCATATCGCTATAGCATGAAAGCCGCCCGCACTCCCGGGGGAATCGCCCAGCCTTAATCCGCCAATTTCCTGATCGGACTCACCCGTTGCCGCCGTCCGCGCCCACCAGCCCGGTCTGCACCAGTTCGCCAGGCTTGCCCTCCTCGCGGCGGAGCACCAGGTGGCGCTCGTGGAAGGCGGCAACCGACGGCCGATGCGCGATGGAGACCAGGGTGGTGTTCGGCAGTCGCGCCTTGAGCGTCCGATAGAGTTCGGCCTCGGCCTCAGGATCGAGGCTGGCGGTCGCTTCGTCCAGGAACAGCCAGTCAGGCTTCGTCAGCAACGCCCGCGCCAGCGCGACACGCTGCTGTTCGCCGCCGGACAGTTGCTGCGCCCAGTGCTCGTCGTCGTCCAGCCGCGGCACGAACTGCCCGAGGCCGGCGTCCACCAGCGCGCGATCGATGTCCTCGCGACTGTAGGTGTCGTGGGGGTGCGGATACGTGATCACGTGCCGCAGCGTGCCCAGTGGGATGTACGGCCGCTGCGGCAGGAACAGGCAGCGCTCGAGCGGTCGCTGCACATGCCCGTGGCCGAACGGCCAGATGCCGGCCAGCACGCGGAACAAGGTTGACTTGCCGGACCCCGAACGGCCGGTGATGACGACGGAGTGGCCGGCTTCCAGCACGAGGTCGGCGTCGGCCAGCAGCTTCGCCCCGTTCGGCAATTCGATGCTGGTGTCCCGCATCTCCACCGATCCCTCGGGTGCATCGGCCAATGCCAGCCCGGTGCCGAATGCGGCGCGCGCCGCCACCACGGCACGGTGGAACGTGGTCAATCGTTCGACGATCGCGTGCCATTGGGCGAGGCTGGCATACTGGCCGATGAACCACGACAATGCATCCTGAACCCTGCCGAAGGCGCCGGCGGTCTGCGTCAGTCCGCCCAGCGGTATCTGGCCCGAGAAGAAACGCGGGGCGGCGACGATGAAGGGAAATATCACTGCCACCTGGTCGTAGCCGGCGGTCAGCGCGTTCAGCATCTTGGTGCGCTGCATGATCGCCCACCAGTTGCCGATCACGCCATGGAAGCGATGGCCGAGGATGCTCTTCTCCTCGGCCTCGCCGCCGTACAGCGCGATGCCTTCCATGTTCTCGCGCACCCGCACCAGGCTGTAGCGGAAATCCGCCTCGACACGCTGCTGGCGGAACCGCAATGAGGCGAGCGGGCGGCCGACGAGATGGGTGAGCCACGTGCCGACAACGGCATATACCAGCGCGACCCAGACCATGTAGCCGGGGATGCTCATGCCGAACAGCGTGATGGTGCCGGACAGCGACCACAGGATGCCAAGAAAGCTGAACAGCGTGATGACGTTCGCCAGCAGGCTGATGCCGAGCGTGAGCGTGTTGTCGACGAAGTCGCGAATGTCCTCGGCGATACGCTGATCGGGGTTGTCGGTGCCGATCGCCGCGCGGTCGGCGGTGAGGCTGATGCGATAATAGGCGCGGTCGGCCAGCCATTCATCGAGGAAGCGCACGGTCAGCCAACGGCGCCAGCGGATCTGCAGCCATTGCGAGAGATAGGTGTAGTAGACCGCGACCAGGATATAGACTGCGGCAATCTCGCAGAACCCTGGCATGAAGCCACTCGGCGTCTGGCGGTAGACGAACAGCAGCCCGAAGAACGCCGGGAAATCCTTGTCCTGGAGGGAGTTGAAGAACTCGCGGTTCCAGAAGCTGAGGATGACCGTCATGCCGACCAGCAGCAGCCGGAGTGCCACGATCGACACCAGCAGCCCCCAGGCGGACCATTTCTCCTCGGAGCGATAGTACGGCCTGGAGAGGTGCCAGACGTCGCGAAGGAATGGCCTGAGTTTCGGCATGAAGCGGTTATCTCTCGTCAGGATGGTTGAACCGGGCCCGCAATTCGGCAAGCCAGTCGTCCAGGCGCTGGCGATTTACGCCGAAATCGGCATAGCCGTACACGCTGCGTGAATACAGCACCAGGATGCTGCGGTCCGCGCCCGCCGCGTTGACCTGAGCCGTGATCAGGTCGGGGAAATTGAACACGGCGCTGCGGGCGACGAAATGGACCTGCCGCTCCGCCGGGTATTCCGCCGCGAGGAACGTCCGCTTCTGTCGCGGCGGCCGTCGTGATGACGCCGGCATAGAGGCGCGATGCGGGGACCGGGAAGACCGGCGTGACGATATCAGGCGCGGGTTCGCTGCCCGCTGGGCCGGCGAGCGCGGTGTTCGGGCTGGCCGGCCGCTGGATGTGGCTCATGTCCAGCAGCTGCGGGGTCGGCAGGCCTCCCGCGCCGGTAGCGGCGCAGGCCGGCAGCAGCAACCCGACGAGCCATGCGAGGGGCGTCATCATAGAAACGGAATGGCGCGGATCGCGCGTCGCGGCAAGTTTCCCCGCGCTTACCGTCTGTTCATCGCATTGTGGTCGTATTGGCCTTCCCAGACGACTGGGCCTTCGATCATGGCTTCCGAGACGAACGTCGCTCCCGCGGATCACTGCACCCTGACGCACCCCGTCTTTCAGCCTTCGGCGAGCCGCTGTTTCGGCGCTCCGAAGCCGATGGCGCGCCGGTCATGGTGGTGAAGCTGGGCGAAAGAGAGGCGGCGATCCCGCTGCGTTCGCTGCAGCGGGAGTTCGGCATCCCGGACGATTCCGACGATGGGCGTATGCTCGGACTGATCGCCCAGTCGCTCGACTTCGTGGCGGGACTGCGGATCGGCGACGCGCTGCCGACCGAGGTGCTGAGCGGTCAGGCAAGCTGGGAGCCCGACGCGCTGCATCTGCAGATCGCCAGGGCTCGGCTGCAGTGGCAACTCGTGGCGTGGCTGAACTCAGGGACCGGTGCCGATACGCCGGACCTGGATGCCGATGCTCTGCTACAGGTGGCGGACGATCCGGCGCGCAAGCAGCAGGTGCAGCAGGCCTTTGCCAAGGCGGCCGAGACCCTGGGACTGCCCTCGCGCGAGGCGGTGATCGAACTCGTCGAGGACCTTGCGCAGGAGCTGGCCTATATCGAGGCGTTGCGCGACCGGCTGCTGCGCCGCGTCAAGGGCATGGCCGAGAAGCTGGACCGCATGGCGCAGGCGTATCGCGGCGACGGCTCGCATCTCGAGACCCTGACGCAGGTCCGTCGCCTGACCAGCCGCGGCATTGAAGCAGATCGGCCACCGATTCGATGAGCTGGACGCGCAGACCGGCGAGGTGATGGCCGCGCTGCGCAATACCGACAGCCAGCGAACCTTCATCCGTTCCAACCGCGACTGGCTCTATCGCGCGCAGCGCGCCTGGCAGTCGCTGCTGAAGGAGTGGGACGTCGCGGGGATCGGCTTCGACGAGGGGATCCTGCTGCTGCTCAACCGCAGCTATCAGTTCCTGGCACCGCGCTTCATGCCGGTGACCGAGTGGACCTCGCAACTGCGACCGGCGAAACACAAGAAGGCCATGACGCACCAGATGGTGTGGTGATCATGCCCGGCTCAGCTTGCTCACCGCGCGGTCGAATTGCGCGAGGTAGATGTTCTCGTCCGCGTCCAGCCAGATGCCGTGCACGTTGAACGCGCCGGTGAAGGGTTCGTCGCGGCCGAACTGCACGAGCTTGCCGTCTGTCCTTGGTCCAAATGGAAACGCCGTCCTCGCCGGCGACGTAGATCACGTCACGGCCGAACGCGAGATCGCTCGGCATGGTCGAAGCCCGTCCACTGTGCCAGGACCTCGCCCGTGGTCGCGAAGATCTGGATGCGGTGGTTCTCGCGATCGCAGACATACAGCCGGTCCTCGGCATCCGCGGTGATGAAGTGGACCAGCGCGAACTGACCAGGCCCGGCGCCAGGTTGCCCCCAGGAATGCTTCAGCTCGCCATCGGAGGAGAAGCAATGCACCCGGCGATTGCCATAGCCGTCGGAGACAAAGATCTCGCCGCTCGAGGCGAACGCCACGCCGGTCGGCATGTTGAACGGTTTGCCATACAGCGTCGGCGCCGCCGCGCCGCGCATCCCGAGCGTGCGCAGCAACGTGCCGTCGGCTTTGTGCTCTGTCACCGTGTGCAGGCCGGAGTCGGCGATCCAGACGTTGCCTGACGGATCGATCGTCAGCCCGTGCACGAAGCTCGAGAATTGACCCTCGCCCCATGACGTGACGAACCGGCCCTCGGCATCGAACACCAGCACCGGATGCGCGGCGCGGCACAGCACATAAACGTCGCCATTCGCGGCGACGGCGCCCTTCACGCTGGTGCGCGGCGGCCCTGGCAGGTCGGCCTCGCCGAAGTTCCACCAGCGGGGCAGCTTCGCCCAGTCGCGCTGAAAGCGATAGCGATACGAGCCGGTGCCGATGATGCTGTCGCTCATGCGAACTCCCCTGGCCGCAACAGCCGCGCCAGGCGATCCAGCATCGGCATTGGCCATGCCCGGTTCCGCGCCGGTGAAGAAGCTGCGGGCCACGTCGAGATACTCGTTGATCACAACCTTCGCCGGCGGACCGTCCGCCATCGCCAGTTCCGCCGTCCCGGCGCGCATCAGCGCACGCAGTACCGGATCGATGCGCGCCAGCGGCCAGTCGGCCGGCAGCGCCTCGGCAAGCATGCGGTCGATCGTGTCCTGCTGCGCCACCGCGGCGCGCACGATGCGGGCGAACAGCGCCACTTCGGCATCGGGCACACGGCCGTCCTCGAACCCGCCGGTGCCGGGCAATTCGCCCAGCCGATGGCGCACGAACTGATCGATCACCGTCTCAGGGTTATCCTGCGCCTGCTCACTCTGGAACAGCGCCTGCACAGCGGCGACGCGCGAGGCGGTCCGCGTCCTGCGGGGCGAACGCCCCATCAAGCCGCGCCAAGCTGACGCGCCGCACCGATCTGCAACAACGCCGCCACGGCGGCCTCCGCGCCCTTGTTGTGGCCGTCCGCGCCGGAACGCGCCTCCGCCTGTGCCAGCGTGTCGCAGGTCAGCAGGCCCGTCCCGAGCGCCAAGCCGAACTGCAACGCGACCTGCATCATCCCTTCCATCGCAGCACGACAGAGGAACTCGTAGTGGTCGGTCTCGCCGCGCACGACGCAGCCAAGTGCTACGAACCCGTCGAACCGCCGCGAGCCGCGCATCGCGATGCGGATCGCCTGCGGCAGTTCGAACGCGCCGGCGACATCGATCTGCTCGAACGTGGCACCCGCCTCGCGCAGGATACGCGTCGCACCATCGGTCAGCCCGTCGATCACGCCGCGATAGTAGGGAGCGCGGACCAGCAGCAGATGCGGCGGCGGCCCGGCGAGATGCGGCGCGGTCGGAAGCGGCGCGTCCTCGGTGCTCATCCGGTGTAGCCTTCGCCCACGATGTTCGGGATCGCCTTCTGTGCCACGATGTTCAGGCCATAGCCATCGAGCCCGACGATGGTGCGCCGCCGGTTGGACAACAGCACCATGTTCTTCACGCCGAGATCGAGCAGGATCTGCGCGCCGATGCCGTAGTCGCGCAGCTCCCGTTGCGGCCGTGGCGCCCCGGCGGCGAGCTGGGTTACCCGCTCGGCGAGGGCGGTCTTCCGATGCTCGCGGATCAGCACCACGACGCCGCGGCCCTCGCGTCCGATCAAGTGCATCGCATTGTGGATGGCGATCCAGTGCGGTCCCCCCGTCATGTCGTCCAGCAGATCGACCGCGTGCATGCGCACCATGACAGGATCGGTGCCGCTGACGTCGCCCTTCACCAGCGCCAGATGCTCTTGATATTCGACGGTGTTGGCGTAGACCACCGCGCGCCAGTCACCGCCGGCGACATGGCTGAACGCGCTGTCGGCAACGCGCTTGACCAGCCGTTCCGTCAGGCGCCGGTGGGCGATCAGATCGGCGATCGAGCCAAGCTTGAGGTTGTGGCGTTGCGCGAATGCCACCAGATCAGGCAGCCGCGCCATCGTGCCGTCGTCGTTCATGATCTCGCAGATCACTGCCGCCGGATACAGACCGGCCTTGCGCGCGATATCGACGGACGCCTCGGTGTGGCCGGCGCGCACCAAAGTTCCGCCCTGCCGCGCCATCAGCGGAAATATGTGGCCCGGCGTCACGATATCGTCGCGCCCGCATTCCGGATTGATCGCCACAGCGATGGTGCGTGCGCGGTCATGCGCGGAAATCCCGGTGGTCACCCCCTCGCGCGCCTCGATCGAGATGGTGAACGCCGTCTGGTGCCGCGTGCCGTTATGCGCGCTCATGAGCGGGAGGCCGAGCTGCTCGACGCGCTGGCGCGTCATCGCGAGGCAGATCAGTCCGCGCGCGTGACGCGCCATGAAGTTGATCGCATCCGGCGTCGCGAACTGCGCCGGCACCACCAGATCGCCTTCGTTCTCCCGGTCCTCGTCATCGACCAGGATGAACATCCGGCCGTTGCGTGCCTCCTCGATCAGTTCATCGGCGGCGGAGAGATATTGCGACAGTTCGACGGTCTTGAGGTTCTTCATCACTTGAACTCCGCCAGCCGCGCGACATAGCGGGCCAGCATGTCGATCTCCAGGTTCACCGCGTCGCCGGGGCGAAGCAAGCCGAAGCTGGTGACCGCGGCGGTGTGCGGTATGATGTTCACGCCAAAAGTGTCGTCCGTAACCTCGTTGACCGTCAACGACACCCCATCGACCGCGATGCTCCCCTTGGGCGCGATGAACCGTGCGAGCTCGGCCGGTACGCTGAACACGATGCGGTGTGATCCGTGTTCCGCCGCCGCCGACAGCACCTTGCCGACGCCGTCGACGTGACCCGACACCAAATGGCCGCCCAGTTCGTCGCCCAGGCGAAGCGAGCGTTCCAGGTTGACCCGTGTGCCCGGTTGCCAGCGCCCCAGGGTGGATCGGCCGAGCGTCTCGGCTGACGCGTCGGCCGAGAACCAGTCGGAGCCGACCTCCACCGCGGTGAGGCAGCAACCCGAACAGCCGATCGAGGCGCCGATCGGGATCGACGCCGTATCGGGCCACGGCGCGGCAATCGTGAGGCGCATGTCTGAGCTGCCGCCCAATGGCGTGATGCTGCGGATCGAGCCGAGTGCGGTGACGATGCCGGTGAACATTCAGGTCTTCCTGGCGAATTCAGTCAGCATGTCGTCGCCCAGCGGCATTTCGGCAATGCGGGAAAAACGCGGCATCGCGTCGAGGCGCTCGATACCGAAGGCCTGCACCGCCGGCCAGGCGTCGCCGCCCATCACGGCCGGCGCATGGAACCAGGCGATACGATCGACCAGATCCGCCCGCAACAAGGAGGCCGCCAGCTGGGCGCCGCCTTCCACCAGCACCGTCGTGAGGCCTGTATTGCCCAACGCCATCAGCGCCTCCAAAGGGTCGACGCCGACCTCCGCGCCAGCCACCTCGATCAGCCGCACGCTTGCGTCCGCGAAGGCGCGGCGGCGTTCGGGATCGGCGCCCTCGCGGATCAGCATCCAGGTTGGTACGGCCGCCGCGGTGACGACAAGAGCGGCGGTGAGCGGCGTGCGCAGATGGCTGTCCGCCACGATGCGCACCGGCGGATTGGGACGATAGCCTGGCAGGCGACAGGTCAGTTCCGGGTTGTCGGCCAGCACCGTGCCGGCACCGACCATCACCGCGTCATGCCGGCCCCGCAATGCATGCGCGGTCCGCCGCGCCGCCTCGCCGGTGATCCAGCGGCTCTCGCCTGACCGTGTCGCGATCCGGCCATCGAGTGTCGAGGCCAGTTTGAGGGTGACCGCCGGGCGGCCCAGGCGGACCCGGGTGCGAAACCCGCCTGCTACCTCGTCGGCCTCGTCCCGCAGGACGCCTTCGTCAACCGCGATGCCCGCCGCGCGCAGTTTGGCGACCCCGGCGCCATCGACCCGTGGGTCGGGATCGCGGGTGCCGATCACCACGCGGGCCACCCCGGCGGCGGTCAGGGCATCGGTGCAGGGTGGCGTGCGGCCCCAGTGGCAGCAGGGCTCCAATGTCACGTAGACGGTCGCGCCGCGCGCCGCGGGGCCGGCAACCTCCAGCGCCGCCGGTTCGGCGTGAGGCCGTCCGCCGGGTGCCGTGACCGCGCGGCCCACCACGCGGCCGTCCTTCACCACCACGCAGCCCACCGCCGGGTTGGGCCAGGTGTTGCCCAGGCCGCGCCGTGCCAGCGCCAGCGCCGAGCGCATATGGGCGATGTCCTCGGCTCGTGTGGTTGGTGACGGCTCGGCCATGGCGCTCTACGTTGTCTCACCTAGCGAGCCAATGAAGTCCTCGAAGTCCTTGGCTTCACGGAAATTCCGATAGACGCTGGCGAAGCGGACATAGGCGACCGAGTTCGAGTTCCTTCAGCGTATCCATCACCAGCTCGCCGATCTGCTTCGAGGGAATGTCGCTCTCGCCCGACGACTCGAGCTGGCGGACGATGCCGTTGACGATCCGCTCGACGCGCTCTTCCTGGATCGGCCGCTTGCGGAGCGCGATGCGGATCGAGCGGGACAGCTTGTCGCGGTCGAACGTCACGCGCCTCCCGTCCGACTTCACCACCGTCAGTTCCCGCAACTGGGTGCGTTCGATGGTGGTGAAGCGCTGGCCGCAATTGGCGCAGAAGCGCCGCCGCCGGATCGCGCTGGCGTCCTCCGAGGGGCGCGAGTCCTTCACCTGCGTGTCCTCGTGACCGCAGAACGGGCAGCGCATGGCAGGCTATCTCCCGCGATACATCGGGAAACGCGCGCACAGGACCTGCACGCGTGCGCCGACCGCCGTCTCGGTCATTTCGTTGGCGCCGTCGTTGGAGTGGGACAACCCTTCCAGCACTTCGTCGATCATCAAGCCGATCTCGCGGAACTCTGTCGCCCCGAAGCCGCGCGAGGTGGCCGCCGGCGAGCCGAGCCTGATGCCGGAGGTAACCGCCGGCCGCTCCGGATCGAACGGGATCGCGTTCTTGTTGGCGGTGATGCGGGCACGCTCCAGGCTGGTCTCGGCAGCCTTGCCGGTCACGCGCTTGGGGCGGAGGTCCACCAGCATCAGGTGGCAGTCAGTGCCGCCAGTGACGATGGCCAGGCCCTGTCCCACGAGCGTCTCCGCCAGCACCTTGGCGTTCGCCACGACCGCCTTCTGGTAGGTCCGGAATTCGGGGCGCAGTGCCTCGCCGAACGCGGCCGCCTTGCCCGCGATCACGTGCATCAACGGCCCGCCTTGCAGGCCGGGGAATACCGCCGCATTGATCTTGCGGCCGATCTCCGCGTCGTTCGCCAGGATCATGCCACCGCGCGGACCGCGCAGCGTCTTGTGCGTGGTGGTGGTGACGACATGTGCGTGCGGCAGCGGGCTCGGGTACAGATCCGCGGCGACCAGGCCCGCGAAGTGCGCCATATCCACCATGAAGTATGCCCCGACTTCGTCTGCCACGCGACGGATGCGGGCAAAGTCGATGAAGCGGGGATAGGCGGAGCCGCCGGCAATGATCAGCCTCGGCCGTTCCGTACGGGCCAGCGTTTCCAACTCCTCGTAGTCCAGCATTCCGTCGTCGCGCCGCACGCCATATTGGACGGCGTGGAACCACTTGCCGGACAGGTTGGGTGCTGCGCCATGGGTCAGGTGCCCGCCGGCCGCGAGGCTCATGCCCAAGATCGTGTCACCGGGTTGCAGCAGTGCCAGGAATGCTGCCTGGTTCGCCTGCGCGCCGGAATGCGGCTGCACGTTGGCGAACTCACAGGCGAACAGCTTCTTCGCCCGGTCGATGGCGAGCAGTTCGGCGACATCGACATTCACGCAGCCGCCATAATAGCGCCGGCCGGGATAGCCCTCGGCATATTTGTTGGTCAACACCGAGCCCTGGGCTTCGAGCACCGCGGCGGAGACGACATTCTCGCTGGCAATGAGCTCGATGCCGTCCTGTTGGCGGATCAATTCGGCACCGAGCGCCGCGGCAAGCTCCGGATCGGTCTCGCCGAGCGGGGCGCTGAAGAACCGCTGGAGGCTGGCGGCGGGACGCTGTTCGTTCATGACAAGCCCACGGGCTGATGATCGTTGACCTGTAGCATGCGGCCCGTGTCGGACAAACGCCTGGAGCGCAATTCAGACGGTCATTCACCGGACATTAGCCGCCAGGCCACAGGCTGTCCGCCATGGTCCTTGCCTATCGCCGCGGCATCGATGCTGAAGCGGCCGCGTGTCGCGCTCTGGAGCGCGAGGGCTGGACCGTGCTGGCGCATCGTCTGCGCACCGAGGCCGGCGAAATCGACGTGGTCGCGGCAAGGCAGGACCTGCTCGCGATCATCGAGGTGAAGGCGCGGCCGACGCTTGCCGACGCGGCAATGGCGCTGGGCGCGCGGCAGCGAGCGCGCCTGCTGGCGGCAGCCGAGATCGTGCTGGCGCAACATCCGGAGTGGGCGAGGGCAGGGATGCGCTTCGATCTCATGGTGGTGGATGCGGCAGGCACCGTGCGGCGCATCGCCGATGCGTTTCGCTGGGAGAACTGAGGACCTTCAGGAGTTCTGGCTCACCACTTCCGTCCCGGCATGCGATGGCGGAACGCCAGCGCCTCGGCAACGTGCGGCCGCTGCACCACCTTCGCACCGGCCAGATCGGCGACGGTGCGGCCGACACGCAGCACCCGTGTATACCCCCGTGGTGACAGCCGAAGCTTCTCCATCGCCTGCTCGGCCAGCGCATGCGCATCGGGCGTCATCTCGACGTCGCGGCTGTCGGCCTCGGCGTTGCTGGTCGGACCGTCCTCGCCGTAGCGCTCTCTCTGCGCGGCCCGTGCCTGCGCCACCCGCGCCGCCACCGCGGCGCTCGGCTCCCCCGCCGGCGCGCGCGCCAACTCGGCGGCCGTCGCCGGCTGCACCTCCACCGTGAGGTCGATCCGGTCGAGCATCGGCCCGCTGAGCCGATTCTGATAGTCCTCGGCGCAGCGCGGGGCGCGCCCGCATTCACGCGATGCATCCCCCAGATAGCCGCAGCGGCAGGGGTTCATCGCCGCGACCAACTGGAAACGCGCCGGATAGGTGATATGCGCCGCCGCGCGCGCCACCGTGGTACGGCCGGTCTCCATGGGCTGGCGCAGCGCCTCCAGCGTCTGCTTGGGAAACTCCGGCAGCTCGTCGAGGAACAGCACGCCGCGATGCGCCAGGCTGATCTCGCCGGGCCGCGCCCGCTGCCCGCCGCCGCTCAGCGCCGCCTGCGACGCCGAGTGGTGCGGCTCGCGGAACGGCGGCCGCATCAGCAACCGGCCGCCGTCGAGCATCCCGGCAACACTGTGGATCATGCTGACCTCCAGCGCCTCCTTGGGCGTGAGGTCGGGCAGCAGGCCCGGCATCCGCGCCGCCAGCATCGATTTGCCGGACCCGGGCGGGCCGATCATCAGCAGGTTGTATTCGTAGGGACCAATGGCTATTCTGGCCTTTCGCCACCAAGGCCACGCCCCGATGCCGAAGGCTTACAGCTACTTGCGGTTCTCTACTCCTGAACAGCAGCAAGGCGACAGCTTCAGAAGGCAGACCCAGTTGGCGGCGGACTACGCCCGACAGCACGGCCTGGAGTTGGACACGTCATTGACCTTTCAGGACCTTGGGGTGTCCGCCTTTCGGGGCCGCAACTCCAAGCGGGGGGCGCTGAGAACGTTCCTGGAAGCGGTCGAAGAGGGCGAGATTGAACCTGGAAGCTACCTCCTGGTCGAGGCTCTAGACCGCATCAGCCGGGACCAGATACTCGCAGCTCAGGGGCTATTCCTCGAGATCATTCAGGCCGGCATTACGTTGGTCACCCTTGCTGACCGGCGCGTCTACTCAACCGCGTCCATCAACGCCAACCCTACTGACCTGATCATCAGCCTGGTCGGCATGATGCGTGCCAATGAAGAAAGCGCCATGAAGTCGCGCCGTTTGACGGCAGCGTGGGAGGCCAAGCGGAGCAGGGCAGCGGAGCGACCATTGACAGCAGTGGCACCGGCTTGGTTGACCCTCGATCCGACCTCAAGGACCTTTCAGGTCAGCCCTGAGCGGGCCTCAGTAATCCAGCGCATCTACCGTGAGGCAGCCGCGGGTCGCGGCCAGCACGCCATCGTCGGGGGTCTCAATCGCGACGGCATTGCCACGTTTGGCCATCGGGGGCGTCGTGCTCCTCGGTGGCACGTTAGCTACGTCAGTAAGCTGCTCAACTCGGCGGCAGTGATTGGGACCTACACGCCGCACCGGATGGTGCATGAGGGTGGCCTGAAGCGGCGCATACCGCTGGAACCGGTCCCCGGCTACTTCCCAGCAATCGTCGACGAAGACACCTACCATCAAGTCCAAGCCATCCGCGGCGGCGGTCGCCAACCACTGCGAGGCCGGAACACCACGGTCTCGAACGTCCTGGGCGGTCTGGCGCGCTGTCCGATTTGCGGCAATGCCATGACCCTGGTGACCAAGGGCGAGCAGTGGCGGTATCTGGTGTGCACCGTCGCCAGAGCAGGGGCGGGATGCCGCTATCGAGCCGTCCGATACGCCGATGTGGAGGGGGCCATTATCGCTAACGTCGGAGCCATCATCTACGAAAGTCCCCCTCCGGACCCCGCTGGCAACCGTATAGCTGCCCAATTGGAGACCATAGCCGATGAGCAGGACCACCTTCGGGATGCCATAGCGGCCCTTGTGACGAACGCTGGGACCGTTCGGAGCCCCGCCATCGCGCAGGAGATCGTCCGACTGGAGCAGGAGATCGTCCGGCTGCAGGCCGAGGAGCGGCAGCTGTCTGCTCACGTAGCGTTGATCATACCGGCACGCTTGCAGGGTCGTTTGGATGGCCTTGCGGCGGCTGTGAAGACTGAGCCGGTGGACCGGGGGGCGATCAACGCGGCTATGCGGAGCCTCATGAAGGTGGTGGTGGTGAATTACCGTGCGGGGCGGCTGTTGTTCGACTGGCAGCACGGTGGCGAGAGCGATCTGATGTATGCGTGGCCCGAGGAGGATGAGTTGGTGCCGCCTGCCGGAGCTCCCGCGCGACGCGTTCAACCAGCACTGCGGTAGGCGAACGGGCGGGCTCGGTGAGGTGCATCACCGACACTGCGGGGTATTGCTGCACTGCGAAAAGCGTCGTCAAATCGTCACATGGCAACCTACGCGATCGCTGCGCGGTCCGACGAAGCCGGCTTCGACGTCGAGGTCCTAGACCATGATGGGGTCCGGCAAGCGGTGCTCGCATTCAAGACCCAGGCAGACGCGGAGGCTTGGATCGTCCGGGATGCTCGGCTGAACAGGATGACCGATCCCAGCGGGTTTCGCATGCAGTGGCGCTACAGTTGACGCATCGCTACGCTCTCGGCGATCTGGTCGTCGCTCGCTCGCCCTCCGTTCCTCCCGGTCCCTACGTGATCACCCGCCTGTTGCCGTTGGTCGTGGGCGAGGCGGCTTACCATGGGCGTAGCACAGCGGACGGGCACCACCGAGCGCTAATGGAGGGGCAGCTCAACCCTGCCCCGAGTGCGAACCTGCCGTCCTCGTAGTGCGACTGGTGCTTTCCATTGCTTTGGCCCTGGCGTCTAGCTCGTCTGCGAAGGCGAGGAGCTTCGGTTCCACCTCGTAGAAGATCAGGGTTCGCGCACGGCGGCGGGCGCGCGCGGCTCGTGCCCGCAATTCGGCGGGTGAATCGGTATGACTGGAGGGTGTTGTTGCGGCGGCGCGATCCATGGCGGGGACCTGAATGCTCCCGGGCGGTGAGGCCGTCGTCAAGCTGCGCGGTTAGCAGCCATCCCGCATGACCCGGCGCCACGTGAAACCGCGCGGGGCGCTCGGTAGCGGCTCGCCTTCCGTGACGTGAGCAGTCTTGCCCGTGTGCCTGCCGAAGACGTTCAGCTCCTCGTAATGACCGGTCTCCGGCGCCGGGTCTCCGGGCTTGTGCTCGTGGTTTGACGACATCGTGCACACGGTAACGCGGTCGTGGGGCGGGTGTGTTGACCTGGGTCAACCGCAGCGCGCGCTTGTCCAGCCCCCAAAATTATCGTTTATCAAACGAGAAATCCGACGTATTAACGCCGTGCGCTGGAGGGGCCGGTGCCAAGTGACCTCGGTAACCGACAACATCCAATGGGTTCCCATCGTTGCGGTTAGCTTGGCGTTGATGCTCGCTGCCGCCGTTACATTGTGGGTTGCCAAGCAAGATGAGCTACGGACCGCGTGGGTAAGGGTCGTCACCGTGACAGTGCTCATTGCACTGCTGCTCTCGACCGCCGGCGCAGTCTGGGTCGAATATCAAGTGCCGGGGATGTGGCCCCCGTGGTTTGGGCCGCCTGAGCAGGAAGACAAGTAGGCGGCGGTCCAGCGGCTCGCCCCCCGCGACGTGTAACAGGCATTGATGCAGTGCCCGTTAAGGCAGACCTGCATGGCATCGTAGGTGAAATCCGACATTGTCCCTACTTCGGAGGAAAATGTTGCGGGAGCATAGCGCAATGTCGCGTCAGTGTCTCTGGTGCGAGCGGTTCGGTGGAGCGGCGAGACGCTGCGTTGCCAAAATCGCCCTCCTCTGACAACCATCCCCGATCGGGGAGGAACGCACAAATGGTTCCGCGCGGTAGGCGTCAAATGAAGGCGTTGCTCGTTGCTGTGATACTCGTGGCGGCGACCGTCGGAGTGGAGTGGTGCAGGCACTGACGAGGAACCCCGACGCCATAGCGGTTCGGTGGAGCGGTGAGACGCGGCTGTGGACAACGCTCCGGATTGCGCGCTGCATGCCGAGATCGCCGGCCCACCCGTCAGGATGCCGACTCCTGAGAGGTGCGGGCACTCCGCCTGATCAGATAGGGGGAACGCCGTGCCATCTCCTGAAAATCAATCACTCGCTGAACTGCGCATGAGGGCGCTTCGTGTCCGCCGGCTCTCCGAACATTTCGAACATGATGAGATATGGGAACGCCTGCAGGCTTTCGCGGCCGAGTTGGACGCGCAGGCGGACACTCTCGAAGCAGAACACAAGAGCTGACGCAATCGTCAGTCCGTGCCGATCTCCATCGCATCAGCCCGAGCGTCCAATTCCCGCGCCAGCGCGAGGAGCCGCTGACCCGCCTCGTCGAAGATCAGGATCAGCCCATGATGGCGGGCGCGTGCTGCTTGCAGCCGTAATTCGGCGATGGTCTCCATTGGCGTGTCCAGTTCGCTGTAAGGGATAACGACTGAGTTTTTGTTCAATAGTTGACAGTAGTCCGTCTGGGTATATATCGCAACATTTTGCTCGTTCGACACGGTAACCGATTGGGTTGCGGATCGAATGCGACGATGAGCGCGTGATGGACGACCCGACAGTTCGTCGCTTGGCTCCGCAGCGTCGGGATTGATCGCGCCATCCGGGGCTCAGCGGTCAGAATGATCGACACTCCCCTTCCTTTACTCCGAGCGAACAGCGCCAGCCCGCATGATTAGGATGGACAGGGCGTCCAAGCCCCTCAGCAAATCCAGCTTCCCAATACGCGCCCTGATTGCCCGTTGACAGGTCCGCCACGAGGAACCTTGCCGTCCGTTTAGCGACGCGCAGTTGGTCGTCCATCAGGCCGACACCCTGGCCCTCTGTCAGTAGGCGCAATTCGAAGCCGGCCGCGCGGTAGCTTGATCCCCATGTCACCTGGCACAGAGAATGTATTGGTGCTGAACGCGCGCGTCGGGAGGGCAACATGCAGTTCGAGCCATATGGACGTTTCGAAGTTCCCCGTAAGAGGGACACTAACCACGTCGATATGTCCAAGCAGGCTAAAGCGAAATTTTGGGCCAAGGTGGAAGAGGTGGACCCGGGCTTGTCCAAAGCTTGTGGGTGTTACCTGTTTGCTATATCGGCTAGTGGGGCCATCAAGCCTTGGTATGTCGGGAAGGCTGAGAAGGGCTTCAAGCAGGAGGTGTTCGCACCGACCAAATTGGGCCATTACAATGAGGTGTTGGCGAGGCCGCATGGACGCCCCACCAGAGGGGTGCCAATCGTGTTCTTGTTGGCCCGAGTGACGCCAAAAGAAAAGTTCTGCAAGCCGAGTAGGCATCCTCGACGAGGATGTGGACTTTTTGGAAGCCGTGCTCATTGGCATGGCACTGCGCCGAAACAAAGGGCTTCGCAATGTCGCGGGAACCCAACTGCTCAGGGACCTTACTGTGCGCGGTTTCATCAATGTTTAGGGTGGCGGCAAACCTTTCAAGGCAGCGTCCGACTTGAAGAAAGACGCTGAGCAAGTAGCGCGCGCTCATGCGACCAGCACTGTCGTTCCATATCCAAGCCGCAGTCCGGCAGCGGCGGAGTTATGTTGAGCGGGACTAACATCTGCCGGTGGTCGGCTTCGGACAGCCCTGTCTGCTTGGTCCGACTGAGGAAGCAAGGGGAGACAACATGATGGCAGACAGCGTAACGGAGGAGGTTGACGGGATATTTCGACGCGCGGTGAGCTGCCGCGTCTGCTTCATGGGGCCGCTGCATCTCCGTGACCCGCTAATCAACATTGCGCAACCGCGCTGGATAGGCCCACGCTATTGGGACGGTTTGCGAACGGTCCTAATGTTGGTTAATCCCGCAGCCGGCGAAGGCACGCATGATGTTGCAAACGAGCACTTTCGCGGCCTGATCGTGGCGTATCGAAATGGAGACGGCACTATTGACGAGGTGTTTGCCCATCAAAAGAAAGAAATCCCCGAGCTGGGGGAATTTCCAAGGGCTGTATCTCGACGAGGGATTTGGGTTAATGCTACCAGACATTGCTCTGGCAAACGTCGCTTGGTGTGCGGAGGGAAACAATTGCTATCCATTGGACATGCTGAAGCAGTGTTTCGCGGCGCACACAGCACCCTTGCTCAAGGTCTTGAAGCCGCATCTCATACTGCTCGGCGGTGGTGGCGTGTCATCATTCAAAGCCCGGGTCAAGGCGGTTTGTCCTGAGGCGCAGATCGAACTGGTGCTGCACTACAGTCACCGCAAGGGACATGAGGCGACGCGCAAGGAGATCGAGCGTGTGAGGCCAATTATACAGCGAGCCTGGGAGACGTTCGCGAGAGCCAAACAGTAGGGAATTGCGAGTGTATCCTCGTTGCGAGGATCATCCGGCTGCCGATGCAGTTAGCCCTTGGGACGAGGTGGTTTAGCCGGTGTTCCGTCTTCAATTCGATCCGTCCCCTGTCGCAGAATATACTGTTCGTGTAGAATGTGCTCCAAATGGTCAATTACGTCAAAGATCTGCGTCTCAGAAGGATTATGAAGCACGATGAGCCGCTGCGCTCCCCGCATTGAAGACTGCAATGATTGCATCCCTTGTGCGCACCCCTAGCCCCGTTTGTGCGGCGTAGGCTTTCAACTTCGTCTTGAAAGCGTCCGTTTGCTTAACGCCCTCTTGAACGTAATCACCCACAACTTCAGTGATGACCCGATCAAGCATGGTTCTCACGCCCATTACCGCCAACCGGCGAGAGCCGTATTGGAGCGCTGCGTAGACTTCGTGCAGCAGTGATTTGAGTTCAGCGTCGGGTATTGAGTTGAACCAAGATGGATAGCGTCGAAACAGAGGCGGTGGATAGGTCGTAGAAGCCTCCGAGGCCTCGAATGGTAGCGTATCGCTTTCGTTCGCATCAGTGAGCTTGTTATCCTCTTCGAACAAAAATGATATCTCGTCACATCCTTTACACTGCACGATTGAGTATCTCTGCCGGAAGTATACCGAAGGTCCATCCCATTCATACTTCCCATCTTGTTGAGCGAGGATCGCATGATTGGTCTCGTTCTGGCACCTGTTGCAATGAATTTTCACAGTGGGGCCCTCCCGTAGCCGGCTCTTGGTGTGGTTCGGAATGAATTGGAGCCTTACGCGAACCTAAAGCGCAATGCCTTGGGTATGTGGGAGTGGGTGGTGGGATGTGGGAGCATGAGCGAGCGTTCGTCACCCCCGCCGATCGAACCTTGCGACCTACTGCTGGGTGGGGGGTAGCGGAATGTATAAGTAGGAGACATAAAACTACCCCCTTCGACCTGGGGGGGCGTGTCCTGGGAGCGCGCCTTTTGTCCGACAGTTCGTAGCCCCTTGGCCCTCCGAGGACCTTCTGCTGTCTCCAATCCCATTGCGTCGATACCGTGCTTCCAGTCATCCTTCTTCAGCACCCACTTTCGAAAGTTGGTGCGGTCAACCTTCAGGGCCTCCCAGATCGACTTGAAGCTGACCCAGGTCTCACCATGATCAATGACTGACCGGACATGGTTGAGCGCTTTTTTCACCAGACCGGCCGGCTCCTTCTTCACCGGTCTCCATGGCACAACCCGACAGCCGGGGAATATGCGGGTGATGTCGGTGCCGATACGGGATTTGCTCGAAGCGATCACGTAGGCATCCATAGGCAGACATTTGGCGCCATCTGATTTCCTCACACGTCCCCTGCACAGTGCTTGAAGGATCATGTGAGCGTGCTCACCGCGCATGACCATCTCGACCTCTGGCCTAGAGACGAGCCCCGTCTTGACGTGTCGCCTCTTCGCGAGATGGGCCAGTGCCGTGTAGTAGCTGTCTCGCATGAACAGCGTGCCGGCCAAGATCACGTTGGGCACGTCGGCAAACGCGTTCGTCGCCATGTGTTGGCCCCACGTGATCGCCGCCAGGTTGCGCGATACGCTGTCGGGGAGCGCCCGGCAGATGGCCTTCTCAACGTCCCTGATCTTGCCGCCCGTCTTGTGGACCACCGCGAGCCATTGCTCAGTGGGTTTTGCCAGGATCGTGTCGGCGATCCCCTTGGCGAGCTCTGGCAGTCTTTCTTCGAACGCCGTCTTACCGCCCGAGGTCGGCCATACGTGGACGATCAATGGCGAGTAGTCCTTCACTGCGGAACGAAGGCGGGTGATGATGCCCCAATGCCGCTCGATCAAGCCGTATGCCTCCCGCACTCGTCCCGATGCGTCGAGCACGATGATGGGCCGGAGATCGGCAGGCATCGTGGCTCGGTAGCTCAGCATGGTCGTTCCGAACCTGCCGTCGCGACGAACCCTCACGGTGTGGCCCATCAGCGCTATCAGCTGACACGCTGCGGCCTGCTGTTCATCAGCAAGACGTCCTGCGGCGTTCCCGACAGCAGCAAGAATGTCGTAGTCGGTTACTCCATAAGCCGTGCAGAAGTCGGGAACGTCCACGGCTTCGCCGTCCGCGGCGCTTTTGAGTTTGACAGCGAGTTCCGTCAATGCGTCGGCGAAGTCCGATGAGATCTGCCGGATTGGCTTGACCAACAGCTGAATGTCGTCGCCCGTCAGAGTGATAGGCACACCCGGCAACCAAGCCTCGTCCCAAACTCGGACCTGACGTGGCGACCCGCGATAGTGAAAGCTGGAGACTGCCTCGAACGAGCTGCGGTCAGTGGCACGCTCGATCCGCTGCTGTGTCGTGATGAGGACCTGAGCCTGCTTCGGTGTCGCGTTGCCCTTGGCGTTCGCTGTCTCGTCGCTGGTCAGCACCGCGATATGGTCGTGCCTATCGGCAAGAGCGTCGGCAAGACTGACCGCCTCGTTGATGCGCCCCACGCAGATGATCATGCCGACGTTGCGATGCTCGGCAGAGGACAGCAGCGCCCGTGCGAAGTGAATGACGGTCTGGCTCTTCCCTACTCCTGGATCGATGGCCGACAAGAAGACCTGACGCGGGCAGGTGCCCTCCGCCATCGCCTCCATCGTCCTGGCGATGTCTTCCAGGGCCAACCAGTGCTCCGGGCTGGGGTGGTGGTTGTGCTCGTCGAAGAAGGCACGAAGGCTGCTCATGGTGTGAGCGGCGAGCTCGCCCAGCTGGTCAAGCGAAGGGTTCGATGGGTGGTAATCCATACTGCGGTCGATGTTACGGCGAAGTTGGCGCTTGATAGCTGCTCAGGTCGGTCGCCGCCAGTCTGGTCCGCGGCATTGCGGCAGCCCCTGAATTCGGCACTTTCGCTCAATGTGTGCTCGCTGGCTGTGCCATCCAGCTTCTTTGTTTCGCAAGGCTAAATTACGTGAAGGTAATATCTCCCGCCTGTCCCGGAATGAAGGCGGATCATCAATCAGGGCGCGACGGTAGTCATCCACAACGTGGCTCAATCACGCCTGATGGGCCGGGGCCATCTCCGCCTTGATCCGCTGGACTGTCGAGACCCCAACGCCCAGCCCTCTGGCCACCTTCAGCATCCCTTCACCGGCCGTCAGGCGCTCTCTGATGGCGCGCTCGACCTTCCCAGCCACCTTGGGCCGGCCAAGTTGGACGCCTCGTGCGCGTGCCCTGTCCAGGCCAGCATTCACCCTGCTCCGGATCATATCCCGCTCAAACTCCGCGAAGGCGCCGGTCACATGAAAGAACATCCTCCCCGCTGGCGTCGTGGTGTCGATCGCTTGCTGATGCAGGAACAGATCGACGTTGACGCCCTCCAGCGATCGCAGCGTGTCGATCAGGTCCGCCAGTGATCGCCCGAGCCTATCCAGCGCCCAAGCCATCACGACATCGAACTTCGCCCTGGTGGCATCCTTCAGCAGCTTGTCCAGCCCCGGCCGCTTCTCCCGGCCCTTGGCCCCGCTGATCCCCGCGTCCTCATAGACGGCAGCGACAGACCATCCACGCTGCGCGGCGACTATCTCCAATGCGAGCCGTTGGTTGTCGGTAGTCTGACCGTCGGTGGAGACGCGAAGGTAGAGCGCAGCGCGTTTCGTCCTGGCCATGTGGCTTGCTCCGGGGGGGTTGGTCGGCAGCGCCACCGTAGCGCGACGCCATACGGTAATCAACTGTTTTCCGAATGGCTCATTGACGGTCCGCAACGCCGCGGAATTAGCGGGGTTAGATGCACCACATTCAGATGGGATTTCGGTATAGCGCCAGGACACCATGCCTCCAGCGCTTGCTCACTCACCGTTGTCCATCACGCCTCGGTTAGTCCGCCGGACGTGATTTTCCAAAGACGACCTTGCCGCCAACATGGCGCATACCATGAACTCGTATCAGGCATCGCTGTGGCGCGAGATGGCCATGGAAGCGATCGCTGCTGCCGACCGCATGCGGGACCCAGGGATACGGCGTGAGATGTTGCTGATGGCCGCACGCTATATGGCAATGGCCAACGGGTCGAAGTCTGGACGGTGGCGGGACAGGACGAACGGAGCAGGACAAGCGGTGAGCCAGTGAGTGCGGCCGGCGCGGTGAGACAGTTTAGGCGACCTTCTGGGCACCCTGCGGCTGCCCTCGTGGGACCGCCAGCACTGCCAGCGGGCCTCATACGTGCCGCTGAAGGCTCTGCAAGGCCGCCGACTGATGGACCGCGTCGTGGACCTGGAGCGACGACTACGGTGCAGTGAGTGCGGCCAGCCGCGGTGCGATGGGTTCGGTGGCCGGACCCACAGGTGCGACTAAAATGCCGGGTCACACTGAATGCCTAACGCTGTCTGGCATCGCTGCTGCACCTGCTGCTGGCACGACAACGTTCGCCGCGTCGCGCCAACGCATTAGGGTCCCGTCTGCCGCGACAGAGGGGTAGGGGTCTTTCAGGATTGACTTCAAAATGTCGGTTAAAGCCGGCGTTGTTATTCTTCTTGGGTTTCGACGGTGGTGTGGCCAATAGGAGATAGGGGTCCCACTGCCCGCCGAGAGGGGAGGGGGGCCATCCCGGTATGTATATACAGCCCCCTTTCAGGGAGCCTCTGACCGGTCCTCTTGGGTCCCCATAGGGGGGCGGGGGGGGCCCTGATGAGGTCAGTGAAGGGGCTGGTTGGGGTCGTCCTGGGGGGCCATGCTCCGGTCGCCCTGCTGGCAACTCAGTGCGACGAAAGCGGCGGCATCTTGTAACCGGCGTCGTCCATCTCGACCCGCCAATTCTCGCCGATCTCTTCGAGGCGCTTGTTCACCCATGCGACTGGCACCTGATCCACACCGGCATTGATGAATGGAGCTTCGTCGGGGAATTCGCGTAAGTATCCTTGGCGGATCGTCGTCAGAATGCCCAATCGACGGTCATATTCCGTAGAGTTTCCGCCCAGACCACCACGACATATTTCCACATGCTGGTGGGGCGTTCGCGACCTCGAACCTCCCGGTGCCGCCTTCCGCCGCGCCCGTCCCACCGGCCGGCGTTCCCGCCCGCCCCTCCTATGATCTTGGCTGTTCCTGATCCGACGAAGGTGCCGCCGACGCGCCGGGCAGCGCAGGCGGAGCGCGCGGGCCGCGCGCGCGCGCGCGGGGCGCGGGCGAGGCGGAGCAGGGAGAGAAAAGAAGGAAAAAAGAGGAAGGAGAGAGAAAGGAGAAAAGAAGGTTGTGGCCCCCGCCGGCAGCGATTTCGATCGCCCGCTTCGCCGTCTCCATGCCTTTCACCTCGGCCAGGTCCGGCGAGCGCACCGCGTCCGCCACACCGGCGGTCTCGGGCGGAGTCAGCACCTGGGTTCCGCGGAAGTGATTGATCAGCGACAGCAGGTCAGCCGCCGCCAACACCTCGATCCGGCCCGCCCAGGCGGCCTCGCCGCCCTGGCTCGCCGGGCAGATCAGTCCGAGGTCGAGCGTCGAAGCGCCGATTGCCGCCGGCAGCACGCCGGCCACCGGGTTGAGCGTTCCATCCAGCGACAACTCGCCGAGTGCCGCATAGCCATACAGGTCCTCGCGCGGCACCACCTCCATCGCCGCCAGCACGCCAAGGGTGATGGGGAGATCGAAGTGGCTGCCCTCCTTCAGCAGGTCCGCCGGCGCCAGGTTGATCAGCACCCGGCGCGGCGGCAGCGACAGGCCCATGGCGCTCAGCGCGGCCCGCATTCGTTCGCGCGCCTCGCCCACCGCCTTGTCGGGCAGGCCGACCAGCAGTAGTGCCGGCGCTCCGCTGGAGATCTGCACCTGCACCTCCACGGGCACCGCCTCGATGCCAGAGAAGGCGAAGGTGCGCACGCGGGCGATGGTTGCGGCAGAGCGGTGCGCGGTCAGGGATTGCCGGCCTGGACGGTTTGCGGGAACTCTCCCTCTACCAAGGGATGATGAAGGCAATGGTAACGCAGGACCTCGCCGAACCGTCGGATGTGCCCATGTGATGCGAATGCGCAGCCTGCTCACGCTCGCCCTGCTCCTGATTGTAGGCCTGGCCTGCACTTCCCAGGCCGCTGAGCGCCGGGTCCAGTTCGGTCCTCCGGCCAGCGAGGTGACCTTCCGTGCCTACGGCCTTGGCATGCTGCCGATCAATTCCAGCTTCACCCGCTTCGCCGGCTCGCTCACCTATGATCCTGACGACCCTGCGTCGTGCCGGGTGGAACTCCAGGTCCAGGTGGCCAGCCTCGTGACCGATAATCCGTCCCTTCGCGGCACCATCGTCGGGCCGGAGTTCATGGACGCGGCCAGCTTCCCAGCGCTCACTTATGCGGGGACCTGCGCAACCGATGGTCTTGGCGGCAGTCTCGCGATGCACGGCGTCACGCGGCCGTTCGTGCTGTCGCTGAAATGGAGCCGGAACGCTGTGGTGGCCGAGGGCAGGCTGCTTCGAGCCGACTGGGGCCTGACCGCAATGCCGGTCCTCGCTGGCCGCACGGTCCGCATCCGGGTCGCCGTGCCGCTGGCGGCAACGACACGAAATGCGGAGAAGTGACCGACCCGGTGCTTGACCGCGGCGGGCCCGGCGCCGATCATTTGTACGCTAATGAATAGCCCGCTCGGGTCCGGGCACTGTCGGAGCCACGCGTGACGGTCGCTCGCTCTCGGATTGAAGCGCTCGCTGACTTCCAGGTCGAAGACCATGTGGGGTTTCTGTTGCGCCGGGCGCACCAGCGTCACGTGTCGCTGTTCGCCGCGGCCGTGGCGCATGCCGAGTTGACCCCGACCCAGTTCACAGCGCTGCTGAAGACGGCGCAGTTGGGCCGGATCACGCAAAACCATCTGGGCCGGCTGGCGGCAATGGATCCGGCGACCATCCAGGGCGTCGTGCAACGGTTGATCGCCCGCGGCCTGATGCGCCGTGGGCGCGACCTGATGGACCGAAGGACCGCAGTGCTTGAACCGACCGAGGCGGGCGTTGCGCTGATCACCAGTGTCGTGGCATGCGGCTGGCAGGCTCACGAGGCCGCTTTGGCGCCGCTCACTCCCGAGGAGCGGGTCGAGCTCTTCGCTTTGCTCCGCAAGATGGGCTGAAATCGTGATGGATGCCGTGCCTGCTGCCAATGCAGTGACCCTTGGCTTCGGCTTCAGTTTCGCCGACCTCGCGGCGCGCGAGGGCCTTGTGCGGCTGGACCGGATATTCCTCGACCGGCTGGCGGCCGAGGACGGCGCGTTGCATACGCGCCTGCTCGGCGCGCGCGCCGCGCCGCACGACGTCGCCGTGCCGGACGAAAGCGAACTCGTGGTTGCGCTCGCGCCGCATCTCGATGTGTTTGTCGCCGCGCTGTTCGGCATCGAGGCGGAGACGCTGGCGCTGGCACGCGAAACCATCGCGCTCGATCCGATCCACGCCTGCAAGCGCCTGTTCGTGCAGCGTCAGGCGGTGAAGAGGTATCCCGACCCGTCCGGCTTCGACGGGCCGGCGTTGCGCGTCACGCTGGAGGCGCTGTTCGGCGAGGCGCTGACCGAGCGTGCGTTCGCCGAGCATGTCGCCGCATGGGAAACGGCGGGCGACACCGAACCGCTCGATATCGCTCTGCGCTACGCCGCCTGGGCCACGCTTACCGAGGCCGGCCGCGCGGCGCATCCCGGCAACACCCTGTTCCACGTGCCGCGTCGGCTCGACTATCAGCATCTGGTTCCGGTTGAAACCGTCGAACGCGACGGCGTGACGATGCTGCATCTGCCGGAGCATGACTGGCGCCCGCGCGACGGGTTCGCGCTGACCGATGCGGGGATGAACACGCAGCAGGCGCTGGATCAGATCAACTACTGCATCTGGTGTCACACGCAGGGCAAGGATTCCTGCCGGCACGGCCTCAAGGATCGCAAGACCGGAACGTTCCAGAAGTCGCCGTTCGGTGTGACGCTGGCCGGTTGTCCGCTGGACGAGAAGATCAGCGAGATGCACACGCTGCGTGCGCAGGGCAGCGCGATCGGTGCCTTCGCGATCATCGCCATCGACAATCCGATGATGGCGGCCACCGGCCATCGCATCTGCAACGACTGCATGAAGTCGTGCATCTATCAGCGGCAGGACCCGGTCGATATTCCGCAGGCCGAGACGCGCGTGCTGAAGGACGTGCTCGGTCTGCCCGGGGGTTTCGAGATCTACGCGCTGCTGACGCGCTGGAATCCGCTCGATATCCGTCGCCCGCTGCCGCGGCCGGACAGCGGTCGCAAGGTGCTGATCGTCGGCCTCGGTCCCGCCGGCTTCACGCTGGCGCATCATCTGATGAACGACGGCCACACCGTGGTGGCGATCGACGGACTGAAGATCGAGCCCCTCGGCTTCGATCCGTCCACCCCGGTGCGCGACGCCGAGTTGCTGTTCGAGAACCTCGACGATCGTGTGATGGCCGGCTTCGGCGGCGTCGCCGAGTACGGCATCACCGTGCGGTGGAACAAGAACTACCTGAAGCTGGTGCGCCTGCTGCTGGAGCGCCGGCCGCAATTCGCCCATTTCGGCGGCATCCGCTTTGGCGGCAGCGCCACTCTGGGCATGGACGATGCCTGGGCGATGGGGTTCGACCACATCGCCCTGTGCATGGGCGCGGGCAAGCCGACCGTGCTCGACATCCCGAACGGGCTGGCGCGCGGTGTGCGCGCGGCATCGGATTTCCTGATGGCGCTGCAACTGACCGGAGCGGCGAAGCTGTCGTCGGTCGCCAACCTGCAACTCCGGCTGCCCGTCGTGGTGATCGGCGGCGGCCTGACCGCGATCGATACCGCGACCGAGAGCCTGGCCTACTATGTCCGCCAGGTGGAGAAGTTCGCGGCGCGCTATCGCACGCTGGCGGCCGAGCGCGGCGAGACCGCGGTGCGCGCGGCATGGAATGCCGAGGAGGCCGGCATCGCCGACGAGTTTCTCGCCCACGCCGCGGCGATCGTGGCCGAACGTGGCGCGGCCGCCAAGGAGGGCAGGGCGCCTCGGCTCGCGCGGCTGCTCGATGAGTGGGGCGGCGTCACGATCGCCTATCGCCGACGGCTGATCGACAGCCCCTCCTACACGCTGAACCACGAGGAGGTGGCGAAGGCGATGGAGGAGGCCGTGCGCTTCGCAGAGAGCCTCACACCGCGCGCCGTGGAGGTGGATGAGTTCGGCCATGCCGCCGCGTTTCGTGCGGCGCGCGCCGATGGTTCGGAGATCGCGGTGCCGGCGCGTGCCATCCTCGTCGCGGCCGGCACGCTGCCCAATACCGTGCTCGCCCGTGAGGACGGCCGCATCCGGCTCGACGGCAAGTACTTCGAGGCGGTGGACGAGACGGGCGCTCCGGTGACCGTGGTGCGCGGTCTCGCCAAGCCGGACGCGACTCATGTCCTGATGCACCGCGCCGAGAACGGCCGCTTTATCAGCTTCTTCGGCGATCTGCATCCGAGCTTTTTCGGCAATGTCGTCAAGGCGATGGGCGGTGCGAAGCGCGGCTATCCGGTCGTCTCCCACACGCTGGCCGCGCGGGAGGCCACGCCGGTCACTGGTGCCGAACTGATCGAGCGATGCCGCCGCGACCTGGTCCCCACGGTGCACGCCGTGCATCGGCTGACGCCCAACATCGTCGAGGTGGTCGTGCACGCGCCGGCCCAGGCGCGCGCCTTCCGGCCGGGCCAGTTCTACCGGCTGCAGAACTACGAGATGCTGGCCCCCCGCATCGCCGAGGTCGGCAGCACGAGCACCGTGCTGGCGATGGAAGGCCTGGCGATGACCGGCGCCTGGACTGATCCGGACCTCGGTCTGGTGTCGGTGATCGTGCTCGAGATGGGCGGCAGTTCCGACATCTGCGCCCTCCTGAAGCCGGGTGAGCCGGTGGTGCTGATGGGCCCGACCGGCTCGCCTACCGAAATCCACGCGGGCGCGACGGTTGCCCTGATCGGCGGCGGTCTCGGCAACGCCGTTCTGTTCTCGATCGGTGCGGCGCTGCGCGCGGCCGGCTCGCGGGTAGTCTACTTCGCCGGCTACAAGCAGATGCGCGACCGCTACAAGGTGGCGGAGATCGAGCGCGCCGCCGACACCATCGTGTGGTGCTGCGACGAAGCGCCAGGCTTCACGCCGACGCGCCCGCAGGATCGCAGCTTTGTCGGCAACATCGTGCAGGGCATGGCGGCATACGGAGCCGATGTCGGACTGCCCGAGGCCGACCACCTCATCGCCATCGGCTCGGACCGCATGATGCAGGCGGTGGGCGCGGCGCGGTACGGCATCCTCGCGTCGCTATTGAAGCCAGGCCACACGGCGATCGGGTCGATCAACTCGCCGATGCAGTGCATGATGAAGGAGGTGTGCGCGCAGTGCCTCCAGCCGCAGATCGATCCGGCGACCGGCGAGCGAACCGTCGTGTTCTCGTGCTTCAACCAGGATCAGTCGCTGGACAGGGTGGACTTCGCGGCGCTGCACGAGCGGCTGGCGCAGAACAGCGCGCAGGAGAAGCTGACGGCGCAATGGATCGACCGTGCCCTGCGCCGTCTGCACGCGCGCGGTGCGGCGGCGTAACCGCACCCCTGGTGAGCGGGCCTCTCCGGCTATTTCACCCGCATCATCTGGCCGCGGATCTCGCCGCCCTTGTTGGCCGCGGTGTGCACGTTCGCATACCACTTGCCGGCCTCCAGGTCCTTCATCTGGTCATCGGTCAACGTGACGGTGCCGCTGGTTGGGCTGGGCGGGTTCGTGCCGATCGGCACCACCACCCCGGCGTTCGCCCCCGGCGCGGCGGGACCATGGAAGTGCGCGGCCATCGCAGGGCCGGTCAAACCCATGTAGGTCATCGTGTAGCTGAGCTGCTTGGTGCTGGTGTTCAGCGTGGCCAACACGTCACCGCTGCCGTTGGACGTCGTGGGCGGTACCTCGGACTTGCCGTTCATCGTCGCCTTGAAGTCGATCGTCGCGGCCGAGGCAGCCGACAGGCAGCCGACGGCGATGGCTGCGGCCAGAAGTGAAGTCCGGAACATGTATCCCCCTTTTCTGCGTTTCTCGCACCCGAACCAATTCGGGACGACCACCTTGCTGGAAGACGCGCCGGGAGTCACGGTATTCCATTGCCGCCCGGCGCGACCATCCAGCGCAGTTGTTGAAGCTTTGAAAGGCCTTCTCGGGTAGTCTGCCGCTCGTGACCTTCCTCACCGATTTCGCTGATCAGGCCGTGATCCTGCCGCTCGCGCTCGCGATTGGCATAGCCCTGCTCGCGCAGGGATGGCGGCGCGGGGCGGGGGCCTGGGCGGCGGCCGTCCTCATTACATTTTCCGCGATGCTGGCACTGAAGGTGGTGTTCCTGGCGTGTTCGGGCAGCTTCGGGACCCCGGAGGTCCATACGCCGAGCGGCCATGTTGCCGCAGCGACCGTGGTGGCCGGCGGCCTGGCCGTACTGCTGTTGCGCTGGCGCCACGCGGCGCTCCTGGTGGCGGCCATGGCGGCGGCGGTGATCGGCATCTCGCGCCTCGCCTTGCACATGCACTCGCCGGCCGAGGTGGTGATCGGCGCGACCGTAGGGCTCGCGGGCGCCTGGACATTGCTGGTGCTCGCCGGCCGGCCGCCGGCAGACTTGGATGGACGGCGTATCGCGGTGATCGCGGTGGCGGTGATCGTGCTCTTCCATGGCCTGCACCTGCCCGCGGAGGCACATATCCGCGGCACCGCGTGGCGGTTGGCGCATATGCTGTCGGTGTGTCAGGCGTCCGCGACGCGATTATAGACATCGTTCAGCCGGACGATGTCGTCCTCGCCAAGATAGCCACCGGATTGCACCTCGATCAGGGCAAGCGGGATCTTGCCGGGGTTCTCCAGCCGATGCACGCAGCCCACCGGCAGGTAGACGCTCTCGTTCTCGTGCACCATCAGCGTCTCGTTGTCACGGGTCACCAGCGCGCAGCCATTCACCACCACCCAGTGCTCGGCGCGATGATAATGTTTCTGTAGTGACAGCTTGTGGCCGGGCGAGACGACCAGACGCTTGACCTGGAAGCGGTCTCCCTGGATCAGGCTTTCGAAGAAACCCCAGGGGCGATAGAGGCGATTGTGCGCCACCGCCTCGTGGCGGCCGGTCGCCTTCAGCCGGTCCACCACCCTCTTCACGTCCTGGGCATGGTCGCGGTGCATTGCCAGCACGGCGTCCTCGGTCACGACGACCACCGCGTCCTCCAGCCCGACAACCGCGGCCACCATACCGTCGCTGCGCACATAGCAGTTACGGGCGGCCTCCAGCAGGACATCGCCAACCGCCACGTTGCCGGCCGCGTCCTTGCGCCCTAGCTCCCACAATGCACCCCAGCTTCCGACATCCGACCAGCCGATATCGGCAGGCACCACGGCCGCGCGGCGCGTGTGCTCGGCCACCGCGTAGTCCAGGCTGATCGAGGGACAGGCGGTGAATGCCGCGACACCGAGGCGGATGAAATCGAGGTCGGTCTCTCTCTCGGCCACCGCCCGGCGCACCGCATGCAGCACCTGCGGCGCGTGGGCCTCCAGCTCCTCGAGCAATGTCCGCGCGGTAAACACGAACATCCCCGAGTTCCACAGATGCCTGCCGTCCGTTGCGAGCCTGGCCGCCTCTGCCGCATCCGGCTTCTCGACGAATTGCGCGACCGCATAGGCGCCGGGCGCATCGTCGAGTGCCGGACCAAGTGCGATGTAGCCGTAGCCGGTCTCCGGCGCGGTCGGGCGCATGCCGAAGGTCACGAACCGGCCGCCGCGCGCGGTCTGGCTGGCGACAGCGAGGCTCCTGTGCAGCGCCACCGTGTCGGCAACCGCGTGATCGGCGGCGAGCAGCCACAGCACCGCATCGGGATTGTCTTCGGCGACCAGGACGGCGGCCGCGGCGATCGCAGGGGCGCTGTTGCGGCCGACCGGCTCCAGCAGGATGCGCGGGGAGGCGATGCCCGCGGCGCGGAGCTGCTCGGCGATCAGGAAGCGGTGCTCCTGGTTGCACACGACGATCGGCGGCATGAAGCGCTCGCCATGGGCCCGCAGCGCGGTCTCCTGCAACAGGGTGCGGTCGGAAATGAGCGGCCAAAGCTGCTTGGGGAAGCTTTCGCGCGAGACGGGCCAGAGGCGCGTCCCGGAGCCGCCGGACAGGATGACTGGGATGATCGTGGGTAGGTCGGTCATTTGCGTCGAGTGTGCCCGAAGAAGGGCAGGGTTCTCCACCTTTGCGTACGCTGTGTAAGAGGTTTTTTTCGCCTCACGAATTTGGCTCCATTCTCCACGCGTGCCTGCCGCGGCGGACGCAGCACCGGATCGTTGCGCCGGTCGCCTTCGCTCCGCGATGGCCCTTCCGTTCCGTTGGGCACCCCTGTCGCGACCTGCTACTCTCCTGCCAACCCACCGCTCGGAGGAACGCACCATGGCCGTCCACACGCCACAACCCGGCGACGTCACCGATCGCAACCTCGCCCTCGAACTCGTGCGCGTCACCGAGGCCGCGGCACTCGCCGCCTCCCGCTGGATCGGCCTCGGCAAGAAGAACGAGGCCGACGGCGCGGCGGTCGAGGCCATGCGCCGCGCGTTCGACCAGGTCGCCATCTCCGGCACCGTGGTGATCGGCGAAGGCGAGATGGATGAGGCGCCGATGCTCTATATCGGCGAGAAGGTCGGTGCCGGCGGACCGCCGATGGACATCGCCGTCGATCCGCTGGAGGGCACCACGCTGACCTCCAAGGGTGGGCCTAGCGCGCTCGCCGTCGTCGCACTCGCCGAACACGGCAACTTCCTCCACGCGCCCGACATCTACATGGACAAGATCGCGGTGGGCGGCGGCTTGCCCGACGGCGTGGTCGATCTTGACGCGCCCGTCGGCAAGAACCTGCGCGAACTCGCCAAGGCCAAGCAGTGCGAGGTGTCGGACCTGATGGCCTGCATCCTCGACCGCGACCGCCACAAGGAGCTGATCGCCAAGGTGCGCGAGGCCGGGGCGCGCATCATGCTGATCAGCGACGGCGACATCACCGGCGTAGTCGCGACTGCTACGCCCGAACTCGGAGATCGACATCTATCTTGGCTCCGGCGGCGCGCCGGAGGGTGTGCTGGCCGCCGCGGCATTGCGCTGCATAGGTGGACAGATGCAGGGAAGACTGATGTTCGAGAACGACGAACAGGTGCAGCGTGTGCGCGAGATGGGGCACAACGATCCGAAGCGGAAGTTCACGCTGGAGGAGATGGCCAAGGGCGACGTGATGTTCGCCTGCACCGGCGTCACCTCCGGCACCATGCTGCGCGGCGTGAAGCGCTTCGGCCACGGCGCGCTGACGCACTCCATGGTGATGCGCAGCAAGTCGGGCACGGTGCGCTTCGTCGAGGCGCACCATAACTTCCAGACGAAGACCTGGGTGCGGAACTAGTGCGGGACGAGCACTCAAAGGCGCGCTCATCCCGGACTATCTCTTTGTTTGATCGCGTGATTCAGCCCTCCGGCGATTCCGCCTCCGGACATCACGCTCAAGGCATTTGGCATCGCTGGTGAACGGCATCATCGGCGAGCCCATCGCGAGCGACTGCGTACTCGGCGTCGGCCGCAGCCTGAGCGGCCGGCGCTGGGTGTGGCGTAGCGGCGAGGACCGTATCGGTCTCGGCATCGCCCAACGTCTGGGCGTGCCGGAAATCGTCGGCCGCCTGCTCGCCGCGCGCGGCGTCGACATCGATGCCGCGCACAACTTCCTCGAACCCACCCTGCGCGCGCTGCTGCCCGATCCGTCCCTGCTGATCGACATGGACATCGCCGCGGATCGCCTCGCTCATGCCGTGCAACACGGCGAGACGGTCGGGGTGTTTGGCGACTACGACGTCGATGGCGCGTGCAGCGCGGCGCTGATGGTCACCTTGTTGCGGCAGCTTGGCTGCGAGGTCCTGCACCACGTGCCGGATCGCATGATGGAGGGCTACGGCCCGAACGGTCCCGCGCTGCATTCCCTGGTGCTGCGCGGCGCCAGCCTGATCGTCTGCGTCGACTGTGGCACGGCGGCGGCCGAGGCACTCGGCTTTGTCGCCGGCGACGCCGATATCGTGGTGCTGGATCACCACAAGGCGGAAGGGCCGGCGCCTGCCATCATTGCCACGGTCAATCCGAACCGGCTGGAATGCACGTCCGGCCTGTCATTGTTATGCGCGGCGGCGGTCGCGTTCCTTGCCGCGGTGGCGACAGTGCGCACGCTGCGCCGCCAGGGGTTTTTCAATGCGCGCAAGGAGCCGGACCTGATCGGCCTGCTCGATCTCGTCGCACTGGCGACGGTATGCGACGTGATGCCTCTGACCGGCGTCAACCGGGCGTTGGTGTGCCAGGGGTTGAAGGTGATGGCGCGGCGCGCGCGGCCCGGTGTGGCCGCGCTGCTTGACGTGACGCAAACGCGCGATCGTCCGACGGCGAACACCTGCGGCTTCGCGCTTGGCCCTCGCATCAATGCCGCGGGGCGCATCTCCGAGGCCGATCTCGGGCTGCGCATGCTGCTGTGCGACGATCCGGTTGAGGCCGCGACGCTTGCCGCCACGCTCGACGCGGTGAACCGGCAACGCCAGGAAGTGGAGGCGTCGATCCTGGACGATGCGCTGCGGGCCGCCGAGAACCAGGCGGGGCAGGGGCATGCGGTGCTGGTGGTCAGCGGTCCGGCCTGGCATCCCGGCGTGGTCGGCATCGTCGCCGGCCGGATCAAGGAGCGCTTCAACCGTCCGGCCTGCGTTGCCGGCGTGGCTGATGATCTGGCGAAGGGATCGGGCCGTTCCGTGGCCGGCCACGATCTCGGCGCCGCGGTGATCGCCGCGCGCCAGGCCGGCATCCTGAAAACCGGTGGCGGCCATCCAATGGCGGCGGGCTTCTCGCTGCAGCCGGCGCGGCTGCATGACTTCCACGCCTTCCTCAACGAACGGCTGGCCGCCGCGGCGCTGCTGCCGACCGCGGCTGATCTGTCCGTGGAAGGCACGCTGGCGGTGACAGGAGCGACAACGGAACTCGCGCATCATCTCGCGCGACTTGCCCCGTTTGGCGCCGGCAACGAGGAGCCGATCCTGGTGCTGCAACGAGCCCGCGTGGTGCGCGCCGATCGCGTCGGCCGCGAGGGCACGGCGATCCGCGCGTTCGTCGAGGGCGAGGGCGGGGGGCCGCGACTGAAGGCGCTGCTGTTCCGCGCCCGCGACGGTGCGCTGGCGGAGATGCTGCTGGCGGGCAAAGGGCTGCCATTGCATCTCGCCGGCCATTTGCGTGCCGAGGAATGGAACGGCGTGGCGAATCCCGGCTTCATCATCACTGACGTGGCGGCGGCTTGACCCTGGACTGGCCCTCCGCTACCCACCGCTGCCCCCGGGCCCGGTCCGAGAGGCGCCCTTGTCCCGTTCGTCTAGAGGCCCAGGACACCAGCCTTTCACGTTGGTAACACGGGTTCGAATCCCGTACGGGACGCCAACAGCCATTAGTCGACCAATGCTCCGTCGCAGGAGTTCCTTTCCAAATCGAAGGAACTATGAATTGCCGCCTGCCATAATTTGAAGATGAAGTTAATTGCGGGGCACAGACTCTGTCACTGCCACCGCCATGGTCTCGCTTTCGAGCATACGGACGATCCTGCTCTGGACAACCCTCAGACAGAGCAACATCACACTCTCGCACTTTTCGTCCAAGAAACAATCACCAGGTGCGGGTCTATCTATCCGTCCGATCCTGATGCTTATCAACGCCGCCGGCCAGCCGCCCGATACGAGGCACCGGGACGCGAAAGGACCCCGTAGCGATGTCAGGTCGTGACGGACGTCCTCGCGCAGGCGCTGGGCAGTTCGTCTGAACGCACCTCGCTCCCGGCCGGCAGGTCCTCCTCCCTTGGTCGAACGATCACCGGTGGGTGCCGGTTGAGGCCCAAAAGCGCTTCGATGCCGACGAAGGCAAGCAGCCACGCAAGGGCGCACACAGCCTGGATGTAGAGGCTAAGTCTCCGCAGGCTCCGCATATCTGAACTACCTGATGTGTCCGTTACGGGCGACGTTCAAGAAACAACCTCGATCCCTACTATGCGCAATGCGGCAGCCCGTGTCACTGACGAAATAATCAAGTCAAATCCTCCGTTGACAGCCCTGGCCATAACGAGGGTGATCCCTTGCCACGGCTGCGCGGCCGCTCGCGAGGGGCGGAGCTGCTGTCTCATCCGCCAAGCCACGAGACCCTGCACATCGCGGCGCTCGATCCCACGGCCAGGATCCAAGTGTCGATGTCGCGAGCGACAGCGCGCGGTGTAGCCTCCGATCGTTTCGGGAGGAGGCCGATCAGTCGATCCATGAGTGCTTTCGGTCTGTTGGAAAAATCCCGGGTGGAGGAACGCCGAATCGCCGCGGACCGGGTCGCTCGACCGGCGCGGGCATATCGATACCGACATTTTGGTACTTTCCGACTCTTGCTGGCCGGCCTGGTCATGTTTCAGCATTTCGCGGCTGACCTCGCGCCGGAACGCCTCGCCGACGCGATGATGCCATATCCCGTCGGAAGCATGGCGGTGCTGGTCTTCTTCGCTCTATCGGGCTTCGTGATCACAGAGGCGGCTGATTGTGTCTATCGCGACCGGGCCGCCGCGTTTCTCGCTAACCGCCTGCTGCGGATCATGCCGCATTTCGTTCTCGCGATAGCGCTGTCCATGCTGGCGCACGCGACCTTCGTGCTCACCCAGGGTGCACGACTGTGGCGAACGCAGGCGTCCTTTCCAGCCGACATCGCGTTTGCGCCGTGGAACATCGTGCTGAACTTCCTCGGCACGATGCCGCTGTCCAATCGGTTGATAGACTACAACTTTCTCGATATTACCTGGGCCGTTCGGGTCGAAATGGCCTTCTATATTGCTATATTTGCAAGCCTTCTGTTGGGGCGAAGCAGGCTCGGGATACGCGGTTTCGGCTGGGTTCTGGGATTGATGCTTGTTCTGTTTGCGCCGTTGTTCGTCTTCGCTGTCGATCGCGGCGCACCCTTGCTGGTGTATGCACCCTATTTCGCATTCGGCGGCGGCTTGTATTTTGCGACTTCACGAAGCCGTTGGGGTTTTGTCGTGATGTTGTCGAGCATACCGGCGATGCTTTGGCAATATTTGGCGCAACCCCCCGTTGTGCCGCTACCCGGTGCCCCACCCATGTCCGTTTGGCCGAACCTCGCTGTCCTGACGGCCCTGATGGCGATGCTGGTAATCCTCTCAGTCGTTCGCCTGCCGAAACTGCGGGCCAACGACCAGGTGCTCGGGAGTCTGACATACCCGCTGTACCTGTATCACGAGGACGTGCTGGTGATCGTCCTGACTTTCACGACCGGGTACACTTACGGCGTTTTCGTGGGCGCAATGGTGGCGAGCGTGATCGTCGCCAGCGTCATGACGGTCATCGTGGATTCATCGGTGGATCGCTACAGAGATCGGCTGCGCGGCCGCCAGCTCGTGCTGGAGCCGCTGGTATTGAAGGAGGTGGCATAGCCGTCATGCTTCCCTCCCTAAACATCCCGCCCGGCCGAGGCCGGCCGGCGACGCCCACAAGCCGCCCGCGCGCTCCCTCCAGCGTGACACGGCGGCCGTCGGGCGCTATGGTATGGTAGCTGCCCGAAGCTTTGTCGGTGCGGCAGGGGATGCGTCGCTATGAACCCTAATGGCACGGCTGGCACATTCCTCGGTTCGATCGCACTCGAACCCGTGCCGCTGCGCCCGCGCAATCTCCTGCTGGAACCCCGCCAGTTTCGCCTTCGCGCGATCGGTACCGAACCTTGCCCGGCGGTCTTCGCCGTACGCGAGCCGAGCCACTTCGATTACCTGCGAACGATTGACGAAGAGGATCCCGCTTTGGACCTCTGGGTGAGGGCGCTGTTTGCCAGGCTGAACCGCCAGCCTCGCGATTAGGCCGCTCCGGCGGACCCCATTGGCCTACCAGCCTTCCTTTTCCCAGCCAGGGCAAGAAGCGTGATGACCGAAGGCGGAATTCGGCGGAGGTCTGAGTCACGCGATCAAATAAGGGGATAGCACGGGATGAGCGCGCACCTTTGAGCGTTCATCCCGCGCTAGGCTTCAACAAAGATGCAACCCTCTGCCGATACCATGCCAGCAGGCAGGTCCGGTCAAGTTGCCGCTGCCGTCGGCTGGCCCGGCATTCTCGCAAGGATGCCGGGCCAGCGTCGCCGCCGCCGGCTCTGCCCTGAAGGTGGCGACCGGCGCTGGCTTCTCCCACTCCAAAGCAGGGTGCGGACGGGCAATCCGGCGAGCGGACTCAGGCCGCCTCTCTCAGGTCACCACGCAAATCGGTCCCATGGGTCAACTCCAGGGCGCGAGCCGCAACCACGGCTTCCGTCCGGTTCCGAACCTGAAGCTTGCGGATGATGCTGTGCATGTGCGCCTTCACAGTGCTCATCGACATGCCTAACCGATAGGCGATGATCTTGTTCTGGGCGCCGACGGCAAGAATGCTCAGAACCGCCTGTTCCCGCGGGGTGAGCTTCTCGAAGGGCTGACCTGCCATCGGCGCCCGCACGGGACCGGTCCCTGCCGCTTCGGACGACTGAGGCAGATTTGCCGAGGTCGGAAAATACCGCCCACCGGCCACCACAAGGCGCAATGCCGCCGCCGCCACGTTCGGGCTCGTCGATGTCGTGATGCAGCCCTGCACGCCCAACTGCCGCGCCGTCGTCTCAACCGCCCTCGCGTCCTCCGTGTCCGGCGTCTCCATCAGCACGGCGATGGGCACCGCCGGGCACCTCTCGCGCAGCCAAGCGACTTGGCGGACCAGCCACCCGTCGGCCCGCTCCGCGCGCCCCACGCCGATGAGCACCGCCGCCGCCTGCTCCAGGGGGGCCTCCCCCAGTGTGGTCGTGACATCCGCCACGGCCAGGGTCTGGAACTCCTGGCAGAACAGACCCAGCCAATGGCTCAGGCAGCCACGCAGAAAATCTCGCCGCTCGGCGACGATCAGGGTCGTGACTTGAACCGCTGAGCCGACGCTGCGGTGTTCGGTTCCTGCGCAGATGAGCGAGCGCTCTCGGTCGATTGCACGTCCATCGACGCGGTCCTCCAGGTGCAAAGCGAACGGCGCGCCGCTCAGGGCACACCGCACTATCGTTTGTTCGCCATCCCCACGGCGACGATCGAACTATACGTCGAAATTTGTGAGAAGTAACCATATTTTTACGATCAAAATATAAATCTGTCTAACTTTTGGACGATCGCTCTCCTGGTCGCGCCATTCTTCCGGTACCGACACGAGGAACAGACCGCCGCCGGCCCCGATCGGTCGAGCAAGGCCGCCCGCGACCCCAGGGTGCCGCCTTGCACAGGGTTGGCGGCGCGCGGGGCGGGAGATTTAAGGGGCGCTCACTTATTCGTGTTGATGGCCCGACGCGGCAGCCATCGCTACGATGAAGGCCACGAATTGGGGGATATGATGATGCAAAAAGCAGTCGCGGTTGCCGTGATGGTCCTGCTCAGTGCCTGCGGCACGACGCAGCCCGATCGAACCCAGGGCGGCGCCGCAGGAGGCGCCGCGACGGGCGCCGCGGTAGGGCTGATCGGCGGTCCGGTTGGTGTCGTGGTCGGGGCGGTGATCGGCGGTGGCGCGGGCGCGCTTACGGGCGCCTCGACCGATGCGAAGGACGTGAACCTCGGCGCGCCGCCCTGGAGCAACACGAACTAAGGCGGGACCGCGCGTCCAACACGCACACGCGCCCCGCGCCGCTGTCACTTCCGTCGCAGACTGAGAATATAGCTCGCGAGGTCGGCAATCTCGTCCCGGCTCAGGTGCAGATCGGGCATCCGCGCATGCGGCGTCTGTAGGAACACCCGCAGGGACATCGCGGTCGTCGCCTTCATGCCTGCAATGGCGACAAAGCTCGGGGCGCCGTTGCTGGTGCCGCGAACCGTCGTGGGCCCGATCACGTGGCATGAGCTGCACCAGGTCTCGGCAAGCTTGCGGCCGGCCGCGACATCGCCGTCCTGCTGGGCCTTCGCGTTGCTCATCCATGCGGCCAAAGCAATCGCAGACAGCAGTGCGATGATGATCCGCCTCCGGACGCGCGCCCCCCACCTGTGCGTCATCCGAGCATCCAGTTCAGCTTTCGAACGGTCCTCGCGGTCATGCCAGCGCTCGCGCATCCTCCAAGATCATGTCGGCGGCCTTCTCCCCTATCATGATCGACGGTGCATTGGTATTGCCCGCCGGCACGGTCGGCATGATGGACGCGTCCGCCACCCGCAGCCGGCCCACGCCATGAACCCGCAGACGCGCGTCGACCACCGTGTCGCCGTCCGGTCCCATGCGGCACGTGCCGACGGGATGCAGATTGGAATTGGCGTTCATGCGGATGTTCGCCTCGAACTCGGCATCGGTGTTCACCGCGGGTCCGGGAAGGATTTCCTCGGCCACATAGGGCGCGAGTGCCGGTTGCCCGGTGAACTTGCGCGCCAGCCGCATGCCGGCGATCAGTGCATGCAGATCGGACTGCGACTCCAGAAAGTTGAACCTGATCGCGGGCGGTGCCAGCGGATCACGGCTCTTGATGCTGACGCTGCCGCGGCTGTCCGGGCGCAGATGCACCGCGCTCAGGCTGAAGCCGGGAAATGGATGCGCCACGGCGCCCCTCGCGTCGCGCGAGGCATAACTCCAGGGCGTGAAGTTGAACTGCAGATCGGGCCGCTCCAGGCGGGGATCGCTGCGTGCGAAGGCGCCGGCGGTAACACCGTTCGCCGCCAGCGGACCGGCGCGAAACAGCATGTACTGCGCCATTGCGATCACCTTGCGCGGCAGGCTGTTGGCAAGCTCGTTCATCGTGATCGGCCTGCTGCAACGAAACGCCAGCCGGACATAGAAGTGATCCTGCAAGTGCCTGCCAACCGCCGGCAGGTCGTGGATCACCGGCACGTCCATGTCCTGCAACAGCGCCCCCGGACCAATGCCGGACAGTTGCAGCAGTTGCGGCGAGTTGAAAACGCCGCCGCTCACGATCACCTCGCCGGCCGCGCGTACGGTGTGCGTCATCCCACCGCTGACATAGGTGACGCCCGCGGCGCGACCGTCCTCGATCAGGATGCGCGTGGCATGCGCGTTCGGGCGAACCACCAGGTTGGCGCGCCCGCGCGCGGGCCGCAGATACGCCGTCGCGGTGCTCCAGCGGCGGCGCTTGCCCGTGGTGCTCTGAAAATACCCAGCACCCTCCTGGCGTCCGTCATTGAAGTCCTCGATTGCCGGCAGCCCCGCCTGGATCGCCGCCTCCACCACCCGGTCCGCGAGTTCCGAGCGATACGGCTGATCGGACACATGCAGCGGCCCGCCAGTACGCCGTGGAACTCGTTGGCGCCGCGCTCCTGATGTTCGGCCTTCTTGAAGTAGGGCAGCACGCTGTCCCAGTCCCAGCCGGTGCAGCCGCGCTGCCGCCATTCGTCGTAGTCCGCGGCATTCCCTCGCATATACACCATGCCGTTGATCGAGCTGGTGCCGCCGAGCACCTTGCCGCGCGGCTGGTACAGCCTGCGCCCGCCAAGCTGCTTCTCCGGCTCGCTCTCGTACATCCAGTTGACGCGCGGATTGGCGTAGACCTGGGAGAAGCCCATCGGGATGTGGATCCAGGGATTGCGGTCCTTGCCGCCGGCTTCCAGCAGCAGCACCCGGTAGCGTCCCGACTGACTGAGCCGAGCGGCGACGGCGCAGCCGGCGGAACCGGCGCCGGTGACAATATAGTCGAAGCTCTCCGCATCTGCCGCCATCGTTTCCCCCCGGACCGATTGGCATCGTGATACGCCTCATGCGCGGGCGGGGCCAGTAGCGGTCGGCACCAGACTGCCTTGGGTGGTGCCTGTGTCAGGCAGGCGGATGACGGGCGGTGCGCGCGACGCCACAAGGGGCGTGTCCCAATATGGATCGTGGTCACGGCAGTATTGCACGAGGCCCTTGCATGCGAGCTCGCCGAACGCCGCAAGGCACAGCGCGGAAGCCTCAGGGAACGATTTGTGACTGAAGCTGGCGAGGATGCGCTCGTACTGCGCATGGCCGAGGCAATATGCATGAGCGACGACGGCATCCATCGCCGCGCGCACACGCCACCGGTCGTCCTCCGCCGTAATGACCGGCCACGAATGCGGTGGTGACGGCTCCCGCCACGCGTCGCCGAGCTGCTCGCGCCAGAGCGACGCGAAACCCCGGTGGTTGCAGGACAGTCGCAGGCTGCCGTGAGCCAGAAGCCGATCGGCATCTGGAGAAAGATCGGGCGCCGGCAGTTCGGACAAAATGTAACCTGATTACGCATAAACCTCAGCCAATTTCAGGAGCCGATAGGGCATTGGTGTGGTTCGGACGGCGGCCCATGTGAGACGCGGGATCATGGTCGCCAGATCGTATCGTCGGTTGAAGCGGTATTCGAATTCAGCGAGGTATCGGGGGACATGCTTGCTGTTGATGGCACGGTAAGTTCCAGTGATGGCGGCCTTGATGTTGCCGAGGGCGGTGTTGACCCATTTGAAGGCTGGCGTCCGAGCCGCCTTTGGCCCTGACCCGGTCTTGACGACCTGGTGCGCGCAGCCGGCGTCGGCAACGCTGGTGAAACACTGAAGGCCGTCGCTGACGACAGAGCAGTTTGGATCGAGGCTGCGCTTGGCGAACCCCGCGATCGAGGTTGCACAGAAGCTGGTTACCCGGCGCAGCTTCAGCCGAACCGGCTTTCCCTCTGTGGTCGTCTCGACGGCGGCGACGAACGGCGTTTTGCCAGGGGCCCCGCGGCCTCGCCTTCCACCGGAGCGTTCGCCGCCGAGATAGGCGTCGTCGATCTCAATCCTGCCGGTCAGCCGCTTGCGTGCATCACGCTCGAGCATGACCTGCTTCAGCTTGTGTTTGATCTTCCAGGCGGTGGTCTGCGTCACCCCAAGGCGACGACCCAGTTCGATGCTGGAGATGCCCTGCTTGGTCTGAGTGAGATGATAGATCGCACGAAACCACAACCGCAGCGGCAAATGGGTCGATGCAAAGATCGTCCCGGCGATCGGCGAAGTCTGCCGGCGGCACTTGGTGCACTGGTAGAGATCGCGGGTCGTCACCAGACTATACCGCCTGCCGCCGCATGCCGGGCATTCAAAGCCATGCGGCCAGCGTGACGCAATGACGATCGTCCGGCATTGCTCTTCGCTGCCGTACTGCTGTTCAAACGCAGGCTCGCTGAGACCCTTCTGGAACTGCACGACGTTACGAGCCATCGGCACAACCTCATGAAATGCCACAAAATCCCTGGCCTGCTACCAGGCGTTTCGTGACTGAGGGAAGTGCGTAATCAGGAAATGTAAAGGCTCACATGGATCGTCGCCTTCTGGCGCAGCAGCCAGTCGAACGCGAAGCTGTTCATGATACCGACCAGCGACAGAGCCGCGGCGTTCGGTCGGCAGCCGGGTCTGCGCTCGACATTGATGGTGTGGCCGCAGAGCACCCGCGGAGGCAGCATCGCCGCAATCGCGGTGCGCTCATCGGTCGCTCTGGCAATTTCACGGCACGCCGCACGGTAGTAGAGCGCGCTCTCGAGAGAGGTTGGCTTGTCCGCCAGCTTTGCCACGGCGATTGCGTATCGCGGCAAAGTTGTCCGCCGGTCAGTGAACTGGTGGATCGTTTTGCCCTCATGGAGCAAGAGACAGTCGCCATCGAAATCGGTATGGATCAGACGAGAATTTGACCGCAGCGGCCTGAACCGGCCGGCATCGTCACTCATATGGATTTCGCGGCTGAACGCGATGCCGGCGTCATGCATCCAGGCTCCCAGACCCCGCCGTCCGACGAACATTCGGCGCGCCAGCTCGAGGTCGCCAGGTTCGCGCAACTCCAACAAAGTGGCATAGGCACCCCCGGAGGCAGCGATGAAGTCGCGGTCGTAATTCAACCAGTGGCTCCGCTCCTCAAGCTGCCGGAAGTCGTTCAGATAGAACCCGCAGAGCATGTCGCGTGTCGGTCCAGGCCGCCGCGCGACGACGAGAGCAAACTTGTACCGTGCATGAATATCGAACAGGCTCTTGCGGTTCTCGAACGACAGGCACAGTTCGATCCGGGTGTGTTGCAGATAGAGCTTCCGGATACCTGTCGCACCCTCGTTGGCGTGGAACGCCGACGGGACAACCATGCCGACCGCGCCGTCATCGCCAAGCAATCGCACCATGCGTTCGGCGAACACGCGATACAGGTCGAGCTTGCCGCCCGCGACAGCGCCATGCCCGCCGGACTTCTGATGCAGATAGAGCCTGTCCACCACCCTTTGCCCGCGCGTGAAGACCGCACGATAGTCGTGCCAGGCATTGGCCACCGCAGGCTCCGCCAGCAGACGATCGCGGATCGCGCGCGCCTCCCGCCGCCCCGGTGCATCGAGAATGGAAAGATCGATCCCTGCGACGAATTCCCCCGTATCGGGCTGCATGACGTCCCAGGGAGGGTTGCTCAACACCGCATCGAAACCGCTTTCATGCAAGACGTCGTCGCCGGGCCAGAACACTTCTGGAAATGTCAGGTCCCACGGCAGCGCCAGCTTCCCGGCCGTGAGCATCGCGGCTTGCCGCTCGGTCAGAACCTCCGGCCAAGCCGCCGTCGCCGCGACCGAGCGTGCCAGTGCCAGCCACTCGTCATCGGCCTCTCGCGTTGCCAGCATCACCGCACCGGACCATGCGCGCGCCAGAAGCCGCAGCGGCTGCAATGCCACGTCCAGTCGCCGCTTCGCCGAAGCCTTCAATGCAAGACCGGCGGCATCGGCACCCACTGTCGCCTGCAACGCCCGCACGTGAAGCAGTGCCGCATGCAGCGCGCCCCCAGACGGGCACGCACATCCTGTGCCAGCAGCGGATCCAGCGCCACGCGGCTGACGGGCAGCGTCGCCAGTGACGCAAAGAATGGTCCCGATATCGAATCGCCATGCACCAATCGATGATCGAGAAATGTCAGCGGCAGTCCCTCCGCGTAGGACTCCAACCACAGCGACAGTTTCGCCAGCTCCACAGCAAGCCGATTGCTGTCCACACCATACAGGCAGTGGACGGCGACCAGCCGTCGGCAGAGCGCCATCGCGCGCGATTGCGACACGCCCAGCGCAGCACCCTCGACTCGTGCGACTTGGCAGATAAGCCATCAGCAGTCCGTCGGGATCAGGCAGGTCCGCGACTCGCCGACGCAATGATGCCGCCCGGTCCAGCATGCGGATCACGCTCATCCGGCGATCCGCTCGCCGCCGCGTCTTCCGCCGCCGTCGCCAACTCGTCGCACCTGCGGCACGCGGCATACAGTGCATCGCCAAGGTAACGGCACGTTTCCACCAGGAAATGCCCACTGCCCGCCGCGGGATCGACCACCTTCAGCGCCAATATGGCGCGTGGGTCCGGCTCTTTGTCCGGACTGCGCTCCGCAATCCGTGGTGCCAGCGTCTCACGCACCAGGAAGCGCACGAAGGCGGATGCGGCGTGTAGTAAGATCCGCTCGCCTTGCGCCCATTGCCGGCGCGCAGGAAGAACCGCCCCGCGGGAATGTCCTCGACCCATGTCACCCGCGTCCCGCCCGCATTCGCAGAGGCACCGCGATAACGCGCGGCCCGTTCGGCCTGCACTATCACTTCGCGCTTGCCGCGTCGAAGGCGCGACATCGCGGCCGTCGTGATCCCGGGTTCGAGTTCCAGCAGCGCCTCGTAGATACGGCCAAGGTCCTCGACATCCAGCGCGCCGTAATGCACGCGCTCGCGCGATCTGCCCCTTGGCGTCGTCCAGAGCAGCCTATCCAGCAGCAACGCAACAGCGTGCTCGCCCCAGACCAGCCGATCGAGCAGCGTAATTGCCTGGGCACCGAACAGCGCGCCGCCGAGCGGTGTCACCAAGAGCTCGCTGCACGTCAATCCGTCGCAGAACGCCCGGAACACGAGGCGAATTCCGTCCTCCAGCATCCGCCCCGTCTGATGACCATGATCAAGCCGCCGACGTACCAAAGGACCAAGCGCCCGGTTCGGCGACAAAGCACCGCGCCAGAGGCTCGTCGAGGCAAAGCTGAACCTGGTTGCAGGATCGCCCGCGCTCTCCACCTTCAGAACGAACAACAGGCGATAGACAAGGACCAGCCCCTCTTCCCAGAGCACATCGGCGCGATCGTGCAGGTCCCGCTCGGTCGCGTTGGCGGGATTGTCGAGGAGCGCCTGCAAGAACCCCTCGATCGCTTCGCGCGCCTGAACGCGCAGACCGTCGGTGAGCCTGCTGGCCGCGTCAAGTACCTCCGGCAGCGCCCGAATTCCCCTAGGCGCGGCCAATGCCAGCACCAAACAGTACCAGTCCGGCGCCAGGTTCCGCCCTCGCCAACCGGCGCCACCCGCCAGTGGAATTGCGATGTGGCTGTCCGGCCGTGCGGGGTCGCATAACAGCAGGCGCAACTCCTCGCCGTCGGTCACCACGCCGAGACGTTCGCCGCTAGCCAGCAGCACGCGCTGGGCGCTGCGCATGGGGCTGAACCGATACGCGCGTCCGATCCGATGCGGCGCGTCCAGATTGGTGCCGGACTCGAACGACCAGGCACGCAGGCGCGGCCCGCATGGCGCCTGGACGAGCCAGCCGCCATCCTCCATGCCCTCGCGCGTCACAACGTCATCCTGTCGCACCGGACGATCGAACCCGAGACGCTCGGCCAGTGGCGCAATGATATGGTTGCAAAGAGTTTGCGGTCCGCCGGTCGCGCGGAGCTGCCGCCGAAACGTTACCCAATCCTGTTCGAAGCCCTTGCTCTTGTCGTTGACCAGCAGCCCCAACCTGGTCAGTTGCGCGGTCAATTCGAAGCGGACGAACGGTTCCGGCAGAGCCGGGCCAGAAAATGTGCAGTCACCCAGATCCAGCGTCATGCGTTCGGCACTGGCGGCACCAGCATGAGCAAACCGATCGGGTGCAGAACCGGCAAAGACAATGCCGCGCATGCCTCATGTTCCATGGACCGGCGTCGATACAGCTCCACAACGCCCTTCGCCTCGCGCCGCCGTGCCGGCGCGTTGCCGTTGTCGGCCGCGAACACCGCCAATCGGTCAACGGGCGACGGCAACAAGAGCCACGCCGGTCGGTTCGCGACGCCACCGAACAGGTCGCCCGTCTGTGGTTCGAACCTCCCGCAGATTTCGTCGGCACGTCTCCCCAGCCAGTCCCGCAGGTCATTCATTGCTCGCTCATTCCTCCATCGATGATCCGCCGCCACCGCCGCTGCTTCGCGTTGCATGCAAGTATTGGCAACCGCCTCCGCCTCGCCCTGTCGGCTCGGCACCCAATGCGCGAATAGCTCTTGCCAAATGCCGATAGGGGAGGGGGCCTGGCCCGGCTTTGCGAGATCGAGCCAACACTCCGGTTGGCCGATCCCCACAGGGTCACCATTGACAGGCAGCAGTACCGCGACGATCCGCCTGAACTCGATACGCACCGAGCTGCGCATCTCCGCCCCGAAGGTCAGCAGCACCGCAAGTTGTGCGCCCTCCATCGCCGGCGCCACGCTCACCCGATTGTCACACTCGCTGCCGGTAGGCATTTGCACGCTCGATATCGCGCGCCGCACCACCGGATGCGCGCGGCCGATGACCGCCAGCGAACGACCCCTCGCGTCGCGCAGCCTGGAATTGTCACGCGTGAAGCGAAGCACGCGGTGTTCGTGATCGAAGCCGGGCAGCTCATCGAGCCCAGCGGACCAGTCCGCCGGTAGCCGCAGCACACCTCGACCGGCAGATTTCTGTCCGGTCTCGGCAGCTATCGCCGCTCCGATGAAATCCGGCAGATCGACGCGGCCCAGCAGCGCATCGCTCCGCTGTATCGTGGCCGCAGCCGCCGAAATCTGCGCCGCGCCGCCGTTCATCGCGTTATCGCCGGGCCAGCCATGGCGTACGGCCGAGCGATCGAAGCCATCGAACGCGCGATCTATTTCGTGCAAGAGATCGCGATACTCGGCCGAATTGGCATCCTCCGCCTCCCGGTCCAACGTCCGGATCGCCGTCGGTGCATCGTCGAACAACCCCGCCTGATGTTCGGCGAACCCGGCAACCAGGCCGGTGCTCCAGGCCTCTTCATCCGCTGTCACCCCAAGCGTGTCGGGCATGAACGCAAGGTGGGCACGCGCCTTTTCGTATTTCGCAATCAGCCGCAGCAGCAGCCGCTCCTCGAACGTGCCAGCGAGATAGAGATAACGAATCTGCGGATCACGCTCCTGGCCATAACGGTCGATGCGGCCGTTGCGCTGCTCGAGCCGGTTCGGGTTGTACGGCAGATCGAGATGAATTAGGTTGAAGCAACGCTGATGCAGGTTGAGCCCCTCAGCCAACGAGTCGGTACTGACCAGAATGATGCCGTCCTCCTCGGCGCAGCGCTCTGCGATGCGCGTCCGCTCGCGTTCGGCATCAACTCCGCTGATCGCCAGCACACCGCCATAGCTGGAGCGCAGCGCGCGCAACGCAGCCAGTTGGCTGTCGGCATATTCCGTATAGATCAGGACGTTCGTCGCCGGATGCACGGCGCGAATCACACGAAGCTCCCGCCCAACGACTTCCAGCTTTGGATCGGCAGATTCTGCCGCCTCTCCCAGTTGGATCAATGCATCGAGCGCCGCAGCGGTCCCATCGCTGTTTGCCGGTTCCGGAGCAGTGAGCAGATCCGCCGCCATGCCATCGGCCTCGAGTTCGACCAGGTCGCTTTCGTCGCGTTCGTCAAGCACGCCGTACCGCAGCAGCCGCTTGCGGTAGGCCCGCAACGATCGCGCCCGCTCCCGCCGCAATGCCTCAGCCTCGACCTTGCCGAGTTCTCGATAGCGCTCTGCCACCACACGCAGGGTCTTGACGCACGCGCTGATCGTAGAGACCGACCGCTTCAGCAGGCTCACGAACCCAAGCGCGTCGGCGTGTTCCCAATCCCGCGTCGCCCGGCGCAACCGCGGTGCTATCAGCGCCGCGAGCGCCCGATGAAACAGCCGCACCGGCTCCAGGTGGACACTGTCGAGCTCGACCTTCACCGGTATCACCCGCCGCTCCCGAAACAGCGGAGCGCCGGTCGCCGGGTCGCGTATATGCGACTTCAGCCGGCGCACGACATGGCGCCGGTAAGCGCTGCCGACGAGACCTCCACGTCCATCGACCAGGCTCGGGTCCAGCAGCTCGATCAGCGACGCGAAGTGTGCATCGTAGCCGTCATGCGGCGTGGCGGTAAGCAGCAGCAATCCATCGCTGCGCCGCGCGATGACCTCCGCCAGCCGTCGTCTCTGCGTGTCCTCCCGCTCACTGCTCCCGGTGCTGATGCAATGATGTGCCTCATCGATGATCGCCAGATCCCATGCCGACCGTTCGAGTTCCTCCAGCACGTGCTCCTGCTTGGCGAAATCCAGCGATGTCATGCAGAGCGCGATCGCGTCGAACGGATTGCCGCCGAGCTCCAGCCTCCGCCGTTGCTGCTGCAACGCCGCGGCATCCGCGATCGCGGCGAACCGCAGCCCGAAGCGTTGCCGCATCTCCTGCGCCCACTGCACGAGCAGCGGTCCCGCGGGCGCGACAATCAGCACTCGATGGGCCCGCCGGCGCGCGATCAGTTCGCAGGCGATCAGCCCTGCCTCGATCGTCTTGCCCAGACCCACGCCATCGGCGAGAAGCAGGCGCGGCCGCGGCAATTCCAGCGCCCGCATCAACGGAACGAGCTGGTAGGGCTCGATCCGCACCCGGCCCGGTTCCACCGCCAGCATGTCTGCCGGCCCGAGCACCTGTTCGAGCAGGTACGCCTGATGGTACAGCCGCCACGCTGCCGGCGGACCCGGCACGTCGGGCCGGAGCTCGGAACGCAGCAATTCGACAGGGTCGGCCGGATGCAGGATTTCCCATTCCAGGCCGCCCAGATCGCCGCCGGCGCAACGCAGCCGAAGCAGTGTCTGCGCACCGAGCGGCGCAACCTCCAGCACATCCCAGGCCAGCCCGCGCGCGCTGACGCGGCTGCCCACGACAAACTCCTCGTCCATCCCGACACCGCCGCTTCACGACGGAGGCGGAATGTCACCGCAACGGGTTAAGCAAATCGAAACGACGGCGGCGCGCTAAATCCGGTAACGGTCGTTGTAGCGCTTGAGAAAGGTGCGCACCCGATCGGTGGTCGGCGAAAACAGCAATTGGTCGGGCTTGCCCTGTTCCACGATGAGGCCGCCATCCATGAACACGATCCGATCGGCGATATCGCGTGCAAAGCTCATCTCGTGCGTCACAACCACCATGGTCATGCCGGCTCTGGCAAGCTCCTGCATGGCCGCCAGCACCTCTCCCACCAGTTCCGGATCGAGCGCCGATGTCACCTCGTCGAACAGCATGATCTTGGGGTCCATCGCCAGCGCACGCGCGATCGCCACACGCTGCTGTTGCCCGCCTGACAATCGCGCCGGGTACTCCGCGACCTTGTCCGACAGACCCACCATCGCCAGCAACTCGCGCGCCCGCTGTTCCGCTTCGGGCCGCGATATACCCTTCACCCGCACCGGAGCCGCCGTGATGTTCCGCAGCACATTCATGTGCGGAAAGAGATTGAAGCTCTGAAACACGATGCCGACACCTTCGCGCGCCGCGGCTATCTCCCGCTCCGACATGCGCACGCGCTGGCCGGTACGTCGATCGAGCCGGTAACCGATCGGCTCGCCGTCCACCGCCACGGTACCCTGTTCGTAATCCTCCAGCAGATTGATGCAGCGAAGCAGCGTTGTCTTGCCCGAGCCGCTGGGGCCGATCACCACGACAACCTCGCCCGCCGCGACAGAAAGCGTTACGCCGCGTAACACCTCCAGCGCGCCGAACCGCTTGGAGATGCCGGCCACCTCCAGCATCGGTCGCTGCCGCACCTGCGGCTTGTCAGTGACCGTGGAGGACGCGGCTTTCGAGGTATCTGCCATAGAGTGCCAATGCATAACAGATGCAGAAATAGATGGCCGCCGCACCGAGGAATATCTGGAACGGTGCCAGCGTGCGCTCCACGATCTCGCGGCTTGCCATCGTCAGCTCCCACAGCCCCACGATGGAAACCAGGGATGTCGCCTTCACCAGAGAGACGCACAGGTTGACGAACGGCGGTGACGCAAGCCTCAGCGCCTGCGGAAAGATGACGATGTGCAGCATCTGGTGCCGCGTCATGCCAAGACTGCGCGCCGCATCCCATTGTCCCCTCGGCAACGACAGGATACCGGCGCGGAACACCTCACTCATATACGCGGCATAGTACAGTGCCATCACCAGCACCACGCCCCAGAACGGCGGCAGGTCGATGCCGGTGAGTGGCAGCAGATAATAGGTGAAGGTCATCAGCACCAGCAGAGGAATGCCGCGGACGAAGAACAGATAGGCCACCACGGCGGAGCGCAGGGTGCGGTTGCCGAACACCTGGACCAGTGCGAGCAGGATGCCGAACAGGGTGGCCGGCAATACAGCCGAGCAGGCCATCAGCAACGTCATGCCGGCGCCGCGGAGCAGGTACCAGTAGCCGTGCAGCAGCGGAGCGAATTCCTTCATTGCGCGAAGGCGAGCCTCTGCTCGACCACCTTGCCGGCCAGGCTGGCAACCGACGTCAGTGCCAGGTAGATGATCGCCACGCCGAGAAACACATCATAGGTATTGGCGGAGGATTCCACCCACACCTGCGCCACCTTCATCATGTCCATAACCGCGATCGCCGCGACCTGCGATGTATCCTTGGTGATGCTGATGGCCTGATTGGTCATCGGCGGCACGATCCGCGCGATCACCTGCGGGATGATGACGATCCGATAAAGCGTCAGGCGGCGCATGCCTAGCGCCCGGCCGGCCTCGTATTGCCGCGCGCTCACGGCTTGCAGACCGCCGCGGTAGATCTCGGCCATATACCCACCGTTCTGAAGGCACAATGCCAGCAGGCCGGAGAAGAAGCCGGACAGCCCGAAGCCCGCCATCGAGAACCCGAAATAGACGATGTACATCTGGATCAGCAGAGGCGTGTTGCGCACGATCTGGATATAAGCCCCTGCGATCCACGACACCGGCCCGCGCACGTTGTAGGCGAGTGCGACCACAAGTCCCCAGATCAGACAGATCGCGAAGGTCAAAACTGCCAGCTCCACCGTCACCTCGGCGCCTTGCAGCAGCGCCGGGAACAGTCGGGCCATGAAATGCGGGTCGAACGGCATGCAGCCGGGTCAGTGCTCGCCGGTATCGTACGGGCGCTGCGGCGGCGGCTCCTTGTGCAGCCACTTGCGGTACCACGCGGTGTACTGCTCGTAGCGTGTGCCGAAGCGCAATTCGCGCACATAGGTGTCCAGGTACAGCCACCACTTGAAGTCGCCCGGCTTTAGATAGATCGAGTCATTGTTGACCAGATGGAGCGCCGTCCCGGTTGTGTCCACCCGCACCAGGTCGTCGTTTTCCCCCGCATAGTAGTCGGCAATCGGCTTGTCGATCGAGAATGCCGTCGCCCGTCCGGTCTTGACTGCCAGGAAGAGTGCCGAGGGGCTGTCGAGCAGCAGTTGCGTAACGTTTGGCAGCACCATCTTGGTACGCGCGATCGCCGGCGGCACGTTCAGGATGGCGTAGGTATATTTCGGGTCGTTGAGCTCCTGGATCTTCGTGATGCCGGCATCCTTGCGCGCCAGCATCACCGAGCCGGCATCGATGTATGGATAGGTGAAGGCAATGCGAACCGCCCGGTCGGGCGTGATCGTGGTCGAGCACATGCCGAAGTCGATCTTGCCTGACAGCACTGCCGGAAACCGTCCGTCGGATTGCACGACGACGAATTCAAGCTTGTTCGGGTCACCCAACAGGTCCTTGGCGATCTCATGCGCCATGTCGATCTCGAAACCGACCAGATCCCCCTTGTCATCGACAAAGGCGAGCGGTGGCGACGTGCTGTAGGTGCCGACAATCAGCTTGTCGCGCTTCAGCACGACATCGAGCTGCGATTCCTGCGCATGAAGCGGCACAGCCAACAGGGCAAGCGCGAGCACAAGCAGAATGCGACAGATCATTGATGAGCCCCCCAAACCGCGATCGCGATCGTATCAATTGAAAGGAGCGTAGCTCGCTGCCGCCGCACGGATCAAGCGTGGCACCCGGGTATCGACACCGCGCATCGCACCGGCGCATGCTCGGCCGGCTGAAAACGGGAGGGCTGCGATGAACGATCTCGCCACGTCACAAGGCACGTCATCGGTGGAAACGATGGCAGGCCGTGTTCGCGGCACGACGATCGACGGTGTCGCTGCGTTCAAGAGCATCCCGTACGGCGCGCCAACCTCCGGCGCCAACCGGTTCATGCCGCCGCGCAAGCCCGCACCTTGGGCTGGCGTGCGCGATGCGCTGGAGTATCAGGGTCACGCGCCGCAGCAAGGCCTCCGCCCCGCCTCGCGCCCCGAACTTGCGGATTTCTCCGGCGCGCCGGACGTGTCGCCGGAGACCGAGGACTGCCTCACCCTCAATGTATGGACGCCCGGTCTCGAACAGTCGGCGAAACGACCGGTCATGGTGTGGTTCCACGGCGGCGCCTTCTCCTATGGTACGGCGAACGCGGCGCGGCTACAGGGCTCGCGGCTGGCCACACGCGGCGATGTTGTTGTCGTCACCGTGAACCAACGGCTGAACATCTTCGGCTTCCTCGATCTCTCCGCGGTCGGCGGCGACGACTTCGCTGCGTCCGGCAACGCCGGCACGCTCGACATGATCGCGGCCCTGGAATGGGTGCGCGACAACATCGCTCGGTTCGGCGGCGACCCTGGCAACGTGACCATCTTCGGCGAATCGGGCGGCGGCGGCAAAGTCTGCACGCTGCTCGCGATGCCGTCGGCACGCGGCCTGTTCCACCGTGCCATCGTGCAGAGCGGCGCCGCCATCCGCCTGCGCGAACCAGACCGCGCCGCCAAACTGACCGATGCCGTTCTCAAGACGCTCGGCCTGACCGCGCATGATCTCCGCAGGCTACAGATGCTGCCGATGGCGCAGCTTCTGGCAGCGGTTGAACCCGCGCAGAAGGCGGTCGGGCCAGCGCTGCTGCCGCTCTTCGACCGCTATCCGTTCGGCCCCGTCGTGGACGGAACGATCGTGCCGCGGCATCCCTTCGACCAAGGAGCACCCGCGGTCTCGGCCGGCATTCCGCTGCTGATCGGCGACATGAAGGACGAAATGGCCAGCTTCCTCGCCCGTGACGACAAGGTGTGGTTCCACACGCTGACCGAACAGGAGATGCACGACCGTGTCGCCGCCGTCGCCGGCAAGCACACCGACGAGGTGATCGAAACCTACCGGCGCCTCTATCCCTCGGCGACGCCGGCCGAACGCCTGATCGCCACACTGACCGATTCCAACTTCCGCATCCGCTCGCTTATCGTGGCCGAGAGCAAGGCGAAACAGGCCGCCGCGCCGGTCTACATGTATTCCTTCGAATGGGAGACGCCGGTGCAGGGCGGTCGTCTGAAGGCACCGCACGCGCTCGACGTGCCGTTCACCTTCGACACGATCGATCTTACCAACGCGACCGACCGCAGCGAGGCAGCGCATCGTCTGGCGGCGGCGATGTCCGGCACCTGGGCGGCGTTCGCTCGCACCGGCGTGCCCGTGCATTCTTCGCTGCCGCACTGGCCGGCCTATGACCTTGCCAGCCGTGCCACTTTGATGCTGGATAAGGAGTGCCGGATCGAGAACGATCCGCGTGGCGAAACGCGGCAACTCTGGCACGCAATTACGGGTCGCTGACCCGGCAGGGAGGCTCCGATGAATGATACCGCGGTCGCGCCGTCAACCGAGCGCCAGGCATTCTACGACCGGATCGGTGAACATTCGCTCGCCCCGCTGTGGGAGCGCCTCCACTCGATGGTGACCCGGCAGCCGGTCACGCCCGCGTTGCCCGCCAAGTGGGACTACGACGCCGTGGTGCGGCCGTTCCTCATGCAGGCTGGCGGCCTGATCACCGCGAAGGAGGCGGAGCGGCGCGTATTGATCCTGGAGAACCCAGGATTGCGTGGACAGACATCGATCACCCATTCGCTGTTCGCCGGACTGCAACTGATCATGCCGGGTGAAGTGGCGCCGGCCCATCGCCACTCGCAGTCGGCGCTGCGTTTCATCATCGAGGGCCACGGCGCCTATACCGCGGTCGAAGGCGAACGCACGATGATGGAGCCCGGCGACTTTGTCATCACGCCGAGCTGGACCTGGCACGATCATGGCAACGATACGAATCAGCCGATGGTCTGGCTGGATGGGCTCGACGTCCCCATCGTGCGGCTGTTCGATGCAAGCTTCGCCGAGCCGGCGAATGCCGACAGCCAGACGGTGACGCGCCCGGAAGGTGACAGCTTGGCACGCTATGGCGCCAATATGCTGCCTGTCGACTGGCATCCGACAGCGAAAAGCTCGCCGGTCTTCAACTACCCCTATGCGCGCTCGCGCGAGGCGCTGGCGACGCTGTCTCGCAACGGCGAACCGGATGCCTGTCACGGCCACAAGCTGCGCTACGTCAATCCGGCGTCTGGCGAGTCGCCGATGCCGACCATCGGCACGTTCATGCAGTTGCTGCCCGCGGGCTTCGGTTCCGCGCCATATCGCTCGACCGACGGCACCGTGTTCGTCGCTGTCGAAGGCGAAGGCGAGACGGTGGTCGGCGACACGACGATCCGCTGGAAGCCGCGCGACATCTTCGTGGTGCCAAGCTGGCATTGGCACCGTCATCGGTCCTGACGGCGAGGCGGTGTTGTTCAGCTTTTCCGACCGGCCGGTGCAGGAGAAACTCGCCCTGTGGCGAGAGGAACGCGGCCGCGCGTAACGCTCCGTGGGGCGGCCCCTCTCTGGCTCGCGCCAAAGAGGGGCCTCCTCATCAGCCCTCGGAGTTCTGGTCGAGATTCACACCGACGAAGACCGGCTCGCCGTTGCGAATGATGCGCAGCGCAATCGCGTGATCCTTGGCGGCCCCACGGATCGCCGTGGCCGCCTCGGACGGGGACGCCACTTTCCTGTCGCCCACGCCGACGATGACGTCGCCGGCCTGCAATCCTGCCTGGTCAGCCGGTGACCCGGGCTCGACGTTGCGCACGACCACGCCGCGGGTGCCGTCCGGCACATCGAGCTGGTTCCGCAGATCAGGTGACAGCGGTGCCAGTGCCAGGCCGATCCGCTCGTGTGACGATGGACCGTTTTCGTTGTTGCTGGCGAGTTGCTCGTTCGGCAACTGGGCGACCTTCAACGAGACGGTCTTGCTGTCGCCATCGTGCATGACATGAAGCTTCGCCTCGTCGCCCGGCTGGATCGCGGCCACGTCCACGGCAAGGTCGCGCGGGTTCTTCACCGTCTGGCCGTTCACCGCGGTGATCACGTCACCCGGCTCCAGACCAGCGTGCGACGCCGGCGTATCGCCCTGCACGCCCGCGATCAGCGCACCGGACTTGTCGTCCAGATGCATGGCCTTCGCCATGGTGTCGCTGACCTGCTGCGCCTCGACGCCGATATAGCCGCGGGTGACCTTGCCAGTCCTCTCAAGCTGCGACACCACCGTATGGATCATGTCGGATGGAATGGCGAAGCCGATGCCGATCGAGCCACCCGACGGTGACAGGATGGCCGTGTTCATCCCGATCACCTTGCCGTCCTGGGTGAACAGCGGGCCGCCGGAATTGCCCTGATTGATCGGCGCGTCGACCTGGATGAACTGGTCGTACGGACCCGCGCCGATGTCGCGGCCGCTGGCCGAAACGATGCCGGCGGTCACCGTCCCGCCCAGGCCGAATGGGTTGCCCATCGCCACCACCCACTCGCCTGGCCTCACGTTCGCCGAATTGCCAAGCTGGATGTAGGGAAGCTGCTTGTGCGCATCGATCTTCAGCACGGCGATGTCGGTGCGAGCATCGCGCCCGATCACCTTGGCCGGCAACTGCGTGCCATCGTCCAGCGTGACGGATACCGACTTCGCGTCCTTCACCACGTGGTTGTTGGTCACGATCGTGCCATTGGCATCGATGATGAATCCGGAACCGCGGGCCTCGATGGCGTGTTCCTGCGGTCCCATCTGCGGGCCCATGCCGCCGAACGGGAACTGCCCGAAGGGGGACGGCAACTGCGGCTGATCCTCGTCACGCGCCGGGCTGGCCTGAAGTTTGGTCGTGATCGAAACCACCGCGGGTTTGACCTGAGTGACCAGGTCGGTGAAGTCCGGCAGCGTATGGCCGGTCATGCCGCTGCCGGGCGGATTGACCGGAGCGCCGGGAGTGGCTTCGGTCGCGGCTAGTCCGGCGTGGCCGACGGCGAAACCGCCGAGCGCCGTGCCAGCCAGCAAAACGGCGGCTATCGCGCTGCGCCGCCACAATCGTGGTGCGCGGGTCGTCTCGTTGGAAAGGCTCATGGTTCCTCCTAGTGGAAAATCGTTGGGTATCCAGGCAGCTGGCCAGGCAGGCGCCGCCGACACAGGAGAAAATGACTCCTATCGGGTAACCATTCCCCCGGTGCAGCAATTAAACCGCTGTCATGTCAGTTAAACTTGCGTCATCCGTTGCCAACGTCCGGCAGGCGGCCGAAACCGGTTTGCCAAGCCCGCTCTTTGCCGCGCATTAATCATGCTGATCCAGAATGCTGCTGGTGCAACCACCGATGTGGCCGTGCTATCAGGCACCGCTACCGGCCGACGAGAAGTCTTCCCGATGCCAGCAGGATGCGCCGCTCCGCGAACTCTCGCCGCCGTCATTTTCGACGTGGACGGCGTCCTGGTTGCCTCGCCGCATGAACGCGCCTGGCGGGAGGCGTTGCAAGGGTTCGCCGATCCCAAGCGTTTCACCACGGAGTTCTATCAGGCGCATGTCGCGGGCAAGCCGCGACTCAGCGGCGCGCGGGCCGCGCTGGAGCAACTGGCGGTCCCCCACGCGTCGGAACGCGCCACCGCGTACGCCGAACGCAAGCAGCAAGTCCTTGAGGTGTTGATCGCGGCGCAAGAGTTCGCTGTCTTCCCCGACGCTCAGCGCTTCGCCCAAGCCCTCGCGGCGAAGCACATCCCTCTCGCCGTCACCTCGTCCTCGAAGAACGCCAACCAGATGATGCGTCTTATCCCCCTGTCGCCGGATCGGACCTTGCTCGATCTCTTCGCCGTCAATGTCTGCGGTCGCGACCTGTCCCACGGCAAGCCGGACCCGGAAATCTTCCTGCTCGCCGCGGAAGAACTGAAGACCGCGCCGGCGAAATGCCTGGTCGTCGAGGACGCGCCCGCCGGCATCGAAGCGGCACACGCCGGCGGCATGATTGCTCTCGGCATCGCGCGGCTGGGCGATGCGGCGCTGCTGCGGGCTGCCGGCGCCGATGTGGTCGTGACCAGTCTGGACGACGTCGATGTGGACGTGTTGGTCGAGGGTCAACTGGGCCCGCCAGGGAAGTGAGGCAGCGTGTGGACATGCGGCAGGCGCTGGAACCGACCAAGGATCCCGCCTGGTTGCTGGTCGAACAAAGTTACGATCCGCTGCGGGAGACCAGTATCGAATCGCGCTTCGCCGTCAGCAACGGCTTCCTTGGCGTTCGTGGCGCTCGCGCGGTCAGCCGCGGCCCCACCTGGGTGTCCTGGTCGCATACTCTCCGATGGGCCTCCTGGCCGCGCACCTATGTGGCGGGGCTGTTCGATACGCCGAATACCGAGCCGCCGGTCCCCGCCCTCGTGCCGGTCGCCGATTGGCTGCGATTGCGCGTGCTGGTGAACGGTCGGCCCCTGTTGCATCACAACGGCGATTCGCTGCACCACCAACGGATCCTCGACATGCGCCGCGGCGTGATGCTCACGGAGTGGCAGCAGCGCGATCCCAGCGGAATCGTGGTGAAGGTGAAGTCGCTTCGCCTCGTGTCTCTCGCCGATCGCGCTCTGGGCCTGCAACTGGTTCACCTGGAACTCGAGCAGCCCGACGCGGAGATCACCGTGGACGCACGCTTCGACGAATCAGGCTCCGGACTCGATCCGCTGCGCGTTGATCAGGATTTCGGTGTCTGGCGCACGGAACAATCCGCCAAGACCCTCGCCATGGCCTGCGCCGCGTCGCTGCAACTGAACGGCGCCGAGTTGTTGCCGCACGCGCTCAGTCCGTTTCGATGGTCCTGGAGTTGGACCTCGGAAGCCGGCCAGGTCGCATCGTTCCAGCGCCTGGTTGCCGTGGCGCGCGGCGACAGCCTTGCCGATGATCCCGGCAAGTCAGCGCGGGACGCACTCGACCGAACGAAGCCGATCGGCTGGCAAGGCGTGCTCGCCGAACATGAGGCCGCCTGGGCCGAACGCTGGCGCCTCAGCGACATCGCGATCGAGGGCGACGATGCCTCCGAACGGGCTTTGCGATTTGCCGTCTACCACCTGAACAGTGCCGCCAATCCGGCCGACGAGAAAGTCTCCATCGGCGCCCGCGCACTGACCGGAGATTCCTATCTCGGACACGTGTTCTGGGACACCGAGATCTACGTCCTGCCGTTCTACATCGCGACCTGGCCCCCGGCCGCCCGCGCTCTGCTGATGTATCGCTACCACACCTTGCCGGGCGCCCGCGCCAAGGCCGTCCGGATGGGCTGGCGTGGCGCGATGTACGCCTGGGAGTCGACCGATACCGGCGAGGAAACCACGCCCGCGCAGCTTATCGGTCCCACCGGCGAACTGATCCAGGTGCTCTGCGGAACGCAGGAGCAGCACATCACGGCCGACGTCGCATACGCCGTCTGGCAATACTGGCAGGCGACGGGCGACGACCGCTTCATGACCGAGGCGGGCGCCGAAATCCTCCTGGAAACCGCACGCTTCTGGGCCAGCCGCGCCATCCTCGAGGTCGATGGCAAGTGTCACATCCGCGGCGTCATCGGCCCGGACGAATATCACGAGAACATCGACGACAGCGCCTATACGAACGTCATGGCCCGGTGGAACATCAGGCGCGGCATCGAGATGGTGGCGACGTTGCGTGACCGCTGGCCCGACCGCTGGGCCGCGCTTGCGAAGCAACTTGGCCTCGACGACGCCGAACTGCGGCAATGGGGCAGGATGGCCGACACGCTGTTCACCGGCTTCGATCCCGACAGCACGCTGTTCGAGCAGTTCGCCGGCTTCTTCGATCTCGCGGATGTCGATCTCTCGCGATACGCCGATCGCACGATGCCGCTCGATGTCGTGCTCGGACGCGAGCAGACACAGCGATCTCAGGTGGTGAAGCAGGCCGATGTCGTCGCCCTCCTGGCTCTGCTGCCGGAAGAATGCGACGCGCGCGCAAGGCTCGCGAACTTCCACTACTACGAGAAGCGCTGCGGCCATGGCAGTTCGCTCAGCAGAGGCATGCACGCCTTCGTCGCCGCCCGGCTGGGCGAAATGGAGCTGGCGACCCGCTACTTCCACGAGACGGCGGCGACCGATCTCGCGGATATCTCGGACGGCAGCGCCGGCGGCGTCCACATCGCTGCACTCGGTGGACTATGGCAGGCGGCGCTGTTCGGTTTCGCTGGATTGTCCTTGCGCGCCGACGCCCTGGGCGTGGCTCCCCGCCTGCCGCCCGGCTGGCGGAAATTCAGCTTTCGCATCCACTGGCGCGGCCGTGTGGTCGCGTTCTTGATCGATCAGGACGCCGATGAACTCAGCGCCACCCTGATCACCGGCTCATCGATGCCGTTGGTTGTAAGCGGGCAGCCTCATACACTTCAGCCAGGCGGCACGCTGCGCACCCGCTCTCTGTCCGGCGCGTGAGATGCATCACCCCACGATCAAGCCCCGCAGTGCCAGCAGGCCGATCGCCGCAAGGAAAACGATGGGGAGAAGGAAAACCACTGCCATGCCGGTGGCATAACATGTGATGAGCCGCTGCGACGGCTGAGGCGGCACGCCGTCATCGGTTGGGACAAAACGTGGATCGAGTGGCGCCATGAGTTCCCAACAGCCCGATCGGCCGCCCATATTATTCCGTTAGAAATATGAATGCCAACCACCATCGTGGCAATTTGGCCGTTCGGCCTAGATCCCGGCAGCCGGCCGCCCGCTCGCAACTACGACATTGCCATCGGGATGGCTTACTAACCCATCGGGAATTAAGACGACATTCCTATTGTACAAGTCGGTGGGTGGTGCTATAGCGGCGGGATGAAGCGAGATGGGCGGGGTTTTGATCATCGGACGCTGGAAGCCATTCGACTGATGGCGGTGGAGCGTGTGCGGAGCGGGGAGCGTCCGTCATCGGTGGTTGCTTCGTATGGCTTCAATCGCACGACGATCTACCGCTGGCTCAGCGCGGCAGCGAAGCCGGGTGTGGGACTGAGAGCGCTGCACTCGAGGCCGGCGACGGGTCGGCCACGCAGTTTGACCCCGCACCAGGAGCAACAGGTGTTTCGCTGGATCAATGGCCGCGATCCGCGTCAGTATGGCCTGGACTTCGGATTGTGGACGCGGTCGGTGGTGGCCGAGCTGATCGAGCGGAAGTTCGCCATTCGGCTTGGCGTGACGGCGGTTGGCGAACTGCTCGCCAAGCTGGGGCTGACACCGCAAAAGCCGCTGCAACGCGCTTACCAGCGCGATCCTGAAGCGATTGAGGCGTGGCAGCGCGAACGGTTTCCTGCCATTGCCAGACAGGCAAAGGCCTCGGGCGGTGAGGTGTATTTCTGGGATGAGTTCGGGCTTTCGCGCCGATAGCGTGCACGGCAAGACCTGGGGCAAGAAGGGTCAGACGCCTGTGGTCGAACGCCCTGGCCAGCGGCAGTCGATCAGTGCGGCCTCCGCGGTGAACGCACGGGGTGGGTTCTGGTATTGCACCTACCAGGGCGGGCTGAACGCCGAGTTGTTTGTCTCGCTGCTGCGACGCATGATGCGGCGTCGTTCGAAGCCGGTGCATTTGGTGCTCGACGGGCTTCCCGCGCACAAGACCGCACTGGCGAAGACCTACGTTGCCTCCACGAAGGGCATGCTGACGCTGCATTTTCTGCCCGGCTACGCGCCTGAACTGAACCCCGATGAACTGGTTTGGAGCCACATGAAACGCACCGGGGTGGCGAGAGCACCGCTGCGGCGCGGCGAAAAGCTGCAGGCGAAGATCGAAGCGCAACTCAGCGCCATCAAGCGCATGCCGCAGTTGATACGGTCATTCTTCAAGGCGCCGAGTGTCGTCTATATTACCGACTGGTGAGTAACTCCCGATCACCACCCAAAGCGGATCGCCCTGGCGCGGCGTCGAGACCTCGCCCGCGACGGTGGCGAACCCGGCCGCCTGCATATAGGCGGCAACCAGACGCTGCTGATCCGGCCCGGCGAGCGACTGCCAGATGGCAACGGCCTTGGTCGGAAAGCACCGATTGGAGAACGACACGACGAACGGCGCGCTCGGTCGCAGCACACGGCGAACCTCCCGGAATACATCGACCGGTCGTTGCAAATACTGCACCGATACACACAGGCAGGCGCCGTCGAACACGGCGTCGCCAAGCGGCAGTGTCGGTTCGAGGTTGAGATCCTGCACGAACCATCGTGAGAGGCGCGGATTTGCGGCGAGTTCCTCCTGGTTCATGCCGTGGCCAACGACCGATGCGTAGGCAACATCCTCCGGCAAATGGCTCACCCAACTGCTCATCAGGTCCAGCACCGACCCGCCGGGCGGCAGCGTCCTGCGATACACCCGCGTCACCGTGTCGATCGCCCCATCATCGATGTGGGTGACAAACCGAGGGTATTCGTAGAACTCCGCGTCCGGCGACGGATCAGCCTTATCGAACGCCGCTTCCGGCAATCCCGGTAACTGCTCCATGGGGCGCTATATTGCCCCCACGGCCTGATTTGCCAACATCAAAAACCGTCCGAGATCGTGCGGGCTGGCACATTGGAGCACCATGCGGCTCTGCCACAGATCCAATGAGGTGCACGATCGATGGCATGGAGGCGCCTCAAGCGCCGATCCGGTCAGAAGTTCACGACATTCCCCAGAAGAAATCCTTGTGATTTGATGTTGTTGTTCGTGGTTGATCCAATGCTGCCAGTGATGAAGTTGAAGTCACTCTGGTAAAGCGTCTGATATTGGTATTCGGCGTACACCACGAAGCCGGGCGCCACCGCGTAGCTTGCGCCAAAATCAATCGCCTCGCCGCGTCGCTGACTGATGCCGGTCAGGTTCACGCTTCCCTGATAATCACCCCGTTCCGCCGCGACCCCGGCCGTGAACGGACCGACCACGTACTTCACGCCGAACATGTAGGCCAGTTCACCTGCGCCATGCTGCGGAGCGAGGGCTAGCTGACCGTTCAGACGGCCGCCGATGATGTTGCCGCCGATCGTGAACCCCGCATAGGTCAGCGCCAGCCCCCCGTTTCCAAAGCTCAGCCCGTCGTACTGGCCGTTGAACCTGCTGCCCGCCACCGTATTGCCGAGGACCGCAGCCGTCGTCGCACCGGTGTAGTCGGCGTGGCCGCTGAACTCATAGGCCGCGTATGCCAACACACCGACCCCACCAAATGTGCCCTGATAGCGCGCACCGATGGCGGTCTGGTTCAGGATGCGCGCACCGTCCTGGATGCCAGGACCCGAAGACAGACTCGGGCATCCGGAATTCGCCACTGTGCAGTTCAGCCCGGTTCCCGTGCCGGAGCCGATGATGGAACCATTCAGCGCGTAGTTGCTGCCCCCGATGCCGAAGCCATTCGACGTGTTCGGAGCATACTGGATCCCGAAATCGACTCCCGCAATCTGCGGCGACAGGTAAACCAGCTTGGCATTGGTATATTCGTTGCCAGCCCCCGAGAGGAAGAAGAACGGCACCGAAGCATTTACCGGAACGAGCGAGGCAAAATCGTCGCCGTTCTGCAGGTTATTGGTCGGCAAATACTGAAATGTCGTCACGCCGTTGTCAAACAGGCTGATGATGCCGTCAGCCTGCCCGGCGCGAAGAATCCCCCAATGATCACCAGCGATGTAGGTGAACGCACGCCGCACGAACAGGGTCTCGAGCGAGGAGTAGCCACTGGCGCCGGAGCTGCCGTTGTTGCTGATCTGGCCGGTGAAGTTCTGCCGGATCTCGATGGCTGCGCCATAGCGCAATCCGTTGGTCGCCATTGCGTCGGCACCGAGATAGATGCGGGCGTAGCTGTACACCGCGTCGGGCGCGAGCTTGACGGCGCCCGTACCGTTGTTGCCCAGGATGGTAGCGGCGGGCGTGGCAGCTCCAGGCGCGAGGGTCGCCCCTCCAGGAGAGCCAGCCGGCGCAGTGGCAAACCGCTGGTCCGCGCTACTCCAGATGCTCTTGAACCCGGCATTCACCCTGCCGTTGATGTGTACCACGATGGTGCCTGGAGTCGGATTGGCGACAGGGCCGGCGCGGCATGGGCGCGGCGCTCGGATCGAACGTGGAGGGCAGCGGCGCGTTCAAGCTGGCCGGCAGGAGGACGCTCAGACCGGGCTGGATGAGATACTACAAGGTACACGGGGGTCGAGGACAAGCTCATCCCCGCCCTGTCGGAGGGTGACAGGTTGACCGTGGTCAAGGTCGACTGTATCGAGAAGTTCGAGTCGGCCCCGCCACGCTTTAACCAGAGCAGCCTCCTCGAGAGGATGGAGAGGGAGTCCATCGGCACCAAGGCCACACGCGCCGAGACCATCTCCACGCTGATAAAGAGGAACTACGTCTCCGGCGACAGCCTCGTCGCGACGGACCTGGGCCTCTCGATAATCGAGATCATGCAGGGGGACTGTCCCCAATCGTCTCAACGTCCCTGACTCGCGAGACCGAGAAGGCCCTGGAGGAGATAGAGGACGGCTCGGGCGACGAGACGGAGCTGATAGAGCGCGTCCTCGACCTCCTCTCGAAGCAGATAACCATAGTAAAGTCCAGCGAGATGGAGATAGGCAAGGAGATCAGCAGGTCGGCCGTAGAGGCGAATCTCTCTCAGAGCATCATCGGGTCTTGTCCCGTATGCAAGACGGGCAAGCTCAGGATGATACGTTCGGCGAAGACAAAAAAGAGGTTCGTGGGCTGTACGAACTACCCCAACGGTTGTCGGGCATCTGCGCCACTCCCGCAAAGGGGGACGATAAAGGTGGGGAAGAGCGCCTGCAACCGCTGCGGTTGGCCGGTGATATATGTCCGGCTGCGCAGGTTCCCCTGGAAGCTGTGCATCAACATGAACTGTGAGAGCAAGGTCGAAGGGGAGGAGAAGAAGAAGAGAGATGCAGTGCAAACTTTGCAGAAGAGAAGCTAGAAAGGACGACGACGAGGACGGGCTCCTCCTCTGTCGATATCACTCGCGCAAGGGACGAGCTTAAAAGGAGCTACCAGATATGGAAGGAAGCGTATTCGGGTGTTTCGTGGCGGGAATACTTGAATAGAGTTAAAACTCTCGAGGAAACGGGTCAGTGGATAAAAGAAGTGATAACCTTGGAGGAGGCGAGAGGCGCGGTTTGATAAAGGCCTGGGTAGAATCTCACGTGGACAGATATTGGAACACGCTCAACAGGAGCGTGAGCAAGAGCGGTCTGGCAGGCGAGGTGAGAAACCACTGGATGGAGGTGCTCTACATCTTCGGCATAGTGTTCATGACCGCCGGGGTGGTGAACGCGGGTCATCCAGCCGGTGAATCCGGGATACATCATATTCCCCTCCAGCGGTGCCCAATCCGCCACGGAGACCGCGGTCGATGCGTTCGCGCTGCTCCTGGGAGCCGCCGGGATCTATCTCTCTTACCGCAGCGGGAGACAGACGACCAAGTCGAGAATGGTCAACTTCTACCTGGTGGTCGGCCTGCTGTTGATAGCCGTCGCCGTCTACATAGGGATCTACGTCCTGGGCTCGAAATAGGGGGCGGTGGAGAGGAAGGTGCCGTCGGGCCAGCCCTCGAGGCCATCGCACTGGAAGGAGGTCCTCCTATTCGCCACCGTCGAGGAGGAGGAGGAGCTGGCCTCGCTCCTGGTCGAGACCTGCAGGTCTGCCGCCGCCAAGATAGACCTCCGCGGCCCCCTCTCCGTGGGGGGGAGGCCGGCGTTTTCGTTCCTATAGAAGGTCCCAAAGACGGACAGCCTCCCGCTGCTCCGCGCAGCATGATAAGACAGCACGCGGATGAACGTGAACAGCTTCTGGATGCTGGATTTTTTTTGCCTCCTCCTCGACAAAAGATAGTGCAGCGCGTTCAGGTCGTCGATGAGGATCGTCGTAGCTTCCGTCTTCGTCGTGGTGGTGGTGGCGATCACCAGCTCCGTCAGGGATTCTTCGAGCCTGCCGCTCTCGGAGACCGTCAACAGCCTGGTGCGCTCGAGATACTCATCGGGAAGGCCTTCTGCGAGCGCCCGTATGTTCGTCCCGTAGAACGAGCTCGTATCGTATATTATCGTGCGTCGGCCCGATACGGCCAGGCACCCAAGGACGAAGCGGGCGAGGGACGCGTTACCCTCCCTGTTTGGGGTCACGAATATGGTAGACTTTCCCATCAAGGGGGCGAGGAAGGCGTACGCCTGCCTCGTGGTAGTAGGAACGCTCATTAAGACCAGACGTCTGTTCCTGGGCTGACGATATGAAGGTTGTCAGCGTCGCAACCGCGGACAGCAGGGCCTACTATTCGATACTGTCCAGGCTGAAGCGGACCAATCTGCGCTTTGTGAGCGTCACGCTCTCTCAGGCGGCAAAGGACCAGAGGGCGCTGATAATAACCACCAGGAAAGAGCTCGGCTTCTTCGACGGGAACGCCACCTCTATCCCGATCGAAGAGCTCGACGAGGACCCGTTGATTATGGAAGGGCAGATCCTCTCCAGGATCCTCAACGAGAACAAGAGGTCTCTCCTGATCGGTGTGGATCCTGGCTCGAGGATAGGGCTCGTGATCTTCTATGGAGGCGTCGAGCTTGGATCCTTCACCATGAACTCGATCGAGGCGCTTCAAAGGTGCATCTTCATAGTGGTGACCGCCATACCGCATGTGAAGGCGACGATAAAGATCGGCGATGGCGCCCCAAGGCTATCCAACGCCATCGCACAGACGATAACCCTGCAGCTGCCTGACGTGATCGTCGAAGTGGTCGACGAGAAGGGGACCTCCGTGATCAACTTAAAGTCAAAGGGACGGACCAGGGACCAGAGCGCCGCCTCTAAGATAGCGTTCCGCCGGGGCATCATCTTCAAAGGGGGGCACTCCTGACCTGGAACTCTCGTACTAGCTGCTCGATCTGGCCTGGCTCAAAGTCTCCTTTGAGCATGTCTTGCTTCAACCATCCGGGGAGCATATCCAGGATCTTCTTGTCGTCGAACCTCGAGTCGAGGAAGAACACCAGCCCTCGCTTCTCCGGGCTCCTCATGTGTCTGCCGGCGGCCTGGATGGCTTTTCTAAGCGCCGGAAGGAGCGATATCACCATATAGGCCTCGTGCTTGCTGAACAAGGTCTGTCTGTACTCCGCGTACATGAGCGGAGACGGAGGAGGTAGAGACAGCCCGATGACGACCGACGCGTCCATCTGATCTCCCGGGAAGTCTTCTCCCTCGGAGAACCGCCCGCCCTGGACGGCGAGCAGGACAGAACCAGGCGTGGACTTGAAAGTCTGCATCGTCTGCTCCGCCTCGCTGTTCGCCAGCCCCCTTGTCTCGGTGAGCATCGTCCTGCGGCCACGAAGATCGTCCGAGAGGAGACGTTCCAGCGCCTCCAACACGGAGTATGACGGGCACGAAGATACCTATCCCACCGCCCACGCAGCCGCATATGGCCGATATCTTCCTCGCCATCTTGGAGTACATCTCGGGGCTCCTCAGCTTGTAGCGGGTGCTCACCCCTACATCGATGAGCGTCCGGACCTGGAAGGTGTTGCTCGGGCCTACCTTGTGCGTGTGCGTATCCTTCTCCAGACCTATCGACCTCAGGAAGAGCTCCGATGGATTTATCGTCGCAGAGAGCAGGACCAGGCTCTGGTAGTCCCGTACCAGGGCTGCGAAACGCTGCGATGGGTCGGTGTTCACCAGATAAAAGCCCCGCTCTGACTTGACTATGGTGAACTGGGGTATCTCAAGAGAAGAGAGCAGCGTCTTGAGAAAGTTGCCCACTTTGACGATGGAGGCGGGGAGGTTGCGCCCCACGGCTATCGATTGCCACGCCACACCGGCACATGTCGAGAGCTCAAAGGCCAGGTTGGGAAGCCACGCTTCATCGTGTCCTCTGCTGATGGACCGGACGAACTCATCCTTCTCCACTTACCACGACGTGTGCGCCGAACACAGGTTGTTCAATCCCCCGATGATCTCCTTCAGGGATGATCCAACGTTTTCGAGGTATAGCTCCCGCGCGTCCTTCGCCGCCTGCTCGAGGTCGCCGAACGACAGGCCTAGTGTGGAGGCCCCCTTCACGAACTCCCTCACGTTGTGGGCCTCGTCGATCACAACGGTCATCTTGGAAGGGTCTGCATTCATGCCCGAGAGCAAGACCGACCTGGAAGCTTCGTCGAGGAGATAGTGATAGGTGGTGACGACGATCCTCGAGTCTGCTATCCCGAGCCTGGCGACCTCGTAGGGGCATATGTGCAACTCCCGGCTTTCTTTGAGGAGGTTGGATAGGGGGGATGTCGACGTGGTGAACTTCCTCACCAGCGACGCACCTGTCTCTCCAGGAGAGCCACGTTCATAAAGTAAGAGCAGAGATTGTTGGTGACGTTGAAGCTGCAATACCACTTGAACGACTCCTGTGAGACTGGAAAACGGGACATCTCCTTGAGCAGGCAATAGTCGTTCTTGGAGAACAGGTATGTCGCAGGCGCGGGGACCCTCTTCTGTATCCGTTCTATCTCTTCCATGACGCGGAAGACCTGTCTCTTGGTCCTGCAGGCGTAGATGATGCGATTCCCACGCTCCGTTGCCGCAAGGATCGAGCCCGCAAGGACCGGCGCCGTCTTTCCAAACCCGCTCATCGCCTCGACCACCAGGCGATCTCCGTTCTTGCATGCGCTATAGACCGATTCGGCTAGTTCTCGTTGACCTTCCCTGAAGGTAGAGTACGGGAAGACCTGTTCCAGATTCACGAATATACACCCGCTCTGAGTATTTAAGACACACCCCGACCCAAAGAAAGAAAGGAAGGGGACCGGGAGACGAACATCAGATCGAAACAGGGCTCGGCGGGCTGGCTCGCTTGTGCTTGCTTGCTTGCTACGATCGACGGATCGTGTGCGATCGTTTTCGGCCTCAGCCGCCCGCCCTTCTTCTTCGCTTTTCTGCCCCCCTCCGTCGTCATCGGGCGATGGATGTGTGGGAGGGGGGCGAGCTGAGACCCGTCCGTAGATAGATGTGGGACGTGTGGGCGGCCAGTTGGCCAGCCGGCCAGCAGGCCAGCAGGCAGGCCGCCCTCAGACGGAGATGCGCGACTTGAAGTCTTCCTTGCCAAAGATCGTCTGAACGGCCCGTCCGACCTTGCTTCTGTGCTGCGGGAGCGTGTAGACACGCAGGACGTCGGTGAACCCTGCGATCGATCCTACCAGCGGAAGTTCGGTTATCGATACGTCGTCTTTATGCCTCGAGCCGGCTACGCCCGCGGAGACCAGGGTGATCGAATTCAACGTCTCTCTGGCGTAGGTGTATGGGACGGACGGCGTGGTCGGCACGTCTATGTAGACGTTGGCCGGATCGACGCCCGCGCTCTCGGCTATGTCAGAGGTGAGCTGGTTCCTGAACCTCTTCTGGCTAAAGATCTGTTCGACGACCCGGTCCTTCCGTTGCATCACCTTTTCAAAGACGCACTTGACCAGCCTCCTCCTGTTATAGTCCTCGGCGAGCTGCTTTGCGAGTCGAAGATTCTGGTTGGTGGCATCCAACGACATCAGGTCTTCGAAGACCACCTCGTCCGTCAGTTTCAGGTATCTTCCTATCCTCGAGATGTCGGTCAACCGTAGCTCTTCGTCCGCCAGGGCCATCGAGTGTGCCAGCATCAGCTCTGCGGCTCTTACGGTCCTGTGGAAATAGACCGCCTTGAACATCTCATACCTTGCGATAAGGAGAGCCTCGAAGGCGTATAGGGCGGCCTGATCGAGGACGAGATGGTCGTCCAAGACATCGAGGGAGTCTATGACCCTATGGATGTCGACCTTGCCGTATTCTACGCCTGTGAAATAAGAGTCCCGCAGAGTAGTCAGTATGCTGCGCTGAGGCCCCCCGAGATTATCTCGTTCATGAACGGGTGATTTTTCAACTTCCCGACGCACAGCTGGGACATCTTCTTTGAGGATATGCCGTTCTTCTCCAGGATGTCTTTGATGTCGGACTCGAGTACCACCCCTGAGAGATGTCCTCGTGGGTCAGACCGGTCTTCTCGGTCAGGACCTCCTCGAAGAGATGTGAATAAGGCCCATGTCCTACGTCGTGCAGCAGGGCCACGATCCTTATCTCCTGTATCTGCTCCCTGTGCAACCCTACCTTGTTCGCGATCAACTCGGCGATGAGCCCGGCCACGTGCATCGTCCCCAGTACGTGCTCGAATCGGGTGTGGACGCCCCCAAGGTACACCATGTAGGCGCCCGCCAGCTGGTGGATCCTCCGGAGCCGCTGGAGGAACAACGAGTCGATTATGGTACTCTCCTCTTCGGTCACCTTGATGTAGCCGTGGACCGGGTCTCTGATCTCTGCGACGTAAGGATCAAGCCGCCGCGCCCCCTCCTCCGCTTCTCCTAGCGTCCAGCTCACCATGATATCAACCATCGAGTGATGCACCTCCCCCTCCTCCGCTCCGCCCATATACCCTGCTATCATCGCTCCTCAAGGCATTGACGAGATACGACCGTGTGTTCGCTCAATAAAAGAGCGTTATGACGAACAGGACAAAGA
>CAVPTU010000061.1:0-35601 GCA_963708565.1 uncultured Alphaproteobacteria bacterium
GTCCACGCATTGGCCTAAATTTGCGTGCTTTGCGTGATTTGCGGTTCCATCTTCTTGCTTGCCGCGGTCCAACTGGCCGCCGCCGTCTGGCCCAATTGAGGACACGTCCTAGCACTACTTTGGCAGAATGATTACAGGGCGGGCTATGCCGAGCTGAACCATTTGCGGCAGTGCGGACAGCGCGAAGGCCGCGCGCGAGTGATGTGAGTGATGATAAGACGGCGCACGGCGGGTAAGCTTGGCTGTGGTGGCGGTCCATTGATTCTTTTTCCCCGCCTCGCGGTTGCGAGGCGATGGTGTTGAAGGAAGGCATAGGCAATCATTGTCATGAGGGCGTGACGATGTAGACCATGCCACGATCGTCCTTCGAAGTGGTCGAGCCCGAGTTCTTCCTTCAGCTGCTGGTGAGCCTGCTCACAGATCCAGCGCGCCTTGATGGTGCTGGCGAGCACCGTGATCGGCGTGTCGGTGGGTAAGTTGGAGAGGTAGTATTTGTGCTCGCCAGTAGCCCGACGTTCGCCGATCAGCCAGGCTTCGTCCCCGGGCATATGCTGGCCACCCATGTCGCGAATGCGCTGTGGCGGCCCATCAGCGACCCGCACGCGCACGGCGGCAAAGCGTGCCGACAGCCGACCTTTCGTGCCGCGGCGCCAGCTGACCGAGCGCCAGGATGCGCCAGCGAGCATTGCCTCCACTGCGATCGATTTGCTGTCGGGGATGTGTCGCCGTCGGTGACGGCCGCGACCTGCCACGGGAAAGATCAAGGCCACGTCATCTCGATAGACCTTCTGATGCCGCGGAATACCGACGGCCCATTTTAGTCCGCGCTCACTGAGGGCGTGCCGGAACGGCGCGCTCATGCCATAGCCCGCATCAGCCAGCACACATCCGAAGCGTACGCCGGCGGTTCTCACCCGGTCGACCTCATCGATGGCGATCTCAGGTTTGCTACGGAAGGTCTGTCGATCTGCCGGAACCCGCGCCCTTGCCATCCGAACAGAATCACTCGCCCAACTCTCTGGTAGAAACAGACGCATACCAACCATCACCGGCACTTCGCCGCTCGCCAACGTTGCTGACACCAGCGTCTGGCAATTGGCTGTCTTGCCCAGGGCAGAGGCATATTGCGCGGCAACGCCAACCGAATGGCTGCCCTTCTTCGGCAGTGCCGTGTCGTCGATCACCAAAACGGCGTTGTCACCGCCGACAAGCCGGTCCGCCTGAACAAGAAGTTCCGCTTCCAGCGGTGTCGCATCCCACATGCCAGCCGCGACAAAATGATGCAGCTGATCGTACTCGCCGGGGACCAGCCACTGCGCCATCGGTTGAATGCTCTTCCGCTCGCCCGGTCCGATCAGTCCCGCAATGTAGAGTGGGCACATCCGTCGCCGAGCCTTGTGCGCCAGGCGGCTCAGAAATGGCTCCAGCCAGCGTTCAAGCTCCGTGGTCCAATCGAACTTCGTGCGCACCGTGATCGGCCTCCGAAAAGCCGATCCCCCAGGAATCACCGATTGGCCAATTCGGGAATCCCAAAAGTGATGCCATCACGCACAATCTGCCAAAGTAGTGCTAGCTAGCCGACCACACGCCACTCGTGGATGAGCTGGTCTGGGGCTACCTCCTCGAACGTCACCTCGACGGCGGCGCCCACTGGCACCTGGTAGGGCGGGGTGCCCGGCAGATTGGAATAGAAATTGACCCGCGGGTCCGCGTCCAGCGTCACCATCGCCATGTTATAGGGCTGATCGGGCATGCGCCGGTTGAGGCGGCCATCCTCGATCACGATGTAGCTCGCGATATGGCCGCGTCCCTCGACCTCTTTCCACGTCAGACCGTCGGCCGAGTTGCAGACCTGGCAGGCCTGTTGAGGCGGGTATTGCAGCCGGCCGCAGGCAGTGCAGTGCTGCAAGACGAGCCGCCTTTGATTAACGGCGTCCCAGAACGGCTTGCTCAAAGCGTCGGGGACGGGGATCAGCTTCGGCATCGTTTCACCCCTCGCCCCGTCCAACCCATTGGCCGTAGACCGGGTACTGGCAGCAGATGAACTCGATATAGGCCGGGCGACCTGACGCATTGACGTCGAGCGCCCGCCGCAGGGCCGGGATGACCTCGGCGGGCTCGCTCACCCGCTCGGTGTGGAAGCCCAGGGCGCCGATCACCTTCGACATATCCACCTCGTCGGGTCCCAGCACCTGGTGTGTGAAGGGATCGTGTCCTGGCCCCCAGAAGCCGGGTCCATAGCCGGCAAAGCCCCCGTTGCTGATGTGCACGATCGTGATCCCGAGTTTCTCGCGCAGCAGGACCTCGAGGTTGCCGAGCATGTAGCCAAGGCCAGCCTCGCCGGTCACTGCCACGGATGCCCTGTCCGGAAACGCCTTCTTGGCGGCAATGGCAGCGGCCAGGCTGAAGCCAAGCGTGGAGACATTGCCCCAGCCCAGGAAGCCGCGCGGGATGAGCGTGTCGAAGACGGTGCTCAGCTGGTCGCGCGTGTTGCCGGACTCGTGCGTCACGAATGAATTGCGCAGATCGAGCACCTGCATGAGATCGCCGTACACCCGATACGGGTTGATCGGCGTCTCGTCGGAGTTCATGACCTGCCGGTATCTGGCGAGCGCCTCGTCGCGTGCCGCCCTCACCTCCGCCGCCACACCCGCCGTTCGTCCGGCACCGGACGTGCGGTCAGACACTTCCTGGCGGAGCGCCTGCAAGGTCAGGCGCGCATCGCCGATCACCGCGTGCGCCGTGGGATACATCTTGTTGATGTGCAGCTCGTCCACGTTGCAGTGGATGATGGTCTTCTTCGCCGCATCCGGAATGGCGTGGCTGAAGCGGCCCGGCGACAGGCTCGAGCCCATGACGAGGATGACGTCGCTCTTGTTCAGGTAGTGCGCGATCTGATCGCCCCGCACGCCGACGAACAGCGGATGATTCTCCGGGAACGCCCCTTTGGCCTTGAGGGTCGTGATCACAGGCACATTCACCAGCTCCGCCAGCGCTTTCAGCTCTTCCGAGGCGCCCGCGTAGATGACGCCCTCGCCGGCGTAGATCAGCGGGTCACGGGCTTTCAGGAGCTGGTCGACCGCCGCGCGCACATCCGCCGGGTCCGGCGCCGATTTCCAGCCCTTCACGGGGTGGTAGGGGTCGGCGGTCTCGTCGTATGTGGCCGTGGCATTGGGAATGGCCAGGATCACCGGGCCCGGTCTGCCGCTGCGCAGCATGGTGAAGGCGCGGCGCATGAACTCAGGCGTGCGCTCGGGTCTGTCGAGATAGCCGAACCACTTCGACACGGTCTTCATGGCCGACGCGACATCGTACTGGCTGTTGCCCGAGCTGCCGGCCGGAACGCCATCGGTGATGCACAGAACGGGCGAGCCATCCTCATAGGCCTGCGCCATCCCAGCGTAGGCATACTGCATGCCGGCGGCATTGACGCCGCCTTGAAAGGTGCACACCCCGATCCGCGAGCCCCCCTGGGAGCCCGCGCTGATGCGCGAGAACGCGTCGGCGACCGCGACGGCGTAGCGGTCGTCGCGCATCATCAGCATCGGCACCCCTTCCCTGCCGAGAGCGTTGTTCACCCGGCAGACAGGGAATGTCGAAACCCAGCCCACACCCTCCTGCTTGAGAATGCGGACAATGCCGGTCGCTACATCGATCGTCATGGATGTGGTCTCCTTTGCATGGAGCCGAGCCGTCAGCCTCCGTGTGGGCGCACTGAAGCATACCAGCATACAATGATCAGCCGCGTGCCGGGCAAGAGGCGGTCGGGCATGAGATGATCCCCGACACCCACAAGAGCTGCTGCGCGAATGAGGCAACGAGCCATAACATGTCTGTTTGACTTCGATAACCAGCGATGATCAGGGGTGATGCGAGGCTCGATCCGCTTCGGCAGGCAGCAGGTTAACCCCGCCATTTCTATTCGGGCCAGCGGAATCGCTCCAAGTTGAAGCGGTTCCTGTCGTCGAACTCGACGCCTTCCTCTTCCAGCAAGCGCTGCTGGAAGGCGTCGCTGCCATTGCGGGAGAGGGTGTACCGATACCTCGCCCTTCGCGTTGACGACGCGATGCCAGGGAATATCGGTTGCCGGGTCGAGGTGCTGGAGTACGTGGCCGACAAGGCGCGCGCGCCTTGGCAGGCCGGCCATCGCGGCGACCTGGCCATAGGTGGCGACCCAGCCCTTGGGAATGCGGCGGATTACGGCGCAAATCGCCGCGGCGGCTTCGTGGCCTCGGTGTGGGGCAGTTCGGAGCAGCTTGCGCTTCGGCGGCATCGGCAGCTTTCGTCCGACTCCCGTGGTCAGGAGGATACGCATAGCGTGGATTTACCATGGCTCGGCGCTCTCCGATATTGCGGTCGGCCCTTCGTATCGCCTGAACAGCGATGCTGAGCTGGATTTGCTCTTGCGATTCCATCCCTGTCGCAAGCACAAAGTGCTTGGAAACGCGTTGAGACAAAGCCCTATCAGCTGCGTTTGCGCATGTTGGCGTTGGTCAGGGCTTGCGACCGAGAAGTGAGTGAGGAGCCATGTCGGATCGGATTGTCTACAAGGTCATGTCGGCCGCGGAGCTGCAGCAGATGCAGCGTGACGGCGTGTTCCATGGATCGCCTGCGGACATTGCGGATGGCTATATCCACCTTTCGTGTGGCTCCCAGGTTGCCGCGACCTTGGACAAACATTTCAGCGAGGTCGACGGCCTTATGCTGGCCGCTGTGGACTTGTCGGTGCTTGGTGAAACCGTGCGCTGGGAGCCGTCGCGCGGCGGACAGCTTTTTCCGCACATCTATGGCCTCTTGCCGGTAGCGGCGGTGGTATCGGTCGCAACGCTGGAGCGAACCCCAGATGGGACCGTCAAGTTGCCAGCTTAGAGCGACGATGCCATGCCCAAGATCAACATTGCCGTCGCGCCGAAACGCAAAGGCTCGGGCGGTAGTACATCCTCTCCGCCGTAGGCGTATCAGACCGTGGTGCTGGGCGGCCGCGGCAGCGAATGGAATGGCGATCGAGATCAGTGGTAACGGCACTGCTCTGGAGAAGACGGAATGCGCAGTGTAGTAACCGGTCCATTTGTAATGCATCATTAACGGACTTCAGGTTTGCCTCAGGGCTGGACGGGGGCAATATCTCGCCTTCATCCATGCCCAAACGCCGGTGATCGGACGCCCGCCGGCAGAAGCCGACATGCAGCGCCTCTTCCGGGTCAGCGGCCCGGCGGTTCATCAGATGGTCGTGGGCCTGCAGAACGCCGGGCTGATCCGGCGCCAGCCCGGCGCGTCTAGGTAAAGCCCCCAAATTGGATGTATGATTTGGCAGCTTCTGTGCCCTAAGCGCGGCCATTCCGCTACCGGCCAGGGTTACCAGCGCTGATCGTCGCGCGCCCATTTCCCTCCGGCCGATGGTGGCCGTTCAGGGGGAGTATCGCACCGGCCGTGCGACTGGTGTCTCCCGCAGCCAAAGCACCAACACGATGCATGCAATCGATATCAGGCCGAGCATTCCGAAAGTATCCGCGCACGCCATCACATAGGCCTGCTCGCTTGCCCTGGCCGAGACCGATCTCAACGCCGAGTTCGAGATATCACCCGGTTGGACATGCAGCAGAATCATCGCCGAATGCACACGCTCGCGCACGGTCAGCACGGCCCCCGCAACCGCCGTGCCCAAGGTGCCGGCAAGCGTGCGGACGATGTTGAACAGCGCACCGCCCGACGCAGCGTTCGCCGGGGTGATCAAGGACGTGGCGATCAAGACCAGCGGCGGCATGATGAAGGGGAATGCGCAGGCCTGCACGAGCTGGCTCGGCAGAAAGTCGGCGATGTACCAATCGCTCGTGATGTACGTAGCCATGGACGCGCCGACCGAGAACGTGAACAATCCGCAGGCGAGCAGCAGGCGCGCATCGACGTAGCGCAGCAGCAGTGCGGATAAGGGCGTGAGCACAACCTGCGGCAACGCCAGCCAGATCAGGATCTCGCCAATCTGCAGTTCGCGCCACCCTTTCACCACCGCGGCGAATTGGGGGAGTACGTAGTACGCGCCGAGCAAGGTGAAGTTGAAGGTCAGCAAGACGATCAGGCCAAGCGTGAAGTTAACCTGCTGGAACAGCCGCACGTCGATCAGCGGGCGCTCGCAGGTCAGCTCGTTAATGACGAACGCCACGAGGCTGACCCCGGCGATCACGAAAAGGCCGTTGATGACGCCGGAATCGAACCAGTCTAGCGTCTGTCCCTCACTTAGCGCCGCCGTCAGTGCGGCAACGCTGAGGATGCAGAAGATGATCGCTGGGTAATCGGTGTCGTGGAATATTTCAAGCCGCAATGGCTCGACCGGCAGCCCGATCATAATCGGGACGATCGCGAACGGAGCGACCACGATGTTCTGCCAGAAGATCACTTTCCACGAGAGGTACTCGGTGAACCAGCCGGCGATCAACTCCGCGACCGATGGTGAGAGTGTTGTGATGCCGGCATACATCGCGATGCCCCACACGCGCTGCTGAAGCGGCGTGAAGCGTAGCACCGCTCCCAGTAGCAGCGGCAGCAGCGCGCCCGCGCCCAGACCTTGCAGGAAGCGCAACAAGACAATGAACGGATAGGTCGGAACTGTGCCCAGGGCGACCGTGCTCACCGTCGTCAACAGGATGCTGACCACGAACATGCGGCGCGGCGAGAAGATGTTCGTCAGCCAAGGCGTCGCCGGCACGATAGCGATGCTACCGACCGAGAAGGCGGTCATTACCCAGTTGCCCAGATTGACATCGAGGCCAACGCCGCCACGCAGATCGGCGACGCCGAAGGTGGTCAGGCGCGTGTTCAGAAGCGACATCACGCCGGCGATCAGGGCGCCGAACAGGCCGAACATCAGCCGCCCCGTCAGCGGCGGCGCGCCGGTCAGAGGTAACGATCGACCGTCTGGACTGCGAAATACGAGCAGGGGCGGCCCGAGTGCGGCGAGCACCCGCTTCACCGCCGCAGTGCCGGTGCGGATTGGCCCGCGGGCACCGTCGGCGGTGTTGCCGGCTTCGCCGAGGTATCAACGGCGACTTCAACCGACAGGCCAGGAAGGAGGCGGCCGATCAGCTCGTTCTGGCGCGCCTGGCCGGCGTCGATGCGGATCTTGACTGGCACCCGCTGGGCAATCTTGGTGAAGTTGCCGACGGCGCGATCGGGCGGCAACAGCGACCCCAGCGCTTCGCTGCCTGGCTCGATGCTGTCGATGTGGCCGGCCAGCGTGATCGCGGGATAGGCATCAAACGTCAGTCGCGCGGGCTGACCAACACGCATGTTCCGCACCTGCGTTTCGCGAAAATTCGCGACCACCCAAACGTCGTTGCGCGGCACCAGCTGGATCAGCGGCGCGTCGGCGGCGACATATTGGCCGACCAGCGCGATGCGGAAACCAAGCCGCCCGTCGCGCGGTGCCAGCACGCGCGTGTATCCAAGATTGATCTGCGCGGTCTGCAACGCGGCTTGTTTCGCCTGCAGATCCGCCTTCGTCTGTTCGAACGTCGCGTGCAAGACCTTGAGTTGCGCCGTCTGCGACGCGATGATGGCACGGTTGCCTGCGAGCGTGGCCTGCAGCGCGAGGGCGTTCTGGGTCGCCTGCTCCCAGGTGCGCAGCAGAAACGCGGGCGTGCCGCGCAGGCCGTTCTGTCGGCTCTGCTCTTCTTCGGCCTGGATCAGGTCCGATTGCGCGAGATCGACGTTGCTCTGCGTGACGTCGATCTGGCGCTCCTGAAGGCCGATCTGTGCGGCCGCAATGGCGACCTGCGCGCCGGCCTCCGCAACCTGGGCGCGTGCGAGGTCGACCTGCGCGCGGTATTCGGCATCGTCGATCTCGTAGAGGACCTGGCCTTCCTTCACCGTTTCCATGTCGACGACGGCGACCCGGTGTACGTAACCGGGCACGCGCGCGCTCAGCGTCGTTGGATCACCGCGGAGATAGGCGTCATCGGTGCGCTGGACAGGGCTGAGCAGCAACAGATCGTCCCAGTCCACCATGAACAGGCCTCCGGCAAGGACGGCGAGCCCGACAATCAGCGCGCGGACGATGACGCGTCGCAGCATGTTCGGAGGCGGCGCTGCGGGCGGCGGCGGTGCCGATCCCTGTGGCGATGGTTGTGGCTGGACGGCAGGCGTCGATCCCGGGACCGACAGGAGGGCGGCTGTGGTGGCGGGCGAGCTGTCGTTCACGGCGTAGCCTCCCGTGCCGCCGCGTCGGTGATCACCTCGACCCGCGCGGACATGCCTGGCAGGACCTGCCCGATCAGGTGCGTTTCGGCGAGATCGAGTGCGATCTTGACCGGGATGCGCTGGACGATCTTCGTGAAATTCCCGGTGGAGTTGTCGGCCGGCACCAGGCTGACCTGCGAGCCGGTAGCAGGCTGGATGCCGGCGACCTCGCCCCGGATAGGCAGGTTGCGGAACGCATCGACGCGAACGATCGCGCGCTGCCCGAGATGGATGTTGGTGATCTGGCGTTCGGTGAAGTTGGCGGTGACGAACACCGCATCGAGCGGTGTTATGGTGTCAACCTCCGTGCCGGGCGCCAGCAGCGCGCCTTCATGCACCTCGCGGACACCGAGCGTGCCGTCGATCGGTGAGACGATGCGAGTGTAGCTGTGCGCAATCTGAGCGAGCGTGCTCCGCGCGTCGGCCTCGCCCACCTGCGCCTTCGCTTGCAGGATTTGCGCGTCCAGCAGATCGAGCTGACGCTGGTTCACCATCACCTGCGCAGTCGCCTGTGCTCGTGTTGCTTCCGCCCGCCGCAGGACCGCCTGCGCCGCCTGCAGGCTCTGTAACAACCCCGACGCTGTGGGCAGCAGCTCTTCCTGGCGATGCAATTCGTTGACGGCATGGACAAGTTGGGCAGCAGCGGCCGTCACGGTGTCTTGCGCCTGCACGACCTGCTGCTGTAGCACCTCGCGCTTTTCTCCGAGTGCCGCGAGCGCTGCGCGGGCGGCATCCGCCTGGGCCTGGGCCTCCGCCGACATGGCGCGGTAGTCGTTGTCGACCATCTGCACGATCGTGTCGCCGGCGCGCACCGGCTGGTTGTCGCGTACAAGGACGGTGCGGACATACCCGGACAAATGCGAGCTGAGCGGCGTACGGTCGCCTGCCACGTAGGCATCGACTGTGACCGGATCGCGCCGGCGGGTGAGCGCGCCCTCCCAGCCGAGCGCCAGCGCGGCGCCGGTGACTGCGAGGATGACGATGGTGATGACGATAAGGACCGTCCGCATTCAGTGCTCCGTGGCTGCGGCGGCCAGGTCGCTGACCCGTCCGAGCCCGCAAGCTCGCACTTACCGCACCTCATGGCGAGATGCAGCGCATTCCGCCATCCCCGGGGCCAGAGCACTCGCACGTCCGGAGGCTGCCGTCGCTCCAGAGCCGCGACCGGGACTCGGCCAATACACCTTCGGCGTCGGACCTGGCGGCGCCTCACTCTGCGCCAAACGCGCTCCGAAGCCGAAGCAGTTCTGGACTATCAGTTTCTGGCTGGATCAGAGCGCCGGCTACGAGACCGCACATGTTCGACCGGGCGATTGACAGCAAGCTGCGTGGATGCGCGGTTGCCCGAAGCGGACCGTCTTTTCGGCCATCCCCCCTCAAGTGGGTTTCGCCATTCTTCCGAGCAGGCAAACTGATGTCTACGAAGTTGACTTCAGGCTTCGTCCGCGATGGGCTTGCGCGATCTCCGCGCAGTTGTTCCGTCGCGTGATGCATTGGCGCTCCGGTATCTGACGTGTTCGATGAACGCACGCAGCTTGGGCGATACCTGACGTCTGTCTGGGTAGTATAGAAAAACGCCGGGCGTGGTGACGGCGAAGCGCATCAGGACCGCTCGCAATCGGCCGTCCGCAATAGGCGCTATGGCAAGCGGGGCGGGCATCTGCGCAAGCCCTACGCCTTCGATCGCTGCTCCGAGCAACGTGGGGTAGTCGTGCGCGACGAGTGGCCCGGACACGACGGCCTCGACCGTCTTGTTGCCATTGACAAAGCGCCAGGGTGCAATCGACCCGTCCGAGCGACGCAAGCGCAGGCAGGCGTGCTGGCGCAGATCGTCGATGCGCTCCGGCCGCTTCCGTCTGCGCAGATAGTCGGGGCTGCCAACGACCGCCAACGGGAACGGCGGCGTCAGGCGCACTGCGACCATGTCAGCGGCGATGAACTCGCCCAGCCGGATGCCGGCGTCAAACCCTCGAGCCGCGAGGTCGACGAGTTCCGCACTTGCGGCGATTTCCAGCTCGACCTCGGGGTAGGTTCGGCAGAAGGATGCGAGCAGCGGCTCCAGCAGGATCGGCACGACCGCGCGCGGCACAGAGAGCCGCAACAATCCAGTTGGCCGCTGTCCGAGTTCGCGCGCGACCTCGCTTGCGGCGACGAGTTCCTCGAACGCGGGCTTTGCACGCAAAAAGAAGCGTTCTCCGGCTTCGGTCAGGCCGACACTGCGCGTTGTGCGGATGAATAACGCTGCGCCGGTGCGCGCCTCAAGAGAACGCACCGCCTGGCTGATGGCCGACGGCGTTACCCCGAGTTCTGCGGCAGCTCGACGAAAATTGCGGTGCTGCGCGACGCGCAGGAATGCCTCCACGCCGTCGAGTGCGCCTTGTCTGACTGTGAAGTTCTGCTTCATACCGCGTCGACATTATCGCGGATAGTCCCTCGCAGAAAGCGGTCCTATGTCACGGGCCTGAAGCCTCAGAGGAACGCCGCAATGACCGACCTCCTTGATGGTGTGCGTGACCATTATCGTGCGACCGGCCTGACCGAGCGGCTGAAGACAGCGCTCAAGACCTTAGGCCCAGAGGAGCAGCGGCTCACGCCGCCGCAGCTGGCGACGCTCGATCAGTTTCACACCCGAGGGCTCGCCGCGACCACCGAGCTTGCCAAGTTGGCTGGGATGACCGCCGATATGTCGGTTCTGGATGTCGGATCGGGCATTGGCGGGCCGGCGCGGTTCCTGGCCGCGACCTGTGGCTGCCAGGTTACGGGCGTCGACCTCAGCGAGCCATTCGTCGACGCCGCGCGCTATTTGACCGAGCGGACCGGACAGAGCGGGCAGGTGTCGTTCCAGACCGCCAGCGCGCTGGAGCTGCCATTCGACGACGGCCGCTTCGACGTCGCGGTGCTCCAGCACGTGGCGATGAACATCTCCGATAGGGCACGACTCTATCGCGAGATCCTGCGTGTGCTGAAGTCAGGCGGCAAGTTCGCAACCTTCGATGTCGTGCTGAACAGTGGCAACCCGCATTACCCCGTTCCCTGGGCGCGGACGCCGGCCACGAGCTTTCTCCTGACCGCCGCAGCGACGCGCGAGGCGATCGAATCCGCCGGGTTCCGCATGCTGGCATGGCAAGACGACTCTGAAGCCGTCAAGGCCTGGATCGCGCAAGTGCGCGCATCCGGACCGCCGAATTCGGCAAATCTCGGCGTGGTGATGGGACCGGACTTCGCGCAGCTTGCCGCCAACTTGGGACGAAATCTCCTGGAAGGGCGCCTCGGCATCCTGACCGCGGTCTTTGAGGCCGCGCCAACTAAGACCTGAGAGGAATTCTGATGTCGCCGGCAACCATCTTCCAGATACAACTCATCCTGGGTTACGTCCCATGGCTGCTTTGCTTCGGCGCGTATGTCTGGCCGAAGCTCAAAGCGATGGATCGGGTCGCGGCGCAACGCGCCATCGCCACTTTGCACAGCTTCCGCTTCTTCGGACTCGTCTTCATCATTCCTGGCGTCGTCGGACCCAATCTGCCCACCGGCTTCGCTGTTTTCGCCGCCTACGGTGACTTCACAACCGGGTTGCTAGCCATGCTGGCGCTTCTCACGGTGCGGATACGTTCGGTCTTTTGGCCGTTCGTCGTCGCCTTCAATCTCGTGGGGACGGCCGACATCATCATCGACTATTATCACGGCAACCAGGTCGGTCTTCCGACGCTGGCGGGAGAGTTGGGCGCCACCTACGCAATCCCGATCATCTATGTGCCCGTGCTGATGATCACGCACGTCGTCGCTTTTTATTTGCTGGCACGTCGTCAGACCAAGGCGGCTGGCACTTTCCCCAGCAATGCGCCTGCTGTCGACGGTATCTCAGGCAGCTCCTTCGAACTCGAACAAGGATAACAGCGGGCGGATGGAGGCCTAGCTCGTGGAATGTCGGGGGTTTGTAGCTCGTGAAGTGTCCAGTCATCTGAGGCTCCAGGATTGGGGGGTTGGATGGACCGGGCACGCCTTCACGAGGGAATACGGCATTTCGCCGATGGCGTGATCGGCATCGCGAGGAAGGCGAGACGGGTTGCCGGACCTTCGCCTGCAGCCGTTACCGCGGCGCGCACCGGTGTATGGTGCATAGCGTTGTCACCACTTGGCGCAGAGTGGCAATAAGTGCAACCTACAAGGCGTTTCCGCGTGTTTTCATCTTGGGGATCATAAGGAGTTCCGAGTATGGCCGACGCGAAGCTTGCTCCCAACCTGCCGGGGTGGATGCGGGACCATACCAACCGCTATCTGTCCAGCGGCGGCACCGAGGGTCACATGTACACCATCACCCCGCCCGGCTATTCGGAGCTGACGGTGCCGTCCTTGCTGCTGACGACGACGGGGCGGAAGTCGGGCGAGAAGTATGTGTTCCCGCTGTTCTACGGGAAGGACGGGAACAGCTATTTTGTGATCGCGTCGAAGGGCGGCGCGCCGGAGCACCCCGGCTGGTATCGCAATCTCCTCGCCGATCCTGACGTCGAGGTGCAGGTGGGAACCGCGAAAGTGCGGGCGCGGGCACGAACCGCGACCGGTGAGGAGCGCGCGCGGTTGTGGCAGAAGTCGCTGGAGTTCTGGCCGCCCTACGCCGACTACCAGCGCAAGACCGAGCGCGAGATTCCCGTCGTCGTGCTGGATCCGGTCAAATGAGCGACTGGAGCAAGGTGACCCGGCCGATCCCGGTGCCGAACGAGTGGACTAAGCCGTTCTGGGATGCGGCGAAGCGCGGCGCTCTGGAGTTGCAGCGTTGCCAGAGTTGCGGGCATTTCCAGCATCCGCCGTATGCGACGTGCGTTCAATGCGTATCGACGGAGCTGAAGTTCGAACCGGTGCGCGGCGCGGGCGCGATCTACGCCTACACGATCATGTATCACACCGGCGACAAGCGGTTCGCGTCCGTGGTGCCCTACGCCAGCATCATCGTGGAACTCGACGATGCGCCGGGCGCACTGCTCGCGGGCAACCTGCTGGAAGCGCCGTATACCGAGGCGAAGGTCGGGCGTCGCGTCGAGGTCATGTTCGAGAAACTGAACGACGACATCACGCTGCCGCAGTTTCGTCTCGCGCACGCGACGTGATCCATGACGATGGGGGGCTAAGGGGAACCGCCATGTGGGAGAACCGATGCAAGGTGGCCGTCAGCGGCGTGGGGTTTTCCAAGGTCACGCGCTCGGCCGAGATCCCGCTCGCGGCCCATGCGCTGACGGCGGTGAAGGCGGCGGTGGCCGACTCCGGGCTGGCGATGTCCGACATCGATGGTCTGGCGACGTATCCCGAACTGCCGGCGACAGGCCACGCGGAGGTGGACGGTATCTCCATCGTGTCGGTCAACTGCATGATGGCGATGCTGAAGCTGCCCGATCTGGCCTGGCACATCCAGGTGGGCACCACGAATATCGGCGGGGCGGTGCAGCAGGCAGTGAACGCGTTGCTTGCCGGCGTGTGCAAATACGCGGTGGTCTGGCGGGCGATGCACAACCCGCGCGGCACCTATCAGAACCTGCCCGGGGCGTATGCCGCCGGTGCGGCGCAGTTCACCGCGCCGTACGGCTTCGGCGGTCCTGGACAGGGCATGGCGGTGGCGTACACGCGCTGGCTCGAGCGGAACAACCAGAGCCGTGAGAAGATGGCGACGCTGGCGGTGACGCAGCGGAAGCACACACAGCACAATCCCCACGCGTACTTCTACGGCACGGAGCTGACACGCGAGGACTATTTTGCGTCGCGGATGGTCGCCTATCCGTTCTGCCTGTTCGACTGCGACATCCCGGTGCAGGGGGCGGTCGCCATCGTGCTGACGACGGCGGACCGGGCGCGGGACCTGAAGCCGCGGCCGGCGTACCTCGCCGGCTACGGCCAGCGGCTGCACTTCGAGGTGGCGGGCCGCATCGGCAGCCTCTCGAGCTACATGGAGGGCGGCAGCAGCTCCGCGAAGCTGACCTGGGAGCGGTCCGGCTTCAGTCCGAAGGATGTCGACGTGGCGCAGATCTACGACGGCTTCTCGGCCTCGGTGATCTACGGGCTTGAATCCTATGGGTTCTGCAAGGAAGGCGAGGCGCTCGATTTCATCCAGGACGGACGCATCGAGCTCGACGGAGGCCTGCCGCTCAACACGTTCGGCGGCAGTCTCGGCACAGGCCGCATCCATGGCCTGTGGCACATCATCGAGGGCGCGTTGCAGGCATCGGGCCGCGCCGGATCGCGCCAGGTGAAGGACGCCAACGTGTCGTTCGTCGGCGCCAGTGCTCCGATCGTGACGGGGACGACGTTCATCTTCGTGGGCGATCCCTATTGACCGGCAAGGCCGCAATCCACGGTTGTGTGCCGGTAGACCAACCGGCTGTGATGTTTGCGCCTGAAAAAGGAGATTTGAACGATCCTCAATTCACGCTGAAGTTTCCTGACTGAAGTGCAACGAGCTCTTGAATGGCGAGCGCGTTCCGGATTAAATTTCGGCATGCAGCTCATTCAGCGTTGTGGCTCGACCTGTTCCGGGTTTGGAGGGGTCTTCGGATGACGTCGCGAAGCGGCATTGATCCCGCCGCGGCGGTGACAGGCCGCAGGGAAAGGGCGCTTGCGCCGTTTCCTGCCGCGACCAATGTGGGCTTCAGGCGTTTCAACCCGCAGCGCGCGGCGTTCGTCCTGGGGTTCCTCACCATCGTCCTGATATTTGCGCTGCCGGCCAGCCTGCTCAACGCTCTTCAACTCTATTCCGAGCAACCCGGCGGAAGCCCGTTCAGCAAATTCCATCCTGCGACCTACGCCGCGGTTCTCGCCGCCCTCCTCGCCTTGTACAGCCGGAGGCGAGGTGGCGGGCTGGCCGGGTTGTTCCGGGAAAGTCCCGCTCTCGCCTGGTCGATCGTGTTGATCCTGTTCTGCATGATCTATTCCGCGGTCAGTCTCGGCATCAGCGGCGTGGCGGTCTATGTCGACACATTTCTGGCGGCCGCGCTGGTCACCATCGCGCTGGAAGCCGGCACGCAACGGCAGCGACAGGTGCTTGGCTACACCATCGTGACGTTTTGTGTGATCAACGTCCTGATCTCCATTGTCGAGGTCAGCAAAGAGACGCTTCTGATGCCGTCGGGAGTTCCATTGGAGGATTTCGGACCAGGCGCCATGATGGCTCTGGACGACTTCCGCGGCCAGGGCTTCTACACGCATCCTTTGACCGGCGCCCTGGTGACATCCATGGCGCTGTTCATGATCCTGGGCATGCGACTGAGCATGTGGCGCGTGGCCGTGCTCTTCGGCATCTTCATAGCCGGGCTGCTGAGCTTCGGCGGCCGTAGCGCGCTGGGCACCACGCTGTTCATACTCGCTGCCGCGGCGCTGTTCGAGCTGGCATCAGGGCTCGCCACGCGCCGCCTCAATGTGGGCTTTCTCGGGGCCTTCATCGCCGGCGTTTTCCTGTTGCCGGCCCTGTTCGTGGTACTCACGACGATGACACATCTCGGGATGCGGATCACGTCGCACATGTACCTCGACGACAGCGCCGACGTCCGCATCATTCAGTGGCGCGTGCTCCCTCTGATGAACACGCATGACCTGCTGTTCGGGGCGCCGATAGAGCGGGTGAACGTGTTCAAGCAGCAGGTCGGGCTCACCGGTCCCGGCGCTGACATCGAAAATCCCTGGCTGCTGACTTTCCTTGCCCTTGGGGTAATTGGCTTTCCGTTCCTTGTCGGTTCGCTATTCCTGTTCTTTTGGCATCTGGGACGGCGCGCCGACACGCCCATCGGTTGGCTGATCGTCATTGCGACACTGCTGATCTGCTCGACCAACAACTCACTTGGGCGGAAGGTCCCCGACCTCGTGTTCCTGGCGGGGATCATGGCAGGTCTGAGCGGCTTCAAACCAGGGCGGCAGGAGCAAAAGGTGGAGGCTGTCGCGAGTACGCCCTTCGTTTCGGACCTCCCCGTGCGGTCGACCGCCGTTGCATTGGCTCCGGCGCCACGCAACCGCAGCCTCACCGATCAGCCTCAGACGCGCCGGGTGCCGACCGCTCTGACGGGTTGAGTGGGGGATCCCGGCGCGGCGGAAGTCCGAACGCCGCGGTACCGACTACCGCCGCCACCACCCCCGCTTCTTTTCCACGACGACAGTGTCCTCGCTGCCGACGATGATCGGCTTGATGGCAGGCTCGGGCGCGACGTCGTTTGCCGCGACCACGGGTTCCGGCTCGGGTGCCAAGGGTGCCGGCTCGGGCGCGACAACGGCCGGAGCCTCGTGTGCCGGGGGTGGTTCGGCCATCGCCGGTTCCGGCTCCGGCGTGGCCGGTGCGACCTGCTCGAACTCTTGCCGGCTCCGGCTCAAGCCGTGCGGATGACTGCGTCGCCTCGGGCTCGGCCACCGCGACAGTGCCAGGCGGCCCCGATTCCTCCGCCTGCTCGAGCACGTCGAAGATGTCGAAGGTGTGCCCGCCGAATGGATTGGCCGGCGTGGGTCCGGAATAGACCGGCGGCAATTCCGGCTGTTCGGCGCCAGGCTCGGCGTGCGGCGGCATCTCGCCGTTGCCCTCGTGACGGCGACGACGACCGCCGCGCCGGCCGCGGCGCAGCCTGCCCCCGGGCGTCTGACCCGAGGCCTCGGAGGGTTCCTCCGCGCTCGTCTCGGCGTGCTCGGGGACGCCCTCGATATGACTATCGGACGCCTCGACTTCCTCGCCTTCGCCGGCGGGCATGGCATCGGCGACCGGTGCGGGCGCCGCATCCTCGCGCCGTCCGCCACGACGGCGGCGACGGCGACGGCGATGGCGATGCTCGGCCTCCTCGGCCGTCTCGCCTGCGACGGCGCGGACGGCGTCTTCCGCCGCCTCGTCCCCGGTTCCCTCCTCGCCGGCGATCTCATCCTCCGCCTCGGTCTCCAGCGGCGGGGGCGGTTCCGCCTGCGTGATCGCCACCGGCGCCTCGGTCGCAACCTGCGCCTTCAGCCGCTCGATGCGGAACTGCGAGGTCATCTGCGCATCGTCGCCGAGACAGACCACCCGCATGCCATAGCGCTGCTCGATATCGGTCAGCCGCTCACGCTTGTGGTTGAGGATGTAGAGCGCGACCTGCGGCGCCGCATACACGACGATCTCGGCCGCGCGACGCTTCGCCCCCTCCTCCTCGATGCCACGCAGCACATGGATCGCCGCGCTCTCGGTCGAGCGCACATGCCCCATGCCGCCGCAATGCGGGCAGGTGATGAAGCTGGTCTCGGCGAGCGACGGACGCAGTCGCTGCCGGCTCATCTCCATCAGGCCGAAATGGCTGATATGGCCGACCTGGATGCGCGCGCGGTCGTTCTTCAGCGCGTCCTTCAGGCGCTTCTCGACCATCGCGTTGTGCTTGCGCGTCTCCATGTCGATGAAGTCGATGACGATCAGTCCGGCCAGGTCGCGCAGCCGCAACTGCCGGGCGACTTCATCGGCGGCTTCGAGGTTGGTGCGCAGCGCGGTCTCCTCGATGCCCCGTTCGCGCGTCGAGCGCCCTGAATTGACGTCGATTGCGACCAGCGCCTCGGTCTGGTTGATCACCAGATAGCCGCCTGAGCGAAGCTGGACGGTCGGCAGCAACATCGAATCGAGCTGCGCCTCGACCTGATGCTTGGCGAACAGCGGCATCCCACCGTTCTTCCAGAGCTGCACCTTCTTGGCGTGGCTCGGCATCAGCATGCGCATGAACTCATGCGCGGCGCGCCAGCCCTCTTCGCCGTCCACCTGAATCTCGTCGATGTCGCGCGAATACACGTCGCGGATCGCGCGCTTGATGAGACTGGCTTCCTCGTAGATCAGCGCAGGCGCAACCGATTTCAGCGTGTGCTCGCGGATGTCGTCCCAGAGGCGCAACAGGTATTCACAGTCGCGCTTGATCTCGGCCTTGGGCCGGTTGGCGCCGGCGGTGCGCACGATCAGGCCCATGCCCTGCGCGATGTCCAGCTCGGCCATGATGTCCTTCAGCCGACGCCGATCCGCCGGCGAGGTGATCTTGCGCGAAATGCCGCCGCCGCGCGGCGAGTTTGGCATCAGCACGCAGAAGCGGCCGGCGAGCGACAGATAGGTGGTCAGGGCGGCGCCCTTTGTGCCGCGTTCCTCTTTCACCACCTGCACCAGCAGGATCTGCCGGCGCTTGATCACCTCCTGGATCTTGTAGTTGCGCAGATAGCGCGGCGGGATGCGACGCTCGCTCGCGTCATCGGCGCCGTCGAACTCGCCACCCAACGTCTCGGGCGGCGGCTCGGGGACCGGTTCGGCAGCAACGGCGGTCTCGTCGCCCGGGTCCGCCGCAGCTTCGACGGGCTCCGCCTCAAGCACATCGACCGTGGCTTCGGCGGCTCCGAGCTGAGGCTCCACGAGAACGGCTTCGTCCGGTTCGCGGGCAGGCTCCGGATCGTCGAACGGCACCGCGACGACCTCACCGGCGATCTCCGCCGGCTGTGCCGCCGGATCCTCACCCTGCGCCTCCGCGACGGTATCCGGCTCGCTGAACTCCGGCTCCGTTGCCTCCGTCACCGTTTCGGACGGTTCGGTCTCGGTCGCGGCTTCGCCTGCCGCGGCCTCCGCGGCGCGGTCTTCCTCCTCCTCCTCGCGTCGCGCCTCCTCGGCCTGCTGCTCGATCAGCCGCTGCCGGTCGGCGACGGGGATCTGATAGTAATCGGGGTGGATTTCGCCGAAGGCGAGGAAGCCGTGGCGGTTGCCGCCATACTCGACGAAGGCGGCCTGGAGGCTCGGTTCTACACGAACCACCTTGGCGAGGTAGATATTTCCCTTGAGCTGGCGCTTGGTCGATGTCTCGACATCGAAATCCTCCAGCCGGCTAGCATCCAGCACCACCACACGGGTTTCTTCCGTGTGGGTGGCGTCGATCAACATACGCTTGGTCATTCAGTCCTGAACTCCGGTAGGCCGCCCGGCAGCGCGGCGCGGATCCCCTTGGGACGCGCGAGGGCGAGCGGCGAAATAGGCGTGTGGGATGGGGCTGGCCCGTCCGCTCAAGGATCGGCAAATCGTCCGGCCGAGCATTGCGGCAACACATCATCATCCCATCCAGCAAGATGGGGATGGCCGCCGAATTGGTTAGTGCCTGGCCTATAACGAGCATGCTTCCGACGAAAATCAGTCCCTGGCGACCGGAGCTGGCCCCGGTGAGGTTTGCTGCCTGCCAGCCCGATTGCGGCAGCGGATCCCCGGCGCGCTGCGAGCGCGGCGCGGGCGATGACGCGGCAGCGGCGGGTCGCGACCCTCCCTGGACACTCCCGCCAAACCCTTGGCCCGGCGGGATCACAAGTCGTCGCTTCCACCGATATCCTCGCCTGCGGCAGCGGTTGATCCCGCTTTCCCCAGGTGCGTCACCGGAGCAGACCAGACCATGAAGCAAAGCGGCGGGCTCCGCAAGCGATGGTTGGAGGCAGGAGACCTGGCCATGAAGCAGCCGTAATCAACGCGCAACGTGCAATTCTGCACCTGATGTGTTAGAAAAACCCCATGGCTTCCTGTCCGCTCTCGCGTCGCGTGCTGCTTGGCCGCCTCGGGTCGGGGACTGGAATTGTCGGGACTTTCCTTCTGCCCGGGGGCATTCGTGCGGCGCTGGGCGCCCCCGCCCCCAGCCGTTCAGCAGCGACACGGCCGGGGCATGGGACAGAGCCGCCGGCGCCGCTGGTGATGCTGGACCCCGGTCACGGCGGCAAGGATCCTGGTGCGATCGGGTTTTCCGGCACCTACGAGAAGCAGGTGGCTCTCGCCGTGGCGTTCGAGTTGAAGCGCCAGTTGGAGGCCGAGGGCCGCTACCGGGTCGCGCTGACCCGCACACGCGACACGTTCGTTCCATTGGACGCCCGGGTGGAGATCGCGCAGGCGCACGGTGCGGCGTTGTTCGTCTCGATGCATGCGGATGCCCTCGCCGATCATACGGTACGTGGCGCAAGTGTATATACACTTGCCGATACGGCATCGGACCCGCAGACGGCCGCGCTGGCGCGGCGCGAGAACAGTGCCGATCGGTTTGGCGGCGGGTTCAATACTTCGCCAGAGGTCGCCCGCATACTGGCGAGTCTGGTGCAGCGCGAAACGCGGGTCGGCTCGAGCAGGCTGGCGCGTTCGATGGTCGGCAGCCTGGACCAGGACATGCCGATGCTGCCGAATCCGGAGCGGCATGCCGGCTTCGTCGTGCTGAAGGCGGCCGACATCCCGAGTGTTCTGGTGGAGATGGGGTTCATGTCGAATCCCGCGGATGAGTCGGAACTGCGCCGCCCGCGCCATCGCGCGGAGGTCGCGGTGGCGATGCGGCGCGCGGTCGATGGCTATTTTGCCGCCGCTGCGCGCCAGGCAGAGTTTGATCGCGCTGAATGGATGTCTGGCTAGCATTCTGGCCGCTAGTCGGAGGTGCGGAAATGGCCCATATCGCTGCTCCATGAACGAGCCCCTGACAGCCGGCGATAAGCTGGCGCCCTCCTCGCCGGACAGCCGCAAGGGCCGCAAGCGGCAGCCTCCGCCGCCGCCCCGCAAGCGGCGCCGGGGCCTGGTCCGCCGCTTCGCGCGCGGCGTCGTCGGCGGGCTGTTCGGCATCGGCCTGCTGGCGGTCGCAGTTGGCGGTATCGGCACCTACACGGCCTGGGAGCGCTTTTCCGCGGACCTGCCGGACGTCGATGGATTGCGCAACTACCAGCCGCCCGTGATGAGCCGCGTGTTCGCCGGCGACGGCCGGCTGATGGCCGAGCTTGCAACCGAGCGGCGGATCTTCGTGCCGTACTCGGCGATTCCCGACCTGGTGAAACAGGCCTTCGTCTCGGCCGAGGACCAGCATTTCTGGACGCACCCGGGCGTCGATCCGCTGGCGATCGTGCGTGCCGCGGTGTTCGACATGTCGCATATGGGCCAGCGGCGCCCGATCGGGGCTTCGACAATCACGCAGCAAGTCGCCAAGAACATGCTGCTGGACAATCAGGTTTCGCTCGCCCGCAAGGCGCGCGAGGCGATTCTGGCGATGCGGATCGAACAGACTCTGTCGAAGCAGCGCATCCTCGAGCTGTACCTGAACGAGATCTATCTTGGGATGGGCTCGTACGGGGTTGCCGCCGCAGCCGAGACCTACTTCAACAAACCGCTCGATCAGCTCACGCTGGCGGAGGCGGCATTCCTCGCCGCGCTGCCGAAGGCGCCCAACAACTATAACCCGTTCAAGTCCCCCGATGCGGCGAAGTCCCGGCGCGACTGGGTGCTGGACCGGATGACCGAGGATCACGTCATCACCGCGGCCCAGGCAGAGGCGGCCAGGGCCGAGCCCATCGTGCCGTCCGAATTCCGCCGGCCGCAGCCGATTCCCGGCGCCGACTGGTTCGCCGAGGACGTGCGGCGGCAGCTGATCGCACAGTTCGGCGCCGATGTGACGACGCAGGGCGGGCTGATGGTGCGGACCAGCCTTGACCCCACGCTCCAGGCCGCCGCCGAGAAGGCGGTGCGCGACGGACTGATGGCCTACGACCGCAAGCTGGGCGGCTGGCGTGGCCCGGTCGGGCACCTCGATGGCGGGCCGGCGCTGGCGAAGGATTGGGCGGAGCCGTTGGGGCAGATGGCGCGCCCGCAGGGCATGCTGCCGGACTGGAAGCTCGCCGTGGTCCTCGAAACCACCGATGGCGAAGCGCGGCTCGGCTGGCTCGATGGGTCCGGCCAGGCGCCGCAGCCACGCACCGGGACGCTGGCGCTGTCCGACATCGCCTGGGCGCGGCCGGTGAAGGACGGCAAGCCCGGGTCGGCGCCGCGGCGCATGACCGACGTGATGCAGCAGGGCGACGTCGTCATAGTCGAACCGAATGGGATGCCGCCCGTCGTGCAGCCGGCAAAGAACGCCAGGCCGGCGCCCGCATCGCTGCCGCGTCTGGCGCTGCGGCAGATTCCCGCGGTGCAGGGTGCATTGGTATCGCTCGATCCCACCACCGGGCGCGTGCTCGCGATGGTCGGCGGATGGAGCTTTGAGGGCAGCCAGTTCAATCGGGCCACCCAGGCGCAGCGGCAGCCCGGCTCCAGCTTCAAGCCGCTCGTCTATCTGACCGCCTTGGAGAAGGGTATTTCGCCGAGCCAGCGCTTCCTCGATGCGCCGATCGTGATGGACACGGCGGCGGGCCGTTGGCGGCCGAACAACTTCGAGATGGAGTTCGGCGGACCAACGCCATTGCGGGTCGCCCTGGAGAAATCGCTGAACCTGGTGACGCTGCACGTGGCGCAGAACATCGGCATGGAGGCCATCGCGGAAAACGCCATCGCATTCCACGAGGTAGAGTCGATGCCGCGCGTGCTGCCGGCCGCACTCGGCGCGGTGGAGACGACGGTCATGCGCGAGGCGGGTGCCTATGCCTCGCTGGACGAAGGTGGGCGCGAGGTGATTCCGACACTGATCGACAGTGTCCAGGATCCCGACGGGCATGTGGTCTGGCGGCCATCCGTGATCAGCTGCGGCGACTGTTCGGCTCCGGGTAATCCCCCCGAGCTTACCGACCAGCGGAAGGCGATCGCCGATCCGGCATCGGTGTTCCAGCTCATCACGATGATGCAGGGCGTGACGACACGCGGCACGGGCGTGCCGGTGGTGGCCGGGCTTGGCCATCCGATCGCCGGCAAGACCGGCACGACGCAGGACTTCACCGATGCCTGGTTCTCCGGCTTCACGCCGGATCTGGTGACGACGGTGTGGGTCGGGTTCGACAATCCGGCGACGCTGGGCAACAACGAGACGGGTGCGCACGTCGCGGGCCCGATCTGGCACGACTTCATGGCCGTGGCGCTGAAGAACCGGCCGGTGCTGAACTTCCAGCAGCCGCCGGACGTGACCATGGCGCAGTGGGACACGGGTTCCGGCGTGGTGACGGACGCGTTCAAGCCGGACCAGGTTCCGGGTGCCTCGCGGCCGGTCGGTGCATCGGTGGCGACGGCACCCGCCGACGGTTCGGCGCCGGCGGACGCGTCGCAGGCCGTGCAGGGCGGAGTCGACAACAATCTGGGCGGGATCTATTAGCCGCGCCCTTCCCTCAGGATCGTGGGTGAGTTGATGTCAGCCGAGTCGGACGCCCTGAATGAACAGATCAAGCAGTCGATCGCACTGCTGAGGAGGCATCTTTGACTGGGATGTCGCCGAGGGCCGCCTCGCGGAGCTGAACGCTCGCGCCGAGTTCCCCGAACTCTGGAACGATGCCGCCGTCGCGCAGAGGGTGATGCGCGAGCGGAACCATCTGGCCGGGCAGATGGAGGGGCTGCGCAGGCTCGAGCATGAGGTTGCCGATACGCTCGAACTGATGGCGCTGGCCGAGGCGGATGGCGATGCGGCGATGGCCGCGGAAGGCATGGCCGCGCTGCGCGCATTGGCCGACGAGGCGAAGCGGCGCGAGATCGAGAGCCTGCTGGCGGGCGAGGCGGACGCCAACGACGCCTACGTTGAGATCAATGCGGGCACCGGCGGCACCGAGGCGCAGGACTGGGCCGAGATGTTGATGCGCATGTATATGCGCTGGGCCGAGCAGCACGGCTACAAGGCGCAACTGCTGGCGCAGAGCGAGGGCGAGCAGGCCGGCATCAAGTCGGCGACGCTGCAAATTAGCGGACCGAACGCTTATGGCTGGCTGAAGACCGAGGCCGGCGTGCACCGGCTGGTGCGCATCAGCCCGTTCGATGCCAATGCGCGGCGGCACACCAGTTTCGCCAGCGTATGGGTGTATCCGGTGGTCGACGACAACATCGACATAGCGATCAACGAGAGCGACCTGAAGGTCGATACGTATCGCGCGTCGGGTGCCGGCGGGCAGCACGTCAACAAGACGGAAAGCGCGATCCGCATCACGCATGTCCCGAGCGGCATTATCGTGGCGTGCCAGACTGATCGCAGTCAGCACCGCAACCGTGCGATGGCGATGGCGATGCTGAAGGCACGGCTCTATGAGGCGGAGTTGCAGAAGCGCGAGGCGGCGGCCACAGCCGTGGAGGCCGCCAAGACCGACATCGGCTGGGGACACCAGATTCGCAACTACGTGCTGGCGCCGTATCAGTTGGTGAAGGACCTGCGCACCGGCGTCGAGAAGGGCAATCCCGACGCTGTCCTGGATGGCGATCTCGACGAATTCATGGCCGCCGCACTTGCCGCTCGTGCCGGCGCCACGCGCAGCGAGGCGAGCGCGCAGGCGCAATAGCGCGCCGCCCGCGCCCGTCATTGCGAGGAACGCGGCGACGAAGCAATCTGCGACCCGGGTGGGGACTGCTCCCCGGATCACGTCCGGGACCGCTCCGCTCGTCGCAACGACAGGACAGGAGGGAACCATGCGTGGTGTCGTATTCACCGGCGGCCGTGAGCTGGAGATGATGGATTTCCCCGACCCCACGCCGGGGCCCGACGAAGTGGTGGTCGAGATGAAGGCCTCCGGCATGTGCGGCAGCGACCTGCACCAGTATCGCCGGCCGAAGGGGCAGACGCGTCAGGCGACCGGCTTTCCGCAGAACCCCGATCCGGTGATCGCCGGCCACGAACCCTGCGGCGTGGTGGCAGCGGTCGGACCCGGCGTATCCGAGAAGGAGGCGCGGGTCGGCGAACGCGTCATGGTGCACCACTACCAGGGCTGCACGCAGTGCAATCACTGCCGTTCCGGTTGGCAGCAGCTCTGCCAGGAAGTGCCGGTGAAGGTGTATGGCAGCAACTCGCATGGCGGTCATGCGAAGTATCTGAAGGTGCCGGCGAATACGCTCGTGCCGCTGGCGGACGAACTGACGTTCTCGGCTGGTGCGGCGATCTCGTGCGGGTCCGGCACGGCGTATAGCGCGCTGCGTCGGATGCGGCTGTCGGGCAACGACACGCTGGCGATCTTCGGCCAGGGGCCGGTGGGATTGGCGGGCACGCAGTTCGCCAAGGCGATGGGCGCGCGGGTGATCGCGCTCGATATCAACCCGCAGCGGCTCCAGCGGGCCAAGGATTTCGGCGCGGACGAGGTGGTGGATCCGGGATCGAACGACCCGATGGCGGCGATCAAGGACCTGACGCACGGGCGTTACGCGGACTGCGCGCTGGATACCTCCAGCAATCCCGAGGCGCGGGCGAATGCGATCCGCAGCACCAAGGTGTGGGGCACGATGTGCTTCGTCGGCGAGGGCGGCGACGTGAAGATCGATGTCAGTCCGATGCTGTTGCGGCGGCAGATGACGCTGATCGCGTCGTGGACCTTCTCCAACATCATCCAGGCGGAGTGCGCGACGTTCTGCGTCGAGCGCAAGATCGATGTCGATGCGCTGTTCACCCATCGCTGGAAGCTGGAGCAGGCGGAGGAGGCGTACAAGCTGTTCGACCATCAGTCGGACGGCAAGGGCGTGTTCCTGATGTGACCGACGCGTCCAGACGCGCCGCAGACGTCGCGACGGTCTACCGCGAGATCGGCCGTCGCGGACTGATCGCCGGCAGTTCCGGCAATGTCAGCCATCGCACGCGAAACGGCATGATCATCACGCCGTCCGGCTGTTCGGCGGAGACGCTGGAGCCGGACGACGCTGGTGGCGATGACGCTGGCCGGCGACGTGAAGGGCAGACGCGCCGTCCAGCGAATGGGCGATGCACGCGGCGATCTACCTTGCCTACCCGGCCGCGCAGTGCATCGTGCACACGCACGCTGACGCCTGCACCGCGCTTGCCTGCCTGAACGAAGGGCTGCCGCCGTTCCACTACATGGTGGCGAATTTCGGCGGCGACGATGTGCGCTGCGCGCCCTACGTCACGTTCGGCACGCCGGAGCTGGCGCGGCTTGCGGTGGCGGCGCTGGCAGGGCGCACCGCATGCCTGCTCGCCAACCACGGCATGATCGTGCATGCGGCGACAGCGGATCGCGCGCTGACCGCCGCCGTCGTGCTGGAGACGCTGTGCCGGCAGTACCTGCTGGCGCGGTCCGTCGGGACGCCGCGGCTGCTGAGCGCGGACGAGATGCGGGTCGCGCACCAACGGTTCAGGACCTACGGGCAGGCCAGCGGGCGCGCGCCCTCTCCGTGATGATGCGCCCTCTCCCGCGAGGGGAGGGGGAGGATTGGAAGCCTTAGGCTGCCAGGAGCATCTCGGGGGCTGCGTAGGGCAGGTTCAGGTCGTGAGCCACCGCCTCGTATGTCACCTTGCCGGCATGGACGTTCAGCCCGTGCAGCAAATGCGGATCGTCGGCCAGCGCCTTGCGCCATCCCTTCTCGGCCAGCGCGATGACGAACGGCAGCGTGGCGTTGGTCAGCGCGAAGGTGGAGCTCCGCGCGACGGCGCCGGGCATGTTGGTGACGCAGTAGTGCACCACGCCTTCGGCCACGTAGGTCGGCGTGGAATGCGTGGTCGGGCGGCTGGTCGCGAAGCAACCGCCCTGATCGATAGCGATGTCCACCAGCACCGAACCGGGGCGCATCTGCCCCACCATCTCGCGCGACACCAGCTTCGGCGCCGCCGCACCCGGCACCAGCACCGCGCCGATCACCAGATCCGCCGCCAGCACCTGCTGTTCGATCGTCTCCAGCCGTGGCGAACAGCGTGGTCGCGCGCGGGCCGAACTGCAGATCGAGCTCCTTCAGCCGCGGCAGCGACTTGTCGATGATGGTGACCGAAGCTTCCAGACCGACCGCCATGCGCGCGGCATTGGTGCCCGACACTCCGCCGCCCAGCACCACCACCTTGGCGGGCGCCACGCCGGGCACACCGCCGAGCAGCACGCCGGCGCCGCCCTGCTCCTTCTCCAGGCAATGGGCGCCGACCTGCACCGACATGCGGCCGGCCACCTCGCTCATCGGCGCAAGCAAGGGCAGTGCGCCGGATCGGTCGGTGACCGTCTCGTAGGCAATGCAGGTGGCACCGGTGCGCATCAGCCCATGGGTCTGCGCCTTGTCGGCGGCGAGGTGCAGATAGGTGAACAGCACCTGACCCTGCCGCAGCATGGCGATCTCGGCAGGCTGCGGCTCCTTCACCTTCACGATCAGATCGGCGATGGCGAACACCTCCGCGGCTGTGTCCACCAAGGCGGCGCCAGCCGCGCGATAGGCGTCGTCGGCAATGCCGATGCCGGCGGCGGCATTGCGCTCGACCGTCACCTGATGGCCGTGGATGGCGAGCTCGCGAACGCCGGCCGGGGTAAGCCCGACGCGATGCTCGTGAGTCTTGATCTCCTTTGGAACGCCGATCCTCACGCGGACCTCCTGTCAGGCAGGCAGCGGAAATTGTCGCAGATACGGAATATAGTCATCCTCGACATCGATCTGTAGGGTCGCCAGCACGCGCACGACCGCATTGTAGAACGCGATGGTGATCGTCAGATCGACGATCAACTCGTTGCCGAGGGCCTCACGCAGCGTGGCGAAGGTGGCGTCGGACATGGCGCCGTCCTGCGTCATCTCGCGCGCCGCACGCAGCACCGTCTTCGCCATGTCGTCGAGCTGTGTCGGCTTTCCGGCGGTGTCGTCGATGAGCGCGCGAATGTCGTCATCGCTTACGCCGAAATCATGGCCCAGCTTGACGTGGTGCGACCACTCATAGGGCGACCGCGCCAGCCAGCCGACCTGAAGGATCGCGAGTTCGCGCAGCCGCGGATCGAGCTTGCTGCCGAAGCGGATGAACTGGCCCAGGGCGCCAAATGCGCGCGCCGCGTCGGGCGAGTTCACCAGCGCCTGTGCCAGGCTGATCCGACGCTGCAACAGGTCTCGGTTTTCCGCCGACAGATCGGACACCTCGAGATACGGCACGCGCGCCATGCACTCCTCCATACGGCTGGATCCACCATGCCAAGCGTAACAGCCCATGCTAAGCGTAACAGGATGGTGTCGCAGGTCCACATCATCGGCGCATCGGGCCGCAGCGGCAGCGCGCTGTGCCGGTCGCTGCTGGCCGATGGCGGCACGTTCGTCCCGGTGGTGCGCGACGCCGCGAAATGGGCCGCGACGGGCATCGGCGTGCCGGCACGCATCGCGGATGTAACCGATCCGCCGCGACTGCGCGACGCGCTCGCCGATGCCACGCACATCGTGTGCTGTGCCCATGCGCGCCACGCAGCGAGTGTGCTTGCGGCCGCGCCCGACCAGGCACACTTCGTCCTTATCGGCAGCACGCGCAAGTTCACGCGCTGGCCCGATGCGCACGGCGACGGCGTGCTGGCGGGAGAGGCCGCATTTCTCGCCTCCGGCCGTTCAGGCGTCATGATGCATCCCACGATGATCTACGGCGCGCAGGGCGAGGACAACGTGCAACGGCTCGCCGCCCTGTTGCGCCGGTTGCCGTTTGTGCCGCTGCCGGGCGGCGGGACGGCGCTGGTGCAGCCGATCCACCAGGACGACGTGACACGCGCTGTCCGCGTTGCGCTGCGTCGCGACTGGGATGGCCCCCATGCGCTGGTGATCGCGGGGCCGACACCCCTGCCCTATGCCGAGTTCATATGCGCTGTCGCTGCCGCCAGCGGACTAGCGGCGCCTCGGATCGTTGCGCTGCCCGCCGGTCCGTTGACGGCGCTGGCCGCTATCTTCGGTTGGCTTCCGCTTCTGCCGCGGGTGCGTGCGGCGGAGATCCGGCGGCTGCTGGAGGATAGGAGCTTTGCCGTGGAACCGATGATCGGCACGCTCGGATTTACGCCAATGCCTCTTCGGGAAGGGCTCGCGCGGACCTTCACTGGCGGAGCCAGGCACGGAGATGGGGTGATCCATGTGCCTCCCGGCGAACGGACCCGGAACAGGTTGTAACGGAACGCCCCAGGTGGTAAAATGCACGAGCCGCAAAATGGCACCGCTGGGCGCCAACGTCGTCCCGTCGGAGAAATGTTTAGCGAATACAACGGGTTATGGGGCCTTCATGCCAATCATCAACCGCATCGCGGAGTTTCAGCGCGAGATGACGGAATGGCGGCGCGATCTGCACGCGCATCCGGAACTGGCGTTGCAGGAGACCCGCACCAGCGGCGTGGTGCGGGCGAAGCTGAAGGAGTTCGGCGTCGACGAGGTCATCACCGGCCTGGCGCGCACCGGTGTGGTCGGCGTGATCCGCGGGAGCGGCAATTCGGAACGCGCGATCGGCCTGCGCGCCGATATGGATGCGCTGCCGATCATGGAGGGGACCGGCGCATCCTACGCCTCGCGGCACGCGGGCGTCATGCATGCCTGCGGCCACGACGGCCACACCGCCATGCTGCTCGGCGCGGCAAAGTATCTGGCCGAGACGCGCAACTTCGACGGGACTGTCTACGTCATCTTCCAGCCGGCGGAAGAGAACCTCGCCGGCGGCGACATCATGGTGAAGGAAGGCCTGTTCGAGCGCTGCAAGATGGAGATGGTGTTCGGCATGCACAACTGGCCGCAGATGCCGGCCGGCACTTTCGCCTGGCGCAACGGTCCGATCATGGCGGCGGTAGCGAACATCGAAATTACCATCACCGGGAAGGGCACACACGCAGCGCAACCGCATTTCGGCACGGACCCGATCGTGATCGCCAGCCACATCGTCACCGCGCTGCAAACGATCGTGGCGCGGACGATCGAGCCGATCGAAGGCGGCGTGGTCACCATCGGACACATCAGCGGCGGCCATACCTACAACGTGATCCCCGAGACCGTGCGCATGCTGGGCACCGCGCGCTGGTTCGACGCGCATGTCGGCGATCAGTTGGAGGACGGTGTGCGGCGGCTCGCCGCCGGCATAGCGGAGAGCTTCGGCGCCAAGGCCGACGTGGTGTTCACCCGCGACTATCCTGCGACGGTGAATGACCCCGACGCCACCACGCTCGCCCGTCGTGCCGCGACGACGGTTGCAGGCGAGGCGCGTGTGATGCACATGCGGAAGCCGACGATGGGCGGCGAGGATTTCTCGTTCATGCTGAATGCCAAGCAGGGCAGCTACATCATGATCGGAGGCGGCCGCGGCAAGGACGATCCCGCGCTCCACCATCCATGCTATGATTTCAACGACGAGGTCCTGCCGGTCGGTGCGTCATACTGGGTGACGCTGGCCGAGCAGTTGCTGCCCAGGAACGTCGAGTTCATCTTGATCTGGCCAGGCGCCGTTCGTACGCCTGGGCCAGCAGCGTACTGGGAAACAGCATGGCGAAATAGATCAGCGCCACCACGGTATAGACCTCGAGCGGCCGGTAGGTGTCGGCGGTGATCAGCGTGCCCTGATACAGCAGATCCGGCACCGCGATCGTCGAGACCAGCGAGGTGTTCTTGAGCTGGGTGATCGACTGGTTGACGAACGGCGGGATCATCCGCTTGACCGCCTGCGGCAGGATCACCTTGCGCATCATCGGCCAGGGCCGCAGACCGAGTGCGCGCGCCGCGTCCCATTGGCCCTGCTCGATGGAGATGATGCCGCCGCGGAAGATCTCGGCGTAGAACGCACCTGTATAGCACGACAGCACCAGCACCGCGGCGGTGGTGGCGGGTATCTGGATGTTCAGCAGCACGGGCAGCGCGTAGTAGAACCAGACGATCTGCACCAGCAGCGGCGTGCAGCGAAACGCCTCGATGAATGCGACCAGCGGGATGTTCAACAGTTTCGAGCGCGACAATCGGCCGAGACCGAGCAACAGTCCGATGATCAGTCCAAGCAGGATCGTGGACACGGTGTAGGCCAGCGTGACCAACACACCCTTCCAGAACAGCGGTGCGTAGCGCAGCAGGAAGGCGAAGTCCCACTGATAGAACATCGCCCTCTCCTTCGGTCTTCGTCAGAAGGTCAGCGTAGCGGGGATCTGATCGCGGCTGACGCCGAATTTCGCGAGCCCGTCGAGCAGCCACTCGCGGATCTGGGCGGTGCCACGGTTGTAGTCGATCCATGCATTGATGACGTCGACGAACCGCGTGTCGGGCTCGCGCTGGATGCCGAGACAGCTTGGCAGCGCCACCAGCGGCCCGGTCAGCAGATGATAGCTGCCAAGGTTGGGGTTCCTGCCGATCGCGGACAGCCCCAGGATCGCCGCAAGGATGTGCGCATCGGCGCGGCCCGATTGTAGCGCCAGCGTGCAGTCGTCGCGCGTCTTGTAGCCGGTGAGCTGTGCCTTTGGGCAATAGCGCTTCGCGGCGACCTCGTGCAGCGAGCCGATGTCGTACACGACCCTGATCTCCGGCTTGTTGAGATCGTCCCATGTGTTCGGATCGAGCCCCTTGCGAGCAACGCAGCCGAACGGATGCACGATCATCGGATGGGTGAAGCCGATCGACAGAGCTCGTTGCGGCGTCGGGTTCAGGGCGAACGCGAGGTCCACCTTGTTCGATTGCAGATCAAGGACGGAATTGCCGTAGGTGGATTCGACATAGGTCAATTGCGCGTCGAACACCTTGGCGATGTCTCTTGCCATGTCGATGCAGGCGCCGCTCCATTCGCCGCTGACGAGGTCCTTCTGGAAATACGGCAGCTCACCCGGGAGGGCGGCGATACGCAGCGTCTTGGTGCGGCGGATGCGGTCGAACGTGGTTTCGTTGGCGGACTGTGCCGCTGCGGAACGAATGAGGGAAGCGGCGGGCAGCAGCGCGGCGGCCACGGCGAGCGCCCGGCGGCCGGGTCTGGTGGTCATGGTTGTTGTCTCCCAGTATCAGGCGGACCTGATCCTTATTCCGTTGGGCTGGACATACAATCCCCGTGCCACGCGATACGCTGGGAAGGAATGCGGCACGGCGGCCCCGCCATCCGTGACAGGCAGGCGTCCAATGGGACGTGGTCCGAAGGTGCGCGGCTTCAGTGACTGCGGGTGGTGGTGGACGCCTCGGCCATGCCCGACATGCTCGCGGAAAGAACAGCCGATCTGATCTGCGGCCGGCCTCGATCGGCCGCCGCGAACGTTTGACGAATGCAGCCGATCGCAGCCGGAACAAGAAGCATTCGCGGCTTGACAACCGGCGGTGGAAGCGAGAACTCCACCCCGGGGGGAATACGGCTCATCGACATGAAGCATTGCACTCAAGTGTCGCGATCAGTCGAATTTCGGCGGCCCGCTCAACTTCACCCTGACGTCCCGCGGCGAACGACGGCCGGCGTCTGAAGCTGTCGTCGTCCCAGGCACGAAGGAGGCGAACATGATCGAACGCATGCTCAACGGAAGACGCATGCTCAACGGAAGACCAGCGCCCACGACGGCAGCCGTGTCGTACGGCGACCCTTCAAACCGTCGGGCGAACCGCCGATAGCCCGATCCGCCGGGTGACCGCTGTTCCGCGGGGTCACCCTCCGGCTGTCCTGCGCCGCACGGCGCACCGTCACGACAAGGGGACAGACAGATGATCTATCCAGCCATAGCGAAATTGCCTCTTCTGACATCGAGCCTGCTGGTCGCGGCCGCGAGCGTGACCAACTGGTGGAGCACGCCTGGCGGAAGCGTCACCGAGCACCGCGACGGGGACGCGGTGACCTGCGTCATGACGCTCAAGAGCGACGATGGCCAGTTCGAGTTCGCATGGAGCAACAAGCTTCCGCCGCGTGTCATGGTCCAACAAAAGAGCTGGAGCTTTCCCTCAGGCTATATGTGGAACGTGGCGATGCGGATCGGCAGCACCTGGCTGGGCCACGGCGACGGCACACCCAACATCCCGGCGATGACCGGGTCAACCAGTCTCAAGTTCCTGATCAACCAGCCGATCGACGATATGCTTCTCTCGGCGCAGGAGCTGACGATCAAGACGCCGGACCGGATGGTCAACATCGACCTGGCGCCGAAGAAGATCCAGGCGCTGGTTACTGCGCTGCACAAATGCAGTGCCTTTATAGGCCGTTCGGGATGAGAGCGAGACGACCCGGCGCTTGACGCGAGGCATCGGCGCGTCACTACTCTTCCGCGTCGTCCGCGCATGGGAGGTAACAACATGGCAGTCCGTCTCGTCGTCACGATCACCGCCGCACCGGGCAAGGGTTCGGAACTGGCGCAGGCGTTTCGGGCGCGTTGCGCGGAGGTGATGCAGGAGCCCGGTTGTGAGCAGTTCGAGGTGTTCCAGAGCGTTGTTCATCCCGACAAGCTGGCGTTGCTCGAGCTGTGGAAGGACCAGGCCGCGCTCGATGTGCACGCGAAGGTGAACGCCACGCGCGCGCCGATGCCGGCGGGGCTGCGGTCAGGGACAGGCGAGCGCGAGGATTACGAATACAGTCGAACCAGGTAAGTATATACCCCTCCCCCGGCAGAAAGGAGGACTGCATGGTTACCAGGGCTCCGTTCCTGAGGGAGCGTTTCGGCGGCTATCACCATCGCGATGTCCCGGCCGAGGACACTGAACTCACCCATGTCGGCCCCAATACGCCGTGCGGCGAATACCTGCGCCGCTACTGGCAGCCGATCTGCTTTTCCGATGACCTGGGAGACCTGCCGCAACGCATCACGATTCTCGGCGAGGAACTGGTGGTGTTCCGCGACGGGAGTGGCAACGTCGGTCTGCTCGAACTGCATTGCCCGCATCGCGGCACGTCGCTGGAGTTCGGACTGATCGACGCCAAGGGAATTCGATGCTGTTACCACGGCTGGCTGTTCGCCCCGGACGGCGCCATCCTGGAGACCCCGGGCGAGCCGGCCGACAGCACCCTGAAGGACCGCCTGTATCACAGCGCGTATCCCACCCATGAGGACCGCGGCATCGTCTTCGCCTACATGGGTCCGCCCGACCACCGGCCTCCGGTGCCGGTGTACGACAGCTTCGTTCGCTCGGGTCACCACATCATTCCCGGCAGGAAGTATTTCTATCCGTGCAACTGGCTACAGATCATGGAGAACGCGATGGACCCCGCCCATACCGCGTTCCTCCACACCATCGTCAGCGGCTCGCAGTTCACCAACGAATTCGGCGTGCTGCCGGAGCTGGAGTTTGTCGAAACCCCGATCGGCACGATCTACGTCGCGACCAGGCGGGTCGGGAATAATGTCTGGGCGCGGATGGTGGAATGCATCATGCCCAACCTCCAGCAGGTGGCGCCGATCTGGGAAGACGGCCACGCGGAGCATCCGTTCAGCGGCCCGATGATGACCCGCTGGATCGTCCCCCTCGATGACACCAACACCATGCTCATAGAGTATCGTCACGTGAGCGAGACCGCTGGTGTCACGCCTGCGTGGTGGGGGGACCGTACTATCATGCTGCCCGGCCAACTCGCCGCCAACTCTTACGAGGATGGCCAACGGCGCCCCGGCGACTATGAGGCACAGGTTTCGCAGCGGCCGATCGCCATCCATGGACTCGAGCACCTCGCCGCGACGGATCGAGGGGTGACGATGTTCCGCAACCAGATGCGACGCGGCATACGCGCCGTGCAGGCGGGCCGCGACCCGCCCGGACTGTGCCGCGACGCCGACGCCGTTATCCCGACCTACTGCAATGACACGATCGTGCGGCTGCCTCCCGCGGAGGATTCGGCAATGGATCGCCAGGTCATGCGGGAGACCGGACGGCGGCTCGCGGATGGTTATCTCAAGGAGCCGCCGCTGCTGGTTGACGTCCGCGCGTAACGCGGGCGCTACGCCGTTGCGCCACCATCCACCGGCAGCGCCACGCCGGTGACGTACGACGCCTCGTCCGAGATCAGGAACAGCGCCGCGTTGGCAATTTCCTCCGGCCGTGCGGGACGTCCCATCGGAACCTGGCCGCCGCGCTTCACCACCAACGTCTCGGGCGTCTCGCCGGGCGGCAACTGGCTGTCCGGTCGCGCGACGAACACACGCAGCATCGGCGTGTCGATGGGCCCAGGGCACACCGCGTTCACCCTGATCTTCTCGCGCGCGTACCGCTTTGCCAGGCCATGCACCAGGCCGACCACACCGAACTTGGCGATGTTGTACACGGGGCTGAACTGCGAGCCCGTCAGACCCGACGTGGACGCTGTGTAGAGCAGCGCCCCGCCGCCGCGTGCGCGCAGTTCAGGGATCGCCGCCTCGGTCGTGACCAGAACCGTGCGGACATTCAGGTCCATCGCCAGTTCGAAGTCCTTCCAGTCGATGCCCTCGATCGCCGCTGGCCCCGGATGGCCGCACGATCGTGCCGACGATCGCCGGCGAGCGCCGCTTCGAGGCGCTTTTCGCCGAGGTAGCACCACGGGCAGACGACATCGCTCACGATGTCGATGGTCAGGGTTTCGTCCGCTTCGCTCATGCTCTTCGCTCCTCGCCGTCAAAGGCGAAGCTGGCGCCGCCGGCGCCTTGGCGCAAGAGGCGTCACGGCTCGCGCCGCCACCAGGCCGCGAGGTCGACGCCGAACAGCGGCGCCGGGATGTCTTTGATTTTGAGCTTGTCAAAGAGGATCTTGGCACGCTTCGGCCCCAGGCCCTGGATGCGCACAAGTTCGAGAAGGCCCGGATGGACGGATTTTCGCAGCTCGTTGTAGAAAGGGAGCTTGCCTGTGGTGACCAGCGTCGTGATATCTTCCGCGAGACCTTT
>CAVPTU010000062.1:0-4932 GCA_963708565.1 uncultured Alphaproteobacteria bacterium
CCTAATTCTGATCGGTCTTATTGGGATTTCGCCACATATACTTCTTCACGCTTCTTATTAAGTGCCAGCATGCGCCTATAAATGAGAAAACTGATTTTCGGCTTACTCGCTAGAAGTCCGTTTACTCGCCAGAAAGTAAGCTGAAAGAAGGCCGAATATCCCCGTGACGGAGCAAATCCTGAAATCTTATCCGCATCTGACGGCGCTGTCCCCGGGATGGACACCTGTCGCATCGGAAGACGGCACCGGGACAGCGCTGGTCACCCGCTAGCTGCGATTGTTCGCTCGAGCTCGAGTTCCGCGCCGAGGCTGTCGAGGTCGCGTCCGACGGTCAGCGCCGCGAGCTTGCGGCCGCCCTGCCAATAGCTGACCATCGCATCGCGGTCGCCGATGCTGCCGTCGATCTCGACTCGGTCCCATTGCCGCGCATGGCCGACATAGGACAGGGACAAATCGTGCTGCTGCGTCCAGAAGAAAGGAACCGCGTCGAACCGTTCGCGGCTGCCCAGGATATTGCGGCCCGCCGTCTGGCCCTGCCGTTCGGCAACAACCCAATGCTCGATACGTACAGCCTCACCGGTCAGCGGGTCGGGCCAGCGGGCGATGTCGCCGGCGGCCCAGATGCCGGGAACACTGGTTTCCAAATGTCCGTCAACCGTGACGCCGTTGTCGACGGCGATTCCGGCCGTTTCGGCGAGCGCGGTCAATGGCCGCACGCCGATGCCGACGACGACGAGATCGGCGTCGAGTCGCTCGTCGCTATGGAGGCTGACACCCCGTGCGTCGATAGCCGCGGCGGTCGTACCCAGATGAAACCGGACGCCGTGCTGCTCATGGCCCCGGCGTACCAGCTCGCCGATTTCGGCCCCGAATACAGCTTCCATCGGGCCCTTCTCGGGGGCCACGATGTCGACGCCGAGTCCACGCGCACACAACGACCCCACTACCTGCCGTTACTTCCCCACCTGCGGAGGGAAACGCAAGCGGGGCGAGCGAGTTTCGCCCGCTCGCGCAATTGCGGTCGAGCACCGCGTCGGGGCGCCCGGTTCAGCGCGGGACCACCCGCCGATAGAGGTGCCAGGTGGCATGGCCGAGGACGGGCATGACGATGATCAAGCCAAGTAGACACGGCAGCGACCCGATCACCAGCCCGGCTGCGACGATCAATCCCCACAGCACCATCGGGCCCGGATTAGCGACGACTGCGCGCACCGATGTCAAAATCGCCGTGTCAAGACCCGCCTCTCGGTCGAGAAGGAGCGGAAACGACACGACGCTGATCGTCAGCACCAACAACGCGAACAGGAAACCGACACCGACGCCGACACCGATCAGTGCCCAGCCGGCGCCCGTCGCGAAGACGTCGTGGAAGAAAGCGGCGAGAGAGGCCGGAGACGCTGGGCCGAGGGTCCAAGCGTAGATCTTCAGTGCCGCGGCGAGCCAAAACAGAAAAATCGCCATCAGCAGCAAGCCCAACAGCACGATGGCCGGGAAGGACGGCGAACGGAACACGCCAAATGCGTCCGGCCAGCCAGTCTCGGCGCCTGCTTCGCGGCGCCGGCTCATCTCGTAAAGACCGATCGCTGCGAATGGGCCGACGAGCGCGAAGCCCGAGGCTAGCGGAAACAGCAGCGGCAGCATCCGATAGCCGAAGGCAAGCCGGACGAGGATCAGGCCAGCCACCGGGTAGAGCACACAGAGAAAGATGACATCACTCCGAAACGCTGCGAAGTCGCGAAGTCCGCTGGCTAAGACTTGTCCGAGATCGGCGACGCCGATACGGGCGACTACCGGAACCGGGGAGTGAAGGTTTTCGCGCACGTGGCGGCCGGCGCGCCCTGCCGCTTCGAGCGCCTCTGCGGCATGCTTTAGCTGATCGACGCCCCATTCTATGGGGTTGCGGATGGTCAACATCTGCGATCCTCCCGAACTATGTTGTTCGGGGGCCGCGAGCCGCCCGTGACGGCATCCCCATTCGGCCGCCAGTCACGAACGAACTCGCGACCCGCCAAGGTTGAGGACATGGGTACCGCCGGGGCTTTGCGCTAGACGGCCATCAATCCTTTACGCAGCGCTTGGGCCGCTGGTCAACGCGACCAGTCGAATTCCGCATCGGGCGCGGCCAACAGGTCGGGGCCACAACGCTGCGCGATCCGCGCATGCTGCACCACCGACGGCTCGACCCGATAGCGTCGGCGCAGGTTCGCGGCCAAGGTCGGCTCCGCCCCCGCAAGATGCTGCGTGATCAACGCCCCTACCCGCCGCGAGAACGGGCCGGTCTGCTGCTCGATATAGACGACCCGCAACGCGCCCTTGCGCTCGGGTTCGCGCGCTAGCCGCTCGCCGAGCCAGCGATCAACCGTCTGCAGGCCGCGCATCGGGTCGCCGGTCGCTGGATCACGGCCGTTGAGCCCGTCGAAAACATGCAGTTCGTCGGGCGGCCGCCGCGCGCCGTCGATCGCATCGACCGCAGGCATGCCGCCGCCCGAATGCGCGGTCAGGATGAAGCGGTCCACTTCGAGCCCGGCTGCCGGCGGGGTGGGCAAATCCGCGGCGAACCGACTGAAAGCATATTCGATCAGCCGATCGATCCCGCCCCGGAGCAACGCCGAATGATCGTACCAGCTGTAGCGCAGCCAGTTGCCCCGCGGCAGCAGCGCCAGGGTAGGCCGCGACCGGCGAGACAGGTCGAGCCCGGAGCGCGGGACTTTCTCGGCGAGCGGCATGGCACCGCCCTCGCGCGAGAACCCGTGCAGATGGACGACGACATCTACCGCCACCGCATTGAGCGGAATCTCGTTCCAGCGCACAAACAGATCGGGTTGGGTTCCCGCATGCGACCGCAACAATGGCGTGTTGTGCAGATAAGCCTCACCCGCGGCGACGATCCCGTCCGACACGGTAATAGGAAATTCCGCCATAGCTTTCTTCCTACCGTCGAGAGCGGAGACGCGCGCCTGGCAGGGTCTTCGCGTCAACCCTGACCGCGAAGCCACTTCCGAAAAAACACACGCTGGTAACCCGCCTGCTTCGCCCTGCCATATTCCTCCCAGCCGAGCTTCGCGTACATGACAAGGTTCTCGTGCATAGCGGCGTTGGTATATAGACGAAGCTCGTCAAAGCCGCGTTGCAACGCCTCACTCTCCGCCGCGGCGAGCAAACGCCGGCCGAAACCCTCACCCTGGCGTTCGGGTGCGATCGCGATGTTGTCCAACAACAAGTAACCAGCCTGCGGCAATACTATGAGGATGCCGGCAAGACCGCGCGCGTCTTCAAGCACACGCACGCTGCCTTCCGCCACCCGCGTAGTATAGTTGTCCAGCATCGGTCCAGGCGGCTTGCCGATTCTATCGATGTATTTGGCATAGGCCGTCTGTACGACGCGCTCGATCGCAGCCACATCGGCTGGTGTCGCCATTCGGATCGTTTCGCCGCTCACCTCGCCCCTGCCCATCTCAGGCTTCTCCTGGTCGATCCGACACGGCTTATGACCCGTGCTGGCGGTAGCTCATCAGGCCGGCGCCGGTTTTGGGTGGGTGGGCGCGGATGGCCTCTTCATTCGGTTCGGTGCCCCAGCCCGGGATGTCTGGCACAACGATGTGCCCACTTTCGAATTGAGGAAGCGAGGTGAACAGCTCGTGGTCCCAGGCGAGGCGGTCGATATCGACCCTCCATGATGCGCGGTTCGGCGTTGCCGCGGCGAAGTGCACGTTCATCATCGTCGCCAAGTGGCCGTAAAAATTTTGCGGTGCGATATTGGTCTCGAAAGCATCGGCGGCAGCGGCGATCTTGAGCGATTGCCACACCCCATTCCATACCGCGTCAATGATCGCGACATCCATCGCCTGCTCGCGAAAATAGGGCAGGAAATCCCGAAGGCCGAGCAAGGTTTCGCACGAGCTGATCGGGTGCGGGCTTGAGCGGCGGATATGCGCCAGCGCCTGCGGGTTGCGGCTGTCGATCTCGACCCAGAACATGTCGAAATCCGCGATCGCCTTGACGATCCTAACGTAGCCTTCAGTCTTGGCGTTGAAGTTGAGATCGAGGAGCAGGTCCATATCCGACCCGGCGCCGTCGCGGACGCTTCGAGATGGGCGCGCGGGTTGCGCATTACCGTCTTGTCGACATTGAGCTCTGGGGCGAACGGTACGCCAAAGCCCGGGCGCCAGCCCTGCGGCGCTCCGCCCTCGTAAATAAAGACGTTGGTCTTCAGCGCGCCGAAGCCCCGGTCGCGGGCCTCGGCGCCGATCGCCCGGACGCCATCGAGACTGGCGATCGCCGGCTTGTAAAGATTTGGATGATTGATGCGCCAAGTCGCGCAATGCGACCAGTAGACCCGCACTTGGTCCCGCAATTTGCCGCCCAGGAGCACGTGGCACGGCACCTCTAGCGCTTTGGCTTTGGCGTCTAGCAAAGCGTTCTCAATGGCGCCCAGCCCCTCGCCGACGACCCCGCCGGCGGCCGGCCGAGTCAGGCAACAGAGTTCGGCGTAGATTCGCTCGTGATCGAAGACCCGCTCGCCGACGATCCGCGGCGCCAATCGCTCGATGACCGTGCCGACCCCCGGCGAGCCGAACCCTCGTCGAACTCGCTCCACCCGACGATCCCTTCGTCAGTCGTCAACTTGAGGAAATGATAATTTCGCCAGCCCGCATCGCAGCGCAGGATTGCGAGATCTGCCACCTTCATCGACGCTCTCCCGATGGCAATATTCGGCCCAGCATAGTCAACCCCGATCATCCGCGCACCGCGGTCTTTTGCTGGAAGCCAGAATATTTTATTGACGCACGCGCCTGCCCACCGGCGATCATCCCGCAAGGTCAGGCAATCGCGAGGCGAGCGGCCATGGCAAAATCGTCCCGAGCGCGCGGTCCCCCGCCACCGGTCGGCGTCGCCACGAAAACGGGGCCGACGTGAGCGTTGTTCTGTCCT
>CAVPTU010000063.1:0-6218 GCA_963708565.1 uncultured Alphaproteobacteria bacterium
GGCGCCGGAATTATTTGCTGGGGAAGAATTTGGTAATCGACGCACGCTTTGCGCAAGCAAAGCCCGAACGGTTGCCCAAGCTCGTCAAAGAGCTGGTGGATATTCCGGTCGATGTTATCTCATCACCGGCTATTCGGCAGCGCTCGCTGCAAAGGAGGGTACTGCGACGGTCCCAATTGTCCTAATCGCCGCCGGAGACCCGGTTCAGTTAGGCTTAGTTGCGAGCTACCGCCGGCCCGGCGGCAATATCACTGGTGTTTCGGACGTGCCTTCGGAGCTCACGGCGAAGCGTCTCGAACTGATGCTAGAGGCGGTTCCCGGTCTGAAGCGAGTGGCCGTGCTGTACAACGCTAGCGATGCCGCGATGGTCGCGCGCTACAAGGTGGTAGCGGCGGCGACCTCTGACCGGGGAATCACCGTCCAACCATTCGGCGTCCGCGAACCGGATGAATTTGAGACCGCATTCTCGGGGATGAGCGCGGAACGGCCCGACGGAATCCTGATGCTCACCGACATTCTGACGCTGCTAAACCGCAAGCGAGTTTTCGAATTTGCCGCCGCCAACAAGATACCGGCAATGTACGAATTAGACGTATTCGCCCGCAACGGGGGGTTGATGTCGTATGGCGCGGACCGCAGCGAAGCCGCTGAGCGGGCCGCTGATTTGATCGACCGTATTCTAAAGGGTACCAAGCCAGCTGATCTCCCAATCGAACGGCCAGCCCACTATAAATTTGTCATCAACCTGAAGACCGCGAAAGAACTCGGAATTACGATGCCACCAGCCCTGCTCGCCCGGGCCGACGAAGTAATTGAGTGAAGCAGCCGATGACTGCTACGGGTCGATTTGACCCGTTGATGTGTCGGCATTCGGACGGCCGGAAACGGCGCAACCTTGTCGCCCGAGCAGGTCCCCGCGAAGGGCAGGAATCCACCCAACTGAGCCGATCCCGGTGGCTTCCGTGAATGGCCGTAGTTGGGGGGCATAACCTGCCGTTGCCGTCAACTGAACCGAGTACCCGCTACGAGTTCAAATCGAGGCTTGAGGCCATCGCTGGGGGCTGGCCGAACGCCTAAAGGGGCAGGCTGACTTCGCGCTCACGTTCAGCCTCCTCTGCCGCGAGCGAAGACAACGAGACACCGAGGAGCCGAACGCCTCTCGCGACAGGAAAGAGAGGTTCGAGCAGTGTATTGCTAAGCTGTTCGAGTTCGTTTCTTGTCGTGATCTGTATCTGACCGGTACGACTTCGGGTGATCTGCCGGAAGTTGGCGAACTTGACCTTGAGCGTGACTGTGCGGCCGCGAAGACCGGAGCCCTCACAGTACTCCCACACTTTGTTGACGATCTCGCGAAGCGCATCGCGCGCGGCTTCGTAGGTGGAGAGATCGGCCAAAAACGTGTTTTCGGCGCCAATGGACTTGCGTATCCGGTCGGCACGGACAGGCCGCTCGTCGACTCCGCGCGCAACCCCGTAATAGTAGGAGCCCGCTTTACCGAAATGCTGCTGCAGGAAGGCCAAGGTCTGCGCCCTGAGGTCGAGCCCGGCCTTGATCCCGAACCGCGCCATCTTGGCAGCTGTCGCAGGCCCGACACCGTGGAACTTTCTGACTGGCAGTGTCTCGACGAATTCCGGACCCATCGCGGGCGTAATGACGAAGAGCCCGTCCGGCTTGCGGTGATCCGAGGCAAGCTTGGCGAGGAACTTGTTGTAGGAGACGCCGGCCGAAGCGGTGAGTTCGGTTTCGGCGCGGATCCTTGCCCGGATTTCTGCCGCGATCTGCGTCGCCGAGGCGATGCCCTTGAGGTTTTCGGTGACATCGAGATACGCCTCGTCGAGCGACAATGGCTCGATGATCGGCGTGTATTCGGCGAAGATCTCCCGGATCTGCAGCGAGATCACCTTGTAGGCGTCGAACCTCGGCTTTACGAAGATCAAATCGGGGCATTTCCGCTTGGCCGTGATCGACGACATCGCGGAGTGCACGCCGAACTTCCGCGCTTCGTAGCTTGCCGCCGCGACGACGCCGCGTTCGCGCGATCCGCCGACCGCGACGGGCTTCCCGCGCAGCTCCGGATTGTCGCGCTGTTCGACCGATGCGTAAAACGCGTCCATGTCGACATGAATGATTTTGCGCGACCGGACCGCCTCGGGCGAGAAGCCTTGCCCGCGCTCTTCACTGCCCGTTTCAGCCCTGTCCCGATCGACCCCGAGCGCGACCATAACCGCTAGCCCGCAAGCCCTCCCCCGCTACAGCGTCGCGTGGATTAGAAGCCATTTTTTTGTTCTTTAACTTAAAGAACTCGATACCTCGCAAACCTTATGATGGTCAATCGGCGTCACGATAAAGCTTCGGGCGCGCGCGCACCGGATCCAGGAGAGACCAGTCGCCGTATTCCACCTCGAAGCCTTTGGGAAATGGCGGCCTCGGTTCCATGCCCAGCGACCGCATGACCCTGTCGTCTCGGTAATAGCATTGCAGGATGATCCGGGTCAGGTAGGTCAACCCCTCATCTCCGGTCTCGCGCAACTGGGCGGCAATGGCGTTTCGCCGTTGCGGGTCCAGATCGGCGAACGGGCCGCTGGCCATAGCGTCGAGCGTTCGCAGCACTGCGATCACAGGTTCCGCATCGCGCCCAAGGCTCTGTAGGATATCGGCTAAGATCGCATCATCGCCGGCGCTCGGCACACCGTACTCGACGCTGGCCGGGATCATCATCTCGGCGAGGCATTGCAAGGATCGGCACTGATTCGCTGGCAACATGGTCGCCTCAATCGAACAGGGTGGCAGCAGCCAAGCGCTGCTTGATGGTGTCGGCGACGTAAAGTGCCAGCGCCTGGATTGTCCGTGTCGGGTTTACCCCGGCCGAAGTCACGAAGATGCTGCCATCGACGATAAACAGGTTCTTCACGTCGTGGCTGCGGCCCCATTCGTTCACGACGGATCGCGCCGGGTCGGTGCCCATCCGCGCGGTGCCCATCAGATGCCAACCGCCATCCGGCGATCGGCGCCTCCGACCAGACGTCATACGCCCCGGCGGCGCGCAGGATCTCGGTGGCCCGCGCGACCGCGTGATCCAGCATGCGGCGGCTGTTTTCGCTCAGCGTGTAGGTGATCTTTGGGCGCCGGAATGCCGTTGGAGTCCTTCAGCACCGGATCGAGCGTGACGGTGTTGTGCTCCTCCGGCAGGTCCTCGCAGATCGCCACCATGCCGGTGCGGTGGCAAAACAGCTTGCGATAGGCGCGGTGGTGTTCGGCGCCCCAAGGCAGGCGACCGATCTGCATGCCATGCACGGCGGCCATCACCGGGCCCTGACCGCGGGAGAATTCGAAGGTGTAGCCGCGCACGAACCCGCGGGAGAGGTCCGTCTCGTAGAATTCCTGGCTCCAGATGCAATTCCCCGGGCCGCGATAGCCGTCGAGCGTTTCGTCGAAATAGCCGGCGATCCGCGCATAGGGGTGGAACATCAGGTTCTTGCCGACCAGGCCGCTGGAATTGGCAAGGCCGCTGGGGAAGCGCGCGGAGGCGGAATTCAGCAGAATGCGCGCGGTGCCGACGGCGTTGCAGGCGAGGATGACGACTTCGGCAGGCTGGAAATGCTCGACCCCGTCCGCGTCGTAGTAGACGACACCCGACGCCATGCCGTGTTCGTTGGTGGTGATCTCGCGCACCCGGCAGCGCGTGCGCAGCTCGACGCCGGCGCGGATGGCGGCGGGCCAGTACGTAATGTCGGTGCTCGCCTTTGCGCCCTGCGCGCAGCCCGAAGTGCAATGGCCGAGATTGATGCACTTCGCGCGGCCTTCGTAATCCACCGAGGCGATCGCGCTGTCCGACGGCCACCAATGCCAGCCAAGTTTGTTAAGCCCGCGCGCCAGCGTCGCACCCGACTTGCCCAGCGGGAGCGGCGGCATCATCGGTTCATGCGGCGGATAGGCGGGATCGCCGGCCAGGCCGGATACGCCCATCATCCGGTCGTTCTCGGCGTAGAACGGCTCCAAGGTCGCGTAGTCGATCGGCCAGTCATCGGCGACGCTGTCCAGCGTGCGCGCGCGAAAATCCGACGGATGGAACCTCGGGAAGTGACCCGCGTACAACACCGTGCCGCCGCCGACGCCGTTGAAGTTGGCGATCTTGATCGGCGAATCGGCGTCATTGATCGGATAGTCGGTATCGCGCGCTCGACGGTTCGGGCTGGGATGGAAATCGTTGAGCTGCCGCGCCTCCCAGTCGCGAGCGGTGCTGGGATATTCGGATGGCTTCATCCAGTCGCCCTGCTCAAGGCAGAGGATGTGCATCTTCGTCTCGGCCAAGCTCCAGGCCACGGCCGCGCCGGAGGCACCGGCGCCAATGATCAGGACGTCAACCGGGCTGGTCATGCGAAGGAGCCCCACTTGAAATGCGTAGCTGCAATCAACGGGGGTCCGAGTGGGGTTGTCAACGGCAGGTGTCTTTTGCGGCTATCTGCGAGGAGGAGCGAGCTTGCCTACGGCCCACCAGTTCTGAGTGCTGCCCCCAACATTCCGCTCGAGGCCCACCTTGGCCATCGGGATCGTCGCCGCCGATGGCGGGTCGACCGAAGCGGCTGGCTGCACTGTGGCGGCCAAGTCCAGCAGCGTGGCACGCGGGCTTGTGGCATGGGACAGCCACAGGACCGTAGGGTTCGCATCTCTCATCGTCATACCGATTCTCACGGGTCACTCGGTCACGACACCTATATGCTGCATGCTGCTGGTCGAGGGTGCGGGGTCGCGGGTGCTGAATATCAGCGACTTTCGCCGCTGTGGCCCGACGCGACACTGGACCAGCGACGCGGTGAGAGGGCAAGGGACGGCGCAATAGGGAGAGGTGAGCCATGAATGCGGTCGCGTCCCGCAACGTCAAGTTCATCAGCCACTCCGACCAGGGCGGACGCGGCGACGGCGTCCAGATCATGGTGCATCGTGGCTATGCTTATATCGGGCACGGCTATTCCAACGGTATCACCATCATCGACGTACGCGATCCGAAGAACCCGCGACCCGTCGCCTTCATGCCCTGCCCGCCCAACACCCGCGCCATCCATCTGCAGACCCACGACGACTTGCTGCTCGCCGTCAACGGACCGAGCATGTGGACGATGCAGGTCGATGCGCAGGCCTACTACTCGGGGTCGCCAGCCGATCTCCTGAAGGGCCAGCACTACACGGCGGGCGTCCGCGTCTACGACATCTCGCATCCCGAGGCGCCGCGCGAGATCGCCTTCATGGCGACCGAGGGAGTGGGGCCGCATCGCATCTGGTATGTCGGCGGCCGTTACGCTTACGTCTCGATCCACTTTCCCGAGTTCACCGACCAGGTGCTGGCGATCGTCGACATGACAGAGCCGACCCGGCCCGAGGTCGTCGGCAAGTGGTGGATCCCCGGCATGTGGATCGGCGGCGGCGAGACGCCGAGTTGGCCCAAGGGCCGGCGCTACGCACTGCACCACGCCCTCGTCGCCGGCAACGTCGCTTATGCCGCCTGGCGCGACGGCGGGCTCACCGTGCTCGACGTCGCCGATCCGACCCGGCCGCAGCTGCTTGCCCATCGCAATCTCGACCCGCCCTTCGGCGGCGGCACGCATTCGCCGCTGCCGCTCCCCGATCGCAATCTGCTGGTGCTGGCCGACGAGGCCAATTTCGCCGATTGCAGCCTGGGCCTCCGTCACACTTGGCTCTTCGATGTGCGCGAGCCGGCCAATCCCGTGAGCTTCGCCACCATGCCGGTCCCGTCCGAGGCCGACTACTGCGCCAAAGGTGGCAATTTCGGGCCACATAATCTCTGGGAGAACCGGCCGGGCGCTTTCCAGAGCTCGCGCTTCGTCTTCGCGACCTATCATAATGCCGGCGTCCGGGTATTCGACATCGAGAATGCGTTCCAGCCGCGCGAGGCCGGGTTCTTTGTGCCGCCCGATCCGGAGCGCATGTTCGACCCGCGTCCCAATCGGCCGCAAGTCATCCAGTCCGCCGACTGCTTTGTCGATGCGCAGGGAGTGATGTACCTCACCGACAACAATGCCGGGCTCTACATTCTGCAGTTCGAGGAACCGTGAGCCGCCTGTGGCTCGTGCCCAGTGAGATCACGGAAGCGGCTAGGAAACTTCCCTGATTTGTCGACCTAATTCCCTGTTAGCCGCAAAGAATTCTCTGTTATCCCGCATCACACGCATACGGTAAGCAGCGTGGTTGCGCTGAGAGTG
>CAVPTU010000064.1:0-20105 GCA_963708565.1 uncultured Alphaproteobacteria bacterium
ATCTCGTCGCAACAGTGCAGGCGCGGGCAGACCAGGCAATCTTTGAAAATCTTATCGGGGAGTTCTTCGCGTTGGCCGACCGAAAACCCAAGCCGCGAGAAGAACTCGGGGATGCGGGTAAACAGGCAGACGCGGCTGATGCGATGGCGTTCAGATTCCACAATCAGCGCTTTGACTATGCGTTGTCCGGCGCCCATGTTTTGCGCTTCCGGCGCCACGGCGATGCTGCGCACCTCCCCCAGGTGCGGCCCGTAGACGTGCAACGCGCCGCAGCCGATGATGCGGCCGCGATGCTCGACGACGACGAAATCGCGGATGTTTTCGCAGATTTCGCCGTACTTGCGCGGCAGCAGCGTACCATCGCCAGAGTAAGTCTGCACCAGATCGTGGATCTGCCGCGCGTCTGGCACCATGGCTTTACGCGTGCGCATGCTTCTCTCCCTGCAGCGCAGCAATCTTTTGTTTCATTTTTCACCGCCTGTTGCACGCGTCCCGGCGCGGTGCCACCCACTATGTTATGCTTGGCGATCACTCGCGGCAGCGCTAGTGCCTGGAAAAAGTCTGCACCGAATTCGGGGCTGAACTGGCGCAATTCTTCAACCGACAGAAATTCCAATTCGCATTTCTTTTCGATGGCATGGCGCACGGCCTTACCCACAATCTGGTGAGCGCGGCGGAACGGAACGCCCTTGCGGACGAGATAATTGGCCGCAGCGGTGGCGTTCAGATGTCCGCTGGACGCTGCAGCCTGCATGCGCTCGCGGTCGAACTCGACCGCCTGGATGAATCCCGCTGCAATCCGTAGTGAGTTCAGGATGGCATCGGTGGCGGCAAAAATCGCTTCTTGTGTTTCCTGCATATCCTGTTGTAGGCCAGCGGTAGTCCCTTCAACTGCAACTCGACGGTGTGGGAGGCGGCAATAATGCGACCGGACTTGGCGCGCCAGTTCCGTCAGATCTGGATTCTTCTTTTGCGGCATCGCGCTGAGCCCGTGGAAAACGCCTCGGGCAAATCGACAAAGCCGAACTCCGTGGTCGCGTATAGAGTGATCTCCTCTGCGAAGCGGCTGACATGTAAGGCAATCTGGGCCAGCGCTTCAAATACTCCAGAACAAAGTCGCGATCGCTGGTGGCGTCCATGCTATTCGCCGTTGGCGCGTCGAAGCCCAGTTCGTGAGCAATCATGGCGCGGTTCAGCGGTAAGGTTGCACCTGCAACGGCACCGGAGCCGAGTGGGCAAAGATTCAGGCGCTTTGCGCAATCTTCCAGGCGGGTGGTGATCGCGCTGCAGCATGGAGACGTAGGCCAGCAGCCAATGGGCGACCAGCACAGGTTCCGCGCGCTGCATGTGAGTGTAGGCGGGCATGGTTGAGTCGCCTGCGGATTTCGCCTGCGTGAGGAAGGCTTGCATCCATTGGTGAAGATCGTTTTGCAGCGTTGCAATCGGATCGCGCACGTACAGGCGAAGGTCGGTGGCAATCTGTTCATTTCGGCTGCGGCCTGTGTGCAGCTTGAGCGCGGTATCTCCCTATGCGCAATTTCAATTCCAGCTCGACAAAGTGGTGGACATCTTCGGCATCGGGATGTTTCTCGCGCGCAGAGCCACCGGATTGAAAGTCTGCCAGGATGCCGATCCAGGCCGTCACAAATCGACAACAATTCATCTTGCGATAATACGCGCAGATTTCGCCAGCGCACGTGCGTGCGCTTTGCTGGCGACCACTTCATAGGGAATCAGTCGCCAGTCAAAACGAAACGAGCGCTGCCAGCGCATCGAACGTTGCGTCCAATGGCTCACGAAATCTGCCCGACCACATTTCACCGAACAGTCTCCAGATGCTTTTTCAGGTGCGTGAGGGTGCGCGCCGGCAAGCCAAGAATGCGAATGAAACCGGCGGCGTCTTTCTGGTCGTAGACTATCGCCCATGGTGAAGGACGACAGTTCCGACGAGTAGAGAGCGAACTGAGTGCGACCCGCGATGCTGACATTGCCTTTATAGAGCGCCAGCTTCACGGTCCAGTCACAGCTTTTTTGCGTGGTGGCGACGAACCCATCCAGCGCCTCGCGCAAGGGTGTGAACCACAGCCCGAAGTAGACGAGTTCGGCATACTTCAACGCGATCTGCTGTTTGTAGTGCTTCACCTCGCGCTCCAGTGTCATCGCCTCCAGTTCGCGATGCGCGGCCATCAGCAGCGTGCCGCCGGGGGTTTCGTAAATGCCGCGACTCTTGATGCCGACAAACCGGTTTTCAACCAGGTCCACGCGGCCGATGGCGTTGCGCCCGCCGATCTCGTTCAACTGCTGCACGATCTCGACCGGGCCCAGGCCCTTGCCGTTCACCTCGATGGGAACGCCTTGCTCAAATGTGATCTCAACCTCTTCTTCCCGGTCAGGTGCGTCCTGGGCGACACCGTCATTCGCCGACGGCACGTAGCGACCGAGTTCGCCGGCTACGAATTGGTTGCGCCCTTGCGCGATAGCCACGAATGGCACAATCGATGTCGCCCCCGACACCGCCTGCCAGGTCTCCCTGTCGCGGCGCGCCAGCTTGGCGTCGATCGACGGCATACCAGCTAGCGCAGTCACGAGGAACGCCCCAAAGAAGATGATTGCCGCGGCATCACCATTGCCAATGATGTGCACGGCCGCCCAGATCGCGAACGACCACAGCATCGGATGTCGTGTCACCCTGATGACGCCGCGGGGCGACTGAGCGCCGCCATCGCTCGAGCCGATCATCGTGGGGTTCGGCCCGCTGACCGAGGCGACAAACAAGACGAACGCCGGGAGCATGGCGAGAACCAGCAACCAACGCAGCCAATCGGCCGCAACCCACAGCAAAGTGCTCGGCGCCGCGTGCCATGCCCGCACAAGAAACACCAGCGCCGCGATCGACAGCAGTGAAAAGACGCCACGGAACGGCCCTCCGCCGATACGCTGCACCACCGCAGGACGCAACCTTGTTCCGGCGAGGCCGAGATGAATAGCGATCCATACCAGGGCGGCGATGATCAGAAGAGGCATGGCGTGATCATACACCAAGCCGTTGCATGACCACCTCGGAGTGTCTCGCGACCCCCGTCGTCCACGCCGAGACCAAACAGATGGTGAAGGCGCTGAAAGCAGCGCGGCGCTTCAGTGACCGATGCGCCATCTCTGACGAAGTAGCTGGATATAAAACTGCCGGGCAACGATCGCGTGTGCTTTGATGTGCATCAACCGCATACCGATTGGCTGTGGGCAGGCAGGGGCCGCCATGAAACGAGTGAAGCGTATGGCAGCGCTCGCAGCTGCTCTGGTCGTGACGTCCGCCGGCGTACGCGCACAGGAGAGCGATGTGGCGGCCGGGCATACCTTCGCACGAAACGCATGCCAACCTTGCCATGCTGTCGAGGCCGAGCAGCGCACGCCAAGGAGGATCGTGATCGGGCCGGCGTTTCGCGATGTCGCAAACACCTCGGGAATGACGGCAACCGCTATCCGCGTCTTCCTAAGGACCTCGCACCCGAAAATGCCGAACCTAATCCTGACACCGGAAGAGACGGAGGATGTGATCGCCTACATCCTAAGCCTGCGCGTTCCTCGCTGAGGAGCCTGGCCTATCGCGTCTGATGGCTCTGGCGCCGGCACGGCCACGATCTCGGCTTCGGGGTCGGCATCTCCCAGGGCTACGCGACCCTGGGCCAGATCGGCTTTGCCGAGCGCATGGACTACACCGCGATCGGCACGGTCACCAACCTCGCGGCGCGGCTCTGCGGCGAGGCCAAGGACGGGCAGATCCTGATCAGCCGCCGCGTCGCGATCGCGGTCGAAGACAGCGCGAGCTGGAAGAGATCGGCGATCTGTCGCTGAAGGGGCTGAGCCAGGCCGTCGCCGTCTACAACGTGGTTGCCGCCGGCGCCGAGGGGTCAGCTTCCTACCGCTTTAGAGATTTCCGGAAAGAACAGCTGCCATTGCGAACCGGGCTTGTGCTTGAGCCGGATGATCTGGTGCACAAATCCGGCGCGAATGTCCGCACCCTTAGTTTACCCGACTACGTTCCGGCGTTGTCGCGGATGGCTCTTAAGGGTCGGCTTGATTCCTTCACCCGTAGGCATCGGAACGGCGGGAATCGGGCGCGAACCCGATGTCAGAGGCAGCCGGTGCGAACCGCCGGGTCGGGTGGATTCCGGCCCTTCACCAATTGCCCGGCCGGTGATGCCCATGCTTGAAAAGCGGACCTTCGCACCTCGGCGGCGAGGATTGCGGTGGAGGCGGCGGGTGGTGGTCATGTCGTCTCGCCCACCGCAAGACGAAGGCCCGAGAGGAACAGCTCGCGGTGCTCGGCGTTGCGCAGATAGCTGACGTCCGGGATCACGAGCGAGGTAATCCTTCGCAATTGCTTTACCACCTCTCGGGCATCGTCGAGCCGCCCCATGTGCGCGTAGCAGGCGGCGAGATGGCGATATGGCTGTGGATTGCTAGGGTCCTCATTTATGGCAACGAGCAGCTTCAGCACCGCCGCGTCGAAGCGCCCAGCTAAGAAATGCACGCCCCCTATCACAGCATCGACGGGCCGATGCGGGCGCGCGGACTAAGGCGCAGCGCGGTCTCGATATACTCGATAGCAATGTCGGGCTGCCCCGCGTAGGCTTTGAGGGCCCCGCCGATGTGCCAGCCGCGCGCGAAGCTCGGGTTGAGTGCAAGGGCGCGATCAACCAACGCCATCATGGCGCCGATATCCTCGCCGAAATAGGCCAATGCGAGGGCAGCATTCACTAAAATGACCGGATCGTCGCCGGCGACCTCCAGAGGCTCGTCGTGCAAAGTGGCGCCCTCCACACGATCAGCTTCGCGATCTTCGCTTCGACCATCGTAAAGAGCCGATGACAGCAAATCGCTGCCCAGGCGAGCGCCGGTCCATATTTCGGATCGCGCGTGATCGCTTGCTCCATCAGACGAAGTGCCTCGGCGATTTTTCTTGCCGATGACAAGTGCAACGTGGAGGCGCGCAGATACAGGTCGTAGTGCTAACCAGATGGCTATTATTCGGCTTTAATAGTGGACGCGAGCGCCGAAGACGACAAGATGTTGTGTTTTTCAAGCGTCGCTTCGAGATGGAATAAAACCGCGATATTGCCACGCCCTGATTTGAATGCTCACTAAGCCCCCCGGTCGTGATACACCGATTTCACATAAGCCGGGAGGAAACACCCCATGAGGCGACGTAGCATGCCGACACACCGTTCGGGGAGAGCGTGGCTGGTCGGCATCGGGCTGGCGGTTGGGCTGATATTGGCAGCCGGCGGTTCGGGGTTGAGCGCAGCCAATGCCGGCATGGCCACGACCTCGACCAAGTTCTTCAAGGTCTGCGACGGCACGGCCGCCGACGGGACACCGGTTCCCCACGGTCTTTGCGCCGTTGCCAGTTGCTTTGTGTTCAACAACCTCGCCTACTGCGAGTGCGATGTCGCGTCCGGCGACAGCATCAGCCTGCCGTTCAAATTCGATAACGCAGCAGGATATCTGCACGGTCAATGCCGCGGGTGTGGGCAACGGCTACATGGCGAGCACTTTCAGCTTTCCCCCCTCGGTCCAACGCCAGCTGGCGACTAAATCAGGCGCTCTACACGTGCCCGCCGCTCGTCTCGAATGGAACCTACGCCCAGTGCGACGGCGGGATCTGTTTCACCAGTGCGCAATCGTTTCCGGGTTCGGCCAGTCGCCGGGGAGCAGCCAAATTATCTGCTCTTGCCCGATCGCATCGCCTGCCCAGGCGAGGCTGGGCTACCAGATCCCCGGCCCCTACCCCTGCCAGAAGTCGTTCTTCAAGAACTGCGGCAGCGCGACCGCCAACACGAACACGGGCTCGACGATCTATTCCGGTGCCCCGATTGGCTCAGCCGCCTACCTGACCAAGCAGCTCTATGGCTACCTCCCGCCCATCAACCAGTGCTTTTCACCGCATGATTGAGGTGTTTTCGGCGCATTTAAGCGGACGCCGGTACCGCGCGGCGATTCCGAGAAACCCAATTCTGCGACCAGCACGGTGCACGGCCGCGCCAGCTCGATCAATGGGTTATCGTCCCCGTAAGATATGGTCGAAACTCATCCGCAAATCCGCCATCTCGGCTATGCCCGCGTCAGCACCTACGGGCGGCCCTGCTGGTGGACCCGAAGAATGAGATGGCCGAAAAGCACATCAGAACCACGCAGGAAGCGGCGCGCGCAAAGGGTATAAAGCTCGCTGTTCTAAAGGCCAGCACCGAAGCCGAGATCGATGCCGCCTTTGCCGCCATCCAGCAACCGCAAGCCGGCGGGCTCCTCGTCGCGGCAGACGCGTTCTTCACCACACGGCCCGCGCAATTCGTGGCCCTGGCAGCGCAACACGCCGTTCCGGCGATCTATTGGAGCCCGGTAATTTGTAGCGGCCGGCTGCACTGGTGAGCTACGGCGCCGACTTCGACGCCTCTTTCGCGAGGCCGGCATTTACGTCGGAAGGATCCTCAAAGGTGCGAAGCCGGCCGATCTGCCGGTCGTGCAGCCGATCACCTTCAAGCTGGTGGTCAACCTCAAAACCGCGAAGGCGCTCGGCCTCACGATGCCGCAATCGATCCTCGCCCGCGCCGACGAGGTCATCGAATAGCAGCCGCATTCAGAGTGAATGGCCGTTCTTTTTCCGCACGAAGCGCCCCAACCAGTTCGGCGCAATGGCCGGTGTGGGTCGTTTTGACTCGTTCGACCCAAGCATCCGAACGGCCGGAATCGGCGCAAACCCGATGTCAGTGGCGGCCGGTGCGAACCGCCAGGTGGGGTGGTTTCCAGCCATTCCCGATTTATCCGGCTGGCAATTCCCATGCGTTGAAAGCGGCCATTGACAGCCCGAAGAGACGACACCCGACGCCGTGCTTATTTCGGCTGTGCGGCTGGTAGCTCAAAGGGTAGAGGTCCATCGTAGTCCCATGAGGAGCCGACGCTCTTCAGGGGTCGAGGATCGAACAGCTAATGGACATTGCGGCATGGCTGCAGAGCTTGGGGCTTGAGCGGTCGGGCTCGAAACCCGATCGCATCGCCATCGCCACTGGCCTGTTCCTCGCCACAATCCGGCGATTTGGCTAAAAATGGAGGAGAAATCACCCATGCGTCTCTTTAAGTTCTTTGCCCTTTTGTTCACTATCTCACTCATGGTCTCTCAAACATCGATGTCTCAGACGGCCTCGGGTATCCCAAATCAACAGATTGTCTTATGGGATGCGGTAATTGCAGGTAATGTCACCACCGCCATCGCCTCAATCAAGGCAGGGGCTGATGTAAATGGACTGGATACTCGCGCGAATGTAGCCGGGCCGAACGGGCGACGGCCTCTCAACTATGCGGCGATAAGAAACGATACAGCAATGATTACAATCTTGCTCAATGCAGGGGCAAATATAAATCTGGCAAATCGGTCTGGCTTTACGCCATTGCACCATGCGGGAGAGGCTGGTTCCAAAGAAGCAGCGACTTTACTCATTGCCAAAGGGGCCAATCTCACGCTGAGAAACATGCATGACCAGACGGCGGAGCAAACTGCTACGGCGTCTCATCATCCAGATGTTGCAGAAATTCTGCGCCAAGCGATGACCAGCCCGAAGTAAAGCGGTTGAGCCCTGGCTCATGCGGTGCTGATAGGGTGACGTCGGTTATTCCTCGGGCACCCTCCTTGCGCAGACCGGTTAAAAGGGGTGGTTTCGACCAAGGCGCGGATCTTCGGTGCCGAGAAATATCCCTCCTGAACCTTCAATTTAGCGATGTGCCGACCTCGAAGAGAAGCGAGAGCCCCCGGGTGCGTCATCAGCCGAAGCGAAAAGGGCCGAGTGGCCGCGATAGAGAAGCGGTCATTCGCAGGGTCTCTCTCTTGGCGCCGGCGAGCCGCCGAATGCGGCCTTCGAGGTTTGAACCTGCTCGCCGGCTGAACCGGAATGTCTATTCGATAACTTCGACGGCCTCCGCTAGCAGGATTTGCGGTACGGCGATGCCGATCGCTTTGGCGGTCTTGAGATTGATGACCAGCTCGAACGTGGTCGGCAGCTGAACCGGCAGATCGGCCGGCTTCGCACCTTTGAGGATCCTTCCGACGTAAATGCCGAACTCGCGGTTTGTCCCGGTGAGGCTAGGACCATAGCTGATCAACCCGCCGGCCGCGGCGAATTCACGTGTGTCGTAGATCGCCGGAACGGCGTGGTGCAACGCCAATGCCGCGAGCCGGTCGCGTTCGCTAAAGAAGAGGGCGTCGGTGCCGACGATAAGTGCGCCGGCGCGAAATTGCATGAGGGTCGCGAAGGCGTCGTCGATCTCGCCTCCGGAACTGGCCTTAAGAATATGCAGCTGCAGACCCTTCGCGCGCGCGACATCGGGCACGTTTCGCATCATGAGCTCGGTATTCGGGCTGTTCGGGTTCACAAGCAACGCGAACACCTTTGCCTGGGGAGCCAATTCGGAAAGCAGCTGGAGCCGCTTGGGCATTAGCTCGGTGCTGACGAAGCTGACGCCCGTGAGGTTGCCATCCGGCCGGGGGAGGTTCGTCACCAGCCCTGCCGCGACCGGGTCGCCGCCGACTACGAAGACGATCGGGATCGACCGGGTTTCGCGTTTGGCCGCGCGTGCTGAAGCAATGTCGAATGCGGCAATCAAATCGACCTTGCGTGCGACAAGGTCGGCAGCTAGAGACGGCAGCCGATCATAGCGCCGCTCGGCCCAGCGAAAATCAATTACGACGTTTTGCCCCTCGGCATAACCGGTTTCGCTAAGTCCCAGGCGGAACGCGGCCACAACCGATGCATTCGTGCCGAGCGTCGCGCCGCCAAGGAAGCCGATCACCGGCATCGTTTTCTCCTGCGCGCCTGCTGCGAGCGGCATGGCGACACTCGCGCCACTCAGAATGAGCATTAATTCTCGCCGGTTCATTCCGAGCCTTCCGGTGTTCGACCTCCAAGAATATACCACTTCGCGGTTATAGCGGCCGGTGATGACGCCGAGGGCAAGGCGGCTACCGTTTGACGGATCACGATCCCTTTTGCGGTCGGCTGCTTGGCCGGTTTTAGTTCGGAAAAGGACGGGAAGATCTGGAGCCGGCGCACTCGCGCGGTTCAGCGGGCAAGCGCCCAATGCCCGCTTGCAACCCGCTCCACCGTTTGCTCCCCGCCTACCGGAAGGTCCGCTCCGGTCGACTCCAGCGGTTCAGTCGCGGTCCCGCGAACGGCGGGTATCGGTTAGGGTTTCGGATGCCGGCGCGGCGAAGGTCGCCTGGCCGAACCGACAGCAGCCGCTCGCCCTCGGGAGCGGGACCGCGCGACGCTCGCAGGGCTCCGGCGGGTTTGTCGGCGGCTGGTACGGATAGGCGATGTCTCTCGTTCCTGGCTGCGCGCGAGGAATGCCAGCCGATCTGGCACCGTTGGGTCTCGCGCCGGCCTTGCCGGTCCGCTAGCATCGGCTCCTCGCGGCGTCGCCACTCCGGAGGTATCTGCCAATGTCTGAGGCACGGACGCTGACCACGCTGCCGTTCGCGCAGCCAACCCATTGCCGGCGCTACGAAGGCAGGATCGCGGTCGTGACCGGCGCGGCACAAGGCCTGGGCCTCGTCGTCGCCCGCCGGCTGGCCGAAGAAGGCGCCGACATTGTCGCCTGCGACATCCAGGGCGAGCGCTTGCAGCGCGCCGCGCGCGAATTGCAGGAGGGAACAAACCAGCGCATCCTGCCGGTCGCGGGCGACCTCAGCGAGCCGGGCGTCGCCGATGACATGGTACACCGCGCGCTCGACGAGTTCGGCCACATCGACACACTCGTCAACAACGCGGCGGCGCTGATCCGGCTGAAGCTCGTCGATTTTACCGAAGAGCTCATGCAGAAGGCGGTGAAATGGAACGTGTGGAACACGCTGCGCTGCTGCAAGGCGGTGTTGCCGCACATGATCGAGCGAGGGTACGGCCGCATCGTCAACATCGGCGGCGAAGCCTGGCGCACCGGCGCACCCTACCACACGCTGCTGGCCGGCATCGGCAAGGGGTCGATGATCGGGCTGACCGCGACCTTGGCCGGGGAGGTCGTCCGGCACGGCATCACGGTCAATTGCGTCTCGCCCGGTGGCATCGAGACCGAGGCGGATGGCGCCAAGCAACCGGCGCCGCCAGGCTTCCGCGAACCGGGCTGGACCGACCCGCAATTCTTCGAGGACATGCGCCGCGCCGCCGCGGGCCGCACGACCGGCATGGGCCGCCTCGCGCACCCGAGTGAGGTCGCTGCCGCCGTCGCGTTTTTTGGCTCGCCCGAGGCCGCCTTTGTGACGGGCCAACATCTCGGCGCCAGCGGCGGCGTCGCGATGCTATGATAGAAGCCATGTCATTGCGAGAAGCGCGGCGACGAAACAATCTGGTTCCAATGGCGTGCTTACCCTGAAGGGGATTGCTTCGCGTTGCTCGCAATGACGACACGTGGGAGGGACGCCATGGATCAGTTGCAGCGCGAAGAGCTGATCATCGACGACCGGGTCAACGGCATTTTTCGGGTCAACCGGCGGGCGTTTACTGACCCGGCGATCTTCGAGATCGAGAAGCGAGAGGTGTTCGACCGTTCGTGGCTTTACGCCGGGCATGTCTCGGAGATCGCCAAACCCGGCGATTTCATTACCCGGCGGGTTGGCGGGCGGCCGCTGATCCTCGTGCGCGACCGCACCGGCGAGCCGCATGCACTGCTCAACTCCTGCCCGCATCGCGGCAACATCGTATGTCGCGAGCGCGCCGGCTCCGGCGCGCAGAATTTCGTCTGTTTCTATCACGCCTGGAATTTCGACCTCGACGGCTCGCTTGCCGGCGTGCCGGACGAGGCCTCGTACACGCCAGCCTTCGAGCGCAGCGCAATGGGCCTCAAGCCGGTGCCGCGCTTCGAGAATTACAAGGGCATGCTGTTCGTCAATTACGACCGCGACGCCGAGGACCTGGTCTCCTATCTCGGCAACGCCCACGAATATCTCGACTACATGCTCGATTTCGGCGGCGATGATGTCGAGATCGTGCCGGGGTCGCAGGCCTACAGCATGAAGGCCAATTGGAAACTGCTGATTGAAAACAGCATAGACGGCTACCACGCGGTCTCGACGCACTACCGCTATTTCGTGCAATATCTCAACGACATGGGCGCCGACACGACAGGCTGGCTCGGGCAGCGCCGGCAGTTCGGCATCGGCCTCGCGCTGGGCGGCGGGCATTCCGTCATCGAAAACCCGCAGCGGCGGACGCCCGTCATGAGCGCCGCCGAAGACGAACTGGCGCGGATCCGCGCCAGGCTGGTCGAGAAATTCGGCGCCGAGCGGGCGCACCGCATCGCCGACTTCAACCGTAACCTGTTCATCTTCCCCAACCTGATCCTGATCTCGAATTGGCACACCGTCCGCACCTGGTATCCGCTGGCGCCTGACTACATCGAGATCGACGCGTGGGCCGCGCTGCCGCGCGACAACTCGCCGGAATTGCGCCAGAAACGTTACGAGAATTTCATCTCGTTTCTCGGACCGGCCGGATTCGGCACACCCGACGACGTGTCGGGCCTCGAAGGCTGCCAGCGCGGCTTTGCGACCTGCCGCGAACTCGAGTGGTCCGACATCTCGCGCGGCATGGGGAAGGACCAACCGTCCAGCCAGGACGAATTGCAGATGCGCGCGTTCTGGCGGCGCTGGAATGCGCTGATGAAGGGCGAACGCGGCCCGACCGACTGCTCCGACCGGCCGCCTGCGGCGCAGCGCGCCGCCGCCGAGTGAGGCGGCCGCCATGGCTGGTATCACCCTGGCAGAGATCGAACTGTTCTTTGTCGACGAGGCAGCGCTGCTCGACGAATGGCGCCTCGAAGAATGGTTAGCGCTGTTTGCCGAGGACGGCCGCTATCTTGTGCCCTCGCTCGACCAGCCCCATAGCGATCATCGCACGGCGCTGTTCCTGATCGCCGACGACCGCAGAGACTCTGGCCTCGCGCGTGCGCCAGCTATTGGGCGGTCAAACCTGGGCCGAGAACCCGCGCTCGCGCACGCGCCGCCTCATCACCAATTTCCGCATTCTCGACGAAGGGGTCGGCAGCGTTACCGCCACGGCCAACTTTGCGGTCTGGCGCTTTCAGCACGAGGCGACCGACGTCTATGTCGGTCGCTACGTCAATGTGCTCGTGCGCGCCGGCGCCGGCCTGATGTTCCGCGAGCGTCGCGTCGTCCTCGATCTCGAAACGCTGCGGCCGCACGGGAAGCTTAGCTTTATTCTTTAAGGTCTCGGCTTTGAGGGTCTCGGGATGACCGCATCGCAGGCTCGCGGGGGTCCTCGATCCGTGCAGCTGCCCGCCCAATTCCTCTGCTCAGAAGGACGGCAGACGGGTTACCCGATGCCTGCTTCCCTGGCCTTGATGCAGGTCAACGGCCGCTTACGGCGCATGCCGGGCGTAGCCATCTCATCCCGCGAGCCGGAACCGCTGATCGCCCGCATGATAGGCGGCAACGCGGCACGGCAATTCGCGATCCCGCCGGTCGAGGGACCGGTCCTCACAGCCTGAGCACGCGCTCCGCATTGCGGAAGCATACCGCCTCGCGCTCGACCTCGCTCAACGGTGCCGTCTCGATGAACCGGGCGGCCTCGTCGCTGTCCTCGAGCGGGTAGTCGACCGAGAACAGCACGCGGTCGAGGCCCATTGCGTCGATCGCGCAGCGCAGCGGCTCGGGTGCGAAGACGCCGGCGGTGGTGACGGCGATGTTCCTGCGGATGTACGCGGACGGCATCTGGCGCAGCGATACCTTGGGCTCACTGATCTTGAAGCGGCTGTCGATGCGCCAGAGGTAGAAGGGGAGCGCCTCGCCCATATGGCCGAGGATGATCGTGAGCGATGGGAAGCGGTCGAAGAGCCCGGAGAGCACCAGCCGCAACGCATGACCACCGGTCTCGGCCGCCCAGCCGAAGATCGCCTGCGCGAGGCCGGGATAGCCCTCGAACGCCGCCGGGATCGTCATTGGGTTCGCCGGGTGGAGGTAGATCGGCACGTCGAGCGCCGCGACGCGCTCCCAGAACGGCAGGCAGCGCGCGTCGTCGAGATAAACACCCCGGGTGTGGCCGTTGACCAGCGCGCCCTTGAACCCGAACTCTTTCACCGCGCGCTCGAGCTCGTCGGCGGCTTCGCGCGGATCCTGCATCGGCACCGCGGCGAAACCACGGAAGCGCGCGGGATGCTTGGCGATTCGCTCGGCCAGCGTGTCGTTGACCGTCTTCGCCTTGCGGATCGCCGTCGCGGTGTCGCGCTCGCCCTGGATCCCCGGCTGGAATAGCGACAACACCGCGACGTCGATACCGGCTTTGTCCATGGCGTCGAGACGCAGCGCGTCGATTTCCGGCAATCGCTCGGCCGCCTGACGGCGGAACGCCGCCGCCGACCCGCTACCCTCGGTGCGCCCCATATTGGCGAACCCCTCGACGAGGAAATGCTCCTCGAGTGCAATCTTCCTGGTCATGTGTCGCTCCCTCCCGCCGCCTCGACAATGGCATGCCCGGTGATCTTAACGCGGTTTTGCCGATCCGAGACCCGCGAGCGGCCGTTTACGGCGCAACCACGTCATTCCTCATTCGAGAGCGTCCCGGGAAGATAGACCGTATCGGTCTCACGGCAACGGCTACCGCCGCGGCAGTGCAGGCGCCGTGAAGCGTGGCACAGACCGGCTCGATGGCTGGAGCCCCCGTCGCATCGCGCCGGCCGGCCGCGATGCTTTGAGCATAAGCCGCAGCTCGCGGTCGATTTAGCGCGCCGGCATTCCCTCCGCCGGCCGCCGCTGGCCCGGCGGCGTCCCGGCAGGCAATTTCACTGCGACAATCCCGTCGGCGACGAGCTGGCTAAAGCGGGCGCCCCAGCCGGTCTCATCGACGATCGCGCGGCTGTCGCACCCGAGCGGCGGCGCCGCGAACAGTGGATCGACCGGGGTGCGCGAGAACCGACGCGAACGCCCGACATTGCAGATCCGGCCAAGTTCGGGATGGTCGCGCAGGATGCTGAGGCCACGTGCAATGTGCACCGGATCGGCCATGTTCTCGTGCACATCGCGAGCGACTTGGGTGCTCAATCCCGCGGCGGTCAGGCGCGCTACCCAAAGCACCCGCCGGCGCCGCCGCAAAACGCGCCGCCAGCAGAGCGGGAAGCTCGCCGGCCGGCGCTTGGTCGACACCGTGCAGGCCTTCGATCATCGCCAGACGCGCCAGCTGGCCCGGCTGCTGTGCCGTCAGGAAAAACCAGCGGTCGCTACCCTTGTAGAGGCGGTAGAGCGGCCCCCATCCGGTCGCGGCCAGCCCGCTCGGTTCGTCCCCGCGCCGCCCAGCGAAATCGACCATGAACGGGATCTGCAGATAGGTGCCCGCGCCGGACAGCGACGCCTGCACATGTTGGCTCTCGCCGATGCCGCTGCGCAGCCGGTGATACAGCGCGACCAGGATGGCGAACGCCGACAGATGGCCGGTGCCGTAATCGCAGGCCGGCCAGCCGGCCCGTGCCGGCTCCCCGGCGCCACCGAGCCGCGTCTGCATGCCGGTCACCGCTTGGCCCAGCTCCTCGTGGCCGCGCCAGCCGGCGCGGAAGCCGCCATCGGCGTGGGTGTTGACCGACGAATAGACGATGTCCGGGCGGCGGCGGCGCAGCGCGGCCTCGTCGAGCCCCAGCCGCTCGGCCAGCCCGCGCACAAAATTCTGGTGAAACACGTCGGCGCGCTCGACAAGGCGCCACAAGAGTTCTCGGCCCTGCGGCGCTTTGAGGTCGAGCAGAAGCGTCCGCTTGCCGTTGTTGACAAAGGTATGACCAGTCGTCGCGAGCGGATTTTCCGGCCGCGGATTGTTGATCTTGATGACCTCGGCGCCGTATTCGGCTAAGACGCGGCACGCTGTTGGTCCGGCGAGAATTTGCGACAGGTCGAGCACGAGAAAGCCGTCGAGCGGTCGGGCGCCAATTGCCGGCGGAGCGGCGGGCGAGGCCGGTCGCGGCAGTACCGCCAATCCCTCGAGGATCGCCTCGCGGTCCGCGTCGAGCGCATGGCGTGGCCCTTGCGCCCTCGGCGGCGTGCGCGACAAGGCGATCGGGTAGCCGGCTTGCCAGGTCGGCCCCAGTTCAGGGTCGGGAAGCGGAATGACGCAGCGGCTGGCGCGCGCATGCTCGTCCCGCAGCCACTCGGCGCTGGTCTGGCACAGCGCCATCGGCGCGCCGGTCTCGTCGTTGACCGCACGCTCCCAAACGGCAGCGCTGCGCATCTGGAACAGTCCGGACAGCAGCTCGGCCAGTTCGGCCGCGGCGGCGGGGTCGGCGTTGAAGATATCGGCAATGCCGCTGTCGAGCGCCGATTTCGGTAGGTAGCGCTCGGCAAACCAGCCAAAGCCGCGCAGCGGCGGCGAAATGTCGACCCAGCGTCCGTCACCGCAGCGGTGCCGCTTGATGACCGCGCGATTAATCGGCAGCTGTTCGCGCGCCGCCGGGACGCCGTTGACGATCTGCGCCTCGCGGCCCATGACCTGAAACGCCGCGTCGAACAGCGCGACCTCTATATGCTGGCCGAACCCGCCGCGATGCCGCGCGATCAGCGCGGCGACAATGCTGTGCGCGGCGATAAACGCGGCATAGCTCGAGGCCAGCGGCACTGCGCTGTAGATCGGGTCGGCCGGCGCGGCCGGCAGGCGCGGGTAGTACAATCCGGCGGCAGCCGATACCACGCCCTCCCAGCCGGCAAGACCGGCTCGCGGATCGTCGGCTGCGAAGCCGGGCAGCGAGCAAAAGACCAGGCGCGGATGGCGTTCGGTCATCGCTAGAGGGCCAAGACCAAGCCGTTCCATGACCCCAGGCCGGAAATTCTCGATCACCACATCGGCGGAGGCGACCAGGTCGCGCGCGATCGCAAGATCATTGGGGCTTTTGAGGTCCAACACGATGCTGCGCTTGCCGCGCTGCAATACGGCATTGGCGGGATGCCGCCAGCGGGGCCCACCCGGCGGGTCGACACGAATGATCTCGGCGTCCTGGTCGGCCAACAGCAGTGCCGCCAGCGGTCCGGCGAGATACTGGCCGAAATCGATGACGCGGATGCCGTCGAGCGCGCCGGCCATCTCACCACGCCGCGATCGCGGGCATGATGTCGCGGGCGAAGGCGCGCATCGAGCGCCGCACCGCCTCGCTCGCCATGCCCGGCGCGTGGAATGTCAGCACGAGATGGGTCAGCCGCTTGTCGCGGTAGGCGGACAGCATCTCGGCCACGGTCTCCGACGTACCGACCGCGAACGGCGCGCCGCCGTGGCCAATGCCCGGCAGGTTGCGGAATTCTCCAACCGGCGGCAGCTGTTCGAGCGCGCCCGACCCGATGCTGCCGGCCTGGGGGTTGACCCGCATGCGGTAGAAATTCAGCACCTGGTGCAGCCCGGCCTCGCATTCGTCCCATGCCTTGTCGCGCGTCTCGGCGATGTGCAGGCGCAACGGGATCGAGGCGATCAGCCGGGTTGTCGGGTCGTGCCCGTGCTCGCGCAACTGCTGCTCGTAAAGTGTGTGGCCGCGCCCGGCGCCGGCGGCAAGGTGATAGCCCCTCCGCGCCGTGCGCCTGACGCTCTGCTCGCCCATCGACGCGACCCAGATCGGCGGTCCGGGCTGCTGCACGGTCGGCGTCGTCACGTGCACATCGGGGAAGTCGTAGTATTTGCCCTGATGGCTGAATTTTTCGCCTGTAAAGCAGCGCTCGATGACGGTCAGCCCTTCGAACATGCGGCCGAGGCGCTCGCCGAACGGCACCCCGAAGGTGTGGAATTCCTCGGTCGCCGACCCGACACCGACCGGCAGATCGATGCGCCCGCCCGAAATGTTGTCGAGTACCGCAAAGTCCTCGGCGATGCGCACCGGGTTGTGCAGCGGCAGCAGCAGCACGTAAGTGCCGATGCGGATGCGCCGGGTGCGCGCCGCCACCGCCGCCAGGAACGGGACCGGCGACGGGCTCCACGCGTCGGGCGAGAAATGGTGCTCGCTCGCCCATACCGCGTTGAAGCCGAGCTCTTCGGCCAATACCGCCTCTTCGAGGAAGTCGCGGTAGATCTCGTGCATCGGCTGCGGGCTGCCCGGCAGCTTGCGAATTCCCATGCTTACGATGAACTTCATTCCGCCTCCCCATCGCGCCGATCCCAGTCCGACATGGTAGCCTAATGTCGCCGCCGCATCGAACGGAACAAGGCCCGTGAGCGGCGCGTTCGACCGGTACGGCTGCGAACTTGGCCGCCGGAGCAGGCCTAAATGTCCGGCGACCTGATCAGTCTTCGAGGCAGCAGCCCGGCACGCCTCGCCTCGCACCGGTTCGGGCATTGTCCGGCCGGTGGACGGAGCGCGTAGATGAAGCGGTTCGCGCCCTTTGAGGACCGGCGGGACGCAGGTATGGGAAGGCACAGTGCATATCTTTGACTTGGCTGGGCATCCGACCGCGACCCGCGCCTAGGCGTGGTCTTCGCCATCGAAGGAAGCACCAAGCGGCGGTTCTTCGCCGTGCTGCATACCGAGCGGATCAACTCGCCACTAGAAGCGGTGCGGGCGGCGGGTCGAGATCCAGGCTTATGCCGACCGCATCGTTATCCGTCAGGACGGTGCCGTGGTCGGCGAGCATTCGCGCTGCTTCGGCCGCGGCGAGACGATCTACGATCCTTGGCATTACGTGCCAGTGCTCGCCCGCAAGCCCGGCGCGCTCAGGAACGGTGCGCCGTTCAAGGATTGGCCGCTGCCGGCCAGTCTGGAGCGCGTGCGGCGCCGGCTGAAAGGCTCGGACGACGGCGACCGCCAGATGGTGAAAGTCTTGTCGGCGGCGCTGACCGACGGCCTCGCCGCGGTCGAGGCGGCCTGCGCCGAGGCGCTCGGCGGCGGCGTCCATTCCGCCGACATCATCCTCAATATCCTGGCGCGCCGGCGCGATCCCGGGCCCTCAGCGATGATCTTGACGCCCGAAGCGCTGCGGCTGCGGCACGCGCCGATCGCCGATTGCGCCCGCTACGACAGCCTGCGCCGAGCCTCGTGATGGAACGCACCAACGTGCTCGAGCTGATGTCGGCGCTGAAGCTGTACGGCATGCGCGCGGCCTACGACGAGGTGATGAGCAACGGCATCAAGCGCCGCCATGAGCCGCCGCGCATCGTCGGCGACCTGCTCGCCGCCGAGATCGCCGAAAAGCAGGCGCGCTCGATCAAATACCAGCTGACTATCGCCAAGCTGCCGCTGGCCAAGGATATCGACGATTTCGACTTTACCGGCACGCCGGTCAACGAGGCGCTGGTCCGCGACCTGACGACCGGCGCATTCCTCGCCGAGCAGCGCAACGCCGTGCTGGTCGGCGGAACCGGTACCGGCAAGTCGCATCTCGCTATAGCGATCGCGCGAGCCTGCATCCGCGGCGGCGCCAGAGGCCGCTTTTACACTGTCGTCGACCTCGTCAACCGGCTGGAGAGCGAAGCCCGCGCCGGCCGCCAGGGCCGCCTCGCCGAATATCTCACCCGCATGGATTTTGTTGTCCTCGATGAGCTCGGCTACCTGCCCTTCGCGCAGACCGGCGGCCAGCTCCTCTTTCATCTGATCAGCCGGCTCTACGAGCGCACCTCGATCATCGTCACCACCAACCTTGCCTTCGGCGAATGGCCGAGCGTCTTCAGCGACGCCAAGATGACGACGGCGTTGCTCGATCGGCTGACCCATCACTGCGAAATCATCGAAACCGGGAACGAAGTCCTGGCGCTTCAAGCACCGCGCTTGAACCGCTGCACCGCCCCGGCTTGCCCCGGTGGGCAAACAGGCAACCTCCCGCGCGCGCCGCTCCGTCGCCCGTGAGGGCACTGCGCGACGCGCGCGGGCCCTCCTGTTCGCTACCGGGACAAGCCTGAACCAATGCCGAAAAGGGTCCCTTTTGGATGCCGATCCGGGGTCCCAATTGCGTGCTGTTTGACACATTCAAATCCTGCAGGGCGACAGCGCCGTCGTCGCGCACGGCACCGGAAGCTATGCGAGCCGCAGCGCGGTGCTGGCTGGAGGAGCGGCGACGTTGGCAGCGCGCCTGCTCAAGGAGAAGGTGATCCGTGCGGCCTCGAACCTGCTCGAAGCGGCGGTCGATGACATCGAGGCCGCGGGAGGGATGGGTGTTCGTCTCGGGTACCGACCGCTCCTTGAGCTTCCGGGAGATCGCAAGGGCGGTTTATTCCGAAATCGGGCGCTTGCCGAGAGAGGCGCGCGAGGAGATGGAGATCACCAAGCTCTACGATCCGTATTTCGGCACAACGACATGCGCCACGCACATCGCCGCACTGGAGATCGACCCGGAGACCTGCAAGGTCACGCTCAGCCGCTACGTCGTCGCAGAGGATTGCGGTCGCCTGATCAACCCGATGATCGTCGAGGGCCAGGTTCACGGCGCCGTCGCCCGGGGCATCGGGGCGACCCTCTACGAGGAAATCGTCTACGACGAGGCCGGCCAGCTGCTGACCGCCAGCCTCGCCGATTATGGTATCCCGGTCGCAAGCGAGGTGCCGGCGATCACTACCCGGCATCTCGAAAGCGAGTCTCCGTCGACGGTCGGCGGCTTCCGTGGCATGGGCGAAGGCGGGACCATCGGCGCCCCGGCAGCTATTGCCAACGCGCTCGCCGATGCGCTGGCGCCGGTTGGAGCCGAGATCTTCGAGCTGCCGATGACCCCGCAGCGCTTGTTTCGCCTGGTCGGAAGCAAGAAGAGGTGAGGGGCGTAACAATTTCAATATCAGTGCCAGTAGCCGTGCCTGTAAACTCGATGCGCATAATACCGGCGGTGATTATAATACGGATAATGTCGACCGTGATAATAGTACACTAATTCAAGCGACCGATCGCCGCCTGAGATGATTTTTGGGCGAAACGGAGGCGATCGGCGCAGCGGCCATTACTTGAAATACTTGAGCAAGCTAGCAATCCCGCGAGCCCCGACGACATCAACCAGCTCTTCATCATTTCTAACCCAACCCGAACGATCGGTATAATTCAATCTGTGATCGTCCTCAAGTCAACGTTCGTCGGCTTGAATGTTCGAAAGCCTGTGACGGCGGCTGTCGGCGGCCCAT
>CAVPTU010000065.1:0-80039 GCA_963708565.1 uncultured Alphaproteobacteria bacterium
ACGTCCGCAGCAGATGATCGCGCGAGCGCCGGTAGCGCGCGACATTCGCCGGCAGTTCGTCATGGCAGTCGAACGCCGCCTCGGCCGCGACCTGCGAGATGTGCGGCGCGCTGATGAACAGGTTCTGCGCCAGGCGCTCGACCGGGCGCACCAGGTCCTCCGGCAGCACCAGCCAGCCGATCCGCCAGCCGGTCATCGAGAAATACTTCGAGAAGCTGTTGACCACCACCGCGCTGGCGGCTGACCGACGCCGCCGAGGCGATCGGGCTGTCGTAGTTCAGCCCATGATAGATCTCGTCGCTGATCAGCCGCACGCCGGCGCCGTCGCACCACGCGGCGATCGCCGCCAGTTCGTCGGGATGCAGCATGGTGCCGGCGGGATTGCTCGGGCTCGCGACGATCAGCCCGTCAGGCGGCGGATCGAGCTTTTCCAGCATCGCCACACTCGGCTGGAACCGCGTCTCCGGACCGGCCTCCAGGATCACCGGCTGCATGCCCAGTGCCGTCAGGATGTTCACGTAGGGCGGGTAGAACGGCGAGGTCAGCACCACGCGGTCGCCCGGGTCGAACGCCGCCAGGAACGCCAGCGGAAATCCGCCCGAGGCGCCCACCGTGACGGCAATGCGCTCCAGCGGCACGTCCAGCCCATACCAGTCGCGGTAATGCGCCGCGATGCGCTGCGCGCAGCGACCGGCGGCCGAACGCCTCGGTGTAGCCCAGTGCGTCGCCTGACCGCAGCGCCGCGGTGGCGGCGGCGACGGCGCCGGCCGGTGCGCCGGTGCCCGGCTGCCCCACCTCCATGCGGATCACGTGCGGCGCACCCGGCGGCAGCGCGGCCTGACGCGCATTGGCCGCTGCGATCACGTCCATCACGATGAACGGCGGCGCGCTCGCGCCGCGGCCGATCTTCAACATGTCAGTTGTAGAATTTGAAGTTGTCCGCCCGCACGCTCGTCTTGGTCTTGGTCTCGGTCACCGGTCACCACGCACGGCGTGTCCCTCGCCGTGTACCGCTTGATCAGCCGGTCCTTGTCGGCGGCCGCCAGCGCCGTCGGGTCGATCCGGTATTTCAGACTCGCCGGCGTCCGAATGCCCAGTTCGCACGATGTCGCGCCGCGGCAGATAATCCGGCCCGGTCCGACATTCGTCGTTGCCGTTGGCGGCTGCGCCCATCCCGTCGTTACACCTGGAGCCGTCACGGCGGTCATCACGCCGAACCACTTGATTGCGCTGAACCCGTCCATGCGTCTTCCCCTGGAGATCAACTGCCGCCGGCCGCGAGACCGGATTCGCGCGGGTCGACAGCCCAGGCGCAGGAGCCATTGTCGCCGGGGAGATAGTCGAAGCACGAAATGACGTTGGCGCGCCCCGGATCGGGCACCGCTGCCGACATCGGCCGATTCGTGCGCAGAGCATTCAGCATCCCGACCGCCACCGCCATGGGTGCTCCCTGCTGGCCCGAACCGCCGACCGCCGCCCGGAACGCGTGGATATTGTCGTTCCAGGCGATCGCCGCCGAATAGAGCGGCGGGGTCACCGCGGCAGGCGATGCGGCGAGCAGGATGCCAAGACCCGGCAAGACGCGGCCGGTGCCGAACAGGTTGTCCATGCTGAGCGAACACACGACCGCGTTGCCGTTCTTGTCGAGCGTCGCGAAGCTGGTGGAGGCGGGCAAGGGGGGCAACGCCGCTTCGGTCAGGTTGGTCGAAGCCAGCAGGCTCTGGGCATCGGCGCCACCTTGCCGCCAGCGCGCCGCCACGGCGAGCGCCCGGGCATCGGCAGTGCCAAGCGCCGAGGGATCGCGCTGCAGCGTCGCGAAGGCGGCGGCGGCGGCCAGGCCGCCATCCGCGGGAGGCGGCAGGAAGGCGACCTTGTCGCGGCGGTTCGGCAGCACGATGGCTGGCGCCGCTTTCGGCAACGCGCCGGTCAGGTCCGTCAGCGCGAGCGGGCCGCCGGCGAGCGGCGAGGCCTGCACGATCCGGCGCGCCAGGGCGCCGGTGTAGAGATCGCCGACGCCGGAGACCCTGATCTGCGCCAGCGTTGCGCCCAACTCCGGCTGCAGCAGCGTCTGCCCCTCGGTCAGGGGGGCGCCTCCCTGCGAGAACACCGCCCGCGCGTTCGGATCGGCGAGCAACGGGCCGGCGACCAGCGCGATGTCGCGGACCAGCGCGCGCGGTGCGGGGGTGCCGAAGCGGGCCAACTGCTCGGCCGGCACGATCAGGCTCTCGAACGGCAGGGAACCGTAGCGCGCATGCAGCAGATAAAGGCCGCGCGCCAGCATCGGCACCGCGGCCGGCCGGTCGGCATTCGCCCCAACGCTGGCAGGGGCCACGGGCAGAAACACGATCGCTTCCGGCACGCCTTCGTTGACCGACTTCTTGTCGGCGCGCATAGGCGAGGCAGGCGCCGCCGCCGCCCAGTCCCGCCCGGGACGGCAGCGTGACGCTGAGCACGAAGCCCAGAGCCACCGCCGCGTCCGCCGCCGTCCCTCCGGCCGAAAGCACCTCGCGCGCCGCCAATGCGGCCCGCGGTTCGTCCGCCACCACGCCGCCAAGAAAGCCCTGAACGTATCCCGGCTGACCCTGCGCGGGCGCGTTGCCCGGCCCGAACAGCGTGTTGGTCACGCCGGAGACCGTGTCGCAGGCGGTACAGGCCAATGTGAGCCCCAGCAGGATACCGGCGCGCAGCCATTTTCCTCCGCCCGCCATGCTGCTCCGTGCCTGTGCCAATTGCTGCTGATCCGCGTCGTGCTGATGAGGGTGCAGGCCATAGACGCGTTCCGCGGCAGCGGCAACCGGTGGGTGCGCCATGACAGGCTTCGCCCGACAACTCGACAATCACGCGGCCTTGAGGCAAGACGCGTTGCCATGACCAATTTCCTTCGCACAGCGCTCCTCTGCTTAGCGGCCTGCCTGCTCGTCCAGCCGGCAAGCGCCGACCAATTCACGCCCGCGCAGCGTGCGGAGATCGTGCAGATCCTGCGCGATGCGCTGAAGCAGGACCCTTCGATCCTGCGCGACGCGGTGTCTGCGATGCAGGCCGACGAAAGCGACCGGCAGCGGGCTTCGTTGGAGGCCGTCAAGGACACGCTGGTCGATCCGCAGGATCCGGTCGCGGGCAACCCGCAGGGCGACGTGACGATCGTCGAGTTCTTCGACACGCGCTGTCCGTATTGCCGCAAGCTGGAACCGACAATGGCCGAGCTGCTGGCGCGCGATCACGGCGTCCGGTTGGTCTACAAGGACCTGCCGATCCTTGGACCGGCCAGCGTCCTCGGCTCGAAGGCGCTGCTGGCGGCGCAGAAGCAAGGTGGTTACGAGAAACTGCGTGCTGCGATCATGGCCGCGCCGCCGCAGACCACGAAGGCGATGATCCAGGATGCAGCGCAGCACCTCGGCCTCGACTGGCATCGGCTGGAACACGACATGGACGATCCGGCGGTCCAGGCACGCATCGACGCCAACCTGACCCTGGCCCGCACGATCGGCATCGAAGGGACGCCGGCGCTGGTGATCGGCGGCGAGATGATTCCCGGCGCGGTTGAAATGGCGGACCTGACCACTGCGATCGCGAAGGCCAGGAAGGCGAAGTAGCTCCGACGTTTCGCCCTTCGGGACAAGGCCGGGTTCGCGACAGTGGAGGGGGACATGGCGAATGCGAGCGAGCTTGCGACGACGGTCCGCCAGTTGCCGTGGTTTCATCAGATCGACTTCGGCAACGGCCTGCTGACGCCCGGCTACATCAGGGCATCGAAGATCCGTCGCATGTCGCGCATGCTGTTCAAGGGGATCGACCTCCAGGGCCGAACACTGCTCGACATCGGCTGCTGGGATGGTGCCTACAGCGTCGAGGCGACACGGCGCGGCGCAACGGTAACCGCCGCGGATCACCACGTCTGGCACGATAGCTGGGGAGATCGGCGTTGCATCGATCTGGTGCGCGAGCACCTGGCGCCATCGATGACAATCGTGGACGCGGATTTGCCGGAATTGACGCCAGAGCGATTAGGGCGCTTCGACGTCGTGCTGTTCCTCGGAGTGCTCTACCATCTCCGTCATCCGTTGGCGGCCCTGGAGCGTGTCGCCGAACTCGTTACCGATACCCTGATCATCGAGACGCGCATGACCATGCGTCACATCGGCAAGCCTGTCATGCAGTTCCACCCCGGCAAAACCTTGGGAAATGACCCGACCAACTGGTGGACGCCGAACCGTCGCTGTGTCGAGGAGATGCTGCGCGATCTCGGGTTCCGGCAGATCCGCTACACGCAACCCGATTGGCTCTGGCGGCGCGGAATGTTCCACGCCAGTCGGACACCGCAACGCTAGCGGATGAACACAATCAATCCGTTGGCAAGCAGTGCGATCGCGGCGGAGGCGGGCATGCCGTCCCGGGCAAGATCCTTGGCCGTCACCTGACAGTCATTGCCGACGGCAGTCGGATTTCGAAAGCCGGTCAGGGTCGCACCAAGCGGCGTGCTGCGATCGATGCCCACTGTGGTGGTCGGCACCCGAGCTTCCTTCGCCTTCGCTGATCCGTGTCAGCCTTCGCCCGGATCGGCGCTCAGCCCGGCCGCTGTGATGCCCGCAATGGCGGCGGCCTCGTCATTGTCGGAATTGTCGCCCGAAATGCCGACAGCGCCGATGATGCCGCGATCCGCGCCGCGGATCAGCACGCCGCCCGGAACCGGCACCAGCGAGCCGCCGACCGCGTGGGTCACCGCCGCGATGAATTGCGGATTGGCGGACGCCCGCTTCGCCAGCGCGCGCGAGCCGATGCCGAACGACAGCGCGCCATGCGCCTTGCCGCCGGCGATCTCGAACCGGCGCAGGCTGGTTCCGTCCTGGGCGGCATAGGCTTTCGGGACACCGCGTTCGTCCAGCACCACGACGGCGAGTGGCTGCATCTTTTGGTCGGTGCCGTGCTTGAGCGCGGCGGTGATGATGGTCTGAGCCTGGGCAAGGGTGAGCTGCGGCATGAGTTGGCCTCCTGCTGTCAGGTGCAGCATGGCGCGAGAGACGGCTGTTTGACGAGGGCGCGCGGTTCAGCCGCCGATCTCGCGCAGGATCGGCAGAAGATAGTCGGCGAACAGCGCTGGGTTCTCGGCAAACGGGAAATGGCCGATGCCCGGCATCGCCTGAAACCGCACGCCGGGGATCTTTGCCGCGGTGGCGGCCGAATGCTCGACAGTGCAGGAGTAGTCGTACTCGCCGGTCAGCATGAACAGCCGGCAGCGGTTGGTATCGATGCGGCCGACCCGTTCGCGCGCGTCCCAGTCCCCGGCGTAGAACTCGATGTCGCCGAAGAACACCGCCGGCCCGCCCTGGGCGTAGTGCCAGGCGATGTCGGCGGCGCACTCCGCCGGGCTCTGCGGCGCGATCAGGCCGCGGATCCACTCGGGGACGAAATAGCCTGCGTTGATCTGCGGGTGGGCGGAGAACGGGGTCTGCCGGCGTTCGATGCGTTCCGAGGCCTCGCAGGCGATGATGCCGGCGAAGGCGTCGGGATGGCGATAGGCCAGCTCGAGACAGATCTCGCCCGACATCGAGGCGCCGAGGACAATCGGGCGCTCGCAGCTCCGCCGCCTCGATGAATCCCATGATCAGAGCAACATAGAGATCGGTGTCGAGCCGCCATGAGCCGGGAATTCCGCCGGCGGGCGGCGGCGACTTGCCGTGCCAGGGGAGATCGAAGGCGACCATACGATGCGACCCGGTCAATGCGCTGATCGGCCATCAGGCGGTGGAACTGCCGCCCGTCCGCACCGGCGGTGTGCAGGCACAGCAGGTCGCGGCCACCGCTGCCGGTGTGCTCGTGATAGATATGGTAGGTGGTGCCGCCCGACAGTCACCGGCACGTAGCCGCCGGTCACGGCTGGCGCCGGCGTCGGCGTCCCGAGGGGTGGGTGCAGCGACACCGGCACCGGCGCGGCGCGGCCGAGCGCCAGCCATTTGCCGACCTCCAGCACGCGGCGAACGACGTGGCAGTGCTGCAGGAACGCAAGCTGGTCGCCGCGCACGGAAAACTCGGGCACGCGGGCCAGCATGGCGAACATCGCGTGGTGGTGCCGCGGCGGCACGGGGGCGAGGAACTTGTCCCAGACCGCGGCGGGCGCGGCCAGGGTGAACTGAGGAACGCCGCCGCTGGCAAGCCGGCCGTCGGCGAAGGCAAAGGTCGTGGTGGCGCCGTCACCGGCCACTGCGAAGGCGACCGACCAGGGGCCACGCCAGGCGGCCAACACGGCATCGTCGGCGCAGGCCTCGCACCAGGCGGCGGCGTTCGGCCAGACGTTCATGCCGGGTCGATCACGCGCAGCACGGCGGGGTGGTAGGCCTCGGCGTTGCCCGCCTGCTCCGACTGGCGCAGGCGCTGCATCGTCAGGTCCGCCCCAGGGACCGCGAGGCCGGCCGCCGCCGCCATCTCCAGCGCATAGGACAGGTCCTTGATCGCGTAGCGCGTGGAGAAAGCGCGCTCCGGGAAATCGCGCGGCAGCATGGACTTCATGCCATGGCTGCGCAGCACGAAGCTGTCGCCGGAGCCTTTGGCGATGGTCGGCAGCAGCATCTCCGGCGGCACGCCGTTGCGCCGGCCGATCGCGATCGCCTCGGCCAGCGCCGCGGTATGCTGAAACACCAGCATGTTGTTGAGGATCTTGACGACCTGCCCGCAGCCGATCCCGCCGCAATGCGTCACATCCGTGCCCATCGTCTCCAGCACCGGGCGGATGTGGGCGAACACCTCGTCGGTGGCGCCGACCATGATGGAGAGCTCGCCGCGGGCGGCGGCCTCGCGCGTGCGCGCGACGGGCGCATCCGCATAGCCGATCCCGCGCGCCGCCAGCCGCGCGCCGATCTCGCGGGTGAGCGCCACCGACGAGGTGGAGGTGTCCACCACGCATTGGCCGGCCGAGAGGTGTGGTTCGAGCGCGGCCACCACCGAGGCGACCGCCTTGCCGTCCGGCAGCGACAGCAGGATCAGGTCGCATTTTTCCGCAATTTCAGCGGGTTGCGCCGGCTTGACGCGCTCGGCTGCGAGCCGCGCCAAAGGCTCCGGGCGGAGGTCGTGCGCCAGCACCGGGCGACCCGAGCGGCGGGCGAGGTGGCCGCACATCGGCTCGCCCATCACGCCCAGGCCGATGAAGCCGAGCGTGGCGATCGGCCGCAGGGCCGCTTGTGTGTCGGGCATGTCGCGGCTCTCCTCGGGCTGCGGCGGGCAGTCTAGACTGCGCCATTGGCAACCGGGAGAGGGCCATGTTCGCGTCGGTGCGCGGCACGCGGATCTATTTCGACGTGGAAGGAATGGGGCTGGTGCCCGATGGCGCCACGATGCGCGAGCGGCCGGTGGCGATGGTGATCCACGGCGGTCCGGGCGGCGACCACAGCGGGTTCAAGCCGGGCTTCTCGCCGCTCGCGGCGCGCATGCAACTGGTGTATTTCGACCATCGCGGCCAGGGACGATCGGACGCTGCCGATCCCGCGACCTACACGCTGGACGAGAACGTCGAGGACATGGAGGCGCTGCGGCGTCACCTGGGTCTGGGGCCGATCGTGTCGATCGGCACATCCTATGGCGGGATGGTGGCGATGGCGCATGCCGCGCGGTATCCCGACGCGGTGTCGCACCTGGTGCTGATCGTGACCGCCGCGCATGGCGGGTTCATCCCGCGCGCGCAGGCGATCGTGCGCGAGCGCGGCACGGCTGAGCAGCAGGCGGTGTGCGAGACGCTATGGGCGGGCGCGTTCCGCTCGGCCGAGGAGATGCGGCACTACTACGCGGTGATGGGGCCGATGTATGCGCGGTCGTACGATGCGGCGGCAGGGGATGCGGGTCGGGCGCGGACAATTCATTCGCCGGAGCCGCTCAATCGGGCGTTCGGGCCGGACGGTTTCCTGCGGCGCTTCGATCTGCGGGGGGAGCTGGGGCGCATCACGGCGCCGACGCTGGTGCTGGCGGGGCGGCACGATTGGATCTGCCCGCCGGAGTTCTCCGAGGAGATCGCGCGGCTGATCCCCGGCGCGGATCTGCGGGTGTTCGAGCGGAGCAGCCACTCGATCCGGAGCGACGAGCCGGAGGCGATGGTGGATGCGATTCTGGGATTTTTGGTGTATCGGTAGGGGATGAGGAACCGAAGTCTCTCCCGTTGCCTCACGAGGTTGCATATCTCTCTGTCTTTCTCCGTTTGGGTCTTTGGATGATGCGTGCGGAAGTTGAGACGAAACTGCTGGCGTTGAAACCTCTTTCACGCGCTGGAAGAAGGGCTGACGGGACCGCATGCAAGATTTGCGGTAGGGTCGCCCCGTTCTTCGATATCGTCGATTTCAACAAGGTGGCAGGTGAGGCCAATTGCTATACCTTTGGTCCTGCCGGCCTACCCGTCAGCTATTACCGCTGCGACGAATGCGGCTTGCTGTTCACGACCTTCTTTGATGATTGGCAGCCCGAGGATTTTCGGCGCTTCGTCTACAACGCGGACTATGCCCTGGTTGACGGCGAGTATGCCGAGATCCGTCCGAAAAGGACTGCGGAACGAATGGCTAGGCTGCTCAGCGGCTTCGAAAACCCGCGGATACTCGATTACGGCTCAGGCAGCGGCGTGTTTGCGGCGGCCATGGCGACGCTCGGCTTTGATAAGGTTCAGGAATACGACCCGTTCAGCCATCCGGCGCGACCAGTCGGCCCTTTTGATGTCATCCTTTGTAATGAAGTTTTGGAGCACTCTCCCGATCCGCTTGGTACCATGCGTGACATGAAGTCGTTCCTACACGACGACGGTTGCATCATTCTGGGGCAATCTCTTCAACCGGCGGATATTCAGAGGGTGCGCGCCAATTGGTGGTACTGTGCGCCCCGAAACGGTCATTGCACGACGTTCGCCGCGCGTACCTTATCGGCCATTGCGGCGAAGTTTGACCTTTTGTTCCACTGCGGTGACAGTTTGGTTTTTCGGCCTCACCGTGCTAGCAGTGCGCGCGAAATAGCGCGGCGTGTTCGCTCGCCCGAGCCCTATCTATGTGTAACGCTTAGGGTGCCGAGTGTAGTTCAGGCCGAAGGTCTTCACTCTATAGAGAATGGGCATGGTCACCCGTTTCGATGGACTGCAAAAGAATCGCAGGCATGGAGGGTTGATGTAACCGCAGATTTTCCCGTTACACTGCAGGTACGAATTCCATTCCTAATGGAGGTTGAACCAGGATTTGCGTCAAAGTCGGTCATCACGATTGGTGGCAAGAAGGCTTCTGCGACCATCGGCGAGGCGGCAATAGTCGCAGAAGTGACCGGCGTTGAACCGGGTGCGACTGCTATTATGCTACAGACGCCTGAACATAAGTCGCCGGAGGACTTGCGCGGCGCGCCAGATAGGCGGAGGCTTGGGTTAGCGCTCGCAGTGGACGTCTCCTGACGTGCCCTGCGGCGATTGTAACACGCGGGGCTATGACGCCCCTCGCGGCAGTGGCGTATGATATTCATAAGACCCATTCTATTAGCAGCTTTGGGTAGCATGCTCTGCGCTGCAGCCCCGATCGAAATCATGCAAGCGGTTGAAATGGTTTCCTGATCGAGCGTGGGATGGCTGCGCTACTGGCTACAAACTGACGCCGAGCAGCTGGAAGGCTTTGTGTTGCGTGGTGGTCGGCCTTGTGACGATGGTAAGCGGATGGTTCGGCGTGATCGCGGTTGTGATGGTGTTTCGAGCGATGGTTGCCAGATCGGCGAGCAGCGTCTGGAAGCTGTGCACCGGCAAGCCATCAGGGGTCAGTTTGGTCGTCTGCTTCTGCACGGCCGCGGGTGAGCGCTGCGCCGGCGCCACCACGCTGGTGCGCAGTGCTTCGGCGGCTTGCTTGTCGGTGTCCTCGAACAGCATCGGCGCGAGGCTCTGGCGCATGTGCCATTCGAGGTAATAAGCCAGCATGCACAGGAGCACGTGCGCACGCACCCGATCTGCGAGCCAGTGATAGACCGGCCTGACCTGGAGATCGACGGTTTTGATACAGCGGAAAGCTCGCTCCACCAGGGCGAGTGATTTGTAGCTGCGCACGGTTGTCGCATCGTCACAGGTCTCAACAGGCAAGCTGGTGCGCACGACATAGATACCGTCGATCGCCGCCTCGGCAGCGATCTCGGCGGTCTTGCGGGTGAAGTTGAAGCTCGTGTCCGTGATGTCGAGATTGAAATGCTTGGCCATCTTGTGTCGATTGATTACGCCACCGACCGCGAGCGCGATCTCCGCGGCGCCGCGCAACGGAGCCCGCCTACGGGCGACGGCTGCCTGGATGCGTGCCAGATCGCGCTCGGTGGCGGCGAGGAGTTCCGCGCGCTTGCGGCTGCGCTCTGCGGCGAGATCGGGATTGCGGCAGACCACCAGGCGCTCGCCTGGGAAGTCGGGGGCCGTGATGGAGGCCATGTCGCGCTGGTCGAACAACGACAGCTGCAACGCACCGCTCTGCAGCAAACCTTTGATCGCAGGAGCACGCAACGCGGTGATCCAGTCGAGACCGGCCGATTTGATCTCCTCGGTGATGCGCGCCTGCGTGATCATGCCGCGATCGCCGACCAGCACTACGTGCTCAAGCCGGAAGCGCTGCTTCAGTTTGTCGATCTGCACAGCCAGCGTCATCGGATCGGCGGTGTCGCCGTCAAACACTTCGATCGCGATCGGGCAGCCATCAGGCGCGCACAGCAGACCATAGGTGATCTGCAGCGTGCCTTTCCTGCCGTCTCTGCTATAGCCGCGCTTGGCCAGCGGACAGCAGCGCCCTTCCAGGTAGCTCGACGAGACGTCGTACAGCACCAGAGTGCCGCTGCTGAGATGACGCCTGGCCAAAGCGGTCTCGATGGCAGGCTGGCGGTCCAGCAGCCAGTCCAGTGCCGCGTAAAGCTCATCTTCATCGACCGCACCGAGACCGAGCATCTCGCCAAGGCTCGAGGCGGCTGTGGCAGGCGACAATGCGCGAGCAGCAGCGAGCTTGGATGTGGGATCGAGGATCCGGCCAACCACCAGCGCGAGCACGAGGTCGCGGTAGCGATCGCCGTTCGGGCCAAGGACACGGTCGAGACCGATCTTGCGGGCGGTGCCGAGGGCGGCGGCGGCGTGACCGTGCGGCAGCGTTCGCACAACGGTGAAGGCGTCCCGCTCGGCCGGGATGACGGTGCCTCCCTTGAGCACGCCGCGCAGCCCTTCGATGTGGGCAACAGGCCAATCCGAGAGGTTGCACAGCGTGCGCTTACGCACCTTGCCCTTCTCACGGTAGCTCTCGCGCAACAGAATGGCGGGCGGTGAATTCCGGTTCGGCACGGACTCGATATACATGGCGCGACATCAGCACATGCGATCAAAGAGTACAAGCATCAAAAATCAGACTACATGGCTACGTCCTGGACGCATTCGAAGGCCAGTCGCGAGTTTTTTCAACGGCTTCCCAATCGTGGGAAGAAGGAAGCTCGGCCTAAAGGGGCAACCGGCCGAACTGTATATTGCTCCGCCCGACAACGCGGAAATGTCGGCCATGTTCCATTCACCTGGCGAGTGGCAACAAGCTCGGAAATTCATAACGGGAATTATCCGTGCAGATCACACTCTAAATCAAGTTCCTGACGAGGAGCTGGCGCTTTGGTTTCAGCGCATGAAGGAGTGGCACCTAAGCCTCGAACTCGAAGTGGGCGCGATCAAAGAGTGGTCTGTCAAGGGCGATGAAACCTACCGAAAGGAGTCGGCGGGGTGGCAACGAGTTGAGCGACTTGGTGGCCACATTTCGTCCCTTGTTATGGACGGTCCTATGGCAATGACCCTGAATACGCTTCATTGGCCGGAGCAGTATGCTGTAGACGAGACTGTGAAGTTCATTGCGCTGGTGCGCGAGCATTATCCTGGGGTACGCATAGGCGACACAGAACCCTTTCCGGGGCTTTCTGTCCAGGACCATGCACGATGGCTCGACGATCTGAACAGCGCCTTGGCGCGAAAAGGATTGCAAGAGTTGGACTTTTACCGGCTTGATGTGAACTGGGTGGTGTTCATTACCGAGGAGACGGTGGGTTGGGTGGATGTGGAGAACCTGGAGCGTATCTGCCATGAGAAGAAGACCCCATTCAGTCTGATATATTGGGCCTCCGACTACGCGCTACATAGATCACATGGCCTCGCCGACAACGAGACCTGGTACACCTCAATCATGGCGCAAGGCTACGATTATGCGGCTGTCGATGGGAAGCCCGACCAATATGTCGTAGAGAGTTGGATTGGTGCGCCATCCGCTGCGCTACCGGATAGCGATCGGTCTAGTTTCGCCGGTTCCGTCCTGCAGTTTGCACGCAAGTTTACGAGATAGCATCCGTGAGAGAGGAATAATTGAGGCAGGAAATAATGGATAGACACAACGCAAAAGGTAACCTGATTACGCATAAACCTCAGCCAATTTCAGGAGCCGATAGGGCATTGGTGTGGTTCGGACGGCGGCCCATGTGAGACGCGGGATCATGGTCGCCAGATCGTATCGTCGGTTGAAGCGGTATTCGAATTCAGCGAGGTATCGGGGGACATGCTTGCTGTTGATGGCACGGTAAGTTCCAGTGATGGCGGCCTTGATGTTGCCGAGGGCGGTGTTGACCCATTTGAAGGCTGGCGTCCGAGCCGCCTTTGGCCCTGACCCGGTCTTGACGACCTGGTGCGCGCAGCCGGCGTCGGCAACGCTGGTGAAACACTGAAGGCCGTCGCTGACGACAGAGCAGTTTGGATCGAGGCTGCGCTTGGCGAACCCCGCGATCGAGGTTGCACAGAAGCTGGTTACCCGGCGCAGCTTCAGCCGAACCGGCTTTCCCTCTGTGGTCGTCTCGACGGCGGCGACGAACGGCGTTTTGCCAGGGGCCCCGCGGCCTCGCCTTCCACCGGAGCGTTCGCCGCCGAGATAGGCGTCGTCGATCTCAATCCTGCCGGTCAGCCGCTTGCGTGCATCACGCTCGAGCATGACCTGCTTCAGCTTGTGTTTGATCTTCCAGGCGGTGGTCTGCGTCACCCCAAGGCGACGACCCAGTTCGATGCTGGAGATGCCCTGCTTGGTCTGAGTGAGATGATAGATCGCACGAAACCACAACCGCAGCGGCAGATGGGTCGATGCAAAGATCGTCCCGGCGATCGGCGAAGTCTGCCGGCGGCACTTGGTGCACTGGTAGAGATCGCGGGTCGTCACCAGACTATACCGCCTGCCGCCGCATGCCGGGCATTCAAAGCCATGCGGCCAGCGTGACGCAATGACGATCGTCCGGCATTGCTCTTCGCTGCCGTACTGCTGTTCAAACGCAGGCTCGCTGAGACCCTTCTGGAACTGCACGACGTTACGAGCCATCGGCACAACCTCATGAAATGCCACAAAATCCCTGGCCTGCTACCAGGCGTTTCGTGACTGAGGGAAGTGCGTAATCAGGAAAGGTAATAGGATATTTGACTGCTTTATCTTTTTTAATGAGCTTGACCTATTGGATATCAGACTGGAGGAATGTTTCGAGTCTGTGGATTACTTTGTGATCTGCGAAGCGACGCGCACGTTTCGTGGTGCGCCTAAGCCGCTGCTGTTTGCTGAGAACAGAGACAGATTTGCTAAGTATCTTGAAAAGATACGTTATATCCGAGTTGACGATCTGCCCTCCGATGGAGACGCGTGGCGCCGGGAATTCTTCCAGCGAAATGCGCTAAGAAGAGGTTTTCAGGATGCAGAACCTGACGATATAGTTATGGTATCAGATTGCGATGAAATTATTAGTCCGAAAACCATAGACTACCTGCGTAGAAGTAACGGTTATTTCGTGCTGGATATGCCAATGTATCAATTCTATATCAACATGATGGCTGTGCGTGGCGGTTGGAACAAACCTTACGCGTTTACCTATGCGCTGAGCGACAAGGTGGGAGATCTCAACGAGGGCCGTCGTCTGACTGAGGAGACCTATCAACGCTTTTCCGGCGTGAACCATCGCGTAGAGGCCGCTGGTTGGCACTTTACGTTCCTTGGCGGGGCCCCCAGGGTCGTCGAGAAGATTAATGCATACTCCCATGCAGAGGCTTGGCAGCGCCGCATGTTGCAACCCGGGAATGCACACCTCCAGATGCTCTTGCTGAAGGACGTGGGAGGCGGGCGCTTCCTGGAGTATTGCGAGGTCAACTCCTCATATCCCGAAACGGTCAGACGACGGAAACAACAGCTTACGGAACTGGGTCTGATCAAGGAAGCGAGCGCTAGAATCTCAGAGTTGGTAACGGTTGTGGCTCAACTCGAACGCGAGAAAGAGCAACTATTAGCCAGGAATTGCTACCTCGAGAAAGAGGCGGAACGATTTTCGTCGCAGAATGCGGCTGAAATCAATGTCGCCGTGAACAAGCCATCCACCCAGAGCTCAATTTCGCGTTGGTCCATTGGCCGAACGATCAACGAAGATGCAAAAGGCGGCAATGACGGTCAGATCACTGACCGCTATGGTTTCCACACTGATCACGAGGAAAACCCCTGGTGGCTTGTGGACCTAATGGACGTCTACTTGATCCATGCGATCCGTATATTCAATCGACAAGACGAAGCTTATCGACTACGTCACTTCAGCGTTTTTTGCTCGACTGACGGCACCAGCTGGACCCTCTTGCATCGAAAATTCGACGACAAAGTCTTTGGCGAGAGGTTGGAGCCGTACCGATATCAGCGTCCAACCGGCCAGGGAGGCCCGTTATGTGAAGATCCAACTCGATGGCACAGGTTTCCTCCACTTTCACGAGTGCCTCGTGTTCGGTCGATTGGCGGGCATTCGGCAGGACGCACACGAGGCCGTTAACAACGAGCAACAAGGCCTCACCCAAGTGCATCCGATTACTATCGAGTATCTCGTGGACGACCCCACGCAATTTTGAGATCGACTATTGCTCGACTAAGTGGCGGGTTTGCTTGGGGTGGCCAAGTCTCCCCCTCAATTCGCCATATATCCCCCATCCACGACATGCGCGCCCCCGCTGACAAACGACGCCCGGTCGGAGCATAGCCACACCACCATCTCCGCCACCTCCTCCGGCCGGCCCATGCGGCGGAACGGCACCTTCGCCATCAACTCCGTCACCGCGACGGCGCATCGTGTCCTCGGTCATCGCCGTCTCGATATAGCCGGGACACACCGCGTTCACCCGCACCTTGTCATCGGCATATTCCAGCGCCGCGGTCTGCGTCAGCCCCACCACGCCGTGCTTCGCCGCGACATAGCCGGACGAGGTCGGCAGTCCGATCAGGCCGCCGATCGAGGCCGTGTTGACGATGGCGCCGCCGCCCTGCGCCACCATCTGCTCCAGCTCATACTTCATGCACAGCCAGACGCCCTTCAGGTTCACTGCGATCATCCGGTCGAATGCGGCCTCCGACCACTCGGCTGTCTTCCTGCCCGCCGCATCCACCTGGATAGCCGGCGATACCGGCGTTGTTGAACGCGCAGTCCAGCCTGCCATACGCGGCGACCACCGACTTCACCGACGCCGCGACCACGCGCGCATCGGTGACATCGCCGGTCAGCGTCATCGCCTGGCCGCCCGCCCGGTTGATCAGCGCCACCGTCTCCTGCGCCGCCGCCTCCGCCGCATCGGCGACCGCGACGCGGGCCCCTTCGCGCGCGAAGGCCAGCGCCGTGGCACGGCCTATGCCGCCGCCGCCGCCGGTGATCAGAGCCGACTTGCCATCCAGCAATCCCGCCATATCTGTCTCCTTGTCTGCGTTTCTTCCCATCCCCTGGTAAGAAGGCTACCATAACAGGGCGGACAATGGATCACCGGGCGATGCGCGAGGAGATACTGGCCTACAAGCGAGAGCGGATTCTCGAAGAGGCGGTCAAACTGTTCTACCAGCGCGGCTTCACCGGCACCACGCTCGACGACATCGCCGCCGAACTGGGCGTCACCAAACCGTTCATCTACACGCATTTCCGCAGCAAGACCGAACTGCTGGCGGCGCTCTGCAAACCCACCATCGAGCTGTCGCTGGAAGCGGTCGCCAGCGCCGCGAAGTCGCCCGGTTCCCCAACGGCACGGTTGCATCGTGCGATCGTTCGCTTCACCGAGGTTGTGCTGTCGCGCCAGGCCAACATCGCGATCTATTTCCGCGAGGAGAAGAACCTCGCACCCGATGCGCTCACCGAGATCAACGCGCTGCGCAAGAAGTTCGACCGCGTGCTGTCCAACCTGCTGACCGACGGCGTCAGAGCCGGCGAATTCGACGTCGGCGACGTGAACCTCGCCGCGCTGGCGATCGGCGGCATGATCTCCTGGGCCTATACCTGGCATCGGCCCGAGGGACGCCTCCCGCTCGAGGACATGTGCCAGCGAATGGCCGATCTCGCGTTGCAGATGGTGGGCGCGCGCAGCAAGGTGCCGGCGATAGCACCGGCTCAGGCCGGCCACAGCGCCTTTTTCAATGCCGCCGCCATCATGTCCAACGCCATGCCGGCCGCGCGAATGATCTTTCCCTGCCCGACGAAGCCGTGCAGCTGATCCGAGAAATGCAGGTGGATCACCCGCACACCCTCGCGCTCCAGCCGTTCGGCATACGCCACGCCCTCGTCGCAAAGCGGATCGTAAGTCGCGGTCAGCACCAGCGCGGGCGCCGTGCCGGACAGGTCCGCCGCGCGCAGCGGCGAGGCGCGCCAGTCGGCGCGGTCCTTCGGGCCATGCAGGTAGTGGTCGATGAACCAGTCCATCGTCTTCGCCGTCAGCGGCACGCCTTCGGTGACACGCCGATACGAGTCATGCGTCATGCCCATGTCGGTCGCCGGGTAGACCAGCAACTGAAACACCAGCGGCGGCAGATCGCCGTCGCGTGCCATCAGCGCCATCACCGCCGCAAGATTGCCGCCGGCGGAATCGCCGCCCACCGCGACGCGCCGGCGATCGATGCCGAGAGCATCCGACTGCGCGATCACCCATCCGGTCGCCGCCGCACAGTCATCCACCGCGGCGGGGAACTTGTATTCCGGCGCCATCCGGTAATCGACCGACACCACGCGGCACTTCGCCGCGTTCGCATAATGCCGGCATGCCACATCGTGTGAGTCGAGATCGCCCAGCAGCCAGCCGCCGCCATGATAGTACACCAGTGCCGGCAGCACCTCGTCTGCCCTCGTGCCGATCGGCCGATACGCGCGCAGCGGAATCGCACCATGCGGCCCCGGAGCACGACAGATCGCGCACTTCGGCAACATCCTGCGGATCGGGCTGCACCGCCGCGCGCCCTGCCTTGAACGACTGCCGCGCCTCGTCCGGCGTCAGCGTTTCCATCGGCGGACGCCCCGCCGCACGCATCATCGCAAGCAGGGTTTCGGCGTCGGGATCGAGCGGCATGCGCGAACTCCTCAGTTGGTCCAGCCGATGATCGCGGCGGCAACCTCCGCGGGGCTGGTCGAGTTCGGCAAGATGTCCCGGCGCCATCGATCACCTTCGTCTCCGACCGTCCGGCAATGCCCTTGGCGATGCGATCGGCATAGCTGCGCGGCATGATCCGATCGTGCTCGCCCCAGATCAGCAGCGTCGGCGCGCTGATCAGCTTCAGCCGCTTCTCCAGCTTCGTGTTGCCGAGCGGCCAGAAGATGCGCGCGGCGGCTTCGTTGGCGCGCGTCTGCTCGATCGGCCATTCCACCGAATTGGCGCCCTCCGGCACCGCCTTCAGCGCCTTCCAGATTTCGGGATCGGCGCACATCAGTCCGGGCACCGCATCGGCGCGCTGCGCCCACGGATCGGTCGGCGGATCGGCCTCGTCGAACAGACCGAACGGCGCGATCAGCGCCAGCCGTCGCACGCTCGCCGGCCACAGCGCCGCCATCTCCGCCGCCATCGACGCACCCACCGAACTGCCGGCAAGGTCGGCGCCATCCAGTCCCGCCTTCGTCAGCAGATCATGCACCGCGAGCAGCCAGTCGAGATGCGTATCGAGCGCGGAATGACCGCGGTCGCCGCCCGGGAAGCCAGGCAACGACGGCACGATCACCGTGCGGTGCTTCGCCAGTTCATCGAGGAACGGCACCCAGCGCGGCAGCCCGCCGAAACCGGCGAGAAATCCCAGTTTCGGACCGCTGCCCTTGCGCCAGACGCGGGTGGCAAAGCCGTTGACATCGACGGTCAACGTTTCGGGTTCGCTCACGGCATACTCCACTGCTGTGCGGCGCTTACTCGGCCGGTAGTATCGCGCGGCCCCTTGGTACGTCAATCACGTCCGCCGCCGGTCAACGGCACGAACGCAACCGGCAGAACGGTGCGCTGCGCCACCGTTCCCGCCGCGTCCTTGGTGACCAGCAGCAGCTCCTGGTCGCCGTGCCGTGGTCCGACCGGAATGACCATGCGGCCGCCAGGGCGCAGTTGCTCGAGCAGCGCGGGCGGTATGTCGGGCGCCGCGGCGGTGACGATGATCGCATCGAACGGTGCGCGTTCGGGCCAGCCGAGACCGCCATCGCCGGTGCGCAGCTCGACGTTGTGGTAGCCTTGCCCCTTCAGCGCGGCCGCCGCGCTTGCGGCCAGCTCCGGAACCACCTCGATCGAGCACACATTGCCGGCAAGCTCCGCAAGCACCGCCGCCTGATAGCCAGAGCCGGTGCCCACCTCGAGCACGGCGTCGCTCGGGCTCCAGATCGAGCAGCTCGGTCATCAGCGCGACGATGAACGGCTGCGATATGGTCTGACCATGCCCGATCGGCAGCGGTCTGTTCTCGTAAGCCGCTCGCTCAGAGCCCGCTGCCACGAATGCCTCGCGCCTCACCTTGGCGAGTGCCGCGGCAACCCGTGGCGAAAGCGTCGCGCGGCCCGTCCAATGTGCAGTCTCGCTGCATCTCGGCCGCGATCTCGGTCAACAGCGCAGCGCGCTCGTCCATGCCGCAATCTCTATCACGTGCCGCCGCTTTGCGCGTCAAGCCGGGCGCGGTGTAGCGTTCGGAGCAAAATGATCCGAGGAACGATACGATGGACGTGCACGAGGCCGGCGCTGCGACCGACCACATCGCCAGGGCCCGCAAGCTGGCGCCGCTGCTGACCGCGGCCGCCCCGCGCATCGATGCGGCATGCGAACTGCCAGCCGATGTGTTGGACGCGATGCACTGCAGAGGGCATGTTCCGACTGCTGGTGCCACGCTCGATCGGTGGCGCCGAGCTCGATCCGGCGACCTACATCCAGTGCGTGGAGGCAATCGCGAGCGGCGATGCCTCGGTCGCATGGTGCATGAACCAGGGTTCCGGCTGTTCCATGTCGGCCGGGTATCTCGAGCCGCGCGTCGCACGCGAAGTGTTCGGTGGCGAGCGCGACGTGCTGGCCTGGGGCATGGGACCCGGCGCGAAGGCGATCCGCGCCGAGGGCGGCTGGCGCATCACCGGCACCTGGTCATTCGCCAGTGGCAGCCGCCACGCAACCTGGCTCGGCGCGCACTGCCCGTGCTTCGAGGCCGACGGCACGCCGCAGCGCCATCCCGACGGGCGGCCCGTGGGAACGCACCATGCTGTTCCGCCGCGAGATAGCGACGATCAAGGATGTCTGGCAGCGTGGTGGGACTGCGCGGCACCGGCAGCGATACCTATTCGGTGCAGGACCTGTTCGTCGATGACGCACACACATTGACGCGCGACCGGCCGGAGGAGCGTCGCGAGCCCGGACTGATCTATCGCTTCGCGGCGATGCAGATCTATGCGTCGGGTTTCGCCGCCGTGGCACTCGGTGCGGCCCGCGCAGCGCTCGACGCCTTCATCGACCTCGCGCGTGGCAAGACACCGGCCCTGACCACCAGCGCATTGCGCGACAGCGCGGTGATCCAGTCGGCCATCGGCATCGCCGATGCGAAGCTGAATTCCGCGCGCATTTGGCTGATCCACGTGCTGCGCGAGACGCAGGAGGCAGTGAAAGTCGCCGGCGAGCTGACGACCGATCAGCGCATCGCGATCCGGCAGGCTTCGACCTTTGCGATCCATCAGGCAAAGGAAGTGGTGGATGTCGCCTATCACGAGGCAGGTGCCACGGCGATCTTCGATGCCAATCCGTTCGAACGCCGCTTCCGTGACGTGAACACGGTGACGCAGCAGGTGCAGGGCAGGCGCTCGCATTTCGAGACGGTGGGACAGCATCTGCTGGGTTCGCAAGCGAACCTGCGCTGGCTGTAGGCTCTCCCAACCCAACAACGCCACCACGTGGGAACGCTACGTGTATAATCCTGTCGCCGCAGTGAGAGGCATCATCCGCCGGATCGACAACGTGAAGCGGCAGACCAGGAGCGTAGCGACGGAGCAATCCCTTGCGAGCGTGCGCACGTACGAACGGACACGCAGACGGCGCTGCCGCTACCTGCGTGCTTAGCGTGCATCTGCCTTGTCTGCGTTAAGCGCCTTCCTTGACGCTGCCGTTCAGGGGTCAATCCGCGCGGTCGCGCTGCCGCTGGCAACCTCCTTGCCGTCCTGGTTGGTGGTGGACAGCGTCAGATCGACGAAGTGCTTGCCGCCCTCTTCGCGGATCGCGGTCACCGTCGCCTTCGCATCGAGATCGTCGCCAGGCCACACCTGATTGGTGAACCGCACGCCGAATTTGGTCAGCCGACCGTCGCCGACATAGTTGGTCAGCATCTTGCCGGTCAGGCCCATGGTCAGCATTCCATGCGCAAACACGCTCGGATAGCCCGCCTTCTGCGTCACATAGACCTCGTCCGCATGCAGCGGGTTGTAGTCGCCCGACGCGCCGCAGTACATGGTGATCTGCGTGCGCGTCAGGTTCTCGACCACGCGCTCGGTGTGCGTGTCACCGACCTTGAGCTGGCTCGCCTTCAGTGCCATCTGCGCCTCCTCAACCGCGTTCCACGGGACGTTCCGTCGTCACGCCGACGCTGCGCGCCGTGACCACCAGTTCGCCCTTCTGGTCGCGATATTCCGTGATGCGCTCGCGGAAGGTCAGCTTGCCGGCGCGCTTGCTTTCGCGTTCCCACGTGTTGCCGGGCTTCGACTCCACCGTCAGCACGTCACCCGGCCGTAGCGGGCGGTGATATTCGAAGTGCTGCTCCGCATGCAGCCCGCCGCCGCCGGACGGATTGCTTTCGACGCCGCTCGCTGTCTTGCCGGAGCCGAACCACGGCTTGCCCGGACGCCAGCGCAGCGGATAGTCGGGATCGAACTGCGCGACCGCCTGCGGGAATGTGGGCGGCGCGATGATGCCGCCGACCTCGGTCTGCTTCGCTGCCTCGGCGTCCTGGAACACTGGATTGGTATCGCCGATGGCGCGTGCGAACAGCATGATATGGCCCGCCTCGACGGGAAATGTGATCTTCGCCAACGGTTTCCTCCGATCGCTTCTCGACTGGGCGCGAAGCCTAACCCGCCACGTTGCCCGCGCACAACGGGACGCGGCATAGTGCGCGCCATGCGACGCCCTGCTCGCCGCCTCGCGCGGCCCCGTATCCGCGCGGAACTCGATGCCACCGCCGTGCCGACCTGGCGTCCGCCGCGTATCGCAACCGCCGATGCCGCATCGTTGCACTTCGTGCTGTCGCCGGGCCGGCTGCCGCGCGGCCGCAGGGTCTACGCGATCGGCGACATTCACGGCTGCCTGGTCGAGCTTCGTCAGTTGCACAATGCGATCGCCGACGATCTGGCCCGACGTCCGGCGGCGTCCGCGGTGCTGCTGCATCTTGGCGATTACATCGATTTCGGCCCCGACAGTGCCGGCGTGGTTGCCCTGCTGGCTGCCGGGCCGCCGGTCGCCGGTTTGCCGACCATCAATCTGATGGGCGATCACGAACGGACAGCGCTGGATGCGCTGTCGGGTGATGGCGCGGCGGCGACTGATTGGCTGCACGTCGGCGGTCAGGCTGCCTTGGATAGCTGGGGTATTCCAGCCGACACGCCGCGTGGCGACTGGCGTGCGAGAATTCCGGCCGCGCATATCGAGTTTCTCGAGTCTCTCGCGATCGATCATCGCGATGGCGACTACCTGTTTGTGCATGCAGGCATCCGGCCAGGCGTGGCGCTGAGCGGTCAAACGGACGATGACAGGCTCGGCATTCGCCAAAGCTTCTTGGCGAGCGAGCAGGACTTCGGCGTCATCGTGGTGCATGGCCATTCCGCGAGTCCGTCGCCGGTGATCAGGCCGAACCGCATCGGCATCGACACTGGCGCGGGGAACGGCGGCAGGCTCACCTGCGCGGTGTTCGAGGACGATGCCGTCGCCTTCCTGTCGGTGTGACTTGCCATTGACGGTTCATGCCCTTCGATCACAATGCCCGCCAACGGGCACAATCGGAGGAGACGATAATGACCACCTTCGTTCTGATCCACGGTTCGTACCAGGGTGGCTGGATCTGGCAGCCTGTCGCGAAACGTCTGCGCGAAGCAGGTCACAATGTGTACGCTCCGACGCTGGACGGCTGCGGTGAGCGACGGCATCAGGTTCGCCCTGGCATTGATGCGACGACGCAGGGATCGGAGATAGCGGATCTGCTGTTCTTCGAGGATCTGCATGACGTCGTGCTCGTCGGAACCAGTTCGGGTGGCATGGTCGTGTGCCGCGCCGCGGAACTCGCTCGCGAGCGCATCGCGCGCCTGGTCTTCGTGGACGCTCTGGCCTTGTTCAACGGTGAGTGCATTCGCGACATCGTAACGCGTTCGACCAGCATCACCAGCGGCCTTACGAGCGGTCCGTCCCGCGAGGATGCGGAACAGCGCCTGTTCGCCGACCTTGAGCCGTCCATGCGGGCATGGGCACTCGCGCGCTATACGCCGCATCCGGCTGGGGTATCCGAGACGCCGGTGAAGCTCGACAGCTTCTGGAATCAGCAATGGCCGACGACGGTTGTCTGGTGCCGACGAGCGCCGAATCCCGGAGAGGCGCATCAGCGACGCACCGCCGAACGGCTCAAGGGCAAATGGTTCGAACTGGATACCGGACACTATCCGATGCTCAGCATGCCGAATGAATTGACGGCGCTGCTGACCCAATGACGTAAGAGGAGTGCGCAGATGCTGTTCACCTGTCTGCCGGAGGGGGCACGAATCCCCGGACGCTTCCCTGGTCCCGCGCATGCCCGCGGCAAGTGGTTCACCATCGACATTCACTGCCATGTGACCAGCATCAAGGCCGCTGCCATGGTCGAAGGCAACGAGGCCGTCTCGCGCTGGTTTCTGGAAACTCAGGCGAACCCGCGCAGCCAGGACGTCAACCGGCAGAACGCTGTGCGGACGCGTGTGCAGGGAACGTCAGCCGAGCAGCGCATTGCCGACATGGACCTGATGGGGATCGACATCCAGGCGATCTCGCCGGCGCCGCGGCAGACCTATTACGGCGCGGACCCGGACCTCGGGCAGGCGACCGCGCGCACGATCAACGACGAGATCGCCGATATCGTCGGGCGCCATCCTGACCGCTTCACAGGCCTCGGCACGATCCCGCTGCAGGCGCCGGAACTGGCGATCGCCGAACTCGAGCGGCTGCATAAATCGCTCGGCATGCGCGGTATCGAGATCATGACGCATGTGGCCGGCGAGGATCTGTCGGAGGACCGTTTCCGCAAGGTGTTCAGGCGAATCGAGGAATTGGGTCTGCTGGTGTTCATGCACCCCGACGGCTTCACCGAGGCAGGGCGGTTCAAGGACCATTACTTTGCCAACGTCATCGGCAACCCGCTCGATACGACGGTGGCGCTGCATCACCTGATCTTCGGTGGTGTTCTGGAGGACTGCCCGGGCCTGAAGCTGGTGGCCGCGCATGGCGGCGGATATCTGCCAGCCTATGCCGGGCGCATCGATCATGCGGCGTCGGCGCGGCCGGATACCGGTGAGAAGCTGAAGGAAATGCCCGGGACTTATCTACGCCGGCTATACTTCGATTCGCTCGTCTACACGCATTCCCAACTGGAGTATCTCGTGGCGCAGTTCGGCGCCGACCACATTCTGGTCGGCACCGACTACCCGGCGGATATGGGCGAGACTGACCCTGTGGGCTTCATCGAGGGCGCGCCTGGGCTGGACGACGCAACGCGTCGGGCAATCCTCGGCGGCAACGCGGCGCGGCTTCTGGGTATCGAAGTGCCGGCGGGGAAGCGTTGAGCTATGCCCCGCCCGGCGTGTGCCTTGACACGAACTCTGCGACGCGCGCTCTTGCCGACGTCAGAGCTTCGCCCGTCTTCCAATCGGGAATAAACTCGCAGTTCGGCGGCAGCTTCGAGAGTTCTTCGGCGATAGGGTAGGGGCGTGCTTCGTCGTTGCCTGCGAGCACCAGACAGGGCGTATGTTCGAAGCTTGGCATTGACTTGCTCAATTAGTACGCGGCGGCGTTTATGTTATAGTTTCCCAACCCCATAGCGGGCGCAGTCTTCATCTTGCTGCGCGGTGCCACCGCCTACGCCGCAGGCTCCCTCGATCGCGCCATCGCGTAAGATCGGCACGGCGCCCTGTCCCATGATCATGTGGCCGCCCGAGGCGGCGGCAATTCCGGCCGGGGTCGGGTGATGTGCGCGCTCGGACAGTTCACCGCTGGGGCGACCGAAGGCCGCCGATGCGATGGCCTTGCCCTGACTGCCGTAAGCGCTCGCCCATATGGCGTTGTTCATGCGCTGAAACGCCACCAGGCGTCCGCCAGCGTCGCAAACCGCGACGCTGACCCGGATGTGGAGTTCCTTCGCCTTGGCCACCGCGCCCTCGATAACACGGTTGGCTTCTTCCAGTGTGAGAGCCATCGTCCAATCGCCTCAGTTCTGATGGTTCGCGCGGTAGTAGGAGTTGCGCAGGACCCGGCCGGGCAGGGCGCCGCAGTGCTTGCCGTCTTCCAACAGAATCTGGCCGTTGACGACAGTCATGTGAATGCCCTGCGCCGGTTCGCGGATCCGCATGGCGCCGGTCGGGAAGTCGTGCACGACCTCGTGCGGCAGCGGGCGCACCGTGTCGGGGTCGAAGATGACGATATCCGCCACCATGCCCGGCTGGAGCAGGCCGCGATCGTGCAGCCCGAACACCGATGCCGATTCGAAGGTCAGCCGCCGCACCGCGTTTTCCAGCGACATGATGTGCTTCTCGCGCACCCACTCGCTCAACAGGCGGGTGCTGAAACCGAAGCCGCTCTGGAACTGGACGTGCGCGCCGCCATCCGACAGACCGATGATCGCGTTCGGGTAGTTCAGAATCTTCGCGACCGCTTCGTCATCGACGTTGTTCTCGCCGTGCAGGAACGCGGTGTCGAGATTCTCCTCGACGACGAGGTCGAGGAAGGCGTCGATGATGCCTTTGCCCTGTAACTTGGCGATCTCGCCGACTGGTCTTGCCCTCGAGCCCCTTGTTCTTCGGCAGCACAGCGTGCTGGACCGTCATGTAGTCCCACCATGTGCGGCAGATCCCCGGCGGCATTGTGTCCACCTTGAACTCGACGGCCTCGGCGTGGAGCTTCTTGCGGACTTCCGGATCGCTGTAGGCACGCAGTTTCTCGTCGTCCGAGGCGAGCAGAATCGGATGCCAGGTCGGCAGTCCGCGGAAGGTCTGCGTGTTGCGCATCGTGAAGAAGTCGGTGATGCGGTTGGGCGTGCATGTCGGATAGGCGCGGATGCCCTTGGCGATCGTCTCGTCGACGTGCGCGATCTGCTCCTTCCACTCGTTCGGACGACGCATGGACTGATTGAGGTTGTTGTAGACGACCGGGCGGCCGGTGGCCTCGGACAGCCGGCTCATCAGGCTGTTCTTCATCTCGGCGCCATTGCCGCCGCCGCTTTGGATAATGCCGGTGCCAAGTTCGCGCAGCACGTCGCAAAGCGCGAACATCTCCTTCTCGTCGGCCCACAGCGCCGGGAGGTGGACGCCCTGCGGATCGTAATGGCCCTGGTTGCGCGAGACCGACAGGCCGAGTGCGCCGGCGCGCATGCCCTCGCGCACGATATCCTGCATCGCCTTGATCTCGGCGTCCGTCGCGGCACGTTTCTGGCATTCGTCGCCCATCACGTAGTAGCGCACCGCGGTGTGGCCGATGAGATTGCCGACGTTGACGCCGAGCTTCCGGTCGAGCTGGTCGATGTATTGCGGCACCGTCTCCCAATTGAAATCGACGGTGCGCAGCACCTCCATCGGGATCGCTTCGACATAGGACAGGAACTCGGCCAGCCGTTCCGACTTGCCCGGCCGCACTGGCGCAAGCGACAACGAGCAATTGCCGAAAATCACCGTGGTGGCCCCGTGGTCGCACGAATAGGAGCACAGCGGGTCCCAGGTTACCTGGGCGTCGTAGTGGCAATGATTGTCGATGAAGCCGGGTGCCACCACGGCTCCTTGCGCATCGACGACGCGCGATGCAGCTCCGCTCAGCTTGCCGATCTCGGCGATCTTGCCATCCTTTACCGCGACGTCGCCACGGAACGCCGGCATGCCAGAGCCATCTACGATACGGCCATTGCGGATCAACAGATCATACGTCATCGGCTGCTTCTCCTCCCAAAGACAAGTGCGATTTTGGCAAACATAGCGCAGGCCGGCGGTCGCGCATACCCTGGGTCAGACAATCATCTGATTTCGAAAGGAGACAGTCCCGTGAGAGTCAGCCTGTTCTATCAAATTCAGGTCCCGAAACCCTGGACTGCATCCAGTGAATCCGAGCGCATCCACGAAGCACTCGAACAGATCCCGTTCGCCGAAGAACAGGGTTTCTCCAGCGTGTGGTTTTCCGAACACCACTTCCGCCCGGTGTGGTCACACAACAGCGCACCCGACCTCACTCTCGCGGCGGTCAGTCAGCGCACCAGCAGCATCCGCCTTGGCATTGGCGTGGTCCTTGCTCCCATTCATCACCCGCTGCATGTGGCGGCGCGGATGGCGACGCTTGATATCCTAAGTCGTGGGCGAGTGGACGTGGGCCTTGGCCGCACCGGCTATCCCTACCAGCTTATCCCGTACGGAACGGACCTGGGCGACACGCGAGGCATGTGGCTCGAGTTTGCCGACGTGCTGCCGCGCATCTGGGCGCAGGAGACTGTGTCGTATCAGGGCAAGTACTTTCAAATTCCGCCGCGCGAGGTTCTGCCAAAGCCGGTGCAGCGCCCGTATCCGCCGTTGTGGTCGGCGTGCGGCAGCGATGAGACGGCGCGCCTGACCGGAAACCTCGGTATGGGTGGACTGTTCGGCAGCGAAGGCGGCCCGGATCGCGTGAAGCAACTCATGGCGCTGTATCAGGAAGCGCTGCAAACGACCCAAAGCGCTGCTCCAACGAAGCGTGCCGCCCTGATGACAGCCGGCTATTGCCATGAGGATCCAAAGGTCGTCGCTGAGCGTGGCACCGAGCTGGTGGGCTGGTACCTCGAACAACAACGTGAGCGCGCCCGCCTTGTGTGGCGCGACTACGATCCGACCACCGTGCCGGCGGATTATCGCGGCTACTATGCGCGCGATCAGCGTCTTGCCAGCGGACCGCATCCAGGTGAGCCGACGCCCCACGAAGTGCGTGAGCAGGGCACGACATTCTGCGTCGGCACGCCGGCGGAGTGCATCCGGTTTCTCGAGATGTACGAAGCGATGGGCATCGAGGAAGCGATCTTGCTGTGCGCCATCGGGCCGGCGCAGCACGGCGAGGTGCTCCACACCATTCGTCTCTTTGGCGAGGAAGTGATCCCGCACTTCCAGGCCAAGGAGTCGCGCGCTGCCGTGGCGCAGGCGTCAGTGTAGCTTGCGGATCAATCCTGCCCAGCGGTCGAGCACGGGCAAGATTTTATCCGCACCCTCCGCCGGCAGAGTTACGTTCACCCGTGCCGCCCCGAGGTCGCGGAACCGCTGTAATTGATCGAGGTCTTCGGGCGCGCCGCCGATGGTCACCGGCAACGACTTCGGGTCACGCCCGGCTTCGGCGGCCATCTGCCGGAAGCGCGGCATGTATTCGTCGGGATTGCCGCTGCTCGCGTTCGGATACCAGCCGTCGCCGTAGCGGATCGCGCGCCGCGCCGCGTAGGGAAACGCACCGCCAAGCAGGATCGGCGGATACGGTTTCTGCGTCGGCTTTGGCCAGGTCTGCATCGACGGAACCTTGACGATATCGCCGTTGTACTCCGCGGTGGACTTCGTCCAGATCTCCTTCATCGCCTCCATCTGCTCGCGCATTTTCTTCATGCGTGTCGCGAAGACTGTGCCGTGTGCCTCGATCTCCTCGGCGTTCCAACCGCCGCCGATGCCGAACAGAAACCGTCCGCCGGTCACCTGATCGATCGAGGCGACCAGCTTCGCCGTCTGTATCGTGTCTCGCTGGATGACCAGACAGATCCCCGTTGCGACCTTGAGCTTCTTGGTGGCGGCTGCCGCGGCGGTGAGCGTGACGAAGGGATCCATCACGTCATAGTAGCGCTTCGCCAGTTCACCGCCGCCTGGCGCCGGAGTGCGACGCGGCACTGGGATGTGCGAGTGCTCGGCGGCCCACAACGAGTCGAAACCCCGTTCCTCGAGCGCCACGGCAAGCTCGGCTGGCGAAATGGAGTAGTCGGTGAAGAAGATCGAAGCGCCGAAATCCATGGCTCTGTGCCTTCACTGCTGACGCGGCGATGCTGCGCCGTTCGGCTCCCGGTGGCAAACGGCCACCGTGCGTGGGACACTGCGGCCGCATCAGATGGATGGGAGATCACACATGAACGCTGACCAGCTTCGCGCCATGCAGGCGCCTCTGAAGCAGCGCTATCGCGATACGCCAGATGCGGCACGCGTTCCGGCGCACGCCGAGGCGCGGCTCGACGGCGACACGATCGCCTGCGCCGTCCCGTCCTGGCATGGCGAGATCCAGGCTGGCCTGCATCCGGCGACCGGCGGTTCGGGCGAGCTAGCCTGCTCGGCCGACATGCTGCTGGAGGCGGTCGTCGCCTGCGCCGGCGTCACGCTGCGCGCGGTCGCGACCGCATCGGGTGTGACGATCCGCAGTGGCCGCGTCATCGCCGAGGGCACCTGGGATGCGCGCGGCACTCTCGGCATCGACCGCAGCGTGCCGGTCGGCCTGACCGATATCGCGCTGCGCTTCGAGATCGACAGCGACGCCGATCCGGCAAAGCTGGAGCGCATGATCCAGACCACCGAGCGCTACTGCGTCATCCTTCAGACACTGCGGAATCCGCCGAAGATCACCGTGGGGTAAGCGCGCGGGCCGCCGCCTGCTTTCCGGCGATACGTCCGAACACCACGCCGGCAACAAGGCCGGTGCCGCTGCCGTAGTTGTGGAAGTAAAGCCCGCCCAGGATTTCGCCGGCGGCATAGAGGCCGGGGATCGGCACGCCGGATGTGTCCTCCACCTCCGCCGATGTCGTCGTCTTCAGCCCGCCGAACGTGAAGGTCACCCCCGCGGTGACGCCGTAGGCATGGAACGGCGGCGTATCCAGCACCTGCGCCCAGTTGGTCTTGTCGATCGACAGCCCCATCGTGCGCAGGCCATCGTGGACGTTCGGATTGAACGGCACGTCGGGCCGCGGCGCGGCGTTGTACTGGCGCAGCGTGTCCAGCACCGCGGCGGTGTCCACGCCGGTCAGCTTCGGCGCCAGTTCCTCGAGCGTGTTCGCCTGCTCCTTGGTGATGCGCGCGATGCGGTATTCCTCGCGCAGCAGATGCACGATCTTCGCATCGAAGATCTGCCAGGCGAACAGGCCAGGCTGCTTCATCACCTCATGCCCGTACTTGGCATAGGTGTAGCTGTGAAAATCCAGGCCCTCGTCCAGGAAGCGTTCGCCGCGCGCGTTCACCAGCACGCCGAACGGATAGTTGTGCTTCTGGAACCGGTCGCCGACAGTGAGGTCGCCGTACGGCGGCGCGTTCATGTCCCACTGCACGGCGTGTGCGCCCGACCAGTGGCCGGCGACCGCGGCGCCGACATCGATCGCCATGCGATGGCCGATGCCGGTGTTGTATTTCGTGCCGCGCACCTTCGCGAGGTCCCAGTTCTGCCCGAGATAGCGCGCGCGCATCTCGGGATTGGATTCGAACCCGCCGCAGGCCAGCACGACGGCGCCGGCGCGCAGATCGAATTGCCGGAAGCCGTGGCGGACCCGCACGCCCTCGATGCGCGCATCGCCATGCAGCAGCGCTATGGCGGTGGTGTCGTAGAGCACCGGTATGCCGACGCGCTCCAGCCGCTCATGCAGCGTCGCGACGAGATGCTGGCCGCCGCCCAGGATGTGGCATGCGAGGCCGCCCCAGAACTTGAACTTCCCATCCACCTTGAACGCCTGCCGCCCCAGCGCCGGCTGAAACCGCACGCCTTGTTTGCGCAACCAAAGCCCGGCATCGAAACTGTTGCCGATCAGCACCTCGGTCAGATCGGGGTCGCAGCGATACTCGGTCAGCCGGCCCATGTCGTCGAAATACTGGCCTTCGGTGTAGCTGCCGAAGTCGATGCTGCCGAGATCGAGGTCGGCGATGTCGGGCGCCAGCCGCAGCAGGTCGTCGACCTTGGAGTAGGTGAAGCGGAACGCGCCGCCGGTGAACGCCGAGTTGCCGCCGCGCGCCTCTCTCGGCGCCGTCTCGATCATGGCGACGGAGGCGCCAGCCTCGTGCGCCGACAGCGCGGCATTGGCCGCCGCATTGCCGGCGCCGATCACCAGGACGTCAACTTTGCCGAATTCCGCCGGTGTCATGCGCCGCCTCCCGAATTCCCTGCCGCAAGTCTCGCACGCCGCTTGACATCGCACCAAGACGTGGAATGCTGGTCACGCACCGGGGTGTCCTCATGCGAGGGCTGAGATCAAACCCGCGAACCTGCTCTGGATCATGCCAGCGAAGGGAGGTGTCATGCATATCGTTGTTGTCGGCGCGGGAATCCTGGGCGCGAGCACGGGTTTCCATCTGGCCCGCGCCGGCGCGCAGGTAACGATCGTCGATCAGGCGCATGACGGGCGTGCCACCGCCGCCGGCGCGGGCATCATCTGTCCGTGGGTTTCGGGCGCGGACGATGCGGCGTTCTATCGGCTGTATGTCGAGGGGGCGCGCTACTACAGCGAACTGGTTCCGGCGCTGGCCGAGCGCGGTGAAACCGACCTCGGCTTCCGGCGCGTCGGCGCCCTCGTCGTATCGAGCGATACCGATGAACTCGCGGCGTTCAACGACCTGCTGAATCGCCGTCGCGCACACACGCCGGAGATGGGCGCGACCAGTCTGCTGTCACCGCGCGACACCAGGACGCTGTTTCCGCCGCTGCGCGCCGATCTGGCCGGTCTGCATGTCGCGAACGGTGCTCGCGTCGATGGGCGGCGCATGGCGGCGGGTTTGCTGCGCGCCGCGCAGGGTCTTGGCGCCCGAGCCATCGAGGCCCATGCCGAACTGATCGCCGCCGGCGATCGCGTCACCGGTGTCTTGCTGAATGGCGACACGATCGCGGCGGACTGCGTGGTTGTCACCGCCGGCGCCTGGGCGCCTTCGCTGCTGGCGCCACTTGGCGTAACCCTGCCGATCGAACCGCAGCGCGGTCAGATCGTGCATCTGCATCTGCGCGGACAGGATACATCCGGCTGGCCGGTCGTGCTGCCGCCCGGCAGCCATTACCTGCTGGCGTTCGACGACTCGCGCATTGTCGCCGGAGCGACGCGCGAGAGTGGTGTGGGTTTCGACTATCGCGTCACGGCGTCAGGCCAGGCCGAGGTGCTGGCGGAGGCGCTGCATGTGGCACCGGGTCTCGCGGTAGCGACAATTGTCGAGACGCGCATTGGTTTCCGTCCGCTCGGGCCAAGTGTCAGGCCGTTGCTCGGCGCCGTGAACGGACTGGACGGTCTGTTGATCGGCAATGGTCTCGGTGCGGCCGGCCTGACCATCGGTCCGTTCGCCGGTCGCCTGTTGGCCGATGCGGCAATGGGCCAGGAACTCCTGCTCGACATTGCCGCGTTCGATCCGCTGCGCCGCACCCCGCTCGGGGCGCGCGTCCCATTGTTGCGCTGATGACGCTGTGCGCAGCGTGCCGAGGTGCGAAGACGACAAGGCGAGAACCACGGGGTAGTGCAGAGCTAGCGACTAATCGGGGCACTGTCCAAACCTGCACGTCCGGCTGCTTTCGGTGGAATTGGTATCGGCCAGCTTGCCACCAGAATCAAACGCGAATGCGACGGTACGTGTTGTGATCGTCGTCTCGCTGCCATTAGCCCACCGGGCGAACGGCACGTAGCTCTGTGTATTCCCCGTGGCGCTCTTTGAGGTGTAGATTACCGTGAGACCGCCATTAGGGTTTTGAGCCGTTTGCTGCGGTTGACCGAGTTTCGCTGCAACGTCGGTTACCGTCGCGACACCCTTCTGGAACTGGTCAATCTGAGCTTGATCGACCTGGGTTCCACTCGTCTTGCCAGCGTTCGAAGCCGATGTTGTGGTCGCTGAAACGATGCTGGCGACACACCCCGTCAGGAGCAGCCCACAGCCAAGCAGGGCGACTGATAAGTGAATAGGATGCTGGCGCATTTTCCTTCCCCTTCCGGAGGCTCAAATCCCATAGAAAGGCTAGGATATAATTCCGAAAAGCTAACGTCTTTGATATGGATCAAACGTGCGAATGAACTAAGGATCGAGATTCACCCAGCCGCCACCGCTGGTCGCCCATAGGCCGCTTGCCACCAACGCCTCCCAGGCCCATTTTCTGCGCATGATCAGACAGCCCGAACCGAAGCCGGACGTCCTGGCGCGCCGCGACGCCATCGTCGCCGGCCTGCGCGCTCTGCTTCCCGCGGAGGCGGTGATCGCCGAGCCGCTGCGCCTGAAGCCGTATGAGACCGACGGCCTGTCCGCCTACCGCCAGCCGCCGCTCGCCGTCGTCCTGCCCGACACGACCGAACAGGTCGCCGCCGTGATGCGCTTCTGCCATCAGCAAGGCGTGCGCGTGGTGCCGCGCGGCGCCGGCACATCGCTGTCCGGCGGCGCGTTGCCGATGGCGGACGCGGTGGTCGTCGGGCTGATGCGGATGAACCGCATCCTCGACATCGACTACGCCGATCGCTGCGCCACGGTGCAGGCCGGCGTCACCAATATCGGCATCACCAATGCGGTGCAGGGCAGGGGGTTCTTCTACGCGCCCGATCCGTCGAGCCAGCTCGCCTGCATGATCGGCGGCAACGTCAACATGAACTCGGGCGGCGCGCACTGCCTGAAATACGGCGTCACCGCCAACAACCTTCTCGGCCTGAAGATCGTCACGGTGGACGGCGAGATCCTCTCCATCGGCGGCGAGCATCTCGACGCCGCCGGCTACGACTGGCTGGGCCTGCTCACCGGCAGCGAGGGCCAGTTGGCCATCGTCACCGAAGTCACCGTGCGCATCCTGCGGTCGCCCGAAGGTGCGCGCGCGATGCTCGCCGCGTTTCGCTCGAACGAAGTCGCCGGTGCCTGCGTCGACTCGATCATCTCGTCGGGCATCATTCCCGTGGCGCTCGAATTCATGGACCGCCCGGCGATCCATGCCTGCGAGGCAATTCGCCCATGCCGGCTATCCGCTGGATGCCGAGGCGATGCTGATCATCGAGGTGGAGGGCAGCCCCGCCGAACAGGACGATCTGCTGTCGCGCATCCGTGAGATCTGCCAGCGGCACGATCCGATCAGCCTGAAGGTGTCGCAGTCGGCCGAGGAGTTGCTGGCGATCTGGAAGGGCCGCAAGGGTGCGTTCGGCGCGGTCGGGCGCATCAGCCCGGATTATCTGTGCATGGACGGCGTGATCCCCACTTCGCGCCTGCCCGACGTGCTGCGTCGCATCGGCGAGATGAGCGACGCGTACGGTCTGAAGGTCGCCAACATCTTCCACGCCGGCGACGGCAATCTGCATCCGCTGATCATGTTCGACGCCAACGATCCGGTGAGCTTCCACAAGGCGGAGGAGTTCGGCGCCGACATCCTGAAGCTGTGCGTCGAGGTGGGCGGCTGTCTCACCGGCGAGCACGGCGTCGGCGTGGAGAAGCGCGAGCTGATGCCGGTGCAGTTCACCGCGCAGGAACTGGACCAGCAGCGCCGCATCAAGTCGGCGTTCGATCCGGGCTGGCTGCTCAACGCCAACAAGGTGTTCCCATTGGCAGAGACCGTTGAGCGATCCGCTCCTGCCAACTGACGAGAAGGCGCTTGCGGCTGCGATCTGCGAGGCCGCGACGTCACGGGAACCTCTCGCCATCGTTGGCAACGCCACCAAGGCCGGCATGCTGCGGCCGGTGCAGGCCGCGCGCTCACTCTCCACCCGCAATCTCACCGGCATCACGCTCTATTCGCCGAATGAGCTGATCATCTCGGCACGCGCCGGAACCCCACTCGCCGAGATCGAAGCCACACTCGCCGAGCATGGCCAGCACATCATCGCCGAACCACCCGACCTCGCAGCGCTATCACGGCGCACGCGAACCGCAGACACTTGGCGGCGTGATCGCCACCAACCTCTCCGGTCCGCGCCGTGTCGCCTGGGGCGCCATGCGCGATCATGTCCTCGGCATTCGGGCGGTGACCGGGCACGGCGAGACGATCCACTCCGGTGGGCGCGTGCTGAAGAACGTCACCGGGCTGGACCTGTGCAAGCTGCTCGCGGGCAGCCATGGCACGCTCGCCGTCATCACCGAGGTGACATTGAAGGTCCTGCCCGCGCCGGAAGCTGTCGGCACCGTCGTGCTGCCCGGCCTTGACGCGACGGCGGGAGTGGCGGCGCTGTCCGCCGCGCTCGGTTCGCCCTACAGCGTGTCGGCAGCCGCCTGGCTGCCGGTGGAAGCAGCCGCCCGCATCCCCGCGCTGGCGGGGTTCGGCCAGTCCGTCGCCTTGGCGCGCATCGAGGACTTCGCCGCATCGGTGGCGTATCGCACCGACAAACTGCGCGCCGACCTCAGGCACCACAGCACTGAAATTCTCGACCATGCGTCATCGCGCACAGTGTGGCGCGCGATGCGCGACCTGGCGCCGTTGGTGGCCGAACCCGCCGACGCGGTCTGGCGCATTTCCGTTCGCCCATCAGCGGGACCCATCGTGCTGCGGACGCTGGGGGACGCGTTTGGTGGACGCGGCTATCTCGACTGGGGAGGTGGTCTGGTGTGGATCGCCGGACCCGCGACCACGGCGGCGCACGAGGCGGTAGAAGCCGCCGCAAAGGCTGCCCGTGGCACGTGGATGCTGCTACGCGCGCCCGAGTCATTGCGCGCCGCGGTAAACGTCATCCCGCCGGAACCTGAGCCACTCGCGCGCATCACACGGCGCGTCAAGGCGGCGCTCGATCCGCATGGCATCCTGAATCCCGGTCGCATGTACGCTGGCCTGTAGGTGCACATGCAGATTCCAGTCAGCGCCATTGTGCCCGTTCTACATCGTGAGCTTTGTTCTGCTCGCCTTCCAGTATTTCCGTGTCAATCCGGAGAGGCGCCTGGCAAATCTCCACTTCGGCCTGATGGCGGGAGCGGTTGTGCTGATGCTCGCGACCATTTTCCTGACCGAGTGGTTTCTCGCGCTGATCTTCTTCACGCTGGCGCTGGTTTGGCTGGGCCTGTCGGTCTATCTGTTGCGTTCTCCTTTGCAGCCTCCCGGGCACTGACCCATGCAGACCAATTTCACCGCCGAGCAGTTGCGCGATCCCGATACCGCCGCCTCGAACCAGGTGCTGCGGAGCTGCGTCCATTGCGGCCTTTGCACAGCGACCTGCCCGACCTTCCTGCTGCTTGGCGATGAGCTCGACAGTCCGCGCGGGCGCATCTACCTGATCAAGGACATGCTCGAGACGGGGCGTCCGGCAACCGAGGACGTCGTGCGCCATGTCGATCGCTGTCTGTCCTGCCTCGCCTGCATGACCACGTGTCCGTCCGGCGTGAACTACATGCACCTGGTGGATCACGCGCGTAGCTACATCGAGCGGACCTACCGTCGACCTTGGCACGACCGGGCGTTGCGCGCCGTGCTGGCTACCGTGCTGCCGCGTCCGGCACTGTTCCGCATGGCACTGCATGGCGCGCGCGTGGTGCGGCCGTTCGCACGCTTGATCGCCGGCTCGGGACGTCTCGGGCGCACGCCTGCGCGCGATGCTCGACCTGGTGCCTGGCAGACTGTCATCCGGCGCGACGGCGACAGGGCAGGTCCATCGCGCACAGGGCGAACGCCGCGCCCGCGTGGCACTGCTCGCCGGCTGCGCCCAGCAGGTGCTCGCACCACAGATCAACTGCCGCCACCATACGCCTGCTGACGCGGATCGGCGTCAGAGGTCGTCGTGGCCGAGAGCGCCGGTTGTTGCGGCGCGCTGACCCACCACATGGGACAGCATCTGTCCGCCATGGCAAGCGCACGCGCCAACATCGCGGCCTGGAGCCGCGAGATCGAAGGGGAGGGGCTCGATGCGATCGTCATCAACGCCTCCGGCTGCGGCACCACGGTGAAGGACTATGGCTTCATGTTCCGCTCCGAGCCGGAACCCTGGCGCAGCAGGGCGGCCAAGGTCGCGGCACTGGCCTGCGATATCAGCGAGTTCCTCGCCCGCTCCGATTATGCGCCGACGCGCGACAGCCCCGCTCTCACGGTCGCCTATCATTCAGCCTGCAGCCTTCAGCACGGCCAGCAGGTCACCGCCCAACCGAAGTCGTTGTTGCAGCGTGCCGGCTTCACCGTGGTCGAGCCGGCAGAGCCGCATATCTGCTGCGGCTCGGCGGGAACCTACAACATGCTTCAGCCGGAAATCGCCGCGCGGCTGCGCGAGCGCAAGCTCGACAACCTGCGTGCGACCGGTGCCGGCCTGATCGCCGCCGGCAATATCGGCTGCATGACCCAGCTCGCCGGTCGTGGTATTCCAGTCGTCCATACGGTCGAACTGCTCGACTGGATGTCCGGTGGTCCGGCGCCGTCGGCACTTCAAGTGAGCGTTGCCTGATGCCCAACAAGTCTGTCCTGCTGCTTCTCGCTCTGCTGTGCGTGGCCCTGCCGACTGCGGCTCAGAATGCCACCACACCGGCAAACGACCGCCGCGACGCGCTCGACAAGCTGCTGGGCGCGTTGAAGTCGGCGCCGAGCGAGGAGGTGGCCGGGCCGCTGGAGCAGCAGATCAGGCAGATCTGGCTGAATTCGGGAACACCGGCGGTCACCCTGCTGATGAGCCGCGGCCTGCGTGAGATGAAGGCCGATGCCAGGCAGGATGCGATCGAGGATTTCACCGACGCGATCACGCTCGATCCCAATCTGGCCGAAGCCTACCACCAGCGCGCGATCGCCCGCTTCACTGCCGGCGATACGCCGGGGGCAATCGCCGACATCCAGGCCACGCTTCAGCACGAGCCGCGCAGCTTCGCCGCGTTCCAGACACTCGCGGCGATCGCAGAGGCGCGCAAGGACTGGAAGGGCGCCTATGCGGCCTGGCAGAAGGTCATGGAGATCGATCCGAAGACCCCAGGCGGCGAAGAACGCCTGAAAGATCTGCGCCGCCACGCGCTAGGCGAGGAAGCCTAGCGCACCCCCCTGTCACTGCGAAGAACAAGCGACGAACGCCTGCGCGGCACCGCCTCTATCGGTCCGTCAGCCGCAACTCGATACGCCGATTCTTCGCGTATGCCTCTGGCGTATTGGCAGGATCGAGCGGTTGGTTGTCACCGAACGCTGTCGCCGCCATATGCTCGGGCGGCACACCGTCGGCAATCAGCAGCTTCACCACCGTGATCGCGCGCGCCGCGGACAGTTCCCAGTTGGAAGCGAACTGACCACCAGTACCCTTGATCGGTTGCCGGTCAGTATGCCCGTCGACGCGAAGGATCCACGCTATGTCAGGCGGGATCTCCGTCGCGATGTCCTTTATGGTGACGGCAAGCGCCGTGATCCCACTCACCCCAGCCGGCGTCAGGTCGGCACTGCCGACCGGAAACAGCACCTCACTCTGAAACACGAACCGGTCGCCGACGATCTGTATCCCCGGCCGGTTCGCCAGCACATCGCGAAGTTTGCCGAAGAACTCGCTGCGATAGCGCTGTAGCTCCTCGACCTTGGTCGCCAGCGCGATATTCAGTTTCTGGCCAAGATTGGCGATCTGCGTGTCCTTCTCCTGTCCCTGCGTCTTCGCCAGATCGAGCGCGTTGGCCACCGTGGTCAACTGTGCCTTCAGCTCATCCACCTGCTGATTGAGCAAGGCGATCTGCGCCTTCGCCGAATCGCCGAGCTGCTTCTCGCTGGCAAGCTGCGCCTCGACCGCGGCACGACGCTGGGCATCCGTCATCGCTCGCGCCGCCGCGTCCTGCGCCTGCTTCTCCAGCGAGTCACGCAATGCCGCGAGCGCGCGGTTCTGCTCCGCCAGTTTCGCCAGATCTGACAGCTTCGCCGCGAGCGTGTCCTTGTTGACCTGCACCGTCTTGTCCAGTTCGGCCATCTGGCGTTGCATCTCGGCAAGCTGCGACTGCGCATCGGCGAGCTTCGCGTTGGTATCGCCAAGCTTCTGCCGCGCATCGGCAAGCTGCGTCGCCACCGTCGCGGTCTCCTGCTTCGCCGCGTCGGTACGCTGCGCCGCGGCTGTCAGGTCATTCTGCAACTGCTCCGCCCGCGCCGCACCCGAGTGCGCCTGCAACGTCGGCATCGGCGAGTTGCTGCGTCAGCCGGTCGCGTTCTGCGCGCAGCGTGTCGCGATCCGCGCCGGCCCGCTCGGCCTGGTCCTTCAGCGCCGCAAGCTGCTGCGTCAGGGTGTCGCGGACGCCGGTGGCCGCGGCAAGCTCGCGATTGAGCTGCGTGATCGATTGCTGCAAGTCCGTGCTGTGCCCGCGCTCCAGCGACAGCATGTCGCTGACTTCGGCAAGCTGCCGGTTCACCCGGTCGAGCTGCTTGTCGCGCCCGGTCAGCACCACCGACAGGAATGCCTGCGCCAGCACGAACACCAGCAGCACGAAGATGATGACCATCAGCAGCGTGGACAGCGCGTCCACGTAGCCCGGCCATGCCGAAAGTCCGTTATCGCCGCGCCGTCGCGCCGTCAGCGCCATGGCTACCTCTGATCCTCCGCCAGAGCGGCGACAGTCCTGGTCAGGATGCGCAGGTCATTGCGCAGCTCCGCGGTGCTCTGCGCACGGCCCTGTTCGGCGTCGGCCAGCAGCCGCTGCAGGTAGAGTTCGATGTTGCGCAGGTGCCCGCGCGCGACATCGTCGAGCACGAAGTCGCGGCGCTGCTCGCCGAGCCGTTGCAGCGCCGGCGCCAGCGACGCCTGCGCCTCGGCAATGCGCAGCATGAGCTGCTGGCTGGTGCGCATCGAGTCCGACAGCGTCGCGATGTGCTCGGTCAGCGCCATCACCGCCTGGTTTGCCTGCGCGCGGCCGTCCTCGCCGCGTTGCAGAATGCGTTGCAGGTTCTCCATGTTCTCGGCGGTCTGCTCCAGCAGCGCCTGCACGTAGACCGGCACCGAGCCTTCGCCTTCCGCCAGCACGCCCGACGAAAGCCGCGTCAGGCCGGCCAGCCATTCCTCCAGCTCGTTGAAGAACCGGTTCTGCGCCTGGCCGGCCGTGAGGTCGAGGAAGCCCAGGACCAGCGCGCCGGACAGGCCGAACATCGAGGCGGAGAACGCTGTGCCCATGCCGGCGAGCGGCTTCGCCAGGCCGGACTTGAGCTGCTCGAACAGCGCGTTGAGATCGCCGGAACCCACCGACATCGATGGCGATCACGTCGGACACCGCGCCGATCGTCTTCAGCAGACCCCAGAACGTGCCGAGCAGGCCCAGGAAGATCATCAGGCCGGTCATGTAGCGCGACAGCTCGCGGCTTTCGTCGAGCCGCGAGGCGATGCCGTCCAGCACGCTGCGCATCGCCGAGGCGGACAGCGTGAAGCGCGCCTGGTCGGTGCGGCTGTGCGCCTCGCGCGAGGCCAGCATGCTGGCCATCGGCGCCAGCAGCTTCGGCGAGGGCAGCGACGCGATGCCGCGGGCGCGCGGTCTGGAAGGTCTCCACCCAGGTGACCTCAGGCGACAGCCGCAGCACCTGGCGCAGGTTCCAGGCGATGCCGATCAGCAGCACCAGCATGATGAGGCTGTTGAGGAGCGGATTGTTGGCGTAGGCGCCGAGCAGGACCGGCGACAGCGCGGCGGCCACGACGAGCACCGCCACCAGGAAGACCGCCATGCGGATCAGATAGACGTTGGGCCGGGTCACTGCGATTGGCTCTTGGCGCCGGCGTCCGCTGCCGGTGCGTTGCCGCCCAACACCGCAAGGTCCACACGGTCAGGCGCTTCGCTGCCGCCGGCGGCACCGAGTGCGCGCACGTAGATGCGGGACGAGTCGACGCCGTCGGCCATCAGCGCGCTGCGCACCGCCAGCGCGCGCGACAGCGAAAGACGGCGGGCCGTCGAGGGATCTTCCGGCGTGCCGGCGGCATAGGCCACCACGTTGAAGCTGGTGTCGCCGCCGCTGGGCGCGGACCCGACGACATTCTTGATGGCCGCGGCGCTGGCCGGGCTGAGGTCGGATTCTCCCGTCGCCGAAGGTGACGCGCAGCCCCGCTCCGGCATGCGTCGCCGCGCTGGTGGCGCTGTCGGAGATCGGTGGCGGTGGCGGCGGACCTGCCTGCTCGGCTGGTGGGGGGTGCCACCGGTGCGAGCGCGACGGTGGGCGGCGGCGCGGCCGGCAGCGTCGCTGGCGGCGGTGTCGCGGTGGCTGGCCCCGCGCCCGGCGTGGTCGCCGCCGCCGTGCCCGCGGGCGGGGCGGCGGTCGCGACCGGCGGGGTGGCAGCGGTAGCCTCGGCGCGCAGGTGCGGCTGTTCGGCTTCGCCGTCGCGACCCGTCGCTGTGCGGGCTTCGGCGTCGGGTTCTCGATCCGCGTGCTCTTTCGCCGCAGGCTTCGCGCCAGGCAGCGCATCCAGCGCATGCAGATCGACCGTGACCTGCGCCAGCGCAGGGACCACCGTGCCGAACAATGCCGTGACCACCATACAGAGTTGCCGCATGTGCGTCAGATTACCGGGGAAAGCCTGGAGAAGACAGTGAATGGAACTGTCATCTTGTTCACGTGCCGGGATGGCTTCGAGCCACGCCTTCGATGACCGCCTCGCTCAGTGCCGGATGAAGATGCGGGTTGGCGGCGATCACGTCGCCGGTGTCGCGCGGGTCCTGGCCGGCCGGGATCGGTGACGAAGCCGCCCGCCTCGCGCACCAGCAGCACGCCGGCCGCCAGGTCCCAGCGCTTCAGCCCGAGCTCCCAGAAGCCGTCGTAGCGGCCGGCGGCGACCCAGGCGAGATCGAGCGCGGCCGCGCCGAAGCGGCGGATGCCGGCGACCTGCGGCATCAGCACGCCCAGGGTGCGGGCGAAGGCCAGACGCCGCTGCGGGGCGACGGCGGCGAACGGGATGCCGGTGGCGAACACCGCGTCCTTCAGCTCGCGCCGCGCCGAGACGCGCAGCCGCCGCTCGTTGACGAAGGCGCCGCCGCCCTTCTCCGCCCAGAACAGCTCGTCGACCGCCGGCGCATAGATCAGGCCGGCCGCCAGCTCGCAGCCGCCGTCCGACAGGCGGCGTTCCAGCCCGATGCTGATCGCCCAGTGCGGGATGCCGTGCAGGAAGTTGGTCGTGCCGTCGAGCGGATCGACCACCCAGCGCCACGACCAGTTGTGCGAGCCCGACGCGCCGGACTCCTCCATCAGGAACGCATAGCCGGGCCGCGCCTTGTTCAGCTCCTCGCGCAGCGTGCTTTCGGCGCGCAGGTCGGCCTGCGAGACGAAGTCCGACGGTCCCTTCACCGAGACCTGGAGCTGCTCGACCTCGTTGAAGTCGCGCAGCAGCCGCTTCGACGCCTTCTGCGCCGCGTTGGCCATCACGGTCAGGTGCGGGGAGAGGCGGAGGGCCATGGGCGATGGCCTTCGCTCAGCCCTTGGCACGCTCCACGTAGCTGCCGTCCTCGGTCTTCACGACGATGCGTTCGCCGGTCTCGATGAACGGCGGCACCGAGGTCTTCACGCCGTTGGACAGTTTCGCGGGCTTGTAGGAGGAGGAGGCGGTCTGGCCCTTCACCACCGGATCGGCCTCGACGACCTCCAGCACGACGGTCGGCGGCAGGTGGATGCCGACCGGCTCGCCCTCCACCAGATCGACCGTCACCTGCATGTTGTCCTGCAGGAATGGCGCGGCGTCGCCCAGCAGCTCCCTCGGGACGTGGGCCTCCTCGTAGCTTTCGGTGTCCATCAGCACGAGGTTGGCGCCGTCGGTGTAGGAGTAGGTGAACTCCTTCTCCTCGGTCATCAGGCGCTCGACCGTATCGGCGGTGCGCCAGCGCTCGTTGGTCTTGTTGCCCGACTTGAGGTCGCGCATTTCCACCTGGATGAAGGCGCCGCCCTTGCCGGGGGTGATGATCTGCTGCTTGAGCACGGTCCAGCGACGGCCTTCGTGCTCGATGACCTGTCCGGCGCGGATCAGGTTCGCCTGCTGCTTCATCGGAATGCTCTTTTTCGGACTGGGATCAGGTTGGGGCTTCTAAACCTGGCGTGGCAGGCGCCGGCAAGTTCCGGCCTGATTGCGCTCCGCCGGATTGCTGGTACGCCGGCCGCGTGTGACGGTTGCCGGACGGATCGCGCACATGATCGTCGGGATCCAGGTAACTCGGCCCGATCGGCACCTTGCCGTGCCCGCCAGGGATGTCCAGCACGTAGGTCGGCCACGCCAGCCCGGTGACCCGGCCACGCAGTTGCGCCAGCAGGCGCCGGCCCTCCTCGATCGGCACGTGGAAGCGCGAGGTGCCCGGGGCGGGGTCGAGCTGGTGCAGGTAATAGGGCTTCACGCGCGCGGCCAGCATGGCGCGGAACAGCGCCTCCAGCGCCGCGGCACTGTCGTTCACGCCGCGCAGCAGCACCGACTGGCCGAGCACCGGAATTCCGCGCGCCTGGATGCGACGGATCGCGGCATGCGCGCCTCAGGCGTGAATTCGCGCGCATGGTTGGCGTGCAGCACGACCCACATCGATTTCGGCGTGTCCAGCGCATCCGCCAGCGTCTCGGTGACCCGTTCCGGATCGGCCACCGGCACGCGCGTGTGGATGCGCAGCGATCTCGATATGGGGGATCGCCGACAGCGCCGCAACGATCGAGGCGAGCCGGCGCGGCGACAGCATGAACGGATCGCCGCCGGTCAGGATGACCTCGCGGATCGCCGGACGCGCGGCGAACCAGTCATACGCCGCCTGCAGCTCGGCCTCGGTCAGCAATCCGCCGTCCGGACCGACATGCTCGCGGCGGAAGCAGAACCGGCAATAGACCGGGCAGATCAGCAGCGGCTTCAGCAGCGCGCGGTCCGGGTAGCGGTGCACCACGCCCTTGATCGGCGACAGCGCGTCATCGGCGATCGGATCGGTGCGCTCGTGCGGCGCGGTTTCCAGTTCCGCCGGATCGGGGATGAACTGAAGGCCCGATCGGGTCGTCGGGCTCCTCGATCAGGGCCTGCATCGCCGGCGTGATCGCCACCGCATAGCGGCGCTCGACGGTCGCAATCGCATCGCGCAGGCCCGGTGGGACCAGTCCGGCTGCGACAAGATCGTCCGCGCTGCGCAAGGTCATCGCGAGGAAATAGGCCGGCAGGACGCGGACCGCCAGTCAGGCAGGCTGGTGCCTCGTGCTCGGGAAGATGCAGGCGGCGGGCACGAGGCCCGCCGCCCATCCGTCGGGGATCAGCCGTCGCGGCGTCAGTAGTGCCAGTAGCCGCCGCCACCGAACAGCAGAAGGAGAATGACGATCAGCAGCACGAGGCCGAGGCCGCCACCGTAATGGGCGCCGCCATAGTAGCCGGAGCGATACCCGTAATAGCCACCGCCGCCGAACAGAAGAAATATGATCAGGATCAACAGAATCAGGCCCATGCTACCCTCCTTTCGTTCAGTGATGCGATGCAGCTTGGGCTCGGGCAGGGTCGTCGTGTGGCTCGATTGTGGCTGTGCGGGGGCGGATGAGCGTTCCGGAGTAACATCGGCGGCATGTCGCTTCCCCCGTGGCACCCCGAGAGCCTCGCCGCCCGCATGCCGTTCCTGCGGCGGCGGTTGCTGCTTTGCCAGGCGACCCGCGCATTCTTCGCCGGACGTGGCTACACCGAGGTGGAGACGCCTTACGCCGTTCCCACGCCGGGCGAGGAGGTCCATCTGCGCGCCTTCCGCACCGAGCGCGAATATCCGCAAGGCGGCCGCGAACCGCTCTGGCTGCACACCAGCCCGGAATTCGCCATGAAGAAACTCCTGGTCGGCAGGCGCCGGGACCGATCTTTCAGCTCGCGCGGGTATGGCGGAACGGCGAGGGCAGCGATCTCCATGCGCCTGAGTTCACCATGCTGGAATGGTACCGTCCCGGCGCGGACATGGCCTCGCTGATCGACGGAAACCACGGACTATCTGCGCGCCGTGCTGCCGCCCGTCGTCGCGTGCCGCGGCGTCACTACCGATCTCTCACGTGTTGAGCGCCTCACCGTCGCCGAGGCTTTCGCGCGCTATGTCGGCGCCGATGTGCTGGCTACCGCCGAGGATGCGCCGGCGCTCGCCGCCGCCGCAGGGACAGCGTCTGCGCCAGAACGAAAGCTGGGAGGATCTGTTCTTTCGGCTCCTGCTCGAGCGGGTCGAGCCGCAACTCGGCCGCGCCCATCCCACCTTCCTGACCCATTGGCCCGCCGCTCAGGCCGCACTGGCGCGCCGCGATCCAGCCGATCCGCGCGTCGCCGAGAGGTTCGAATTGTTCGTCTGTGGCATCGAGTTGGCCAACGCCTTCGTCGAACTCACCGACGCCGAGGAACAGCGTGCCCGGTTCGTGGCTGATCGGGCGAGGCGCCACGCGGCAACCGGCCCGGATTGGCCGCTCGATGAGGACTTCCTGGCCGCGCTTGCCTTCGGCATGCCGCCATGTGCCGGAATCGCACTCGGCTTCGATCGGCTCGCGATGATCGCTGCCGGCGCGCAAAATATCGATCAGGTGCGGTGGATCCTTCACGATTCTGCAACTGGTTCCGGTGCATGACTTGCGATCCACTGAAAGGGAGGCCGCCGATGTATCCGGTTGCCGACGACTTCGCTGCGATCGCACAACGGCTAAAGGAGATCCAGGCGGAGGTGGCGGAGGAACGCGCCGCCGCCGAGCGCAAATTCAAACCGACGGCGAACCTCAGCCTGAATCGCGCTACATGTACGGCGACACACGAGCACCTGCGCCTGAAACAGGCTCAGTGGCGCGCCAGCACCGGGAATTGCAGGCACAACGCCTCGGCGCCGCTGTCTCCCGCCATCATTGTCAGTGGCCCATCATCCGGCCCGACAAAAACACAGGAATTGGGCGGCAAGAACGCCGCCCCACCCGCCGCGGCGGAACCGGACAACACGATCCAGAACTGTCCGCCGCCCTCGCGCGGATCGGGTCCGCTGACGCTCGCGGCCGGCGGCAGGCGGTAACGCCACGTCGCCATGCCGTCCGGCGTCTGCTCCAGGACCGTGGTGCAGGACAGACGGTCGATCTGTGCCAGGCGCTCGGCTGGGGCAACCGGCATCGGCGGCGCGGTCGCCTCGCGATGCTGGAAGTTCTGCACCCGCGCGGCGCGTAGCTGCTCACGCGCGGCCGGCATGTAGCGCGCGCCCGAATCCCAGGTGTTGCGCAGGGTGAACCAGGATATGCCTTCGTCGGCCGCCACGATCGGGCCGTAGGCCGACCACGCGTCGGTGTAGTGCACCGCCACGGTGCCGACGGCGTGCGTGCCAAGTCGGCCGCCGCCCTGCACGATTACCTGATACTGGTCAGCCTCATGGAAGTGCGGCTTCGTCACCGCATGCGGTTCCTTCTCCACCAGGAACGCCATCGGATACAGCACGCCGGCTTCGGGCGGCGTCTGGCCTGGCTTCAGCGTGTTGCGGTTCTCACCGATGAAGGTGGTGACCCAGCCGTTGCCGGTCTTGCGCCGCGCTTGCCGCACGACTTCGCTGTTCGCTGTCAGGATCATCGTCTTGCCTCGTCCACTGTCCGCGCGCAGCCTACGCCGCGAACCGCTGCCGCGCCAAGGCCGCGCCGGCGCCGAGTGCCGCCAGCTTCGCCTCCGCCACCTCGCGCCGCATCGGCGCCATGCCGCAGTTGGTGCAGGGAAACAGCCGCTCCGCCGGCACGAACGACAGTGCCTCCGCGATGGTGTCGGCGACCTCCTCGGGCGTCTCCACGCGATCGGTCGCGACATCGATCACGCCGACCAGCACGTCCTTGCCGGCGAGCAGCCGCATCAGCGCCATCGGCACGTGCGAATTGCGGCACTCGAGCGACACCTGGTCGATCCGGCTCTTCGCCAGCACGGGGAATGTCTCCTCGTACTGGCGCCACTCGGTGCCCAGCGTGCCCTTCCAGTCGATGTTCGCCTGGATGCCGTAGCCGTAGCAGATGTGCACCGCGGTCTTGCACCGGAGCCCTTCCGCCGCGCGCTCCAGCGCCGCCACGCCCCATTCGCTCGACCGCGTCCATGTAGACGTTGAACGCCGGCTCATCGAACTGGATCACATCGACGCCGTCCGCTTCGAGCGCGCGCGCCTCCTCGTTCAGCAGCGCGGCGAATGCCATCGCCAGCGCCACGCGGTTGCCGTAGTGCGTATCGGCGATCGTATCCACGATCGTCATCGGCCCCGGCAGGGTGAACTTCAGCTTGCGCGAGGTGTGCGCCCGCGCCAGCCGTGCCTCCGCCGCATGCACACGACCGCGCAGGCGCAATGGGCCGGTCACCGTCGGCACCATCGCCTTGTAGCGGTCGTTGCGGATGCCCATCTCGACGCGCCGTCCGAAGTCGATGCCATCGACGTTTTCCAGGAAGCCATGCACGAAGTGCTGGCGCGACTGCTCGCCGTCGCAGACGATGTCGATGCCGGCATCCTCCTGCTGCTTGATCGGCGAGCAGCGTCGCGTCGCGCTTGGCCGCGGCCAGTTCATCGCCGGCGAGCTTCCACGGCGGCCACAGCATGTTCGGCTCGGCAAGCCAGGAAGGCTTGGGCAGGCTGCCGGCGATGCTGGTCTCGAACATTGGCATTCCCCTGTCAGGAAACCCGTCACGACCTCCGGCGTGCGGAACAGCAGCGGGAACGCGCTGTGCACGTGCGGGGCGGTGACCGGCGGCACGCCGAAATGCAGGAACGAGCGGTTCAGCTCCGCCAGGCTGCGTGCGCCCGACAGCGCCATCGCCACCATCACCTCCTGCTCGAGGATCTCCAGCAGCCGGTGCACCCCGACATCGCCTTCCGCCGCCAGCGCATAGCAATACAGCCGCCCCACCGCGACCGCATCGGCGCCCAGCGCGATCGCCTTCACCACGTCGGTGCCGCGCGCGAAGCTGCCGTCGATCATCACCCGCGCCCGGCCGCGCACCGCGTCCATCACCTCGGGCAGCACGTCCATCGAGCCGCGGCCGTAGTCGAGCTGCCGCCCGCCATGGTTCGACACGTACACCACCTCGACCCCGTGCTCGCAGGCGATCGCCGCGTCCTCGGCCGTGGCGATGCCCTTCAGGATCAGCGGAATGCGGTGCTTGTCCTTGAAGCGCTTCACGTTGTCCCAGGAGAAGCTCGCCTGGTGATTGTGCCCGGTCGCCGCCGCGCGCCACGGCTTGACGAAGCGCGCGGCGATATCGCGCTCGCGCCGCGAATACGCAGCGGTGTCGATCGTGATGCAGAACGCGTTGTAGCCTGCATCAACCGCGCGGCGCGCCACGTCGTCCACCCAGGCATCGTCGCCGCGCACGTAGAGCTGGAAGATCTTCGGGCCCGTTACCGCCTTCGCGGTCTCCTCAAGCCCAGGGTTCGTCACCGAACTCACGATGATCGGCACGCCGAACTCGGTGGCCCCGCGGCCGGCCGTCGCGGCGCCGCCCGGATTGAACGATTCCAGCGAACCGACCGGCGCCAGCATCACCGGCAGCCGCAGCTTCATGCCCAGAAATGTGGTGCTCGCATCCACCTTGGAGACGTCGCGCAGCACGCGCGGTCGCAACGCGATCGCGTCCAGCGCCGCGCGGTTGCGCCGCAGCGTCGTCTCGCTTTCCGCCGCGCCGATCAGGTAGCCCCAGATATTGCTGTCGAGCTTGGCCCGCGCCGCGGGAATGAATTCGTGCAGGCACTGATAGTCGCCCGTGAGTTCGGTCAGGTGCGGCGCTTCCGGCATCGGTCTCTCCCCTCTTCGATCGGCGCCATCAGGCCCATACGCGGCGCCGTTCGCAAGGGGTGAGCTTACGCCGTCACCACCGCCGGCCTGCCGGTGAACGGCTTGCCGGGCCGCGTCTCCGGCATCAGGCGCCACACCATCGCCAGCGCGAGCAGCCCGACCAACGCCAGTCCGAAGAATGCGGCCGGCGCCCCGAGCGTGTCGGCAACCCACCCGGCGGCGGTGGTGCTGGCGGTGGCGCCCAGGCCGCCGGCCAGCCCGAGCGAGCCGATCGCCAGGTTGAGGTAGCCGGTCCGCCGCGTCAGATCGGCGGCGATCAGCGGCATGGCCAGACCGAAGACCGTGGCGCTCACGCCGTCCAGCACCTCGATCGCCACCAGCGGAATCGCGTCGGGGCTGGCGACGAACAGCAGCCCACGCAGCGGCAGCGCGGCGAAACCGAGCAGCAGGATGGGCTTGCGCCCGAGACTCTGCGCCAGACGGCCGACCCAGGGCGAGCATGCCGCCACCACGATCTGCGGCACGATGATCGCCGCCGACACGACGAAGTCGGAATTGCCGATCCGCTTGGACAGTTCGTTGAGCGCCAGCGGCAGCATCGCGGCGTTGGCGAACTGGAACAGCACGATGCAGACCGCGAAGATATGCAGGGTCGGGTCGTTGAAAATATGCCAGGGACGATGCTCGCTTTTCTTGCGTTCCCGGGGATGACGCGTGGCCGGATGGTCGTCCGCGACCAGGTCCGTGTCGCGGAACATCGCCAGCGCGGCCAGCGCCGGGAAGATCAGCAGGGCCGTGAAGGTGAATATCGCACCTTGCGACAGATAGTACGCGACGCCGCCCAGCGCCGCCGCGGCGAGCCCGTTGCCCAGCGAGGCGTAGCGGCCGTTGCTGCCCAGCCGCTCGCTGAATGCGTCATGGCCGCAGAGCTTCAACGTGAGCGCGGCGATCGCCGGCGTGAGCAGGCACCCCGCGAACGCCTGCAGCACCCGCGACGGTGAGCACCGGCACCTGCGTCGGCGTCACCACCACCAACACGGCGCTCAGGCCCGTCATCAGCAGCGCAACAGCGACGGCTAACCGCTTGAGATGAATGGCATCGACCAGCGCGCCGGCCGGCACCTGGAAGAGCAGCGCCGATCCGGTGCCGACGCTGAGCGCGAAGCCGATATCGATCTGGCTCCAGCCCTGCTGGGTGAGATAGACGGTGAAGAACGGTCCGAACGCCGTCTGGAGGGCGCCGACGAAGAAGTTGAGGCCGTTCAGCCCACCCTGGCAGCGCAGCGATGTCATGATCCGACCGTAACCTCGCTGCGAGCCGAAAAAGTAAAGGCCGGGCAGACGCGCTGCCCGGCCCGCATCCTACGCTCCGGCTGCCGCGCTGTCAGCCGGTAACGGCGCGCAGCCGCGGCGCCTGCGGCATCGCACAGCTCCTCATAGAGGTCGAGATAGTCCTCGGCCATGCGCCGGGCGGTGAAGCGGCGCTCGAACTGCCGGCGCACCAGGGTCGCGGTCCAGCTCGCCCAGCCGATCGCACCGCCGCGATCGCGGTCGCCTCGTCGTGCACGATGAAGCCGGTGAGGCCGTCGTCGATCACCTCGGGCACCGAGCCGCGGTTGAAGGCGATCACCGGCGTGCCGCAGGCCATGCTCTCGATCATCACCAGGCCGAACGGCTCCGGCCAGTCGATCGGGAACAGCAGCGCATGCGCGCCCGACAGGAAGGCCGGCTTCTGGGCTGTCGTTGATCTCGCCGATGAACTCGACCCACGGGCTGGCGTCGATCAGCGGCTTGATCTCGCTCTCGTAGTACTTCTTGTCGGCATTATCGACCTTGGCGGCGATCATCAGCTTCATGCCGGCGGCCCCGGCGATGCGGATCGCCTTATCCACGCCCTTCTCCGGCGAGATGCGGCCGAGGAACGCCAGATACTCCTGCTTCACCGGCTGCGGCGTCAGCAGATCGGCCGGCATGCCGTGGTGCACCGTGCCGATCCAGTTCAGGCGGGGGATCGGCCGCCGCTGGCTGTCCGAGATCGACACGAACGGCGCATCGAACAGCTCGTAGACGTCCTTGAACTCCGGGATGTCGAGCCGGCCGTGCAGCGTGGTCAGGAACGGCGTGCGCTGGCGGCTGAACAGCGACAGCGGGAAATAGTCGGTATGGAAGTGCAGCACATCGAATTCGTCGGCGCGGCGATAGATCCGCTCCATCATCCGCATGTAGATGGCGATCCAGTCGACCACGGATGGATCGAGCCGCAGCGCCCGATCGCGCATCGGCGCGAGCTTGGCCGACGTGATGGAATCACCGCTGGCGAACAGGGTCACGTCGTGACCCATGGCGACCAGTTCCTCGGTGAGCGAGTAAACCACGCGCTCGGTGCCACCGTACAGCTTGGGCGGCACCGCTTCGAAAAGCGGAGAAATTTGAGCAATACGCATGAATGCAGGCCCCAGGGTTTTTCTTCGGTTCACCAGTAACCAGCTCGGCTTTTACTGACAGTTGACTTGATCAGAGGGGCCGTGCTTGATCACAGTGTTGTTATAGAATGTGAATGTGGCGAAAAATCGGCGCGTTCCATGCCGTAAATCCCGCCTTAATTCAGCCATCCGCGCGGATCACACTCCCGACATTGAGTTGATTGCGGCGAAAATGAGGCTCGTTCGATGAACCTTCCGCGCTTGCGTGCGCATCCCATCGGGTTCCTGTGGCACTATGTGCGGCGCCATCCCTGGGGGCACGCCACCGTTTTCTTGTCGGTGCTGATCGCGGTGGTCTGCGCCGTCTCTGTTCAGTACGGCCTCAAGCATCTGATCGACATCATCGCCGCCGGTCCGGCCAAGGCGACGGGACTTTGGCTGGCGTTCGCGCATGCTCTGCTCGCTGGTCGCCGCCGACAGCCTGTTGTGGCGCGTCGCAGGCTGGGCGGCGGCTTACACATTTGTGGCGGTGACCGGCGACATCAGGCGTGACCTGTTCGGCCACCTGTCCGGTCATTCGCCGAGCTATTTCGCCGAGCGTCTGCCTGGCGCGCTGGCCAGCCGCATCACCGCGACCTCCAACGCCGTGTTCACCACCGAGAACACCGGATCGTGGAACGTTCTGCCGCCGGTGGTGGCGGTGGTCTGCTCGATCGTCTTCATCGGTTCGGTGAACCTGACCATGGCCGGCGCGCTGGTCGGCGCGGCCGCGTGCCTCGGCGCGCTGGTGTTCTATCTGGCCCGCCGCGGCACGCCGCTGCATCGCAGCTTCGCCTCCAAGGCCGCCGCGGTCGACGGCGAGCTGGTCGACGTGATCGGCAACATGTCCGTCGTGCGCGCGTTCGGTGCGATGTTCCGCGAGCAGAAGCGTATCGCCGGCACGATCGGCTTCGAGATGGCCGCGCGCCGCACCAGTCTGATCTATCTCGAACGGCTGCGCCTGATCCATGCGGTGATCACCGCGATCGCTGATCGCCGGCATCGTCGCCTGGGGTCTGCTGCTGTGGCAGCACGGCCAGGCGACGGTCGGCGATCTGGTGCTGATCACCTCGCTGTCCATCGGCATCCTGCACTGCACGCGTGACCTCGCGGTGGCGCTGGTCGATCTGACCCAGCACGTCGCGCGGCTCGAGGAGGCGATCGGCGCGCTGCTCGATCGAGCACGAACTGCCTGATCGGCCGAACGCGAGGCCGCTGCGGGCGGGGGCAGGGGAGGTGACGTTCGATCAGGTGCGCTTCGCCTATCCCGGCCGTGCGCCGGTGCTGCGGGACTTCGACCTGACGATCGAGCCGGGTCAGCGGGTCGGCCTGGTCGGCTATTCGGGCGCCGGCAAGTCCACCGTGCTGGCGCTGCTCCAGCGCTTCTACGACGTCGGCGGCGGCCGCATCCTGGTCGACGGCCAGGACATCCGCGACGTCACGCAGGAGAGCCTGCGCACCACGATGGCGATCGTGCCGCAGGACATCAGCCTGTTCCACCGCACGGTGCTGGAGAACATCCGCTACGCCCGCCCCGACGCGCCCGAGGAGGATGTGCTGGCGGCGGCCGACATGGCGAACTGCCGCGAGTTCATCGAGGCGCTGCCCGACGGCTTCGCCACCATGGTGGGTGATCGCGGCGTGAAGCTGTCCGGCGGCCAGCGGCAACGCCTGGCGATCGCGCGGGCGCTGTTGAAGGACGCGCCGATCCTGCTGCTGGACGAGGCCACCAGCGCGCTCGACAGCGAGAGCGAACGGGCGATCCAGGACGCGCTCGACGTGTTGATGCAGGGGCGCACGGTCGTCGCCATCGCGCACCGGCTGGCGACGCTCAAGAGCTTCGACCGGATCATCGTGATGGATCGCGGGCGCATCGTCGACGACGGCCCGCCGGGGGTGCTGGCGCTGCGGCCGGGTCCCTATCGCGACATGCTGCGCAGGCAACAACTCGTCGAACCGCTGCCGGAAGCTGCATAGACTCACCGACATCAAAGCGTCACGTGCTGTGAGCCGGATTTTGTGTCCCAATCGGGTCGCCGTCGCGCCGTCAGCCTGACGATCCAGGTCAGGCGGTGGCGGTTCGAGCCACGGTGACTGACAGGGGATAGGTCGCCAATGGACGTTGCCGAGCGTGCAATGCCCGCCGTTGCGGGCGCGAAATCTGTGCAAGATTACATCGACGAGTTGCCCGGCTGGGCCGACGGCACCAGGCTAAAATCAGCGCCGATGACCGGCATGCAGTGGCGCATCTGGTCGCTCGCTGCCGCCGGAAAGTTCTTCGAGGGATTTGTGGTCTTCATGACCGGCGTCGCGCTGCCGCTCATCGTGCGCGAATTCCACATCCTGCCTGCCGAAAAGGGCATCATCAGCGCCGCCAGCCTGGCCGGCATCCTGTTCGGCGCGGTACTGCTCGGCGGCCTGTCGGACTATTTCGGCCGCAAGCGCATGTTCATCGCCGAGATGATCATCTTCGTGGCCTTCCTGGGGCTGCTGATCCTCTGCAACGACTTCCTCTCGCTCGCCATCTGCCTGTTCGGACTCGGCCTGGCACTCGGCTGCGACTATCCGACCGCCCACATGATCATCTCGGAGAACATCCCCAGCGCCAATCGCGGCAAGCTGGTGCTTGGCGCGTTCGGGTTCCAGGCACTCGGTGCGCTCGGCGGCACCGGTGTCGGTTGTCTCGTCCTCATTCTCGTGCCGGACCTGTCGGCTTGGCGCTGGATGTACGCAACCGCGCTCGTTCCAGCGCTCGCCGTCACCATCGGTCGCTTCTTCGTGGTCGAGAGCGCCAATTGGCTGGCGGTGCGCGGCGCGCACGACAGGGCCGAACAATCGGTGAGCCGCCTGCTCGCCCGCAAGCCGCAATATCCGAAGGACATCCGGCTGCACCGCAGCAATGCCGCCGGGAGCGAGGCAGGGCGTGGCAAACAATCCTTCATGGCGCTGTTCAGCGATCGCAACCGGCGCGCCACCATTTTCGCCTCGGTCCCGTGGTTCATCCAGGATCTCGGCACCTATGGCATCGGCATCTTCACGCCGATCATCCTGGCGGCGGCGATCGGCGCTGGTTCCGACCATGTCCGCAGTCTCAGTGACCTGATCGCTGACACGATCCTCGCCGCCAAGGGTGCCGCGCTGATCAACGTCCTGTTGATCGTCGGCATCCTGTTCGCTGTGGTCCTCGCCGACCGGTCGGCCGCATCAAGCTGCAGATCATCGGCTTCATCGGCTGCGCCGTCGGATTGTTCCTCGCCACGCTCTCCGATGACGCCACGGGATCGACCAGGATCGCGCTCATCTTCGTTGGCTTCATGCTGTTCAACTTCATGACCAATCTCGGCCCGAACGCGCAGACCTACCTGCTCGCAGGCGAGGTGTTCCCGACCGAGGTGCGCGGCATGGGCGCGGGCTTCGCCGCGGCGTTCGCGAAGATCGGTGCGGTCGCCACCGCCTTCCTGTTTCCGATCCTGCTCGCCGGCATCGGCACCGCTGCGCTGCTCTGGGGTCTGATCGTCACTTCGGTTCTGGGCGCGGTGGTCACCTGGATGTACCGCATCGAGACGACGGGCCTGAATCTCGATCAGATAGGCCGGTAGCGCACAGCCATGACGAGATGCACCGACCCCCGCCGGTGGTTCCGGCGCCGCCTGATTGCCGCAACGCTTCCGCTGGCACTGCTCTCGCTGCCGGCGCGGGCGCAGGGCCCGACACTGAACGAAACCGGTTCGACGCTGCTCTACCCGCTGTTTCAGCGCTGGATCCCCGACTACATGCGCCTTGTGCCTGGCGTCACGATCACCGCCGCCGCCACGGGTTCGGGCACCGGCATTGCTGCCGCCATCTCCGGCGACGCGCATATCGGCGCCTCGGATGCCTACATGTCGGACGAACAGGCCGAACAGAACATCGGTATCGTCAACATCCCGCTCGCCATCTCGGCTCAGACGGTCAACTACAACATCCCCGGCTTGAACGATGGCGGGCTGAAATTGGACGGCCCGACGCTTGCCGGCATCTACGACGGGCGCATCACGCAATGGGATGCGGCACCGATTGCCGCACTGAACCCGCATGTCGAACTGCCGCACCAGCCGATCGTGCCGATCCGCCGTTCGGATGCCTCCGGCGACACCTTCATCTTCACCCAGTTCCTCGATTTCTCAACCCAGAGTTGGGAGAACCGCATCGGGTACGGCACCAGTGTCGCCTGGCCTATGGTGGCAGGAGAAAAATCCGCCGGCGGCAATGAGGGCATGGTGCAGACGCTGGCCGCAACCCCGTATTCGGTCGGGTATGTCGGCGTCAGCTACCGCGACGCGATCGCGAAGGCCGGGTTGGGGACTGCGCCGCTCCAGAACCAGAGTGGCAGGTTCCTGCTTCCGAGCGCGGAAACCATTAGTGCCGCGGCCTCGGTGCTCGACCCTCGGACGCCGGCCGACGAGCGCCTGAGCCTCGTGTTCGCGCCAGGCGATGATTCCTATCCGCTGGTCAACTACGAGTACGCGGTGGTTTCCGTCAGGCAGGCCAATCCCGAAGCCGCCGCGGCGTTGCGCCGCTTCCTGCTCTGGGCGGTCTCGATAGAGGGCGGCAACGCCCAGAAATACCTCGGCCCCGTCGGCTTCATTCCGCTGCCCGACTTCATCCGCGCCTTGAGCGAGAACCAGATCAACCGGATCAAGTAGGCAATCTTCCTGCCTGAAAATTCGCTTCTGCCACGTATCGGACATACTGCTGTGATCTGATCTCCGGTCGCATCATCGAGGCCATGCAGGATGTCCCGGCTTGTCGTCGTCTCCAATCGGGTGGCGCCGATCACGGAAGGTGAACCAACCGCCGGCGGGCTGGCCGCCGGTGTGCTGGATGCGCTGAAGCAGCAGGGCGGCATCTGGTTCGGCTGGAGCGGCGAGATCACCGACGACGCCGTCGCTGCGGCGCATGTCGAGCGGCAGCGTAGGGTCGATCACGCTCTACACGGTCGATCTGTCGCCGCCGCGACTACGATGAGTTCTATCGTGGCTTCGCCAACGGTACGCTGTGGCCGACACTGCACTATCAGGTCGGCCACGCGCATTTCGACCGGGCGGAGTTCGCCGGCTATCGCCGGGTGAACGCGCTGTTCGCGCAGGCGCTCGCGCGTCTGGTGCGGCCGGACGATCTGATCTGGGCGCACGACTATCACCTGCTCTGCCTGGCGGAGGCGCTGCGCGAGGCGGGGCTGCGCAACCGCATGGGATTGTTCCTGCACACGCCGTTTCCGGCGCCTTCGGTGTTCATGACCAATCCGGCGCATGCCGAGCTGGTCCGCGCGATGTGCCAGTTCGATCTGCTCGGCTTTCAGACCGAAGACGATCGCAGCGCGTTCGCCGACTATGTCTTGCGGCAGGCCGGGGGCAGGGCGCTGGATGGCGGACGGCTGACGGCGTTCGACCGCACGGTGAGGACCGGCGTGTACCCGATCGGCGTACATGTCGACGAAGTGCGGCGTGAGGCAGAGGCGCAAGCCAATCAGCATCATGCGTCGCGGCTGCGCGCCAGCCTGCTCGGGCGGCCGCTGATCCTCAGCGTCGATCGGCTGGACTATTCCAAGGGCCTGCGGCAGCGGTTCATCGCGTTCGAGCAGTTCCTCGAACGGTTTCCGCAGCACCAGGGCAACGTGGTGTTCATGCAGATCGCGCCGCCATCGCGCGGCGACATCGAGACATATCGCGAGATACGCCGCGAGCTGGAAGCGGAAGCCGGCCGCATCAACGGGCGCTTCGCCGAAGTGGACTGGATGCCGCTGCGCTATCTGAACCGCGGCTTCGCGCGCAGTGCGCTGATGCCGCTCTATGCCGAGGCGCAGGTCGGGCTGGTGACGCCGCTGCGCGACGGGATGAACCTGGTGGCGAAGGAGTATGTCGCGGCGCAGGATCCGGACGATCCGGGCGTGCTGGTGCTGTCGCAGTTCGCCGGCGCGGCGCGCGAACTGGATGCGGCGCTGATCGTCAATCCGTACGACGAGGCGGGGGTCGCCGCGGCGCTGGATCGCGCCCTGGCGATGCAGCGCGATGAGCGGCGCGAGCGGCACGCCGCCATGATGGCGGTGATGCGGCGCAACAGCCTGGATGCATGGCGCGATCGCTTCGAAGCGGATTTGCGGGCCTGACGCCTGACACCTATAATGCCGCGCAAATTCAGGCAGGAGCGTTCCGTAATGAGCATCAGCATCGATCCGGTCCATCCGGTGTTCGCGGGCGAGGTCTCCGGCATCGACATTTCGCAGCCGCTGAGCCGGGAACAGGTTGCCGCCATCGAGGCCGGCATGGACCGCTACGCCGTGCTGGTGTTCCGTGACCAGCCGCTCACCGACGACCAGCAGCTCGAGTTCAGCCGCAACTTCGGCGAGCTGGAGGTGACGCTGGCCGGCCAGATGGCCAAGCCCGAGGACCGCCGTCTCGGCGACCGGCTGGAGCTCGGCGACATCTCCAACCTCACCGCGCGCAATCAGCTTCGCGCCCGCGACGACCGCAGCCGGATGTACGCACTGGCCAACCGCCTGTGGCACTCGGACGCGTCGTTCCGCGCGGTCGGCGCCGGCTACACGCTGCTGCACGGCCGTGTGATTCCCGGCAAGGGCGGCAACACCGAGTTCGCCGACATGCGCGCCGCTTACGACGCGCTGGACGATGCGACGAAGGCCGAGGTCGAGGACCTGGTCACCGAACACTCGATCGTCTTTTCGCGCGAGCAGATCGGCTTCGCCGACTACGCCGCCGGCAACGAGGAGCGGCTGCGCCCCGTTCAGCACCGGCTGGTGATCACGCATCCGGTGAGCGGACGGAAGTCGCTGTATCTGTCCTCGCATATCGGCGGCATCGTCGGCTGGCCGGTGCCGGAGGCGCGCGCCTTCATCCGCGATCTGATGGAGCACGCCACGCAGCGCCAGTTCGTCTACGCGCACGAATGGCGGGTGAATGACCTGGTGATGTGGGACAACCGCACGGTGATGCACCGCGCGCGCCGCTTCGACGATATGAAGGAGGTGCGCGATCTGCGCCGCACCTCGATCAAGGGCACCGGACTGATGGTCGAGCAGGCCCAGGCCGCCTGACGCTCGGCCGCTACGTCCCGCACCAGCCCGACAGGCTGCGCGCCGTGATCCGTGTCAGGATTTCTGTGCGGCCGAACAGCGAGACGCCCTTGTAGATGCGCGCCGAAATGCGATCGCGGTTCTCCACGTGGGCCGATACGTTATAGGTGGCGCCATCCTCGGGGTCGAAGAACCAGCCGCCGCCCCATTGCGACGGACCGTCCTGGTTGAGACCCCAGATGATGGTTCGACCGCACATTCCGCGGGTACGCAGCGCCGGGTTGCGCAGCCACACGATCCGGCCACACAGACCGCCCTTGCACGGAAATATGTCGAATGCGACTCGCTGGCTGACCAGCCATGTGCCGTCCGGGACAGCGGTCTGCGCGGTGGCCGCGGAACAATGCATCGAGGCGAGAACAGCAAGCAGCAATATCACAAAGCGCCACATCGTATTATGGTCGTGTCCATCGAACAGGGGTCCGCATGATGACACTCAGCATCCGCCCGCTCAATCCCGAGTTCGCCGGCGAGGTGTCCGGCGTGGACATCACGCAGCCGCTGTCACGCGATGAGGTCGCGGCGATCGAGGCCGGCATGGACCGTTATGCCGTACTGGTGTTCCACGATCAGCGGCTGACCGACGATGCGCAACGCGCGTTCACCCGCAACTTCGGGTCGCTGGAGTCCTCGCCCGGCGGCCATATCGCAACCGCGGCCGAGCGCCGGCTGCCGCTCGACATGCAGGATGCGTCCAATCTCGACAAGGACCACAAGCCGCTCGCGCGCGACGATCGGCGCCGGATGTTCAATCTCGGCAACCGGCTGTGGCACTCCGACAGCTCGTACCGCGCGGTGCCGGCGAAGTACTCGCTGCTGTCCGGCCGCATCGTGGTCGAGCGCGGAGGGCACACGGAATTCGCCGACATGCGCGCCGCCTACGATGCGCTGGACGACGCGACGAAGGCCGAGATCGAAGACCTGGTCTGCGAACATTCGCTGATGTTCTCGCGCGGCACACTCGGCTTCACCGAGCTGAGCGACACGGAACGGGCGATGTTCCGGCCGGTGCGTCAGCGCCTGGTGCGCACGCATCCGGTGAGCGGGCGGCGGTCGCTGTTCCTGTCGGCGCATGCCGGCACGATCGTTGGCTGGCCGGTGCCCGAGGCGCGCGCCTTCCTGCGCGACCTGTCGGAGCACGCAACGCAGCCGCAGTTCGTCTACTCGCACAAGTGGCGGCAATGGGACCTGGTGATGTGGGACAATCGCCAGACCATGCATCGCGTCACCCGGTTCGATGAAACGCAGGTGCGCGACATGCGCCGCACCACGGTGACCGGCGACGCGATGACGGTGGCGCAGGCGCAGGCCGCCTGACACATCCGCCTGTCAAAGTTCCCGGATGCACAAAGGGGAGACGCACATGGCAGACAATCCACGCTGGGCCCGCCGCCCCGCCGGCTCGACCTGGGGCGACTTCGGCGCCGATGACGAACGCGGTCGCCTCAACCTCCTGACTCCGGAAAAGGTCCTACAGGGTATCGCCGAGGTGAAGGTGGGAAAAACGTTCTGCCTGTCGCTGCCGCTTGACTATCCCGGCGGCGCGATCCTCTCGCCGCGCCGCTTTCCGCCGGTGCTGAAGCCCACCATGCGCGGCGACAAACCCAACATGAACTACCCGCTGCGCTGCGACGACCCCACCGCCACCGATATCGTCTGCGACGACCAGGTGATTCTGACGCTGCAATACTCGACCCAGTGGGACAGCCTTGCGCATGTCGGCCAGATGTTCGATGCCGATGGTGATGGTCGCGCCGAGGACGTGTTCTACAACGGCTATCGCGCCGGCCGCGATATCATCGGCCCTGCCTATTACGACGCGCAGGGCAACATGACGCCGTGCGACGAACCGCAGGGCGCCCGCCATCTCGGCGTGCAGAACATGGCGGAAGCGTGCATGCAGGGCCGCGGCGTAATGATCGATCTCGAGGCGCATTTCGGGCGCAACGGTCACATCGTCAGCTACGACGAATTGATGGATGTGATGCGCAAGGACAAGGTCACCGTGGAACAGGGCGACTTCGTGCTGTTCCGCACCGGCTTCGCCGAGATGCTGCTGGAAATGAACAAGCAGCCCGACCGCGAGAAACTGATGGCCGGCACGGTGGGCCTCGACGGTCGCGATCCGAAATTGCAGCAATGGGTGACCGACAGCGGCGCTGTCGCGCTGATCTCGGACAACTTCGCAGTCGAGAGCATGCCCGCGCGGCCGTGCCTGGACGATGTCTGCGCCACGCTGCCGCTGCACGCCCACTGCCTGTTCAAACTCGGCTGTTACCTCGGCGAGATGTTCTACCTGACGGAACTCGCCGACTGGCTGCGCGCCAACAACCGCAGCCGCTTCCTGTTCACCGGCCCGCCGCTTCGTCTGCCCGGCGCGGTCGGCTCGCCGGCGACGCCGGTGGCGACCGTCTGACGGAACTGCTCTAGGACAACGCGCCGCCGGACAGGTCGCTGGTCTTCTGGTTCAGGCTTTCGATCAGCGCCTGGGCGCCCCCGCGCGAGACCAGGCGGCGGAAATCGGAGCGCTGCACCGCGACCCGGCTGATCGAGCCGTCCGCCAGCACATCGACCGCCTTCCAGCCGTTGCCCTCCTGGCGCATGACGTAGTCGAGCTCGTGCGTGTCGCCGGACGACGAGATGATCTTCGTCTGCGCAAGCTGCTCGCCGTTCGGCAGGCTCTTGGTGTCCGGCGACACTTCGAAGCGCTGGCCGTTGTAATTGTCGAAGCTGTTGACGTAGTTGGCCACCGTGTAGCGACGGAACGCGATCAGCAGTTGACCCCGCTGATCGGCGCTCAGGCTTGACCAGGATGGACCAACCGACAGTTGCAGGATGGCGGCCAGATCGAAGGTGCGATCGATCGCCGGGGCGAGCGTCGCAAATCGCTGTGCGAACGGCGTGGACTGCCCGGCCCGCATGATTTCGAGCAGGTGGTCGCAGAGTTCCTGGATCGGCCTCACCGCCGTGGGGTCGGCGCTCGCTCGCGGCGAGGCGGCCGCCACGCCGGCCGCGGCCAGGGCCCCGCACAACCAGCGCCGACGGCCAATCAACGCAAACGACATGGTATGTTCCTCATTCGATCGATGTGCGAAGAATGCCCACAGCTCTGGGTCGGGGCGGACCGTCACGCTCTCCCGGGCCAGCACTGCGGTCAATCTAGCCGCATAGTGGGTTCAAATGGGTTACCGCCAGTGGCGGATGCACAGGGGTCGGCTCTCCACCGGGTCACGATCTTGTGCCCTGGCCGTGCCGCAAGGAGAGGCTGCGTTTGTTGCTGCAAGCTTCGGTTCTCACCCTCGCTGACGGTGTGGCGGACACGCTCGGGTTGCTGCGGCGACCGCTGCAGGCGGAGGCGCTGCTGTCACGCGCCCGCCGTCGCGCCAGCCTCAGCGAATTCGGCGACACTTCGTTCATCGACCCGCTGCACCGCCTGCTGTCGGCATGCATGGACGAGGCGTCGCTCAGCCTGATCGGGCGTTTCGCGACGCGCTGGGACGTGGAGCGCTTCCTGACCAATCTGCTGCGCTTGCAGCACGCCGAGACGCACGATCCCAGCATCTTGCGGCAGCCGATTGAGCGGCCGATCTTCATCACCGGCCTGCCGCGCAGCGGTACCACCTTCCTGCACCGGCTGCTACTGAACGATCCAGCCAATAAGGCGCCGCGGGTCTGGCAGACGATCTACCCATATCCGCCGGCCCGGGGACGGGACAACCGGCCGGCGCGCGTGGCGCGGCAACTGCGCGCCTTCGAACGGCTGGCACCGGAGTTCCGCGCGCTACATCCGCTTGATGCCACCTCGCCGCAGGAGTGCAGCGAGATCACTGCGCATGTCTTCCGCAGTCTGCGCTTCGACACGACCTACCGGATCCCCGGCTACCGGCACTGGCTGGATCACGCCAGCCATGCCCCCGCTTACCGCTTCCACCGCCGCTTCCTCCAGCATTTGCAGAACCAGGCGCCCGGCGGGCGCTGGGTGGTGAAATGCCCCGACCACCTGTTCGCTCTTGACGCAATCCGGAACGAATACCCCGATGCCCGGCTCGTGTTCGTGCATCGCGATCCCGTCAAGGTGCTGCTGTCGGTCGCCAAGCTGACCGAGGTGCTGCGCCGGCCGTTCACGAGGCGCCTCGATCCGCGCGAGATCGGCCGGCAGGAGAGCACCCGTTGGCTGGAGGGGACGCGGCGGATGGTGGCCGTCGGCGACAATGCCGGCCTCCCGGAGCCGATCCATCATGTGCATCACACCGCGCTTGTGGCCGATCCCGTGGGCACAGTTGCGGCGCTGTACCGGCACTTCGGTCTGCCCCTGGCGCCTGCCGCTGCCGCCGCGATCGCGCAATACGCCAGGGAGCGCCCGCATGGCGGCTATGGCCCGCGCGACTATCGCTTCGAGGATCACGGTCTCGACGAAGCCGCCGAGAGGGAGAAATTCCGCAGCTACACGGAGCGGTTCGGCATAACGGCCTGACCGGCCATGCTACTCTCGCCAGAACGGCTTGTTCGCCTCTGCCTCCGCCTCCGCGAGGCTCACGCCGATGTCCTTCAGCAAATAGCCGTTGAGCTCCGCGATGCGCTGGCGCGAGCGGTAGCGCCGCCACGCCGCGCGCACCGCCGCCCAGGCAGGCAGGCGAGGTGAGGCGAGCAACAGGGGATGGTTTAGCCGGGTGGCCCGACCGAAGAGCAATCGATTGGACATTGTGACCTCCTGGACTCCGGCGTCATGTTGCTCCTTGAGAGCCGATAAGCCGAGGGCCATAGCTTCACCCAGGCCGCCGCCAGGGTTGGACTGACGCAGTCGGCCATCTCCATGCAGGTCAAGCGTCTGGAGGATGTGCTCGGCCAGCCGGTCCTGAGTTCGCAGCAAGCGCGGCAGCGTGGAGTTGACACCCCATGGCCACTACCTGCTGACCCGCGCCCGCCAGATCCTTGCCCTCAACGACGAGGTGCTCACCACGTTCCGCATGCCGGAGATCGCCGGCACCGTGCGGCTGGGCACGCCCGATGACTACGCGTTCGCCTACCTGCCGCCGATCCTGAAGCGCTTTGCCGAGACGCATCCGGCGGTGCAGGTGGACGTGGTCTGCTCACCCTCCGCCGAACTGATGCACCGGATCAAGGCGAACGAACTGGACCTTACGCTGATCTCCAATGGGCACCACCCGGCGGACTGGTCGGCGGTGTCGCTGTGGCGTGGGCCGCTGGTGTGGGTCACTTCGACCCGCTACGCGCCGCATCGGCAGGACCCGCTGCCGCTCGCCCTGGCGGACCGCAAGCCGTTCCTCGCACGCGGGCACGATTGCGAGTGGGCCGGCGCCGCGGTCCGGGCGCTCGAGCAGGCCGGCCGGCGCTACCGCATCGCCTACACCTCGGCTTCGCACATTGGCACGCACGCACCCGTGCTCGCAGGGCTCGCGGTCACCGTCTCGACTCTGTCCTGGCTGCCCGGCGGCTTGCGGGCGATGCGGCCCGAGGAGGGCCTCCCGCGGCTGCCCGACTTCGGGATCCTGCTGCTGAAGGCAAAGCGCCCCCTCCAGCCGGTGACCGACGCACTGGCAGCGCATATCGAGGAGAGTTTCGCCGCGGAAGCAGGTGGCGCCGTGGCAGCCGAGTAGCTAACGGCCGCGCAACCGGAACACGGGCGGGTGATTGGGCTGCGTCGTCACGATCGCCACCGGCAGCAACGGCACGGGATCGTCCAGCCTCACCTCGAATTGCCGGATCATCATCGCCAGTACCAGCGTCGCCTCCGTCAGCGCGAACTGCGCGCCCACGCACACGCGTGGGCCAGCGCCGAACGGCAGGTATGCGAACCGCGGCGGCGGCGGTGCATCGGGCAGGAAGCGCGACGGATCGAATGCATCCGGATCGCGCCACAGCCGGCGGTGCCGATGCAGCACCCAGGGGGCGATCATCAGCATCGAATGGCGCGGAATTTCGATCGTGCCGGCCCGATCCGCGCGTATCGCCTCGCGCACCAACGTGAAGGCTGGCGGATACAGCCGCAGCGCCTCGCTGATCACCGCCCGCGTTCGCACCAGGCGCGGCATCGCATCCATCGCGTTGCCCGGCGTGATCTCGACGCCACGGACCTCGTCCGCCACAAGCTGCTGCTCCGCGTGCGCGCCGGCGAGCAGCACCAGCGACCAGAACAATGTCACCGCCGTCGTCTCGTGCCCCGCCAGAATCATCGTGGCGATCTGATCGCGCAGTTGCTCGTGCGAGAAGCCTTTGCCCGTCTCCGGATCGCGCGCGGCGAGTAGCAGATCGAACAGATCGCGCGGCGTCTCGGTCGCAGGCGCCGACATGCGCTGCCGCATGATCTCCTCGATCAACTCCATCCAGCGCCGCTGGAAGCGCCGCCGCCCGAGGTCGCCCAGTGTCGGGATCGACGGCGGCAGCACCATGTCGAACAGATGCGGCCGCGCATAACGCATGCCGAACTCCGCCAGCATCCCGCGCATCGCCGGGCCGAACTCCCGTGTCTCCAGCGAGAACATCGAGCGTCCGGCGATGTCGAGCGCCAGGTTCTGCATCGCCGCCAACAGATTGAGCGGCGCGTCGCTTTGCGCCTCGAGTGCCGCGATGGCCTCCTGGGCGCACCCCACGATATGGCGTGCCAGCAACGGCAACGTCCGCGGCGTCAGCGCCGGCGCGATGGTGCGCCGCTGCAACCGCCAGTCGTCGCCCGTGCTGAGAAGCAGGCCATTGCCCGTGATCGGCCGCAGGATGCGGATCGAGGCCGGCGACCTGCGGTAGTTCGTCGGATTCTCCACCAGCACATGGTGGATGGCGTCTGGCGCATTGATCAGCATGGTGCTGCGCCCAAGCAGGCGGCGAACGACCACCTCCTCCTGATACGCCGCCTTGGTCCACATGCCGAGGGCGTTGGTGCGGATGGCGCGCAGGAATTCCAGGAACGAGAGTGCCTTTTCCGGTATCACCGGATGCGGCGGAATGAACACGTTGGGTCGCACGGCGTCCATGCCATGAACCTAGTGCAGCGACTGCCGGTATGAAAGCGCTGCGGACCCGCACGCGTAGCGGACGCGCCGTTATCTGGTAATAGGGACGTCGTCCACCGGCTCTGCTTCAGGCCTCAGAAGCGAAATCTGGGTCATCGACTCAGGAGGCACGGTGAATTTGGCCTACGGTATACGCTTCCCGGGCTCGGAGGCATTGAACTGGCGACGCGCGCCGCAAGATTCAGATCTGCGTCAGGGAGCGAATATCAGAAAGACATAGGCCGCCAGCAGGACAAGGTGGACGAAGCCGGACAACAGGTTGGTGCGCCCCTGACCGTAGGTGAGCATTGCGACCAGAAAGGACAGCACCAGCAGCACAGTCGCTTCGTTGTCGATGCCAAGGGCCAGTGGCTGGCCCAGCCACAGCGCGATGACGGTCACCGCCGGAACGGTGAGTCCGATGCAGGCGACGGCGCTGCCCAGCGCAAGGTTGATGCTGGTTTGCAGCTGATTGCGCCGCGCAGCCTGCAAGGCGGCGAAGAACTCCGGCAGCAGGACGATCGCCGCCACCAGCACGCCCGCCAGTTTGATCGGCGCACCGGCCGCCACGATGCCGCGCTCGATGAACGGCGCGAGCGACTTTGCCAGCAGGATCACGGCAATCAGCGATAGCACGAGAAGTCCGGCGCTGATCGCACCAATCCGCGCTCGCGGTGCGGCGAGATGCTCGACCTCCATGGCATTCGCCGGCAGAAAGTAATCCTGGTGACGCACCGTCTGCACGAACAAGAACACAAGGTAGAGCGAGAGGCAGGAGGTGCCGACGAAGATCAATTGCCGTGACGAGTAATACGGACCCGGCGTGCTGAGCGTATGGTTGGGCAGGACCAGAACAAGGATCGCCATCGGCATCAGCACCGCCAGGAACGCGTTCGCCCCGAGTGTCCGGAACTCCTGCTCGCGGTGACGCAGTGTCCCCGCTACGATGCAGATGCCGGCGAGGCCGTTGAGCACCAGCATGACCACCGCGTGCACGGCGTCGCGGGCAAGCCCGGGATCGGATTTTCCTGTCACCATAAGCGAGCCGATCAGCGACAGCTCGATAACTGTGACCGCCAGGGTCAGCACCAGCGTCCCGTACGGCTCCTTCAGCCAGAGCGCGACCAGCTCGGCATGATGGACGGCGACCAGTACCGCCCCGATCAACAGCACGGTAAGTGCCGCACCGGATAGCCAGTCAGCATTCTTGCCCAGCAGCAGCGCCGCGACGAAAGCAACAAGCGGCAGCAGCCAGCCCTTGATCGGAATGCGGTGCTCGTTCGTTGCAGCCATGTCTGCTCCTCTGGTGCCGTCTGGTCCCCCGGCTACCGATCAGTATAATCACGCGGCGTACCGGATCGGTCGCGGTCGTGAAGGGAGTGAAGCGTATGAGTTTGAAGGGGGCAGGCTACATTGTCGGGGCATATGAGCACCCGACGCGCAAGGCAACCGACAAGTCGGCAGCCCTGCTGCATGCCGAATGCGCCAAGGGCGCGCTGGAGGACGCCGGCCTGAGCAAGGATGACATCGACGGCTACTTCTGCGCCGGCGACGCTCCAGGTCTCGGCCCGTTGTCCATGGTCGATTACATGAACCTGAAATGCCGGCACGTGGATTCCACCGATGTCGGCGGGTCGTCGTACCAGGTGGCGGTCGGCCACGCGCTGGAATCGATCGCCGCCGGGCGGTGCAGCATCGCGCTGATCACGCTGTCCGGCCGGCCGCGCAGTGAAGGCATGGCGACCGGTACCCAGGCACGCGCCGGCAACGTGGCGCAGCCCGACGTGCAATTCGAGTTCCCCTACAATCCGACCGTGGTGAACATGTACGCCATGTGCGCCGCGCGGCACATGTACGAATACGGCACAACCGGCGAACAGCTCGCCTGGATCAAGGTCGCGGCGTCACACCATGCGCAGCACAACCCGCATGCCATGCTGCGCGACGTGGTGACGGTGGAGGACGTGGTGAAGTCGCCTATGGTCTCAACCCCGCTGCACCGGCTCGACTGCTGCGTGATCAGCGATGGCGGTGGTGCACTGATCGTGACGAAGCCCGAGATCGCCAAGAGCCTGAAGCGGCCGCTGGTGAAGGTGATCGGCGTCGGTGAGTCGCCGAAGCACCAGATGGGCGGCGATGTGGACCTGACCTATTCCGGCGCGCGCTGGTCAGGACCGCCCGCGTGGGAGATGGCCGGCATCAAGCCCACCGACATCAAATACGCCTCGATCTACGACAGCTTCACTATCACCGTCCTGATGCAGCTTGAAGACCTCGGCTTCTGCGAGAAAGGCCAGGGCGGCAAGTTCGTGTCCGACGGCAACCTGATCTCCGGTGTCGGCAAGCTGCCGTTCAACACCGACGGTGGCGGACTGTGCAACAACCATCCGGCCAACCGGGGCGGGATCACCAAGATCATCGAGGCGGTGCGTCAGTTGCGCGGCGAGGCGCATCCAGCGGTCCAGGTGAAGAATTGCAATCTCGCGCTGGCGCACGGCACGGGCGGTTCGCTCGGCACGCGGCACTGCGGCAGCACTGTGATCCTGGAGCGGGAGTGATCGACATGGCCTATGTTCAACGCAAGATTTCCTTCGCCGGCACGCCCGAGACCAATCCGGAGACCAAGCCGTTCTGGGACGGCTGTGCGGCCGGCAAGTTCCTGATCCGCCGCTGCACGTCCTGCAAGAAGGCGCACTGGTACCCGCGCGAGCTGTGTCCGTTCTGCTTCAGCGGATGCGCGTGGGAGGAGGCTTCCGGCAACGGCAGGATCTACTCGCTCAGTGTGATGAAGCGTGCCGAGGTGCCGTTCGCGATGGCCTATGTCGAGCTGGCGGAAGGGCCGAAGATGATGACCAACATCGTCGACTGCGATCTCGATTCGCTGAAGATCGGCCAGGACGTGAAGCTGAAATTCGTGCCCACCGAAGGTGGCCCGCCGATGCCGATGTTCACCCCCGCGTAGTGGAGGGCGGGTCACTCCGGCCTTGTCATTGCGAGGAGCAGAGCGACGGAGCAATCCCCATCGTGGTTGCGTACCAACGATAAGGGTTGCTCCGCCGCCACGCTCGTCGTTTGGCCGCCGAGCCTTCTACTGTTCGCGATTGCCCGGCATAACGCCGAACCGCTCGACCCATTGCCTGCCAAGGTTGGCGGCCTCATCGATGGTGAGGTACGACCATTCGGCGCCGCGGGCCCGGATCGCGACCCATCGCGTCTCGCCCGCCACCAGGCGCTCCTCCACCTGATAGGGCGCCTCGCCATCAGACATGGTGGGACAATGCCTGCAAAACGAAACCGACGCTGTACAGCACGGTCGCAAGACCGGCGCAGGCAATGCCAAAGGTGGCAAAAAGAATGCCGACGCGATCCCAGTCGAGGTGCAGATCGACTGTAATGGTTCCTATCCTGGACGTTTCCACGGTCACTTCTCCTGACCTGGCTAACGGGGCAAGCGGTGCTGCTTCACATAGCCGACTTCGAACGGGTGAAAGCTATGAAGTCCGGCACACCCATTAATGCCAAATTTTAGCCATAAATCAAGTGCAATTATTATGGTTTCGTCCAGAATACGAGATGCGCGACGGGTCGCCACCAGGGCCCGGCGCCCGACGGGCTGACGCTGGCCAGCCAGGCGTTATAATCCCCGCTTGCCGAGCGACATCGGAAGGGAGAGGGCGCCAATCATGCTGACAATCGATGCCCAGGTCCACGCCTACGAACGCAATCACCCCGGCAGGCCGTGGGCCGGCGTGCTCCATGGCCCGCCCGAGGTCACTGGCAACGACATGGTGGCCGCAATGGACGCGGTCGGCGTCGACGGCGCGGTGCTGGTCTCGCCATTCTCCATGTACCGCTACGACGCCAGCTACGCGCTCGAAGTCCACGCCGCGCATCCCGGCCGTTTCGGGTTGGTCAAGCCGGTCGACCCCGCCGACCCCGCCGTGGCCGACACCATCGCCGACTGGGCGGCCACCGACGGCACCGTCGGGATACGCATCATGCTCAACCGCGAAGGCGTCTCGACCGACCCCGCCGATCCCGGCCTCAATCGGGTTCTCGCCGCCGCGGCGCGCCACTGTTTGCCGGTCAATCTCATGTCCACCGGGCGCCTCGAGCAGGCCGCACAACTGGCGGCGCGAAACCCCAATACCTCGCTGGTGGTCGATCATCTCGGACTGCAACAGCCATTCGAACCGCCAGCCCCCGCGTCGCCGTTCGCCGATCTCCCGAAATTGCTGGCGCTGGCGTCGCACGCCAACGTCGCGGTGAAGATCAGCGGCGCCTGCACGCTGTCCCACGAGCCTTTCCCCTACAACGACCTATGGGATCCGCTCGGCCGCATCTTCGACGCGTTCGGCTTCAATCGCTGCATGTGGGGCACCGACTGGACCCGCGCGGTCGGCGTGCTGACCTACCGGCAGGGCGTTGAACCGTTCCGCCTCACCGACCGTCTGTCCGACAGTGACCGGGCGGCGCTTATGGGAGAGACGCTGCGGCGCGTCTACGACTGGTCGCCGACAAGAGCCTGATCGGGACGCGTTGCGGTAACGTTTTCCAGCGTCATCTCAATCGAACAGGGTCGCAAGCCGCTGCTTGATGCTGTCCGCGACGTAAAGTGCCAGCGCCTGGATCGTCCGTGTCGGGTTCACGCCCGCCGAGGTGACGAAGATGCTGCCATCGACGATGAACAGGTTCTTCACGTCGTGGCTGCGCCCCCATTCGTTTACCACGGATCGCGTCGGATCGGTGCCCATGCGCGCGGTTCCCATCAGGTGCCAGCCGCCGTCGGTGAGCGGCGCCTCCGACCAGACGTCGTGCGCGCCGGCGGCACGCAGGATCTCGCTGGCCCGCGCCACAGCGTGATCCAGCATGCGGCGGCTGTTCTCGCTCAGCGTGTAGCTGATCCTCGGCGCGGGAATGCCGTTGGAATCCTTCAGCACCGGATCGAGCGTCACCGTGTTGTGCTCTTCCGGCAGGTCCTCGCAGATCGCCACCATCCCGGTGCGGTGGTCGAACAGCCTGCGATAGGCGCGGTGGTGATCCTCACCCCAGGGCAAGCGTCCGATCTGCATGCCGTGCACCGCCGCCATCACCGGCCCCTGGCCGCGCGAGAACTCGAACGTATAGCCGCGCACGAACCCCCGTGAGCGGTCGGTCTCGTAGAACTCCTGGCTCCAGATGCAGTTGCCCGGGCCGCGATGGCCATCCAGCGTCTCGTCGAAATACCCGGCGATCCGCGCATACGGGTGGAACATCAGGTTCTTGCCCACCAGCCCGCTGGAATTGGCGAGACCATTGGAGTTCAGCAGCAGGCGCGCGGTGCCGATCGCATTGCACGCAAGGATCACCACCTCGGCCGGCTGGAAATGCTCGACGCCGTCGCCGTGGTAATAGACCACGCCCGATGCCATGCCGTGCTCGTTGGTGGTGATCTCGCGGACCCGGCAGTGCGTGCGCAGTTCGACGCCGGCGCGAATGGCGGCCGGCCAGTAAGTGATGTCGGTGCTCGCCTTGGCGCCCTGCGCGCAGCCCGATGTGCAGTGTGCGAGATTGATGCACTTCGCGCGGCCTTCGTAATCGACCGAGGCGATCGCGCTGTCGGACGGCCACCAGTGCCAGCCCAGCTTGTTGATCCCGCGCGCCAGCGTTGCACCTGACCTGCCCAGCGGCAGCGGCGGCATCATCGGTTCGTGCGGCGGATAGGCGGGATCGCCCGCCAGCCCGGATACGCCCATCATCCGGTCGTTCTCGTCATAGAATGGCGCCAGTGTCGCATAATCGATCGGCCAGTCGTCGGCGACGCCGTCCAGCGAGCGCACCCGGAAATCCGATGGATGAAAGCGCGGAAAGTGGCCCGCATACAGCACCGTGCCGCCACCGACGCCGTTGAAGTTGGCGACCTTGATCGGCGAGCTTTCCTCGTTGATCGGATAGTCGGTGTCGCGCGCGCGCCGATTAGGGCTGTAGTGGAAATCGGAATGCTGCCGCGCCTCCCAGTCGCGGCCGGCGCTGGGATATTCCGACGGCTTCATCCAGTCGCCCTGCTCGAGACACAGGATATGCATCTTCGTTTCGGCAAGGCTCCAGGCCACCGCGGCGCCGGAAGCGCCGGCGCCGATGATCAGAACGTCAACCGGTGTCGTCATGAGGGAGATCCCGGGTGTGCTGCGAGTCCGGCAGTCGACGGGCGTTGCGCAGGATTGTCAACGGATCCGCCTGGTCGGGCGCATGGCCCGTTGCATGGGCCGCTCGTGATCCTTGTGATGCTATCATAAACTGATAGCATCACGAGGATGCCATGGGTCAGCTCATAGTTCGGGGGCTCGACGACCGCCTGATCCGGGCGCTGAAGCAGCGGGCGCACCGCGCTGGGCATTCGGCCGAAGCGGAACACCGGGCCATCCTGCAGCAGGCCTTGCATGCGGAGACCGAGGCATTCGCCTAAGCTGCCGCACGGCTGCGCGCCCGAACCCCGCGACAGTCCACCGACAGCGCTGACGTGCTGCGCGCAGAAGCTCGACGTCCCAAATGGTAACGCCCGACAAACGGCTGCTGCGAAGTCTCGCGTCTGACGAGGAGCTGGCAGGTCGCGTGGCGTGGGTCGGCGATTTGGCGGGCTGAACCGCGGCGGCATCCGAACTCAGCCAGGGCGTGTTGGATAGGCCTGTCGAAACTCCCAAACGTGCGATGCGAGAACGGCAAAGCAGAGGCGCATGTACGGATTGGCGGGTATCGCTCCGATACCAACACCTCTACAACATTCCGCACGCCCTTTGCTGTCGGCTCTTGCGTCGATGAACCCACCGGCGCCGCGGGTAAGGCGCCAGCTTGCGCCCACCGGGTCGAAACGCTAGGAAGCCCGTCAGCTATCGCACCGGCGCTGCTGTAGCTCAGTGGTAGAGCACCCCCTTGGTAAGGGGGAGGTCGTCAGTTCAATCCTGACCAGCAGCATCGTGGAAATACCCTCGCCGTAGAATGACTTGAACCTCCGCGTCCGCTCAGCCGGGTACCGCGCTTGTGGCTCCGGCAGGAGTTCCCTGGGCCTCGCGGGCGCATGCAGCGCGACGTTCTCCGTACGGATTGTCAATCGTCCTCCCTCCGGCATCGCATCGGCCGCCTTGATGACAGAATTGAGAATCACTTGCGTCATTTGAGACCATCCATGTCGTGTATAATGTCGTTGAGCGAAGCACGCTGCTGGTACAGCATCTGCTTGCTTGCGTGCGAACGCCAGGAGCTGCTGGGTCAACCGGCCACTCTTCTCTACGCGACGCCTGATCCTTGCCGCTACCTGGTCCACTAATCAGAAACTTGGCGTTGCCGCTTATCGACATCAGAAGATTGTTGAAGTCATGGGCAATGCCCGCCGCAAGCTGCCCGATCGCTTGCAAATTCTGTGACTAGCGCAGTTACGCCTGCGTGGTCTGATGCTCGCGATCTCGTGGCGCAAACTGCGACCAATATTATCGAGCAAGAACCATGACGCAGAAAACACGATACCGAGTGCTCCAAGTGACGTAACATGATCGATGCCGGCAGGAGCGCCGTTGCACAATAGCCCCATACGACATACTGCGCGGCGGCGAGTATTGTCGCGCTGCTGCCGGCCAACCCCGACAAAATGGTCACTGTGTAGGTGCGATCCAGTTCCGTCATCGAGTGAAAGAACAGGATGGAGCGACTACCCCCCGTTTCGCGGACGGCTCCGGAAGGGAGGCGAGAAGGCAGCTTGCGACGATTGACATGACTATGCCGCCGATACCTTGGCGGTACAATGAATTCGCCTGATCGCGAGCCATGACTTCCTGCATGGCCGAGCCGCCCCTATGCTGACCACCGCGGGCACGCATCGGCTTCGAAGGGTCTGGCCTGCACCTGTTCGGCCGCACATCGTCACAAAGTCATTTATCCTGCGTTATTTCTTGCGGCGGCGTTTGGGCCAAGAGATGCCGGAGGCGGTATCGCTGGCGTCCGCTGTCACAGAACCGTGAGAAATCCGTTTTCTGCGCCGATCCTACTGGTCAGTAGTAACCACCCCGGTTAGATTGACCGCCATGGGAGAACATCTGGTTCGGCAGAATATTGTGCCTCCGGGGCGCAGGAAGCCTCCAAGCAAGCAGACAGTTGAAATCGTGGGCCGAAGGCTGCTTGATGTTGTCGTTTATCGGAAGCGATCCCGTATCGGCGATCGGTTGGATTTGAACGATCTGGTCGATACGACGGAGATCGGCGACTGGAAAATGCCCGACTTCAAGATGGCCTGTAGTTACGCCGCGTCCCAGGGCTGGCTGGTCGTGGAGGACGACGCGCTCACCCTGACCACCGCAGGGCTGGCCGCAGCCTGATCACCCACTCAATGCCCACAGGGCCGCTTCATCAATCCAGTGGGCGAGCGAGCGGGGCGGCGCCGTAAACCCGTGTGAGCCGACGGCGCTGCGTCCGCCCGGTAACGCCTCTGTAAGAGTTTAGTAACGACTGCGGAATTATATCTGCGAAGCGCGAGTATTGACGACGCAATGCAGGCAGGAAAGGCAGAGCAGAGCCGTTTCGGCTCTGTGGAGGAAAGCAGTGCCCGTAGATCTGAGCCAAACCTTTGATCTGCATCGGCGCATCATCAGCGAACTGAACCTGCGTAAATCCGTAATCAAAGAGCAAGAGACCGCAGCGCGCAGAGCGCTTGAGGATGCGCTGCAGAACATCGCGGCGGAGAAACATGCGATCAAGCAGTGTCGCGAACTGCTCAGTCAGGCCGAGATGCTCTACCAGAGCTTCGCTGGCGAAGTCCGGGTAAGTCGCCAGCACAATGTCCTACAGCCGACCGCGGCACCGATCGCAGCGGCCGCTCCTCAGCAGCCGCCCGACACAGCCCCCACGGCCGCAGGCGGCGAACCCCCTCCTCCGCCCAAGGAGGAAATCGCGCCCGCGGCCGACGCCAGCATCGAAGCGCAGGTCTTCTCCCGGGTGCAGAACCTCCGAGGCGAAATCAGCGCGGAAACCGAGCGCGTGGGCAATTGGTGGGCGACCATGTGGCGACGTGGCTCCCGCAACCCGGAAGAGGAACTCAGTTGGAAGGAGGCCTACCCGCCAGTCGAGGGGGCAGAACGCGCGATCTGGGACCATCACAATGCGAACCGGACAGAGGAATGACGCTGCGCCAACCCGTCGAACTCAGGGTGTCGCCTCCTTGCGCGCCGTGTCGCAATGATACCCGTTGGGGATCGCGTGGCAGCCTGCAACGTAACTGTAGTCCGCCAGTGTTTGTGACGTCATGTTCCCTGGCGCAACTACACGCGGACCAGCCATCACAATGATCTCCGGTTGCGTTGCAACACTCCCCTCGGCAGCAGGGACATCAGCCTGGCTGATCGGAAAATATGGCCAGATCGCTGGCGGGAAGCCATTTTGCACAACGCCATGCTGATGCACGCGCGGACCTTCATGCAGTATTGCCCGTGCGGCGATCGCCGCCCCAGTCCGCCGGCTCACCGAAGGGGCTCGTGGCACATGGCTGGAAATCCCGAATGACGGCCGCGCCGGGCTAGCCCTGTTTGCCTGGCCCCACGACCCGGGCACGCATCCAAGAAATCCCAGCGCGACAATCGCTGAAGCCCACAGGGCACGCCGCTTCATGACAGAACCACCCATTACAAAGCCACTCATGCGCAACTCTCGTCGTTCAACTCAGTCTCTCGTTCTTCAAATTGTCAACCGAGGGCCGTCGATCCGTCGAGGGCCTTCGATCCCGATTTCGTGAGAGCGCAATTCTCTGGTTGCGGCCGGCGGGTGCAATGAACTCTTTCGCACGTCATGAGCACTCCCCCATCATCCCAACGCCCGGTCGGGCTCGTTCAGGCGCCGCCGCGCCGTCAGGCGCAGCCGCCGGGACCTTGCGCAATGGTCATCTTCGGCGCCAGCGGCGATCTCACGCGGCGTCTCCTGGTGCCGGCGCTTTACAATCTTGCGCGCACCGGTCTCATCCCCGAGCATTTCGCGATCGTCGGCGTCGATATCTCCGCCCGCAGCGCCGACGACTGGCGTGACAGCCTGCGCGCCATGTTGCAGAGCTTCGTCGGCAATCCAAACAGCGAAAATCGCATCGAGGCAATCGACGACGCGGTGTGGCAGCGCTTGGCCGGCGCCATGTCCTACTTGCAGGGTGACTTCAGCGACCGCGACCTGTTCGAGAAACTGCGGCTGCATCTGCACGACCTCGCACGCGAACGGCAGACCGGCGGCAACTGTCTGTTCTACTTTGCCGTGGCCGACCGCTTCTTCGGCCCTCTCGTCGAGCAGCTCGGTCACGCCGGCCTGCTGGACGAGGAGCTACGCGACGGCAAACCGCAGCGCTGGCGGCGCGTGGTGATCGAAAAGCCCTTCGGCCACAGTCTCAACTCGGCACGCGAACTCAACACGCGCATCCGTCGCGAACTGCGCGAGGAGCAGATCTTCCGCATCGACCATTTCCTCGGCAAGGAGACGGTGCAGAACATCATGGCTTTCCGCTTCGCCAACGGACTTTTCGAACCGATCTGGAACCGCGACCGCATCGATCATGTGCAGATCACCGTGGCCGAGACGGTCGGCGTCGAACATCGCGGCAAGTTCTACGAAGTGACCGACGCATTACGCGACATGGTGCCGAACCACGTGTTCCAGTTGCTCGCAATGATCGCGATGGAACCGCCCGCTGGCTTCGACGCTCGCTCGGTGCGCAACCGCAAGGCCGATGTCTTCGCCGCCTTGAGCGCGCTGACAGAAGATGACGCGGTGCGCGGTCAGTATGGTCCAGGAACGGTCCTCAGCGCCAACGTGCTGGCCTATCAGGCCGAACCGGACGTGGCGCCCGATTCCAATACCGAGACCTTCGTCGCCCTGCGGCTGACACTCGACAACTGGCGGTGGGCCGGCGTGCCGGTCTATCTGCGCACGGGCAAACGCATGTCACGCCGCTACACGGAAATCGCCATCCGCTTCAAGCACGCGCCATACGCACCGTTCGAGGATACCCATGTCGAGGAGCTGCCGCCCAATTGGCTCGTGCTGCGCATTCAGCCCGACGAAGGCATCTCCTTGCAGTTCGAAGTGAAGCGGCCAGGCCCCGTGGTCGACCTCGCCGCGGTGCGTATGGACTTCAGCTATAGTGACTGGTTTCCCCGCGAGCCCAATGTCGGCTACGAGACGCTGATCTATGACTGCATGATCGGCGATCAGACGCTGTTCCAGCGTGCCGACATGGTGGAGGAGACCTGGCGGGTCGTGCAGCCGGTGCTGGATGCATGGGCCGCCAAACCGCCGGCACACTTCCCCAACTATGCCGCCGGCAGCGACGGTCCGAACGCGGCGGATTTGCTGTTGCAGCGGGACGGCCGCGCATGGCGTCCGATCTGACATGGCTGTCGAAATTGGGATCAATCCGATCACGTGGACCAACGACGACATGCCACAGTTGGGAGGCGACATTCCGCTCGACACCTGCCTCGCCGAGACCCGTGCGGCCGGCTACAGTGGCATCGAACTCGGCAGCAAGTTCCCGCGCGCATCGGCGGAGCTTGCACCGATCCTGGCGCGGCATCACCTGAAGCTGATCTCCGGCTGGTACGATGGCCGCATCTTCGAACGCGACGTCGCTCAGGAATTCGCCGCCGCCGAGCCACATCTCACATTGCTGCGCGATCTCGGCTGCAAGGTCGTCGTCTATGCCGACACCTCCGGGCGGCACGGTTTCCCACCGATCTCCCAGCGCCCGAAACTCGCGGATGGCGACTGGCCTGCCTATGGCCGCAAGGTGACCGAACTCGCGGAACGCATGGCGGCATTCGGTGTGCGCATGGCCTTCCATCACCACATGGGCACCATCGTCGAAAGCGAGGCCGACATCGACCGGTTGATGGCTTTGACAGGCGAAGCCGCCGGCCTGCTGTTCGATTCCGGCCACTGCCTGTTCGCCGGCGGCGATCCCGCTGGCGCTGCTCGCACGCCACGTCGCGCGCGTGGTGCACGTCCACTGCAAGGACGTGCGGCGCGACATGCTGCGTCCGGCGATCGAGCAGGACATGAACTTCATGAATGCGGTTCTCGCCGGCGTGTTCACCGTTCCAGGCGACGGCTGCATCGCCTTCACCCCGCTGCTGCGCACACTGCACGAGGCCGGATATGCCGGTTGGCTTGTGGTGGAGGCAGAGCAGGACCCGCGCAAGGCGCATCCACTGACCTACGCCCGGCTAGGCTATTGCAACCTTCTGGCAACAGCGAGAGGAAGCGGGCTCGACGTACCCTGTGATTGTCCGAAGAGCGAAGCGACGAAGCAATCTCGACCGGAATTGCGCAGTGACCCTGCCGACAGCGTCGCACCCGCACTACCCGTTTGCCGTCAGCCACTTCTCGAAGAACACACTGGTGCTGATAGCCTCCGCGTGCCATCACGGCATAGGCCCCGAACGCCGGGCAGCGCTGAAATCCCGCGCGTATATACAGTCGTATCGCCGCCTCCTGCCGCTCCCCGGTCTCCAGCCGCAACACCGCCAGTCCCGCCGCGCGTGCCTCCTTCTCGATACGCGCCAACAACGCCTGCGCCACGCCCTTGCCCCGCGCGCCATCGCGCACGTACATCCGCTTGACCTCGGCGAAATCCGCGAACAGCGCGACCCCGCCGCATCCCACCGCCTCACCGCCCAGCCGCGCCACGAAGAACCGGATATGCGGCTGAAAGATCGCATCCAGGTCCAGGCCATGCCTCTGCTCCGGCGGATACTCCGCCGAAAGCACCCGATCGAGCTCCCCGATCAGCGCGCGCACCTCATCGGTCGCGACCAGCACCGCCTCGATCTGAATATCGCCTTCACCGCCCATCGTGCACTTCACCGTCCCGCGCAATTGCCTGCCCATACCGCAGGCCGCATGATCCCGTCATGACCGTCCAGATTTCTGTCCGCCGCCTGTCGCATAACACCGATCTGCCGCTCCCCGCCTATGCCACCGCCGGCGCCGCCGGCATGGACCTGCTGGCCGCGGTCGATAGCCCCGTGACGATCGATCCAGGCAAGCGCGCGCTGATCCCCACCGGGATCGCCATCGCCCTGCCGCCCGGCTACGAACTCCAGATCCGTCCCCGCTCCGGCCTCGCGTTGCGCCATGGCGTCGTGTTGCCCAACAGCCCCGGCACGATCGATGAGGATTACCGGGGCGAAATCCAGGTCATCGTGCTGAACGCGGGCGACACGCCGTTCACCGTTGAACGCGGCGCCCGCATCGCCCAGGCGGTGCTTGCACCGGTGGTGCGCGCCCGCGTGGCACGAGGTGGAGAGCCTCGAGGCGACGACCCGCAACCAGGGTGGCTTCGGCAGCACTGGCCACTGACCCCGTCACGCGATTGCCACGTGACCGGGGGGTGACTTCGCGTACCGGCCCGGGGTAACAGGGCAAGCCGCAACCTCAGCCCGAGCCCGATGTCAGCCACGATCCACCCCGCCCTCACGCAGGGACGGCGCCTGCCAAACCTGTGGGACGCCGCAGCGATCCTGTGCGTCTTCGCGGCGCTGATCGGCGTGGCGCACGAGGCGCGCGGCACCTTCATGCCGATCAGCGCACCGCACGCTTTGGCGCTCAGCCTCAACCCGGCCAACCTGCCCGATTACGCGGTGCGCACCACGATGCGCATGTTCGCCGCCCTGGTCGCCTCGCTGCTGTTCACCTTCACCTATGCCACCGCCGCCGCGAAGAGCCGGCGCGCCAGTCTCGTCCTGATCCCGATCCTCGACATCCTTCAATCGGTGCCGATCCTGGGCTTCCTCACCTTCACCGTCGTGTTCTTCATGAACCTTTTCCCGGGCCAGGTGCTGGGGCTCGAACTGGCAGCGATCTTCGCGATCTTCACCAGCCAGGCCTGGAACATGGCATTCAGCATGTACCAGTCGCTGAAGACGGTGCCGGCCGATCTGAAGGAGGCGTCCGACAGCTTCCACCTCACCGGCTGGCAACGCTACTGGCGTCTGGAGGTGCCGTTCGCCGTCCCCGGCCTCGTGTGGAACACCATGATGTCGATGTCCGGCGGCTGGTTCTTCGTCGTGGCATCGGAGGCGGTGTCGGTCGGCGACAACACCTGGAAATTGCCCGGTATCGGCTCTTATGTCGCCTTGGCGCTGGAGCAGCGCGACATTCGCGCGGTGCTCTACGCCATCGTCACCATGCTGCTGGTGATCCTGGCGTACGATCAGTTGCTGTTCCGCCCGCTGGTCGCCTGGTCGCAGAAATTCCGCTTCGAGACCACCGCGGGTGCGACCGCGGCCGATCCATGGCTGCTGCGACTGATGCGGCGGACCAGGCTCCTGAGCCTCCTCGCCGATGCGGTGGGCGGTGCCGTCACAGCACTTGGCGGCCTGCCGCTGCGTCTGCCGCTTCGCCGCCGATCGGTCGCGGATGGCCAACCGTCGCGCTTGGTCGACGCGGCATGGCTGGCACTCCTCGCCATCCTGGTGATCTGGTCGCTCAGCAAGGTCATCGATTTCGTCTCCGCTGAGCTGAACTGGGACGATCTGCGACAGGCCGTGATCCTTGGGCTCTTCACGCTGCTCCGCGTCGTGATCCTCATTGTGCTGGCCACCCTGGTCTGGGTGCCGATCGGTGTCTGGCTTGGGCTGCGCCCCGTCTGGGCCAGGCGGGCGCAGCCGGTGGCGCAGTTTCTCGCCGCCTTCCCCGCCAACCTGCTGTTTCCGCCGGTCGTGCTGTTCATCGTGTATTTCCACCTGAGCGCCGATATCTGGCTGACGCCGCTGATGATCCTTGGCACCCAGTGGTACATCCTGTTCAACGTGGTCGCCGGTGCCGCGGCCTATCCGGGCGATCTGCGCGAGGCCGCCAGCAATTTTCGCGTCGGCGGCCTGCTGTGGTGGCGCAAGGTGATGATCCCGGGCATCTTCCCGTATTATGTAACCGGCGCCATCACCGCCTCGGGAGGGTCATGGAACGCGGCCATCGTCGCCGAGGTGGCTTCCTGGGGTAACACGAAGCTGACAGCGCACGGCCTCGGCGCTTATATCGCCGAGGCAACCGACAAGGGCGATATGGCGCGTGTGGTGCTAGGCGTGGCCGTGATGTCCTGCTTCGTCCTGCTGTTCAACCGTCTGCTGTGGCGGCCGCTCTATGCCTATTCGGAACGACACCTGAAGCTCGGCTGAAGGAGACGCGCCAATGGATACCACCGTCAGCCAGCAGTCGCTGCTTGAGGTGAGGGACTGCAAGCAGGCCTACCACAAGGACGCCAACGCCGACCTTGTGGTGCTGGAGGGCGTCAATCTCAGCCTGCGCGAGGGCGAGATGGTCGCGCTGCTCGGGCGCTCCGGCTCCGGCAAATCGACGCTGCTGCGCATCGTGGCCGGCCTGTTGGAGCCGACTGCCGGCGAGGTCCTGTGGCGCGACCGGCCGG
>CAVPTU010000066.1:0-15369 GCA_963708565.1 uncultured Alphaproteobacteria bacterium
TCGGTCATGTAGAAGCCGGTTAGCCCGACAATGACCGTGGCAATGCGCGCATGCCATCCGAACCGTCGCTCGATGGCCTCGAAGGCCTGCAGCCGGTTCGGGCCGATATCGCCGCGCCGCACAGCCGGCAGCACTACCGTGGTCACCATCGCAACCCCGCCGATCCAGATCACGACGGCGAGAACATGTAGCGCCCGGGCGGTAGCTACATCATCCATGGCGGGGCTCGGCTTATCGACTGATGCGAGCTCGGCTCATGCCCGAGGCCGCATCTCGGATACGAGGCCCAAGCTGCGGACGAGCCGCGCACCCGGCGCCAAAAGATCGGCCAGGGTGTAGCCGTCCAGCGTGTGCAAAAACGCGAGCGTCGCCTCGCGAAGCGCGTGACGCAGAACGCAGCAACCTTCGATCCGGCAGAATCCGGTCTCGGCAAGGCATCCCATCACGGCGAGGTCTTCTTCGGTCTCGCGCACGACTGCCCCGACGCGGATCTCCGCGGGCGGGCGCGCCAGCCTGATCCCGCCGCCCTTGCCGCGGATCGTATCGAGATACCCTTGCTGCCCGAGCCTGTTCACGACCTTCATCAGGTGGGTCTTTGAAATATCGAAGCTCTCGGCGATCTCGGCGATCGTCGCGAGCCGGCCGCCTTTGGCGCCGACATAGATCAGCGTGCGCAGCGCATAGTCGGTCCACAAGGTAAGGCGCATTGCCTCTTTCCCTCCGGCACTCGGGCGGCCCCACGGCTTGACCCCGATAACATGCATATCATATGATTCTATGATCGAATGGGCAATAGGGCACCGGCCTCAGGTGCTTAGGATGAAGATGAGAATAAGCGTGGCCTTGCGACCCGGCGCACCCAGCCGTGATCTGATCATCGCGGACATCATCGCGCGTACTGGCATCGACGAGGCGATGATCGACCGGTTGGTGCGAACCTTCTACGGTCGCGCCCGGCTTGATCCGCGGATCGGCCCGATCTTCGAGAACAGCGTGCATGACTGGCAGGGTCACTTCGCCCGCCTGTGCGCCTTTTGGTCGTCTGTCGCGTTGATGAGTGGCCGCTATCACGGGCAGCCGATGGTGGCGCACCTGCCCTTACCCATCGATACCCCGCATTTCGACCGCTGGCTTGAGATCTTCGGCCAGACCGCAGGCGATGTGTGCCCACCATCGGCGGCGGCTCACTTTCGCGAGCGGGCCCACTGGATCGCCGACAGCCTGGAGCTGGGCATTCGCGGTCCGGAGGGGAGAGATCCGGCCTCAGCGAGCGCGACCGGCGTGGACGTTCCCGCCGATGCGGGAGGCAAACGGTGCACGGTGAGGAGGATGTCGCGCGACAGATTGCCGAAGCCGGCGACTACTTCATTGACCGGCAAAGCTCCAACGCAATCACGCTTTCGGAAGACGGCGTCTTTGTCGAAGCGGAGTTTGTTTCCGGAAAGCTTGGCCTCACGCCCGATGCCTTCTGGCGGGAGATGAAACGCGGCGTTGTCTATGGCGTCGTCGAACGGGGCGAAGGGAGCGATGCCGGTCTCATGCGGCTGACTTTCCGCTATCGCGCTCGGTCGTGGTCTGTGACGTTGGAGGAGAATCTCAATGACGATCCCCTCGGATGACAAAGCTGCCGTCGAGGTCAGCTCACCCGCCTGCTCGATGCGCGAGGCTGATGACGCTTATATGGGCTATGCCGGCAAGGACGAGCTGACCGCTTTGTTGAATGAGCTGCTCGAGGCCGAGCACGCCGGAGCTCGGGTCACACTCGAAAGCGCACGGGCTGCCGGCAGCGGTCCGGTTGCCGAGCTGATGCGGCGCATTCAGCGGGACGAAGCACATTGGTGCGCCATGCTGGCCGATCACGTGAGGGTGCTCGGCCAAACACCGTCGCCAAAGGTGGGCACCTTCTATGGCAAGGCAATGGCCATAGTCGATCTTGGCGAGCGCATCACCTTCCTCAATCGCGGTCAGGCCTGGGTGGTGCGAAAGTTGCGCGAATTACTGCCCTGCGTGCGCAGCGATCAACTACATGCCGATCTAGCCGAAATGCTGCGATCGCACGAGGCTAACATCGCCCTCGCCACCGACGTTTCGGGCCACCCCCGGGTGAATGACGCCGGCACCGTTTGAGTCGATCGATGTAGCTGCGCGTTTCCACAGCACGGACGCGATGTGTCGACAGATCGATAGCGCACACATCAAAACCGCGAGTGCTGGGTAGAGCGCTCGCAATTTCAATGGAGCGCTACGTGGATGCGACCGAGGTCAAGGCCTGGCGCCGGCTAGAGCGCACACGCCTAATTACATGGCGCATGGGATTATCGCCCGCGGTCCGGCGAGGATTCGGCGAGCGGATCATCTCCTCGCTCCGACCATTTCTGACGGAGCGGCCCGGCGTACTCGGCGCCTATTGGCCCTTTCGTGCCGAGTTCGACCCACAGCCGTTGATCGAAAGCTTGGTTGCCGCTGGGCGGGTAGTGGCGTTGCCGGTAGTAATCGACAGACGTGGGCCGCTCGAATATCGTACCTGGCGGCCGGGCGAGAGCCTAATCAGCGGGGTGTGGGACATCCCGATCCCGGAAAAACGCGAGATCGTGATACCGGCGATAATTCTCGCACCTCTCGTCGGCTTCGATCGCTCGTCCTACCGGCTGGGTTATGGCGGTGGCTATTTCGATCGTACGCTCGCGGCATTGGGGCCGCGCCCGCTCGCCATCGGCGTCGGATTTGAGTTCCAGCAACTCAAGACGATTTACCCTCAGCCCTTTGATATCCCGATGGACCTAATCGTCACCGAGGCGGGAACGGCGGCAATGAGCCCGATGTCGGCGCCGCGTGTCGGCGAGGTCACGCGCCGCAGTGGTCGGTCGGCTGCTGCGACCCGGTTATCAGCTCCGGAGGGCCAGGCTGTTCGCCGGGTGCGGTCGTCTTCGGAGCGCAACGGGTAAATGTCTGTTGGACGCCCTGATGCCGGCGTACGCGCCTGATCGTCGGAGCCGAGCCGGGTGTCGAGAGTGCGCTCGCGATAGCCACTGCGGTAATTGAGCCGCTCGGCGGAGCGTTCGTGCCGCCCGGCGCCGATCAGGCCTTCGACATCGGCTTCCATCAGAATTTGCAGCGCCGCCAACGCTACGGCTCGCAGGAAATCGCCATCACTGCTCTGCTGTAGCAGTTCAACCAGCGCCATTCTTTCATCGGTCATCGGTCATCGGTCATCGGTCATCGGTTCCTCGGTAGCCTTGAGATGGGTGTCGCAACGCCACCTTAGCCGACCCTCCCCGGTGACCACCCGTCGCTCACGCGCCCGCCGGGCTCCATGGAACATGCAGCAGAAAGCGCCTGATGAACTCATTTGGGATGAGCATCATCATTGGGATTGGGATTGACCCGGTTTGGTGGACACCCTGAAGCTTTTGCCAGAGGTGCTGCCGATGCCAAGAACACGCCCAGCGTATTCGCCGGAATTTCGCCGACAGATGGTCGAGCTGGTCCGTGCTGGCCGTAATCCTGACGATCTCGCCCGCGAGTTTGAGCCGAGCGGCCACTCGATTCGCGCGTGGGTCGCCCAGGCTGACCGAAACGAGGGCCGCCGGGAGGAAATGGCTCCCGGTCTGACCGCGGCCGAGCGTGATGAGTTGACCCGGCTTCGGCGTGAGAACAAGCAGTTGCGGCTGGAGCGCGACATTCTGTCAAAAGCCGCGGCCTGGTTCGCTCGGGAGACCGGCACGCTGCCGTCGGGCTCTTCCGGTTCATGAGCGCGAACCAGGCCTCTTTCCCGATTGCCGCAATGGCACGCGTGCTCGGCGTGTCCAAGGCGGGCTATTACGCGTGGCTGCAACGGCCACCGTCCGCCCACGCCACGGCCGACGCGGCCTTGCTGAAGCGCATCAAGACGGTACATGCCAGTTCGAGGCAGACCTACGGGGGGCCTCGCGTCCATGCCGATCTGCGTGGGCGTGGAGAGAGGCACAGCCGCAAGCGGATCGCCCGTCTGATGCGTGAGGCGGGCCTGGTGGGCGCCAGCCATCGGCACGGCGGCCCGACAACAACCCGGCGGAACAGGGATGACCGGCCTGCGCCCGACCTGGTCGACCGCGACTTCAGCGCCACCAGACCGAACCAGCTGTGGGTTGCCGACATCACTTACGTGCCGACGATGGCGGGCTTCCTCTATCTCGCCGTCGTGCTCGACGCCTGGAGCCGCAAGATCGTCGGCTGGGCGATGGCGAACCACCTGCGTGCCGAACTGGTGCTGGACGCGATGGAGATGGCGGTTGGCCAACGGCGGCCCAAGGACGTCATCCACCACAGCGACCAAGGCAGCCAGTATACGTCGGTGGCATTTGGCAAGCGGTGTGGCGAGGCAGGTGTTCGACCATCGATGGGGTCGGTCGGTGACGCCTACGACAACGCCATGGCCGAGAGTTTCTTCTCCACCCTCGAGGCCGAGCTGCTCAGCCGTCGCCGGTTCGCATCTCAGGCCGAGGCGAAGATGGCCTGCTTTAGCTACATCGAGGGTTGGTATAACCCCGTGCGACTGCATTCGGGCCTGGGATACCGCTCGCCGATAACCTACGAAGCCGACATGCAGGCCACCATGACCACGACGTAACCCACAAGCCGACTAACCGTCCACTGAAACGGGGCAACCTCAATCCCAAGTCGGGATGAATATGCACGTCCCATAGGCCGGGCATCAGGTACGCGCCTTTGAGATTGATCGTCTGTGCGTCGCCAATGCTGCCCGCCTCTCTGCTTGGCAGGATGGCGCGGATACGCCCATTCTCGATCAGTACGGCAGTATCCGGCCGCACCCTGGGCTCGACGCAATCGATCACGTTTGCGCGAGAGAGGATTGTCTTCATGACGGCCTGCTCAGGCTGAAGTTGGAGATGCTTGGTCCCGCATCGCCTGTCTGGTGCCGCTCGACAACTTTGCGAATAGAAAAAGACGCCGGCCGGCAAGCAACCCTATGCGATCGGCTTCAAGGGCGGCCGGCTCATGGCGCTTGCAGGGTCGTAGGAGACCTGGCGCTCGCCGGCGGGCGAGCGGGTGCGCAGCTTTGCGATCCTCGCCACGACGCCGACCGGATTATGCGCGGACCTGCATAACCGGATGCCCGTCTTTTTGGCGCCAGAGGGTGGCCAGTATGGCTTGGCGAAGAACCGGCCGGCGAGCCCGATCTCAAGGCGCTGCCGGTCCCCTACCCTTCCGACGGAATGATCGCCTGGCCAGTCAGCGCGCGTCGGCAACGTCAAGAACAACCATGCGGACCTCGTCGAATTGGTCACCCTTATCTTGCCGCGCGCGCTCCACTTCGGCTTAAGCACGACAGGACAATAGCGGATACCCCCGTGACCGGACGAACCCGGCCACGGGTATCGCGGCGCCTGCGGCCTCAGTTCAGGCCATAAAAACCCATTGCGCCTCCAGCCAGGACGCCGTGTTGCGTCGCGGGCGAGGCGCCCTTCAGCCGCTCGCGCACCATGGCGGGCGCACCTGGGAAGAAGCCGTCGGGATGCGGATAGTCGGTCGCCCATAAGATTTTCTTGGGGCCGATGAAATCCGCGAGCACCTGGAGGCTGGTCTCGACCGGCTCGAACGAAATCCAGCAATTGCGCTGGAAGATTTCGCTTGGCCGGATCTTCAGGTTCGTATCGTTGAAAAACTGGTCATCGAAATGACGGTCCATCCTGTCGAGCCAGGGGGCAATGCAGCCGCCGCCGGACTCCAGGAATCCGATGCGGATCTTCGGATGCCGCTCACACACTCCGCCCCAGATCACCGCAAGACAGGCCAGCATCATTTCCATTGTGGGCGACACGATGTGCCGGGCCGCGCGGCTCTCGAGGCGGTCAATGCCGACGGTCGGCATGCCGCTCGAAGCGCCTTCATGTAACCCGATCGCGATATCGAGGTCCTCGGCCGCCGCCTAGACTAGAACGGCTCGTAATCGGGGTGGTCGATCATCTTTTCGTTGTACGGATTGGGCCGCAGGAAGCCGCCCTTGAAGCCGAGCTCCTTGCGTGCAAAGCGCATCTCCTCGATCGCGTGCGGTACCGACTGCATCGGCAGCATAGCGATGCCGAACAGCCGGTCGGGATGGGGTTTGCAGTGGGCTATCGCGATCGTCGCGATCTCGCTTGACGCGCCTGTCGTGCACGCGCCGTCGCCGGGCGAATGACTCGGCTGGACCAGACTTAGCCCGCCTCGGGCTCGCTCTCCCAGTAATCGAGCGTGCCGCTGCCGGCCCGAAACATGCCAATGCGCCGGAAGCCGACCGGGCTTGTCGGATCGGCGACACCAGCGCCGATTTTGCCGGAATCGGGATATTCTACAATCTCTGCCCCATGCATCGTCGAGACGCAGAGATAGACGAGCGGTTCGGCCGTCGACATGTTGACCATCTGATGCGCGTGCTCGGGGCCGGTGGGCAACGCGATCCAGTCCCCGGCCGCACAGGGACGCGTGCATCGCCGATCCGGGCCTCTCCGGAACCGGAGAGGACATAAATCGCTTCTTCGTTGGCGTAATGGGCGTGGCGGGGGAAAGAAATTCCGCCCGGCGCCACTTCAGTCAATGTCGCACCGAGTGCAATGCTGCCAGCGGGCTTGCCAAGTCGCCGCAAGCGCATATTGTGCCGGCCCTTGATCATTTCGCGGACTTCGACTTCATCGGCATTGAGCACATTTGCGTGTCGCATCGCTTCAGACCTCAATTATGCAACACAGGTCGATAACGGTTACCATGCGGAGGTGCTTAGCAACTGGGAGCAGGTCGAAGCATGAGCTGAGCTATTACCCAGAATAATCAGGGTCGACCTCGATGCCCAGATAGCCGAAAGTGCCTTCGCACTTCATGAGCTCGAGCACCACGGAACACCCCAATCGTCATGGTCTGCCGGCCAACGACCCAGACTTAGCCATACACTAGGCACAGCTGCGAGCCCAGCGCTCTCGACCCAGGCATGGACTTCCGCGCGCACTATCGCGTCGAGAGGTGTGGTTCCGCCCGATGCGCCGGACAACGCAAGCCCGCAGCCAAAGTCTCAACAAGGGGCAAAACTGCGCGATCGAGCCGCGAGCCCTTTAATGACCACTGGCTCGGGAAGCCGTCGCTCGGGAGGTGCTAAAATGGCTGCCAGGCTCTATGCATGAGCATACCTCGTGGAGGACCGCGCAATGAAGCTCTACCATTACCAGCTCGCGCCAAACCCGCGCCGCGTCCGCATCTTCCTGGCGGAAAAGGGCATCACAATTCCGACTGTGCAAGTCGATCTGCGCGCCGGCGAGCAATTCACGCCCGAATTCCGCTCGATCAACCCGGAATGCACGGTGCCGGTGCTCGAGTTTGACGACGGCCGGCACATCGCGGAGGTCGTCGCGATCTGCCTTTATTTCGAATTGACCCATCCCGAGCCGGCGCTGATGGGGGTTGGTGCACAGGATCGGGCGATCGTCGCCGACTGGCATCACCGCGTCGAGCGGCCATGGAACCGCTGCGGTCGACCAGGCCCCAACGCGCGTTCCGCCAAGGCGGTCGGTCCCCACCCGCTGCCAGTGCCGGAATTTTGAGGAGCTGCCGGAGAGTGAATTGGGCTAGCCGGCTGCGTCGCGGTCCGCGGTCCGATCAGACCGCGGCGGGCCGCAAAGGGCAGTAACGATGCGCGGGAGCAGCAACCCTTGCACCACAACGGTAAAGATCACTACACCGAAGCAGATCGCCAGCAGCAGGTCTCGATACGCCGACGGGGGTAGAATCAGCGCCAGCGCGATAGAGACGCCGCCGCGCAACCCTGCCCAAGTCAGGACCCCGAGCGCGCGCGCCGGGGTTGGCACGCGCAGGCGGAGCACCAGCATCGGCGCCCCGACGCTCGCCAAACGGGCAAGAAGGGCTAGCGGCACGGCGACGAGGATCGCCGATAGCGCCCGCCAGCTCAGACCGATTGCAAGGAGTTCGAAGCCGACAAACAGATAGAGCAGCGTATTCAGCAGGTCGTCAATCAGCGACCAGAACCCGGAAGACTCGCGCGCGAGTGCTCTTCCGGCGGCGCCCGGGCAAGCCTGTAGTTGAAGACCAGCCCGGGCCGTGACGACCGCAACCGGACCGGATATCCCCAATACGACGGCTCCGCGGTAGGTCAACAGCACAAGGTCGAGCGAGATCGTTAGCCTGAGGAAGTCGTCCCGGGTGAACCGAATGGCGAGGAAGGTCAGGTAGCCCGCCGTCGCGCCAAGCGCGACGCCGCCGGTGCACTCGACCAGGATCGCGGCGGCGAGCCGGCCGTGGCCCACTACGTCCGTCCGTCCGTCCGGCGGCCAAGGCCACAGCGGCGCCGAACAGCACGACAGCGGCGCCGTCATTGAATAGGCTTTCGCCGGCGATGATCTCGCGCAGCCCCGACGGCAGCCTGACGCGTGACAGCAGGCCCTCGACCGCGGCGGCGTCGGTCGGCGCCAGAACCGCGCCGATCGCCAGGCACCAACCCGGCGGGACCGGAATGCCGACCAGCTACAGCGCGGCCCAGATACCGGCCCCGAACATTCCCGTGGCCAGCACGACGCCTAATGTCGCAAGCACGAACACGGGCCAGGCTCGTCGCCGCAAGTCCCGTGCGTCGACATGCAGGCTGCCAGCGAATAGCAGCAGGGCGAGAAAGCCGTCGAGCAGGATCTGGGGCAGGTGCGCGTGGACGATCCGAACCCGCAAGTACTCGCGCATTTCGGTGTGGCCGAAGATCGCGGCGGTCCCGATGATCGATGCCGAGATCGCCAAGGAAGCGAGCAGCAACGCCATCGGGCGCGGCAGGCGCAGCGTGCGTTCGTTGACCACGCCGACCACGGCGGCGAAGACCAGCAGCCCAGCGCCGAAATCAAAGGTCGACACGTGATGCCTACCGCGGGCGGTCGGCGGACTATGGCGGCCCCCACAGCTTTGCGAGACCCTCACGAGCGCTGCCGGCGCGCAGCGCTGCCTTGATAGTCTGCCAGAAGTCCTCGTAGGCGATGACGAGCGGGTTGTTGGGGGCCGTGCGCGGATGCACCAAGCCATAGCGGATCGGGATGTCCGGCCGTTCGGCCCGGTAGGAGCCGAACAGGTGATCCCAGATCAGCAGCACGCCACCATAGTTCTTGTCGAGGTATTCGGGATTGCTTGCGTGATGCACGCGGTGGGCGGAGGGCGTGTTGACGATCCACTCCAGCCAACCGATGCGGCCGACGAGCTCGGTGTGGACGAAGAACTGATAGGTGAGGCTGACTGACACCATGCCATAAACCCAGGCCGGGTCGTACCCGATCCATACGATCGGCAAGTAAAACAGAAACACGCCCGACAAGATCGGCGTCCACGACAGGCGATAGGCGGTGGTGGCCAGCATCCTCTCGCTGCTGTGATGCACGCTGTGCGACGCCCACAACAGCCGGATGCGGTGCGAACAGCGATGCTCGATGTAGAAGGCGAGGTCGGCGAGGAAAAACAGGACTATCAGGCTGAGCCAGTGATGCAACGAGACCGGGACCGTCGCGACCCTGATCCGGTAAACGGAGGCAGCGATGATACCGAAGAGCAGCCCATGCGCCGCAGCCTGGGTGAGAAAATGGCCGACGGCCATGACGGTCGAGACGCCCGCGTTCTTCCAGGGATAGGTTCCCTGCCGATAGAGGATCAGCAGCCCCTCGATCACGGTTGTTGCCAGAAAGATCGGCAGAAAGACCAGGATTACAGGGCTGGCGCTATGACGCAGCAGGTCATCGAAGCTGACGTAAGATTCCATCGTTTCCCCGACCTCGATGATAGCGAGCGCTGAGCCGGTGTGAGACGGCGTCATCAGGTTGCATAGCGTCGGTCTGGGGTTGCCGCAATTGCAGAGGCAATACGGCATGGCGCGTCGGCGATCAGTTTCCGATCTGGGGGTTGCGGCGGCGGCCGCCCGCTAGCCTTCGCAGATCCGAGTTGGGCATCGCTCGCTTCCGGATGGGGACAGGCGGCCAGATTACCCTGGCCAGCGCCCTGCCGAGCGACGACCTCGCGCCTCGCCAGGCTCGGCTCGGCGAATTTGAATTCGGCGACCATTTGCTGCATGACCTCGGCGATCGCAGCAGTTCAAATCAGGAGAGGCCGGATGACTGTGACCCAGGCCGACAAGGCGAAGCAGTTCCGCGCCCTGCACGAGGCGCCCGACGCGTTTGTCATCGCCAATGTGTGGGATGGCGGTTCGGCCCGGATGATGGCAGCGCTGGGCTTCGTGGCGCTGGCGACCTCGAGCGGAGCATCCGCGGGTTTGCTCGGTCGGCGAGACGGCCGGGTCACGCGCGAGGAGGCTTTGGAGCAGGCCAAGGGTGATCTGCCGGGCCACAGATCTGCCGGTCTCCGCGGACCTCGAAAAGGGTTTCGGCGACGCGCCGGAAGTCGTCGCGGAAACCATCGGGCTCGCCGCTGCGGCGGGACTGGTCGGCTGCTCGATCGAGGATGCGAGCGGCAACCCGGACGCGCCGATCTTCGAGTTGGGCCATGCGCGGGAGCGCATCGCTGCCGCCGCCGCAGCAGCGCGGGCCTTGCCGTTTCCATTCATGCTGACCGGGCGCACCGAAAATTTCCTGCGCGGCCGGCCGATCTGGACGACACGATCACCCGGCTGAAAGCTTACGAGGCGGCGGGTGCGGACGCACTGATGGCGCCGGGTCTGCCGGACCTGGAAGCGGTCCGCGCGGTGTGCGCGGCGATCGAAAAACCGTTCAACTTCATGGTCGGGATCAAGGGGAAATCATTCACCGTCGCGGCACTGGCAGCGGCCGGCGTGAACCGCATCAGCCTCGCGACCTCCCTCTATCGCGCGGCGATGACGGGACTGCTGAATGCAGCGAAGGAAGTGCGCGAGCACGGCACGTTCAGTTACATTGATGCTTCTCTTGCCACTCCCGAGATGAACGCGTTCCTCCGCGAGTAGGACTTGTCGGTTGTGCTGCACGGGAGCGCCTGCTCTCTGTTCAATCAAAGGACCTTCACCGCAAGGCACGCCGAGGGGCAAGACGCGCCAATTCCGGACCTTGCCACATTCCGATTTCGAAATGCTCAACTCCCTCAACTACACGGGTTATGCAACATGATCCAAAACCGCTTCGAATTGCGCGCTTGGACACTCCCGACCTCACAGAGTACCGTTGCCGTACAGGGCTTTTCGCATGATTGACACGGCCGACAAGAGCAGCATCCTCGACCGCCGAGAATTCCTGAGACGCTGTGTCGTCGGTGGGGTCGGTGTCGCTTTGCTGCCATTTCCTTCGCTCGCCGCCGGCTCATTCGGTTGGCAGTCCTCGCGACCGGATGCACGAAGCGGCCCACCGCTCGGGCGTATCGATGGCTATCCGAAAGTCACCGGGAGCAAGCTGTATTCGGCAGACTTCCGCGCCGCGGATATGCCAGGTTGGCCAAGCCGCACGTCGCACGCGATGCTGTTGCGCGCGCCGGACGTCACCCACGTCTTTGCCGGGATTGATTTGTCCAGTTTGGAACCGTCGCTGCAGCCGGACCGGACCGTTCTGGCCGAAGATTTGGCCAAAGCACAGCTTCGCGTGCCGGCGTTCTATGCCGGAGACTTGCTGTGTCCTGTCGGGCAGGCGCTGGCTTATCTCGGTCAGCCATTGGCGCTGCTGATCTGGAGCGACTTCGCCGCTTTTGCTGAGGCTCGCCAAATTCTGCGCAGTGCCACCGACCTGATGCTCCGTGGCGCTGCCGCCGCACCGCAGCCGCGGATTCCCTACGGCGGTATGCGTTATGTACGAATTGCCGGACCAACACCCGATGCGGAAGACGTCTATTCGCCGCTTCTGGAAGGTTGGACGGTGCCGGCTCGATACCAGCCGCCGTCACAGCGACAATACGGGCCGAACCCGCCTCGATTTGCTGCCGAGTGGGACCCGCCAAACGCCGCCGGTTCTCCGGCGGCTCGCGCGTCTTACTACGGGCAGCAGGTTCGCCGTTTGCTTGACGAGCCAGACCCGGATCTCCTCGTTATCGACCAGACTTTCTCGACGCCATCGAACGATCCGGTTTTCCTCGAGCCGGAGAACGGACTGGCGTGGCACGATGCGTCTCGCCGCACACTGGAGCTGGTGCTGGGTACGCAGTCACCCGAGGATTCGGCATCTTCAATCGCCGAACTGGTGGGCGAGGCCGCCGGCGATCTGCGAGTGGAGAGCGTCGTTGCGCATTGCACCTCGATCGGCGGCGGCTTTGGCGGCCGCGACCATTCGATTTTTCCGCTTTACGTTGCTGTGGCCGGCCTGTTCGCCGCGAATACGCCCGTCCGCCTCGCCAATGACCGCTTCGAGCAGTTCCAGTCCGGCCTCAAGCGTCATGCCTTTCAGATAACGAGCAAGCTCGAAGTCGACCGCCGGACGGGCAAGCTTGCAGCCTACGCCGCCGATCTGACCGGCGACGGCGGAGGCTTGGCCAACTATTCCGCCAGTGTCGGCTTGGTGGCGGCGGCCGCCTCGATCGGCATCTACAATATTCCGAAGGTCGACGTGACCTCGGTGGTTCTCGCCTCCGCGGCGGTGCCGGCCGGCTCGATGCGCGGCTACGGCACGCTGCAGTCGATGACGCCGCTCGAAGTCATGATCGACCGCGCGGCCGAGGCGCTCGGTCGCGATCCGATCGCATTGCGCAAGGCGAACGCGCTGGCATCCGAACAAAAAAACCTGACCGGCAACATCCCGGGCGGTGCCGTGCGCACGCAAGAAGTCCTCGATAAGCTCGCCGGACATCACATCTGGACGCAACGGTCCGCGCAGAAGAAGCGCCGCGACGGCCTTTACCCCGGTAAGGCCTATGGCGTCGGCGTCGCCTGCGTCAACAAGGATTATGGCGGCGGTGCCGACGCCGCATTGGCCAAGGTCGAGATCACGCCGGAAGGCCGTATCCTGGTCGCGTCGAGCGCGGTGGAAATCGGCACCGGGTTGTCGACGGCGATCGCTGTGCGGGCCGCGGATCATCTGGGCGCCTGCGCTGATCGCGTGACGATGGGCGCATTGTCGGAATGGAAGCCGCTGCGTCTTATCACCTCGGGCGATCCCTTCACGATCGGTCAGCCCGCTCAGGATGCCGCTGCAGCCAATCCGCGCTGGGTGCCTCGGCTGAACGTGTCGACCTATGCCTCGATCGGAGCCCATGTCCACACGCATGTCGTGGCGGAGACAGCGAGGATCATCTACCGCTTTGGCCTCTGGCCCGCCGCGGTTGCGCTATGGGGTCGGGGCGTTATGGGAGGGCAAGCGGTCGGGCAGTTCCTGCGACCGGAGGACGGGCGATTCGTCGACGGCGGGCTGACTGCCGCAGGGATGGAGCCGCTGCCATTGGCGCGGCTTGCCGCGAAAGCGCATGAGATGGGATTGGTGACCACGGCGATGGTACATGGCTTCAATCGCTGGAACTGGGCGGTTGCCGCCTTCGAAATCCTTGGCAACCGGTGGGAAGCGCCGATCGATGCGTTGGCGGTGCAATATGGCCATGGAAGTCGATCCCAATCGGCGCGCCCTGCTCAACTCTGACGGCTTTCATCTTCTGGACCGGATCTCGGTTCGGTTCCCCAATACGCTGTTCCAGCGCTTCGGCACCAATTATGTGGCGGCATGCGGCAGCCTCGCGGCGGTGGAGATTGAACGATCGACCGGCACTGTCCGAATCGTCGATGCTTATTCGGTATTCGAATGCGGCCGAGCGCTCGTGCCCGAGGCTGTGTCCGCTCAAGGTCAGGGCGGCTTCGCTCAGGGTGTCGGCTTTGCGTTGACCGAGTACCTTCCGCTGCTCGACGGCGGACCGGGGGACGGCGACTGGAACCTCGATCGCTATCGGCTCCCGCGCGCCTCCGATCTGCCGCTGTGGAACCTCGAAATCGAGATCCTGTCGCCGTTGGGCCCGACCGATGTGCCAAAGGGCATCGCTGAGGTGGTGATGATCCCGATCGTTCCGGCTCTGCTGAACGCCATATACGACGCAACCGGGCGGCGATTTACCAGCGTGCCGGTCACGGCGGCGGCGATCAAACAGGTGCTGGGATGAACACCATGCGTATTAATCTCACGATCAATGGCGCATCGACCGGACCGCACGAGATTCCCGTGACGCTGCCGATGATCGATTATCTGCATGAATATTGCGGTCTGACCGGCACCAAATTCGGCTGCGGGATCGGGGCGTGCCGTGCCTGCGTCATTATCCACGACCATGACGACGGTACGAGCGAGACAGTACCGACCTGCATCGCTGCCGCGGCCCATTTCGACGGCAAAAAGGTGCGCACGGTTGAGAGTCACGCGGTGGATGGCCGATTGACCCCTCTTCAGCAAGCGTTTCTCAAACACTTCTCCTTCCAGTGCGGATATTGCACTCCGGGCTTCGTCAACGAGGCGCAGGTATTGCTGGAGGCGCTGGCGCGTGAGCCCGTGCCAAAGGCGGAGGTCGAGGCGCGCATCCTCGCCACGATGGACGGCCACCTCTGTCGTTGCACCGGCTATGTGCGGTATTACGAGGCGATCCGCGCGGTGATCCTCGCCGATCCGAGGCTGACGCGGTGAGCGACCGGCGCCGCAATCGTCACGCCTCACGAAGCAACGGATGTTTCGAGCAGCGGATGCCGCCGCCAAGCTTCGACGGCTGATCGAAGGGTACGCGGATTGTCCGTACCCTGCGCTTCTCAATTTCCCCGATAAGCCGCTGGTGCTCGGCGCCGATCACGACCAGTTCGAGGCAAATCGTGTTGCATCCCAAGGAGTGCGCCTCTTCAGCGGTCGCTTCGATGATTTCCCAATCTTGAATGGGTTTCGGCAGCTGGCCCCGTGTCAACCCTTGCATAAAACACATGCACAGGCCTCTTTAATGACGGCGAATATGCAGTCCAGGTGAAGCCTTTCCGGTGTCAACGGAACGAGGTCAACCCGGTAGCCCTTGCGGATCACGGTCGTGTTGATTCGAGAGGCCAACCGAGAGCAATGCGATCTCGGCATCTGTCAGAAGCCGCGGGCGGTGGACGATCACGCCGCAGTCTTGCAGTGCACGCACCAGTGCTTCAGTGCTCGGCGATGCCCTTAGCCAGCTCGGGATAGGCCAGCCGGAGAGGCAAGCCCGTCAATCCCCCCGAGCAAGAGCGCTCAACACGTCGTATGAGGGTGTGCCGTCGCTCCATGTCGGGTCAGCCAACTGAACGATACGCAATGCCCCCTTCCACTTTCTTGCGCCCGGCTCTGGTGGCCTCCGTGAAGGGCCCCTTTGGGGGCATGAAGAGAGTTCCCCCGACAAGCCTGAGCGTCGGCTATCGGATCGGTCAGAGGACCTTCGCGGCACCGTCCAGCAGCGACAGCCTAGCGCCGTTGA
>CAVPTU010000067.1:0-9473 GCA_963708565.1 uncultured Alphaproteobacteria bacterium
CCGGGACCGGCGCACTGAATAAATAGCCCTGCACTTCTTCACATGATTCCGTCCGCAGCATCCGGAGCTGCTCAGCAGTCTCGACACCTTCGGCGGTAATCGACATGCCCAGCGCGCAGCCGAGATCCACGATAGCATGTACGATTGAGGCAGCGTCTGCCCGGGAACCGAGGTCCCGAACGAATGATTGATCGATCTTGATATTGTCGAATGGGAAGATCCGCAAGGAGCTGATAGAGGAATAGCCGGTCCCGAAGTCATCCAAGGAGATTCTCAGGCCGATTGCCTGCAATTGGCGCAGCGGCTCCAGTGTAGCGGCGGTGTTCTGAAGCAGCACCGTTTCCGTGATCTCTAGCTCCAAACGACTGGGCGAAAAGCCGGATGCTCGCAGTGCGTCGCGGACGGCTGCTACCAGACAGTCGCTTCTTAGCTGCTTGGCGGAGAGATTGACGGCCACCGAGATGCTGTCTGGCCAGGTAGCTGCCGCATGGCAGGCCTCCCGAAGTATCCATTCGCCGATCGGGACGATCAAACCGGTCTCTTCAGCGATTGGGATGAACTCGGAGGGCCCGATCAGGCCGTGCTGTGGGTGCCGCCAGCGAAGCAGGGCCTCGAATCTGGTCAACGCACCTGTCTGTGCGTTCAGGATCGGCTGGAAATACAACTCGAGCTCGTCATGAGCCAGCGCCTTCCGCAAGCCCAACTCCATCATGTGGCGCGCTTGCGCTTCCGCATTCATGACCGGGTCAAAGAAGCAGAACGTGCCCCGGCCATTCGCTTTCGCTCGGTAGAGCGCCAGGTCGGCGCTCTTCAGGAGTGTCTCCGTATCAGCTTTATCGGCCGAACCGAATGCGATGCCCACACTGGTCCTGATGGTGATCTGATGGTGCCCCACTTTGAACGGCTGGCCGAGTAGCTCAATGAGACGCACCGCCAGCGCAGTGGCCTGATTCGGCTGATCGACGTCAACCTGCACGATGGCGAACTCGTCACCACCGAGACGCACCACGAGGTCCTCGCTGCGAACGTGATGCACGAGCCGCTCGGCAACAGCGCATAGGAGGGTATCGCCGGATGCGTGCCCGAGGGTATCATTTACGTACTTGAAGTGATCAAGGTCGAGGAAAAGCACCGCGAGACTGTCGCCGCGGGCACGGCGATCCGGCTCTCGCTGCATATACTCCCGTAGCACTTGGCGGTTCGGCAGTCCCGTCAGCGCGTCATGGCGCGCCATGTGAGCCAGGCGTCTCTCTGACTCACGGCGGTCGGTGATATCCTCATGCGTCGAGATCCAGCCACCACCAGGCATTGGCCGATGATGCATAGATATGGTCCGACCGCTCTTCAGCTCGGTGATCGTGTCACTGGGCTGGCCGGAAGCTGCGATCGAGACCCGCCACACGAGATATTCATCACGTGTCATGTCAGGGAAAGTACCCAATTGCACCCGGCGATCGACGATTTGTTCGAATGTCGTGCCCGGGCGGACGATCTCTGCTGGCAGGCCGTAGATTTCAGCATAGCGTCGATTGGCCAGGATCAACCTGCCTGTTCCGTCAAAGAAGGAGACACCCTGAGGAAGGCTGTTGAGCGCCACGTCGAGTTGCTGCTCGGTGCGTCGCCGTTCCGTGATGTCTTGCAGGGTCCCTTCCACTTTGCAGATAGTGCCGGTCGGATCGGCTACTGGGCGGCCTTCGGCTCGAACGACGCGCTCCTGACGATCCGGTCGTAGAATGCGGTACTCGATCGGGTCTTGAAGGGTGCCCTGCTTCAATGCATCGAGCCATCCATAGAACTTGGAGCGGTCGTCCGGGTGGGTAAACTGCGCGAGGCCTTCGACTGTGGGCGCGTCATCGTCGTCTAGCGCGCCACGGATACGGTATAGCTCCTTTGACCAGACCCGGTGTCCGGTCAGCACGTCGAATTCCCAGCTACCGATGCCGGCGATTTCCTGGGCTCTGTCGAGGCGCCGTTCGCTGTCACGGAGCGCGCCATCGGCGACGCGCATCTGCGCCGGAGAGGGAAGCGCCAGCACGCGCGGCAACAGGGGCCAGAGCATCACGGCAGTGATGGCGGAGGCAACGGCGGTTGCTGCCTTGACAGCCGCTTGGGCGGAATACGCCGGAACCCAAAGAGTGAGGAGGTCGAACCAGTGACCAGTTCCGCAGAGGACCGATGAACGCAGCAAACATCCAGATTACGGGCTTGAATACCAGGTCGCGCCGACGCCGGGCCAACCGCACGAGTACCACTGGAATGGAAAAATAGCTCAATGCGATAGCGGCGTCAGAGGCTCCGTGCACCCAGATGAGCCAGGGCTCCCAGAGCAAGCAAAAGCCGTGCGGCGTTAGCCCGTTTGGGTCAAGTAACCAGGCGAAGAGGCGGGCCATGTGGTGTCCTACTCACGGTTTTGATATGGAGACGTGGCCCGCTGGGGAAGTGCTGTCGTGCTGGGGATGGCGAAGGTCGTGTCGGCTGCAAGGGTGGGCCGCCAGACGGCCTGACGAAACGCCAAACGGCGCGCATGTGAGTGAGATGTTATTGTTGAGAGCGAGCGGTTCAGCATTGGTGTGCACCGGGCACTTCTCATGCATCATATGTTCCAAATACGTATCGGCCGAGTTCTTTCAATCGGCCTCCAATCACGAGGACGTTACTTTTCAGTATCGTCAATCCAAGCTTCGCTTCTGCGCTCGCTGGATGCACGCCGTCGGATCACATCAATTGCGCATTCGCCTGCGACAGGGGAGTGCGCATAATCGGCACCCCACGATGAATACGACACCGACGGAATCAGTCGCGTGGTGGGAGCCTCACGATATTGCAAACAATCCGTAGCCAGATTGGAGACGGTGGCTTCACCCCGCGCAACTGCTCGAATTGCGGATTGTCAAACAGAATGCGTCAAGAAGGCCGCTGTCTCACGCATGAGAAGGTGGACATTTGCGTTATGGCATAAACGTATCGATATACCCCACGGCCGCGGTGCTCGCGCAGTAGCGGTGTGAATTATCAATCCGACCACCACGAACTACGGTGTGTTTTCTACTTATCTGCGACCACAACCATTCCCTGCCTGCCGCTTGATCAGCAAATGCTGCGCCAACCGCTGGCGCGATGAGGTCCCGTGCGTTTTCCATGGCTTTCCCTCATTGGGGCTTTCCCTCATTGGCAATGGGCAATGGGCAAACGGCCGGAAGGCAGCAATCGTTGCTAGCCTGCTTTGCAACGCCCGACGAGCTGCAAACTTGCCTTACAGCGGCGATCGCCGCGGTCAGCCATGACTGCCGAAGAGGAGTGCGTCATGTTGGGCGTGCTGGTCCCGCACCGAACAGTCACAAGCCTCGTTCCGTGAAGCGACCTCGGCCAAGGCTCAACTTTGACCGCGCGTGCTTCGTCGCTACGCTCCTCTCAATGACACTGCGGGGGAACATCGATGCAGGCTGACTATGTGATCGTCGGCGCCGGCTCGGCCGGCTGCTGCCTGGCCAACCGGCTGACCGAAGACGCCGGCAGCCGCGTCGTGCTGATCGAGGCGGGCGGGCGCGACTGGAACCCGCTGATCCACATTCCCGCCGGCTATATGAAGCTGCTGGAGCATCCGACCCTCACCTGGGGCTTCAAGGCCGAGGCCGATCCGGGCACCAACGGCCGTGCCATCAACTATCCCCGCGGCCGCGTGCTCGGCGGGTCGAGCTCGATCAACGGCATGATCTATGTGCGCGGCCAGCCGGAGGACTTCGACCACTGGGGACAGCTCGGCAATCGCGGCTGGTCCTGGGACGACGTCCTGCCGTTCTTTCGCAAGGCGGAGAACTGGGAGGGCAACGAGGATGCGGTGCACGGCAAGGGCGGTCCGTTGTTCACCTCGCACGGCCGCGACAAGCCGCTGCTGTGCCAAGCCGCGGTGGAGGCAGCGAAGCAACTCGGCTGTGAATACCGCGAGGACGTCAACGACCTGCCGCCCGGTGCGGGTGACGGCATCGGCTGGGTGCAACAGACGCGTGGTGGTCGCCGGCGCGCCAGTACCGCGCGCAGCTATCTGCGTCCCGCCCTCAAGCGGCCGAACCTGCGGATCGTCACCGGCGCGCTCGTGCACCGCGTGCTGTTCGATGGAACGCGCGCGATCGGTGTCGAGTACTCGCGCAACGGCAACACCGAACGCGTCGACGCCAAGGGCGAGGTGATCCTGGCGGCCGGCGCAATCGGTTCGCCGCATATCCTGCAACTGTCGGGTGTCGGCGATCCCGAGCATCTCGCTCGCGTCGGCATCCCCGCACATCACGAACTGCGCGGCGTCGGGCGCAACCTTCAGGACCACTATCTGGCGCGCGTGTCGTGTTCGGTGCAGGGCGCGCCGAGCCTGAACCAGCAGTCGCGCGGGCTGGGATTGGCCGGCCAGGTGCTGCGCTATCTCGCCACCGGCAACGGCATCCTGACCTATGCGGCATCGCTGGTCGCCGCGTCGGTGAAGGTGCTGCCGGAATCGGCCACGCCCGACGTGCAGGCGCTGTTCGCGCACGGCAGCTACGCCGCCGGCGTGTCGCGCCAGCTCGACACGATACCGGGCATGACCTGCGGCATGTGGCAGATGCGACCGCTGAGCCGCGGCTATGTCGAGGCGCGTTCGCCGCGTCCGCAGGAGCAGCCAGCCATCAACCCGCGCTATTTCAGCGACGAGACCGACTGCCGCGTCGCCATCGGCGGAATGCGATGGATCCGCAGGATGTTCGCCGCGCCCGCGCTGGCCAAATACGTCATCGCCGAGACCGTGCCCGGCGGAGATGTGCAAAGCGACGACGAATTGCTGCACTACGTGAGGCAGACCGGCGGCACCGTGTTTCACGCGACCTGCACCTGCAAGATGGGCCGCGATATGATGGCCGTGGTGGACGATCGGCTCCGCGTGCATGGGCTGGAGCGCCTGCGCGTGATCGACGCGTCGGTAATGCCGACGGTCACGTCCACCAATACCAATGCGCCGACGATCATGATCGCGGAGAAGGGGGCGGCGATGGTGCGAGAGGAGGCGAGTGCCCTTGCGGCTTGACCCCGTAACCCTCGAGGTGATGAGCCGCAAGCTCGCGGCCATCACCGACGAGATGTACTTCTCCGTGCAGCGGGCGGCGCGCTCCAGCTACGTGAAGGAGGCGGCCGATTTTGCCACCGCGCTGCTCGATCCGCAGGGCGACGTGTTCGCCTATCCGCCATCGGCCACGTTCGCCTTCCTGATCGACACGGACTTCAAGGCGACGCTCGACGCGGTGCCGCATGTCGAGCCAGGCGACGTGATCATCACCAACGATCCCTATGCGTCTGGCGGCGTGTCCACGCATCTGTCGGACCTGCATCTGTTCCAGCCGTATTTCGCCGGCGATCGGGTGATCGCCTGGGGCTGGTCCTTCGTGCACTGCGCCGATATCGGCGGCGCGGTGCCGGGCAGCGTTTCGCCGGCGCTCACCAGCATCTTCATGGAGGGCTTCCGCATTCCGCCGCTGAAGCTGATGAAGCGCGGCGAGCCCAATGAGGACCTGTTCGCACTGCTGCACCTCAACAGCCGGATGGGCGAGCTGAACCTGGGTGATCTGCGCGCCATGTTGGGCGCACTGGAGACCGGCAACCGCCGGATCGCCGAGCTGGTTGCGAAGCAGGGCGCCGAGACCCTGCTGGCGGCGGAGCATGGCCTTCAGGACTACACGGCGCGCAAGGCGCGTGACGTGTTGCGAAAGATCCCCGACGGCGTCTACGAGTTCTGGGACTTTCTCGACGATGACATGGTCACCGGCATTCCGATCCGCGTGCGGCTGCGGATGACCGTGCAGGACGGCCTGGTCGATCTCGACATGAGCGGCAGCGATCCGCAGGTGCGCTCGGCGTATAACGTGCCGACGATGGGACGCCGCACCTATTGGTTGACGTTCCGGCTGACCACGGTGCTGACCACCTTCGATCCACTGATGCCGCACAATGCCGGCCTGTATCGCGGCATCACCGTGAATGTGCCGCGCGGGTCGGTGCTGCGCGCCGAATTCCCCGATGCGGTGTCGGTGCGCAACAGCGTGCCGTATCGGCTGTTCGACTGCATCAGCGGGGCGATCATGCAGGCCGCACCGGAACTCATGCCGGCGGCGACCGGTGGTACTCTTGTGACCTTCTCGCTGTCCGAGATAGGACCCGACGGTGCCTCGCGTGTGGTCGAGGCGATCGAACCGCTGCGCTGCGGCATGGGCGCGGTGAACGGACGCGACGGCGTCGACGCACGCGACAACAGCCTCAACAACATGCGCAACCACCCGGTGGAACTGGTCGAGGCGACCAGCAGCATCCGCATCCTGGAATACGACGTGCGACCCGATTCCGGCGGACCCGGCAAGTGGCGCGGCGGCGTCGGCCAGACCATCACAGCCGAGGTGCTGTGCGACGGTGGAATCATTCTGGCGCGCGGGCTGGATCGGATGCGGTTTCCCGCCTGGGGCGTGCAGGGCGGCATGCCGGGCGGCAAGCTGGAGGTGATCCTCAATCGCGGCCGGGCGGACGAGCGGCCGCTGGGCAAGATCCACGAGCTGCACATGAAGCGCGGCGACACGATCACGCTGGGCCTGCCGGGTGGCGGCGGCTACGGCGATCCACTGGAACGCGACGTCGCCGAGGTGCTGGCCGACATACGCGGCGGCTTCGTCACGCGCGAAGCGGCGGAGCGCGACTACGGCGTGGTCATCGCGGACGGCACAGTGGATGCGGCGGCGACCAAGGCTGCGCGTGCCCGTACGAAGGCGCCGCGTGCGACATTCGGCTTCGGTCCCGACCGCGAGCGATGGGAGGCGGTGTTCACCGACGCGGTGATGACCGAACTGAACGCACGGCTCTACGCGTTGCCCAAGGCCGTGCGGCAGGACGTACGTCGCGACATGTTCGAGGCGGCGGTCCCGGGGATAACCGGCAGTGCCGGACGCGCGATCACCGAACTCCTCACCGATCCATCCGCCGCTACGCGACGCTTGCGAGCCGCGTTGGATAACTCCCCCTGATGCGTTGTCGGATCGGCATCGACGTCGGCGGCACGTTCACCGACTTCGTACTGGCCGACAGCATCACCGGCCGTATCGTGCGCTACAAGGAGCCGAGCGTCCCGTCCGACCCTTCGCTCTCGGTCGAGCGCGGCCTTCCGCCGCTGCTCGAGCGCGCCAACATCGCGCCATCCGATGTCGAGTTGGTGGTGCACGGCACCACGCTCGCCCTCAACGCGATCATCCAGCGGCGCGGAGCGAAGCTCGGGCTCGTGGTGTCGCGCGGCAATCGCGGTGTGCTGGAGATCGGCCGCGCGCAGTTGCCGAGTGCGTTCAGCTTTCTGTTGCGGAAGGAGCCGCCGCTGGTGCCGCGCAGTCTGGTGCTGGAAGTGTCGGCGCGGCTCGATCGCGATGGCAGCACCGTGGAGCACGCAACCGATGCCGAACTCGACGCGATCGCCGCGACCTTCGCCGCGGCGAAGGTCGATGCGGTCACCGTGATGCTGCTACACGCCTATGCGAGCCCGGAGTTCGAGGCAAACGTCGCCGCGTCGCTGCGGCAGAGGCTGCCCGGCATCGCGATCACGCCGTCGGCCGCGATCTGGCCGGAACGCCGCGAGTATGAGCGCTGCCTGGTGGCGCTGATGAACGCCTATGTCGAGCCGATGATGACCGACTACCTGGCGAAGCTCAGCGCGCGCATCCAGCGATTGGGCATCGCCGCCCCGGTGTATATCACCAGCAACAACGGTGGCACGCTGAGCATCGACACGGCGCGCCAGCGGCCGATCGACACCATCCTGTCCGGCCCCGCCTCGGGTGTGGTCGCGGCGTCCGCAGTCGCCAGGCACACGTCGTTTCGCAACCTGATCACGGTCGATATGGGCGGCACCAGCGCGGACATGTCCGTGGTGCAGGAGTTGGAACCGGCGCAGACCACCCGGACCACCGTGGGTCACCTGCCGCTCACCGTGCCCGTGGTCTCGGTTACCGCGATCGGCGCGGGTGGCGGCTCGATCGTCTGGGTGGATGAGCAGGGAGCACTGAAGGTGGGGCCGCACAGTGCAGGAGCCTCGCCTGGGCCGGCATGCTATGGAGCCGGAGGCACCGAGGCCACGGTCACCGACTGCTACGTCGTGACCGGCTACATTGATCCCGCGCGCTTCCTCGGCGGCCGCCTGACGCTCGATGCGGTGGCCGCCACGCAGGCGCTGGAGCGGCTGGCCGATGCGCTCGCGATCAATGGCACCGATCGCGCGGTGCGTGTCGCGCAATCGGCGCTGCGCATCACCACGGCGGTGATGGCAAGCGAGATCGCGCGTGACCTCGCGCAGAAGGGCGAGGACGCGCGCGATTACGCGCTGATTGCGTTCGGTGGCGCCGGTCCGACCCAGGCGCTGCACCTGGCGGAAGAGGCGGGCATCTCGACGGTCATCATTCCCGCAGCGCCAAGCACGTTCTGTGCACTGGGCGCGATCCTGGCGGACGTGAAGCGCGACTTCGTAGCTTCGCGCTTCCTACGCCTCGCCGATGGCGACGTGGCGCTCGATGAACTGGCATGCCAATACGACCGTCTGGAGGCGACCGCATCGACCTGGATCGCCTCGGAGGGCGACCTACTCGGTGCCGTGCGCTTCGAGGCAACGGCCGACATGCGCTACGCGGGCCAGGCCTTCGATCTGCCGGTGCGCCTGTCCGAGACTCTGCGGCGACGCCTGGACGCCACGTCGCTCGGCGAGCTGCTCCACGAGGCGCACGAGAAGGTCTACAGCTTTCGCGATCCGGACAGTGCGGTCGAGATCACGGCGGAGCGCCTGCGCGTCGTTGGCACGATCCCGCCGATCGATCTGCCGCCGGTCTCGGCAATCAAGCAGCCACGCAGACCGTCCGCGCGGCGGATACATCTCCAGGACGGCTGGCAAACCGCGTCGGTCTGGCAGCGCGATCACCTCGACACGGGCCAGACGATCGCAGGCCCCGCGATCATCGAGCAGGAGGATACCACGACGTTGATCCTCCCGCGCTGGACAGCGACCGTCGATCGCATCGGCACTATCATCGCGACGCAGGTGGTGTAGCGTGGGTGCCCCGCCCGGATGGATGGATGGATCAGGCAACATGATCAAGGTCGTCGGATTGCTGACACGCAGGCCGGAACTCACCCACGAGCAGTTCGTCAGGCATTGGCTGGAGGTCCACGGACCGCTGGCGCACGCGGTGCCGGGCGTGCGCCGTTACGTGCAGTCGCACATCCTCGGCACGCGGACACGGCCCGACATTCCCGAGACGGACGTGGAGGTCGATGGCATCGCCGAGCTCTGGTACGACGATCAGCAGGCCCTGGCGCGCGCCGCCGCCTCACCCGAGATGAAGCGGCTGACCGACGACGGCGCGCTGTTCATTGGCCGGATCAAGAGCTTCATCGTCGAGGAGAAGCAGATCATTCCGGCCACCGGCTGATCAAAC
>CAVPTU010000068.1:0-29969 GCA_963708565.1 uncultured Alphaproteobacteria bacterium
TGCGCCGACCGCAGCTTGATCATGTGGAGCAAATGAACTCGAAACTCAAATGCGCTCACCATGCGGGTTGTAGCTTCGTGGAACATTCCGTTGACCACGTGGTCCAGCATGTGATGCTTGAATTCAAAATCGATGATGAAGTCGACGCGGGTGTTGTTCCCGACTGGCGTGAATGTCCACGCATTGGTGAGATGTTCGAGCGGACCCTCGATGGCGCGGACAAGGAGCTGGCGCGGACGATCCAGTGTGATCTAACTCGTGAAGCTTTCCTGAAAAGGACCGAAACCAATGACGAGGTCGGCGATGATCTGTTGCTGATCCTCGCGGCGGATCCGCGCGCCGGTGCACCAGGGCACGAAGGAAGGATAGTCCCGTACATCCGCCACGACCGTGAAGAGCTCGTCGGCTCCATAGGAAAGCGTTACCTGCTCGGTATGACGTGGCATGTCACCTCCTAGGACTACCGATGCTGTGAGCATACACTCATTGGCCACTGTCCGGTATCTCACAGTCGGCCCACGGGACAAGGATCGGCCGATGCCGGTCAAGTTTCGGTAATGTCGGCGACAGCTTCGGCGAAGGCCTGAGGGGCCTCCTGGGGCAGATTGTGCCCAATGCCGCCCTTGATGGTCCGGTGCGCGTATCTGCCCACGAATTTCTTGGCATAGGAGCTGGGGTCCGGGTGCGGTGCGCCGTTGGCATCGCCTTCGAGGGTGATGGTGGGCACGGTAATCACCGGGCTTGCAGCAAGGCGCTTCTCCAATTCGTCATATTTCGGCTCACCTTCAGCCAAGCCGAGGCGCCAGCGGTAATTGTGGATCACGATGCTGACATGGTCCGGGTTTTCGAAAGACGCGGCAGAACGATCGAACGTCGCATCATCGAAGTGCCACTTTGGCGAAGCGAGCTGCCAGATGAGTTTGGCAAAATCGTGCCGGTATTTATCGTAGCCGACCCGGCCGCGCTCCGTCGCGAAATAGAATTGGTACCACCATTCGAGCTCAGCCTTTGGTGGCAGCGGCATCTTGCCGGATTCCTGGCTGCCGATCAGATAACCACTCACGGAGACCATGGCCGCGCACCGCTCTGGCCAGAGTGCCGCGATAATGTTGGCCGTCCGTGCTCCCCAATCAAAACCTGCCAGGGTCGCCTTCTCGATTTTGAGAGCGTCCATCAAGGCGATAATATCGGTAGCAACCGCGGATGGCTGGCCGTTGCGGACCGTTTCTGTTGAAAGTATGCGCGTCGTACCATATCCGCGCAGATAGGGGACAATCACCCGGTAACCTGCTGATGCCAGCATCGGCGCGACATCGACATAGCTGTGGATATCATACGGCCAGCCGTGCAGAAGGATGACGATCGGCCCGTTGGCAGGGCCAGTCTCAGCATATCCCACATTCACGAGGCCGGCATCGATTTGCTTCAGTGAGGCGAAGGAAGTGTTCGCCCCCGGCTTGATCGCGTGCAACTGCCTCGCTTTCGTCTGTGCGGCTTGCGCGTTCGGAGCCTCATAAACGCCGAGCCCGGTCGCGGCAATCGACGTTACCGCCATACCGAGAAGATGGCGGCGATTATAGTTGGTTACTCGGAACATTCCGATCGTTCTCATCGGTGGCTCTCCTCCGTTCGATGCTTGATTGGACATTGCCTGTCGCAAAGTCGCTCGCATGGCGAGGGGGGGTCAATCGCGCATTGCCACTCAAACCACGATCAGACGACAGATTAGCCTGACGAGCCAGCCGCTGCCTGACCGGAACGAACACCGCCTGTGCGATAATGGGTCACGCACCACTTGCCACGCTACGGCCGAACGGGTTCACTGCCGCATTCGAACAATCAGCCAGAGGACTGGATGCCTTCTGCTCGACTGGCCGTCGATATCGGCGGCACCTTCACCGACCTTGCGCTCGAGCATGACGGCAGGCGCTCCACCATCAAGGTCCTCACCACCTCCGCTGCACCCGAGCAGGGCGTGCTGGCAGGCGTACGCGACATCCTGTCGGACCTCCGGCGTTTCGCCTGCTGACATCGGCATCGTGATCCACGGCACCACCCTCGCCACCAACGCGGTGATCGAGCGCAAGGGCGCGCGCACCGCGCTGCTCACCACGCAAGGGTTTCGCGACGTGATAGCGATGGGCAACGAAAGCCGCTACGACCAGTACGACCTCAACATCGTTCTCCCCGAGCCGCTGGTGCCACGTTATCTGCGCCTTCCCGTTCCCGGAGCGGCTGGACAATGAAGGCAACGTGCTGCTGCCGCTCGATGTGGGCGCGGTCCGCGCACTGGTGCCGGTCCTGCAAAGACGAACGCGTCGAAAGTGTCGCCATCGGTTTCCTGCACGCCTTCGTCAATCCGACGCACGAACGTCGCGCGCGCGACATCCTGGCCGAGGCACTGCCCGGCATTCCGGTCTCGCTGTCCAGCGAGGTCTCGCCGGAAATGCGCGAGTGGGAGCGCTTTTCCACCACCGTCGCCAACGCCTATGTGCAACCGCTGATGGCGCGCTACCTGCGCGAACTTGCGGACGGGCTGCGCGGCATCGGCGTCGCCGCGCCGGTGTTTCTCATGCTGTCGGGTGGCGGTCTGACCACGATCGAGACCGCGTGCCGCTTCCCGATCCGCCTGGTGGAAAGCGGTCCCGCCGGAGGAGCGATCTTCTCCGCCACCATCGCGCGGCAATGCGGCATCGCCAACGTGCTGTCGTTCGACATGGGCGGCACCACCGCGAAGATCTGCCTGATCGACGATGGCAAGCCGCAGACCTCGCGCGCGTTCGAGATCGCGCGTGTCGGACGGTTCCGCAAAGGCTCGGGTCTGCCGCTGCGGATTCCGGTGATCGAGATGGTCGAGATCGGCGCCGGCGGCGGCTCCGTCGCGCATGTCGACACGATGGGCCGCATCGCGGTGGGACCGGAAAGCGCCGGCGCCGATCCAGGTCCCGCGTGCTACGGCCGCGGCGGCACGGAGCCCGCGGTGACCGACGCCAACCTGGCACTCGGCCGCTATGACGCCGCGCGCTTTGCCGGCGGCACGATGCGCCTGGACGCCGCCGCGGCACATGATGCGCTGGCCTCGCGCGTCGCCGGCAGGCTCGGGTTGACCGCGGAGATGGCGGCACTCGGCGTCATCGAGATGGTCGACGAGAACATGGCGAATGCCGCGCGCGTCCACGCAATCGAGTCAGGCAAGACCTATGACGGCCGCACGCTCATCGCTTTCGGTGGCGGCGGCCCGGTGCATGCGTGTCGCGTCGCGGAGAAGGTCGGCATCAGGCATGTGCTTGTGCCATCGGGTGCGGGCGTCGGAAGTGCCATCGGTTTCCTGCGCGCGCCAGTGGGCTACGAGGTTGTTCGCAGTCTGTACCAGCGCTTTTCCAGCTTCGATGTCGCCGCGGTGAACACACTGCTCGCCGACATGGAAGCCGAGGCGTTGGAGGTCGTCGCGCAAGGGAGCTTTGGCGCACCGATCACGCAGAGCCGCATCGCCTATATGCGCTACGTCGGCCAGGGCCACGAAATCCCGGTTCCGCTGCCGCGCGCGCCGCTCGGAAGCAGACGATGTGCCGCGGATCCGCGACCGCCTATGACGCCGAATATACACGGTTCTATGATCGCCCGGTGCCCGGTTCGGACGTCGAGATCATGAGCTACGCCGTACTCGTTGCAACGGTGCCGGCAGGACGATCTCCGGCACGCCGGCCGCCGGCGACTGATACTGCGTCGGCGCCGGTCGCAGTGCCGATGCGCACGCCAGCTTGTGCGCGATACGACAACCGGCGAGGTCTCGCCATGGTCGGTGCACGACCGTGCGTCGCTGGCGCCCGGAGTGCACATCGCCGGCCCGGCGATCATCGCCGAGGACGAAACCTCGACGCTGGTCGGCCGCGGGTGGAGCGCCACCGTGAACGGTTTCGGCTACATCGAACTGACGCAGGAGAACGCCTGATGGCGCACGAAACCAACGCGCTTGCGCAGATCCATCGCCAGATCATGTGGAACCGCCTGATCGCCGTGGTGGAGGAACAGGCCCAGACCATGATCCGCACCGCGTTCTCCACCACGGTGCGCGAGGCAGGCGATCTGTCCGCCGGCATCTTCGATCTGCACGGTCGCATGATGGCGCAGGCGGTCACCGGCACGCCCGGTCACGTCAACTCCATGGCGGAGAGCGTCGGTCACTTCCTGCGCAAATACCCCGCCGACACCATGCGCGAAGGCGATCACTACATCACCAACGACCCCTGGCTCGGCACCGGCCATCTGCACGACCTCACCGTCGTCACGCCCGCCTTTCACAACGACCGCATCGTCGGGCTGTTCGCCAACACCGCGCACGTGATCGATGTCGGCGGTCTCGGCATGGGCCCAGAAGGCCGCTCGGTGTTCGAGGAAGGCATGTACATCCCGATCATCAAGTGCTTCGACCAGGGCCGCCCCAACGAGACCTTCTTCGACTTCGTGCGTGCCGGCTCGCGGCTGCCGGTCGAGCTGGAAGGCGACATCTACTCGCTGTGCGCGTGCAACGATGCCGGCGTGCATCGCCTGGTCGAGATGATGGACGAATTCGAGATGGACAGTCTCGACCCGCTCGCCCAGTTCATCTTCGACAGCTCCCATCGCGCCACGCTCGCCGAGATCGCGCGCCTGCCGCGCGGCACGTATCGCGCCGAGATCCGCTCGGATGGCTACGAGGAGCCGGTCACGCTGAAGGCGGCGATGACCATCCTGGATGACGGCATCGAGGTCGACTACGCCGGCACATCCGGCCTCGCGTCGCGCGGCATCAACGTGCCGCCCGCCTATTGCCGCGCCTATTCCTGCTTCGGCATCAAGTGCGTGGTCGCGCCGGAGATTCCCAACAACTGGGCAAGCCTGGCGCCGTTCCGCATGAAGATCCCCGAAGGCTGCATCCTCAACGCGCCACATCCCTATCCCGTGTCGGTGCGCCACGTGATCGGCCATCTGCTGCCAGACCTGATGATGGGCTGCCTGCATCAGGCGGTACCCGAACGCGTCATGGCGGAAGGCGCATCGGCGCTGTGGAACATGCCGTTGCGCGGCGGTTCGTCGGTATCGGGCCAGGCGCGCGGCAACCGTCCGGTGATACCGGACTTCGAGATCATCACCTTCAACTCCGGCGGCACCGGCGGACGTCCGACGCAGGATGGACTGAACGCCACGGCCTTTCCCTCCGGTGTTCGCACCATGCCGGTCGAGGCCACCGAGAACGTCGCGCCCGTCGTGTTCTGGGTGAAGGAGCTGCGCCCCGACTCCGGCGGCGCCGGCCGCACACGCGGAGGCACCGGGCAGACCATGGAGGTTGCCGCCAAGGGCGACCTGGAATTCGCGGTCAACGCCACGTTCGATCGTGTTGCCAACGCGCCGAAAGGCCGCGAAGGAGGCAAAGACGGTGCCGCCGGCGTGGTCGCGCTGAAGTCCGGGACGAAGTTGCGCACCAAAGGCTTCCAGGTGATCCCCGACGGCGACCGGCTGATCCTGAAACTGCCCGGCGGCGCCGGCATGGGCGATCCCGACCGCGCGCGACCCTGCGCTGGTGGCGCGCGACGTGCGTGACGGATTGGTATCGGCAGAGAATGCCCGCGCGCTATATCAAGTTGTCGTCACGCGCGGACGGCTCACTTGATAGTGCGGCGACCGAACGCCTGCGAGGTTGACGACGCACAGGAGCCTTACCCGTAGCCTCTGGGAACACCAGCGGCACCGCGGCCTGCGGTGACAGCAACCAGAAGGTGAAGCTCTCCTCGATGTAGAGGCGCACGCATTCGGCATCGCCACTCGCCTTGATACGCTGGTCGTACCAATCGATTGCCTCCAGCTCTTCCAAGCGCACGGTGCCGGTCCAGAATTTCCGGCCCAAGCAAATTGCGATCCTCGTGCAGCGTCTCGCCTGCCATCGCTCAACCTCCCCGCCGTCGTGCATCGCAAGATACATTTCGGTCCCTCGTCCAACAGGAGCGGCACGTGAACGTGACGCATTGCTTGGGAATGTCAGTTATGCCGTATCGCCCTGCTGCTTGTCGCCTCGCTGGTGCCGGTGTTGATTGAGGGCTGAGCGAAGGGAGCACGCGCCATGAAGATCACCCGCATCGATGCATTCCAGGTGCGCTGGACGGCCGAACGAGAAGCCGACACAGCACAGCGCATTCGTTCGCATCCTTACCGATGCCGGCATCAATGGGATTGGCGAGGCCTCGCCCATGCAGGGCGGCCTCGCCTCGCTTGGCATCATTCGCCATGACCTTGCGCCGGCGCTGATCGGCAAGGACCCGCTGGACCACGCGGTGCTGCTGGACACGCTGCTGCACACCTGCGTCAAGCTCGGGCCCGAGGGAGCACTGACCGGAGCGCTCGGCCGCGCTCGACATCGCGATGTGGGACATCAAGGGCAAGCTGACCGGCCTTCCCATCTACAAGCTGCTCGGTGGCGCCTGGCGCACGGCACTGCCGTTCTATGCCTCGATCGGCGGCAACGGCGACCGCAGCCTGGACGATGTGCTGCGCGTCGTTGAGACGCGGCTGAAGGACAAGCCGGCGGCGATCAAGATCCGCTTCGACAATCCGCGCACGCTGCTGGATCGCGATATACCTGGCGACATCGCCAAGGCACGCGCCGTGCGCAGGCTGGTGGGCGACGACTTCCCACTCGCGTTCGATGCCAACAACGGCTTCACCACCGGTGGCGCAATTCGTGTCGGCCGCGCGCTGGAGGAACTTGGCTACTGGTGGTTCGAGGAGCCGGTACAGCACTATCACGTCAAGGCGATGGGCGAGGTCGCACGCGCGCTGGACATCACGGTATCGGCGGGAGAGCAGACCTATACCCTGGCAGCACTCGCCGACCTGATCGATGCCGGCGTTCGCATGGTGCAGCCCGACATCGTGAAGATGGGCGGCATCACCGGCCTCGTGCGCTGTGCAGCACTCGCGCACGCACATGGCGTCGAGCTGGTATCGCACCAGACTCAGCCGATGATTGGCCACATGGCCAACATGCACGTCGTCGCGGCGCAGTTGCAGGCCAGCAAGCCGATCGAGTGGAACGACCCATCAATCCGCACGCATGCGGTGTTCGAGAATCCGCCGAAGCCTGTGGACGGGCTGTTCCATCTGCCCGAGGAACCGGGATTGGGGCTGCGGATCAACGAGGCGGAATTGGCCAGGCGCGCCGTGACATCGTAGCCCCTGTCATTGCGCAGCGCCGAGGCAATCCGGTTCGAACACGTACTCGAGAACGGCGGGTTCCGACACTGCCGTCGAGACCCTGCGACGACCGCCGCTCAGGTATCGACGCCGTAATCCCTCCGCGCGGCCTCTCGCGACACATACCCCAGCCGAACGTCGCGCCGCACCAAATCGGGATCGCGCTCCCCGGCCGGCCCCATGCCACCACCGCCCGGCATCTCCACCACCAGCCGATCGCCCGGCGGCACCACCGCGAGGCCCTTGGGTTTCAGCTCCGTCCCCGACTTCAGCGACAGCCGCCCCTCCTGCCCCGCGCCGCCGCCATGCCGTCCGCGTGCCGGATACTTCACCCGTTCGAACCGCGCGAAAATGCCGAACGCGGCATCCTCGCGCGATCCGATCTCCATCACCTGACCCAACCCACCGCGCTGACGACCTGCACCGCCGGAATCCTGTCGCAGCTCCTTCCGCCATACCACCAGCGGCGTGATCGCCTCGGTCGCCTCCACCGGCACATTGCGCACGCCCGATGGAAACGGTGTCGCCGACAACCCGTCCTGCTTCGGCCGCGCGCCCGCGCCACCCGAGTGGAAGCTGTTCACCATGAAGGGTGTGCCCGTGGCACGACCGATTCCAGTCAGCCCATGCCCAGCGATCAGATTGAGAGTCCACAGGTTGGACGTCCCTTCTGACGGCACGCGTCCCGGCAGCGCCTGGTCCAGACAGCCATACACCACGTCAGGCAGCATGTGCCCCATCACCGAGCGCGCATATACCGCGGCAGGGTGGACCGCGCTGAGGATCGTCCCCTCCGGCGCCGTGACGCGCACGGCATCCAGCGTCCCCGTGTTGTTCGGGATGTGGGGCGCCACCACGCAGTTCACACCGAACGTCGTATATGCCTCTGTATAACACAGCGGGCAGTTGATCGCGTACGACGACATACCCGATGTGCCGGTGTAATCCACGTGGATCGTGTCGCGGCCGATAGTCAGCGTGCCCACCAGATCGACCGGCGCCTCGTAGCCGTCGATGCGCATCGACGCACTCCAGGTGCCTTGGGGCAACCTGCCGATCGCCTCCGCCATGCCCTGGCGGCTGCGGCTGATGATCGCCTCACCCAGCATGTCCAGATCGCGCAGGGTGAACTCACGCATCATCGCCACCAGCCGGCGGCTGCCGATCTCGTTGCACGCGATCAATGCATAGACGTCGCCGATCACCTGCACCGGCTCGCGCACATTGGAGCGGATCATCGCCAGCAGGTCCTCATTCATCTCACCCGCGCGCGCGAGGCGCAGCAGCGGAATGAACAGACCCTCGTGGTAGATCTGCCGGCCCTCCGGCGTCTGCCCGACACCGCCCATATCGACCAGATGCGTCGTACAGGCGAATAACGCCACGATGCGTCCATCCATGAATGTCGGCGACACGACCACCAGATCGTAGAGATGGCCGGTACCCTTCCATGGATCGTTTGTGATGTAGACGTCGCCTTCCCGCATCTGGCCGACGGGGAACACCTCGAGAAAATGCCCGACCGAACGCGCCATGGTGTTGATGTGGCCTGGCGTCCCGGTGACCGCCTGCGCCAGCATCCGCCCTGCCAGATCGAACACACCGGCGGAAATGTCGCCGGCCTCGCGCGCCGATGTGCTGAAGGCGGTGCGAACCAGCGTCTGCGCCTGCTCCTCCACCACGGACAACAGGCGATTCCACATGATCTGCAGCTCGATCTCCGAGATGTTCCTGCAACTCACGCCTCGATCTCCTCGATCACCATGTCTGCGGCAGCGCCGATATGCGCCGCATAACCGCTCGGCACGATCGTCGACGTGCCGTCCTCGACGACCACCACCGGCCCGGTCAGGCGGCAACCCACCGGCAACGCGTCGCGGGCAAACTGCAAAGCATCGACTGCTTCGCCGCTGACCGGCTCGACGATGCGACACCGTCCGATCGGCGCTGGCGCAGCCGCATCCGGCGATACCGGCAGCTGCTCTGGCAAGTCATGCGGTTCGGCGAGCGACAGTGTCCAGGTCACCGCTTCGACTTCCAGACGTGGAATGACGCGGCCATAGACGCGGGCATATGTGGCGTCGAAGGCTGCGCGCAGGGCGGCTCGATCCAGCGCGCCGTCAGGCAACGGCACCGCGACCTCGTGACCCTGTCCGCGATAGCGCATGAAGCCAGTGCGTATTTCGACGAGCGCGCCTTGCGGCACACCGAGGCGCACCACCGCCTCGGCTTCGGCGCGCATCTCGGCGAAGAGCGCGTCGATCGCTCCCTGGTCCAGCACATCGAGCCGCACCAGCAGAGTACGCACCACTTCATAGGCGATCGGCGCACCGAGAAAGCCGAGTGCCGAACCCACACCGGCATCCGGCGGTACGATGACGCGACGGATGCCCAGCTTCTGTGCCAGCCGCACAGCGTGCAATGGCGCCGCGCCGCCGAAGGCGATCAACGTGCGATCCGAGGTCTCCTTGCCATTCTCCACCGCATGCACACGCGCGGCACTCGCCATCGTCTCGTCAACGATCTCGGCGATACCGCGTGCCGCTTCCTGCGCCGGCATCGACAGCGGCGCGGCGATTGTCTCGGTCACCGCCTGGAGTGCGCGGGCAGGATCCAACGCGATCTTGCCGCCGGCGAAACGTGTCAGGTCGATGCGCCCCAGCACGACGTCGGCATCCGTCACCGTCGGCCGTGTGCCACCCCGCGCGTAGCACGCAGGGCCCGGATTCGCTCCTGAGCTGTCGGGTCCGACAATGATGCGCCGTAGCGAGTCGACACGCGCGATCGAGCCACCGCCGGCGCCAATCTCCACCATGTTGATCACCGGAATGCGCACCGGAAGGCCGCTGCCCTTTGCGAACCGGTAGGCACGCGCGATCTCGAAGTGTCGCGATTGTTGCGGCGTGTAGTCGTCGATCAGCGTGATTTTCGCCGTGGTGCCGCCCATGTCGAACGAGATCGCGCGATCATAGCCCCCGCGTGCCGCGACATGCCGCGCCAAAATAGCGCCTCCCGCCGGTCCGCTCTCCACCAGACGGACCGGAAATCGCCGCGCGGTCTCCACGGTGCAAATGCCGCCGGACGACATCATCAACAGCAACGGGCAGGTCGCGCCAATGCGGCGCAAACCATCCTGCATGCGCGCAAGATAGCGATCCATCATCGGCAGCACGTAGGCATTGGCTACCACGGTCGAGGTCCGCTCGTATTCGCGGATCTCACGGCATACCTCCGAGGAAATGCTGATCGCCAGATTTGGCAGCATGCGGGCCATCAATTCGCGCGCGCGATCCTCATGCTGCGGGATTTATGTACGAGTGAAGGAAGCTGATCGCCAGCGCCTCGATGTCGTGTTCCTGGATCACCGAGGTCAGGCGCTCCAGCGCGTTCCCATCCAGCGCAAGCAACACGGATCCGTCGGCGGCAAGACGCTCCGGCACCTCCAGCCGCAGGTCGCGCGAAACCAGCGGCTGCGGCCGTTCCATGTACAGATCATACTGCTCGAACCGGTGCTCGTAGGCGATCTCCAGTGAGTCGCGGAATCCGGCCGTTGTTATCAACGCGGTTCGCGCACCTTTACGCTCGATCAAAGCATTGGTGGCGAGCGTCGTGCCGTGGATCACCAGGTCGAGCGCCGATGCGGAAATGCGCGCTTCGCGCAGGATCGTCTGAGTGCCCTCGATCACCGCTTCGTCCGGCGCGGCGTGCGTGGTCAGCAGCTTGGCCGAGAGCGTGCGATCAGGCAGTTCCAGCACGAGATCGGTGAACGTGCCGCCGATATCGACGGCAAGCCGGGTCCGAGCGCCATGTGGTTGTGTCATCGTTTGGTGCCGCACTTGGCCTCTCTCTGTGCCGGCGTCAGGAAGCGCCGCTCCATCTCTCTGATCGTGTTAAGTCCCATCAGATCGTTTGGTTCTTCAAACGACATCGTCAGATCCGGCCGCTCTATCACCCTCCACCAGGCGCGGATAGCCCACCACCGCGATCAACTCACGGCAGCGCCGCGTCTTCGTGGCCATCTCCCGTTCCTCTGCATGCTCGACGCGATCGTAAGGCGCGCGCCCCTTCGCGCCTACCGTCAACCGGGTTGTTGACTGTCAATCGGTCTGTTGATAATCAGCACCCATGTCGGCTTCTGTGCTCACCCTCGAACAAGAAGCGAATCTCGAAGAGGCGCTGCTGGACAGTGTCTTCTTCGCCCTGTCGGATCCGGTGCGCCGCGCCATCCTACAGCGGCTCCGCGAAGAGGTGCTGCTGGTCTCGGAACTGGCGGCACCGTTCGATATCTCGTTGCAGGCGGTGTCGCGCCACATCCAGGTGCTGGTGCGCGCCGGCCTTGTGCGACAAGAACGCTCGGGGCGGATCAGCCGTTGCAGCCTGGACCCAGCGCCGATCCTCACCGCCGCGATCTGGCTCAACCGCTACAGCAGGAACTGGCAGCAGCAGTTCGACCTGCTCGCCGCATCCATGCTGGAGATCGAAGCGCTTCCGAAGCGCCGGCGTCGCAGGAAGGCGCATAAGCGGTGATCGCCAATCAGCCGGGATTCGAACCCGCCGGGCTGACAGGCGAAATTCAGCTATCGCTGACTACGCAACACCGGTAAGCCCCTGGGCGATCCCGGACGCCAGGAGCGCGTGCGCCTGCGCGGTCGGATGCAGCCCGTCGAAGAACAGATACTGGCTCTGCGCGGCGCCCGTCGCGGCAAGTGCTTCCGCTGCTCGGAACTGGTGAGGTTCCCGCTCCAAAGCGGATCGGTCACGTTCGTGAAGCCATAGGCGCCAGGATTGGCGATCACCTGATCGAGTACCGCAGAACGTGTTCACCAGATCGATCTTCAGCGCACCGGACGCCTCCAAAGGCTGCAGTGCCGTCGCAAGTTCGCTGTCATACAGCGAAGCCAGTGACGTCGCCGACTGTGCTACCGCCGCCCCGCGCGCCGTCTCGTACGGGGTCTTGCCGATGATCGGGCACATTCAGCACAAGCAGGTTCTGCGCGCCGTGCGCCGCCAGCCCGCTGATGACCGACACCTCGTTCTGCACCGCCGCACCTACGTCGGCCTGCTGCTGTGCCGGCGTCAGCGAGCTGTTGTTGGCGATATCGAGCACGTCATTGGAACCGATCCACACCGCATAGAGCGCGCCAGGCTGCGGCGACGGAACCTGTGTCAGGAACTGCGCGTATTGCGATGGCAGAGTCGGTGGGATTGAGCGTGTGCGCCGGCGTCTGTCCGGTCTCCGCACCGCCGTAGGCGAAATCAGTACCTCCAGCGAGGCTCGGTTTCAGTGCGGGCAAACCAAGCGACTGTGCAAGGTCCTGCGCCCACACCGGACCATTGCTGAAACTGCGGTCCGCGTAAGGCGGCGATACCGGCACCTTCCCCAGTGTCGCAAGCGACACGTTTCCCGTATCGGACAGGCTGTCGCCAAACACATACATCGCAGGATAGGGCGCACCAGGCGCGGCACGTGTCGGGGCAACAGGCGCCGCGGACGTCAGGGCAGCGGCAACGTCCGCGCTGATGAAACTCAGCGTGGAGGGTTGGCTCAGCGTGTTCGTGTTGATCGGCGCGGAAGCAATCGCTTCCCGCACGTTGCGCAGGTCGTCGAGGACACTCTGTAGCGTGGCCATGCCGCTCGCCTTTGGATGCCGTCACGCTGTCCGGAAGCGCCCCGCGCCCGCTGGGTTCCCTTCACCTTCCCGTGACCACCCTCCCCGCGGTTCAGCGCTTTTTCTTCCCGCTCTTGTGTTTGACCCGATCCCCGGCCTCGGCCGCGACTTTGCGATAGAATGCGGCCCGCTCGATCGATCCCGATATGATGAAGCTGTGATCGTTGCCCGACGTGATGAAGCGCGAGCCCATGGCGATATAGCGCCGCGCATCCTCATCGTCGTTGATCCCGCCCACGCCCAGCGCCTTGCCGTGCTTGCGGCAGGCATCGCCGACCGCCTCGCAGGCGTCGATCAGCTTCTGATGGCCCATCTGCCCGGGAATGCCCATTTCCGATGTCAGATCGAAACTGCCGATCAGCAGCACGTCGATGCCGTCCACCGAGGCGATGTCGTCGGCGTTCTTCACCCCCTCCGGACTTTCGATCATCACCACCGTCAGCACTTCGTCGTTGATCGCCTTCTGCGCCTCCGACACGTGCGGTGCCATATAGCTGTAGATCGGCGGCGGCCCGCCCCAGCTCCGGTGTCCCATCGGCGGATAGTGGAACGCATCGGCAATGCGTTGCGCCTGCTTCCTGGTGTCGACATGCGGCACGACGATGCCCAGCGCGCCGTTGTCCAGCAGACGCGTCGCCTCATCGATCGCGCCGGCGCAGACGCGCACGATCGGGGCGATCCCAGCCGCCAGCGAAGCGATGCAGATCTGCGTCGCCTCCTGCACGGTGAACGCGCCGTGTTCCATGTCCATGAACAGATAGTCATGCTGCGCGGCACCAGCCAGCATCGGCGCCGCGCTGCTCCGCAGATGATGCAGGCCAAAGCCAAGGGCGATATCGCCTTCCTTCAGCTTCCGCTTCGCGACGTTGTGCACGATCGCCATGACGTCCTCCCCATCTGTTGGCTCGTTTGATCTTCTTGCCGGACCCTACGCCGCGCGCGGCAGGCGCGCGAAGAAGCCGCTGCGTGCGTTCGCGCCCATCACGATGTAGCTGTGATCCGATCCGGTCAGCACGAACCGCGCGCCCATGCCGACATAGCGCGACGCATTCTCCTCGTCGTAAACGCCGCCCATGCCGAGGATCTTGCCGTGCTTGCGTGCAGGCCGCGCCGACGGTCCGATACGCGTCGATCACCTTCGGATGGCCCATCTGGCCGGCAATGCCCAGCTCGGACGACAGATCCGACGTGCCGATGAACAGCACATCGATGCCGTCCACCGCGGCGATGTCGGCAGCGTTCTTCACCGCCTCGGGGCTCTCGATCATCACCACGGTCAGGATCTCGTCGTTGATCGCCTTCTGCGCCTCCGCCATCGCAGGCGGCTGATATCCATAGACCGCCGGCGGACCACCCCAGCTTCGCCGGCCCAGCGGCGGATAGCGGAACGCCTCGGCGATGCGTCGCGCCTCCTTCGCCGTATCGACATGCGGCATGACGATGCCCAGCGCGCCATTGTCCAGCGCGCGCGTCGCCTCGTCGATCGCATTGGCGCACACGCGCACCAGCGGCGTGACCCCGATCGGCAAAGCGGCCATGCAGAGCTGCGCGATCTCGCTGACCGAGAACGCGCCGTGCTCGTTGTCGAGGAACAGCCAGTCATGACCGGTGGCCGCGGCAAGCGCCGGCGCGGCGATACTGCGAAGGTGATGCACACCGAAGCCCAGCGCCACCTCGCCCGCCCGCATCTTGCGCTTGGTGTTGTTCGGCATCAGCGGCATCGTTCGCCCTCCCCAAGTTATGGCGGGAGCGCAGCACGCGACCAATTGCCGGTCAATCGGCGGCGGCGTCAGCCGGCCTGTTCTCCACCAGCGCCATCAGGCTCTCCAGCCGATCCGCCTCCGCCGCCGGCTTGTCGGTGCGGATGCGCGCGATGCGCGGAAACCGCAGCGCCACGCCGGACTTGTGGCGATTGGACAATTGCGCCGCGTCGAATGCCACTTCCAGCACCAGCGACTTCTCCACCTCGCGCACCGGGCCGAACCGCGCCACCGTGTGGTTGCGGATCCAGCGATCGAGGAACGCCAGCTCCTGATCGGTGAAACCGAAATAGGCCTTCCCCACCGGCACCAGTTCGTCGTCGCGCCACACGCCGAACGTGTAGTCGGAATAGTAGCTGCTGCGCTTGCCGTGGCCGCGCTGCGCGTACATCAGCACGGCGTCGATGCTCAGCGGATCGCGCTTCCACTTCCACCACAGCCCCTTCACCCGACCCGGAACGTAGGCGGCATCGCCGCGCTTCAGCATCAGCCCCTCGATCGAGGCCGCGCGCGCGCCGTCCCGCAGCGCCATCAGTTCATCGAGCGAGGCAAACCGGATCAGCTCCGACAGATCCATCCGCGCCGGGCGCGTCCGCGCATACCACGCCTCCAGCCGCGCTCGCCGCGCATCGAACGGCAGCGGACGCACGTCCTCGGCCGCCTCGAACAGCATGTCGTACAGCCGGATGCCGACCGGATACTCCGCCATCATGCGCGCGCTGACGACCTTGCGGTTCAGCCGCTGCTGCAGATCGCGCGAACGGCGCAACCTGCCCGTCGCGCACCACCAGCAGTTCGCCATCCAGCACGGCGTGAAAATCCATCGCCTCGACAATTTCCGGAAACGCGCCGGAAATGTCCTCCGCGCCGCGCGAATACAGCCTTCGGCCGCCTTCGGTCGCGACAAGCTGCACGCGAATGCCGTCCCATTTCCATTCGGCGCGCCAGTCCGCCGGCTGCAGTCCGGCGAGGTCCCCGGCCTCCAGCGGATGCGCCAGCATCGGCGGACGAAACACCGGCGCCTGCGCCGGATCGGGTCGCGGAGCACGCTTCTCCAGCCAGGCGAACAGCGGCAGGTAGGGCGGCGCCAGGCCGTGCCACACCTCCTCCACATCGTCGGCCTCGACGCCGCCGATCTCGGCCAGCGCGATCTTCGCCAGCCGCGCCGAGACGCCGACCCGCAGGCCGCCGGTGATCAGCTTCAGCAACGCCAGCCGCACCGACGCATCCGACGCATCGAGCCAGCCCGCGACAATGCCCGGCAGCGCGGTCTTGGGCGCGCTCTCCAGCGTCTCCACCACCTCGGCCAGGCGTGGCGGCGGCGCGTTCGTCGGCGCGGCCGGCCACATCAGCGCGACCGTCTCCGCCAGATCGCCGACATAGTCGTATGACCACGCGAACAGCACCGGATCGGTGCGCGCCGCGGCCAGCTCGCGGATCAGGCCCGGCTTGGCGGCGGTGAACGACAGCTCGCCGGTGATCGCCGCCAGGCCGACGCCGCGGTCCGGGTCCGGCTGCGTCGCGAAATAGCGCCGCAGCAGCGCGATCTTGGCGTTGCGCGACGGCGTGAAGACCAGGCGCTCCAGCAGCTCGGCGAAGGCGATCATGGCGGTCTATGTTGGCGCGGAAGCGCGCATTATGCCAGCGTGGCAAACAATACGCGGACTGTCATGGGAGCAAACGATGCGCAGCTCGCCGCCTGCCCCGCGCCTCGCTCGTCGCACGGCGCTGCTGCTTGCCACACTGGGCGGCTGCGGCGCGACACAATACAAGAACCGCGAGCCACCCGAACTACGGCGACGCGGAGTACAAGAACGACCTCGCGCAGTGCCGCAAGCAGAACTCCAAGGTCGTCGCCAGCTCGGGCTACGACGACAGGTCCGAGGTCCAGGTGGACGAAGCCAAGGCGCGATCCTGCATGACCGACCGCGGCTGGCAGGCGGTCAGCCGATAGACGAGAAGGACAGCAACGATGTCGCATCATTGCGTCACGTGCCGGCCTCGTTGTCGCCGTCATGCTCGCGGTCCCGGCGCAGGCGCAGCTTCTGACGCACCGCGATCTCTCCTACCGATCGCGCGCACCATCGCCGAGACGGCGATCGAAAGCTGCGGCGCCAAGGGCTATGCTGTGTCGGCCGTGGTCGTGGATCGCGCCGGTGAGATCGATCGTGGCAATGCGCGCCGACAACGCCGGCCCCCACACGATGGAGAACGCGCGCCGCAAGGCATACACCGCACTGAGTTTCCGCACGGCGACCTCCGAGTATGCGAAACGCTACGCGGACAACAACCCGGTTGTCCGCCAGCAGGTGACACTGCCCAACGTTATCGCGATCCCCGGCGGCCTGCCCGTGAAGGTGGGCGGCGACGTGATCGGTGGCGTCGGCGTGTCGGGCTCGCCCGGCGTGGACGAACCCTGCGTGCAGGCCGGGCCTCGACAAGGTGGCGGACCAGCTCAAGTAGGCGGCGCCCGGTTTCCACCGGAAGCCACTTCGCCTAAGCTCACACCGTCCAGTGCAAGGGGAGGACGACGATGATCATCGAAATGCGCACCTACACGCTACAGCCTGGCACGCTGGCCGAGGTGGAGAAGCGCTTCGGCGAGTCGCTGCCGAACCGCCAGAAGCACTCGAAGCTGGCAGCATTCTGGCACACCGAGGTCGGGCCGCTGAACCAGATCATCCATGTCTGGGCCTATGACAGCTTCGAGCATCGCGCCGCGGTGCGCGCGGCCGCGATGAAGGAGACCGGCTGGCCGCCGCCGATCCGCGAATTCGTCACCAATCAGCAGAGCGAGGTGTTCCATCCGGCGCCGTTCTCGCCACCGCTCGAGCCGCGCCAGGTCGGACCGCTGTTCGAAATCCGCCAGTACACGCTGACGCCCGGTTCGATCCCCGGCCTGATCGAGCGCTGGTCGGAGAAGATCGAAGGGCGCCAGAAGTTCTCGCCGCTGGTCGCCGGCATGTATTCGGAGTTCGGCGCGCTGAACAAGTGGGTGCACATCTGGGCCTACAAGGACGCCAACGAGCGCACGTCGGTGCGCGCCGCCGCCGCGGCGACCGGTCAGTGGCCCGCCCGCAATCCGCCCGGCGTCGTGGTGAAGCAGGAGAATGCCTTCGTGATGCCGGCGTCGTTCTCGCCGATCAAATAACGCGACAGCCGCACACCGCCATGCGTCATGGCCGGCCTCGTGCCGGCCATCCACGGCTTCGTCAGTCGCTCTATTTCTCCCACGGTCCTTTCTCGAGACGCATCCCGTGCGCGCCTCCGTACTTCGCCACTTCCGGCGATTTCCAGCCGGTCAGCAGGCGCGTATCCACGGAATACACCTCCACCCCCAGCGGCCGGCACACATCGATCGGGTCGCGCGCGTCAGGTCCCCATAGCGGCACCGACAGATCGCCACCCGGACACGCCGAGATCGCGCACAGCAGATCGATCTCGGCAAAGAACTCCAGATGGTCGCCCGGCTTCGCCGGACACGCGCGCATGAAATACTGATCGTCCGAATTCAGCCCGGTGACCTGAAACACATTCAGCACGTCATGCACGTCGAACTCGGTCAGGCCGTACGGCGCAACGGCGCGCACCAGGTTCGAGTGGCAATGGAAGTCGAAATCCACCCCCATCAGCAGCCGGTTCACATACGGATCGCAGCGCGTGCCCAGCAGGTCGTGCACGCGGCCACCCACCTCATCGATGCCGTAGCCCGCCAGGCTGTCGTCAGTAATCGTCACCAGCGGCCGCAGATACGGCAGGTTCGACCACAGGCGATCGAACGTGCTGACATGCGCCGCCTGCAATTGCCGCGAGCGCGAGGCCCACATCCGCTCGCGCGGATTGTGCGCATTCCAGATGTTCAGATCGCCGACCTGCGGGCCATCGATAGTGACGATGCGGAACACGTGCCCCGCCGGCACGCGCCAGGCGCGCCCCGAGCGGATCGGCACGACCAGTTGCTCGATCAGCCGGCGCGCGCCCTGTTCCTGCGCGATACGCTGGTAGAACGCGCGATCGACATCGAGCGGCGAACCTTTGCTGGCCTGATAGGCCGGAGCGATGTTCGGCATCTGGTCACTCCTCACTCAGCGCGGGCCTCACCTCCGGCGCGAACAGATCGAGCGAGCGGCGCGCCTCCTCCGTCGTCAGATCGCCCCACTGGAACGCGGCGCACAGGTAGTTGTGCTTCGGCCCGACCGCAGCGACAAGGCGCCGCAGTTTGTCGCGCACAGTGGCGGCCGAACCGGCAAGCACGTGCCCCGCCTCGATCATCGCTTCGACATTGACGCCACCCGGCTGCGGCAGTGCCGCGGAAGGCGGCACGCCGCCTTCGATCCTGACCTCGGTCGCATGAAAATGCTCGGCGTAGGCGACAAACGCTCGGCGTGCCAGCGACAACGCCTCGGCATCGGTATCCGCCACGACGATATGTCGCGTCGAGCCGACCAGCGGATCCTCACCCATGAAGCGAGGATCCTTCCGCGCGCGTCCCGCCTCCCAGATCTGCCAGTACTGCTCCACCATCTCGCGCGTCGTGCGTCCCAGCCCGTTCATCCCCTGCTCCGCCGCGCGCTGGAGATTGCCCGCATACCAGAAGCGCGGATACGGCTTCTGCACCATCTCGAAATGCACCGGCACGTCGTCATACTGGAAGCGCTCTCCGTGATGCGTGATCCGCCCGGTGCTCAATCCTTGCAGCACGATCGACAGCACTTCATCGTAGGCATCGCGCGTCGTCGCGGATGTCGCTGCCGAACCATTCGTGCTCCACATCGCGTATGCCGCGCCCGACACCCGGCATGAAGCGGCCATGCGAGAGCTGGTCCATCATGCAGATCTCCTGCACCAGCCGCGTCGGATGATACAGCGGCAGGCACAGCACCATCGTGCCCAGCCGGATCTTCGTCGTGCGTCGCGCCACCGCGGCGAGGAACACGATCGGCGACGGCGCCATATCCAGCGTCGTGAAGTGGTGCTCGGCGATGTGATAGCCGTAGAACCCCAGCTCCTCCGCGTGTCGGATCAGCTCGATGCGTTCATCGTATTGCTGCCATAGCGGCATATCCGACCGCTGCTCGAAATGGTCCCACCAACCGAATTGCAATGTCATGGAGCTGCTCCCCAGTCTGACGCTCAAGCTTGACCCATCTTTCCCCGCTGGCAATCCTCCGACGGGAGCCGGGCGCGCAGGTGTGGATTGGCATGCCTCCGGGAGTCCTGACCGTTGGCGCCAAGGTGGAACAGCAAGCGCGGGCCAGTGGGTGGCGCACAGCGGCGCATTCTACCGCACCGCGAGGCGCCTGTTCGACGGCCGCATCTACGTCCCGCGCTGAGCCTACCCGGTGCCTTCCTGAAGCCACGGCTCGGTCGCCCAGAGCTTCGCCAGTTCGTCGCGCTCGTCCTGTGCCTCCGCTGTCCAGTCGGCGCCGTCCCGCCATTCGGGAACGAAGCCGTTGGCGTCGGCATGGTCGTGGAACGGCCGGGTCCTCGACCACCGCCTGCAAGGCCTGCCTGAGTTGTTGCACCACCGGCTCGGGCAGCCCGGCCGGACCCGCCAGGCCGCGGCGGATCACCGCCGACAGATCCAGCCCGGAGTCGCGCAGCAACGGCATGTCGGGAAACGCGTCGGCGCGATTGGCGGCGGCGATGCCAAGACCGACGAGCCGCCCCTCGCGCAGGTCGCCGACCGCATTCGACAGGCCGAGTGCGGCCGCCGCGACATTGCCGCCCACGGCGGCCTGCCGCGCCGCGGCGGCCGAGGGAAAGGCGATGATGTTGAGCCGGGTGCCCGCCAGCGCCTGTAGCCGCAGCGCGGCGAGGTGCGGCGGGCTGCCGGGCGGCGGCGTGCCGAGCGGCACGGCCTCGGCGTCTTCGGCCGCGCGGGCGACGATGTCCTGCACCGAACCGAGCGGGGTCGCGGCCGGTGAAACGATGGCAATCGGCTCCTTTTCCACCGCCCCCAACAACGTGAGTCGCCGCAGCAGGTCGTCGGCCCCGCGGTCCACCATGCGCGCCGGCAGCGTCGGGGTGGCGACCCAGCCCAGCGTGGCGCCGGTCGGGCTGCGCCTCGGCCAGCGCCTGCATCGCGGCAAGGCCCGCGTCGCCGTGGATGTTGCTGACCACGATGCCCGGCCGCCGGCAGATGCCGGGCGAGGAAGGGCACGAAGGCGCGGGCCAGCGTATCCAACGGGGAATCAGGCTTGGCGCCGACCAGAAGGGTCAGGTTCCTCGACGCGCGGGCGGTCGCGGCGAAGCGCCAGCGCCGCGGCACCGGCCAGCAAGATGGCGGCGCCGGATCACGGGCGCGCCGCCGGTGCGGCTGCCGGAGCAGCCTCGCGCCGCAGGCGATTCTCGCCCAGGAACAACAGGATAGGCGCCGCAATGAAGATCGACGACGAGGTGCCGACGACGATGCCGAACAGCATGACCCAGGCGAAGCCGGAGATCGACTCCCCGCCGAACAGCGCCAGCGGCAGGCTGGCGAGGAACACCGTCATCGACGTGCCGAGGGTCCGGTTCAGCGTCTCGTTGATCGACAGATCGATCAGGTCACGCAGCGGCAAGGTCTTGTACTTGCGGAGATTTTCCCGCACCCGGTCATACACCACGACCTTGTCGTTGGTGGAGTAGCCCAGGATGGTCAGGATGGCGGCAACCATCACCAGGTCGAACTCGATCCGCGTGAGAGCCAGGAACCCGATGGCCTTGGTGATGTCGAGGATCAGGGTCACCACGGCGCCGACCGCGAACTGCCATTCGAAGCGGAACCAGATGTAGACCAGGATCATCACCAGGCTGATGCCGAGCGCCAGCAGGCCGTTGCGGAACAGTTCGGCCGAGACGGAGGCGCCCACCGCGTCGGTTCGCAGCACCTTCACCCCGGGTACCGACTTTTCCAAGGCAGTGCGCACGCGGGTCACCGCCTGCTGCACCGCGGCCTCGGTGGGCTGGGCGCCGAGCCGGATCAGCACCTCGGAGGGGTCGCCGAACTGCTGCACGCCCTGCTCGGGAATGTGCTCGGCTGCCAGCGCCGCGCGGATCTGGCCGAAGTCGGCCGGGCCCGGCGTGCGCACCTCCATCACGATGCCGCCGGAGAAGTCGATGCCCGAGGTTGAGCCCCGGATAGAAGAACAGCACCACTGAAGCCGTTGACAATATGGCAGAAACGACGAGGCCCATGATCCGGCCCCGCATGAACTGGATGCGGGTGCCGTCGGGAACCAGGCGGAATGCAGGGCGGATGAACATGGCGGTCAGACCGGCAGTAGCTGCGGGCGCCGCGACACATACCAGCGCGACACCAGCAGGCGGGTCAGCATCCAGGCGGTGAACATGCGACGTGGCGATGCCGACGGTGATGGTCACGGCAAATCCTCGCACCGGGCCGGAGCCGAAGATGAACAGCATGACGTGGGCCAGGAATGCCGCGACATTGGAATCGAAGATCGTATTGTAAGCCCTTGTGAAGCCATGCTCCAGCGCCGACAGCGGCGGGCGGCCAAGGCGCTGCTCCTCGCGGATGCGCTCGTTGATCAGGATGTTGGCGTCCACCGCCATGCCCAGCGTCAGCAGGATGCCCGGCCATGCCCGGCAGCGTCAGCGTCGCCTGGAGCAGCGACATGATGCCCAGCATCAGGACCAGGTTCACCACCAGGCAGACATTCGCGAACCAGCCGAACAGGCCGTAGAACGTCGCCATGAAGCCGATGACGAGGATGAAGCCGACCGCCAGCGAGATCGCGCCGGCGCGGATCGAGTCGGCACCCAGTTCGGGCCCGACGCTGCGCTCCTCCACCACGGTCAGCGGCGCCGGCAGTGCGCCCGCCCGCAGCAGCACCGCCAGGTCGTTGGCGCTCGCGGCGGTGAAGTTGCCGCTGATCTGACCGCGCCCGCCGGTGATCGGCTCGCGGATCACCGGGGCGCTGATCACCTTGCCGTCCAGCACGATCGCGAAGCGGTGGTTGACGTTCGCCCGGGTCACATCGCCGAACCGGCGTGCGCCGAGGGAGTTGAAGGTGAAATTGACCACCCACTCGCCGGTCTGCGGGTTGGTGCCGGCGCGCGCGTCGGTCAGGTCGCCGCCGTCCACGTCGACCCGCCGGCGCACCGCGATCTTCTGGTTCGGGTTGTCCTGCATCGGCAGGTAGTCCACCCCCGGCGGCGGCGGCCCGCCGGCGTTGGCGTTCGCCGTCTCATCGACGAGCTGGAACGTCATGTGCGCGGTCTTGCCCAGCAGTTCCTTGATCCGATTGGGATCGCTGATGCCGGGCAACTGCACCACGATGCGCGTCTCGCCCTGCTGGGTGATCTGCGGATCGACCACGCCGGTCTCGTCGATGCGGCGGCGGACGATCTCGATCGACTGCTGCACGGCGCCGCGGGCGCGCGCGTTCAGCGCCACCGGCGACAGGGTCAGCACGATCGTGCCGTCGGGGCTGGAGGCCTGATCGAACTCCGGCGTGCCCGTTGGCCCCTCCGCCGCGATCAGCGGACGGATCGCCGCCACGGCCGCATCCAGCTTGGTGGCATCGCGCAGCTTCAGCAGGATGCGGTTCTGGTCGGGCTGCGCCTCCAGCGTCTGGTAGAAGATCGATCCCGGCCGCAGCGCCTGGCGCACGGCGTCCACCATGCTGTCCAGCCGCTCCTTGACCACCGCCTTCATGTCCACCTCGAGCAGCAGGTAGGAGCCGCCGCGCAGGTCGAGCCCGAGATGCACCTGTCCGCCATGGCAGCCAGGCGGCCGGGGCGGGGAACAGGTTGGGGATGCAGAGGATCGCGCCGAGAGCGCAGAGGCCGAGGATGACCGCGGTCTTCAGGGGCGTGAAGTACATCATGGCCGGGCGGCGCTTCCTCCGGGCGTCGCGCCCCTATGCGCCAGGGTTTTTCCAGCGTCCAGATGCAGCGACCCTCGTTGCGGACGTGCGTTGCGACGATACAACTGATAGGCCTGACAGCGCGCTATCCCGCGTACAGTCCCTGCCAGTTCGGAAATGTCGGCTCCAGCGGCTGCATCAACTCGCCTATCGCGGCGTGCAGCCGTTGCAGCACGCGCATCCTTTCCTCGATCGATCCGCCGAATGGATATCCGCACCGTAGCAGCACGTCGCGCAGCGCGCCTTCCATCAGTGCGCAGATGTCGCCGGCGAGACGCTGCCGGCACCAGACCCGGCACCGTCAAAGCATGCACCAGCAGCACCGCGCAGGCCCGCCGCACCGACCGGCTTGGCGCCTCGGCCGCCAGCCTGGCGATCGAGCCAACCGACGGCTGACCCGTCGGTTCCACTCCCAGCCCCGCCATGCACTGCCTGACCACGACTTGACGCGCGGCCCGCAGTCTTACATCGCGGCCACGCGCCCCATCGGCCGCTTCCAGGGCCGTGGCAAGATCGCGCAGCGCCGCCTCAAGGTTCATCGCCGATCACTCCGGCTGCTCGCAGCAAGAGCCGGACTTATACCAACCGCCCTATCCGGCCACCGGTTTTGCCCATGTCCGTCTGGTGAGTGAGGCAATACGCTCGGGCATTCGCATCAGCTTGTTCCAGGCGTCACAACAAGCCTCGATGATGGCGTCGTAGCCGTCCCAGACACAGTGGCTGAGAAAGTTGCCGCGCATGAACTCCCAGACATTTTCCATGGGGTTCAGTTCGGGCGAGTAGGGCGGCAGTGGCAGCAACACGATGTTCTGCGGCACGTTGAGCCGCGGCGAGCTGTGCCAGCCGGCGCCATCCAGCACCAACAGTGCGATGGCGCCGACAGAGACGCGGCGGCTGATCGTGGCCAGGTGCTCGTTCATCGCCTCGATATTGACCTCCGGCATGACGATGGCGGCACCGACGCGACGCTCCGGACAGATCGCGCCGAACAGATAGGCCCATTCAAAGCGTCGATCGCGCAGGGCGCGGGGGCGCGAGCCGCGTTTCGCCCACACGCGCGTCAGCGTCCCCTGCTGACCGACACGGGCTTCGTCGGTGAACCAGATCTCCACCGGCCTGCCGGCCGCTTGCGGCGGCAGTGCGGCGGTCACGAGATCGGCGAAGCTATGCTGAAAACCGCTTGTTCCTCGGGCTTGCTCTGCGGGTGCTGCGGACGCACCGACAGCCGCCGGAACGACAGCCGGCGCAGCAGTTTGCCCACCGTGCGTTCGTGCAGCTGGACGGCAAACTCCTGCGCAATCCGCAACTGCAGATCGACACAACGCCAGCGCACCACGCCGTCCCGCCCAAGGTCCGGACCCTGCTCGACCCATTCCGCCACTTTGGCCTGCTGCTCAGCGGACAGGCGGGGCTGCGGGCCGTTGCGACGCGGCCGGTCGAACAGACCCTCCAGTCCCAATTCGTTGTAGCGGTGCACCCAGTCGCACAGCGTCTGGCGATCCATTGCGCATGCCTCGCCCGCCGCTTCCCGCGACCAGCCTTCCAGCACCAAGGCAATCGCCAGCATCCGTCGCGACGCTTTCGCGTCCTGTGTCTGTGCCGCCGCGTCGCGCAGATCCGAAGCCGTCAACTCCAACCGTGTGATCGCAATCGTCATTGCCGTCTCCCTTTCCAGCAGAGACTGCGAATCACACCCCGTCGCGTCGAGCCGATTCACGTTCGAGTCATCGGTCCAGGCGGATGGTATTATAGCGCGATCGCCGGCCGATCCGACTCCGCCTCCCCTTCCGCTTCGCCGTGCAGCGTCATCGGCACGCCATGTGTCTCGATGCCCAGAATGCTGAACGACAGTCCGACACAGAGCATGGCAAACGCCAGGAACATGAATGCCGGCAGCACCGCCGTCTGCGGTCGCGTGCGGCGAGACGATGTTGCCGGTACCGGCAATCAGCGCCAGGCTCAGCGGCCCGACGATCTTCCCCACGCCGTTCGCAGCCTGGCCCAGGCCGGACGAACGCGCGCCCAGACGTACGCCGAATACCTCCACTGTATAGGGCGCGAGGTTCGAGAAGCTGCCGTCGATGCCGAAGGTCGAGCAGCACAGGAAAACCACCAGCAGCGGCACGCCGTCGACGAACGTGTTGCTGAAATAGGCTGCTGCCGCCAGCGATATGGCACCGAGAAATCCCCAAAGCTGACCGCACCGCCGCCGCCCGATGATCGGCGAGACGATGCGACACCACGATCTTGCCCACGATGCCGCCGGCGGCGATGAACACGAAGTAACCCGCCGCCGCCGGCACCGAAATCCCCAGCAGTAGCGACACGATCGTCGGTCCCCACAGATACACACCATACGCGGCGGTCGAGGCACCGCCCCAGATGATCACGGTTTCCCAGAAGCGCTTGGGGCTCCGGTAGAGTTCGGCCAGGCTGCCAGTAGGCGGGGCAACCGGCCGCACGGTCGGCAACGGCACCCGATCGAGCGGCATGTCAAGCTGGCGAGCCACCTGCGCGCGCGCCTCTACGAAATGCCCCTTGGCGGTCAGCCATCGCACCGATTCCGGAACCACCAGCGCTATTGCAATGCCCACCGGTATTGTCACCGCTCCCAGCATCGCGACGCCGCGCCAGCCCAGCAGTGCCAGCAACGCCGCCGAGGTCGCCGAGGCCAACAGCGCGCCGGCGGTGGCGAATACGACATAGAAGCTGGCGACGGCAGTGCGGAAGCGCGTCGGAGTGATCTCGACGACAAGCGTGAGGCAGGGCGTCACCGCAGCCGTCAAACCGAAGCCGACAATGAAGCGCAGCACGGCCAGCACGCCCCATGCTCCCTGCGGCACCAGACCGATCGCACCGGCGCCGATGCCACAGATGAATGTGCCCAGAACGAGTTGGCTCTTGCGGCCCCAGGCGTCGGACAGGCTGCCCCAGGCAACGGCGCCGCAGATCGCTCCGACGCCGCCGCTGTACAGAATGACCGCGGACTGCCCGTAGGTCAGGTGCCATTGCGGCCCGAGCACCGCAAGCAGGAATGCAACGATGGCGAAGTCGAAAAACTCCAGCACCGTGATCAGCGACAGCAGGCCGAAGTTGACCCAGTAGCGTGGCCGCAGACGTGTGCTGTCGAACAGTGACAACAGGGCTTCGGATGTCTGTCCTTCCATGGGCGCCTCCTGCTGGCACCTTGCTCGACCAGACACACCCGGCCAGAGCGGCGCTGCTGCGAGATTTTTGCGGCTTCATCAGGCCGTCACTGAACGATAACCCCGCCGCGCTGATTGCGCATCTCACGAACAATGAAACGAGGGGATCACCGTTGCGTGTGGCCCTGCCTGGTCAGTGCGCGGCCATGTGAACCAGCGCCGAGTCGATGCGCAACAGCAGCCGTACCGCGCGAGGCAGATCATTGCCCTGCGCCTCCACCGATTCATCGCCTGGCAGCGCGATGGCGGATCGCCTGCTCAGGCCAGCGATCAACTCGGGTATGACCTTTTCGATCCCTGACACGGTTTCGCGCACCAATCTGACCAGGCTGGGATCCTCGAGCCGGACGGCCTGAAGACCGATCTGCCCCAATTCTCGCGACCAACGCTCGCAGCCTTCGAGCACCAGCATGCGGCGACGGAGCGGCTCGGTGCGTGCCGCAACCAACCCCAGGCGCTCGGCCTGAGCGATCGCGCTCAGGTCGCGGAAGCGCTGCTCGGTGGCGAGGATGCACTCCGCCGAGTCCAGCGCCGGCGTGCCGTCAAGCAGGGAACGCACGGCGCCGGTTACCGAGTGACCGAGCGCCTCCAGGAAAGCACGCATGGCCTGCTCGACTGCTGCGCGCTGACGCCGGACAGGCGCGGTGCTCGCCACCACCGCGCCGCAGGCGGCACCGACCGCCGACTCCTTGAGCCGCAGTAGCAGCAGGTCGGGTGGGAAGAAGCCCAGCATGCCGAACAGCAGGCCGAGAATGACGGTGATCCAGAACACCATCGCGCCATACGCGGCGACGTTGGCCTGGAAAGCCAGGAAGACGGCGGCAACGATGGCCGCCATGGTCAGGATCTCGTGCCCGGACAGCAATGTGGCGACCAGCATGGCGAAGACGACGCCCGCCAGGGTGCCGATGATGAACTGCATGCCCTTGGCGATGGATTTGCCGCGCGAGCGTGTGCCCTGAAACATGACGTAGGCGGCGAAGGCCGCCCAGTACCAGCGATTGGGCGACACCAGATCGCCGACAATGATCGCCAGGGCCGTGGCGACCGCGGTGAGCACCGCTGAGCGCAGGGCCGGCGCGGAAAGAGCCGGCGGCGGTGCGGCAGCCGGGGCTGTCGCGTCGCGCGCCGACCCATGCATCGCCTGACTGAGCAGAGAAAGCGCGCCGCCAAGCCGGCTGGTGCCCCGCTGCGGAGGCGGTTCGCTATCGTGCCGCAAGGCCGTCAGCGTGGCGAGCAGCGTGTCTCTGTCGGCCGGCGTGCCCAGATCGAGCAAGGCGACACGTGCGAGGCGCTCGACGCCAAGTTGGACCGCCAGCAAATGCAGCCACGTGTCATCATGACCCGGCAATTCTCGCGCAAGCGCCGCGACGCGTGCCTGTGCCAGTATCACCGCGTCATCGAGAACACGGACGTCCCGGCGCAAGTCCTCGCTCGATCGACGGGTCCATGAGCCTGCCGTGATGGCGCCGGCGACATGATCCAGCACATGCACAATGCCGCCATGAATCGCGCGGCGCAGGAGATCGAGTTCTGCGTGCGGCCGCTCCGGCAGCAGCATGCAGCGAACCAGCGCCGCGTCCCCTGCTGCAAGCAGCACCACCATGAAGCGCATCGGCAACGCCGCCGGCGGCGCGTGAGTTACCAGTCCAATGAAGTATGCGATCAGTGCCACGATACCGACCGTGGCCCAGCGTGGACCCCGCGAGGTTCCGTAGGTGACAAGAAACATGATCGCCGGCAGCAGAGCTGCCGCGGGAAGCGGCTGGTCGTACAGCAGCGCCGCGATAGTGGTGGCTGCAAAGGCGAATAGGGGCGCCAAGGCGATCGTGATGAGCCGCTGCCGCATCGTGCCGTCGCGCACGCTCGCCGCGATGAACAGAGCCATGGCGAAGCCCAGAATACGGTCGGTGACCGGAACCACGACGACCGTGCCCAGCAGCATGACCAGCAAGAAGGTCACGACGCCCGCCAGAGTAGCGCGCAAAGCCGCGAGCAACCGAAGGCCGCCTGGGTCGGGCGGAAACAGCAGTTGGACGGCGCGGACCAAGCACTATGACCCTTCGGTGTGACCCGAAGGGTTATAGTGCGGTTGTTTGGCCGTCGCACACACTGGGCTCATCGACCCAACACCATCCCCGGTGCGTGCAGAAGATGAGGCTAGACGGAGAGATCCAGCAGCGATCCGCGCGGCAAGAGCCGACCTTGCGGCGCAGCGTCGCGCCCGGACGACGTGGGGGTCGTGGGCGCGCTCAGCTGTGCGGGCGGCCGATTGCTCGGCATCCAGCGTGCGCGCCCGCTGGACCGGGCCAGCCTGACCGAAGCCGGGCTGCGCCGCGCCAACGGAAAACACCGCAAGTGAGGTGGGCGACAACATGCCGACAGCGTAGCCCGGTTGGGGTTAATAATGCCTGAACTGGCTTGGACCGGGCGCTTGCCCCTGGCACGAACCGATGCGAATGTCCGCCCACCCAGGTTCATCAAGGACAAGCTGATCCTGCCCTATCTCGATACCGATCTGAAATTTTACGATCGCGGCCGCGGGCTGGGCGAAGCCGCGCAGCACTTGAGCTGAAGGAACGGCGCTCCGAGCGAAGCGCGGCCCGGCTTCCGTAGCCGTCGACGGTCGCTGCGGGCGCGACTGGCTGGTTTATCCTTCGTCTGCCCTTATTCTGCTCAGCGCGGTCTGTCCGACCGAGAATAAAATGGAACCGCAAATCACGCAGAACACGCAAAGGGCGGCGGTGCCTTACAGGGCCAGGACGATGCGTTTGATCTCAAGCCGAGGCTTGCCGAAGTTGAGTTGCAGGCAGAGATGCAAGCCTGTGGCTTTCAGATAATTCAGGCTCGCCTTCGCTAACCTTCAATTCGACGAGGACGATGTGTTCGACTTGCGTAGCTCGTCCCAGCGCGTGGAGCACCGTCAGGGCGCAGCCTATAATTCGTTTGAACAGGAGGTTAGTCCTGTCCTCACCGATATCCATTTGCGTGTTCTGCGTGTTTTGCGGTTCCATTTTCCTTGTTTACCGCCGGCACAACCTTGCCAATTCGTTGACCCCAGCAGAAGGTCACGATCACCCTCAGCCCTGGCGTTGTACTGCTCCACGATCGCGCCGGAAGCCGCGATGCGGCGCTGATGGAACGGCGTAAAGATCGGCCCAGGCCCGACGCCGTTCACACGCATGCCTCCGCCGAGTGGTCGGCGGCGAACCCCGCGTCAGAGCGCAGCGATCG